>JBHLKY010000011.1:0-164761 GCA_048886185.1 Candidatus Hermodarchaeota archaeon
AATATCACTCAATTAATTATCACAGGTACATTGACAGACAATTGTGTAGGTGCTACTTGCATTGGGGCCAAAGAGGTGGGTTATGAGGTCATCTTAGTTACGGATGCTCATAGTACTTTTACAGAACCAGCTCATGAAATTATTGAAGGTTGGCACAACAAACTAGAAAAGCTTGAGGTCATTTTGAAATCAACTGAAGAACTTCTTTTATGAATGCTATAATGATTAGGAGCTAAAGGTGTTGTAATGGGCCTTTTTGAAGTAATATCAGCATTAAAATGCTCCCTGTGATAGTAATATGAATGAGGAAAGGATTCAACTCATTGAGAGTTTAATCTGATTTCATGATGCAGTTTTGCGCGAACGTTAGATAAAGTTCATACGAACGTTCACATAAGTTAATGAATTTTCGAATTTATAAAAGTCGTTCTACAGGTTTATTTTCAGCTGATTTCAACGATTAGCTTAAGAATTTATGTTTTACCAGGAATGCCTGTTGTTTTTTCTGGGATAATCTGTTGTTTATATTTATAGAACATTTCCGCTAGTTCTTGTACCTGTTGTAGTATTTCTTCTGAATTTAATTTCGTAAACTGATAATCATTTATTAACAATTGACCATTTGATATTACATACTGAATTTCGTTCCCATTTGCTGCCCAAATCAAGTTCTCTACTACATTATCTAAACGTGTCGGTATTAAATTTGGTTTTGAAAGATCGACGACAATAACATCTGCTAATTTTCCTGGTTCTAACGATCCTGTATTAAATCCTAAAATTTGTGCCGGAAGAATTGTTATCCGCTCGATGACATCTTGAGCAGTCATTAATGTTGCATTTTGGTGGTAGGCTTTCTGGTATTGAGCAGCCACTCGAGCTGCATTAAGAATGTTCTGATTATCAGCACTTCCTGACCCATCTGTAGAAATTGCAAATATAATCCCTTTCTCCTTAAATTTTTGAAGAGGTGGCATCCCTGAACCAAGAATCGTGTTTGCAAGGGGATTATGAACAACCTTGGTTTGGGTTTTTGCTAAGATTGTGAGATCATTTTCAGTATTATGAACTTGGTGCCCAACAAATGTTTTTTCATCGAGAAAGTCAATGGAATGGCCATATTCAACTGGAGTCATTCCATACTCTTCCGTAAACCACTTCGTTGTCGCAGGTTCTTCGCTAGAGTGAATATGAATTAAAGTATCGTGAGAACGAGCCCAAGTTTTTAAAGCTTTAAGAAGGTCTGGACCATTAGAAAAGAACTGATCTGGACCAGGGATAATTTTAATATTCGCAGTATTTTTATATTTCTCATACAATTCGTCCAAACGATTAACCGCTATATCAGTATTATCCAGTATTTTGGGATCATAATGCCGATCTTGAGAACCAATAGCGATCATGATTTTAGTTCCAGCGATTTGGTTGGCTTTAACGAGTTCGTCTACATGATACTTGTTGAAATTGCAGTGATGAACTAATGCTGTTGTTATTCCATACTGTAAGTCATCTACTCGTGCTTTCAGGTAAGTGATGAAGTATGGTGACTTTCCAAAATGTTTTGTTAATCGATCTTCTTCAGTATGTAAAAATCCTGTATAAAGATTCACCACTGAATCTAACCAAGTAGTTAGGGGAACATCTTTGGCAATTCCAATGATTGGAGATTCATGATCATGTCCATGTGCTTTGACAAACCCTGGAAGTGTCACTCCATTTATCTGGGGTATTTTATCGGGTTCACTCACCCCTGTTGTTGGTGATCCAATGATTTCTAATTGTGTACCATAAGCATCCAAAATTTGCTGGATTTTCTGACTATCAAATTGGCCAACCTCTTTGATGTATTTTCCTTCAATGAAGACATATCCATCATTAATACGAGTTTCCCGCCCTGATGTGTCCGAAAGAGGCAAGAGGAATCTTGTTCTGATCAACTTGTACTTCATTTTAGCAACAACTTCAATTAAGGGCTAATTTCAGAGATATTGAATGATATTCTTCAAATAAGAAACAGAATAAAAAAGGTTGAAAAAGTTAGACCTTCTAACTTAGGAATCAGGTAAATATTTTGTGATTAAGTAGGGATTTTCTTATTTATTAGGTGATTATGTATTGGATCTCATTATTAAGAATGGAACCCTTGTAGACACCAATGGTCACTATAAAGCAAACTTAGCTATCGCTGAAGGGAAAATCAAAGCTATCTTTCTGGGAAACAAAAATTTTCATGCAGAAAAAGTTATCGACGCTAGTAAAAAGATGGTTTTTCCAGGGATAGTTGATACTCATGTCCATTTTCAACTCCAAGATTTGGGTCAGACCATTTCAACTGATTCTTTTGCTTCTGGAACTCAAGCTGCTGCTTGTGGAGGTGTGACCACGATCATTGACTTTGCGGATCAGATTAGAGGGGAATCTCCTCTCAAAAGCTTTTATGAGCGGAAGAAGAATACTGATCCACAAGTAGCCATTGATTATAGCCTACACATCTCAAAAACAGACATTGATTTTCTAGACGAGATACCTACCCTCATATCTGAAGGGGTAACCAGTTTCAAATTTTTTACGACTTATAGTTGGCGAAATCTGGATCTTAATGATGTAGAACTGTTAAAATTCTTTAGTGAGGTTAGGAAAAATCGGGGAATGGTTATCGGCCACTGTGAAAATGATAGTATAGTTGTCAACTACCGAAATACGCTTATTCAGGAGGGAAAAACTGATCCGATTTTTCATGCTCTTTCACGACCTCATATAGCAGAGGAAGAAGCCATCCAGAGAGCAATTCTCTATGCGAAAAAAACAGGTGTTAAGCTTCATTTGGCTCACATCTCAACGAAAGAAGGCTGTGATTTGTTATCACATGCGAAAAAGCAAGGTTTAAACATAACAGGAGAGACTTGCCCGCATTATTTGCTGCTGAACGAGAAAGCCTACAAGGGATCAGAGGGTTACTTGAATCTGATGTCACCACCTCTTCGTCATGCTAAGGATCAACAAGCATTGTTTCACCAAGTACATTCAACAGTGGATCAAATAGTAACAGATCACTGTGTATTTTCCCGTGAGAGTAAGGGGAATGGGGAATTACCTTTTCATCAAGTCTTAAATGGAATTCCTGGGATTGAAACCTCTTTACCTCTTATGCATAATTTTCTAATTAATAAACACAAATTAACCTATCCTCAGCTAGTGTCTCTAATGTCCACCCGACCGGCACAAATATTTGGCCTTTATCCTCAAAAAGGAAGTCTAATGGTTGGAACAGATGCTGATATTGTAGTTTTTGACCCACAAATAGAAAAAACTATTGAACCAGAACTTCTTCATCATTCTATTGACTGGAATCCTTTTACGGGGATGAGAGTTGTCGGATGGCCAGTCTTGAGTGTCTTGCGTGGACATATCCTTCAAGAGAATGGGAGCTTTATTGGTCCCCAAAACGAGGGAAAATTTCTGAAATGTTCAACACATCATTAACTACGAGGTTTTTTTTGAGAAAAGTTCTGAAGACATCAAAGATAAACAGGTGAGACGATAAGCTCTGGTTTATGCCATTCATAATGAACTGTTGTAGGATGTTTTGTTTGAATCTGATAATCAGATAGGGTAGGATTAAATTCTTCAATCTTTTGAATGACATAGTTAATACTATGATTTCCTAAGTTGTTTAGTGCCACATCAACTGTGATCCAACTCATTTTAGGAGAAAGAATCTCTCCCCATGCATGGGCTTCAACCCTTGTGCCATTATCTCTAATATAGTAACCAGTTAATCGTTTACATGGAATCCCACGCATTCGGGCCAATGTTATGAAAAGATCTGTAAATTCATCACAATCACCAATTTCACCCATAAAAGCTTGAAAGGCTCCTAATCTTTCATCTTGATTTTCAGGATGTTTAATCTTCGTTCTTACATATCGAAATGCTGTTTGTACCCATTGAGAGAGATCATCAGTCTTAAACCATGCAGATTTGGTAATTTCTTGTATTGTGGGTGACTTTGTAGGCCAATAAATGGAGTTTTCTTGATATTTTGTCCTCAGAGCTTCAGGAATGTCTGATATTTTTCCCCAATCATCTTCTATGTTAACAAAAAATGTCTTAGGATATATGGTGACAATTCTCTCTAAGGAAATTACCCCTTTAGTATGTACTTTCTGTTGAAATAAAAAAAAGGCATTTTCTCCTTTTGTTTTTACCTTACAAAGTTGAGGATATTTGTCAATATGTACAATTTGATGATAATTAGGATAGTGAAAGAACTTTAAACGAATTGATGGCGACCCAGCTTTTGCACGATATTGCAGCTGCTCCTGATGATGTATTTTCCACCCTTGGATTTGATGGGAAATGACTATCTCTCGTCACCTCTTCTATTACTTATTAAATCAGAAAAGCTTTAATAAATCTCTTTAATCTCTTAAATAGAGTTGCTTGGGATTGGACGGCAAAAATCAGCTAAAAACCTCTCAAGGGGTATATGTTATAGTTCTTAAAATCGTCCATCCTTATGTAATAGATACAAAAAGATTTAAATGGATTTTAAAGGCAGGGTATTATCTTTACTTCGGATCTGCTAGAGGAAAAACCTCCACTTCCTTGGAAAATCGTTTAGCCCGTCATTTCAGATTTCAAAAGAAGATTTTCTGGCATATTGACTATATTACTTCTAATTCTGATACCAAAATAATTAATGCCTTCTACTCCGTGAAACCTGATATTACAGAGTGTTCTGCTTTTCAAGAATTCAAACAAAACTTCCAAGATGTTATAATCATTCCAAACTTCGGATCTACTGACTGTAAATCCTATTGTGGAGGGCATTTATTTTTTCTCTCACCCAATCAAGCTGTTCTACCTTCTCTCGGTGATTACTTCAGTTCAAAAAATTGGAAAGCAAGTACTAATGAGGGAAATTCGATATCATTTTTAAATTAATATTTGAAGTGTAACCTAATATACTTCTTGCTTATATTTCTTAGTATTTGACTAGCTCTTGAAACTAGTGTTTAAGAGAGTCTATATATCCTGTATTCAATCAAGTGAAGAGAGGTATAATCTTGCCATGGCCTTTCAAGAAAAAAAAAGAGAAGAAGAAAAAGATTTTACCGGAACCACCTTCGTTTTCTAATGAAGTTGACTCATCTATTTCAACACCCCCCATGGAATCTGTTCCTCCCTCAATCAGAGGACCACCTGTAGAATCCTCAAGAGAACTATCCCCTCCTTCCATGGGAGGAGTGCCTGTTTATGAAGGGCCACCAAGAGACCCTTCTCCCCCCCCTATCACTGGACCACCTGTTTATGAGGGACCCCCAAGAGAACCATCTCCTCATCCTTCAGAACTTCCAACTCCCCCCCCTTTCATCAGAACAGATCCTTCAGATAAACCGATAAAATCTCAGCAACCAGTTCAAGCACAAACTCCTATATTTAATGATGATCTAGCAGAAGAAATTCATGCTGAATTACGAAAAAGGGATTTTGGATCAGGAATGAAGAAAGCTCCTGAAAGACAAGCTGTATCTGTATCGACCGAAGACCTAGCTAAGCGTCATTTACGAGATGCAAAACAAGAGTATATTGCAGCGGCTGAGAAACACCTTGAATTAAACTTTTTTGACAATGCTGCGACTAACTTTGCATGCGCAGTACTTTGCGATTTAATGGCGGAGGGATGGCAAGTAGCTCGCGAATCAATGACGAAATTGACTTCTGTAGTACCATCTGCAGTGATAGAGAACAGCTTCTTTGATAGTGTTAGATTCCTGCTTGAAGCAATTCGGACAAAGAATTATACCTTTTTTACTCGTGCTGAACGAAGTCTTCAACAAAGTATGCAACATCTCTACCCTGAAGATGCTGCGATGGTTCAAAAAGCGATAAAAATCGCACAAGAGCACTTTGGATATTGAACGGGGCCATTTCCCTCCTTTCCCCTCATAATTCTTATCTGAGGAATTATTTGGGATTTTTCTGATATTTCCTTAACAATTCTTTACATTCTTCATTGTCTTGATATTCTAGGATGACTCCATGAGATTTCAAGAAATCTTCGGCGCCCATTATCGTTTCATTATCTGCAATGACTACTCTAGGAATTTGGAAATAAACAATGGTTCCAGAGCACATCTGACAAGGTGAGAGAGTTGTATACAAGACTGATCTTTGATAATCTTCAGGAAGCAGTATCCCTGCGTTCTCTATGGCATCCATTTCCGCGTGCAAGATCACACTTGCTTTTTGTTGGCGCTGATTTCTCCCTCGACCGATTATTTTTCCATCAAGAACTAATACTGATCCAATTGGGATCCCATTTTCTTCAAAACCATGTTTAGCTTCTTGAACTGCAACTTGCATAAACTCATCCATTTAGTGTTCACCAAAAAAGATACTGGGTTTTAGTAAATCCCACCCATGGTTAACGCCATTATAGCTTTTTGCACATGAAGTCGATTCTCAGCCACATCGTAGATACAGGATCGCGGGCCTGAGGCGACTTCATCAGTCACTTCGTGTCCCCGATCAATGGGCATCGGATGAGTGAAGATTGCATTATCAGTTAACGCCATTTTTTGAGAATCACAGATCCAAGTGGGATAGTTGAGCGCTTTATCGATTTCCTGTTGTTTTAGAAAGTCCCCATCTAGATAAGCTTCAGGACTCATCCAATGGCGAGAATAGACGACATGGGCTCCCTCATACCCTTTGGTGAGATGGTTTGTAACTTCAAAATGAGTATTATATTCATTGCAATTCTCTTCAGTCCGCTTTAAAACCTGAGAATCCAAATCATATCCTTCAGGAGAAGCAACGGTGACATCCATACCATAACGTGAGCCAATCAACATGGCTTCTTGAACAGAGCACCATGAACGAGCCAACGCGCCATGACCCCAAGTAACCAATAATTTTTTCCCTTTTAAGACTCGCCAATCAGGGGGAAAGCCAATCCCTTTGTTAAACCATTCCGACCAACCCATGACATCTGCCAAACCCTGACAAGGGTGGTATTTATCATGAGCCATTGAAATGATGGGTATAGTGGACCATTTCGCGTATTCTCGAAGGAGGGCCTCACCCTCGCCATATTCACCTACTTTATCTTCAAGTATTCGAATACCAAGACCGTGAGCATACCGAGACATTACTTGTGCAGCATCTTCAACGGTCTCTCCTGCAGTAGTTGCGGTCTTTAAGCGCATAGCTTTAGGTTCGAGAAATTGGGCATGGCCACCCAATTCTGTAGCAGCTACTTCAAAACTTTGTCTGGTACGAACACTTGGATTATAAAAAAACATAAAGAATGTTTTATGTTGTAACAAATTTATATAGCGACGGGAAAACCGTTCCCGCTTCATTCTACCTGCTAGATCTAAAACTAAGTCTAATTCGTACTTCTCCCAATCTTGTGTGCAAATCAGATCTCGTCCATATAAATCAGAAAATTCCATATTTATTCACCTTTTATGGTATAATTGTTGTTCCTGCTTCTCCATCGAGGGCAGCTGCGGCAAGCTCAGGTGTGGTAATCACAACTTTCTTACCTCCAGCTTTTAAAAATCTAATAGCAGCTTTTAATTTAGGCCCCATTGAGCCTTTTAACTTTTCTCCGAAAGCTCCTTCTTCTAAGTACTTTTCAACTTCTGATATAGTCATTCTATCAATTCCCTTTTGATCAGGAGTTTTGTAATGTAGATAAACTTTATCAGTATCAGTTAAAATCGCAAAAGCTTCTGCATTAGTATTACTAGCCAGCCTTTCCCCAGCTAAGTCCTTATCTATGACTGCTTCGATTCCTGTTATTGAACCATCAGGATTCTTAATAACAGGAATCCCTCCACCTCCACTTGCAACCAGTATAAATCCTGTTTCCAATAAAACATTCACTTGATCTTTTTCGTAAATTTCTATCGGATCTGGGGAAGGAACTACACGACGGTACCCCCGCCCTGCATCTTCAATTATTGTAAACTCTGGATGATCTACTTTAATTTTATCAGCTTCCTCTTTGGTATAAAAGGGTCCAACAGGTTTGGTGGGATTTTGGAATGCAGGATCATCCCTAGAGACAACAACCTGAGTCACGATCGTCGCAACTTTAATTTTTTTCTCAGGATCTAACCGACTTGGAGGTCCTTCTGTTACCAAGAGATTTCCGAGAATATTTTGAATAAGATACCCTATCTGTCCTTGTGTCATTGCTCCTGCAACATCCATTGTAAGCAGGGGACGATCATAGGGAGGATGGGAGCCAGCTTCCATTTGTAGCATAAGATTTCCGACTTGAGGCCCATTACCATGAGTTATTACAATTCGCCATTTCGGAATGACCTTCATGATTTGTTTTGCGGTTTCTGTGACATTTTCGATTTGTTCCTCTAGTGTTCCTCGTTGTTTCCCTTTGATCATGGCATTTCCCCCAAGTGCAATGACAACTAATGGTTTAAGCATCGTAATTCCTCAATCTAACGTAGCATTTACATTTGATAATGAAATTGAAAAACTTACTTTATTGAACATATTCAGTTAGAAAGAATCTAAACAGCTTTTTCTTGGTATTAATATTCTTTGACCAAACACTATTAAACACACACATAATATTTGTAAATCTCTCATTTTGAAGATTTTGAAATAATTTTATCCATCTAGGTAGGTAATATAACCATGGGAAATCAAAATGAAATTACTGAACCAACTGATTTATTTAATGATGATGGATCCCTTATCCAACGTGGCTGGGCAAGAAAACCGATACTAACTTATAATAAGGAAAATATTGGGAAGAGGTGGACTAGAATTAAAGAATGGGATCATTTTTCGATTTTAAATAGACAATGTGGTATCCAGTTAACTATCGGAGATATTGGATACCTGACCCAAATGAGTTATGTGTGGCTGGATTTTGAGAAAGAAAACAGATTTGACAAAGCAACAATGAAATTCTTAACAAAATCCAAACTACTGCCTCTTACCTCACTCGAAGATAGTTCAATCATGTTTCCAACAAAAAAATTCATTGCTACTATTTCAAAAGAAAAAGATAAACGAGTTTTAACCTTGGAAGATCCATCATTTCAAAAAAAAGGAATCAAAGCCACAATTAAACTCGATGATGACCCGAAGATGGATAATACTGTTGTGGTTACAGGGTACAAGGAGGATCCAAGATTATTTTACTATAACCACAAGATAAATTATATGCCAGCCGAGGGAACTGTTGAAATTGGCGATAACAATTATTTCTTTGAACCAGAGACTTCATTTGGATTAATGGACTGGGGACGGGGGATTTGGCCTTATAGAACTCATTGGTTGTGGGGATCTGCTTGTGGGATGGTTAATGAGGTACCTGTGGCATTCAATATAGGTTATGGATTTGGAGATTTATCCACACACACTGAAAATATTGTTTTTTATGATGGGGCAGCCCATAAACTTGATGAAGTAACATTTCACAATGAGAAACGAGACCCAACGAAACCCTGGACGTTTACTAGTAATGATGACAGATTCAAGATGGAATTGAAACCGCTAATTCCCCATCAAGAGACGCTTAATTTTGGATTTATTTCATTAAATTCTTCGTTATTGCATGGATTTTATTCTGGTGATTTAATATTAGATAATGGTGAAAAGATTCATATTGATGAGATGCTTGGTCATGCGGAAGACATCTACTGGCGTTGGTAGTTCACAGATTTTCATTAGTAATAGAGGGTGATTCTGCCAGGGGTGACCCCTTTTTCATTTCTAGTACCAACATGAATATCTGGTGTTCCCAGATGAGAGTAGTAAGATTGCCATAAAGATCATTCTTTTATTGCAGTGATATTTATATTAACAGGTAGGTTTCAGCACAAAGAAAATTCCTCCTCTAGCAGGTGTTTTTTTAAAGTATTTTATAGATAAGTGGAAACTCTTTAAGAAGTAAGAGATGATGTCATGATTCATATTATGAGAGCCAATCCTGTACGAGATTCGCATGATATTGCCAAATTAATTCAAATATGTCGATCAGAGAGAAAAACGGTTCTAAATGAGTATACAGTTGAAGAAGAAAGAGAATACTTAAGTAATCTTCCTCCACGAGATTCAGTATTTGTTGCACGAATTAAAGATGGCTTGTTTGCTGGTTTTGCTTCTATTAATCAGCGTTATCAGTATAGTGAACGCCTTAAACATTGCGGAGAGACTGGAACATGGGTAATGCCAGCTTTTCGTAGACAAGGAGTAGGTAAATCCTTGTGGGAAAAAGGAATATTTCCCTGGTGTCGGAAACATGATTATAAGCATTTAGGATTTTTCATAATGAGTGATAATAAAGAGGGAATAAATTTCTATGAAAGTCTTGGGTTTCATGTGTGTGGTTATCACCGAAAATTGGTTTATGGACATGAAGGAACGTTCATAGATGCTATAGAAATGGAATTATGGCTTCAGAATTAAGAAATTTCATTCTAATTATCAAATAAAGATTTAAACTGAAATTTTCATGAATCAGACATCATTGATTATCAGAAATTCCAAAAAACCAGTTTTCTTTTATCTTCAGACCAATGAACAAAGGAAACATAGGAGATTATAGCGTGAGTGAAAGTAAAGACAAAATTCAAGATGTATTAAAAAAAATTCAATTAGCCAAGGTTAGTAATGATTGGTCTGATATCAATTCGGAACTTATCTCCAGAAGGTTAAATTGGTATAGAAATAGAAAAAATGGTTTACTTTTTGGAACTGATGTCAAGAAAGCGTATTCGCTTTTAATTCTCGAATATCTAAAAATAGCTCCAATAGAGGCACCGATCATCTTTGAAAACGACAGTAAAATTATTTGGCGATCGTATAACTGGTGTCCAGTATTAGAAGCTTGCAAGATTGGAGGATTTGATACTCGTGAAATATGTAAAAAAGGATGGGAGAGTTCAGCTCAATTATTAATCCAGCAAATCAATTCTAAGCTCTGTTTCACACGAAATTATTGTGCTATACGCCCTTATACTCCTTATTGTGAGGAAATTATTGAATTAAGTGAATAGATAAGAATTTAAATGCCAAATATTCAATGAAAATTTTCATACTGACATGATGCTAATCATGCTGAAAATATCTAGTAGCGATGATAATTAGTCCATTTTATAGTGTCTGTTTCATTGTATGTACGATTATAATCTGAAATTAAAAAATTATAACTGTTCACACCTTATTCTATGGATTAATGCATAATACATGCCATAATACCCTTTTGTGCATGCAATCTGTTCTCGGCTTGATCGAAGATGATAGATTGAGGTCCATCAGCAACTTCATCATCAACTTCCATTCCACGGTCTTGGGGGAGACAGTGCATGTAGTACCCCCGTCCCTTCTTCGTCATATCCATTAATTCCACTGTTGTTTTCCAATGTTTATATTTATTCATGATATCAGGCATCATTTCAGGTTTAGCAGGTCGAACACCCTCTATACCATGGGCTTCCAGAACTCCCCAGCTCTTGGGATACACGAAATCAGCATCCTGAAATGCGGCTTTCATATCACGTTCAAGAGTAAAAGTCGAACCATATTGATCACAATGATCTTCTACTTTCTTGATAATATCTGGATGGAGGTCGAATTCAGGAGGACACGCTAATGTCAGATCCATCCCAAACATAGAGGGAGCAAGGACTCCTGTTTGAGGAACTGCCATGGGTTTTTGACCTGCAGAATATGCCCAGCTCATCACAAATTTCTTTCCTTGTAATTTGTTAAAATCATGACTACATTTCTCGTATATGGTTAAAATATCCGCCATTCCTTGGCAGGGATGATACACATCAGACTCCATATTGATGATTGGCTTCTTACTCCAATATGCAAAGTTTTCCTGGATTTTTTGGCCTTTCCCATACATCCAGTTACACTTACTGCCGTAGATACGTATAGCAATTGCATCTCCCATTCTAGATAAAACTCGTGAAACATCAGATACCCTTTCTGTTTCATAAGCGATCTCATCTCCTGGTAATGCTGGAGTATAGATAGCTCCAGGTTGGAGAAAATGTGCATGCCCACCTAATTGTGTCATTCCTGCTTCAAATGAGTTTCGGGTTCGAAGTGAATCATTATAAAAGATCATAAAGAGAGTTCGGCCAGAGAGGATGTGTCTATGATCCTCATGAATAACAAAACGTTTTTTCAAATCAGCACCAACAAGTAGCATGGTTTCAATTTCTTCTCGGGTAAAATCGATCATAGTGAGGAAATCTCGGCCTTTCAAGTCTTCAGTAATTACCATGATAATCATTCCTTTCATTAAAATGCGATAAAACTCTGAAGGAGGATTTTTTCTATTCAAAAAATGTCTAGGGGGTAGAGTTAACTCCCAGGAATATAGTTCAAATTTCTTTGTGAAAACTCGTGTCTTGTCTTAATAACCCAGAAAACGGATAATCACATAAAAGACTCTGTTATGAAAGTATCTGAATAATCTATAAATTCCGACTAATTGACATTAAAATCCTTATAAAAATAGTTTCGTTTGAATAAGTCCAATGATGGTCTTTTACTGATATGCCTTGCTATCTTCGGATGCACAGCAAGCAGGGGATGAGAAATAACCTTGCGAGACTTCGATAAGGGAGGTATCAGTTGTCCAGATTGCGTGCCAGTGATTGGTGTTCCAGTTTGAGATCGTTAAAAGGGTTTTATTGTCAATGATAAGAAAAAAGCAGTTGCAGTGAATAACTTGAAAATTAAAAGGAATTGAATTACTTGGGAGTTTTCTGCGATAAAAACCAAGGGACACATCTGAACCTCTTTCTTGAGCAAGAGTGATGGAATTTTCAAGAGAATAATAGACTTCTTCGTTTGGCATCATTAATATGACACTTGACATTGCTTCGTCAATCAAACGACGAGTATGGTTAAGAATGTTGTTTTCCCCTTTTAGAATATAGGCAAGTTTTGGTGATTCTTCATGATCTTGGTAAATGGGGGTAAGTAACTCCACTAGTTTATCTATCGAAGTCATTTTGTTTAAAAATTCAGTTTTAAGAATAGTTCGTTGATTCTCCATTGCTTCATAGGGATGAATTGCAATAAATAACTTTGGTACACCTTCTTGAATGGTGATTAATCCCTTTTTCTGAAGATTATCCATTATCCGATAGATTTTACTATCAGCAATACCTGTTTTTTCAATCAATTTACTCGCGGGAGCGGATTCAAAAGGTAATAAAGCTAAATAGGCTCTTGCTTCATTTCGAGTAAGATTTAATTTCATTAAATCATCGATGAGCTGATAGTATGCTTGATCTGAAGTAATTGGTGAAGTATTGAGGACTTTTACCATTAGCCAAGCTTCCTTTTCTCTACTAACCCTCGGTAGAAGAACTTTATAAACATTGTCGTATAGGCATGATATGGGTGTATAGTGTAATGAGTCACTTCAAAGAAGAAGTTAAAAAGAGCTATGCCAAAGCAATAAATAAATATGTTCAACCAACACGTCTTGAGCAATCTAGTTGTTGTTCTCCATCACCAACATCGTATAAGAGCCAAAAATCTGCACAGGATGATTGTTGTCCTTCCATAACAATCGAAACAAAACAAGAATCAACAATACCCAGTTTTGGATGTGTGGTGAACCTCGTACATAAAGCCAATATCCAAAAGGGTGATATTGTTGTAGATTTTGGCAGCGGAGCTGGTCATGACCTTTTTCAAGCTGCAGAACTTGCAGGCCCAGATGGTAGGGCGATTGGAATTGATTTTACCTCAGATATGATTACTGCTGGTTTAAAAACTGTTGCAAAGAAAGGTTATACTAATGTCGATTTCCGTCTCTCTGATATCGAAAATATCAATATATTGCCAGATAATTTTGCTGATGTTATAATCAGTAATTGTGTGATTAACCTCACTTTGGATAAAGGGGCGGTTTTCAAAGAAGCTTTCAGAATCCTCAAACCAGGTGGTCGTCTTGTCGATGCAGATATCATAGCTGCTAATGATTTACCTACTGAAATAACCCAGGATCCAGAGGCTTGGTGTTCATGTCTTGGTGGAGCATTAACAGAAACGGGATATGTTGAGAAGATCAAAGAAGCTGGTTTTAGCGAAGTAAATGTGACCATTTTTGATTCATTCGATTACATGCAGAATCAATTTCATAGTGGGATCATTGAAGCCCAAAAACCACTAATTATTTAATTTGATATATTTGAATGATGATTTTTCTTGATAATTGTAAGAAATCGTCATCCTCCTTTAAGTTTCTGCGAAACCCTCAGATATGTCTGAAAAGATTTCACAGTCAGATTTGTCTTTAAGCTAGGCTTAGGATTATCTTCAAGGTTCAAGGTATATCCTCCCTTGTCTAGAAGGTCATTAAACGCATCTTGGGCCATCTTGAGGATTTTAATTTCATCCAAAGTTTCGACCTGCCTATTTTTCATGATTATTTGGCCATCAACTATGACAGTATCCACATCTGACCCAAAAGCAGAGTATACTAAATGAGAGGGACAATTATGAAATGGTGTGAGGTGAGGTTTCTTAAAGTCTAATATAATGATGTCAGCTTTTTTCCCTACTTCAAGAGAGCCAATTTCTCTCTCTAACCCAAGACTTTTAGCTCCTAGAATTGTGGCCATCCGAATAATCTTCTGAGCAGGAAGTACGGTCGAGTTCTTACTTTTCATCTTATGAAGAAATGCAGCCGTTCGCATTTCTTCTATCATATCGAGATTATTGTTACTTCCACATCCATCGGTTCCAATCCCAACAATAACGCTATTTTTCATCAGTTCAGGTATCGGAGCAACCTCATTCCCATATTTCATCATTGGAGAAGGACAGTGAGACACTGTGGTGTTTGTTTTCTTCATGATTTGCATATCCTCCTTTGTGACAAATACACAATGTGCTGCTAATACATCCTTCTCCAAGACTCCCAAATTATGTAAATGTTCAATGGATGTGCTTCCATGCTTCTCCTTCGCCATCCTCGGTTCGTTCGGCCCTTCAGCGACATGGATATGTAAACCGACATTAATTTCATTAGCTGCTTCTCGTGTTTGTTGAAGTAAAGCTGGTGAACATGTGTATATTGAATGAGGACCTAACTTACAGGATATTCGTCCATCGACAGAATCATTCCATTCTTGAGCAAAAGCCACGCTCTCTCTGAGCTCTCGTTCTCCCTTTTCCTGGTCATTTAATTCTAATATCCCCTGGGCAAGATTCGCACGCATCCCAGCTTCTTTGACCGCACCCGCTACGCGATCCATATGCCAATACTGATCAGCAAAGCAGGTTGTTCCTGTTTTTATCATCTCCAAGCAGCCTAGAAGGGCCCCAACATAACAAGTATCAGCAGTGATATTTTTTTCAATCGACCAGATTATTGGTAACCAGTTTATTCCAGGAACGTCGTCAGCAACACCTCTGAATAAAGTCATTGATAAGTGTGTATGAGTATTGACAAGTCCTGGCATCAAAACCATTCCTTTTGCGTCAATCTCTCTATCAGCTGAATATTTCCGCATTTGGTTTATTGATCCTAAATCAATGATTTTATTCCCTTCAATAACTAAGGTTCCCTCTGAAATTACCTCATTCTTCTGGTTAACTGTGATGATTACTGCGTTTTTTATTAGTAGATCAGCCAAAAAAACCACCTCAACACTTTTGTGAATGAAACAGTGTACTTTGTATTGTAGATAAATTATTCATATGTGTTTTTTGGATAGAATTACAATAGGAAATTAATTGAGGAAGTTCATATAACCAAGAGTTATCAATGAAATCAAAAAAAACATCAACTCTCGTTGATGAGAAGAGAACATCCCTTAAACTATCACCTGTAACTAAGATACTTATTTTAGCATTAGTGAAAAAACATCCTGAGTCCTCTCGTTATGATTTAATGCAAAAAAAGAAGATTTTTTCCTACCATCTTTTGAGACTGAATTTAATCCTCTATCAGGCAGTGATTAACCTTAAGAGTCCCTCTAATGAACTAAAGTTCAAGATTTTCAATATAACTTCATTGTTTATGGTATTGCTTTCTTCTGGTTATTTGTGGGAGTAGACATTTCCTCATTTTTCTAAAAATACTGTTATTATGAAACCTTATTTTATTATAAAGGGGTATTTATCATTATATGATTCTAATAGGATTTCATACCTATGATATCTCTTAAATCTTCAAAAATACTCCCAATTATCTTTTTTGCCACTTTCCATTATTATAAAAATGAAAGTGTAATAAACATTAATAAAATTGTAAGATTCTTAAATCATCAAATCAAACTTTAGAGCTTATCAATCAGAATTAAAATAAATTTTATGTCTGTTATCTGGTGATTTCATGAATATTTCAGTAATTAAGGATAGAGATAGCTTCGAGGGTATAATTCGTCCAATTAATACAAGTACTGACTCAAAAAAACTTGCTGATTTTTTTAATGCGATTGATGATCTATGGCCAGGTACTTGGACTCAAGGAATCAAGTATGATGAAAAACGTGCACGAGAGTTCATTGAAAAAATGAAAGCTCTTGAGTGGTTCGTTGCTTTTAACCCTCAAGAACGGTTAGTTGGGCTGTGTTCAGTTCATAAACGTATGGAAGAGCCCAATGTTTCATACATTGGTATTTTGGGTGCTCATCCTGAAGTACTAGGAAAAAAGTATGGTAAGCATCTACTCCTCACTGCAGTTGATTTTAGCGTGAAAAATGGTGATGTACGACAAGATCTAAACACTTGGCCATCAAATATGAAAGCTGTTCCCCTTTACAAGAAGATTGGCCTTCAATGGGTTCCCGACACCTCAGTATACATGCAGAACTACATTCCTGTGATCTTACAAAACTCATTCTGTAAACCATTTTTTGATAAACATCCCCATTGGTACCTTGATCAGAAGCGGGAAATTATACAAGCTCCTGATGAACAAACCCTAGGAAAAATGAAAGTTTTTTATTATCGGTTTGAAAATGAGCAAGACTTTCTTGAAGTAATTATTGATCGCTATAGCCGATCTATCACGGGTGTTACTAGAAGTATTAATGGAGAATTAATTGGGATAACCTTACAACAGAAAGATCATGATGTCTTTGCTGGAATTGCCCAATCTATCTCTTTACTCATAAGGAATGAGTCCAATAAAGAGCTATCTGTTATTGTATCTATGGAGGGGTCTAAGGAAGTCAGTGTAAAAACTATTCAAGACATTCTGACAGTTTCCAATGGAAGCAAAATCCTTGAAAATACTTACGTCGTTGACGATATAACTTCTGACACTGATATTCAAAGAAAAACTCCCAGTATCAAAAGCCGGATTATTATTAATGGAGAAGTCCTTACTCTAGAAGCAGGTATGAGAGTTCGTCAGGTTATTGATATCGAGATATCTGATCATGTTTGGTGGAGACCTTCTGGAAAACAAGATATGTCACTTCACATCCAAAATAGGTCTGAAAAATCCATTGAAGGAGACTTGACATTATGGTCCACTAATGAAATTAATATTCTTTCCCCTGTTATTCCAATTAAATTAGCTCCTGAAGAGAATATCGGTGTCATTGCTCAAATAGAAATTCCCTCGAATGATGATGACATTTTTACAAGTCTATATTGCCAAGCTAAGATGGAAACTACTAAGAGTAGAGTATTTGAACTCCCAATTTTCCTTTCTAATAACCAAGGATTAGCAGCTGGTATTCAAGAGGACAAGAAGTGTGTTATCATCCAAAATCAATATATTCGAGGTGTTATTAAATTAGAGGGCGCGAAAGCGGACTTTCGTACTCATGATGATACTTTAATGGGAATAGGCGTTCGTACACTTGATTATGGGCCTCCATTTGGTTTTAGTGAATTTAATCAAGTTGAATTTACACCTAAAATAATAGAAAAAAGAAATTCTATTCAGATTAAACTTTCAAAGAGAGGACAATCGAAAAGAGAGTTATTATTTCATCGGGTTTTTGAATTAAGAGCAGGAGATCCTCATTTTGCTACATGGACGGAAGTTCAAAATTTAGGAACTATGGATGACCAAATAACTATGATCATAGAACCGCATTTCACCCATGGTATAAATATGCCTCTTGGGGAAACATATTTCGTTTTTGATAATCAGCTCATGTGTGGACCTGCTTTTTTCTGGCCTGCTGGAAAAGGAGACTTACCTGAAGGAACTGAAAGATATGAACCTTGGATTTGTATACAAGTAGGAGATGTTGGATACTACCACATCTATGAAACACACAATACTAAAGCGGATCCTAGTCGTAGTAAATTGTCCTCACTCGAGAAAAAGATCCATATCCCTGCTCTTTCCTCATCTAGTGGACCAAAGAGTTGGATTGGATGTGGCAACATAGAATGGAAGAGAGTTCGTGAACTAGCATATTATTTAAGTAAAAAACAGGTATTGTCTCCACTTCAGCAAAAAATTGAACCAAAGTCTTATCTTAAAATCGAAATCCCAAGAGAAAAATTGTTGATTGGAGAAAAATTTTCAGAAATTAAAATTACCCTGAAATCAATCCGCTTAATGCCTTTGAATGGTCGTTTAATCATGGAAGCACCTGAAGGATGGACAATTACTCCCAGTGAATTCGAAATTACTAATTTAAACCTAAATAATCCGCAAGAGCATGAATGCAGATTACAATTACCAAATGACACCACCTTTGGGACTTACAAACTAAAATTTGTTATTGAGAGCAACGAAAAGAGAGAAACCAAGTATATTCGATTTTTAGTCTTTGATAGCACAAAAAAACCAGAAATACTTGATCTTCCAAAGGAATCAGATAAGAATTTGGTTCTAGTTAAAAATGATAATCTTGAAGTTACCAGTTCAGGTGACTTTGCAGCTTGTTTAACTCAAATAAGATATAATGGCCAAAATTATTTACTTTCTAATTTTCCAAATTACTGTCCATCTATTTTCTTTTCAAAAGATCCTGGTGGTATGGTTAATTCGATTTTTCAGAGTGAAAGTGATGATCTAGATGATCCATCCTATTTGAAAGAGAAATATTTGGTTAAGAAAATTGAATCCAATCAGTGGTCTGGAGTTGAATATTCGACAACTCTTCATGAAATAAAGTCATTGAAGGGATTGGTTGTTAAAATCGCATACGAGATATTAGGAGGAGCCTCTAGTTTAATTCGTGTTCGAACAACAATTCATAATCCATCTTCTACTACGTTTCAGTTCATATCACTTAGTTTATTAAGTCCAGGGGCTGATGGAAGTATAGAAAATATGGTTTCGAGATTCTCTATAGGCACTGATGTTACTTTTCAAGTTTCAAGGGATAATCCAGTACCTATTTTTGGTGCTGGGCCAAATAAGATGGCATATTTAACTGTAGCAAAGGATAACAACTCCCTTTCCATCATTAAAACATCTAAAAGAACTAAACTTGTTCCACTTGATGCTGGAAAAATGATCCTTGGAGCTGGATTTCTCACTAACTGGAGCTTACAGCCCAACCAAACTGATGAAATTCTCTACTTTGTTTCGTTAAACAGTAAAGAAGAATTTCTAAAGGATATTTCCCATATTTTTTCGTGAGTACTAAGTGAAAAACTCTCAACTTGTTCTTTCACTTATTATTAAATATGAATTGAAGTTCAGAGATTCGAGGTAAAACTGGAGGCGGTAATGAGATCTCCTGCTGTAAAACTTTAGGATCTTTAAATCCAACTCCTGTAATTGGTATAATAACTCGATCAGACTTATCAATTTCACCTCTTTCCACTAAAATTTCAAGACCAGCAACTCCTGCAGTTCCTGAGGGTTCTCCAAATATCCCCTCATGTTGGGCTAACCATTTTTGAGTTCTGAGGATAGCTTCCTCCGATACAGTAACCGCGGTGCCAGAACTGTCGTAAATAGCAGTAAGTGCGGAGTCAGCATCCCAAGGATGAGGATCAGCGAGTCCCGCTGCTACAGTGTGTGGAGTGTGTTCCCAATCACGAAACTCTAATGCTGGTGTTCTTTTTAAAACTCCATCGACAATCGGTGCACATTCTTCAGGTTGAACTGCAACATGATGTGGAATAGAAGTAATAAAATCCAGTTCCTCGAATTCTTTGAATCCTTTATAGGTTCCCGCTAATAATCCACCACTACCAGTTGCAAGAAGTACCCAGTCAGGTGGTTCCCAACTACATTGTTCACAAAGCTCGAACGCAAGGCTTTTTGTCCCCTCAAACTGAAAAGGATTGAAAGGGCCAAATGATGGAGAGGGCATCCAGCCAAATCGCTCATAAGACTTTCGGAAGAGTGTAACTGATGAATCTTGCCCCTCTAATTCCTCCTTTACCCTAATAACTATAGCTCCCAAATATGCTAGTTGCGATAATTTCCCCTCGGATGTGTGTTCTGGTACAAAGACAACTACTTTTTTTCCTGCTCTCGCGCCATATGTTGCTAGTGCTGCAGCAGCATTCCCTGAGGAAGCAGCTGTAAAGACTTCAGCTTTCAGTTCTACTCCTTTTGATACCCCTATAGAAATTGGTCTATCTTTAAAACTTCCTGAAGGATTACCAGTTTCAATTTTGAAGAATAAATTCTTCATTCCAAATTTTTCTTCTCCTATACGACTAGAAGGGATAAGAGGAGTTCCACCACATCCAAGATTAACTATATATTTATTATTCCTTATCGGAAAAAACTCACGATATCGCCAATGAGTGAATGGTCTTTTTCCCAATACTTTTTTAGTAATTTTTTCTTTCAATTTGTCATATTTGAAGTTTATGCGTAAGCGGAACCCACAACTACAACTTTGTGTCAAAAAAAGTTTTTCTTCCACCGATTTGCCACATTTTGGGCATTTTAGATATGGATCGTACACAATTGCAACCGCACTGCTTTAATAAAATTGTAATTTTCTTATATTTGTCTTGCGATTCTGGGAGTAAGATCTAATCGTTCCCAAAGAGAAACCGCAGAGTCCGTTGACTGTTGGCTAACAATAATCGCATCAAGAGATTTATGCACGCCATTTTTTACTATAGTTTTCCCATTTACTATAACATATTTGATATCTCGCCGAGAAAATGATCCATACACAAGGTGACTGTAAACATTATCCTCATGAATGGGTGTTGGTAAAAATGAGGTATCCATAATAGTGAAATCAGCAGCTTTATTCTTTTCAATTGATCCAATATGATCCTTCAAGCCAATAGCTTGTGCGGCATTTATTGTTATCATTTGTACCACTTGAAGTGGAGTTGGTAATTGGCTAGGATTACGATGGTTCAGCTTGTGCATGAGATAAGCAGTCCTCATATTCTCGATCGCATCATAAATAAATCCATCATTACCAACACCAATGTTTATCCCCTTTTGCAACATTTCTGGAAGTTGAGCTACTCCAACTGCGTTTAATTCATTACTTTTTGGATTATGAGCTATATTAGTTCGGGTTTGGGCTATTAGGTCGATCTCATGCTCGTTAATGTGAACAGCGTGGGCTAATGCGGTTCGTGATCCAAGGAAGCCCTCATCATAAAGTCGTTCTACTGTTCGCTTTCCATATTTCTCAAGATTATGATGAAGATCAGCTAATCCTTCTGCTGTATGAACAGTCTTAAATGAATTAGTTTCAGTGGCAAATTCTACCGTTTTGTTAATTAATTCATCTGAAACCGTAAAGGAGGCATGTAAACAGTAGATCCCATGCACCAATGTTTTCTCTGGGTCATTCTGCGAAATGAATCTTCGATTTTCCTCTAATCCTCTTATTCCTTCTTCATAGCTTCGACGCTCTGTCACTTCAAAGCATATCGCTCCTCTAATCCCCACATCTTGTGTAGCTTTCGAAATACGATCTAGTGAACCCTCAATAGAATTTGGGCCTGAATATGTATCTAAATAAGCAGTGATACCATTTAATGCTAATTCATTCACAGCGAACAACGCAGATGTATATGCATCCTCTAAAGTGAGAGCTTCGTCCATTGTCCACCAAATTCTTTGTAAATTCTGAGTAAAATCTGTTGGTGGATCTATATGGAGAGGTGCACCTCTTAATAATGCAGAATAGAGATGAGTATGAGCACAAATAAAGCCAGGAAACACAACGAGGTTAGAACAATCGATTACAGTATCAGCTTTGTTGGGTATATTTTTACCAACCTGAATGATCTTACCGTCCTCCACTAAAATATTTCCTTGCGAAATAACTTCATTGTTTGCATTCATGGTCACAATTAAGCCATTCTTAAGTAATAAACTTTCCATTCAGCTGTCTCCTTCTATAGACGATTGGGGTACCATTTTTCTAGAGACTCTATTTTTTTTTCCCTTGGGAATCTTCAATGAGTATTGTTTATGAAATTGCCCTTTTATTGTCATAATTTAACGATAATAAATGTGATAAGGTTTTAATTCCATATAGGTTTCCATTCGCTAAGAGTCATCAATGTTAATCTGTCTTCTCTGATTTTTTACCAAGAAGCTTAAAAGAATCAATGAAATCTTAGCATAATAAAAACACTATAGGTAGAATGAGGAACTCAATTATGAGAAAAATTAGTTTTAGGACCATATTTCTTATATTATTAATAGTTCTTCCACTGATTATTATTGGTACCGTTGAAGGAAGGATAAACAATCAAAATATTCTATTTGAATTCTCCAATAACACCCTAACAGCTTTTGATTCTCCAATGTATCTAATTAATTCAGAATATCCTAGCCATACAGACATCCCACGTACTAATTTCACTGGTACCTATAATATCACTCTATTTACTAATCCAGACAATGCAGATGAAGTCATCTTCCGTTATCTCAAAGCAGCAGAATCTTCAATATATGTATCAATGTATACCATCAGTCGTCCTGAATTTAATAAGACTTTAATTGATTTGAAGACTGCGAGTCCAGGTATGGATATTCAAGTGTTAATCAGCTATCGGAGGGTAGGTTCCTCTGAAAATATTGACACAGAAGCAGCTGCTCAATCATTGGAAACTAATGGAATCCCAGTTTATACTTCAACACAAGATGATGATAAAGTAGATGGTTTCTACCATGCAAAATATTGGATCATTGATGGAAAACATGTCTTTATTTATTCTGGAAATTGGAGTCCCCGAAGTGTAACACCTCAATTAGAACCCGGTGACAATTCTTACAGCTCATCTGAAGCAAATCGTGACATGGGAATTGCTGTACATGACGCTCCTGATATCACTTCGTTCTTTAAAGATGAAGTGTGGGATAAAGATGTAGCTGTAGCAGATCCATGGACTCCTTCAACCATTAAAATACCCTCAAACCAACTAAATATTTTTAATCCATCACTGAAAATCATGAGTCCTGTTTTATATTATCCGACATTTGAAGCACTCAACATTAAAGAAAAAATGACATTAAGCCCAATGTTCACTCCTGATAATGCATTGGATATTCATAAATGGTGGATAGATCAAGCAAATGACTCAATTGATATTCAAAATCAATATATCACACAATTTGATGATTCTGTCAGTTGGAGTAATGATCCATCCCCTCTTGTCAGGTCGCTCGTTGAGGCGAATAAAAGAGGCGTCAAAATCCGTGTTCAAGTTAATGAAGATAGTGATTCGGATGATGTAACTGCTTACTTCTTAAGTAAGGGAATTGAAGTTAAATGGATGGGGAATTCTCAGACTAGTAGTGAGGGATGGTTATCAGATACTCATAACAAGCTGGTTATAATTGATGGCAAAGTAACACTGCTTTCCTCCATTAACTTTGGTGGAAATGCATTTACAAATAATCGTGAAGCAGGGATAGTTATTCAAAGTGTAACTGCTTCAGAATACTATGCATCGATTTTCAAATCAGATTGGATGGATGGCGAAATACCCCCTTCTTCCCCGTATACAGAAATTTCCACCTCAGAAGAACAAACAGGGTCGCTTGAAACACCATTCTCTTGGAGCGCGATGTTACTTGTACTGCTACTTCTACCCATCACCAGGAGGAGATCAAAGTCAAACGGATGAAGTTTCGACTTGCAACATGGGATGAAGGCCGTAAATTCATGAATGACATGGCCAATGTACTAAACACAGAGCTTGAAATCAGAGACGCAAGACAGGTTATCACAACGGACTCTATAGAAATTCACTTCCAGCCTGATGATCGAGGATTTTCTTTCATCACCTGTAAAATATATGATGAGTCATTGAAACCTACACTTGAACTGTATAAATCACATTATACCAAGTAGTATCTCCTATTCTCCCTTTTTTTGACATCAGATCTTACAACCCATAGTATAACTTAAAAATGGAATTATGAAAGTTCTTTTAATTTAGTAAATCTCAAATTAGTTTTTTCTTGAAATTAATATAAAATTCTCTACATGATGAAAATGATATGTAAGAGTCTTTTATCAGCTAATTTTTGATCAATAGATCTATATTTTTACGTTTACTAAAAAAAATTCATATTTTACAACCAATTAGTTTCATTATATGCAAATATTTGAAAAAAAAAGGGAAATTTTTTGTGTTCTTTCGACAAAAATTTGAGTCTTAATATTTTGTAATGAGTGACAATCCCATGGGTTAAGGCGAATTCGTGCTCTCAGAGTATGTATATCATATCTGCTAGTCACTATCTCGGGCAGTGTAAGGACGATAAAGAGAAATATTTATAAAGATGAGAAATTGAAGGTTACTTGTTCTGCTAAAAAGTAGTTCACATGCAGAACATTCTATTATCATAGAGAAAAGGTGAAAAGAAATGGCAGGATTTGCATCTGCAAGAATCGAAAAAATAATCCGAAATGCTGGAGCACGACGTGTCTCTGCTGACGCCATTGACAGGCTTAATGAGATCGTAACTGATTATGGGACCAATATCGCTAAATATGCGGTTGAAATTGCTCGTCACTCTGGCAGAAAGACAGTAAAAGAATCTGACATTAAATTGGCTGCTACTAAGTAAGCTCCTCTTTAGTGTCAAAAAACTTTCTCTTTTTTTTCTTTTTTTTTAAAAACACAATGGAATAGTGCGTATTCTATCACTCTCACATATGATTTTCGCTCATTTAGCATATTGGAGGGGAAGAAGGTGTCAACAGCTTCCGGAAAAAATGTATTTAACATATTACAAAACAGCATTAAATGAGTTTAAAACTCCCTAAATTCTTACATATAGGAATTTGGGGGATTTTGAAATATAGTTTGTTATATTAATGACAAAACGAGGTATATAATCATGCAACTAGCTGGACAACCAGTAATTGTATTGAAAGAAGGAACAGAGCGCTCGCGCGGCCGAGATGCTCTCCGAAACAACATTCAGGCCGCAATCGCTGTTGCAGATTCAGTACGTAGTGCGTTAGGCCCACGCGGACTTGACAAACTATTAGTAGATTCATTAGGAGATGTAGTAATTACTAATGATGGCGCAACAATATTAGACGAAATTGATGTCCAACACCCAGCTGCTAAACTCTTGGTTCAAGTAGCTAAGACCCAAGATCAAGAAGTGGGTGACGGTACCACTACATCAGTAATTGTTGCAGGTGAATTGCTTAAGCGAGCTGAAAAGTTACTTGATCGGAAAATACATCCTACAGTAATCATAGCAGGCTTTAAACTAGCTTCAGATAAATGTAGTGAAATCTTAAAGAACATTGCTATAAAAATCGACCCCAACGATGAAGATCATCTTAAAAATGTTGCTAAAACTTCCCTTAACTCTAAAGCAACGGGTGGAGCAAAGGATCTCATGGCAGAAATAGCTGTTAAAGCTACAAAGGCTGTGATGGAAGAAGGTAAAGTAGATATTGACATGATCTCAGTCATTCAAAAACAAGGGAAAGGATTACATGATTCGGAGCTAGTTGAAGGAGTGGTTATTGACAAAGAAGTTGTTAATACTAGGATGCCCTCTTTGGTCGAAAATGCTAAAATAGCATTGATAGATTTGGCATTGGAAATTAAAAAAACAGAATTTGACGCAAAAATTCGTATCACCGATGCTTCTATGATGGATGCTTTTCTAGATCAAGAACAGAATATGATTAAAGAAATGGTTGATAAAATCCAAAAAGCAGGAGCAAATGTAGTTCTTTGTCAGAAAGGAATCGATGATCTCGCTCAACATTTCTTAGCCAAAGAGAACATTTTGGCAGCACGACGAGTTAAGAAATCTGATATGGAGAAATTAGCTAAAGCAACAGGAGCACGGATTGTTACTAACATCAAAGATTTATCATTGGATGACTTAGGAGACGCAGGACTTGTTGAAGAAGTTCAGATTGGCGATGAAAAGCTTATTTACATTAAAGATTGTGCTAATCCCAAAAGCGTTTCTATTGTACTTCGAGGTGGCACGAAATACGTAACTGATGAAGCTGAAAGGGCATTACATGATGCTCTCTGTGTAGTCCGTGATGTTCTAGAAGATGGTTGGGCAGTCGCAGGAGCAGGTAGCCCTGAAATAGAATTGCATAAAAGTCTCAAAGAATACGCTGGTACGATCAAAGGTCGTGAACAAATGGCAGTAGACGCTTTCGCTGATGCAGTAGAAATCATTCCGAGAACACTTGCTGAGAATGCAGGTCTTGATTCAATTGATGTCTTAGTTGAGCTACGTGCAGCCCATGAAAAAGGAAATAAGAACATAGGCATAAACGTTATCTCAGGTAAGAATGTTGACGCTTTTAAGGCTGGAATCATTGAACCTCTTAGGGTTAAACGTCAAGCGCTTCGATCAGCACGAGAAGCAGCAGAATTAATCTTAAGGATTGATGATGTAATTGCCAGTAAGAGCATGGGCGAAGGCCCACCAGGAATGCCCCCAGGCGGTATGGGCGGAATGGGCGGTATGGGTGGTGGAATGCCCCCAATGATGTAGGAGGAAAATTAAAATGACATTACAAGGTACTCCAGTATTAATTTTAAGAGAAGATACATCCCGAACTACCGGAAAAGATGCAACTACTAGTAACATAGCAGCTGCACGAGTCATATCTGAAGCAATTCGGTCAGCTCTTGGTCCTAAGGGACGAGATAAGATGCTTGTTGATAATTTTGGAGACGTTGTCATCACCAATGATGGAGCGACCATCTTAAAAGAAATTGATATTGCTCATCCCATTGGAAAGATGATGGTAGAGCTCTCTAAAATTCAGGATCAGGAAGTGGGCGATGGAACAACTACTGTGGTTATATTAGCAGGCGAATTACTGCAGCAAGCTGCAGAATTAATAACAAGTGATAAAATCCATCCTACAATTCTCGTTGAAGGTTTCCGTGTTGCAACTGATAAAGCTGTTGAGTTCTTAGAGGAAATTGCTACTGAGATTCCTGTTGATAATGAAGCTCTTCTAATTCAACTTGTAAATACTACCATGGGATCAAAGATTGTGGCACGATCTAGCGATATGTTAGCTAAAATTGTAATTGAAGCTGTTAGGAGTATTGATCCTGGAACAGGTAAAATTGACATTGAAGATATTAAAGTTGAAAAGAAAGAAGGCGAGGATATCGAATCAACAATTCTCGTAAAAGGGATTGTTTTAGATAAGGAAGTCGTTCATGCAGGTATGCCAAAACGATTGAAAAATCCAAAGATTGCATTAATTGCAGAGGCGTTTGAGGTTTCTAAAACAGAATTTGATTCCGAGTTAAGCATTACTGATCCCACTAAAATTCAGGAATTCTTAGACCGTGAAGCAGGAATGCTTCAAAAGATGGTGGACAAAGTTGTTGAGTCAGGTGCCAATGTTGTTATTGCCCAAAAAGGTATTGATGATATTGCCCAACATCTTTTGGCAAAGAAAAATATTATGGCCATTCGTCGTGTCAAGAAGTCAGATATGGAAAAATTAGCAAAAGCTACAGGTGCTAAGATAGTAAGCAATATTCCAGACCTTTCTGAAAGTGATCTAGGAACGGCAGGTAAAGTTTATGAAACCAAGGTCGGTGACGATGATATGGTTTTTGTGGAAGACTGTCCTGCAGCAAAATCCGTTACAATTCTGATTCGAGGTGGAACAGAGCTTGTCGTTGATGAAGCTGAACGCTCGATTCATGATGCAATTTGTGTGGTTCGGAACGCCATCGAGGACAAAAAAATTGTTTTTGGTGGTGGTGCCCCAGAAGCTTACGTTAGCCGTAAACTTCACAAGTTCTCTGAATCGTTAGTTGGACGTGAACAGTTAGCTGTTCAAGCTTTCGCGAATGCATTAGAGGTTGTTCCTCGTACGCTTGCTGAAAATGCGGGCTTGGACCCAATTGATATCATTGTAGCTCTTCGAACTGAACACGAAAGTGGCAATCACAAAGCAGGTATAGACGTTTTTGAGGGTAAAGTTCGTGATATGACGAATATAATAGAACCTCTAAGAGTTAAAACTCACGCCATTACTGCAGCAAGTGAAAACGCACAAATGATACTACGAATCGATGATATCATTGCATCTAAGGCATCTGAAGGCCCCGCTGGTCCTCCAGGAGGACCTGGTGGCGACATGGGTGGCGAAGATTTCGATTAGCTTCTCTCTAACTCCCCCCTTCTTTTTTCTTCTTTATTTTTTGTCAATAAATGCTTTTTTGTTTTCTATTAGACGAGCTCTGTTTTTTAAATCTCGTTCTTTTTGCCCTTTTTCTTTCAACCAAAACAATATACATTATGAGGCGAAAAAACTCATATATCTCAATCAAATCCTTCCCATCCTGTTCACAAGAGCATTTTCTGCGCACACCCTTTT
Organism: Candidatus Hermodarchaeota archaeon; assembly: GCA_048886185.1. Lineage (GTDB taxonomy): Archaea > Asgardarchaeota > Heimdallarchaeia > Hodarchaeales > Hodarchaeaceae > Hodarchaeum. Next base: position 28,755 of record JBHLKY010000011.1, read on the forward strand.
TTTACATGAGTGATTGGGCTGGTTACTTGTTGTCAAGCAAAGATACTGATCAAAAAATACTCATTGGGCCTAAAATGCTCACTAGATTCGAGTATGCACGGATTTTGGGGGCTCGTGCTCTCCAAATTTCCATGGGAGCTCCAGTTTTAGTTTTAGAAAAAGAAGATCAAGAAGAACAAGAACAGGGTGACCCACTTTTAATTTCAGAACGCGAGATTCGCCAAGGACTACTTCCTATCTTAGTTAGAAGAACTCTACCAGATGGTAGATTCCAAGATATTCCTTTACCGTATCTTCTGAAAGAAGCTGGTCGAAAACATGGTGGGCTTTTAGCCGAATAACCGAAGCTCAAATATTCCTCTTTTTCTACTTGATTCCAAACTCTTCTATTTGAGATAAATCCTTTAAATCATAATCAGTAATAGAAGAGTTCTTTTATACTTCCTTAAAATAAAACTTTTTTATTATATAGTCGTCTAAGTAAAAATGGAGGCTTGTAATATACCTGAACAAAACAACATCAAAGACCAATATAAAAAATATAGTAAAAAATTACGAAAAATCCAAGACAATGCCCTTGAAGAGGTTCAAGAACAATTAAGAGAGGGAGTTGAATCGTCATCTTCAACTAATTATCTTCCTGAAGACTTGGCAAGTTATCTTCTCAGTTTAAAACAAGAGCTTAAATTACCAGTTTCAATCCTTCCTTCCTCGCTCTTTAAAAGACCTCTCTTTGTAGGGAGAGAAGATTTTTTCTATCGTTTAGCTTCAGAACTAATTTCTTTTGGAATTGCTTACCAAAGAGTCTACCTTACACCCATTAGATTAAGTAAGCTAGCAGAACATTTCCATAGACACCGTCCTTGGTGGAAATGTGATATACAAGACATTGAAAAAGCCCTCGACGTTCTACTTCAGAATGGGGTAGTTCAGAAGACGCAGGAAGGATTCTTATTCGAACCATTATCAATGTCTTCTGATGTTCAAGAGTTTTTAACGATTGTATCAAAAGGTCTCAATGAATATGGAGAAATTTCTCTTTCTTCTATTCAAAAACTGGTTCCTTGGAATAGTTCAAAGATAGATAAAATCCTAGAATTATTATATTCAAATAAAATTTGCATAATTGACCGAAGTAAAGATTCATTATTCTTTCCTGATCTAAAAACTGGCACGTGAAGCAATGTCTTCTTTTTCGCTCCCCGAAGTAAAGGATTTCTTTGATAACAGATTGATTATTTCTTGGAACATCACACAACCTCCCCATCTTCCCCCTCTAAAAAATTTGATCATTCAAATTTCCAGTAGTCCACAGTTAACTTTTGATCCTCTTCAAGATCCCAGATTGGAAATTACTGAACTAGATGGTAATGACTTAATTATTAATTGGGTTATCCAAAGACCAGAAGCAAGAACTGAGGTCACGATTTCGATTCAAAGCAAAACTTTATTTGAAGAATATACTCTAATCATTTGTCCATAGATTTTCTCCTATATAGAATGGACGAGGGGGAAGTCTTCTGGCAAAGTATTAAAAAATCAAACAATGAACCTCATATCAAAGGTTATTGGCCTTCTACATCCATTAGAAAGAATATCACAAAGGATATTGAGTATTATGGGAAAAGTTCGTACCTCTGCAGTTAAAATCATCTCCCGTCAAATTATTAAAGAATATAGAGACCATTTATCACCTGATTCCTTTGAACACAACAAAGATATTGTATCTAAAGTTGCTGTGGTTCACTCCAAACGGTTTAGAAATAAGATTGCCGGGTATGTAACTCATCAAATGAAGCTACAGAAACTGAGAGAGCTATCATACGAAGATTAGCCAAACATTTTTATTTTACTTTTTCGCAATTTAAACAAAGAAATATACGCTAATTAATAGCATGATGATCGTAGAAGACTTACCTTTCAATCGCTCGGATTTGAACTATTATGGTTACAATCAAATCCGGTATTCCAGGATTAGATACTCTATTTGGACAGAATGGTTTTCCAAGAGGACGTCAAATTCTTGTTACTGGCCCTCCTGGCTCTGGAAAAACCGTTTTTTGCCTACAATTCCTAATTAATGGAGCACTTAATTCAGCGGAACCTGGTGTTTTCATAAGTTTCGATGATTTACCGCGGCACATCCGTGCTGATATGATTTCTTTTGGATGGAATGTCCGACAACTTGAAGAAGAGTTTAATCCCCCTTTAATCACCTTAGTTGATGGATTTTCAGCCCGAGTTGGTCTGACAACTGATGAAAAATATACTATTAAAGCCAATGTGGATAGTTTACTCTTAGTTTTAACCGAGATTTTGGAAGAAACTGGTGCTACCCGCGTTTGTATTGATTCTTTATCTACACTCTCAACGATTATTAAAGACCCTGCTAAAGTTCGTAAAGAAATTCTAACGATGGGAGCGATTCTAGGTGAACAAGGGTGTACGACATTATTAACTGCTGAAACTTCCGCCATGGGTGTAGAAGAGTACTCATCTCAGGGACTTATTCGGCTAAGTTATGATGAACTCTCGACAGGAGAATTTCGCCGTGCTCTTCTTGTTCAGAAAATGAGAGGATATGCACATGAATTTTCCTGGAAAGAATTCAGAATCACTGGAGACGGATTAAAAATATTTCCAGATAGAACTGTGGGACGTGGGCATTTTAAATGACTGATGACCTTCCTATTGGTGTATTAATAAAAATTAAAAGAACAAATGAACGCTGCGGCCAATGTAATGAACCCTTCACCATGGAAACTTATCTTGATCCCCTTTCGGAACGACGTTCTTATCGTGTTCAGTGTAAGACTTGCAATTACACTGTTCCACTAGTTGATGACTGATGATTTCTCTAGAAGAAAAGCGGTTTAAGTGCCAGCAAAGTGGTCATTGCTGTTGTGACCCAAAAATCATTGTTACATTGACTTTTCGAGATCTTTTTAGATTATATAGTGCCCTTGATAACGACTTCAGGATACTACTTCAAAAAATTTCTTTCTACACATTAAAAGAATCCTCTCCCTCTCTTCAGAAACAAATGGTGCTAAAACCAATTCAAACTAGTCAAGGAACTGCAATTCCTGGGCTTAGAAAGAAGAAAGAAATATGTGTTTTTTATCATCTCCCAAATTGTATCATTTATCCTTCGCGACCATTATCATGTAGAAATTATCCCTTGGCTTTTGTAAAGGAAGAAAAGCAATTGATTTGCACATGGGCAAAAAATTCTCAAAAAACATGCCCAGGCATTGGAAAGGGTTCTCCTTTGTCTTTACAATATATCGAACAATTAGGAAAAAGATCCTTTAATGAGATTGAGAAACATAATCAAATTGTAAGAGAAATAAATGTTGAGGCTGATAGTAACCGTCCATTAACAGCTAGAGAAGCATTATGGATTTTGGTAACCTATGGAGAGAGTGAACTGAAGTGAAAGAAGATTAAACATCCTATATCATAATCTTTTTTGCTAATCAACGTTACAAACTTTTTTTCCCTTAAGCTTTCTTTTGAATACTTAGTTCTTACTTCGAATTGGTAAGATAAGATTAATAATCTGGTTTTACTGAGGTTCATTTCAAAAATAAAAAGGTCCATTTATAGATGTACACTATATAACGAGTTGAGATCGTTAATGAAAATTTTAGAAGAGATTACCAAGTGGGGAGCTGGTTCCACACCATCTCATGTAAAGTTCACTGATCCACTTAAAGAATTCATTCTAGAACAGCTTGGGATGGACAAAAACACAAAAAAGAAGAATTATCCAAAAAAACGCACTCTAGAGGAATTAAATGTTGAACCACAACTTCCTGAAGAATTCATCAAGAAATTAACAATGGAGCTATCTTCTGATCAAATTTCTAGTGATTTCAACGACAGAATCAAAAATTCAATTGGTAGATCCTACCTTGATTTGATTCGTGCACGATTAGGAGATATTGCGTCCTTGGTTGAATTGGTTCTCACTCCTCGGACTCACGATGAAATTGTTAAGATTATAGAATTAGCAAATAAGTTTAAAATCCCAATATCACCCGTTGGTGGGGGAACTTCAATGACTCTCGGAATAGAACCCCCTTTAGGTTCAATCGCGATTAATCTAGGCCAGATGAATAAAGTATTAATGATTAACAAAGATTCCTTATATGTTACCACTCAAGCTGGCATTTTAGGACCAGAACTCGAAAGAATATTGAACCATGAAAAATTAACCTTAGGTCATTTTCCTCAATCCTTTGAATATAGTTCTGTGGGAGGATGGGTGGTAACACGAGGTGCAGGCCAGAATTCAACCCTTTATGGAAAGATTGAAGATATGATCATGGGATTCAAATTTGTTACAGGACTGGGAACCACATTAACTAGCCGCAAGGCTCCTGCAAAAGCAACTGGACCCGATTTTAATCATATTATTGCTGGATCTGAAGGGACTTTCGGAATACTTACAGAGGTTACCTTAAAGGTCTCAAAGTTACCACAAAAAAGAAAGATGGGTGGATTCTTCTTTCATAATTTTGAAGAGGGAATAATAGCATTCAAGAATTTACTTCAAGATGGATTCACTCCTGCTATCATACGTCTATATAATGATGAAGAGACTTATTCTAGTTTACGAAGTTCAGTATTGATGAAAGAACCTCCAAGTGAACCATTCTTGATTCGTACAGTCCTTAAATATGTTGAAAAAAGAGGGTACAGAGAAAAAAATCGATGTTTAGCTGTTGCAGTATTTGAAGGAAATTCTGATTTGGTTAATTTAACGAGGAAAAAGACAATAGCTTACGCAAAAAAAGCTGGTGGAATTTTTCTTGGCTCAACTCCTGCAAAATCTTGGATAAAGTCACGTTATGAATCACCCTTTCTTCGTGACCCCATTATTGATTATGGAATATTTTTAGAAACATTTGAAACAAGTACAACATGGGAAAATATTATCCCTTTATACAACGCCGTAAAAGACGCAATTAAACCAGAATGTCCAATTTTCTGGACACATGCTAGCCACTTTTATAAAAATGGAGCAAATTTATATTTTCATCTCTTTGCTCCTCAAGAAACAAATGAGATTGATCAATTTCTTGGGATTAAAAATAAACTTATAGATACTTTTTTGGAAAATGGAGGCACAATCAGTCATCATCATGGAATTGGTAGAACATTTTCACATTGGCTACCTCGTGAAATTGGAGAAGAGGGAATTAAACTGTTGCAGGATATCAAGAATAGTCTGGATCCAAATGGAATAATGGCGCCTGGAATTTTCGGGCTAAATTAAACCCTTGTTTCAAGATTTCCAAACCAACACGTTTTTATATGCTGCCACTTCCTTATATATTTTATCAGATGACCATCCAAGAATTTTAGCCATATGCTTTGCCACCCGTTCAACACAATCCAGCCCCTGTTTACTTGAAAGTTGAAGTTGGGTTCGTCTAAGCATAACATCATTCAAAGATACGGCTTTCTCATACTTTAAATAGTAATTAATCTCAGCAAGAACATATGGACGATCTTCTGATATTCTTTCGCTTAATAAAGGATTTGAATCAATCAGTTCACACACATGGATATAATTTTTCCCATATCTGAGTAAATGCAGAGCTATATCTTTAGGTAGCTGATATCGAATCGTTAGATTTTCTAAAGCTATAGTTACCCAATTATCCCAGTGTTTTCGTTTAATTAAAGGCCATCCAAATAATGGAACTTTTTCAGTTATACACTTCCCTTTCTTCCCTAAGAGATTAGATAGACGATCGACAATATCTTTTGCCATTACACGATAAGTTATGAATTTTCCACCAGCAATAGCATAAACATTGGGTTTAACAACAAAAATTTCGTGGTTTCGGGAGACATCGGATTCCGATTTCGCATTAGGAGATATAACCAAGGGACGTACTCCTGAATATGCACTTATTACGTCTTCTTTATGTAAGGCACCTGGAAAAAGAAAATTTATTGCATTAATTAAATATTCAACGTCTTCCGCATTGACAGGGACATAGTCAGAATCATCTGTATAATCTGTATCAGTAGTTCCAATTAAATTGTATTCTCCAAATGGTACCACAAAGAATACTCTTCTATCTTTAATGGGTAGACCTAAAACATAATCTTTATCATATATTTTTCTTGTAATAATATGAATACCTTTTGTTGGTCGAATTCGTTTGGGAATGGAGGGATCAAACATATTGGCAACACGATCAGTCCAATGCCCACAAGCTAAAGCAATTACTCGTGTTTTAATATCAAACTCCACATTTTCAATGTGATCCAAGACTCTTACAGCATTGACTGTTCTCTTCAAATCCTCAATTCCAATTAATTCGCAATAATTAAGAACACTTGCTCCATGTTCTTCGGCTGAAAGAATAATTTCTAGAGTTAATCTTGCATCATCCATCAATCCATCACCATAAATGACAGCACCTTCAAAATTCTCCTCCCTAAGTGGAGATGGTAGTAGTGAACGAGCATCTTTGGCATTAATAATCTTATGGAAGGTAAAATTTCGAAAATTAGCTAATATATCATAAAGCCATACACCTATTCTTATTCTTGATTTTTTAAAAATCATATCAGAATATGCTGGTAGGATGAACTGGATTGGCCGAGAAAGATGGGGAGCCATATCCAAGATTCTTCTTCTTTCTTTCGATCCTTCTCGTACTAACCGATATTCTCTTTGAGCAAGATATCTTATACCTGCATGGACTATCTTTGAAGATCCGCTGCTTGTTCCATAACCAAAATCGTTTTTTTCTATTAACGCGACTGAATAACCCCGTAAAGCAGCATCTCGTGCAATTCCTGCACCTGTTATTCCTCCCCCAATCACAAGAATATCAAATTCTGTACTTTTCATTTTTTCAAGGACTTTTTCTCTATAATCTAGGGATTTCATTTCCTCTTTGTGCATTTTGATTACCTTGATCCTTCAGAGGTGATAGAATTCTTGAGCATTTCGGGTTGTAACAATATCAACTTCTTTAAATGTTGTCTCTTTTAATATTGCGATTTCATTAATAGCATATTTCACATTTGCGGGTTCATTTTTTTTACCAGGAAAAGGACTAAGAAATGGGGTATCAGTTTCAACAAGAATATTTTCCAATGATATTTTTTTAGCAATCTTACGGTGTTTTTTACGAGTTCGAACAGCTGTAGGTATTGAAATATACCAATTGAGATCCAGAATCTTTCTTGCTTCATCTAAGTTTCCCGCGAAGCAATGCATGAGAACGGGAACTTCAACATTCTTTTCAAGAAGTTCTAAACAGTTTCTTTCAGCCTTTCGAGAATGGATAACGAGTGGTTTCTGTTTCTCATTAGCTAGTTTAATAAACTCGAGGAAAACCTCTTCTTGTTTTTTTTGCCAATAAGATTCTTTTATCCAGTGATAATCCAATCCAACTTCTCCAATAGCTACTAACGAGGGATAAGCCCTAATTCTTTCATATGCTTCCTCAAAATCGATTGTTTGTATATGCGAAGCTGAAAAACCTAGTGTAGTATATATAAAACCATTATTTTTTTCTTCAAGATTTTCTGCAAATTTATAATGGTGGGGTTCAATAGCTGAATTAATTACTGCTTTTAGTCCAGAATGATAGGCGTTCTCTATAAGTCTATCGACATTTTTTACAAAATCAGGTAAAAGATGTGCGTGAGAGTCAATCATTGAGAATTACCAACTATAAAATTGCAAAAATGGTCAAATTAGTTTATTAATATATTTGCTTTTCATATGCTAGAGAATATTTCACTACTTTTTTTCCCTTTTCAAGAGAAATCTCCCCCCTGATGCTAGAAAAGGAATCACAAAGTCCGAGTTAGGATTATAAAGAACATTTAATTTCGTCAAAGAAGAAATACAAAGAAAAATTTTATTAGAATATTAAATCAAGTCTTAAACGATCACTTTTTTAAGGTTTTAAGAAAAAACAAAGAAACTTCAATTAAATCCTCTGTTTTTTTTATTTAATTTAAGAGGCCATTCAATATGAAGACAGACAGTATCTTCAGAAAGAAGTTAGATTTATATTAATCTAGTAGTAGAATTTATTCATCTTGAATAAAAACTCAAAAACTACAATATTTCTTGGCAAAATCAAAGCAAAAAACTTGGAACTAATCTAAATTTCTCACACTGGCTATTAATACCAAACTTGGAGTTTCATTTATGGAAGAAGCAGAATTTCGAGAACTTATTCACCAATACGCTATTCAAACGAGGTTAGAACAAGGGGAGGTAAATCTAACGACTGTTTTAAAGCTAGTAATCGCAGAGAACCCACAGTTAAAGACCCAAGTTCGTTCTTCTATTGCAATTGTTAAAGAGGAAATTGCTAAAGTTGATCAGATGGATGAAGATGAGCTAGGAGATCTCTCAGTCGATATTGAATCTGAGGAGTCTTCTGAATATGAAATGCTTGAAAATCTTGTGGTCCAAAAATTCTCAGAAGATAAGAAATTAGAAGGTCAAATCAAAGCATTAATTATCTATGGTTCTTATGCAAAACGTTTACACATAGTTGGGGAAAGCGATATTAATTTCGTTGTTGTTCTAAATCCAGAATTTGCTCAAACCGAAATAGAAGAGGCTATTAATAAAATTGGAGAGATAGCTGAAGAGATAGTAACCCCAGAAGTGGCTCACATTTTCGATCTGATGATATTGAAGGAGGACGATCTCTCTCAATTGGAAAAGTTTGGGGCTGATTTCAGCTATATTCATGCCTTATATGCCAAAGAAGGAGAAGTCAAATTAGGTACAAACGTGTTTACATCAATGGATATTTCCAAAGAGCAAATCCGCGAGGCAGCAAAGGTAATGATTAGTGAAGCAATTCTTCAATTTGATGACATTATCAACACTGCAAAAAATGAAGGATTACCTGACGAAGAGTTAGATTATCTCGTTGGAGCCTCAATTATTGATATTGCTTTTGCACTTTGTATTTATCAGGTTGATTTAAAGGCTATTACCATGGATTTAGTTAAACCAGACATCCACGAAGAATTTAGAGAGATTTTCGAGGAGAAAACTGTTTTTTCAAATTATTACGATGTTCTGGAACAAGCTCACGCCTTTAAACTGGGAATCAAATTACCAAACTCCCAAAACTTCATGCAAGAGAGCATTGAATTTATAAAAAAGGTTATAGAATACACTGGTTTGAACAAGAACAAAACCTGACTTTTTTTCCAGAACAGATCAAATTTCAAGAAGAAATTTCTCAAGAAAAGAAAACTGTCCTTTATATTGATTCAACTGATGAAGAGCATTTGATTTAAATTCTTTGAACTGGTACTCATCAATCCAGTGTTTTTTACCATATTCTTCAGTCTGGTAGAGAAAATCAATCAGATCTGAGACTCTCGCGATATGATATTCTTCACTTTTTTGGTCAGTTAGGAGATATGAAAGAGGTGCCTTCACAGATGAGGGGACTTTCGATAAAATGTTCTGTATTGCTCCTTCCTCCAACTCTCGCTGAAAATCCTCTAAAGTTGCAGAACTAACAAAATTAACGCTTTTATCTATATCGAAAGACTCAGATTCATGGAAGTCATGAAATAATGCAATGAGAACGGCTTTTTGGATGTCTAACTTGGGGATGCCTGTTTCGCGTAAAGAATTTTCCATTGTACTGAAAATAAAAGTTAAAACAGCAACAGACCAAGAATGGTCTGCTAAGGATTCAATAGAACTCAAGGGTACCCCCGTTCGCACCCAACCCTGTCTTAGGAGCCGTTTCATAACTACAACATTATTAAGAAGGTTCAATAGACACAATCCCCGTTCAATAGTTTGAAAATAACATGGTAACTGATATTTATTACCTTGAATAATTATACAGAAAAAATTTATTGAATACACACATTAATTCTAGGTAATAATAATAAATTTCATATCAAGAATTAACAACCTATGTTAAGCCTTTGTATAAACTAAAATTCGTTTATTAGAAATACTTTTTTTCAGAATCTTTTTTTCCTCTAAATCTTCAAGTAATTGTTTAGCAATTGAAACACGTATGTCCCGTTTTGCTGCTATTTCTTGAGGTGTGACAATTATAGATTTTCTCTTAGAATAATCAGCTTCTAATTCCTTGAGTAAACCCTTGTAATCATCACCGACCACTAAAGACCGCTCATAACTTGAATACTCGAAAACTTTTCCCCAGCGACGTTTTTTGCGGACTTTTTTTTCAGATAGACTCATTAATTCTTTCACCATGACATTCAGTCTAATAAAGGGCATCTTTCAACAATATAAGATGCTGATCGGTTATTTAGACTATTTTAAGGTGCTAGTTACCGAACTTTTATTCTTTTTGTGGTAAAAAACCATCAATGAAAACAGGAATTATTTTTTAAAATTATCCAACATTTTAAAGAAAAAAACAAAACTTTGTTTAAAGCAATAAACTATTCCTTCTTTGTATCTACTATCCGAAAAAGAAGAAAATATCTTCCTCCCTTACTTTAAGTTAATAATATCAATTTATCAAGTAGCTGTAGATGAATCAAGGTTATAGACAGAATAAAAACACGTAGATGTCATTTAAAAGTTGGATTTTTATGAGTAGTGCATTTGGAGCCAGTCTTCTTGCATACTGGCAAGGAAACTTAGAAACAACACATATTATTGAGCGTAACGATGGCTTCAAAAGAGAGACAGCTGTTGAGTACCTTTTCAAGAAACCCTCCCATTGGGATAAGGAAGAAGTTCGCTCATTAGGTCATATTCCTTTAAATTCTACCGTGCTAGATGTTGGATGCGGTGTGGGACGAATAGCAACTTACTTACAAAATAAAGGAAATAAAGTTGTTGGTGTTGATTCATGTGAAGAGGCAATTCAAATTGTAAAAGCACGAGGCATTAAATTTACTTTCTTGGGTAATATCTGCAAACTAACCAACTCTCCAATTTTTAATTCTTTTGATGTTATATTGATGATGGGAAATAATTTCGGAATCTGCGGAGACATCCCTAAAACAGAAATGTTGCTAAAAAAATTTCTCGGTTTTCTTTCACCAAACGGGTTACTGATCTTTTCGTGCCTTGATCCTCTTAATACCGATAATCCCCTCCATTTAGCATACCATAAACAAAATCGACGAAAAAACAAACCTCCAGGACTTGTTCGAATTCGTATTTGCTATAAGCAACTTAAAGATGATTGGTGGGATCTCCTATTAGTAGATGTTTCTACTGCAGAGAAAATGCTTGAAAATACCGGTTACCAAAAAATCGCTATTTATCAAAATGATAGCTCCCCTTTATACTATGTAGTGGCGAAAAAACAATTATTATTGTAAGTTTAATTGAATATTCCACAATTAATAACTGATTGAATATGATAATAATTTCATTAATCCTTCAAGAAGAAACCCCAAAATTCCTAAGGTAATACATCCTTTTAATATCTTCTTAGCAGCTGTTGCATTCGTGATTATTTCCTCTTCAGTTTTATTAAACAGCAAATAACCAGAATAAAGAATTAATAAATCGATAATCAACACTATTAATATGAAGATAGGATTTTTATAATATTTCAGTATAATAGGGATAGGAGTAACTATGATCAGTAGAATTAAAATTAAGAATCCGAAGTTTCTGGCTGATTTAACTCCATATTTCAAAGCAATGGATTGAACGTCCTTTAATTGATCCCCGTGAACGTCCTCAATGTCTTTAATTACTTCTCTACCAACAATTATTAGAAAGGCAAATAAAGTGGGGAAAATCATCGTCTCAAAGCTTTCTGTAAGAAAAGCGCCAAATATAAATGGTATGGCAGTTAAAAGACCAATCATCACATTTCCCAGAAATCCTGATCGTTTAAAATAAGCAGCATACAGGTAAAGTAGAACTCCTCCAACACACGCGATAATAGATGCTTGAATATTAATAACAACAGGCATTATAACACCAATAATAAAAAGAATGATTGCATACGCTTTTGCTTCCTCCAATGTCATCAAACCTGCTGGAAGAGGACGATGGGGAGTATTTATCTTGTCAATTTCAATATCAAAGACATCATTAATAGCATATCCCCCAATAGCGATTAGAGAAGTAGCTAAATAACCAACTACAATCCCTAAGAATTGTTTGGAAGTTAGAGGGGCAGAAACAGCTGCAATAGCACCAATTACTACAGCAAAACCAGATAAAAAGGAATTCAGAGGCCGACTGATTAGAAAAAGACCCTTGATATTCATAAAATACAGCTCTAGTGTTTTTTACAACTTTTAGATTACCTTTCCAGAATTATTTTAAACTTGTGTACCCTTTGGCCATTCATTATTTGTTGGCTTGGATTTTTATCTAAGACCCAAAAAAATTCATTTGGATGGGGAAAAGAATTTTTACTAAATAAGGAAAAAAAGAAGAAGAAATAATTGATGGCTACTCCTCGGTTTCTTCTTTCTTTTTCTTCTCAATTGGTAACTTTTTTATTCCATAAGCTCCCACAGGAGGGATTCCACCACTAGAACCTCCTCCAATCTCACTTGAGAATCCTGCTATAGGAATATTAGCTGGAACCAACATAATTGTAGCTCCACCTTCTGTAGCCGCCTCAAAAAGCAGATTGATCCATCGAAGCTCCATTGCTGTTGGATTAGCTATATATTTATTTGCTGCTTCAATCATTCCTTCAGCAGCTTCTTTTTCTGCTTGGGAAAGAGTTATACGGGCACGCCGTTCCCGTTCAGCTTCAGCTTGGCGCGATATTGCTTCCTGCAATCTACCAGGCACAACTACGTCTCGAATTTCCACAGACATTATTTTGATTCCCCAGTTCTCAGTTTTTTCATCTACAAGTTCTTGCATGTGATGTGCTATTTTTTCTCTTTCTGCAAGTAACTCATCAAGTTCTACTTGGCCTGTCACCTCTCGTAAGGTTGTTTGAGCAACCCATTGTGTTGCAGACTGATATTGCTCGACTTCAAGGATTGTTTTCTCAACGTCAATCACTCGAAAGAATAAAACTGCGTCGATCGATACAGGGACATTATCTCTTGTTAGGCTTTGTTCAGAGCGAAAAGAATAGGTTTGAATTCGTGTTGAAATGATAGATGGTATTTTATCGATACCAGGGATTATCCAAAAGATACCTGGGCCACGTAATCCAGTGTAGCGACCAAGTCGTAACACAGGTGCGCGCTCCCACTCCTTCACTACTCTTATTCCACTAGCAAGATATATGAAAATCAAAATAATAGCCATTACAACAACTATAAATAGGAATGGATCCATACCGAATATTTGTTGCCCAAAAAAGGTGTTATAAATCATTTTCATCATCATTTTTACGCTTTTAGGAAAAATATCCCATGAAATTAGGAAGAACTTACTTATTTAAAATATCATGTCGCGGAACTAAAAGAAGTATCTTCAAAGAGAAAACTCTTATTCGAAAAATCCGATAAAGGGCTTTAAAAAAATAATGGAAATATTGATCATGTCATTTAGTCATTTTGGTGTTCAATTCTCAATCATCGGACATAATAAAGTTGGCCGTGTAACATTAGTACGCCAATTATCTCCACATACTGTGGCATTAATTCGCTATCAATTACGCAAGCCAATCCAGTCACGTGTGGTTGTCCGTGATGGAGAGGTTGATATCCCATTTAAAATTGGTCGAGCTGGACCTGAAAAAACAAGACGAGAAGTAAAAAGGGGGGAGGTTGCTTATTGGACTCAAGGACGGACTCTTATGATCTTTCTAAACAATAAACAAACTGATTACCCTGTAAATATTGTTGGATCGGTCGATGAAGAAAGTCTAGAATTTTTTGACCAACTTACAATCGGGAAATCAATCAAATTGGAAATGATTAAACCAGCAATCGATGAAGATGATTATATTTAATTTTGAATTATTATTGGCCGAAGAATAATCGTTCTGCAAGGCGGATAGGAAGTTTAACTCGCTGTATTTCCCGTGCTACCTCTCGAATGTCGTATTTTACACGAACCCAATCAAGGCGCATTGCTGAATCAGTGTCAATTTCTATAATCCCTACTGAAGCCCTTGGATCATTATCACGTGGCTGGCCCACCGATCCTGGATTGAAAATTACCTTTCCACTTTTTTTACTCTGATAAATGAACGGGATATGAGTGTGGCCAATTACAAGTACATGATTATCTCCAATCATATTCAATAGTTCATCTTTCCGCTCTACTGAATCTTCAGGATATACATAGTCAGCTAAATAATCTTTGGGGGAAGCATGAGTCAAATAAATCTTAACTCCTCTTTCCTCGATTTTTATGAATTCTCTTTTCGCGAGAATTGAGAGGAAGGTCTTATTATATGTAGATAGTTCTTCAAAAGTCCAATGAACAGCCTCCACAGCCCATTTTTTGAATCCATTAGCATTTCCAGTTGCACAGGCAACATCATGATTCCCTATGACACTGAGTGCAAATGATTCCGCGATTTTACACATTTCGTTTGGATAGGGACCGTATCCAACAATATCTCCAAGACAAATGACATGATCAATATTTTTGCCATAGATTTCGTTGATTTTATCATGAACCGCATGATAGGCTGGGAGGTTACTATGGAGATCAGCAATTATTAAAATTCGTAAAGTGCGGGTTCCCATACAAAACCAACGAATGAATATATAGCAATAAGGTTTAGCCTAACGCTATTAAAATTATTTTTAAGTTATTCCCCTTAAAAAAAAAGAGTGAGGGAGGAAACAATTAATCTGGCTTTAAAATATAGACCTCTACTTCTTTTTCAGTCAGAGGCTCCTTTTTCCCTAATGCAGAGGTTAAAATATCTAAAACTAACTTTTTAGCTGCTTCTACCTCAAGACCTGTTTTATATTGTTTCCGAAGAGCATCGATCACCCTTTCATTACCACTTCCTGCAGCATAGGCATTAACAGCAAAAAAGGAACCACCATTATCAACGAAAAAAAGTTGTGATTCCTTATTTACAGGACTAAAGCCAGCTAAAATTAAGGCTGTACCGAACGGTCTTAATCCACCAGTGATAGTATGTCGGGCCATTAAATCGCCTAATCGTGAGGCTAATGCGCGAACAGAAATTTTCTCTCCATAAATTAAACGATGTTGCTGAGCAACAAGGCGTGCCTGGCCAACAAGAAGATTTGAATCCGTAGATAACCCCGAAGCTACAACAAAAAGATTGTGGTCTATTTCTTGTATCTTATCAGGTCTAACAACAAGAGGATCATAAAGGGTTTCACCTGCTAAAAGAATAGTTTTTTTATCAAGAATCATACCGACAGCAGCAGCTCCTCTTTCTGAAGCTTTTCGGGCATAGGACAATTGAACAAGTTCACCGTCAGGAGACCATATAGCAGCGCTTTTATCGTATGGAACGCGAGAATCGTACATTTTTGATCCACCTCATAAATCTATATTGATTTCTTCAGCAGCTTCTTCTTTAGTGCTAAAGATTAATCCATCTATGCCATTTCCTGTTGCTATATCTCGACCAATTGCTGTTTTTAGTGCACTAATTGCTATTTCTTTGGCTTTGGCTTTGGTTAAATCTGGTTTCCATGAAGATTCAAGAACACCCATTGCAAGTAGGGTTCCAGATCCAATAGCTATATAGTCCTCCTCAGAGAGGGATCCACTTGGGTCAAGCACATAAACATGAGCTCCACGACGATCCACTCCTCCAACAAGAAGTTGTACCCACCAGGGAGTATATCGTCTAAAACCTCCATGAATAATTGTGGCCAATAGACTTGCAGCCACCTTTATACTGGGTTGGAACCCGTTTTCAAGCTCGTAAAGACGAAGTTCAGACTTCATTACATCAACAAGTGTTTGAGCGTCTGAAACTAACCCAGCGATACCCATACCAGTATAATCATTTAATTTATGTACTTTCTGTGCCCTTTTACTAGCTACAAAAGTTCCGGCTGATGCTCGTCTATCTGCTACCAGAATCATTCCGTCTACATATTTTAAAGCAAGACCTGTTGTACCTGTTACAAGTGGCATCTGATTTGAATTGCCAGTATTATACATTGGATTATTTGGGAAATTCAAGGTTATTTTCTCCTTATTTTAAACATTTTACTTTATTATAAAGTTATTCCAACTTGTTTAATGTTAATTACCTTAAAGGATATATTGACTAACTTTGAAGAGATCAGTTAGTAATCATACTAACAAAACTCAGTCTGGTTTAATTAATTATAGGAAAGAAGATGAATTTATGGCAAAACATTCTTCTAAGAATGTACTCGGATTTCATCAATCATATTGAAAAAACACTTTTAAAGTTCGACATAGATTGCAGGTTTTGAAGGTTGAGCTCTAGAAGCTCTGTTCAGTGGATCCACGAAATTGTCGCTTTCTACAATGTATGCAACAACAGGACATCCAAATATTGATTCCATGTGTTCTTTAAATCCTTCAACTGCTTCAATTTCTTTCTTAGATCCTAAAAACTCTTGCCTAAATATTTTTGTATCTCCTCGAAAATGCTGTAATTCTTTAGCAATTATTTTCATTTTTGGGGCGTATCCTGGCTTTGTTTTCAATTCACTCATTATTTTTCCTATATTAAATGCTTCATCCCTAACAATGTCTCGCACAGAGGAGTACAATTCTTGTTTCCACTCTGGCGCAATATAAATAGAAATTTTAGTGGGTTTTGTTCTTTTTAATTCGATTATTGATTGGATATCTTCAATTAAGTTATTAATGAATGACATCTGTTGATTTAAGATCTTTCCTTCAGTTGGTACTTCGATAGAAGGTATCAAACGTAAAGAGCAAAATTCAGAATTCCCCATTCGTTCATTTAATTCTTCACAGATGTGAGGAATCACGGGAGATAATACAACAATCCAAGGATCAATGATTAAACGCAGAGCAGCATATTTTTCTTCCTTTGATATCCCAATTGATGTTTTTTCATAAAATTCAACATCACGTAACATCAAATGAAATACGTGAGAAACATATCCACGGCCATCAAAAGCTTCAATTTGTCCTATCGCATCCTTTAAATGCTGAAAACATGTTGATATAAACGAACGGGTCATGAATGATGCTGTTTCCAAGTTAAGTGTTTTGGGAGAAGGATTATCTATAATTGAATTCGCAATTGTCCAAAACTTACGAATCCTAGAAACAAGAGTTGTCACCCCCTCTTCGGTCCAATTTAATACAGTGTCAGCGGATCCAGCTGCAACTAAATAGAGACGGGTTACATCAACAGAATACTTTTTTGGGAGATGAGCGATTGGAATCACATTACCAGCAGACTTCGACATCTTTTTTCCTTCTCGAATTAACATCTCATTCAATGAGAAATTCTGTAACCAATGTTTTTCTGGAAAAATTGCTACATGATGGAATATCGCAAAGGATAAATGATTGCCAATATGTCCGATAGCAGTATGACGTAAATCGTTGGGATACCAATAATCGAATTCTTTTCGCATACTTTTTAATAGATTAGTACTAATGCTGGACTCTTTAGAGATTTTAGTAGCATCTCCTTTTCCTAAAAATATAAAATCGAATACAGCAGGGATCAATTGGTCAGAGGTAATTTCATTTTCATGAATTTGACGAATGATGGTATAAAATGCCATATAAATGACACTATCTGATAAAGATTCGATGATCCATCCTTGACCTTTTGTTAGAGGGAATTCGGTTCCTAATCCTCTTTTTCTTACGCAGGGTCGTCGATCTAACCAATTAAAAGTGCTTTCAAATGAGCGACGATATTTCTCTGGAACAATTGTCATTTGATTTAAAGCCCGCCAAGCAGTTGCTTTCCACTCTGTATCACCATAGTTCAGGAAATATTGATCCGAGATAACAGCAACTATGATTTCTCCGCCACACCTACAAATAGCTTTACGTGAAACTTCATAAAAGGAACTGGCACGCCCTTCAGTTCTTAATGTCCGCGCTACCTCGTCTTTAGCTTTTTCGACTTTCATACCAGCGAATTCTTCAGTATTTTGCATCATTACTCCATTATAGAATTCTGTGGAGTAAATCTCTTGAGTTGCTGATTCTAGTTTTTGTGTATCATTCTGGTCGATAACTCCCATTCTTTCACATATCTCAACTGCAGGAAATTCACCATAGGATTCGAGTGAAATGAGAGCAATTGGTCTTAGCCCTTGAACTTTCTCAGCTAATCCTTCATAGGATTTCAGAGGAGAGGGATCTCTTTGTAAATCTCTTAGTGCAATGTAATCATACGGCGCATGCGCTGGTACAGAATAAACTACCCCAGAAGCATGGTTTGGATCAACAAAGTTTGCTGGTAATATTGGTAAAGGACGATCAGTGACTCGAGGAGCAAAAGCCTCCCTTCCGATCAGTTTAGATCCAGGAAAATCATTTAAAATTTCAATGTTATGATTTTGATATTGAAGCTTGCTTACTGCCTCTGAAGAAACAATCCATACCTCTCCATCTATTTTTATTCTATTATAGATAGCGTTAGGATGTAACCAGATATTAGTTGCCCCATATATGGTTTCAGGCCTAAAAGTCGCTGCAACCAAGTATTCATTCCCTAAAGAGAACTTTAATCCGACGAATTCTTGGACTTCAACTTTATCAATATCAGCATCTCTGATATCATCCTCACCAACAGCATTCTGACAATTTTTACACCATAAAATAGGATATTCACCCTTTACAATTAGATTCTTAGCAATGAGGTGGCCAAATTGCCATTCAATGAATTTGTTGTATTCAGGATCACCAGTTGTAAATTGACGATGCACATCTAAACTATACCCCATGGCTTTAAAATCATTAATCATGTATTTGGCAAAAAACATTGCAACATTCATGGGTTCAGTGAAAGATTGAACAATTTCAGAGACTTTTTTTTCGTCAGATACATACAGCTTAACGTAATCAGTATATTTTTCAATTTCTTTTTTATCTCCAGCTTCAATTTTAGCGGAAACAGATAAGACTGGTGTCCCCGTAATGTGGAATGCCATAGGCCACAACATATTATATCCCTGTTGGCGTTTATACCGAGCGAAAAGATCTCCCAGCGTATATGTACGGGTATGTCCAACATGGAGGGCTCCTGAAGCGTATGGATATGCAACAGTAACAAAATACTTCGATTTTGACTGATCCATTACTCCTGTAAATATATCGGTTTCATCCCATCTTTTCTGCCATTTTTTTTCTATAGAGCGTAATATCTCAAAGAATTCTTCGACAGGTTGTTGTTCACTCACTGTATCTCACCATATTTCTAAAAATGATGTTGACTACTTCATAGAAGAAAGAATTCCTTCTATATAAGAAAGAATAACTGGAAAATAATTTTATTGAGGTTGACCGAAAACGTTCTCTGAAAATTTGGGTTATTTCATGGGTTGAGAACGTAATTCCTCATTTTTTTTACCTCATTTTTGCACCCATTTATTTGTACTTATAAATCTTTGGAATAGGTCAATTTTAGCTTCTATTGGGCTAGATATTTGGTAGAAAATAATGCAGACCAACTGCTACGTATATAAAGAAAGAACATAAAATTATGAAAAATGAAACTCCGATGTTATTCTTCAAATAGACACAATTTATTTAAGATAATATCGCGCTATCAGAACTATTTTAAAGATTAAAATCAATAAAAAGTAAATTGATCTTGAATTTAACTCGAGATCTTTTTCCTGTTTTAAGAAAGACAGGATGGAGAATCTGGTACTTCCAAAATATCTTATTGTTTATTCCGCTATGCCTGCTTCCGCTGAATTTTTTTTCTAAGAAGGGAGAAATCGGTGGGGTCATAAATCTCAGTTTTTATTTAGCTTTTTTTCTTGATATTTTCTCAATTTTCTTGATTAGTCTAACTGTCATGGTAGAGTTTATTTTGCATAGAAAGAACAAGAAGCATTCTATAATGGTAATATTAATCCCATTCTGTGGAATTTTATGGATTTTAGTGTCCATTATATGGCGTTTCCAGTTTTATGTTCAAGAACCTTATAATTTTGGTTTCAGCATTCGTAGGCAGTATAAACCCTTAGAAGATACCATTTATAATGAATTCTTTTACAATCCGCTTATTAAAATCCTTTTAGTCAGTAATAGCATTGTTCTTTTACTCTTTTTTTTAATTCAGGACAATTTTTTATTATTTGAAAAACAGACATTTAAGTTTAAGTCTCGATTTACTGGCGACATTGGCACCCTCTTTGGTTTAACGAATTTCTTCTCAAATTTCTTAATATTCCTCATTACCCTTACAAATGTTAATCTAGAGCAGTTCCCCTCATACTCCCCGATGCAATTTCTTTTAATCCTTACATGTTGGATATCACAATTATTATTTGTTCCCATTCTAGGAATGCGGACTGCTCGGAAATATATCGCGTGTATGGGAATGAGTTCTCCTTCCTACGAGATATCCTCTCATATTTCTAGTTATAAGGACTCGGTCAAACTTTGGTTTAAAAAAAGAATTGAGGTGTGTCAACCAATAGACTTAACTCCCTCAAAGAAAACAATTACATTAATAATAATACTTACACTGTTACTTTTTACTCAACCAGTTTCTCCCTTCTTTATCAGGAAACTTTCCCCTTCTCCATATATTATAGGGCCTTATATAACCAGAAACGCGTCTAAGGACAACTTAGCGATTCTTCAGCATGTAGAAAATTTAAATTTGTACAAAATCACAGGTGTTTCTGGCGACTTTTTCGGTCTTCATAGTAATTTTTTTATGACGAATTCTACATTGAAATATTTCTTAAATAGAATTGCTTCTAAGTCGGCATATTATTATCTTTTTAGGTGGACTGTGTCAATTAGAGAAAGAGAAGAATATGAAGTTAAAGTTGATATCGATCACTATTGGCGTACAAACGACGTTCATCCAAATTTTGTCGCTTGGTGGATCAATGGAACATTGAATAAGAGCTATAACACTTCGGCACTTCATAATGTTCGATTATCTGTAAGGTGGATCTTTTGGGGGAGTTTTCAGTATGATGAAAAAAGAGGTCCATTGGCTGCTATCTGGATTGATGGTTATCAATTACTTTTTCTTAATGAGGATTTGGGATTAGTTTTTTTGGGAATTGGAGCAAAAATTATGGTGGCTTGAAATAATAGTTATAAATAACTTTGTAAGCTTTATATTGAGTTTGCCATCAAAAAAGCGTTAGTTTGCCAAAGAAGATGCAGTGGTATCTGTAAAATTCGTGATAATCTGATAATCTAAAAATATTTGCTGCATTATGTGAAAGAATTTACTAATAGCCGCTTTTGACATATTATAAGTCACTATTTCGATCTTAGAAGCGCTTATTGATGAAATAAGGATCTTTGAATGATCTTCTGCATGGATCCATTCTAGTCGTCCTTCTCCATTAGAATAATAATGACCAATAAAACGATAGTCCCCAAAGTATTTCCCCTTTAAATTTCTAATAATACTCTTTACTGGAAAATTATGTTCAGCTGAAATAACAGTATATATCTGTTTTTTTCCAGAATTCTGTTTTGAAAAATCTGGAAACAGCTGTCGCTTATTATAATAATCTCGGATCCTCTCGTAAGAATTACTATCTAAACCATATCCACCATCAGGAAAACGTTCTATTAGTTGATCTTCCTGTAAGCGTTCAAGAGCACGTGATAGTTTCTGTTGGTGAACATCTTGTAGAATTCTTCGAAGCCCATTAAAACGAAATGAATAATTCTTTTCGCGTAATGAAAGTTGGGAAAGAACATGTTCCTCAAGTCTTGAAAGATACTCTGGAATAAATTCATTTTCTTCGGGATTCAACGTAACCATTTGACTAATGCTTCCTATTAGATTATTCTTTAATTATTTTTAAAAAGGTAAAGAAAATGGTAGACCATTATATTTCTTTCGATTAGGCCTACTTAGTCGATCTCTATCTTTACTTTCTTTGATGAGTCCTTGATCTTCTTACCACGAATCTCAAGTACTCCATTTTTTATCGTGCTTTTTATGCCCTTCACTTCAATTTTCGAAGGTAGTTTAAGGGTTTCATTAAACTCCTTATCATCGGCTTTCCCTTTAAGTGTGATTTCTGAACCTAATTCATTAATGTTGATAGTTAAATTGTCCTTAGTAAATCCTGGGACCTCAACAATAATCTTCAGATATTTTTCTTCGTCAATATAATCAATAAATCTTTCACCTGAGGTAGGAATTGAAGCTGCAGAGAGTTGTTGTTCAGAAAAGCCTTTCAAAGGGAAATGAAGTTCAGGAAGACCTTTGTGTTTACGATATTCGTTTAAATTCCCCCATTGACGAATTTCGGGTTGATAATTGGTGTCAGGTCCAACTCGGAATGAATATCCGAATGTTATTGGTCCACCCTCTTGATTACTGGAGGAATCAGACTTTCGGAGAGTTTCTATCTCCTCTTCGAAAGAACGAAACATTTCATCGAAATTAAAATTCCAAAAATTGTTAAAATATCGCTTTTTACGATTCATTTACATCACTTTGTGTTTTTTTCTTTCAAATTAATAAATTCACATTGTGTTTATAAATCTTTTTGTATAGGATCAGGTTTATTTCCTCCATTTTACAATCGTTATATAACTATTAAAGCTTCTTTTATCAAAATCAAGATTTGTGAATAAAAAAGTTAAAGTAAAGCAAAAATCTTAATTATTATGATATATCCCTTAGTAGGAGTATGACTGTGATTGGTAGACATAATTGCTGCTATTTTAATGGCTATCTTTCAAGGAATCATCGAGTGGTTACCTATCTCATCTGAAGGCCAATTGTCATTATTATTTGTCAATTTTTATGGTATGGGTGAGCTAGAAGCTATCACACTGGCTCTATTGCTGCATATTGGTACAATGATTTCTGTCGTGCTGGTTTTTTGGTCAGATTTTCGAGAAATGCTTGATCTAAATGCTAAAATCACCAAATTGATTGTGATAACGACATTAGGAACAGCAATAACGGCTGTTCCTATCTTATTGGTTTTTAAAAATACCTGGAAAACTTGGACAAAAATCTTCCCGATTCCAACGGACATTCTCTTCACAGTGATTGTTGGAATTCTTTTGATCTTGACTGGATTGACTCTTGCTAGCCAACCTGAACAAGGGACTCGGGAATTAGGATCAATAACACAAGGGGAAGCACTCGTGTTGGGTATGACTCAAGGAATCGCAGCTTTACCTGGGATCAGTCGAAGCGGAGTCACGATAACATTATTATTGTTTTTTGGTTTAACTCAACGAGAAGCGTTACGAATCAGTTTTATCATCTCCGTTCCAGCTGTGTTGGGCGCTTCAGCCTTAGAATTCTTATTAAGTGGTTTTTCAATACAATCAGATGCCCTCGTTGTAGGTACAATCTTATTTCCTTATGTATTACTTGTTTTTACAATCTTATTGACTGTAATTATAGGAATAATCACAATGAAAAGGCTATTGAGCCTCGAACATTTACCTTACGACAAATTTTGTATCGGATTTGGGAGTGGAACTATTCTTCTTGCAGTAATATTATTCATAATACAGGTTGTAATTTAATTTGACATTAACCCCAACTCATCTAAGCTTGACGTCAATATTATTTTGGACGTTCATCCCCGCTTCTGAACGAGAAAAATTTCATGAGAGGAAATTGTACTTTTGGGGAGTAGTGGCTTTTTCACTACTTCCTGATCTCGATATTTTTATTGGACTTCACCGAGGTTTAGCTCATAGTGTGATTTTACCCATGTTAATGATAATTTTTGGTGCTTTGGTTTACTCAAACTATCAATATCTTATTCATCCCTCTTTGGATGAGCAGAATTCTAAAGAGACATTAGATAATCGTAGCTTTCTGGGAAGATGTATTATATATGCAGCAATCCTTTGGTTAATTCACATCTCCCTTGACCTAGATTATCCCATCGCTATCTTTTATCCTCTGTCTGACCGATTATATCAATTTAATTTTGTAATCCTGTACAACCTTATGCCTTGGTTTATCTTTCCTGCAACGATTGCCGGTATAGGTTTTAAAATCTCTGGTCTTTCATACTTAAAAGGTTTAACAACCTATTTTGTTAACTTACCTCCTTCTATTCGAGAGGAAATCTATGGTCGCGAACCTATTTCGTTCTCTATTGATGATTTCTTTCTTCATGTGATTATATTTCTGATTTTTTTAGTATTTATAGCTCGGCCTATGGCCCCAACCATTAATCTAAATCGATTTTTTGAATGGCGAAAAAAGGTTCATTTTGATGGCCCAATTTTGGGATTTGGATTAGTAATGATCATGATAGGATTCCTTATCGGCCCAATGATAGGTACTCATACTATAGATACTGATTCTCTTCGAAGCTCTTTTCAGATTTCATCGACTATTTTTTCTCCCTCGATCGCTCTCAAGTTCGAAACAACGAATTATTTGTTTCAACCCTCCACTGTGTTCTCTGTAAACAGCGTTTTAACAACCTCTTCAAATGACAACCCTTTTGACCAAGTCCTATTGCTCACGACTCAGGATGCTTATAGCAATTTTTCTAGTAGACTTTCTAAATTATATAAACAATCTACATTGAACACAACTGAAAGCTTACTTGCGTTTGAAACATCCTATGGATCTTTATTTGATGATTTCATCACTTATCCTTTAGCTCTAAACTTGACTAATCAAAACAAAACAAGCTTAAATACTCAAATATATGGTGGTTCTTTTGCTATTGTAGGGCTGATCGAGAATTGGAATTCTACTTTGATCCTTAATGGTAGCCTTTTAAAAGAAAATATACGTCTTGAAGTCACAATCACATCTAATCGGTTCACACTTCTAGCATTCGGAATAACTTCAATGATTCTCGGAACAGGAGTATTAGCTCTTTCAGCTAGGATTAAAAAGAGGTAGGATTTCAATCACATAATGCTCTGAATAACAAAAAATCCCTTAAATATGTGATCTAATTAATCCTAAACAAACTTCCAAGTACTAAATATAAAAAAAGTCAATATATTGCAGATAGGAGACAGATAATATGCCTTCATACCGTTGTCAAAATTGTGGGAAAATTGTTTCACCAATCCCTAAACATTGTGACAAAGAGATGGTGGTAGGGGAAGTAGACGGAATCCCAAGCCTTATATGCGCAGTTGGTGGCGAATTATGTCATCATGAGCCACTTCCGAGCTGTTGTTCAATGCCTGGATTCACAAGATGGATTTAAAGAAAATGACTAATTAACACCATTTTTAACTTGGAAACGAATCCAAAAGGTTTAGGAATACTTGCACAACAGAGTACATATTTTTATTAAGGTACCATCCGATTTAAAATACCAATTAAGGGGAAAGCTAGAGATAATTTCCATGGAATAGCACAATGTACAACTTTATCAATATCAGATGAACTTAAACGATTCATGTACCACTGAATCCTAGAATCCTTACCTGATGAGATTTTGTCAAAGAATTGGCGTAGTTTATATGCATTCTTAAACATACTCAGTAATTGCAGCCGCCATTGACTTTGGTAATCTGTTAAAGGTACTTCTCCTCTTACAAATCGTAGAATTGTATTGGCTGCAATAGAACCTACTACCATAGATGGCGGAATTCCGCCACCAACGCTTGATACAATTTGACAGGCTGCATCACCTACTAGGAGGGTTTGTGATTTCATGTCAACAGTATTTTGGTAAGGGGGGCCTACTGGAACTACACCAGCAATAGTTTGTTCGACTTGAGCACCATTGAGAATTTGACTTGCAATAGGATGTTCAGATATCAGGTTAGATAACGCTTTAGAAACATTCATATCACTTTTTAACATTGGGAGACGAACTCCAGTCCCTACGTTCGCACTATTTTCAGTTTTAGGAATAATCCACGCATATGCACCAGGAGCATATTTCTCACCAAAAAACATTTGTACATCGGTCGGGTCATAATCATTTCCAATATTACTCATTAAATGCTGCTTGACAATAACAAAATCCTTATTTGGCCTTTTCTCATGAAGACCAATCCACTTTGCAACATGTGAGTTCACTCCATCGGCTCCTACGATAATTCGTGGTTCGACGTACACATATTCTTTATCAATCTGAGCAATTATTACTTTTTTTTCCTGTATCTTAACAGCACAAGCAGATGTCCAGATTTCAGCTCCATTTTTTTTCCCTACTTCAATCAAATGAGAATTCCATTTCCCTCGAAGAAGAGAATACCCCTTGAAAGGAGTTTGAGTAATTGTACTTCTAGGAGAAATAAAGGATATACTATCTGTGTGAGTGCTTAAAAACTGGTTATCAAATTTGAAAAATTCGCGTGCGTTTGGCACATCTGGCATTAAACCAACCATTTCTTCTGGAGATGGCATAAACTCCCCACATTGCACAGGAAACCCAGGTTTTGGTCTATGATCGATTGCCAAAATTGAGAGCTCTGAATCAGCATTTCGAGCTAGCTCTGATAGAACACTTGCCCCTGCAGGCCCTAATCCGACAATGAGAACATCCACTTCCATCAGATAACAACTCATGGTGTATAAAAATCAAGTAAGACAATGTATTATTAATTTACATAGATTCTTTTCAAGTTCCTAAGAGATTTTGAGCTGCGGAAAGAGCAAACTCAAAGAAGGGGGTAGGAAGAATACCAATGATAATTATGAGAAGAACAGAGGCACTAATGACAATCTGATATGACAGTGGAATAGGGAATGGTGCTATTCGTTCTACTGGAACAATTAAAACATCCTCTCGATCTTCTATGGGTGTATCTATTATCATTAACTTTATTACACGGAGATAGTAGAATATTGAGATCGCGCTATTAATAATTCCAATTACCGCCAACCAAATTAAGTCTGCATAAACTGCTGCGAAAAATAACAATATTTTGGAGATGAATCCTGCAAGAGGGGGAACTCCTAACAGACTTAATAGCGCAATTGTTAATCCAAAAGTCAATCCAGGGTGTTTTTTCCGAAGTCCAGTATAATCCTCAATTTTTTCACTATGAATAGAGAAAGCAACCACAATTACGACTGTGAAAGCAACTATTTTCATAAGAGCATGGGTAAGAATATGCATTTCAGCTGCAGCAATAGAAAATTCTGCTACTGAAAAGTTTAGATCACCAATAACGGAAGAAATTGGACTGCTAGTTACTGCTGCCAAGGCAATGAGAATATATCCTGCATGAGCGATGCTAGAATATGCTAACATTCGTTTAATATTCTCTTGTACTAATGCTACTATATTTCCTAGAGTCATGGTAAGGATTGCCAAAAAAGCAAAAAGATACCCCCAAATTAAATCTATTTCTGTTAAACCAGCTACTATTATTCTAAATACAGCAACAAAACCTAATGCTTTGGATCCTGCGGCTAGGAAGGTTGTTATAGTAGTGGGAGTTCCCTGATAGACATCAACAGCCCAAGCATGAAATGGTACAGCAGCCATCTTATATCCAAAGCCGACTAATAAGAACATTAACGCAAGAAGATGGAAAGGAGTGAAATCATCGAGATTTAAGGGAGCAAACGCACTAATTACGTCAGTAAGGTGTGTTGAACCAGCAATTCCATAAACCAATGAGATACCAAATAGAATAAAGGCTGAAGACATGGCACCAATCAAAAAGAACTTTAATGCACTCTCACTGGTTTCAGCACGAGATTTTTGAAAGGCGGCTAATGCATAAACAGGTATACTTCCAAGTTCCCAAGCTACAAAAAGAACTAATAGATCATTGGATGCGGCAACTAACATCATTCCAATTGTTGCAAATATTAATAAAACGTAATATACCCCTATTGTGCGTTCAGACGCCATATAATCAATACTTGAAGCAACGACAAAGAGTAACACGATATTAAAGATCATTGCAAAAAATCGATAGAAGTTATCTATAACAAACAGGCCAGATGAGCTAGTAAGGTCTAAGATGTTAGATGTATTACCAAATACATAAGTGATTCCACTATTTATTCCGACTATTATACAATATAAGGAAAGTAGAGTGCCTATTATTGTAACAGGAGCAAAAATTCTACGATCCAAGTTAAAAGCTTCTAGAACCAAACAGATGATGATAGTTCCTATTAGTATTAGAAAAGGGAGGAATACACTCAAGAAATCACTCATGATTTATGTTCACCTTTTTTTCTTCATTTGTGTTTTTAAATCGGCCAGGTAACTGCTGCCATTAAATCCAATAGAAGTGCTGGAAGGATTCCAAGAAGTAATGTAAAGAAACAAAGGAACACAAACACAGCGTATTGAGACCAATGTGATACTTCATGAGCGTGTTCCAATTCCGGATTTACATCACCAAATACAGTTCGTTGTAACATCCATAGATAGTATGCTGCAGTAAAGATGATCCCAAGAACTCCAATCAATGCTAGTGCTCGTCCAAATTCACTCCAATTGAATAATGCTATGAAAGCTAGTAGTTCTGACCAGAATCCGGCCAATCCAGGTAATCCAGCACTAGCAAATGATCCAAATACCATGACTCCTGAAGTCACAGGCATATTTTTCGCAATTCCTTTGAGTTTAGGAATATCACGAGTATGAGCAGCGTGACCAATAGTACCAGCTACAAAGAACATCAAGGGGGAGATAATTCCGTGAGCAACTTGCATATACATTGCACCAGCAAATCCTATTGGGGATTGGGTTGCACAACCGAGGAGAACAATTCCCATATGGCCAACTGATGAATACGCAACAAGACTTTTCATATCTACTTGTCGAAGAGCGACCCAAGATCCATACAATAGTGAAACTAATCCAATGATTGCCACCAACCAAGCAAACTCCGAAAGGGCTTCTGGTAAGAACCAACCGCCCATTCTTAGTAAGCCATAACCACCCATTTTCAATAGTAATCCAGCCAGAATCATTGAACCTGGAGTAGGTGCTTCAACGTGGGCTAAGGGTAACCAAGTATGGAATGGAACACTGGGTACTTTGACTATAAAACCAAACAATAATGCTAGAAAGATCAGGAGAACGAAAGGTCCAGCTCCGAATTGATCAGCCATGCCAGCTAATTGAGTGAATGAAAAAGTACCAATCCCAGTGTTTGTATATTTGGACGATTCCAACCAAAGACCCACAATCCCTAAAATCATAACCAGGGATGCGACATGGGTATAGATAAAGAAGTAGATAGCGGCATATTCTTTTTTAGGACCTCCCCAGATTCCAATGAGGAAAAACATTGGAACTAGGACCAGTTCCCAGGCAACATAAAATATTACGAAATCTGTGGCAACAAACGTTCCCATGACGCCTGTTTCCAGAAGTAATATCATGGCATAATATGCGGGTTCTCTTTCATGGACTTCTTTGAATGAAGCAAGGACGGATATAAGGAAGATGAATCCAGTTAACAGAACCAAGGGTAAGCTTAATCCATCAACACCTAACGAATAGTTCATTCCTATTGCTTCAATCCAGGGAATTTCCTCTATTAAATCCCAGGTCCCAGTAGGAGGTTGTTCATACATCATCAGTGTGATTATTGATAATCCCATGACAATGGCGCTGATTAGTAGTGCAAACCACTTTGAAAGCTCATTACGAACACGACCTACAAGCCAAGTTGGAAATGATGCCAATATTGGTAATAAGAAGATCAGCGATAGTACTCCGATCTCAAGATCACCAAAGCTTAATTGTTCTAACATTTGTCTTCAACCTTTTTTTTATAATTCTTTTTTCAGAGGGGTACCACCCCTGCTACAATAATCGCAACTAATATGAGAGTAATCGCTCCTAACAGAGTATAAAGAGCATAATTCTCAACAACTCCCGTTTGAATCCGTCTTAGATACCCCCCAGTCTTCATGACTCCTTTAGCTGAGTTTCTAATAATACCGTGATCGATAATCCGTTCATCTGTTACTTTTGCCAAACTACAAAGAGCTAAAGAAGCTCGAGCTGTCAAACGAACCAATCCATCAATTACATGATCATCCCACCACTTGGAAAGCCCACAAAGTTCATATCCAATCCTTCCAACGAATCTAACAGCACGATCGAAGACGTTCTGTTCAATCCAGTTCATCGTTTCACAGTAATATTCATAGACAAAATATACCAAACCAAGATACAAGTTGTCAATATAATATCCTGTTTCTAAAACATGTTGCGAAGCACGACCAGGGGAGGAAGTTTTAACTTTACGTACAAGATTACGTATCATGACTTGGGTTTTTGTAAGAAAATCAGAGGAATCTGAAACCTCAATGGTAAAGGAAGGTTCGCCTTTAACGAAACTAACTTGAGCCTCCGATCTCGGATAATAGATAAGATATGCTAACCCAATTCCTAAGATTGCTAGAAGAATAGATGAGACTTGTGTAATGAATGTGAGGTCTAAACCAATTTCAGGTATTTCAGGCAACCATGGTCCTTCTAACCATTCAAGCAAGTGATGTTCAATATTCAGTAAAGGAATCAATTTAAAGTTGAGAACAGGAACATTACCGAGGAGATATGTACCTGCTAAGACTAAAGACAGAATAGCTAACGACCAGAGTGGAATGGTCATCCAATGATCAGATTCATGAATATGATGTCCAGCACTACGATTTGTTCCTGGAAATACAAGGAACCACATTCTGAAGATGTAAAATGCCGTCAGAAATGCTGTAATTACGGAAAAAAGCCATACTAATGTGATCAATGATCCATATTCTGAATTCTGAGATTTGTATAATGCGTGGAGGATTATTGCATCTTTTGAGAAAAAGCCATTTCCGATTCCTGCGAGAGAAAGAGAACCAATTAACATTACTTTCCATGTATGAGGCATTTTTTCTTTCAATCCACCCATTTCACGAATATCTTGAGCCCCTGATCCATGAATTACTGAACCTGCAGACAAAAAGAGTAAGGCTTTGAAAATACCATGATTTATGATGTGGAAAACAGCTACCGCCATTCCTCCAACACCCAAACCAATGGTCATATATCCTAATTGTGAAATCGTACTGAAGGCAAGTATTCCTTTTATATCTGTTTTGACTAGAGCAATTGTACCAGACATAATCGCAGTAATTCCACCTATTAAAGCAACTACCAATAAAGCTTCTTCAGCGTGTTCAAACAATATAAAATAACTTCGAGCTACTAAGAATATACCAGCTTTCACCATTGTTGCACTATGAATCAGACAACTGACGGTTGTAGGACCAGCCATTGCATCTGGTAGCCATACATGGAGTGGAAACTGAGCTGATTTTCCTACAGCCCCACCAAATACACATAAAGCAATTAGAATAAGTAATCCAGGTTCTATTCCATGAGTCATACGAAGCTCAATAAAATCAAATGTATGAGTTTGAGTCCATAGGAGAATTATCCCTACAAATAAAAAGATATCTCCAACTTTGGTTGTTAAGAAAGCTTTCTTAGCAGCGGACGCAGGATGAGGTTGTCCTTGTGGAACGACTTCTTTATCATAAAAATATCCTATTAAGAGATAGCTGCAAACTCCCATTATTTCCCAGAATAAAAACAATTGAATGAAGTTGGGAGAAAAAACAAGTCCTAACATTGCAGCAGAGAATAGTAAGATCTCTGCGTAATAACGAGGTGAACCATCATGGGCCATATAGCTTCGACTGTAAATCACAACCAGAAAAGCGACAAAGGATACCATTAAACCGACTATTATGGAAAGCGGATCTATTAGAACTCCTAATTCGAGCTTAAAACCTCCCACCTCAGCCCAATTTAATAGAGTAATGCTTTTCTCTATTAAAGGGGTTCCATACTCAACACGATGCTCTCCAAATAACAACTGGATTAAGACTTCCCCTGAAACAAGAAGAGTGATAATAAAACTTAATCCCATCGCAATTAATGCTATTAGATTTCCGTAAGCTTTCTTATCCACGTATTTCCCTATGAACAAAACAATAAAAGAGGCAATGATCGGAATTAAAGGAATGAGAAAAGCTAAGATTCCAAATATCAGTGTTATTTCTTCAGCCATAACCTAAATCACCTTCATTCTAACCCCTCAGTTCAATGAAATCTGAGGCATCTATAGTTCCATGACTGCGATAAATCGATAGAAATATTCCAAGGCCAACTGCGGCCTCTGCAGCAGCTAATGCAATAGCAATAATAATTGCTATATGACCTGTAATAAATGAAGTATCGTTATATAGAGCAAAAATTGCAAAATTTATGTTAGCAGAATTTATCATTATCTCTATCGCAATTAACATACGGATTGCTGATTGAGATTTGATGAATCCTGCAAAGCCAATTAAAAATAGAATCAACGCGAATCCAACAAATACCCAGGTAGGAATGTCGATCATATATCTTCCACCTCTTTTTTCACCAAATATACACTCCCAAGCATTGCTGCAAGTAAAAGAAGACCTAATACTAAAATTGTACCCCCGTGAACAGTAAAAAGCTCTATAACCATGTTACCAATCATATCTACATCACTAGGCTTGTTTGTCAGATCTTGTTTTTCCCAAAAAATCGGGGTAACTTGAGAAATTATGTAGAAACCAATTGTAAAAAGTAGGAATCCTCCCGCAAAGCTCAATCGCCAATCTAGGAGTTTCAATTCTTTTGATATCTCAAACATCGCTTCTTTTCCAGAAAGAGATATCGCAAACAGCATTAAAATGGTGATCCCTCCTGCATACACAATCATTTGAACTACAAGTAATAATGCCGATTCAGCATAAAGTAGGAATACCATAGCTACCCCCAGTAAAGTAAAAATCAGCCATAGGACAGCATGATAAACATTTTTAACTGTTACAGCCAGAAATGCTGAACCCGTTATATAGCCAATTAGTACGATTAACACTAATAGTTCCAAAGTTTGAAATAACTCATTAGGAATTACTGCCATTTTAATCAACTGTTTCCTTATTTCTTTGACTTAGAAATTCCTCAATAGGTTTACCATACTCTTCTATATACTCTTTCTGTTGCTTTTCAAATTCTTTCGGGAAATATAATTTGTAGACATTGTACAAATCAAAATAATCATGATATAACTCTTCCTTTTTTGAAGAAGCACCATCAAAGCCAGCGGAATGATATAACGCATCGAATTTACATGAAGCGACACAGAGACCACAATACATACAGCGGCCAATAAACATCTGAGGAGATTCCAACGGCCTCTTTTTTGTCCAATGAGGCGGTTGAGGTTCGACCTGTTGCATTTCAATGCATTTATTTGGACACGCTCTGAAGCAAGCTTTACAACCTGTGCAGTTCATAAGATTCAGGGCTAACAATCCTCGAAAATTTGGTGAAATGTGGGGAGTGTTTTTGAAAACGTTTGAAAATGAAAAATCTCGATCCAAGATAGTTTGTCCATTTTTCGCAAGTTCCTCTGGAAAATAAATAGTATTTTTATTTCTACGATCACCATCAGGTATTGTTATAGGCCTTTTCATCAAATGTCGAAGGATATAAGCCAATGGCCGAGTTATCAACAGATTTGGAATATAACGAAAATTCACCATTCATTAGCCCACTCCAAATATTTGTGCAAAATTCAATACAATGAAAACAACATAAATTATGTTTAGAATTGCCAGAGGAATTAACCTCTTCCATCCAATATCTAGTAATTGGTCTATTCTCACCCTTGGTAATGAAGCGCGAATCCAGATATACAAAAAGATAAAGATCCAAAGCTTTACTAGAACAATAATAAAGGCCAAAAGAGGCTCTGTCTCAATTACTCCATTTAAACCAAGAAGATTAAAAGGTAAATATGCTCCTCCCCAAAAGAGAAAGACTCCTATAAATGCACCAACTAATAAAATGAAGTATTCTGTCGCCATTGACATCATATACCTAAATCCAGTAAGTTCAGTTCTCCAACCCATGACCAATTCAGCTTCAGCTTCAGGAACATCGAAAGGAATTCTCTCAGTTTCTGCTGCTAATGAAGTCATGAAGACTATGAAACCAATAGGCATTAGAATAGCAAAGGGTAACGAACCCAATGTCATTGTTTGTTGTTTTGCAATGTCAATAAATGAAAAGGAATTCGTAGCTAAAACAACCGCGGTGATAGAGAGCATTAATGGAATTTCGTAACTAATCATTTGAGCAGCTGATCGAAATCCTCCTAGGAGAGAGTATTTATTATTCGAAGACCACCCTGTAATAAGAACACCGACAGGATACAAAGAAAAAAGAGCAAAGATAAGTAAAAAACCTACAGCAGGATTTGCGATCACTGCAAAAGTACCAAGAGGTAATAATGCTCCCAGTATGAACGGAGGAGCTACAACAAAAGCAAAAAAGGCAATATTAAAAGGAAATTTATCAGCTTTTTCAGGTACTATATCTTCTTTAGAAAAAAACTTCAAGAATTCTGCAATATTTTGTAAGAGGCCAAATTTCCACGTTCTACCAAAAAAATGCCCATAGTTAAAATCTATAAAAACAGGACCTCGTGCCATCCATGCTCGACCTGATGACACTTTTCTCTCTAACCAGATCAACATTATTGTATTGACAATCAAAAATAAGAGAATAGTTGTCATTTCCAACGAATCAATGATAAATGACCTTATTGGCTCCACATGTTCTTCAGGAACTAGCGGTTTGATTATCCAAGTAACAATCCCAACGAATTTCACTTCTCCAACTACCGGAAGAGTAAGCACAAAGCCATCGACAAGCCAATTAAACAAACCATAACCCATAGTCTTCACCTATCGATCGATTTCCCCCATGCAAAGGTCTATACTAGCAACCGTTGGTGCAATATCAGCCACCTTGACCCCCCTTAGAATAAAGTTGATTATTGATAAATTAGAATATGCAGGAGACTTAATCTTAACACGATAGGGGATGTTATTGTCATTTCCAACAATATAAAAAGCAGCTTCTCCTCGAGGATCTTCAGTACGAAAGTAAACATCACCTTTAGGTAAATTACGGGGTGGTTTTTGAAAAATCTCACCCTCTGAAGGTATTTTATCGAGTGCTTGACGGATTATCTTGCTAGATTGGAACATCTCTTCCATCCGAATCTCATAACGGGCAAAGCAATCCCCAGCAGATCGGACGGGAACCTCAAAATCAAGTTCATCATACACAAGATATGGTTCAATTTTTCGTAAGTCAGCTTTCACTCCTGAAGCACGTAATACAGGACCAGTGGCACCAAGATTTAATGCATCTTCTTTGGTAATTACTCCAATACCTTGACTCCGGAGTCTGAACACTTTCGAATCTTCCAATATAGCTTTATATTCACAAATTCGCTCCTCCAGGTAAAATGTTAGATTACGACAGTCATCAACGAATCCTTGGGGCAAATCACAACGTAAACCACCGACAGTAAAGTAATTGTACATCATTCGAGATCCTGTTACATGTTCTAGTAGATCTAACACATATTCTCTTTCCCGAAAAGATATTACTTGCATTGAAATAACTCCAACATCCGCGGAAAAAGCTGAAAGCCAAGTTAAATGTGAGGCGATACGCTGTAATTCTAACATTATGGTACGGATATATTGTGTTCGCTTATTAATTTCTATCTCCATCAGCTTTTCTATGGCCATTGTGTAACATGCTTCCCAACTCATTGCAGAATTATAGCAGAGCCTGTCAGTTAAAGGTTGAATAGAGTTATAGGGACGCGATTCCGCAATTTTTTCAATCATCCTGAAAATGTATCCTATTAACACCTCGACATCGACAACTAATTCTCCTGCGGCCCTTACTTTTAAAGTCCATAAACCATGATTTACAGGATGCTGGGGACCCATATGAATAATCATCTGTTCACTCATGTTCTTTTATCCTCCTATTGATTAGCTTGGGGCTTGAAGGAAAATGGTTTGTCGGGTAATTGATAGTCACGACGCATAGGATGTAATTCAGAGATATGTTTATGCTTATAATCGTCCCATTCTTCAGGAAGAAGAAGCCGTTTCAGATTTGGGTGATTTTTTACATCAATCCCAAATAGATCAAAAAGCTCTCTTTCATGCCAATTCGCTGAACCCCAAATAGAAGTTATAGAGGGAATTATAGGGGTTTCACGATCTTCAATTTTGACATGAACTTGTATTACAGTTGCATCACCATCCCATCTATCTAGATGGTAAACTACCTCAAAATAGGTCTCGTAATCTACCCCTGAAATTGCTTCTAATGAGGTAAACTTTAACTCAGAGGCAATAAACTGCATAAGATCTATTAAATCATCTTTATGAATTTTTAATCGAATACGATTTGTTGAAGTAACTTCAGCGAATAATAATTTTGACCCAAATTTTCCTCTTAATTGAGTTAGATGATTTTCTATTAGTGTCACTCTTCAACCTCCTTTTTAAGATCATTATAGCGTAATCTATAATCGATTATTGGAGGAGTTCGTTCATAAAATTCCCGACGTTCTTCAAGTAGTGGTTCTGGTATAAAAATCCCGTCAGATCTAATTTTTTCTTGAAGACGATGAAGACCAGCCCACATAGCTTCTGGACGAGGAGGACAACCAGGAACATAAACATCAACAGGGACTACTTGGTCTGTACCTTCTAATATTGTAGGAGCTTGCCAAAATGGTCCCCCACTGATAGCACACTCGCCCGTCGCAAATACCCATTTGGGAGCTGGCATTTGGTCGTAAATATCCCTTAGGCGAGGTGCAAACTTTACAGATACTGGTCCATTAACCCATAAAACATCACAATGCCTTGGGCTAGCTCGGGCTAAAATTCCAAGGCGTTGAGTGTCATAACGACTGGCCATTGCTGCACCCATTTCCATGGCACAACATTTCATACCAATATACACTGGATAAAGGCTGCATCTTTGAGCCCAATTACGAAGCCAATTAATTATGACTGTGACAAAATTCCTTGAATTGGTAACAATGACATTGGGCATAGGTTCATAGATTTCTAATTTACTAAGCTCTTTACATTCCTTCTTAATTCCCCATGTTTTTTGACGAGAATTACTGAAATAAGACTTGACTTGTTTTATTTTCGACATAGTTCTACACCCAGGTCAGTGTCCCTTTTTTCATCCAGAATAATAGTCCAATAAATATAAATAAGGCGAATAACCCCATAATAAGAAGAGCAGTCTCGATTTCACCTATAAGCTGGAAAGAAAATGCCCAGAGAAGAAAAAATATTGTTAATATGTCAAAAACAACGAATATAACAGCAAAAGTATAGAACTGAATGTTGAAGCGAACCTGTGCTTCGCCTATTGGCTTCTCTCCGCATTCATAAGTGGTTCTAGCCGCTTTTAACCGTGGAATATTTGGTGCGAGTATGTATTGAATAATCTTAATCACAATAGGGCTTGCTAGTCCTGCTACAAGAAAAATCCCGAAATGAGTAAGCTCAAGATCAATCATGGAATGTCCCTTCACAGAGAATGTAATAATTTCAAGCTAAGAGATTTAGATCGTTTAACTTATGATATTCGGCACAAAAAGGTCAGTTATTTATAATTTTGTCTTACTTATCTATCAAAAGTAAACACTGTAGACACTCAATTTATTAATCGCGATCAAAGGACTTTCTGCGGTTTTTAAGGGTGAAAATACTCCTTCTAGTCCCACCTACAAAACAGAAAGAAGTGACTAAGTATCAACTTGCTTTTTTGAACTTTACAGCACCTCCTCTTGGCCTCGGGTATATTGCAGCCGTGTTAGAAGAAAATTGTTTTACTAAGGTTAGGATATTAGATTGTACTGCATTAGAATATTCATTCGAGCACTTTCGTCGCTACATAAAACAGTTTGCTCCTGATTTTGTTGGAATACAAACACTTACTCCTAATTTCTACAATGCACTTCAAGCTGCTCAGATAGCAAAAGAGGAGAATGTTTCTTTTGTGGCCTTAGGAGGCTATCATCCCACAGCTATGCCTGAGGAGAGCTTACAGTTAGGTAATGGAAATGTTGACCTAATCTTTCGCGGAGAGGCGGAATACTCCGTATTAGAATTTCTCCAGCATCTTGAATCTGGCCAAGATTGGACTCAAATAAATGGAATCTCGTATCTAGATAATGATAACCAAGTTATTCACAACCCTCATGCTCCTTTCATTCAAGATTTGGACAGTTTACCCTTACCTGCTCGCCACCTACTACCAATGGAAAAATATAGAATCTTTGGTTCTTCCTTTCCAGCAACTTCAGTCATAACAAGTCGAGGATGCCCTTTTTCATGTGATTTCTGTAGTGTTTCCGCATTTTATGGATCTAAATGGCGAGCCAGATCACCCGAAAAAATAGCCGAAGAAATTCGATTTTTAAGAGAAACAATGGAACCCCCTTTGAAAGCAACAGCATTTGTTGATGATTTGTTTTTTATTTCAAAAAAACGAGTCAGAAGATTAGTCCACGCTCTTTCGAAAATCAAAGACATTTATTGGGGTGCAACAACCAGAGCTGATGCAGGAGAACTTGAATTACTTACTTTAATGAGAAAAGCGGGTTGCCGTTTGGTTTTTGTAGGTGTTGAATCTGGAAATCAATCGATTCTAAATCAAATACACAAACGAACCTCGGTTAATCAAGTAGAACGATATTTTGATAACACTAAAAAAGCTCACATGGACACGTTGGCTTCAATATCTTTTGGATTTCCTGGTGAGACAAAACAAACAATTATTAATACCGTTAACTGGGTTATAAAGCGTTTAAACCCCGAATTAGCTTTATTCACTCTTGCAACCCCTTACCCAGGTACAAATTTTTATCAAAGTATGTTAAACAAAGGGAAGATAAAAGAGCATGATTATAGTAAATATAATCTTTTTTTTCCAATTACGGAGATTACAGGTTTATCACGAGAAGAAATGAAAATTATGACTAAATGGGCTTATAAGCGATTTTATCTTCGGCCTAAAAAGATAGCTCAAAATACGCTAAGGGAATTAAGGTATTCTCTTGAGAGTTACGGTTTCAGGCAATTTCTCTATAATGCTGGCGTGTTTGCAAAGGGAATTGTGAATATGAAAATTCTAACTTCAATGTGAGATTTAGAGGCATGTTTACAACAATTCAGAACCTTTCTCTGTTATTCCAAAAATCTCAGGATTAGTTATGTGTCGTTTAATGTGTCCATTTTTCTCTAATCTTTCTAAACTTTCGTTAAACAGCTTTTTATCGAATATTTGGGAAGTAATTATTGTCATCTGTTTAACTTGTTCCATAATGTTTAACAAGTGTATATCTCTGTGTTGCGAAATTATTTCTAAAATTGTTAATTCCATATTAGTTAGGACTTCATCTGACATTTACTATTCATCCAAAAGAAGTTCGAAGGGATAGATGAACCTAATTTTTTATAATTTTCTATTTCTAGGAATATAATTAAGAAGGTTCCGAATAAAATATATAGTAAGAAATAGAGAAAAC
Source organism: Candidatus Hermodarchaeota archaeon (assembly GCA_048886185.1). Classification (GTDB taxonomy): domain Archaea; phylum Asgardarchaeota; class Heimdallarchaeia; order Hodarchaeales; family Hodarchaeaceae; genus Hodarchaeum. Next base: position 68,197 of record JBHLKY010000011.1, read on the forward strand.
AGATAAATATCTAATTTTATATAATAAGTATACCAAATGAGCATTTTCCTTTAAGAAAAGAGAAAAAAGATTAAAAAAGAGTGTACATCAGATGGAGGAACTAAAGGAATTAATTCTCAAAGCTAAAGCATTAAAGCAGAGGAGAGAAATAAAGAAGGCAATTGACCTATTAAATCAAGCTCATAAAATTGGTGTAAAGAACGAAGCTGTTGAGGATTTAGTGGATGTTCACAACCAATTGATCTTATTACATTATCAAAATAATGACCAAGAGATGTTTCAGAAGTCATGTAACTTTGCTCGAACATTAGCGGCCAAGATAAATTATAATCGCGGACTCGTTGAGACCTTTATGAATATGGCCTGGGTACAAACAGATAATAGGAACTTCGTTGAGGCCATAGCACACGCTTCTCAAGCTCTGGCTCTTGATGACATATTAGACAATGCTTCGGCTTTCACTACGGCATTATATATCATATCGGAAGCCAATTACAGCGTGGGAGATCGAGAGAAGGGCGATAAATACAAGGAACTCTACCAGAGGAAACTCATGAAACTTACAGATACTGAGGAAAAGATGTTGAAAAGTATTGAGGGTTTAAGTGTAGGAATGACCAAGGAAGATGATATAGATAAACGTGTTAAACAGGCTTTAGAAGAACTCGATTCGTTTTAAATCACAATCGTTTCTCATGATATATTTATAATATCTTTATTTTTATTCTCAGTTTTTATTTTTTCGTTGGACACAATCTTGGAGCCCATTTTATGTCCAATTATTATCCAACCATCCCTCTCTCTGAAATAAAGTCTCGAACGATGAGGTTACAGCATAATTTGGCCGAAGACAATGTCGATGGTGCCATATTACTTTCAACTCCTGAATTGTATTATTATTCAGGAGTAGGATATGATGGTGCAGTTTATATCCCAAAAGAAGGGGATCCTATTCATCTTGTTAAGCGTAACATAATGTTAGCTCAATCTGTTTCAAAATTACCTGAAATCCAACCTTTTGGAAGAAAATCAAAGATATTCAAGACATTAGGTATCAAACAACCAGGTTCTATTGCAATTGAAAAGGATATTTTACCTTATTCTTTTGTTGAATTCCTGCAATCCAAAGCAAAAACGATTCAACTCTTGAATTATAGCCCAATTCTAAGAAAAATTCGCTCTATTAAATCAAAATATGAAATAACACAGATAAAACGTGCAGCTGGTCTGGTTGACCAATCTTTCGAATATCTAACCGAAATTGCTACTCCTGAAATGACTGAAATCGAATTAGCTTCACAATTGGAGAGTTGGATGCTTGAAAATGGGCATGATGGCTTCATTACAACATATGGATTTAATACAGAATTATTACATTATGCTTATGTTATTTCAAGTCAGTCTTCAACATTGAACATTCATTTTACCCCAATTTCTGGTAGAGGACTTTCTTTAAAGTATCCGTATGGACCCAGTCGCCAAAAGTTGGGAAAATGTCATCCTTTCATCGTCGATACGTGCGGAAACAGTTTAGGGTATATTTCGGATACTACACGAACCTTTATCTTTGGTAAATTCGATGATGAGACCCGTAACCAACTTGAATCTCTTCAACAGATAAAAGAATTAATTTATTTATCATTAAAACCAAATGTTAGCTTAGCTGCCCTCTATCACGATGTTATGGAGTTGAGTAAAGAGTTACACATCCATGATCACTTTATGGGAACCAGTTCTGATAAAGTAGCCTTCATCGGCCATGGTGTTGGGCTTGAACTCGATGAATTACCAGTTTTTTACTCAAAGGGCCCCAAACTTGTCCCTGGTAACGTTCTTGCGTGTGAACCAAAGTTCTTTATCCAAGGTCGAAAAGTGCTTGGAATTGAGGACACATATGCAATAACTGATTCTAATAATGTAATTTTATCTAAATTTCCTAATAGCTTTGAAATTTCAACGTAGTATCACGGTGTTTTTTCTATGGAGCGGCCAATGATATCTGTTAAATCTCTGGTTTTCGATTTATATTTGAGGCCATCATTATTACTAATTGGTCTTTATCAAACTATTGTAACTATTGCTTTCACTGCTCAACAGCTGCTTATAGCTGCATATCTAGATGAAAAAGGTTTTCTTCTAATCAGTGGCATAATAATTGCTATATACTTCGTATCTTGGTTTGTTTTAGGTCCTATTTTTGGCACTTTAAGCGATTTACACGGCAGAAAGTACTTAATGATTGCAGCAAATTGTGTTTCGTTTATTGGCTTTTTTGGATTAGTTCTTGCTCCAGGTAAATTTTTTATTGAAACCATGTTTATAATGAATGCAATTCTAGGAATAGGGGCTGCAATGCGTGTAGGATCTGTAATTGCGTTATGGATACAACACAGTCCTCAAGACCGAGTTGGTGAATCTCTTGGATACAACAACATTTTGCTTACTATTGGTGGTATTGCAGGTGCACTGATAGGCTTTATTATGTGGACGACCATTAAAGAACAATCTTTTATGTTGTTTGGGATTCTATTACTTGTTTCAGCAATCCCCATTATTTTTCTTAGCGATTCAGGAAACTATGTCCCATTTAAATGGGAATCATTCGTGATCATTTTACGTGAGAAGTCCAATCAGAAGTTTTTTTTCTCATGGCCGATTATACAAGTTAGTATCCACTGGTTAGCGTTTTCAACAATTGTTTCGTTCTCTACTTTTATAATTCCCATTCTTGAACGAATAACCGAGGAAGCCACAAACGGAGCTGAACTTAATATTCCCTCACAGCTTGCTATTATCATTGCTGCAGCGTTAATAATTTCTTGTGTTGGAGGATTATTGATATGGGGAAGGATTTCTGATTTGTGGGAAAGGAGACCAGTACTGATCATTGGGTATATTGGAACAATATTTTTGGTCATATCGGCAATATTTCTCTTATTGTTCGATTGGTTACCAACAATTTTTGATGGATTAGGTAAATATAATCCTATTAGCGTCACATTTGTCGGATTATTTATGCTATCAGTTTTCATTGCAGTTTCAGTGATTACAACCCCAACGGCAATGATTTCTGATAAGGTCGGCCAAGAGGACTTAGCTAAGGCAATGTCACTTCGACAAGTCCTCATCGGAATAGGAACTGTAATAGGAGCTTTAGTTGGTGGATATGTCATAAGTACAGCTAGTCTTACTGGTTTACTTTTCATAATCCTTATTTTATTAATGATCTCTGCAATAATTCTCCTATAGAGAAATAAAATAGTAAAATAGATTAACCAATGTCTATTACACATAACTGTTAGTTATAATAAAGTTGGTTTTTCTAAGCAGGATGATCCAATTGCTTTCTTGGTTTGGTAGTTCTGGAATTCGTGGGCCTTATGACAAGATAACTCCTATATTCTGTATGAAACTTGGAATGGCGGTTGGAAAATCGCTAAAAAATACCACACCAGCATATATCGCCTCTGATATACGATATACATCAGATTTACTCAAAGCGTGTTTTATAAGCGGTTTTTGTTATTCCTCTGGTACTATAATTGATATAGGCTTATGTCCAACTCCAATTATATCCCATATCACATCCAGTAATAAAGATAGTTTAGGAGTAATAGTTACTGCTTCTCATAATCCACCTTCTAACAACGGATTCAAATTTTTCTTAAATGGTGGTGAATGTGGAAAAGATTTTGAAAAAAAGGTGGAAAATCATCTCCAACAGAGACTAGTGAGATTTTTTGATAATATGAGGTTTCCCTCACAATGGAAAAAGGTGGGAATCGCACAATACAAAAAATCTGAAAGTTATATCAATGAATACGTTAACTATCTTTACAATAAAGTCCATATAAAAAACCAAGATAGAAAGATTGTTTTAGATTGCGTTAACAATGTACCAAACCTTGTTTCTCCATATGTTCTCAGGCATTTCGGATTTAAAGTGATTTTGATTAATGAATCCCTTGATCCTACGTTCCCTGGACGTCCTAGTGAACCAACTTCTGAAAATCTAGCAACACTTAAGAAACAAGTGATCAAAGAAGGAGCAGATCTTGGAATAGCTCATGATGGAGATGGAGATCGTTTTGCTTTGATTGATGAGCGAGGTGAATTCATAAACTCAACAACAATAATCAATTTTTTTCTTGATAATTTAGATTTTTCAGATCCAGAAAGGAGAAAAATTATTTTGACGAGTGATTGTACAAGCCAAGCTTTTGAGATTGCAAAGGAAAATAGTGCACATATTGTTACAAGCCGAATTGGGAGAAATAGGGATTTTGTAAATGATGAAGAAGTTCTATTCTTAGCAGAGCCAAATAAACTTCTATTTCCAAAATTTGGTAAATGGATTGATGGATTATATCCAGTATTAAAGTTTATAGAGCAATCTGGATTAGAAAAAGTTTCAAAAGTCTTAGAACCATACGATAAACGAAAAATTCTTAGGAAAGCGTTCATTATTAAAGAAGAGAAAAGATCTGAGGTAGAAAATTCAATTATTCAGCTTCCAGATTTATGGTCAGAGAACATATTAGATGTTTCATATTTAGATGGATTAAAAATCTTTTTAAAAGATCAATCTCATGTTTTAATCAGATTTTCGGGAACTGAACCTAAAATTAAGTTTTACATTGAATCAAATTCTGAAACAATGAATCAAAATATCTTGAATGACTTAAAGGACATATTTAGCCTCCATTCTACAGGTTTTGATTGCTAGGTTCGGTTTTACAATATACTCTATCAAAATTAAAACGGTTAACAATTAAGTATGTCAATACATTTAAAGTACTTTCGTTGGTTATCCTAAAGTCCAAAGAAATTTATTAAAGGAATGGTTATAAATTCCCCTTATATTCTTCCTTGAATGTTCTTCCCTTTATTATATCTGATTATATTCTGTGTAGACATGGGTGTTTTCATATGATCCATTATAAACCGATTATATGGGTTGAAGGTATTATTGGATCGGGTAAGAGTACCTTTAGCAAAATGATTGCTGATCAACTAAATCTTAGACTTATTAGTGAACCTGTGGACAATGAATACTTGACTATCTTTTATGAAAATCCAAAACGATGGGCTTTTCCGATGCAAATCGATTTACTTCATAAAAGATATTCACTACAAAAACTAGCTGCATATGAAGCCAGTCTTGCAGCTGTAGGGGAAAGTGAATATCAAGGAGTGGTCTTAGATAGGGGATTACCTGGAGACCGAGTATTTGCACGACTACACATGTTAGAAGGCAACATCTCGAAAGTTGAATGGCGAACCTACTTGCGTGCATATGAGTCAATGACATGTTCATTAATTCCTCCAAGTCTCTTGATATACCTTGATGTTGAACCCAAAGTAGCAATGAATCGTGTTCAAAATAGAGACAGAACTTATGAAAGAGCTGGTGTTCCTCTTGAGTATCTTGAAAAGTTACAACGCGGGTATTTAGATTTACTCGTCGAAATTGAATCTGGGCAGCATGCATGGAGTCGCGGAATAGAAGTTATGCGAATCCCTTGGAACACAGATCATCAACCGATTGAAACAATTATTGACCTCTTAAGGAAAAAATATCAGCTAAAGTGATTTTTCAAAGGTTTTCACTTGAATTTCTATTTAAAACTTTAAAAAAACTCTTGATCTAAGTTATTGAGGTTAATTGACAAAATGTCAACGGTGTACAAACCCGGATATTTAGAGGTAATATTTGGACCGATGAAAAGTGGGAAGAGTAAAGTACTTATCACTCTTTTTAAAGAACTAGAATATTCAAATCATAAATTAGTGATATTTAAGCCAGCAGTAAACATTAGGGAGAGAGGAATTGCATCTAGGGCGTTTAACTTAAAACTAGAAGCAATTGCGATAGATGAAAATCATCCAGAATTAATATTAGAACATCTAAAGGAAAAGTGGTATAAAATTATTGGTATTGATGAGGCTCAATTTTTTGCCATTAACTTGGTAGATATTGTAGATACATTATTAAAAGATGGTTATCATGTCATTGCAAGTGGTTTAATGCTTAATTTCAGGGGCGAACCTTTTGGGCCAATGCCTTGGCTTGTTGGGCGCGCAAATGAGGTAACACGTCTTACAGCAATTTGTGATGTACCTGGGTGTGATCAAAGAGCAACAAGAACTCAGAGATTGATCAATGGGGAGCCTGCTCCCTATGAAAGCCCTGTTGTAGTGATTGAAGGGCAATGGGATACTGAAACCTATGAAGTGCGATGTGTATCTCATCACATTGTCCCCAGAGTGAATTAAGAGCTTGAAGATTAGGAATTTGGAGGATAATGTTTGAATTTTAAGAAAGAAGTTATTTGCCTCGGACATATTTCAATTGATATTTTCATAAATCGCTTAACGCTGAATAATGTACGGTTAGGGGGGTGTATTGACACTCATAGTCTAGCAATTCATGCAGGTGGGGATGTTGCGAACGTTTCATTCTGGTTGGGTAAGCTTAAGACCCCTGTATCAATGGTTGGTATAGTAGGGGACGATTCTACAGGTACCTTTGCAAAAAATGAGTTAGAAACTGCTAATGTTAAATGTCGATTAAAAATTGTTAAGGAATTTCCAACTGCAACAATTCTCATCATTGTTGAACCAGATGGAGAACGTTCTCATATAGCTAATCGTAGAATTCAAGATTTTATCGAATGGGATGATTTACCAGTTGATGAGATTCTCCAAAGTGGTTTGTTCTATACCTCTGGATATACAATTCATAATCCGCCTATCAAGGATGTTATATACAAACTTTTCAAGGTTATCAAAGAAGATAGAACATCAACAACAATTACAATGTTTAATCTTGCTGCATATACCACCATTGAGAAATTTAAGTCAGAGATTGAAGTAAAAATTCTCCCTTATTTAGACATTCTTGTTGGAAATCGAGATGAATATGAGATTCTGATCAGCGATTCAAAAGATATGATTAAACACGATATCTATGAAATTGGAGGGATTCTTCGTAAGAATTTTCCCAATATACAAGTGATTTTAATTACAGATGGAGAAAATGGGTGTTTCTATTTTTTAAAAGAAAGTCAAGGTCATATTCCTGCTGATCAGGTTTCAGTTGTAGATACAACGGGAGCGGGGGATGGATTTTGTGCTGGTTTTATTGCATCATATCTTTCTAAACAAGATATAGAAGAAGCAATAAGACAGGGAATAATACTAGGAAGTTCTATCTGCCAAGGTTATGGGGCGAGATTTGGAGCTACTGGATTCCAAATCTACTAAAATAAATCGAACTATTTGACATAAAAGAAAGCCTCCTCGGTTTTTGAAAGAGTTGTTAATTTGTAAAGATATTTTTGTCGAAACAATTAAAAAAAGGCAAATGAGTATTCATATTTGATTTCTTTAGGGAGATAACCCTGGTGAAATCACCTCTTCTCGCATTCTGGCAATGTAGAGAAGAGAAAAAAAGAAAAAAATTCATTTAATGGAGATAAAGACTTGAAGAAAATTAGAATACTGTTATTGGCAATCATTTTGATCATGCCACTAGCTACTCTTTCTAGTGCTACAGGATCGCAAAATGTTGAGCCAACGAAAATCAGATATTCAGCAGGATCAACTACCGCTAAGAAAAAGATAGGCGTGGTTTTTGCAACAGGTGGCCTTGGAGATAAATCTTTTAATGATGCTGGTAAACGAGGAGTAGATCAAGCTTTATTAGATTACCCTGATAATGTCACTATTGACTGGGTTGAGCCGCAGGACGTTCCAGAATTTAAAACTTATCAAACAGACTATGCAGAAGACGGAACATACGACCTCATCATTTGTATTGGTTTTCTACAAACATCAGCGCTTAATGAAACCTCATTGACACACCCAAACCAAAATTGGGTTCTGATTGATGATCAAATCAATAGATCAAACATTCAAAACTATCTATTCAAAGAACACGAAGGATCATTCTTAGTAGGGGCTATGGCTGCTATGACGACACAAACTGGTAAAATAGGATTCGTTGGTGGTATGGATATATACTTAATCAATAAATTCTTAGCTGGATATAGGCAAGGCGCACACTATATTAATAGTAGTATTGAGGTTACTGCAGTGTATAGTCCACTCCCCCCTCCTGATTGTTGGAATGATATTCCCAGTGGGAAAAATATGGGGAAAACGCTGATAGGTAAAGATATGGACGTGGTTTTTGCTGCAGCAGGTGGTACTGGTATAGGTGTCTTCCAGGCTGCGGAAGAAGAAGAAGTTTATGCTATTGGCGTAGACAGTGATCAGGATGCTGAAGCAAAAGGTACAGTTCTTTGTTCAATGCTTAAACTGGTAGAAACAGCTACTTATAATTCGATTAACGATACTATCCATGGTACATGGGAAAATGGTACAAAAATCCTAGGATTAGCTGAAGAAGGTGTAGGAATTAGTCCAATGACATACACTCAAGAAGAAGCAAATACAAATTTCACCTTTAAAGGTGTTTCTAAAAGCCGCTGGGACTGGGTAATGGACTTTAAGAAAAAAATTATTGATGGTACAATCAAAGTCGAAGAAGTACCTGATTGGGAAAAACTGCAGAGAATTCAAATGGCTACACCTGGATTTGAAGGATTTCTAGCAATAATGATTCTAATGGGGCTAGCTGCAATTCAAATCAATAGACGTAGGCAATCCTAGTCACCAAAAACAATTTAATCTCTCTCTCTTCTTTTTTTTTTTAGATTCTATTTAGCTCATTCAGTATTTTTTTGTAGGAGATTTTCTCATTGACTGTCAGTCATGATTCTACTGCCTTTCCTGATGAACTTTTGGCAATAAAAATGGTTAATATTGTTAAAAGATTTCCTGGTGTATTAGCTAATGATCATATTAATCTTGAAATTAAGAATGGGGAAATTCATGCACTTTTGGGGGAGAACGGGGCTGGAAAAACAACATTAATGAATATTTTATATGGGTTATATGAATCAGATGGACCTAATGGGAAAATATTTGTCTATGGGAAGGAAGCATCTATTAGAGAACCAATCGACGCGATGTCACTCGGTATTGGAATGGTACATCAACATTTTATGCTTATTCCAATCATGACTGTTGCAGAGAACGTTATCCTAGGTTCTGAACCCACTTTCAACGGAATTCGTTTAAATGAATCTCAAATGAGAACTGATGTTTTGAAAATCTCGCGTGATTATGGATTAGAAATAGATCCTAATATAAAAATAGAAAAAATCTCAGTTGGGCTACAACAAAGAGTTGAAATTTTAAAAATTCTTTATCGAAAAGCAAATATTCTAATTTTAGATGAACCAACTGCTGTACTTGTTCCACAGGAAGTAACAGCCTTATTTAAAACACTTCGGTTGTTACAACAGCAAGGTAAAACGATTATAATTATTACTCACAAGTTAAAGGAACCCATGGCTTTAGCTGATCGAATTACTGTCTTAAGAAGGGGAAGATTAATAGGGACAGTTGAAACAGCACAAACTTCTCCAGAAGAACTTGCTGAAATGATGATAGGGCGGAAACTCGTTAAAATCAAGAAACCCCCTTCTACCAAAGGTGATATCGTTTTAAGCGTTCAAGATTTGACAGTTGAAGATGATAGGGGGCAAATTGCCGTTCATGGAGTTAATTTTGATGTTAAGGCAGGAGAGATTCTTGGTATCGCTGGTGTTGTAGGAAATGGTCAGGTAGAACTTGTTGAAGCAATAACAGGACTTCGAGAAATCCATAATGGCATAATAAAATTACTAAATACTGATATATCAGAAGATGACACTAGAACTATTTATGATTTAGGATTGTCTTATATTCCAGAAGATCGGCAAAAAACAGGATCTGTTGGAAATTTCACGGTAGCAGAGAACTTAATAATTGGATTACATCATCATAATAAATGGTACAGATCAGGTTTATTATCAAAATTCCTAAATTGGGGTAAAATATATTCTGAATCTGACAAAATGAGAAAGCAATTTGATATTAGGACTCCCTCGGTTTTAACCAAGGTCCGTTCTTTAAGTGGTGGCAATCAGCAAAAAGTTATTGTCGCTAGAGAATTATCCAAGAACCCTTCAGTGGTTCTCGCTGCTCAACCAACAAGAGGATTGGATGTTGGAGTAATTGAATATGTTCATAGGAGAATTATAGACCTAAGAGATAATGGAAAGGCCGTATTATTGGTCTCCAGTGATTTAGATGAATTATTAACTCTATCTGATCGAATTGCTGTAATGTATGAAGGAAAAATCGTTTCATATGAAGATCCTGAAAGAACTACTGAGCAAAGACTTGGATTATTAATGGCTGGGCACACAGACAAGATCAACAACAAAAATTAACGGTGAAATTAATGAGTGATACTATCTCGATCTCAGAAGAAGAAGTAGAATCTTTTCAGCATAAATTAAAAGATGTAGGAAATCGAATTTCAGTACCTATCATCTCTATACTAATGGCTTTCTTTTTAGGTATGCTTACTTTGTATTTTATGGGATATAATCCGTTTTTTGCACTTTATACAATGACATTTGGTGTGTTCACCCTTGAGAACTTACCTGACATTTTATTTTTCTCCACCCCATTAATATTTACTGGTCTTTCCGTAGCAGTTGCCTTTAGAGCTGGAATGTTTAATATTGGAGCTGAAGGACAGCTATACTTCGGGGCTTTCCTAACAGCATTAGTAGGATTTGGCTTAAATCGATATTTAGGTATTGATTTACAAGCAATTTTTAGTGGAATCGTTGGTCCAGAGCTCGGCAAGATTTTAGCATCAATTATCTTGATTCCTCTACTCATGATTGTAGGGGCTATTGGTGGAGCTCTTTGGGCATTAGTTCCCGCATTATTGAAAGCTAGGGGGGTTCACGAAGTAATTACAACAATTATGATGAATTATGTTGCTTTATTTCTTATGCTTTTTTTTGTGGGTGATATTTCTTCTCCGTTCACGGAAGAATATGGAGGTGGTAATCTGGCTCCACAAACACCCCTAATTGCTTCAGCAGGTAAAATGCCCACAATACTAGACAAAAGAACATCAGATCTTCATTGGGGATTTATTTTTGGCATATTAACCTGTATTGTCATTTTTATACTATTATGGAAAACTAAGATCGGATATGAAGCACGAGCTGTAGGTTTTAATCCTCATGCAGCAAAATACGGAGGAATAAGCGTCCCAAAAACTTATATAAAGATTATGTTAATATCGGGAGCTCTTGCGGGACTTGCTGGAGCATTAGAAATAATGGGATTTCATTATCGCTTTATCGCTGGTTTCAGCGCTGGATATGGTTTTGATGGTATTGCTGTGGCTTTGATCGGAGGAAACCATCCTTTTGGGGTCATTTTTGGCGCAATTCTTTTTGGTTGGCTCAAGGATGCAGGCACCACTCTGCAAATAAATGGGATCCCGAGAGATGTTGCGAACACTCTGAAAGGGGTCATTGTTTTCTTTGTTGCTATCCCATTACTATCGAGATCAATTGTTAATTATCTAGGGAATATTAAACAGACAACTTGGTTAAGAATGGAAGGAAGGAACCTGATTACTCGAATTAAGGATAACAAAATTACCATCTTACAGACTAGTTCGATCCTGACTGGAATAATAACATATCTTTTGATATACTCTCAAGTTTATTCGTGGATAGATTCAGTGATAAGGACATTAATTTTTCTAGTCTTTGAGATATACATAATATATCCAATATTCATAATTAAACCAATTTTAAGTACAATCTTCTTAATCTTGGGTGTAATAGGGTATTTATGGCTCAGAAAGAAAGATTATTGGAATAATATCATTCATTATGTATTTATTCTTACAATTATTCTACTTGGATTTGTTGAATTTATTTTTCTAATTGAACTATTTGGGCAAGATATTGTCCTTTTAGGTACTTTCACTTTTGTTATACTATCTATTATTTATTATGAATGGATAGCTCGTGAAAAATGGATTGAAGGAAGGGATATTAGCGAATTTCAGATTAGATCCCATCAAAAACCAATAATGGTCTACTTATTGTTTTCTGTCATATTCTTGTTATTAACAATTATTACGATAATTTTTGGTTCTACTATTTTTCCAATCAGCATAAATTTTTTCTTCTTCACTTTAGATGACTATGGAACAGCAATCGGAATAATTGGAATATTCTTACTGATCGGAAGTATTATTGCTTTTAAAAAAGTTACACTCCCCAGAGATCGATCTCGTGTTTTGTATCTCCCATATATCTTCATTGTAATAATATTTGTATTTGGTCTTCAAACTTCATATTATATATTCGAAACTGATCCATTCCTATTAATGTCAATGACATTAAGTATCGCTGCTCCAATTGGGTTTGCGTCATTAGGAGGGATGTTTTCTGAGAAATCGGGTGTGGTAAATATAGGTCTTGAAGGTATGCTTCTGAGTGGAGCTTTTGTAGCTGTTTGGTTTACTTCAATGACTGGCGATCCTTGGATCGGTGTTATGGGCGCAATTCTAGCAGGTGCTTTGATGGGTCTTTTACACGCTATTGCATCAATTAAATATCGTGCAGATCAAGTTGTTGTAGGGGTAGCAATCAACCTTGTTGCCAGTGCAATAACTACATTGGGATTATTTGTCGTTTGGGGTATTCGTGGAACTAGTCCATCGGTTATTGGAATCAGGAATATAAAAATACCCATTTTAAAGGATATGCCTATTATTGGTGAATTCTTACACGATCTAGCAGGAGGGAATTCTGGAATTGACCCGTTAGTAGTTATTTTCATCCTTCTAATATTCGTATCTGCCTGGATTATTCAACGAACCTCATTTGGACTCCGAATTCGTGCTGTTGGAGAACATCCACGAGCTGCTGATACACTTGGTATCAATGTCTATCATATTCGCTATATTTGTGTTATACTTTCGGGTATTTTTGCAGCTCTTGGAGGTGCTGCTTTAACCTTAGGAGATTCCCCAATTTTTAGACAAAATATGTCGTCTGGTAGAGGTTTCGTAGCTCTTGCAGCATTAATTTTTGGAGGATGGAGTCCAATAGGAGCTGCGTTAGCAAGCTTATTATTCGGTTTTGCGTACGCATTTCGATTCCAATTAGAAGCTGCAGGTGTAGGGTGGATTGTTATAGGTTTACATCTTGAAAAATTAACTCCCACTTTACCTTACTTGATAACAATCATTGCGGTGGCAGCGATAGCAAAGCGAATGAGACCTCCAGCAGCAGATGGTATTCCTTATTTAAAAGAAGGTGGATAATTCTTTAGAGTCGAATTATTCGTCTTCTTGTCCTTTCTTCTTAACTTATTCGCTTTAGTAGTTTAATCATCTGTCTCTAAAATACTATTACCATCTCTACAAAAAAATGGGGTAATGAAAAGATTTAGTGTTAATCAATTTCTTCAATTGTGTTTATAGCAGTGAGAATAGCATTTCTTTCCCCACTCTGAAATATCTCATTATAGTCACCTAAAATACCCTCATCTTTTTGGGTACCTTCTGCTAAATTTCCATCAATTACCAGTATTGATCCAGTTCTCATTTTGTTTACAGAACCATAGACAAATAGCAATGCAGATTCCATTTCCACTGAATTCGCTCCACATTTAGCCCAAATTTTGTAGCTGTCTTGATTTGAAGAATAATAGACATCGGTCGTCCACACTATTCCTGCATGATAGTTGAAATTCAATTTCTTGGCAGATTCACATAGATTTTGGAAAATTTCTGGAGATGAGACGGCAGGAAATTCTATCGAAGCGTAATTTAATGATGTTCTTTCATCTCTTATCGCAGCAAAAGGGATTACAACCTCACCGATTCTCATTCCTGGTTGTAACGCTCCGCAAGATCCTATACGAATGAATACCTCTCCCCCCGCACGAAACGCCTCTTCTAAAACTATAGCGGAACTGGGACAACCCATTCCTGTTGTTAATGCAGAAATCGGAATCCCTTTTCTAGGTGTTCTCCCTTCAAAAGCTACTAATCCACGGTTTTCAGCAACTTTCTTGGCTCCATTAAGATAATTAGCAATATTAGTAATTCGATCAGGATTACCGCTTAATAGACAATACTTATTTACCTTCGATAGATGAAGATGTGGCTGTACCCTGCTTTCTGTCATCTGATAAACTACCCTATATATGGTAATTTTGAAATGCTTAGGATTATAAAATTCTTAGTAATTAGTCTTAATCATCAACTAGGAAATATGAACTAGAATTCTGGTGTCATTAATGAGTGATATTGTTATTAAGAATGCTAAAGCTATTATACCAATGAACGGGAAAATTGATGCCCCATTAATTAAAAAAAATCATTCAATTCTTATTTCAGGATCAAGAATTGTGGAGATAGGTGAGAAAATCTCCATTCCACAAGATACAGAGAGAGTTGATGCAACAGGAAAAGTTGTATTACCAGGTTTAATTAATAGCCACACTCATTTAGCTATGAATCTCCTCAAAGGTTATGCTGATGATATGTTGTTACAAAAGTGGTTAGAAGAAAAAATCTGGCCATTTGAATCACAAATGACGCCTGAAGACATTGAGTTTGGTGCACGATTAGGTACTCTTGAGGCAATAGCTTCGGGAACCACAACTCTTAACACCATGTACCATCACAGTGATCGGGAAGCTAGGGCTTTGATTGACATGGGTTTAAGAGCAGTGATTGGCCATGTCTGTTTTTCTTGGAGAAAAGAAGCTGATTACAAAGAAACTCAGAGAATAATAAGCTTATTTCATAGGTCTCATCAGGATCGAATTCGCTGTTCTATTGACCCTCATACAGCTTATACTGTAGATTATGACTTTTTACAACAATTAAATGAACTGAAGATTAAGTATCAGGAGAAGCATGAACATCCACCGTTTATACATACTCATGCGGCTGAAACTAAGTATGAAACCCAACAAATTCGTGATTATTTGAAAGGACAAGGATTTGAATCCCTTATAGAGAGTATAACGTCTTCTATTCAATATTTTCATGATTGTGGGATCTTGAATGACGCCTGTGTTGCGCATGGAGTTTGGGTTTCAGAAAAGGATATTCTATTGATAAAAAATGATAACGCTTGCATTGCAAGCTGTCCAATTAGTAATTTAAAACTATCATCTGGAATCGCCCCTATTGATAAATTAGTCCAATCAGGGATTACAGTAGGTTTCGGTACAGATGGCTGTTCATCCAATAATGTTCTCGATATGTTTGAAACAACAAAAATTGGGGCGTTGTTACAAAAAGTACATTCCAATTATAACCCACAGGCAATTCCAGCATACCAAGCTTTATGGCTTAGTACCTGTGGATCCGCAAAAGCAATACATTGGGATGACTCAATTGGAACGTTAGAAATTGGTAAGAAAGCAGATATTATCCTTGTTGACTTCCAAGTACCTCACCTTGTTCCCACATGGGATGAAATTTCTCATCTAGTTTATGCAGCGAAAGGATCGGATGTATCTGATGTGATTATTGATGGAAAAATAGTTTATCGAGATAAGAAATTCACAAACATTAACTTTACGCAATTTTATGAAAATGCAACAGATTATATTGCACGATTAGAAGACCGAATGAACACATAACGTCAAGATTAAACTAGAGGGTACAATTATGATTAAGATCATTCCTTTCTTTTCACCAATTTCCTCCAAAACAACTCAAAATGAAGTTTTATCTAAACTATCAATTGATAAAGACAAAATTATTACACCTGAATACTACTTATCTAACGAACATAATCTCAATTTAAATTGCAATCCTTATTTATTTGTCGGATCAGGAGGGACAGAAAACTATATTGCCAGTTTTATAAAGAATTCAGCTTTGAGGCCTCCCATTACTCTATTGAGTTATGATTCCAACAACTCTTTACCAGCTGCAATGGAAGCACGAAAATATTTAGATGTTCAAGGGATGAAAACAACAATCATTCATGATAATCTCGATAAATTATCTGCTTTACTGCATGAATTAACTCAATTTGTCAATATTAAAACCCAATTGAGAAAAAAACGCATTGGTGTATTTGGTGTTCCTTCAGACTGGTTAATCGCTTCAGATGTGAATGTTCATTCTGTAGAGAGATTTTGGGGAGTAAAAATCATTTATATTCCAATCTCAAATCTTTTAGGCTCAGATAAAATTAAAAATCCAAATAAATCTAGAGAAATTGAAGATAAATTCATAGAACGAGCTACTGGATTTAATGCGTCAGTACAAGCAGTGAAAGAAGCAGGCATATTATCAGGAAAATTATCCCAATTTGTACAAGAATATCAATTAGACGCATTCACCATAGAATGCTTCTCAATATTACAAAAAACAGATATCACAGCCTGTTATGCTTTATCCTACTTTAATGATCAAGGAATTATAGCAGGATGTGAGGGTGATATTCCTTCAACCTTTACTATGTTAATAGTGAACCTATTGACAGGTCATATCCCATTTATGGCTAATGTAGTACACATAAATAGACAGGAAAACTCAATACACCTTGCACATTGCACGGTACCTCTCAGAATAGTTGAAAGTTATTCAATTGACTCCCATTTTGAAACAGGAAAAAGCATAGCGATTAGAGGAAAATTCAAAATAGAAGAAACAGTAACAATATTAAAAATTTGGGGGAAAAGCTTAACAGATTGGTGGGTATGCGAAGGTAGAATTATTACAAATGAATCTAATCCCTCAGCTTGTAGAACTCAAATTAAAATAATTGTAGATGAAGCTGTAGATTATTTCTTAGAAAGATCTCTTGCCAATCATCATATTATGGTTCTTGGGGCCCATAAAGACAAAATTCAACGTTTTTTCAAATTTATATTAAAGCCTCAATAAAAACTACTATTTGTCTCTTAATTTTCCTTGCTTTCTTAGCCATAATACAGCTTTTTTCACAGAAGTATCAAAATCTATTACAGGATCAAAACCTAGCTTTGTTTTCGCTTTTAAATTACAATAACTTCGGCTAGTTTGCAATTTTTTAACAGCGTTTGGATAAAGAACAAAATTATTCACCCCTCTTAACTTGTAGTATAGGATAAACACTGGTACACCAATTTTTGCTAGAAATACTGGAATATGATAGGTTGATGACTTGATATCAAGATTCTTACAGAGGACTTCAACCACCTTGTTCCAAGTCTGAGCACAATCTGATGCAAGATGAAATATTTCGCCAATACTCTTTTTTGGCATTTGGATGATCTTAATGAAACCTTGTACAACATCATCAATATCGGTCCAATGGATAGTACCTTTTCCTGACCCTGGCAAAAATTTTGGGAAGAGAATAAGTCCCCTATCGACTGCAAGTATGATATCGTTAAAAGGATAACAATCCCCAAATCCAATGACACCAGTTGGTCTGGCAATTGTCAAAGGAAGATCCTCCATTTCTAAAAGAATTTTTTCTGTTTCCATCTTAGCTTTGCCATAAGTTTCATCTGGATTATAATCCGACTCCTCGGTACCATTAGTAACAATTCCTAATGCTTCTGTGGTTGAACAATAAACAAAATGTTTTACTTCAGCTTCTAAACATGTTTCTGCAAGTTTTTGGGTCGCCTCGACAGTATGTGAGAAAAGAACATCTTTAGGGGCCCTATGCCAGTTTTTATAGTAAGAAGCAAAATGAACTACGATATCCATCCCCTTTACAGCAGGAGTAAAGGTTGAATGATCCATTAACTCAAATTTAACTAATTTCACGTTTAATTTTTCCAAAGTATCTATTTGCGAACTATTTCTAAATGTGCAATAGATATCGTATCCAACTTTACCATCAATTAATGCCTTTGTGAACGCATTACCGATAAATCCAGTGGCCCCTGTGACAAGAATTTTCATAAGGATCGAAGAATAGCCATATATTTGATGTTAAATAAAAGTTTAGCCTAGAATATTCTGAAAGATATGCTTTCTAATCAAAGAATGATTAATTATCAGCAGTAATCAGTATATTAATTTGAATGATTAGGTACAGATCAATATCAAATAATAGTTCTAAGCAAGAAAAACCAACGAGTGTTTTTATGAGAAAATTAACTATCTATTATCGGTTTAAAGAGACAAAACCAGATTAAGTCTCAATTTCATCAAGTACAGTACTTAAATTTACAGGAAGAGGAAAGGTATTCATGTTTAATAACTCGGTTTGGGCAATCATTGTTAAAAAGTCTAATAAACAAAAGTAAATCTCTTCAACCACTTCTAATTTTCCTTTTGTTTCAGGATATCTCGGATTGATGCTGCAACAGCCTCCTGGCATTATTGAAAGGTTGTAGAAACCCCATTTCTTAGATAATTGGACAACCTCTTCCTTATTGTAACCTATCAAAGGTCTTATGACTGGTGTTGTTATTTTTGAAATGACAATGGGTAAATTGTCTGATGTTTGACTTGCCTGTTCACCTAATATTTCCCCTGTGACAATAACATCAGCTCCTACCTTTTGGGCATAAAGTTCAGCTTTAAGAAACATCTGCATTCTGCACAAAAGGCACGTAAGACGAATATTTTGACCCTCAAGATTATTTAACAAAGTTTCTTGACTTTTTCCATGAGGGATAATTACTAAAGAGATTGAATCTTTAGAGTTACGCTCAACTATCATGTTACTTAACTCAACCACTTTTTCTAGTGTTCCAAGGGAATGAAATGGAAAATTATGGTAATGTACGATAACCGGCTTAAATCCATTCAATATTGCTATCTGTATAGCAACAGGACTATCAATACCACCTGATAATAGACATATTGCTTTCATGTTCAAACCATATCCACGCAGGATCTTATTTGTAGATTAATTTTTTATAATTACAAGAAATAAAATATGAATAAGGTTCTTATGTTTTAAAACCTAGAATATTGATTGACATTAAGAAGACCCTTTTTTCATTTTTAAAAAAATAAGTGTGTGTATCAATCCTCAAAAGGAAAGTAGTAAAAGAATATGTCTAAACTTCCAAGCAATAATGGTAAAAACTTTTAAGAGATCAATTAATTGAGGAAAAATGATGCAGAAACCAAGATTTTCAGTTACTCGCTGTTACGATAATCCAAAACGTTGGAATGTTTATTTTAACTCATCAAAGCCTTTTCTTGGCCATTCGATTCAAGATATATTAGAGAAACTGCAATATCAAGTGCTCTCAAATACTCCAAGCCTAAAAGTCTTTAGGTCAAAAGATATTCGTTTAACATGGCATAAACAAGGCTTTATCCAAGTCGACACTTATAGCCCTTTATTTCAAGATACCAAGGATATCGAACACCTTATTAAAGATATTATTGATTTTATTAAAAAATAAATTCAGCTGACCTACTCGGTGAATCATTTGGGCAATAAACAGTTAATAATCAAAACAAAGAAACATGATAAGGAAATTCAACAGGAAATTATCAAAGAATATTTTTTTCCATTAGATCGCTATTACTATGCTGGTGACCCAGGACATATTTGGTTCAAATCCATTGACTCTATCTTTGAAGTAGGATTTGATTCTTTTGGACAGCAGCAAGCAGGACCCCTTCTTCATATACGAACACGTCCTCTTGGGAAAGAATTTCCACAGGGTACAGCTTTTGGAACAATTGAAAGTGATAAATGGATTGGGCCACTCCGATTACCTCTATCTGCAGTTCTTATTGAGGTTAATACTGATGTTCTTGAAAATCCCCAACTTGTAAACAAAGAATGTTACACTGCTTGGGTTATTCGGATAAAACCAACAAGAATTAAAGAGGAGATAAACTCAAAAGACATTATATCAAAAGAAGAGTCTTCACGGTTAAAAAAGTACATTATCTCTGATCTAGAAAAATACGATGAACCGCCGTTAGAAATATTTATAACATAGAGAGTAAGGGATAATACCCAATAAAATACAGCTTTAATAGATATATTACAAATCAGCTTGAAAAATCATAAATTTAGTTGTTTTGTTCTATTTAATTTACCTAAAGAAGAAAAGAAGTATGAAGAATCACAGTTTCTAATTTTTTCAGATTAAGAAATTCAGTAGAGTCTGACAAATAATTATTAGAAAAAAGATAGCTTTAAACTTCTCTCAAAAATATTGATCCTACCTTTTTAGGAAGTCTTATATATACATAATAGAAGGTTTTCTTCAGAGTGAATATTGTCGTTCTAATCTTTTCTATAGGGGTTTACCAAAAATGGACATAATCACAATAATTATGTCTCTCTTAGTTCTAGGTGTTTTGTTCCTTTTGGGAGGTTTTTTAATCATCAGCATCCTTGTAATATTATATTTAATTGTTACAGGAAGACGCTGGGACTAGAAAAAAACTTCTTGTCTCTATAAAGAGGCAGAAAATTTTGCGTGATTTCCAGGACTTTCAGTAATAAGGATAGCTAGTGTTATGATTAAATTTGGATAGTTTTGACGCAACCAAGAACTAAGTTTCAGATGTAAATAGTAAGCTAAACTTTCTGTTGTGATTTGTTCTATTCCATCTAGGATTATTACGTCGTTTTTGGGAAAAGAATAAATTTTACTATCATTTACAATTATCTGCCAATTTTTATCATTCGGTAGTGAACTGATCACTATTTTTTGTGAGTTTTTAGGAAGAAGAATCTTTTGGTTCAAAAGCTCTAATTCATTCTTAATGGCGTTATTAACTATGCGAAAATCTATTGGAGAGGTCATATCTCCTGAATTATATTTGAAATTAACTGAGACTGAATAATTGTGACCATGTAATCTATCACATTTATCAAATCCAAATAAAAAGTGGCTAGCGGAAAAAAAATTATTTATTTGCGAAAAAATCTGTTCAAGCAAAGGCATTTTTTGTAGTCAACCTTCAATTTTCTTTTTTGTTTCCTTAATATCATAAGACTTTTTTAATTTACTCTACCTGATATAAATCCTGATTGATTGGTTTTTAAAATGTAATTTTTCATTATTGTTAAAATATGTCGAGTTCCTTTAAAAATTCGATTACATAATATGGCAATATCATTGCTTCTTTAATTTGTGGCCAAGATTTATTATGCAAACAATATTTTAGGAGAAATTTCATTGGCCACTCAAGATTTCACAGCAAAATTGGTTCTCTTAGGAGATGGAAGAGTAGGAAAAACATCCTTATGCTCTCATCTGCGCACTCAAAGAATCTCAGGAACATATGACCTCACTGTGGGATTAAACATTGAAGTTCATGAAACAGATCTAAGAGGAACATCAGTAAAACTAGTTCTTTGGGATTTAGCGGGACAACAAAGATTTGGCTGTGTACGTCCAGGATTTTATTACGGTGCACGGGTTGCGCTAATTGTCTTTGATCTACAAAATCGCGGATCTTTTTTTGATGTTAAGCATTGGATCCGAGAATTGAGGTGCCACAGTCCTGACACACCATTCATTCTTGTGGGCAATAAAGCTGACATTTTAAAGCGAGAAGTTTCAAAAGAAGAAGCAATAGGACTTGCAAGAGAATTTTCTGTCCCCTATTTTGAAACGAGTGCTTTGAAGGGGAAAAATGTAGAAGAATTATTTCAGTTCGCAACTCGTATGGCTCTTCAGGGGACACCAGTAGCATATTGAATCAAGTTTTCTTAGCTATATTTTCTCGTTTAATTACTAATTTCTCTTAAAATCCCTCTTTTCATAGAATATCAAAGCATCCTATCTTTTTATCACTCGAAACTTACTAAAATTGATTTTTTATTTCTATAAATTGTCATAAAACCATATCTATAAAGAACCTACTGCAAAAAAATCCTCCTGTTTAGGTGCAAAATTGATGACTCGGAAGTTGAGAATAGATAGACATGGAATAACTATTTTAATTCTTTTAATAGTCCTTTTATGCTATTCTACCTTTGAATCTAGTGGTTATTCCTCAGGAGAAACTGCTTATGTTCTTCAAGTCCACCAAGGAGTAGATAAACACACTGTATATCATGCTGAGCAATTCAAAGTGAGTCTTTCAATTAAGAATGTTTATGGCTTTGAGGATATTACTGATGTATCTATCAATGTAAAAATTCCTCAGGAGGTTGAATTTATGTCAAGTTCGAACGAAAAGCTTGATCCTCAAATCGATAAAGACACTGAAGAGTTTGATTTTTCGTTTGGAAAACTCCCCGTGGATGGAGTCATCAGTCTTTCGATAATATATAATGTTACATCAGAGGAGACGAAATCTATCGCGATCACATCTGTAAATGTTACTTATAAATTGGAGAATGGAATTACAGGATCAGTTTTAACGAATACAGAGGATATCCGCTTAAGCGGAAAAAAAATAACAACAACGACAGAGGAACTTCTTCCTATCCCTCAGGGAACTAGAGATGAGATCGATTTGGGTTTAATAAAAATCCCAGCAACACCAGTTCTTTCAATCACTGGTTATTTACTTCCGTTAATCTTTTTCAGCATCAGTATCATCTTTTTAAGACGAATTCGGTATGTAAATGCTTAAAATTGAAAATTTATTTGGTAATTTCACTCTAAATCATAAATATCCTGGACGTATTGATTTTCCTATCATTTCTCCTAGATTGATACGAATTGCAGAAATCTCTAAAATAGTACAAGATATTCATGGATAATTCCGTTCGAGTTTTTCTCTTTCATTACTATTAAATAGTTGAGAACAAAAATTTTCTAATATGAACTATAGTTATTTATTCTGTTTATACTTTGAGTTCTGAGTAAATCTACTAGTTTCAATGGGAATATCTCAATGGTTATTAATGATGATGAATATTCATGCGTCTATGAAGTCAGAAAACCATGGTTGCTTCATTCATCCCTATTTACCTCAAACAGAAGCTCAAATAGAAAAAATGCTTGAAACAATCGGTGTATCGAAGATCGACAAATTGTTCTCAAGTATTCCAACCAAATTACGCTTAAAAAAGGAATTGATGCTTCCTACTCCCCATTCTGAACAGGAAACTTTAGCCAGAATTCGAAAAATTCTCGAGCAAAATAGGACTGTAGATTCATCGCTTTCATTTCTAGGAGCAGGGATATATCATCATTTCATTCCTGCTGTCGTTTCAGCTTTAATAAACAGATCAGAATTTTATACAGCTTACACTCCATATGCACCTGAATTGTCTCAAGGCATGCTTCAAGGTTTATGGGAATATCAATCGATGATTGCTGAAATCACAAGATTAGATCTTGTGAACTCATCAATGTATGATATGGCGACAGCTTTGGGAGAAGCAGCCTTAATGTGTACAAGAGTAACAAATAAAGAAATTTTTATTGTTCCTTCTTATCTTCAACCTGAAAGATTTCAAACATTACAGACATATGCTCAAGGACCACAGATTATTATTAAAAAATACCCCTTTGACAAAGAAACTGGTACTGCTGATTTAAATGCGCTATTCAAATTAGTTAAAAATCATGAAAATCAAATTTCTGGGATTTACATTGAAAATCCTAATTTCTGGGGACTTATTGAACAGAATGTTAATGAAATTGAGAAAATTGTTCACAATATTGATGCACTTTTTGTAGTTGGAATCGATCCGATTTCATTAGGAATTGTTAGTTCTCCTGGTGATTATGGAGCTGATATTGCCATTGGAGAGGGACAAACAATAGGATTACCTATGAATTTCGGAGGCCCATTACTCGGTATTTTTGCTGCCAAAAATGACCGCAAACTCACACGAGCCATGCCTGGTAGAATTATCGGAATTACTACTGAAGTTAATTCGTCAAATAGAGCCTTTACTATGACACTTCAAACCCGAGAACAACACATTAGGCGTGAAAAAGCAACATCAAATATATGTACAAATAATGCTCTGTGTGCGATTGCTTCCACTATCTATTTGAGTCTTCTTGGACCAACAGGATTAAAAAAATTAGCTGAACTCTGTATGTCCCGTACACGCTACCTAGTGGAGGAATTACACTCAATTGATGGGATAATCTCCCCCTATTTTTCCGGAGTACCTTTCAAAGAGTTTGTTTTTCAACTGGATAGCGCATTTTCTTCTCATGAATTTGATAATTTCCTTCAGAATGATAATATACAGGGTGGTTTATCGTTAGAACCATATTTCCCAGAATTGAAGCAATGCTATCTTTCATCGGCTACAGAAATGACATCTATTGAGACTATCGTTCAATTCACTCAAAAAATACGTGAATTCGTTTCAAGACATGAAGGCATGTAAAATGTTCAAACAAACATCTTGGGAAAAGACCCTGATATTTGAAAAATCGATGAAAGGAAGAATTGGTTCACAAGTTGGTGAGCTCTCTGAAATGGAAAGGCATCTACTTGAAAAGACAATACAAGGAGTTCCTCCCGAACTTCTCCGTAGAGAGCCCTTAAGTCTCCCAGAGCTTAGTGAACTTAGTGTTGTGAGACATTTTACAAGACTATCCCAAATGAATTATGGAATTGATTCTGGATTTTACCCTTTAGGCAGCTGTACAATGAAGTATAATCCAAAGATTTGTGATCTTGTCACATCATTACCAGAGGTGCAAAATATTCACCCTTATCAACATCCAAATAGTGTGCAAGGATCACTTCAAATCATGTACGAATTATCAGCTTGGTTAGCTGAACTTTCAGGAATGAGTAAAGTGACTCTCCAACCAGCAGCAGGTGCTCATGGTGAATATACAGGGATGATGATAGTCCGTAAATATCATGCTTTAAAGGGAAATTTAGACAAAAAAAGGGAGATTATTGTTCCTGACAGTGCCCATGGAACAAATCCTGCCACAGTTTCGATGTGTGGATTTAAAACTGTTGTTTTACCTTCTAATGAAGACGGATGTATTGATCTGGAAGCGCTACAAGTAGCAGTGACAGATAATACTGCAGGTATTATGCTTACTAATCCTAACACCTTAGGTATTTTTGAACACAATAATGAAGAAATTATTAGAACAATTCATGATGTTGACGCTCTTGCATACTATGATGGTGCAAACTTCAATGCTATTATGGGAAAAGTTCGGCCTGGTGATATTGGATTTGATATTGTGCATTTTAACCTTCATAAAACCTTTGCCACTCCACATGGAGGAGGAGGACCAGGTGCAGGACCTGTTGGAGTTACCTCCCGCTTGGAATCATTTTTACCTGTACCCACCATAGATTTTGATCCCAACACCAAATCATACTTTTTTCAATATGATCATCCTCATTCAATAGGTAAAGTGAGATCCTATTTTGGGAATTTCTCAATCATACTTCGTGCCTATACTTATATCCTAAGATTAGGGTATGAAGGCTTAAAAGCTGCCTCAGAAATGGCTGTTCTAAACGCAAATTATATGAAAACCCAGTGTCAGACATTAAAGGGATTTTCTGTCCTGTATGGAAAAGACTCCTTTTGTATGCATGAATTTGTTTTGTCTGCCAAGCCACTTCTTAAGGAAACAAATATTTCGGCTTTAGACGTTTCAAAATTCATTATAGATCAAGGTTTTCATCCTCCTACAATATATTTCCCCTTAATTGTCCCAGAGGCGCTAATGATTGAACCTACAGAATCAGAACCAAAAAAAATGTTAGATGATTTCATAGACATTTTGAAAGATGTTTCTAGATTAGGGTATTCAGATCAAGAGGATCAAAAAAGAAAAATCTTAGAAGCTCCTCATAACGCCTCTGTCAGGCGTGTTGATGATGTGAAAGCGTCTAGAAACCCCATACTTAGCTATAGAATGTTAAAAAACCAGAAAGAATGAAATATTTCCTATATTTCATTTAATCTTCATTACTTCGCTCGTTTTGGTTTAAATGATTTTTAAGCATTTTATCAAAACTTGTCACAAGATCGAGTCTATTAAGAGAAAGTGTCAGATCTCCACGAGTTTTCTCTGTTATATTTCGCGCGAAGTCAGTTTTCTTACGTAAATTATATGTTAGGCCGTCGGGGTAGTCAATGGTAATCAGAAATGAATACAGCTCATCCATCATGTCCATTGCCCGAATTGCGCTCTTATTATCGTTTTTCCTTAAGGAGTCAAGAACAACTCTCCTTAACTCACCAATGAAGTCAGGTATACCATGAAGATATGCTAAATATGGTATTCTTAGATCCGTGTATGGGGGAAAAGATTCTTTCTGAAGAAACGTAAGAAGAAAAATTGATTCTGCATATTCTTGATTGCAAGCTAGGATCATTCCAAAAGGGGAAGGACTCATTTGTTCAGCCAAATCATTTATCCTAGTAATTAGAGTAGAATTTTCCTCGATAATTCTTTTCGCCTCATCCACTTCCTTTCGATGTAAGTGGCGGATAGCAATCGAAGAATTACGTATTGAAAGTCGGCCTAGTTTGAGAAGTTCCTCTCGAGCCTCATTATCAATATCTAATTTCTCTTGGATTTCTGAAAACATTTTTTCTAAGTCAACCATTCGAATTCCCTTATTCTTATTATGTTCTCCCCCGGTGGTTTCCTTTTAAATGTGTGCGGGGGGTGAGATTTGAACTCACGAACGCCTATGCGACTGGATCCTAAGTCCAGCTCCTTTTGTCGGTATTTGATGAAAAAGAATCATCAATCCTTTATATATGTACCTTTGACCTGGCTGGGAAACCCCCGCTTTCTAGAGTTCTATATTTATTCCAACAGCTTGACGAATTAGTTCTGTGAGGGGATCTTTATTATCTTCGTATTTTGTTGGAAGTTCCATTATAATTGGAAAAGGATTTTTTGCCATAAATTCAGCTATTTGTTGATGATAACGTTCAGCGATGTCAGGAGTAATTAGAATAACACTTATATCTTTTCGTAACCATAACTTGGATAAAATCTCATAAGGGTCTTGTTGACTTCCCTCTAAAGGGAAAACTTCTCCAATTCCAGCCAATTTAAGCCAAGTACAGGTTTCGGGATCACCAATAGCAGTTATGTAGATGCTGATTCACCTCATCATTCTTCCAAAATGGAACGTGTCACAAAATCAATAGCCTCAGCCATATTTTTGGAAGCTCGGGCTTTTAATTCTTCTTTTTGATTTTTTACTTGAATTTCAATCTCCTTGATATCAGTCTGTAACTTTTTTTGAATCTTATTGATTTGATCAGTCTGCGTATCTGATTTAGCAGCTCTTGCTTCTGCAAGCAATTGTTTAGCTTCTGAACGTGCTTCTTCAATTATCTTTTGGGCTTCTAGATTAGCGTCGTTAATTATTTTTTCAGCTTTTTTCTCTGCATCCCGAATCAGATGTAATAAGTCATTAGTCATTGTTTAACACCCAAATTTCGGTTATGAGAAATGGGTCGGAGCAGATTCGAACTGCTGACTTCTTGGGTGTAAGCCAAGTGTCATAACCAGGCTAGACCACCGACCCTTTCTACACAAGATCGAAAGATTTATTCCTTTTAAGACCTGTATTAGCTTTAATAGAAAAGGAATTTATAATTTATCGCTTTTCATAGCTTACTCTTCAAAATATCAAAAAAAAATTTTCAACTTAACTTTAGAATATTATTTTACTAAAGAAGGGTAATTAATAAAATGGGTACACAAATTGGACAATTGATAGCTAAAAGTCGGCATGAGATTGAATATTCTGATTTATATGGAATGACCGTTGGTATCGATGCGTACAACATGATTTACGCCTTTTTGGCTCCAACTAGGTATAGACAAAGTGGTGGGGGATATTTAACAGACTCGGATGGTAATGTTACAAGTCATCTCTCTGGTCTCTTCTACCGAATGACAAATCTATTACCATACAAAATTCGTCCTGTTTTCATTTTTGATGGAAAACCACCAACATTCAAGGATAAAGAGATTGAAATCAGAAAAGATCGAAAAAAAGAAGCAGAATTGAAACGAAGAGAAGCCTTTGCAGCAGGAGACCTTGATAGTGCAATGAAATTTGCCACGATGACTACAAAAATAACACCTCAGATAATTTCTGATGCAAAACGACTAATTGAGTGTTTTGGGCTTCCAATAATTCAAGCTGCCTCTGAAGCTGAGGCTCAAGGGGCATTTATGGTACAAAAAGGAAAACTCAACGCAATGGCTTCTCAAGACTATGACTCCTTCTTATTTGGAAGTCCTGAAGTTATTCGCAACTTAACTGTGACAAGAAGAAGAGTAGCAACGAAAGAAGGAAAGCTCGAATTAAATCCTGAACGAATCATACTTGATGAACTTCTTAGAGAATTACAACTTGATAATAGAGACCAATTAATAATGCTTGGTCTTCTAGTTGGAACTGATTACAATCCAGGAGGAATAAAGGGAATTGGACCAAAAACAGCTTTGAAATTGATCCATAAATATAGAAATCTAAACTCCCTCCTTGAATATTTAGAGGGGAATTATTCCATCAATGAAATTTTCCCACATCCGCCAAGAGGATTACTAGACTATTTCAGGTCACCTGAAGTGGAAGAAGAAATTAAATTTACCATTCGGAAACCGCAATTTCCAAAAATTATTGAATTCCTTGTAGAAGAGCGTGATTTCAATAAAACTCGAATCGAACATGCCTTGCAAAGAATGGCTTCTAAAAAACGTAAGATCAGCCAAAAAATTGATCAGCAGGCACTTGACAAATTCTTCTAGATTAATTCAGTTTTAAACTCCATATTTTCCTCTCAAAGGCACAAAAGCAACAGATGATAATTTTTCTTCTTTTAACTCAGTTTCAGTGATTTTCCGAAAACGAGTCATCTGCTGCCAGAATCCTGGTCGGCCCAAAGGCATTACCAAGGTACCTTTAATCTGAAGCTGTTTGATAAGAGGAGGAGGGACTGTGGGACCAGCAGCAGTTAAGATTACTCGATCATAAGGAGCTTCATCCTCATAACCAAGGGTTCCGTCTCCTTCAATAACAGTAATAGCATAATCAAAACCAGCGCGAGCGATGTTTTCTCTGGCAAACTCTACTAATTTCGGAACAATCTCTATGGAATACACATGACCAGGAGCATCAGCAGCTGCTACAATTGCTGCAATGAGGGCAGCCTGATAGCCAGATCCAGCTCCTATCTCAAGAATTTTTTGACCAGGGGCAAGTTCGAGATAATCTAATATCATTATGGTCATATGTGGAGCAGAAATCGTTTGACCAGTATTCATTAACGGTAAAGGATGATCTACATAAGCAGAGGAAGCCATATTTTTAGGCACAAATTTTTCACGTGGAACTCGCATGAAAGCATCAAAAGCTAGCTCATTACTAACATATCCTCTTCTTCTATAATAATCAATTAATTGTTCCTTTACTGCTTTATAGTCGATCATTAAAATTTCCCTCAAGCAGAGATAAATTTAACTAAAAGACTATATTAGTTGATTTGTATGTCAACATTAACCTGAGCTCGAGAAGGAGAGATTTCTCTCCCCACTTTAAAGTATAGTTCTTTATAAGAATTAATGTTTACTAGTTTTTTTGCGAGAAGCTTTTGAAACTGTTTTTCAGGATTCTCCATTTTTGAAATGAACTGGTAAAAATTAATTACTCCCCCCTTTTTCAATAATCTAATAGCATAGGGAAGAAAATTCACAGCTTGCTGTGGAAGATTGATGATTACTCTATCAAAAAGGCCCTGTAATCTTAAAATATTTCGAGAATCCCCTATAATCGGATAAATAGTTCCTCGTAATTTATTTCTCCTGATACTTCTTTGTAATGCATAGATTGCATAAGGATTGATATCAATAGCCACAGTATTACTTAAAGCGCTTTTTGCACAATGCAATGCAAAGCTACCAACACCCGTAAATAAATCAAGAATTTTTTCACCTGGGTTAACAGACATGGCAACGCGATGATGTTCTTCGGCCAAACGTGGATTAAAATATGCTCTTAGATCAATAAAAATCATTACACCATATTCTTGGTGCCAGCTTTGCCAGATTTTCTCCCCAGCCAAATGTTCAGTAGGATACACTCGTTTTGTTCCTTCAACAGCATCGCTCTTGTTTAAGACAGCCTTGATTCGTTTAGAGTGAGATAAAATCAATTCCCCTACTCGTTTACGAAAAAAAAGGGAAGAACTAGCTGGATTCAACTTCAATATTGCAATTTCCCCTAGCTGGTCGAATTTTATGGAGAGCTCTTCTAAATTAACATTTGGAAATTCCTTTCTAAGAGTTGTTGTAATTGACTCTTGTTCTGATCGGCTTGTAAAATATGATTGCTGAAATTTAAATGGAATGTCCCTTAATAGCTCAGGAATCGGTCTAGAATCAGTAATGGGGAAAAACACGAATCCTTCACTTTTAAATGGTTTTTTATACCGAATAAGAATATTAGAATTAATCAAACGAAGACGTACTATCTCTGCTGTTTCGAGGGGAACACCAACTCCTAATATTGTTTGTTCGCCTTTTATTGAATCAACGCTCCAGATAATAACGGGCGCAGAGGGACTTGAACCCCCGACCAACGGGTTTCTTTAGAATAATTAAATAGATTAATCTCTAAGAGCCCGCCGCTCTACCTTGCTGAGCTATGCGCCCTTTATTTGGTGATATTCCCTATTCAACTGGTGCTATAAAAATAATAGGTTTTCCTATTTAAAAAAAATTCAAAGAAAATAAATTAAAATGGTAAGGAGGTATATTATTTTTGCACAGAAAAATACTACGAGCAATTACCCGAAAATTATTAATCTTTTTAATCATGAGTATATTGTTCATATGGATGAAAATTCATGGTAAAAAATAAGAATAATGTTAATACTAAGCTTACTGACTATCTAAACTTACTTATCGCCATAGGGAAGATGGGAGGTACTCGTCGCCCAGTATTCACTACAACAAGTGAGTTGGGAAATATAGTAGGTATTTCACAGCAGAGTGCTTCAAGAAAATTAACAAGAATGGAAAATGTAGGCCTTATTGTTCGTGATTATAGGCAACGAGGAAATATGATTAAGATTACCCCCAAAGGAGTTTCATCACTTGAACGAGTGTTTACAGATCTATGGATAGTATTAACAGCTGAAGGTAAAGAATTAGGAGAGAAAATGACGATATCAGGGACTGTTACCACAGGAATGGGTGAAGGAGCGTATTATATGAGTCAGAAAGAATATCAAAATCAATTTACCTCAATTTTAGGTTTTATCCCTTATGCAGGAACTCTGAATTTACAACTTCTAGAAGATTCTAGCATCAGAAATTTTGAAATGTTATTACGAAGCCCTTCTGCATTCATAAAAGAGTTTACAAAAGATGGGAGAAGATTTGGAAAAGTTTTTGTTTGGCCCACAAATATAATAATTGGAAAAAAAAGAATAATTTCAGCCTTAATTCATCCTGATCGAACCCATCATAATAATCAAATTGAACTAATCGCTAAAGAACACATAAAGACAACTTATGGAATAAAAGATGGAGATGTCTTGAAGATTGTCTTACGTTAACTTGAAAACAAAGTTGAATTCATTACTCAAATGAATGTTCATCAAGCTTCTTAAACTTTAAAGAAGATTTTTCATTAGGGATTCTTGCTTTTAATTTTATAACTTCGATATTTTGTAATCCGTGGTCACCTAATAGAGTCAATAACTTATTTTCTGTAAGAGATTGATCATATCCCAATGCAATTACATCAGGCTTAACATTTATAACAATATCAAGGAATCTTGTGGGATCAGATACTCCTTTTTGTACAATATCAACGATATCAATATGTGAGAGTAATTCAATTCGATTTGACTGAGAATTGAGAGGGGGACGTCCTTTATTTACTTCAACGGTTTCATCAGAAGCTACAACAACAAATAGTATATCTCCTATACCTTTTGCTTCCTTCAAAGTCTTTAAGTGACCTAAGTGAAAAATATCAAAAACTCCTCCCGTTAAAACGATCTTTAGGTTATTCCTACCCCCTGATGATATGATATAATGGTCTGGAGGCTTTGACACTCTTTTTATCATTTGAAGACTTTTAAGTACGGACAGAAGGGCAAGTGCCTCATCCTGTGACCGTTTTAAACTAGTACCAAAATCAGAGACATTAAAATGCCCTTTCTTGAAAGTCAACAGATATGCTGTTTTTAAAAATTCCTTCAGTAACATCTGATAAACCTGTTCGGAAGATTTTGATTCGCTTTTCATCTCAATTAACCACCAATCGATAAAGACATTAGAATCTTATTTTAACTATACATCCAAAATTTGTATTAGTAATTACCGATTTTCTCTTGGATTTGAGAAATCGATATTCCATAACATTTTTAGGGCTTCTTTCTCGGTAAAATGGAGTATATCTGAACATATAATCAGTGATTGAGGAGGTCCAATGTCTTTCCACATAATTGCTCTAATTTTTTCTGTCTTACCAGCTGATATAAACTGATCATCAGAACCAATTTTAGCCAAACCCACAACTAAACTATCCTTAGTAAAGATTCCTTCTTGTTTTTTCTCTTCTAGTTCTAATAAATATAAAATTGCTTCGCTAATAGTGAGAAAATCTTCTGTAATTGTTTCAATATCTAAAAGAACTAAAGTATGCGCTTCAATTCTTTTATTAAGTTTAATTACTTCATAAGGAAACTCACTAGGATTATTAGGAAAGGGACAAGTGACAGTTCGGCCAAAACGATATGCTGATAACCCGGAAACAGAGATTGCAGCTGTAAGAATAGATGCATTATGTACAATTTTACAAGTAAATCCTTTTTGCAATGCAGCCAATCTAAGAGAATTATGTGTCGTTGCTACAAAAGGATCTCCAGGAATTAAAAGAGCCACTGATCTTCCTTTTATTTCTTCTAAGAATAAATGATCAGTTTCTTCTAGATCTCTTCGTGTAACAATAGAAATATCAGGCATTACTTTCTTTAGGAGTGGGGGAATATCTTCAGAAATGAAATTAGTATATTTTTCAATGTAGACCTTGTCCATTCTTCTTAAAATCTCAAATGTCTCCATAGTGCAACTTTGTAACCCTAATAACCCTATTCCAATGAAAAAGAGCTCTGTTTCAGCTTTAGGCACTTTCATTCATCTTTTTATGATTATTGTATAGAATCTTGTGTACATAGAAATTATTCAACCTTTTACTGAAAAGAAAAAGGTTCTCAAAGCTAGAGTTTACCCTCCCAAATTGAATCACCAAGATAATGAACATTAAGGATGACTCTCCCTTTTAAAGTAGGAAGCTCTACAGAAGAGTTTAAGCTTTTTCCAAGAGCTATTATTGCATTTTGAGGATTAGAAACCATAATGATGCTACCAGCATTGAATTCACGATCTATGGAAGCAATTCCTTGGGCAAAAATATCTGCACCATTTAAAATATGATGAACTGCTCCTTGATCAACCTTAACTACAGGAAAACCAATATAAGGATGTTCCCTGATCAACTGGATTGTTGGTAAATATTGATTCTCAAATTTAAAAAAGCGAACTTCATAATTGCGATTAAAAAGTAAGCAAACAGACTTTTCATTATTTTCGGCAATAAACTGGAAATTAGCTTCCAGAGTCTCTATTGAGATTTTTGGCGCAAATATCAGTGGTAAAATTTCTCTTCTGAGTCTTGATCCAATTTCTTTTTTGGAAGGCATGAAAATTCCATTCAATCAGTGGCTTCAGTTAAACCGTAACGTTTCCAGATTCAGGGGAACATCAACTTTAACATGATATCTTTTTGATATTGCTTGAGCTAAAGATTGAGATTTTTTCCGCTGACCATGGATTAAAACAACTCTTTCAGGCTTAGGACTTAGCTCCCTGAAATAATTCATTATCTCAGCCCTATCTGAGTGACCGCTAAATCCATCGATTTGATGTATATCCATTTTTACTTGAAGCATTTTCATTCGACCTTCTTCAATACTACGTATTTCCTTCACTCCAGAGGCTATACGTCGACCTAAAGTTCCTTCAGCTTGGTATGATACGAAAACAATCGAATTACGCGAATCCTCAGCCATTTCCTTGAAATATTCTACAGAATTTCCTCCAGTAAGCATACCAGAGGTAGCCATTATAACTACAGGTTTTCCAGTCAAGATTGAGTGCCTTTCATTGTGGTCATCTACAGTGTTGAATATTTCGCTTAAAAATGGATTATTGCCCTCATTGAATATTTGATCTTGTAAATATGAAGACAAGTACTCTGGATGACATGAATGTATAGCAGTTGCTTCTGATATTAAACCATCTAAATAAATTGGAACATCCACGAGTTGACGCTTTCGATAATAGTTTGCTAAAACGACCATTAATTCCTGAGGCCGTCCAACAGCTAAACTGGGAATCAGTACTTTTCCCCCACGTCGTACTGTTTGATTGATAATCTTGACGAGTTGAATTTCTGCGTCATTGCGTTTGGGCATTATGTCTCTAGGTCCACCATAAGTAGATTCCATGATAATGGCTTCGAGGCGGGGAAACTTAGTGTTGGCTCGATCTAATAACCGAGACCTTTTTCCTTTGAAATCATTAGCTATTGCTATATTGTATTTCCCATCTCCAATATGCATATGCATAATAGAAGAGCCAAGAATATGTCCTGCTGGGGTCATTGTTAAACGTACATCATTACTTAAATCTGTTACTTCCCCATAGCGACGTGTAATTGTATGTAAAATCATTCTTCTAATATCCCGCTGACTGTAGGGGACTAATTTATTTTCTCTTCCTGCAACTTCAATGTAATCTTTTTGAAGTAGTGTCATGAGAGACAACGTAGCATCATTAGCGTAAACAGGTCCCCTATATCCCCATTTAAACAAAAAAGGAAGCATTCCACTATGGTCAAGATGTGCGTGTGTAATTAACACAGCATCTAACTCTGCAATATTAAATTCAGAAACATTGAAAAATGGAAAAATCTGATCTGGTTCACGAGATCCCACATTTGTCCCACAATCAACTAAGATCTTCGTTTCTGCAGTTTCTAAAAGAAAACATGATCTTCCAACTTCGGAAAACCCCCCTAAACCCGTTAATCGAATATATTCGTCCTCAATAACCCTTGGACGATGAATACGTTTCCCAATGTTGAGTAATGCATGCTTACGGATTTCTGATTTATTTGTGAGAGTACTTCGAATGGAATTTATTAATTGTGATTGAATTGGAGGAGACCTAACAACACGTGGACGCCACGAGATGTCCGAAGCGATTTCACGTAAGGTTGCTCCACTACGCCCAATAACTGCTCCTGGTTTCTTCGCTTCAATAATAGCTTCCCCCAGCTCATCATCGAAGATTATATTAGTAATTTCAGCATTTTCGGGAACAATTTCCATGATTCTAGCCACAGCTTCATCTTTAGCCCTCCGTACCGACACATCTGACCTAATAACAATTCTCTTGCGGAGAGATTTTGCTAAACTCTTAACAATATCCCCATCTTCCATAAGAACAGTGGGATTCAACGAATAAATTACAACGAATGGTCCTTCAAAAACAACCTTTGATACTTGAGCATTCGGTGGTAACTCACTGATGAGATCTGCTTTTAATTGATCAATAGCTAATTCACGACTGAATTGCTTATCTTTTTCTTTAGTCATTGATTTCTGCCTCACTAATAATACTTGATCTTTTATAGGATCTGGGGGAAAATCTAGTCTATTGATATGTGGAAGATAGAACTACTCTACAAAAGGAGTAGATTTGAAATATTATTTACAACCGCTTATATTGCGTAGATTATGGTCGTATCTTTCCGTAAAACAGGAGATACTCGTTTTTAAATGTTGGTATAAAATCTATTTTAGTATTGCAAGTTTAAGATTCTGTTATGAATATAAATCTGGAGAAATATGTCAATGTTTTTTTACAACACCAATGTTGGAGCTTTTCACGTTTCTATTTTAAGCTTGAAACTGGAGACGATTATATACTATATTACCCACTGAAGGCTTGTATTAAGAGGTGATTGA
Organism: Candidatus Hermodarchaeota archaeon; assembly: GCA_048886185.1. Taxonomy (GTDB): domain Archaea; phylum Asgardarchaeota; class Heimdallarchaeia; order Hodarchaeales; family Hodarchaeaceae; genus Hodarchaeum. The sequence continues at coordinate 104,082 of JBHLKY010000011.1, forward strand.
GAGTCAATTGTAAAAATTACAAGAACTAATCTGTTTGATTCAACTTAATAGGAAGAAGAATTATTTCTTACTAAAATTCCCTTATACACTCATACACACACAGAGTTTATAAATATTAGTGTATGTGTGGATTTATAAATATTGTGTTAATGTTTCCAAATGGGAGTTTGCTACTAGGACAGTAGTGAAATGTCAAGATCAGAAATTCTCGAATCGGTGGTACCAAGATCAATCATTATTGGAAAATCGATCACACAAAGAATTCCCAATGTTGTTCAGTCGCTTGGATTAAAACAGAGGATAATGATTCTTACAGGCCCTCATACACGATATATTGTTGGAGAAGAAATCTTCGAAGCTCTAACCAATCAAGGAATGGATTGCGAAGTTACTATTATAGAAGATTCTTCTCTTGAGGCAGCTAAAAGTTATCTCGATGTAGTAGAACAGTACAAACCTAATGTTCTAATTGGTGCTGGTGGGGGAAAAAATATCGATGTATGTAAATTCTGTCTTCAGCGCTTCTCTGAAAATATCGAGATGATCTCTGTTCCGACTGCGACCCCACATGATGGACTTGCGTCTCCTTTCATCTTTTTAAATGATCCTACTGAAAAATTTATAGGTGAATGTCGTCCTCCAATAGCCGTGATTGCTGATGTGGAGAAAATCTTGAAACATCCAGATTTAGTCCGTTATATCAGAGCAGGTGTGGGTGACACTATTGGAAAGATAACAGCTATTTGGGATTGGAAATATGCTTGGCGTATAAAGTCAGAAAAATATTCTCGTTTCGTAGGGGGTGTTTTGGAAAACGCAGATACTCTTTTCCAAAGTCAAGTGTCAGAAGCTTTAATTGATACTGACCACGCAGTTCAAGTAGTATTAAAGGCACTTCTGATTGCTGGGGTGCTAATGGGAACTTCAAATGACATACGTGTTGGCTATGGTTCTGAACACATGTTCTCAGCAGCTTTAGCAGCAGAAACACCAAATGCAGATATCCTTCATGGTGAACGAGTTGCTTTAGGTACAATTATGATGATGAGGTTGCAAGGACAAGATAAACATCTAACAGATGTCCTGAAAAATGTTGGTAGTCCAACGAATATTGATGAACTAGAGGAGAAAATTCCACCCGAAGCAATTGTTACAGCACTACAAAAAGCTCACAAAATCAATTCAATGTACACAGTTCTTGGACGAACAGGGTTGACAAAAGAAGCTGCACTTAACTTAGCACAAATATCAGGAGTTATTAGACCCCCATAAGTAACATTTAAAATTGTTGATTAGAACATCTTTTCTAGTACCTTTTTAAAACAATAAAACTAAAATTCTTATAAAAAGGAAACATTCTACTATGGGATCTGAGGCTGAAAGCCCTATTATTGGTATCATTATAAGTAGCTTTGCTGATGCAGGTCCACAAGTGATCTATAATTCAACAAAAGAATATATTTCTGAAGATCATGCATTAAATCTCTCTATCCGGATCATGACTGTTATTGGGGAAGAAATCAGCCATGATCTTTATGGTCCTTTACCTGTTCCCTCAAATGATGAGCTTCTTTGCCTAGCATACGTTTTTCGCGTTGAATCGACTTATACTATTGATCCTCGGTTGAAAGAACGTCCAAGTGTCATTAGTATTATATTTAGAAGAGCATTTAAACGAGAAATTTCTCGTGCACAGGGAATCATCTCTTCCTATCTTTCCCAAATAACAGCTAAGAACTTCAAGAAAGAAGAAGATCTGATATTCGAGAAAATGGAAGATATTCATAAACGTTTATCAGCCCTTATTGCAACAAATCCAGTTGTAATCTATATTGTTCAAGATGATCACATTCGAGAACATACAGGGAGCCTTGATGTCCCAACAGATGCGTTTGTTATTGCAGATATGCAGCAAAATGTCTTTTATATAATATACGAACCATACTTGTCACCATTGCGAAAACGGCAAGTTGTGATCCTTGTTGACGGATTAAATGAGAAAACATACAGAAGACGATTCAATAAACAGATTATTGACTCTGAAGAAGAAGCTGCACGACTTTTAAATTTCTATGGATTGAAACACCCGAAGCAATTTTGAAAAAGGGTGATGAGTAATGAAACTAGATAGTGCTTATGGAATCGAACTAGATAGCCTTAAAGATCTAATAAGGTTGATTTCAAGTTCTAGCCCTGATCGTCCTTCAATTATTTTCAAGTGGGATTCAGAAAACAGTACACAGGTTTATTATGGATCTTTTGCTATCTTCCCGGGATATTATGATTATAAAGCATTACCTGTTCTGTTTTTTATAGTACGTGATTCCTCGATTGAAGAGGAGAACCAATCACTAGTCCGTTACGATCTACAAGCTAGAGACAACCAGATGTCATTCTTAACTCACATTCAAGATAAAGACCTTGATCAAGTTCATACGGGTCTTGTGCGTTTTATCCCTATTGTAAAGTTAAAAAAAGCTCCCAAGATCTTTACTGACTTGATATTTTAGAGGGTCTTTTTGTGCTTAAAGAAGGAGATACTGTTCGGATAATTGAATTATCACAGCATAATCCCAAATCTTGGATTATAAACCTCGTTAAAGATGATGAACTCTCAACACACCTTGGGAAAATACCTCATAATAATTGTATTGGTAAAAAATATGGAGATTTTGTCAAAGTATTGAAAGGAAAAGTTATCCTTTCAAGAGCTTGTCCCCGTGATTATTTACGACATTTTCGACTCAAAACACAAATTCTTTATGAAGATGATTGTGCTATCGCCTGTAGTTTAGCTGGCCTTGCATCTGGAATGAAAGTTGGGGAAGCTGGAACTGGATCAGGAGCTCTAACGACTTTTCTAGCCCATAATGTCCACCCAAATGGGCATGTGTTTTCATTTGACATAAAAGCAGACCACTTAGCTAATGCTCAAAAAAATTTAGCTCAGACAAGTTTATTAAAATATATTACTTTTAAACTTCAAGATATCCGTTCTCCGCTAGATTTAAGGGACTTAGATGCCTTCTTCTTGGATTTTCCGACCCCTTATGAAGCTATTGATAATATTGCTCCTGTTCTAAAAGGAAGTGGACATCTAATCTGTTTTGTACCAAACTGGGGGCAAGTTGAATCAACTGTTGCCGAAATACGTAAGAATCCTTTTTTTGTCCTTCTAGAAACATTTGAGATAACAAGACGAAATTTCTTTGTAAACCCAGATAAACATATAATGCGCCCAGTTTTCCGTGATCTTGTGTATTCGGGGATACTTATCCATGCTATTCGGGTTTACTCTAGTAAATGAGATGAAGGCATGATAAAAATTCCTAGAACAGTATACGAAAAATTCTTACGTTTTTCTTTAGAAAATGCAAACCCATTAGACTCAAGAAATTGGAAAGAAAGCATAGGATTAATCCTGGGACGGATCTCAGAACATGAAATATTAATAACAGACATTGTACCTATCGGGTCAGGAACAGCTGTTTTTGTTGATATTACAGACTATGAGAGAGTGTTCTCATTAATTTCAGTTGACAGAATTCAGGAAGGAGAAGTCATTGTTGGGTGGGCACATACTCATCCAGGACTTGGTCTATTTTTATCAGGTATAGATATCCGTACACAACAGATGTATCAACAAATGCATCCAAAAGCTTTTGCTCTTGTAATGGATCATACAAAAATAACTAATGAATTTTCTGGATTTAATATCTATCGTCTTAAAGATTATGGAGCTCATCCCAGAACTGTTGAATATTATTTTGATGAGTCATTCGATTTCCTAACGACAAGAGAAAATCTTACTTCGGAATTATATCTAGTTCCAGAAGTTCCTATTATCATCTCTGAATCTGAAGTCTCTTGGAAAGGTATTAGAATAAAGATCAGTGGTGATAAACAAATTCCAGTAAATCAGCCATTTCAAGTAAAGATCTCACTTTTTTTACCCTCTAGTCAGTTCATTCACATAAAGTATCAGTTAAAGACTCATAAAATAATGGAAAATCCTTTCTTGGAAAAGTTAATTGATAGAAGAGCCATTTATCATGAAATGATATCTACAGGCCCATTGAGTACCTTTACTTTTCGTTCAAAAGAGATAGGAACAGCCTATTTGCGAATTGAGAATCTAACCCTATTAAATTACCAGCAAAAACAACAAGAAATGCCTGATATGTGTTTTTATACTCAAATACGGGAAAACTATTAAAAATATCATCTTATTTATGATATTTGTTTGTATCTACGATCCCCATATTTCCCGAAGAGAATTAAAGCAATGAAAATAATCAAGAACCCAAAGAATAGATAAACTAATATATAAGGAGGTGTAGGGTAGCTCCTTACTAATTCAAATGTTACATTTCTATAATAGTAAGCGATTTGTTCTCTTTCATCTCCTTGATATATGTGATATTTAACACGGAAGACAAATTTGTATATCCCGTAAGTGACTAATTCTAAAGCAGGAACAGTCACAACCTCAGACTTCGATGAGTTTGGTTGAAGTACAAAGTCAATTATATTATACTTGGTATTTTCTGGGTCATAATATAATGAAAGAACTATTGTACGGTTGAGTATGTCATTCTCTCCAGAAATAACAGTGTAGATGTCTACGGCAAACTCGTGGATAGCTAGTCTTATAGAATCTCCAATAGCAGTGGAATAACTTGCATTTATCCTTAAACTTGTCCCATTCAACAATTGAGGTAGCGGATTTTCTTGAAATTCAGGACTCGGTGCCTCTGAAATTAGTTCCTCTAAAGATACAAATTTATTTTGCACTTTCGCTTCGATATTCACCAGATCAATCACCAACCTCCCTCCATTAGTATTAGGTTTAGTAGTTGACGCTTTAACAGCAATTGGGGCACCAGGGTGATTTAATCCACAAGAAATGACAATTATCAATAACAAACTAAGAGAGAAAGCTTTTGATTTTGCAAATAATTTTATCATTCGTTTTTTCAACCTTAAATAATCTTACTAAACACCCTGATTTTTCAGTTGAGCATTTGAACTTTTATTTCTTTTTGGAATATAAGTATTAAAGCTGATTGGATCCGTTCTCGCTATTTAATGCTTTCCACTCTATTAAAGTCCATACTCTCCAATGATTCAAATACATCAAAACAACTTAGAACATATCCTCTAACAGCTGAAGTTTTAAGATAGTTAAAAATTTATTTAATCCTAATTTCAACTTTTAAAGAGTATTTCATGTACTCTATCACGGATGATTTCCTCCCGACGGTCAAATCTTGCTTCAATTGTATTCAGTACCGACAATGGTCCTTTACTAATTATTACTCCTCCTTCTATTACTTGATCCTCAGACGTCAATATTCGAATAGAAGTGTTCGTTTTAGTTTTTTCTGCAATTTTAGATTCCAATTGCATGATATCGATTAAGGAGACATCCTCAGCAGCAACATTGACTGCTAATTCTCCCCCTCCAAGTGAAACTCCTCCTTGGAGTATTTGATTGATTAAACCAGACCTATACTCCTCTGATTTTTTATCTTTCCATTCACGAATCCTTTTCAAACTCTCTGCATATACTTTCTTTAATAATTCTTCTTTAACATCATTCATTTCAATTTTATTTCTGATTCGCAATCGAGATAACTCACGTTGTGCTTTTTGTTCTTCTTCTTTCTCCTTTTTCTCCAATACAGCGCGATTTATACGTTCTTTTTCACTTCTAGCCTGATCAAGGATTTTAGAAGCTTCTTGTGCTGCCTTTTGGATTATATCCTTTGCCTGCTGATTAGCTGTTTGAATAATCTCATTCTCAAAATTGTAGATCTCGGTCATAATCTGTCCTTTCTTTGGCTAATAGATTGTTTGATAATCTCTTTTACTATAGACGTTATTAGTTGTGTACTGATTTGTTAAAAACCCCTCTAATGCTATTATATAATTTTCAGCTTTATTAAGTCAAAGAGGTATGTAATAGACTTAGTTCCAGGCCTAATTCTTCTTGATTATAATCCTTTTTATCACTGAGGTAACGATTTGGATTGTGAAATTTTGATTTGGTAAACATATAGGAAATGTAGAAGGACATAATTTCAAACTTATCAGAGAATTTGATCTATTTTTCCTTAAAAAGGAGAGAAACTCGTCTTTAATAGGAATAAGAAGGAATAATACAAACCTAATTCTCTGCTGTAAAGGAGAAAGTTGTCATAGGAGTTTCAATCGAGTTGAATGATTGGATAATCTTGTTGCACCAATTCTTCTACAATTGTTTGAATTTTAATTTGTGCTTCTTTTACCTCTTCTAGCTTAAAGAATTTACCTAACTCTTTCTCAACAAAATGTTCTGGCCCTTTCTTACCATCTTCTGATAAGATGAGTAAAATTTCCTTTTCGATGATACCACGAGAGAATTTTGCTTTTATCTGATTAAAGATAATCTCATGAGCTAATAAGATTTCCAATTGTCGTTTATCAATTCGATTTATTACTTCTTCCGTAAGAACTAATATAGAGAAAATCTCTTTAACATGATTAACAGAGTTTAAAGTGAAGATAGGCAAGTAGATTGGTTCAAAGCGGCTTTCCAAACTGGTCTGAAAAAGAAAAGGATCGACAGTAATTCTATAATTACTTACGATCTGAGAATATTCCTGAAGATGCGAATGGATGTTTGATAAGGCACTTTTAGCTTTTCGATATTCTACCAATTGCCTCATTCGCTCCAATTTTACTTTCTCGTTAATTTTTGTTGCAGGAATTATTTGAAGCCCCATTCTAACTTTCATTCTTAATTGTACTTCAATTTTTTCAGTGAAATCCTCAAAGGGTATGATTTCTCTCTTCTTATTACGAATAGGGTGAATTCGTTTTATAGCTTCAAATGCTTGAATTTCTGCTTCGAATATTGATTTTCCATTACAAAAAATCTCCTTTGTTAAAGCAGCAAAATATTCCATACCTGTTTGCAGCGCAATCGAATCTAATGATTGGAATATAGGTATAGAAAAAGCAATTAGAAGGAAATCTTTTCCGTGTTGGGGGATAATATGAAAATAAAAAGGACTGATTTTTCTAGTCTCTCTTTGTATCAGGCCATTCACTCCAAAGAATCGTACTTGATCAATTAAATCAATTAACTCTTCATATTGAATAGCTGCCCTCTCGAACTCCATCACCATCCACTCTTCTATTGCTAGACGAGACTGAAACACTTGACCCTGCGGGACACTTTTAGGAGAATTCATAAGAGTAACTATTCCCTATTTTAAGGATATTAATGGAATTAATAAATAATTTAGCTAGTTCTACTTGTTAATACCTTTTACTTGCATGCCGATAAGCGATGCTAAACAGGAATAGGAAAATACCAAAAGCCATAATCATTGCTGTAGATCGGCTAATGGTCTCCAATTCCCCAGAAGCAAAGTTAACGATTTGGAAAATAACAAGAGTTAGCCATCCTATAATACTAGTATCTTCTGTGGTCGTTAATCCTTTCCAATACCTCACAATTAGCATTAAAACTCCTAATATCACAGCACCAATATGAAATATTTGAAGAAAAGCTTCTGTTGGAAAGACATCTGCTGGAACAACTAAATAAATAAATTCTAAAAATAAGAAAAATGCAGCAGAAACAAGAGTTATGAGGGGACCAGGGATTTTAACAGTATGATCAACTTGATGAGCACCTTCATAGATTAAATACAAAATCCCTCCTATCGTTGCAGAATCGGCTAGAATTAATGCTGACGTATAAATAACATCAATTTGGGTTTGCCACATTTCAATCATTTGTAAGAAAAATCCAATAATCCCAGATTGTTCACCAAACCAATCATATCCAAAATAGAATCCAATAACTACAAGTAATGGTAAGGGTAAATACAAGAGAGTTAACAATAAGGTTTTCCTTTGTCTAGAAACCACTTTTCCTTCATCACGCCATTTAAATAGATATACAGCAATAAAATAACCACCAAACAACGAAATAAAAGGAGTTATTATAGGAAATAGGAAGATAATGCCTATAATAAAATTGAATCCGTAAAATGCCTTTATAGTTGTTGGTAATCGCCAAATTTCGCGTCCAAAGGATTCATACGCATCACCAATTTGATAACGACGCCCATAAGTCCAAAAGAGAAAGGGCACAGCCATTATCATCGGACCAACACCATAAATTATAATATCAGATAAAATACGTAAATCTCCAACCAAAAACCAAATAACTCCATCCACAAAGGCAAAAGACAGTAAATAAAAGTATATTGGAATTAAAATAAACTGTAAAAGCACTATAAAACGTCCATAATGAATATAGGTTTCATAATCACTCAATAAAATCTCTGCTCCTAGTACTTGTCTATTTTGCATAAGGGAATGCATCATCCTTTTTAAAAACATAACTCTTGAGTCGCTTAAGAATAGAAAATTAGGGTTATTTTTAAGAGTCAAACCTTAAAATGCTCAAATTAATTATTTCGGAAGAATTAAACGATGAGTGGATCTAAAGAAGATGAGAAGTTTCCCTATAAATCAGAATATTACCATTTAATAAAGGGAAGAACTATCTCACGGCGAGGTAGATGGTGGACTGCTGTATTACTAGTTCAAAATGTCGATGATGCTAATAAGAGAGTGGTCGTTATTCAACGATGGCAAAAACGAAAGAGAGCAGATCCTAATGCCGAAGGAAACATCTCCAGCTATTGGGCACCGGCGAAGTCATTCACACTTAATTCTAGTAACCCCTGGGGGATCCTCAAAGATACAATTGAAGAATGGCTCTCAACAAACGACTGGAAATAAATGTGACCTCTTTTTAATAATGTCAGATTAAAAAAAGTGTAAAAGGTAAATTCACGATCCAAGGGATCCGAGAAATAAATACTTTTACGCAATTTTAATATACTCATAGGCTTTTCTGGCTGACTCAAAACCATAATGAATGGTCTGGTAGTCAGTACGAAATTCAGCAACTTCATTAGCAACTTCAATAGGATCTTTTTGGTCAAAGAGTACAGATTTAAAGAATTCAGCAATCCTCTCCATTTCTTTTTCCTTCATTCCCAATCGAGTTATTTCTTGGGATCCAATACGAATTCCTCCAGGATTTTTATAATGGCGCTTTTCGATAATATCCCATGGGAGGAGATTGCGATTAGCAACAAGATTAGCAGCTTCTAATCGTTGTTCGACATCTGCACCTAATCCAATTGTGTCTTGGAAATTACTTATATCAACTAAAAGGGTATGAGACTCTGTAAAACCTTTATCGGGACATACTACCTGAAAACCTCTCTCATATAATGCTTGACCCAATGCTTTAGCATTTGAAATCACCTGTTTAGAATAAGGTACACCAAACTTCTTAAATTCCGCAGCAGCGATTGCAAGACCTGCAACATGCATTAAATGGTGATTTGATGTAGTACTAGGAAAAGCAGCAGATTTAATCTTCTCAGCTAATTCGTCATGAGCAGCTAAAACAATACCTTTTTGAGGACCAGGAAAAGTTTTATGAGTAGACATAGTCATTGTGTCAGTTCCTTCTCGTAAAGGATCTTGGAATAGTTTAGCTGCAATCAATCCAGCAACATGAGCTGCATCATAATTCACATGTGCTCCGACTTCATGGGCAATTGGGGCGAGCTCCTTAACTGGATGAGGAAAAAGAAAAACACTTGCCCCAAATTGGATGAGCTTAGGTTTTATCTCACGAATGGCCTTAATAGAAGCATCAACATCAATATTTAAACCGTAACGATCAAATGGAAGATATTGTACATTCAATCGAGCAACTGCTCCAGCTGTTCCTCCAATGAATGTTCCAGTTGAAGCTTTTAGAGGCCCAGAGCTGATATGACCACCTACAGGGATAGATATCGCCATCATTTTATCATTGGCCTGAGTAAAAGCAGTGTAAACCGTTAAATTAGCAACCACTCCAGAAATGGGCCGTGCATCTATGAATGGTGCATTAAAAATTTCTTTTAACAGCTTTAGGCATAATTCTTCTATTTCATCAAAGTATTGATTTCCAGGATATACTCGTTCACCAATCCAACCTTCTGCATACCGATGAACTAGATCAGAAATAGCTGCTTCTCGTACTGCTGGGCTTGTCACATTTTCACTCGCGATGAGTGGGATTGCTTTACTCCAATAATTATGATGGTTTTCTAAAATCGATCTAATTTTCATAAAATCAGGATCAAGAGACATATACTTTTCACCAATCGCATCCTCGTGATATTTCTCATTATTTGTATGCTATGAATGTGATGATCCAGTAACAGTGAAAATTTAAAAAAATTCTCAAGATAGTGTTAGTGGTTATAAAGAGGAACACAAAGAGAATTGATTTGGTGATCACTTGTGAAAACCCAACTTTATGATTGGCATGCTAAGAATGGGGATATAATCGATTTTGCAGGATTTAAAATGCCGGTTATGTATAAATCCATTAAGGAAGAACATTTAGCTGTAAGAAACGCTGCTGGTATCTTTGATGTATCACATATGGGTCGGATGTGGATCGAAGGAGACGACGCGGAGAAATTCTTAAATTTACTTGTACCAAGAGATCTTTCAAAGACAGAGATCGGCAAAGCATCATATACTTTTATGTTAAATGAACAAGGAGGCTTTCGAGACGACCTAGTTTATGGTAGAATCGATAAAAACAGATGGTTGCAAGTTTGGAATGCAGGAAATTTAATCAAGATTCGATCGTGGATGGATACTTTCAAAAAATTCCTTGATCAATTTATTGATCTTGACCTCACATTAGTGGACATCTCATTGAATTCTGCAATGTTCGCTTTACAAGGGCCAAAGGCGCAGGATGTGCTATTAGCTGCTTTTAATGAGGATATCAAACCTCCAGATCCTTGGCGTGTTTTTTCAACAACTTTTGATAATATTGACCTAATACTTTCTGGAACAGGTTACACTGGAGAAAAAGGATGTGAGATTATTGTACTGGACACAACCCTTGAAGATCCATCAAACGCTGAAAAAATTTGGGAACTCCTTATCGAGGCAGGAAGCAAACCATGTGGATTGGGAGCTAGAGACTCTCTTCGGTTAGAAGCAGGTTTAGCTCTTTATGGAAATGATATTGATGAAACAATTTCTCCTCTCGAGGCTGATTTGTTCTTTCCACCATTTATTCACATGGAAAAATCCTATTTCATTGGAAAAACTCAACTTGAGTATTTCTCTAATAGTAATCCTAATCGATTCCGTGTTGGATTTAGGGCTCATAAAAAAGGACCTAGTCCAAGATCTGGAATGGTTCTCTTTAAAGAGGGACGAGAAATTGGTGTGACCTCATCTGGGGGATTTTCACCTCTTTTAAATTGTGGGGTTGGAATGGGATATGTACTCCCAGGCATGAAAGAAGAAGGAACTTCCATTCAATATGAAGTTCGTGGAAAATTACATGAGGCTGAGATCGTTAAATTTCCCTTATACGATACTGCTAAATATGGTAAAAATAGGAAAATTTAAATTTATTCTACCAAGGTGAACATAAATATCAAATAGTAACATATTGAACTAATCTGTAATCTCTGCTAAAAAGAAAAGTTATTTCTTCTTCTTTTTTTCAATTTCTCCAACTTTTCCACTTATACCACCCAATTCAGATAAGGCATCTGAAAATAGATCAGCAAGATCAGGGATTTTTACTTGAGATTCTTTTGTTTCTTCAGGTTGAGTAATTTCATTATAATCGACTTTAGGTACATCAAAGATATCAGTTGTGACAGTTTCTTCTTCTTTTGTTAAGGCATCAACAACAGAGTCAAATGTAGTAGTTTTCTTAGTAGAAATAGTAGAAGGTTTTGAAAGGGCTTCCTCAAGAATACCTCCTGCTATATCTTCAGTCGCTTCCTTGGTCTTTTGCTCTTGTACCAATGATTCAAGAGGTGTTAAATCAGGGGTTGCATCTGGTACAACATTGGGGAGTTCTTCTGTTTCAGTAAGCTCTTCCTTTGATGGAGGGAGTGTTCCCTTTTTCCATAGTCGTCCGAAGCTATCAACCTCCCATTCATCCTCTTCTAGTGTTTCCTCCTCTTTTATTCCCAAATCTGATTGCGATTCAATAGAAGGGCTTTCTATTCTTGGAATAAATAATGAATCCATCTCTGCTTCAGATAGAGCAGCATCTTTCACTTTGGGAAATTCCTCTTTAATAAAGGTCTCTTCTATGACTGGGGGAACATCTTTTAAGGGAGGAAGGGGTTCACTTGGAGGAGTTTCTTGCCTTGGAGAAACTGTTGAAGAAAAAAGAGTTCTTATCTCTTCATCTGTTAGGGCTCCAGGTTTTGGGATTTCTGGTTCTTCACGAACTCTAGTTTCAACAGTTTCCTCTAGATCAGGAATTCCTGATTTTTCGTCACTAGGAGCTTCTGTAAGACTTGGTTCAAAAGATTTAGCAAGGGGAACCTCATCTAGAACAGGAAATATCTGATCTTTTGCAGTTTCTTTAGGGATTTCCTCACCGAATTCTTTAATTACACTTGCGAACTCTTCATCAATCTTATCATCTAATAGTTCTTGAGAAGGTTCAAGAAAGGTGACAACAGGTTTTGGAGGTACAATTGCTTCTGTTTCAACAAGCTCAGGAATAGGTTCTGGTTCTTCTTCCAACTCAACAGCTTCAACTCTCTCAAATGTTTCTGAAACATGAGCCATTCGTTGTTTTGCTAAGATCGAATACTCCTTGCTAAATTTCTTAGGCCTAATATCCAGTTTTTGCACATATTTTTGTATTAACTCGATTCTTTCCACATCTTTAACCTCCTCAGCATGTCGTAATAGAAAGACTATTATTCCTCCAAGGTCTTTCTCTTTATCTATCATCGAACTTAATCGAGTTAAGTAATCAAGATATGTATAAGCAATTTTGAGATTATCTGTTTTAATAGCAACCTCAATAAGATTGTATGCAACATCAAATAACTCATTAAGATCCTGCAATTCCTCAAATTTCTCTAATGTCTGCTGGAATGAAGCAAAAGCAGCAACATTGTTATTAGCAATTAAATATTCTGTTAAATGGAAGAGTAATTTGGCTTCATGTTTATCAGCTTTAAATTTCTGACAGATCTTTATACCTCTCTTAAATGTTCTAATTACTCTTTCAGGAGAGGGAATATTCTTTGCCAGATTTGTATAGGCTGCCACAACTCCATCAAAGTCATTCAAACTTCGATAATAAGTTGAGGCTTGATAAACATACTCAGAGGCTAAATCTGGGTTTTCTGATGCTACATAAACTGCAAATTTTTCTGCGATTTTTCCAGCAAGTAAATTTCTGTCTCTTCCGAATTTTTTCTCTGAAGTAATCATAGTAATAATACGATCAGCATACTCTCGTGCATTTTCTAGTAATGATCTTTGAATTAACTCATTAATGAAATTAACGGAAGAGGGAATTACTTCAGAGACAGGTTTCTCACTTCGTTCTAAAACTATAGCCATCAGACGTGAGGCATAAGAAATGAGATTAATGTCTAACATCAGAGTCGCATATTTATTGGCAATTCGGTCTCCTTCGTCCAGCCATCCCTCACCATAAACGGAATTGACAAAATTGATAATAGCTTCTGCTATTTCATTAGAGACTTCATCGAGAGTAAGCATATGATCAAATATGACTTCTGAAAAAGAAAACCAATCCTCAAAAGGAGGCTTCAGCACCAGGGAAGCTGTTGAGAGAAGCTGCACATCTGGGTATTTACGTAGCAGTTCGTCAAGATATTTTTTCACAATTTTCTTAAAATCATCCTTCTCCCCCCGAATCTCCATAATTCGTTGAAAGACTTGAAGCGCAGACTCTTTATCTTCTTTTTCGTATATTGAGTTAAATATCATTTGTAAAAATTCAAGGGCTTTTCCTACTTGGTTTTCCTCTTCGAGTAATGCTGCCGTTTCTAGTGCAAATTTGGTTGATGTTGTGGTATCCCCCCTATCTAAGGCATTTTTGGAGTATTCTTTGATTGCGGTTATAGCTAGTTTATATTTTTGATGGCTACGTCCAAACCGGAGAATTAGATCTGTCATTCGATTCGCGTCTTCAAACTGTTCAAATTCTATGAACTTATCTCTAATATCCTCTAAATACTGAATAACCTTTCCAATGTCCCCTAATCGCTCATAGTATCGAGCATTCTGAACACTAAAAATATAAGCGTCCTGAAAATTTCCCTGTTCTAGTAATTTGTCAATAAGTGGAGATACAATGCTGATTGATTTTTTATAGTCCTCCACCTTCTCAAGTTCTTTGAGGATCTCATCAATTATTCTTTGGGCAAGTTCTACAGAATGGTCAAGCATTCGCTTCTGGAATGAAATTAATATATCAATTGCACCCTCAATATCGCCCATTTCACGATAAGTAACAGCTATTTGTCGAATATAATATTCTATTAAATCAAATCTTTCAGATTTTTCTACAAGATGATCGATAAAACGGCCCATGCCATCAATTGCTCTAGTATAATCTTTTTGGGTTTTTTGAAGAGTTAATAGTTGATTTTCTATGAATGCAGCGCGATCTAACTCATTAGAGTCTTGTAAGTCCTTTATAAAATTTTGTATCACCTTATAATCAGTATGTTCAGTTTGAATCATTAAACTTGAGCAATATTTCATATATTCGAAAACCATATCCCTTTGATTGTATTCTTGAAGTTGTTTAATGAATATTTGACAAAATTTAATGACTTCTTCAATCTTTTGTCCAGTTAAGAGTCGTGAAAGTTCCTGATTGACCATCTCTTGCGCCGATAATGTCGCATGGCTTTCAAGAAGATCATTTACATATTCAAGAACAATCTTTTCTCGTTTTTTGGCGTCCCCGATTGTCTGAAGTGCAGCTTGAATATAGGCTTTGGCTTGATCCTTTAAGCCTAATTTTCCATATAAATCACCAATTATTAGATGTTTTTCCACACGACTTTTATCATCTGTTTCATAAGCCTTATTAACAAGAGATTCAATAAATTTTATGTAATCTTGTGCAGCATTTGTTTCCTTGATATCTACTAAACCCCTGACAATATTTACGCTAAAGTCAATAGCTTCAGTGATTCTTTCTAATTCGTAGAATAATTTTATTGCTTTATTCCCGTATTCACAGGCTTTTACATAATTCACTGAATCCAGTAAGAATTTTGTTGAATCAACAGCAACCTCTAAAGCCCTCTCCCTTCTATTTTGAGTTTCTAATGTAATTATTAGCCGATCAATATATCTGCTGTATGTTATCTTATCATTCGTTTCTCTTAAAAGATCCAAAGTGTTCTCAAGAGATTCAAGTAATTCGAAATTTGCATTTCGTTCTTCTTGTGACTCAAAAGCCTGATCCAAAAGATAAATTATGTCTTTATGATAAATCTCTTTTTGTCTGGGTGTTATTTGATCAGAATCTATTATAGCCATTTGCTTGATGGTGTAATGGGCATACCGAACAGCATTCTCCTCCATAACAGAAGGTAATCGTGCACTTTTATAGAAGTCAACTTGTTTTCGTCCAAGAGTTATGACTTGCTTGAGAGTTTCTGCATTAAATTTCACAGTTAAAAGATGATCTAATATTAATCCGCAAAGATTTGCTGCGTTTAAATGTTGTCCTTTCCTCTCCAAACTATTCACGGAATCTAAAACAAATTCCAGGGAAATTGCAGTATCTATTTCTAACAATTCTTGAGTTAGGGAATTCCTAAGTTTTGTTGCATCTGTATCTTTCTTCTGTTCTTCGTAATATGCAAGAAGTTTCTTCCCAAATTGGATTATCCCCTTTAGATTTTTCTCTTTTCGAAACCTTTCAAGTAGAACTTCTGTTATTTGACCAGCGGCTTTCAAATCACCTTTAGCTTCTTGTTGTTCAATGATTTGCATGAAATGACCAACAGCCACATTCAGTATTACATCACCTATAGGTCGCTTAGCAAGTTGTTGAATTACCAAAAATACCTTTTCAGAAGCATCATAGAGGTAGCTAAAGGATATCTGAGGAATTTCTTGATTTATTAACCGAGCTATCTCATCTTGATCCAACTTGACTTCAGTTACCTCTGAGAGGGAACCAGTTCTTGCTCTAAAACGGAGGTACCATGAATCCATTTGGCGTAATATGATACAGACAGCTCCCCCAGATTGTTCAATCTCAAATTCTTTAACAGGAAGAGGGTGACCTTCATTTACAAATGACGTGACTTTTGATATAAATTTATCGAAATCTTCAGCCTTAGAATACTCAGACACATCTAAAGAAGACAAATCGACCATGACTATTTCATCTTCAGGTATTTCTACTGCTGAAGTAGAAGTCATATGTTCTTCAGTACCTATTCTCATTGGAGTTATTTCATCAGTTATATCGGTTTCTAGATGCTCTTCAGGATGCAAAAGGATATTTTGAATAGTTTCAGCAGTTTCATAGATAGCTGAGAAAGACAAAAACTCTATTCCTGATCCACTTATCAATGCAACAAGATTATCTTCGTTGATATTTTCTTTAGCGAACTTTTTCCGAATTATGGGCGAATCATTCTGGAATAAAATTATTGCGTATTTGCCATCAACGGAATAATATACTCCAGCATAACCGCCTTTAGAATAAGGCATTTTAAACTTCTTTAACAGTTTATCACCATACTCAATTGAAATTCTTGCCTCAGGTTCAGTAACTACTGCTGCATCAGTTGATACTTCTTCAGTCAGTATTGGAGTCGGAGTTGGTTCAATTTCATCACGATCTATCGTGGATGGTTGTGAAATATCTTCCTCCATAACAATAATTTGTTGTAATTCATCTTTAACAGTCTGTAGTAGCAATTCCGCAACATCAAAGATAGCAGAAAAACTGAAAAATTCTACACCTGCATCACTCAGTAAATCGACCATTTGGTCAATAGTTAATTGTGAGTGTGATATTGTACTAGTCTTAATAACACGCTCGTTTTGAAAAAAAGTGAAGACATATTCTTGTCTACTTAAGCTTTCCCGAATCTCACATTCAACGCCTGAAGTAGAGGGTAGCTCAAGCCTAATCTGTTTCTCTTCTCGAGTTGCCATCTAATATCCCTTGGAAATGGTGATTGGTTTCTAGATACCAATACAAGTGAAAATGTAAAAAAACTATTCTCTAAACGCTCTTTCTACTCATTATTACTTCACACATTCCCGTTCTAAAAGTTTTCCAATTTCAGTGAAAAGAACCAAAAGGATTGAAAAGAATTTATTCCAAGAAAATACCTATTAAATTATTCGCTGCTTAAGAAATCTTGAATCAAAGCACCCAAAATTTTCTGATAATCATCTTCTGGGGAAAATCAGTTGAATGACTTCTAGAAAATATTCAGAGATTTTTTGCTGCATATTGATTCGGAATAACTTTAATTTACAGTTAATAAAATTCTCATATTTCCAGAATTTTACAGCTTATTGAACTATAAGAATACTTAGATTAGTTAAAAAAGGTGTAATCTCTTGAAAGGAGAGGACAAGATGAAAGCTTATATGTTAGCTATTTTTTAATGATTACACGTGAAATTTTCTCTTTTCTTTTTCATTTTTAATGTAAGTGGTCATATAACGAACCCAGGATAATACAATCTTATTAACATATTGATTTTTCAACATAGATTTGCACAAGATTCACAATTGTTTCAACAGCTTTCTCCATGGCAATAACAGGAATGAATTCTTTTTTACTATGAAAATTAATAGAACCAGCAAAGATATTAGGTGTAGGAAGTCCCAAATAACTCAAACGTGCACCATCCGTACCACCACGGACTGGTTTTCGGATCACTTCTACTCCAGTACGTTTGATCGCTTCTTCTGCATATTCAACTACATGAGGAACTTTATCAAGCTGATATTTCATGTTCCTATATTGTTCCTTAAGATTTAAATCAATCTTTGCTTTAGGATATCTCTCTTGTGTGTGTTTTACTATTTTTTCTATCTTTTGAATTTTGTTTTGAAGTTCATCGAAATCGAAATCACGAAGAATGAAACGTACCTTGGCTTCATTCACAGATCCATTAGCTTCATATACATGGTAGTATCCTTCCATCTTTTCTGTTGTTTCAGGAGCTTGATCTTGAGGAAAATATGAAAGAATTTCACCCATTATGCGTATAGCATTTACCATTTTGTCTTTAGCGTAACCAGGATGAAAATTGAATCCTAGGATTGTAATGGTACCACCAGCAGCATTGAAAGTCTCTGATTCCAATACTCCCATTTCATCACCATCTAGAGTATATCCAATATCTGCACCAAGGGATTCAACATCCAGAGCGTCAACACCATGACCCACTTCTTCATCAGGGGTAAATACTATTTTGATGATACCATGTTTAATAGTTGGATCAGCAATTAAGGTTGCCACAAAAGTCATTATAGCAGCAATTCCTGCCTTGTCATCTCCACCCAGTAAGGTTGTTCCATCAGATGTGACAATATCACTTCCAATAAATCTATTCAAACTAGGTGTTTCTTGAGGTGAAATTACAAGATTAGGATTACCTGGAAGGGAAATATCTCCACCATTATATTTTCTAATGATTTGTGGTTTTACATTTTTCCCCTGTTCCTCGGGAGATGTATCCATATGTGCCAAGAAGCATAAAATAGGGATTTTCTCAGTCAATTCATCTGAGAGATTAGAAGGAATTGTAGCTATCACGTAACAATGTTCAGTTAAGATGACATCCGTCAAACCAAAGTCCTTTAATTCCTCAACTAATAGATAAGCTAAGTCAAATTGATGCTTTGTACTTGGAATTTTATTTATATCTTCTTTACTTGAGGTATGAACTTTCACGTATCGTAAAAACCTGTCTAATAATTTATTTGGCATAGATACACCAATTTTTCAAATAATTTGCTATAATTAAAGATTTTATGTATGTTATCAAAATTCAAGGAAAAGTTTTAGTGAAATTCATTAATACACCTGTTTTCAAAGCCTTCATCTAGAAAAAAACATGAAGTGAGAAGATTGGAAGATTTGTTACAGTATGCCATTGAGTTAGGGAAAAGTGGAGAATATCTAGATGTTCGATTAGAATCCTTTCAGAATGTCATAGTTAGATCAATTAATGAAGAAATATCTAAAGCATTTACATATACAAAAAAAGGAATTGGGATCCGAGTTTTATCAAATGGTGCCTGGGGCTTTGCCAGTTCTCAAGATTTAGGTAAAGAAGCTATTCGTAAAACCATCGGAATAGCCCGAAAAATGGCAAAAATCGAGTCGAACCATACAAAAACTCCTATTCAATTAGCTGAAATTCCAATAACGGAAGATCGCGTCGAGGTCAGCTGTGATATTGATTTCAGGGAGATTCCTCTTGATGAGAAGGTCAAGGAAATACTAAAATGGCATAAAGAAATTCATTCATCAGAGGATATACTAAGAACGATTGTTGATTATGCCACGATTTCAGCGAGAAAATTTTTCTGGAGTAGCGAAGGAACAAAAATAGAATTTACTAGACCGATAATCAATGTAAACCTAGGAGCTGTAGCTAAGGGACCATCTGGAGTACGAGCGTATTATCAACCATGGGGTGGAACCACAGCAGATGTGGGAGGAACAGGTGGGCACGAAATACTTGGTAAGAATGGGGATTTAACTGAAACCTGCCGGAAAACAGGAGAAAAAGCTATTAATTTAGCAAATGCTAAACCTGCACCAACAATTCGAAATATACCAATTGTATTCGATCCTTCCTATATGGCATTACTTGTGCACGAAATTGTTGGACATCCTTCTGAAGCTGATCGAGTTCTAGGGTGGGAAACAGCTTGGGCTGGAAGCACTTGGTGGAAAGGAATGAGTAAGGACGAAGGGAATCCTACACAAATCGGATCAAAGTATGTTACAGTGTTCAACGATCCTACCATACCAAAAAATTTTGCTTATATGTTATATGATGATGAGGGAACTCCATGTAAAAGAACAACTTTGATTAAGGAAGGAGTCCTCACTGAACGTATGCATTCTAGAGAAACTGCATCCATTATGGGTGTTGAGCCTAATGGCGCAATGAGGGCGAATACTTATGAATATCATCCAATCATTCGTCAAATAAATGTGTATTGGGACACTGGGGATTGGAAAGCGGATGAAATTATTGAAGATACAAAAGAGGGGGTTTATCTTCGAGGAGCAAATATACCTTCCATAGACGATCAGCGATTTAACTGGGCAATCTCAAGCCAAGAAGGTTTCTTGATTAAAAACGGAGAATTAACTGACCAGCTATATTCATGTACCGCTACCGCCACTACTCCAGCATTTCTGCAAAGTATTGATGCGCTTGCTGATGATCAGTTACTTTTCTGGTCTGGTTGCGGAAAAGGAGACCCAATGCAAGGCGGGACTGTTTCTAATGGTGGGCCAACGATGCGAGGAATCGCAACATTAAAAGGGCCAGGCAGCTGATAACAAGGAGGTTAATGGATGCAAGATTATTCAGAAAGATTGGAATATGCATTAACAAAAGCAAAAAACAAAGACAATATTGTTCATGCTGAAGTATTCTTAGGCGCTAATTGTCTTTTAACTATTCGTTCTGCAGTAGGAAAGATTCTCGAGAGTAAAGTAATTCAAGATGCAGGAATTGGGATACGTATCTTAACGAAAAACCAAGGACTAGGATTCTCTTCAACTTGTGATTTCACTGATAGATCAATTTATAATGCTATTGAAGAAGCTCAGGCGCTTTCAAAATATCGAAAGGTATCTCCTGACTTCTCTTTCCCCTGCCCCCAGAAAACTACTCGATTGAATAAATTTTACGATAATAAACTTGTTGAAATGATTTTCTCTTATGGAGATATTAATGAGCAAGTAAACCAAATGATAAAGGAAACCTTGGAAAAAAATCCAGCAATAAAAGAGGTGGCTGGACCAACTCATTTAGTAGAATACTCTAAACATATAATGAATACAAATGACGTAGATGTATTGGAAAAGGGTACCTATTGGAATATGGAACTACTCGCTGTTGCAGAATCATCTACCGACAGGCGAGAAGGATCCGATTCATCTGCAGGATGGAAAATAAGTGAAATAAATACCCAAACACTTTCTGATCATGCGTCAGACATGGCGGTACGCAGTCTTAATGGAAAAAAAATCGATGCTGGCTTATATGAATTAATCCTAAGTGAAATGTCAGTATCGACTTTCTTAGGTTGGTTAGTAATCCTGACTTATCCGCAAAATCAGGAGCGAAACATGCCTCTCTTGAAGGATAAAATTGGAGAACAAATCGCTTCACCATTGATGACGCTTGGAAATGATCCATTACGTGTACCTTCTCCAGTGTCAGGAGCATATGATGACGAGGGAATACCAACCAAAGATGTTATACTGATTAAAGATGGTGTGTTTAAAGAAATACCACTAGATACATCCTATGCTACCCAATTACAAACTGTTTCAAATGGATCTGGGTACCGATTTTCAGCAGCTTCAGGAATGACTGCTTATCCAGGTCAACTATATCAAAGCGAACCGTTACCTCTTCTTCCCTCAATCTATATGGAGGAAGGAAAAAGCAAGATTGAAGAAATGATTGCAGAAATTAAAAAAGGAATTTACCTTGATTTCTTGCACTATGCTTATGTTACAAATGGTGGAACTGGGGATTACACAGGTATATTAAGACAAGGAACATTTTTGATCGAAAATGGTGAGATTAAACACCCGATCCAGAAATGCAGACTTTTAGACAATATCTTAGAGATGGCAAAAAACATAGAAATGGTCGGGCCTAATCGTATGTCTGGTCATTGGAGAGATATGGCATTGGTGCCTCCTGTAAAGATAGCTAAAGTAAACATTACTCCCTATTAATTTCAAAGGTAAAATGGAAAAAGAAAAGGAAAAAGATATTCTGTTGCTTAACCCCGTGTGACTGGTATATATGGCGCAAGTAACGAAGCCAATAAACCAATTTCACGATTTTGGGTATACACAACACCTGGGCCAGTATACCGAATTACAATCCCCTCTCCGCCAAGGAAGAAGCTTTTTCTTCCACCAACTTTTGAAGCTCGATGTTGCATATTGCTTTGGAATGCCATCATCACTCCGTTGTCACAAACAAACTCTTGCCCTGGAGCTAGTTCATGACGCTCAATATATCCATATCCACCCATCCATACATCACCATCACCTTCAGCCATGATTTTAGTCAGTACAAGGCCTTCCCCACCGAGCACACTCTTAAATCCACCCAGTTTTGACGTAACAGCGATACTCGTTGTTCCACAGATGTAAGCATCTCTACTTAAAGTCCATTCCTCGCCTTTATCAAGGTGGAGATGTACAATATCGCCAGGAGCACCATGTGCAAAGGCAACCATGCCAGGAGGTGCACCATCAGGGAGAGAAAAGAAGTTTTGAAACATCGATTCGCCAGAAAATTTTCTTTTCAAACCACGCATGATTCCACCAGCTGATCTAGTTTCCATATGTATATGACCATCCATATAGACCATAGCTCCACCCTCAGCTCGTACTTGCTGACCAGGTTGATCTAAATAGATTCTTACTACAGAGAAGGCAGGACTACCAACGATTTCATATTTCAAGAATGATCTATCTTTTTCTGCTGACATATTTTCATCTCTTACCGATTAGTTTTCTAAACGAGAATATTAAAATCTCAGTAGAAAGTTTGATTTTTAAAATATAAACATACCAGACTGATATCAGTTTCTTTTTATGCAAAAAAGAAGGAGGTTTACGAAATATCAAGAGGTTTTCTAGTTAAAAAGATCGCCTTTTTCGTAGATCATACATTACAGAACGTAATTTCTTCCGAGATCCTTTGGTGTACCTTTCTTCACTCAACACGTTGGATAATATCTGAATATTCTGTTCTTGTAAATTCTTAAGGCTTACTGATCCCCCAGTTTGAGAAATCTGCGAATCAAGCTTTTCTTGAAACTTGTGCATGGTTCTTTGAGCTCCAGAAAAATCTCCCCGATCGGCCATCTCCATAGCTTCATATTGGACAAACGCAGCTTCTAATAGATACACATTCTCTAGGACTTGCTCATTTTCTGTAGCTAATAGCTGCTCATCTGTAGTATAACTAATGGTACAGGGAATAGTCGTATGAATTGGTTGTGTTGACCCACTTCGAGAAACCCAATGGACATTAAAAGTCATCGCTTCGATTTCATGATTCTCTGATGAGGGAATGGTAACATCTAGAATAATTAATAATTCATTCCCACTTCTGAGATCACCTACTTTTGTACTATCCGATAAACGGTCTTCATAAGGAACTCCAAGTGCTCTTCGGATATGGACACCTTCTGCTTTATGCCATTCAACCTCAATATTATAAGCTGCAGTCGCTAAGAGACCCTGAAATTCTTTTTCAATGAATTTAGGGATGTCATCCGCTGTTTCTATGAAGTAGAATGATCCACCAGCAGCATCAGCAATATTAACAAGGAGATCCTCATCAAAATCGTCACCCACTCCGAACGTACTAATACTAATCCCACCCTCATAAATATTGGTTGCATAACCACAAATGCGGTCATGATCAGTGATACCCTCATTAGCAAGGCCATCTGAAAGAAGTAATAGTACATTACGATACTCTAAATGTTTGGCACCATCAACTTGCTTTGCTCCCTCTACTAGCCCTGAGTGAAGATTGGTACGCCCCCGACTACGAATTGAACGGAGTCGGTTAATAATTGAAGCAGGATCGGTTAAATTAGCCGAGGGGAGAACTGTGTCAACACGATGATCGTATATTGTTAAAGCAAATACATCCTCCTGAGAAAGATTATTTACCACAAATTCGACCGCTTCCTTGGCTTTTTGAAGTTTGGATCCATGCATGCTCCCAGAACGATCAAGAACGACTCCTAAATTCAAATTAGTTCTAGGGATAGCGGTTGAGATCTCCTGAGCTGTTAACTTTAGTTGGATGTAAAGATGAGTTTCACCAGTAGCTAAAGCATAAGGTGAACTAGGGATTACTTCCATTTTAATGTCTTCAATTTCTTCAATTGGCATATTCATCCCTTCTACTTTGTTTGTTCTTCCTCCAATTTGGCTTGCATCATATATACCTTCTCTCCCTTCTTTGTAATTCTAAGACGCTTCTTTGGTCGTCCTGGTCGTTTTAGTGATCTAATTGGGCCTTTAGGTTCAGCCTTCGCTTGTTCTATCAAACCTAGATTAATTAATTTCTTCAATCCTACATTAATAGTAGTAGGCGAAAGGAGAGCCTTTTCCTGAAGCTCAATAACATTCGCATCTTTGTGTTGTTTAATTTGATGGAGAAGAGCACGATGCGATCGTTTAAGCTCTGTTATTTCAGGGTGTTGAAGAAGTTCTCGATCAAGCATGTCCATGGCTTGTTGGGTAAGAGAAAATTGATTAGAACCAGGTGGTTCGCGAATAATGAAACCAGCTAGCTCTAATTCTTTTAATCTCCTGTAGATAGTAGCGGTTGTTGGAAATATTACAGAAGATTCAGAATGATAATTTCCTTTCTGTTTTCGTTTCTGGACTACTTTTTCGTATTCCTTTCTTTGTTCTATGAAGTGCCTGTTGATTTCAACACTAGTTTTTTTAGGATTTTTCCGAAGAAATTTTAGGATTTCTTCGGTCCCTTTTGAAGCTAGTAAATCTAACATTGTTGTAAACCCATTAGTGCTATTCTGATTCTTCAAAATCCTGTTCGAGCGTTATCTCCTGCTGAACTTGGGATCTTGAATTGATTGAACCTGCATTTGAGGTATTCCAGGCGCTCGATACACTTTTCTCCCTTTGAGAATATCGACCTGTTCTTTTGTGGCATAGAGATGTATAGGATGGCCTTGATAGTTTAAACTAATACCTTGCCATTTTTTACTGTTAAATCGGAATAAATCACCCGTACCTGTCGCATTATCTTTATTCACTTTCAAGTCTTTGAATTCATCTTGGAGAATCTTTTCCAGGTTGTCGGGTAGCTTCTGATCGGTTTCAACTTTCTGCATAAATACTCTATCAGTGAGAAATCCCTTGAGGACAACCTCACTGAACTGATTCCAAAGCTTCGGAGAGCCATAAATTTCAACAGCAAGTAACTTGTCCCCATAGGCACAAATAAGACCAACTTGGTTCTCAAGTTTGATACCCGCAGCTAGCGCTTCCTGGAGATTTTTGAGATCTTCATCTATTTCGTACGACTTTTCTTGGATTTCACGAAAACTACTAGTAGGAGCATCTTCCGCAGCGAGTTGATAGGCGCCCATTGAAGCATATACTGATTCCCAGACAGTGGACTGATCCCCAGCTTTCGCAGAAACATTGGCCATTTGGGGGGCCATACGAGTTTTAGCTGATTTGAATTTTAATGACGTGGTTACACCACGAGAACTAGAATATCTCCATCGTGACTGTTCAATACATTTGGCGGGAATTTTTAACGGATTAGACTCATTATGACCAATGGGAATGAGAATTGGTTCAAAAATTGTTCTATCCTGTTTACCACCCTCAACCTGATGAAGATATGGAATGAGAACTGGATTTTTACTTTTATTTATCGCCTCGAGAATCTCAACGCTTTCAGATCCTTCCGATTCCTGGATCCAAGCAAGTTCCTGTTCCTCTGCTTCGAGAAGCCCTAATACGGTTAAAGCTACTTCTGTCTTAATCAAAGGATAAACTGCAAACTTATCCTGAACTACAGGAGTACCGATATCAAAATAACTTCCTAAATCTTGAATTAAAGTTTGAAACTTCACTTTTTTCCACCTCTTATTTCTTTTTAAAATCTCCTCAGCAGATAGAGTGAGAATAAATCGCTCTGAATTCGTTGGCAATCTAGTAATCAGGTTCAATTGTTCTAATTCCTTAACTCTACGATAAATAGTCGCAGTGGTAAGAGATTTATGACCCGATTTCGTGAAATGGGTGTTTATTATGGCAATAGTAATCCCAGGATTAATTCTTAGGTAAGCAAGAAGATCGATTGTTCCATCTTTTCCGAGAAGATTAGTGAAATTTTTCATCAATTGTTATCAAAAAGTGTAATTATTTAAATATTTCGATTTTTATCAAAAAGTGTAATCAATTTTCAGATTAATATTTTTGAGAAAATGATTTTCTTCGTTTAAGAATAATAACTAAAAGTAGGAAGAATACAATTATGGAAGGAGACTCAAATCCAGGAATGAGATTTGGTGGATTTGACTCATTTTTGTTTTTGGTTTCCTTACTTGTGTTAGTAGAAAGAGTATTCATTGAGCTTGATACATCCTCAATAATTGTGCTGGTGATTGAATCAGTGGGGGAATCGATTACTTCAGAGATCTTTAACAGCCATATATCACCATTTCCAGCGCCATATGAACGCGTCATTCCCACGATGATAAAACTTCCATCCAGAGTCGGAATAAGAGAATAAGCACGATCTATATCTGATCCACCAAAGGTCTGGTTCCATTTGATTGTTCCATTACTATAAGTCTTGACAAGCCAGATATCTTCATCACCAGCCCCATAAGATTCAGTGTCACCAACAATAAGGAATCCACCATCAGGAGTCTGAATAACTGAATGAGCTTGATCATGTCCCAATCCCCCATAAGTTTGATCCCATTCTACAGAACCGTTGGCATAAGTCTTCACAAGCCACATATCCGAATTATTAGACCAGTAATTTGTTACCCCAGCCAAGAGGAATCCGTCATCAACAGTCTGAATAACATCGAAGGCATAGTCACATCCAGTTCCCCCATAGGCTTGATCCCATACCACTGAGCCATTGGCATAAATCTTTACCAACCACATATCTGCATCATGGGGATAAACTGCGGAGTCTACCGAGTAATGATAATCTATCGTCTTACCTGCAATAAGGAACCCTCCATCAATCGTCTGAATTATGGAGTAACCACTATCATCCTTTGATCCATAGATCTGATTCCATTCAACAGATCCATTAGCATCAGTCTTCACCAGCCACATATCCATATTATTAGGACCAGAGTAGTCTACTGTCTCACCTGCAAGGAGGAATCCTCCTTCTGCAGTCTGAATGGCCGAACGAAGAAGACTATTTTCATCTGTAACCCATTCTGTTCTTTCAAAATAATAAGACTGACACCATTCTACAGTTCCATTAGCGAATAATTTCAAAGCTGATCCCCTATCGAGAACAGGAAGCATATATTGAAGTGAAGAGGTGCCAATTAAGAGGAAACCTCCATCCTCAGTTTGGATGAGGTCAGAAGCCCAATCAGTTCCCCAGATGTCATAAGTCTGATTCCATTCCGCCGATCCGTTGGCATAAGTCTTTATAAGCCACATGTCACGTTCATCAGTCCCATAAGGACCAGTGGAACCAGCAATGAAGATCCCACCATCAGCTGTCTGAATTGCCTTAACAGCAGAATCCGCTTCAAGTCCACCAAATGTGATATTCAGTTGAATTTGAAAAATATCATTATGTCCATTCGTAGTATGATAACTAAATAGTATATAGTCATCATTTTCAATGGCTCCCAACCCAAAGAAGTGTAGACTCAGAATAAGAACGACAAGGGCAAAACTTCCTCCCATCAGTCTCTTTTGGTGCATTCATATCCCCATTTCTTAAGAAAATTCGTATTATATTAGTTTATCCTTAAATGAAGAGAGTATTGAGATACAAATAATTGTGAGAGAAAGAGGTTGCAGGTTTCAATATTCTTAAAAAGAAATTAATAGTCAATGTTCAATATATCAATCCATCATGACAAATTAAGTCTTCTGATAAAAAATCCATCACCCGTGAACGCACAAAATTAGGAAACGAAACAAGAATGAGTGAACAAAAAGTTATTCTCTTTGTGAAATCGGTAAAAATAAGCCCAACTTTAGTTGACCAATACGGTGGAGTAGGACCCTGTAATCGAGGTACAGGATACTTTTGCGTCCACAATGCTGTAATGAATTTGGAGGACAAACAGGGGCGTACAGGACATTATTACCCAGAGAAAGATTGGAATGCTATGAATATCGCAAAAAAAGTGGCGGAAACAGAGCAGTTGGAAGTAGAATTCGTTGATTTGGGAATATCATTTTGGAAACGACTGAAATATCGATTCCTTCAATT
The DNA here is from genome assembly GCA_048886185.1 of Candidatus Hermodarchaeota archaeon. Lineage (GTDB taxonomy): Archaea > Asgardarchaeota > Heimdallarchaeia > Hodarchaeales > Hodarchaeaceae > Hodarchaeum. The sequence goes on from JBHLKY010000011.1 coordinate 132,242, forward strand.
AGGGAAAACCCCAAGGTTTATTGTAAATGGGGAAAAACTTCCAGAGATCTCAACAACCAAAGAATTAATCAACTATTTAAAGAAGTAAGAAAAAAAGGGGGAGAAAAGGAAACTCATTCCTAATCAAAAGGAGCCCTTTTGCCTGCTACATATTCTTGATGGCGATCCTTAATCAACATAAAGAAGGAAAAACCAATTAAAAACAAGATTAACAACACAAGAATACCTACTTTATAGGCAAAAGCATTAGACCCAAAACCTTGGGCAGAAGCGAAGAAACCAATCACTCCACCAAAAAGAAGAATCCCAAAGGCACTACTCCCTTTCCCAGCGAGTTTACTAAAGCCAAAGTACTGCCCAATCTTATCAGGGGGCGCCAGCTCAATGGTCATAGTCCGTTGAACCACCCAAATAGCACCCATGCCGAAACCGACCAAAATAGCCATAAGAAAAATTGTAAAGCTAGGCAGAAAACTGAGAAAAAACGGAAGTTCGACAGCGGGGTCAAAACTTTCAGCAAAAATCGGAATTGCTAGAGCGACCAACCAAACAAGCCCGACAACCTTAGCCAGAAATTTAGGCCCTTTACGATCTGCAATGGGACCAGCAATCCCCGTCAATAACACTGCAAAAACAACACCAACAAGAAGTAAAATGGTGGCAGTGGTCTCATCCATCCCAAATCCCTCGACAGCGGCAGGTTTCATGATGTTAATGACAGTCTGAACAACATCCACAGCAAAAAACCACCCGATAACAAACCACCGCATATCTTTATAGTGCCAAACCTCTTTAGCAGTACCAACAGTCTCAGAGACGGCAGAACCAAGTAAGGAACGGAACCCAACCTCAGCCAGACGATTCCTGCCCGCTCGTTCTCGGGTCAATAAGAAAGGAAGAGCAATTAAGAGAAACCCAAAAGCACAGAGGAGCCACATTTCATTTAGATGACCAATCCACTCGGGACGAGGACCTAAAACAGTGTCATATTGATCAGTAGGAATAGTACCAATGTCATCAGGAAGATCAACAGCTTCGCCAAAAAACGCAATAGCTGCAAAGTTAAAAATAACTGCAAAAAAGGACCCAAAATACCCTAACGCCACACCAACGGCAGAAACCCAACCTTTATCCTTGTCATGACAAATACGAGGAATCATGGTATCATAAAACAGATTACCCCATTGATAAAAAATGTTGGCAGAAATAAAGCAGAATAAGGCAATGAAAATGTTGTCAAAGAGGAAGACAATACCCGTAAACAGAATGGTGAGGGAACCAAAGAGGATCGTACCAGGTTTACCCTTACCATTGTTATCAGCGATGGTACCCATCACAGGAATGGTAATGGCAACAATAAAAGTACTCAATGAGACAGCAATGCTAGCCATAAAATAACTCAGACCATAATCAAAACCATTCAACATACCTAAGAGGGTACCATACTGTAAGATGGTCATAGACACAATACCCATACTAAAGACAGTATTGGCAATATCATAGGTTGACCAAAGAAGAACATTCACCTTAGAGGTACTAGGAAAAGGATCAGACATAATAAAAGCTCCAACAACAGATAAGGCGGACAACCCAGAAGAGGCTAAGAGTGTTTCCTAGAAATAATACTTGGAAGAGGAAAAACTATAACAGGTAGAAGGGAAGACTAATAGTTTAAGCTATTTAAGGTGTTTAAATAATTAATATTGATAGATATATCCCAAGGAAAATACTTAAAAATTCTCGAAAAGAAGAAAAACATGAAAAAAAACATCACAACTAAAGAATATTCAAGCAGCACTTTCCATAGCTTGCCATAGAATTTGCCATAGCTTTATCATCATGGAAAATATTCTATAATATCAGCGACTGGACAATGAGAGGAGTGCAGAAACGCACCGAAAAACACTTTTGAAAGCCATGGGCTTGCAACGAAATGAAAAGATTTCTTTTTAACTCCGTTGCGAGCCCCTCCCTCCCCCCTATGTTTCTCTTTTGATGATTGGAATGATCTAAATCATTCTTCACATATTTTATTGATTCTCTTTTTTTTTCTCCTAATTCTATTCACTTTCCTAACTTTCTTTTCTCAACAGGAGTTTTAAAGTCATTTCTCATTTCTGGAATGTGGTAAGCAGTACCATAAAACCATCGTTAGATAATTTTTTAAAACTGAAAGCCCAGCTGATGTGTCAGAACAAAAAAAGACTTTTTTCCCTTGGCACGTCAGTACTATTCTATTGCTGAAATTGATAACTTTATGGAATTTCTATAATCAGGTTGTTTTTTATCAAATAACAATTTTAATACTGTGTCTAAATGTGTATTAACTGAAAAATATGGTTGAATTTTTGTTGAACTCAATGCTAACTCAATTGTTGCAATTTCTATTTCTAATGTTAATAGAAGTAATAATCCCATTAACAACCCCATAACCTGACTGTTCCTATGCTAAAACATAGTTACACGAATTCGCAATTTCTCTGAGTTCATCTCCATCTATATTCCAAGCGTCTCTAAATTTTCTTTGACCTGTTTCATTTGTTCTGGGGTGATATCCCATAATTTCCAGAACACCAGTGCAGCTATCAGCATCAATAGCGCAGGAACCAACCCAAAATGAGCCATTATTCCCCAATTTGCCATTTCGCTCTGTGTTGCAACATCTGGATCAAACGCGGTGAGGGTGTGAATCAACCATAACACACCAAATTGTATAACTGTCACTAACCGCGAGAAAAAATTCCAAATCCCTAGATATGTGCCTTCTTGTCTTCTTTGAAATTCTAGTGCAGATGAATCGAAGAAATCCCCTTGAACAGGGATTCGAGATATTACTATTATCCCCCCTATTATCCCCCATCCCGCGGCTCCAAGCATGACGAATGGAACGCTTTTTTGAGCTCCAAACATCAAGCTAAAGAAGATTAGTAACACAGGAAGAGGACTCACTAATAAACCCCATTTAAAGGCTTTCACATGACCGAGTTTCCTAACCAACCAGAAGTAAACAGGGATAAATAGTACTGTAGTTAGAACATAGGGAAATGCGATTGAAGCTATTGTTTGGCCGAATTCTGGAGACTCTCTATCTTGAATCCCCAAGATATAAGCCACGTAGTAAGGTTGACTGGCATTGATCAGTGCTAACGACACCGTCATACAAAGCATAACAATAGCTAAGGCAATAAAGGGTCTGAGTTTGAATGCTTGCCTAATATTGCCAATGAATTCAGAAAAAAAGGATTTTTCTTCTAGTTTCTCACGATAATAACTCTCCTTAATCCATTCTTGTTCCTTCAGACCTGGAAGGGATAAAAGAAATGAGATCAATACACATACAGCTATGGCGATACTCATTACTAGATAAGAGCTAGGATCAGGTGTTAGTTGAGCAATAATAGCAAGTCCTAGGAAAGGCCCAAGCATCATGAAAAGGTGAACAAAGGCGCCCAAGCTGATACGTTCTTCTTTACTCCGGAATTTTACTGGGAGGAGGGCATTATAATTGACTGTAATGGCAGAAAGAAAACCATCATAAGCTGAAAGAAAAATTAAAAACCAGAAAAATGTGAACCAACCATCAAGAAGACTAATGCTAGGAGGATAGAATAATAAAATGAGGGATAGAAGCAATGGAACTAAGCATCCCGCAATCCAAGGAACCCTTTTCCCCCAGCGACGAGTAAACCTATAATTCTTATCAGATAGGTATCCTACTAATGGATCATTAAACATATCCCAAACCGTGTACAAGATACTAGCGAGAAACATCATTCCGATGTCAAGACCGATTAATGTTTCATAGAAAAAGGGATATTGTTGCGTAACAACAATGGTCATTGCATTCAAACCAAACATCAGGATTGCAAACGAAACATAGGTTCCTACAGAATATTTTCGTGTACTACTAATAAAATCTCTTTCTCCCATCATTAGTTCTTTTGAATCACTCATTTCACTCATATTGTTTTCCGTCCTTTTGATTACAAGCTGTACATTATATTTGAGAAGGGAAAATCATATTACATGAATTTTTTAACATAAAGCATTTTAATATTCTTTAACTTAAAAAAACACTGTTCAGCAAATCCTCTTTAGATCTCTATTTTATTGTTGGTATAGGGTCAATTTTAGCTGTGAATGATTGAAAAAATTACTGGATTGATAACAATGGTAATTTCTGATGATAAATCTTCCCAAATAGTTGAATTAACAGACGGACGACGCTTAGGTTATGCTGAATATGGCGATCCCCGTGGAAGACCGATTTTTTATTTTCATGGCAATTATGGAAGTAGACTAGAGGCCCTTTTTGGGAAAGAGAACTATCTGGTAGAAAAAGGAATACGTTTCGTCTGCATGGATCGTCCTGGTCTAGGTTTATCGGATTATCAGGCAAAAAGATTACTCTTAGACTGGCCTATTGATGTTCTTGAGTTGGCTACCCATTTAAATATAGATAAATTTGCAGTGATGGGAGGTAGTGGTGGGGGGCCGTATGCTCTGGCCTGTACTCATGAAATTCCACCAAATCGGTTAACTGGTTGTTTAATTGTTTCAGGTTTAGGACCATACAGTCTCAGTAAAGAAGGTATGAATCGTCGAAGCAAAAATATGCTTGTTTTTGCCCGACGCTTTCCCTGGGCATTTCGTTTTGCCCTTTGGATAATGATGGGGCGGAAAGCTAAACAAGAAAATGTGAAATGGTGGGAAGAGAATTACCAAAAACTGTACCAAAGCCTTCCTGAACCTGATCAAAAACTTGTACTTGAGCCCTCAATTCGAGAACGAATGATTTTAAAGACGCTTGAAGCATTCCGACAAGGATCTAAAGGCCCAGCTCATGACTTTAAATTGTATACAAAACCTTGGGGATTTGAATTGCACGAGATTCCAGAGGAATTAACTGTATTTCTATTCCATGGGGGATTAGATACGAGCGTTCCGATTTCCATGGCCCGAACTATGAGCGAACAGATCCCGAATTGTAAGACCAAGTTCTATCCCGAGGAAGGTCATTTATCAGTACTTATCAATAGATTTGATGAGATATTTAGTTCTCTCTAAGTATTGAGATCTCCCTTCACCTTTCGTTTGGAATTTCTTTCACTCATTCCCTTTTTCTAATTCTATCTAGGGAATTTAAGGTCATTATTTCAGTTTAAACTTAATTTAGATGACCCATTTATCTGTAGTATCTCTGTAGAGAGGATCCTCCCACCTATCGGTGGCAGGAAAATTGACATAAGGAGGAAATGGCGGCCACTCTTGTTTAGGATTATAATCTGTTCTGATGATTTTACCTTGACTCCAAAAGTTAGGAAATTCATCAGGGTAATAAGCTGTAATAAACATTGAATCCCTCTCTAACGAGGGATAGAATCCCTCTTTGTCTCGATCATCAGGATTAAAAGCTACAAAGCATTTAGATCCAATTGTGTGCCCTTCTATTTCCCCTACCTGATAAGTTTGTCTGGTGTGCATTAAAGGAAGACCATATATATCGACTAAAGGTTTCAGGGGTTCGATGATATTCGGAAAAATATGAAAGCTCATCAGAACGATGAGAATTCGCCCTCTTAATTCACCAATTGTGGGCCAAGAATCACCTGGAGAGCCATACTGCTCTAAATATTCACTATAGGGGTAAAATCTCTTCCAATGACTTTGGGATCCTTTGTTCATTTCAAATGCCTTGAAAATCTGTTTATTCATCTGGATAAGCCCAAAATTTTTGTGGGGACGGTTATTTATATCCTGAAGATCTTTTTTAATATCCAAAAACACAGTAATCGGTGCATGGTTGGGATGGCTCTTTGACCAATTATTTATCACCCCAAGCCAATCCTTTAGATTATTTCCACGGGGATTTCCAACTGCCTTATGATTTACTTCATGACTAGGATACCAATGGCCGATTTTAAAGCTTCCTTTCCCTCTGAAGATTTTGATCAAGGTTAAAAATCTTTTAATTCGTTCAAATAAGGTCCAACTGTCATGAATATCAAGTTCAAAACCTCTAATACCATGATCTAATTGTTGGGTTAACGACCAGCGATAAGAATTATGGGTGGTCATAAAAATACTTTTGTTGTAAGGCTGATTATCAAATTGTGAATGACTCATGTTTTTCCCTCAGAAAATTTGTGATTTACATTATTTTATCTTATTTATGATCTATCCTATAATGAAAGAGTTAATTAACATTCTAGAGGATAGTTTCCTATAGATTATAGGGGAGTCACCAGTTTTTCCCCTTCTTCCGCATTTTTCCAGACTGTCGTTTTTTAACTGGGATTTTCTTCTCTGGCTTCGATGGATCAGTTTCTTCCTCTTTTTCCTCTTCTTTTCTTCCAAGTTTTGTAAGGAGTGCCTCTCGTTTGTAAATGACGATTATAACCAGGATCCCAACAATCCCCAAGAAGAGGGGGAGTAAGTCTGTCAAGCTCGTGATCTTCGTGTAGGTGAATTGGTACTTAGCCCAATTCCCTGCTCCATCTTGTATGAAAAGTATAAGCTTGTGAGTTTTAAACACAGCTGTTGGTAGATCTATTACCACATAATAGTTTCCTTCTTCGGTTGTGCTTGCTAGTCCCACCTTTAATGCAGGTAAGCTATAGATTGTTAGTGTCTGGTTTGTGCCATTATTCCAGTTGGATTTCACTATAACGGGTTTTTCATCGAAATAGAATCTTAAATAGTTGATATCATTACTATAAAACCCACCTGAAGGCCAGCTCACTCGGGGTCTGCCAATAGGAGTATTATCAATGATGAATAGGAATCGTTTTGATTGATTATACCCTAATAGATCTTCTGCATAGACAGTGAATACATGTTGCCCTTCAGATGGTAGAAGAGTGATTTGCGCTGATGTAACGTTGAAAAATGTTTTGTTTTCCTCATTCCATTGATAAAAACTGTTAAGACTAATTGTCTCTGATATAGTAAGTTGTAGCGGAGTGTTAGAATTCTGCATGCTATTATTTCTTAATGATACCGTGATTTGGGGAGGGGTTCCATCCACCACATAAGAATAGGTTAAATCTCTTTTATTTCCACTTGCATCATAAACTGTTAAAAAGAAAGAATAAGATCCATCAGTTTCTGGAGCAAACAAAGTGATAATTGCAGAATTTATCTCACGTGAGTCATTGATAACTCTTACTCCTTCTAGAGCCCATGAAGCCTGATAATGATGAATGGATTCATTGAAAGTGAGGAAGAGTGTACTATTCGGCCTAATGCGGGAATTATCAGCATAATTGATTGAGAGAAGGACTGGTGGTTGATTATCAAAGACAAAGTACCAGATGTAGGAGGCATTATTCCCTACAAGATCTGTACAAAATGCTGTTAAATTCCCGTGAGAAAGACCAGTTGATAGATCCTCTAAGTCTATTAAGTATGATCGGTTGATCACCCCAGCTTGACTGAAGAACAGATTATTATTATTCCATTGAATCTTAATGAGGGCGATATCTTCATTTACTGAAATGTTAATCTTAGTTGTTGAGGAGATGGCTAATATTGATCCGTTGTTCATTAGAGGGACATTAGCATAGGGAAATTCCGTTCCCAGAACTAAAATAACTGGATCGTCACTATCGATAAAGTACATTAGAGTCTGATTAATTATGATTCCATCTGAAAGATCATAATACAACACTAGATCACTCCAGCTATTAACTTGAGGGATAGGGATGGAGTAATATTGTGCTGGAATCATCCACAGAATTGTGGTGAGTGTTGATTGATCTGAATGATTAAACCATTGATAACCAACTTGGACAGGGTTTAACGTCAAATTTACTAAAACTTCATTTCCCCCTTGAATTCGGGATTGGTTCTCTTCTCGAAGTTCATAGATTCCAGTTCCTGTGTAAAAAGTGTAGGTTTGAGTGTTCCAATTCCCGACTTCATCACGTACATACAAAACAACAACTTGGGGATTCGAGATAATAATTTGAGGGAGAGTAAGTGTAACGATCATAGCTGTATCGAAGGAACTCACGTTATCAGCACCATTCCACGAATAAAGAAGTTCTGCGGGAGTTTCATTAAAAGAAAAATGTACTTGAAACGGAGTATGAATCACACTGTTATTTTCAGTATTGTAAAGATCAATACTGATTGAGCTATCATCCCGAATGAAGTGCCATGTTTGGTTGTTCCAGACATCATCCGCCCCCTTGACATGAATGTAGAGAAATGTATCTAGCGCACTTTTATTTGACCAGTCTTTAAGACTTGTAATGAAAGAGGGAACATTAGGAAGAGATGTTTCAGAGTCATTTCCCCAGTGATAGATAACAAGGGGAACGATTTCACCAAATGAAAAGTTTATAGGAAGATCTGAGCGAATTCGACTGCCATTATAAGCATTGAAAGGGGTGACTAGGGGTTTAACCCACCACTGGAAATATTCACTTGTCCAACGGCGCTTGTTATCTTCTAAATAGATTCTTAAGCTGTGGATGCCAGAACTCGAAGGAATATTAGCTAAGTAGGTCGTATTATATGTATTATCCATGTTATAAAGAACTGTTCGCCAGTCTTCAGCGTTTAGATAGTAATAGATGGAAGTGTCCTGATTTACAATGGTATTATTAGCTGGGCTAATCCACGAAATGCTTAATGAAACCTCGTACAAGCTAGAAAAGGATGCTAGGTTTCCTGCTGTGTCCAAGGCATATATTGTCACATTAAATATGCCATAAATATCGGGTAATAGGGCCCAATAGGGATTCGTTCCATTGATTGTAAGTGGAAAAGGGGCCATTATTCCCCAAATTGTTACTGGAGTCTCATCAACAGTAATTGTTAAGTTTGTACTCGGAGGAACATATCCTCCTGACGGATTCACAAGAATAATTATAGGAGTATTATCTACTGTGAAAGTAAAATTCCAGATTTCCCAAACTCCTGGACTTTTTTCGACTTTCACGTGGAGAAAGTGATCCCCTTCTGTCGGAGGAGCTGGATCAAGGACTCCACTGAACCCAGTGTCATTCCAAGCATATAAAACATTATATGGATCAGACAGACTAATCGTTATTTGACTCCCTCCCTTTATGAATGAGTTATTTTCAGGATCACTTTGAACCGTGAATAAAATTTTATAGTTCAAGATTGAATGATTCTCGTTCCCAATTGGATCATTCAGAACCAAATCAAGGGTATAATTCCCCTCAGGAAAATCTAAGTAGAAATCGTAACTAGTTATATCATTTGGGAAGTCAAAATAAGCCGATCCAAACTCAAGCCAGCGATATTTACTATTATATACGGATTCACTGAAATTGAGAGAGAGAAGAGAAAAACTGTAGACATTACTATTATTACTTATTGATGGAGTGAACTGAGGGACTTTAAAATCATAATAAAAATTATAATGGCGGGAAATCCACTCACTTCCTTGCTCAGAGGAATTTACACTGGCATACACAAATAAGGAGATCCATGCCTCATAATCTAGAATTTCGGACATATTAATGAAAAAATACTCATTCAAAGTTATAAAAGAGGTGTTTGTTGGATCAAATGACCATCGGTAGAAAATCTTGTTGTCTAATGACCCTGTTAAACGAAATAGTATCATTGTTCCATTGGTAATAGTACTTGTATTCGTAGGTTCAAATATATCAATATTAACGGCATGAACGGCTGAGAATTTTCGCGATGTAAGCCCTTCAATTCGAATACAATTATCTGCATCATATTCGTTAACTGATATGATTTCTCTTGGTAAAATAAACAGAAGGAGGATAACAACAGGAATTAAACGAGAGATCAATCTGTAGATATTCATTTCTTTCTTCCTCATGTAGAAATTTGGATCTATCTTAGCAATACTTAACGAAGATGTGGCTAGGGGAAATTAAATAATTGATAGGAGGAAATTTGACTTATAATGTCTGAATGGTTTTAACCTTTACCTTTAATTTTTTTTTTATAACTTTTTACTTTTTAAATCTATACAATAATTCGCGCGACCAAAGATGAGGGTGTGTCACTCCCAAGTTGCAGTCATTAAACATCCTGTTCGAGTAAGCCTCTTTGCTTTTAGATTAAGAAAATTACCTTCTCTTGTTAACAGTCTTTAAAACCTAGAGCTTCTCTAAAGTACTCACAGCTTCTACTTAATAAACTGTGGAGATGAGGCTTTTTTGGACACTTCATCCTTTGTAGAGGATCAAAATCAGAATATTTGGGAAAACATCCGTGATATTATTTTCACTCTTTCTCTTGATGGCATAATTACCTCGTGTACCCGAGAATTTGAAAATGTTACAGAATGGTCACGAGACGAATGGATTGGTAGATCCTTTCTAGAGATTGTTCACCCTGATGATACAGAAGGTGTTACCGAAGGTTTTGAGGCAACCCTCCGTGGGGAAACTGTTCCTCCATATGAGGCACGGATCAAGACAAAATCAGGTGAGATTTTAACCTTAGAGGTCAAAGCTACTTCTCAAGTTTTCAATGGAAAAGTGATTGGATATTTGGGAATTGCAAGAGATATTACAGAACGAAAACAGGCTGAAGAGTTACTAAGGGCATCAGAGCAACAATATCGGAATATGATTAATTTTATGGGAGATGCCATTCATGTGATTGATAAGCATTTCAATATATTATTAGCAAATCCTGCTTTTTCTAAATGGGTTAAAGAGCTAGATCTCAATTCCGAGATTGCAGGAAAGCCTCTTCATAAAGCCTTTACCTTCTTAGATGATCAAGTTATTGAAGAATATCGCTCTGTTTTCTCTTCTGGAGAAACTCTAGTTACAGAAGAGAAAACTATTATTAATGGAAAGACACTTTTTACTGAAACTCGGAAAATCCCCATCATTCGACATAACGAAGTTGTACAAATCATTACTATTATTCGAAACATTACAGAGCGTAAAAAAATAGAGAATCAACTAATAGAAAGTGAGGAAAAATATCGAGAGCTAATTAGTAATCTCACAGACGTTGTTTCAGAGGTTGATTCTGAGGGGAATTTTATTTTTGTCAGTCCACAGGTGTTTGATTCATTTGGTTATTATCCTGATGAATTGATTGGCAAAAATAGCATTGATTTCATCCACTCTGATGATATAGAATCTAGTTTAGCATTTTTAGAGGAAATTTTGGCAGAAAAACGAATACTAAACTATGAATTTAGAATTAAAAACAAGAAAGGGGATTATGTTCCTATAGCTGCCTCTGGAAGAGCTGTGGATCATAATGGCAATTTAAGACTGATTTTTGTACTTAGAGATATTACAGAGCGAAAAAAAATGGAGACAGCACTTCACGAAGGGGAAGAAAGGTTGAGGGGATTCATGGAGGGGGCAACCGACTCCTTTGCCCTCTGGGATTCAGAATTAAATCTAGTAGATGTGAATAAGACTGCATTAACGGCATTCGGGTTTGTAAAAAAAGATATCCTCGGAAAAAATATCACAGAATTTCACACTAATCCAAAGGATATTAAAAACTACAAAAAGGTTTTAGAATCAGGTAATCCTTTTATTGCTGATATAATCGCTTCTCCTCAAAAGTATGGGAACTTAATCTTATCTGTGAAAGCATTTAAAGTAGGAGATGGTCTAGGAATAATTGCTACTGACATTACTGAACGGAAAAGGGCTGAAGACGAATTATTAAAAACTAAAATGAGATTAGAGTATTTACTTAAAGAAAATCCTGCAGTGATATATTCCTGTAGTTTAGATGGTCATTTTGAAACTACATTTATGAGTGAGAACATCAAGGAGATATTAGGACATCGGGTGGAGGATTTTATTCATAATCCAGAATTTTGGGAAGCTAATCTACATCCTGATGATAGAAACAAAGTTCTCTCCACTTTTAAGGAAATAAAGAATAAAGGATCTTACAGTGATGCGTATAGGTTCAAACATAAAGATGGCTCTTATCGCTGGATGTTGGAAGAAGCAAACCTGACTAATGATAGCAATGGAAATCCTTTAGAAGTTATTGGTTATTGGACTGATATTACTGAACGGAAAATAGTAGAAGAGGATTTACGAGCAAGTGAAGGAAAATTTAGATCAATCTTTGAGAATGCACCTATTGGTATGGCCTTAATAGATCTAGATTTCGGTTTCAGTAAACAAAATACCGCTTTCTGTCAAATGACTGGATATTCAGCAAAAGACCTCACCCAACTGTCGCTTCATGATATTATACATCCTGATTATCGAGAGAAAACTGAAAAACTAGCCAAAAGAATATATGGTAAGAACTCAACAATTCAAACTGAAAGAAGATATGTTAAGAAAAATGGAGACGAATTTTGGGGTCGCACCACTAGTACTCTTCTTCGAGAAGACCATCGGGATGCTATCTTCTTTATCCTAATGGTTGAAGATATTACCAGAATTAAACAATCAGAAGAATTAATGAAAAGGCAGTTGATAAAATACCAAGTCGAAGATGGGAATATCTACCTCGTAAAAGAGAATACACCTATATTATCTCAAACAGTCTTCAAAGAACTTCTTAAAGCAGGATATAGGGGAGTGATATTTTCTAGATCTCCTAAAAGAGATTACTCCACCCACATAGAAGTAGAATTTACTTATCATCGTATAAATGAGGAGAGTAAAATTGAAGATCTAATGGAGAACTTAGAAGACACATCGAATAAGAGTGTTATTCTAATTGACAGAATTGAATATCTTGTCACTAGTAAAGGTTTTAATCAGACAATACAATTCATTTACAGACTAGGTGATATTGTTTATCTCAAGTCTTCAATAGCTATTCTTGTTTCAGATACCTTGGCTTTATCAAAGAAAGAACTCCGTATTCTAGAGAAAGAAACTAAAGAAATCGAACTTAGGTCACTTGCAGCCCTTTCAGAAGAAAATCTTGAAGTCATGAGGTTAATCTATCAAAAAAATAATCTGGGTATTAAACCATCATATTCAGATATTGGTAAAGAATTAAATATAAGCAGACCTACAACAAGAAGAAGAATAAAAAAGTTACTGGCTACTGGCTATTTGATTGATCATAAAAAAGGGAATAGCAAGGTTTTAGAATGCACAGATAAAGGCAGATTGTTATTTCTCAAGTAAATCTCTTTTAGCTGATTATATTGAAGATCAGAGGCATTATTCAATTGGTTGTCGAATAATAGTTTTAAGTTTCTCGGGTTTTGTTCTCCGAGGATCAGAGAGATATATTTCATGATGTTTTCCTCTAAGTTTGTAGCCTCGATTCTTGATAAAATTATGCATTTGTTCGATAGTTGGCCCCTCTTCAGAATACGCCCCAAAGTACATAATTTGAGCTGATAACCCCTCATTATAAGTCTCGAAACGAACTTTAGAGATCGCTGGAGGATTTTTCTTCTTTGTTACTTCTTCAATGGCTTCATCAATCATTTCTCGAGTGATGAAATCTGGCTGCATAATCATAGAGGTCCATAACCACTCCTCTTTTCTTTCCATGAATGCCACTGTAAAAACAAACATATCTTTAGCCCACCATAAACCTTCAAGGGGCATGACGACGTAATCCTTTCCATATTTCTTCATCATAAATTTTACAGTATAAGAAAGAGGGTATAGGGTCATCATTGCATCTTGGTATTCTTGTGATGTCCCAGGATATCCTTGTCCATCTATCATGAGAAATTGCAAGGGAGGTACATCCACAATTGAAAATTCTTTTGCTGAAACTCCAGAATAGAAATCCTTTAGCTCTTTTTTGAGATCTACCTTTCTCATGTTAACAAATCTCCTTTTCCCAGTAGTCGCTTGGTTGTGGTTTAAATGTATCCTTTTATTCTAGCTTCATGATACAAGTAATGTTTAGTTAAAGCAAGGAAAATATCTAAGAATAGTATCGATCTTGTAATTGATATGTATAAGACACCCCATTCTCAAACTAGAGTATTTTATAGGTAAATCCAGATGAATGAAAGCGATTCTATCAATGAAGCATTACCTACTTCTGGACATTTACCAATGTATATCATGCATAAATTCTTTGCTCGAAAACAGGAGGATGTTATAAGAGAATATATTCAAACTTATTCTAAGGAAAGAGAGATAGTTCTTGATCCTTTTTGCGGTAGTGGAGTGATGATTGGGGAATCCCTCCGATTAGGCCGAAAAGCAATTGGAGTTGACATAAATCCAGTATCAATATTTATTACAAGAAACACTATAAATAAAACCTCAAGTATAGAAAGAATTTTTGAGGAGTTCAAACAAATAGAAGTGGAGATTAAACAGGATATCAACAAGTTATATCAAACAGCTTGCCGAAAGTGTGGAGAAAGAGTATTTGCTATATGCTTCACATGGCAAAAAAGAGAGTTAGTAGATGTTCGGTATGAATGCTCTCACCATGGTAAACTAATTGACCCAGTGAATGATGAAGATTTACAAATTCTCAAACTGATTGAGGAAGGCGCGGTTTCAGAGTTTTTTTATGACACTGGGAAATGTCGATATTGGTATCCCAGACAGAAGCTTTACTATAGTGATGGCACTCCTTTTCTCAAAAAAGAAAGATTTAATGCGATTGATGATATGTTTACGAAAAGAAATCTCATCGCTCTTGCTAAATTACTCAATAGAATAAACAAAATTACTGACTGCAAACTTAGAGAAGCTTATAGGTTCGCTTTTTCCTCAATTACACATCTTGCATCAAAAATGACACCAGTAAGGCCCTCACGCCCTTTTAGTTCAGCTTGGGTCCAACAGAGCTATTGGTATGTTACAAATAACATGGAATCTAATGTTTGGAAGTTATTTGAAAGCGCCATCATTAAACGTCAAGGATTAATCAAAGCAAAGGAAAATCTTCCGCGTAGTTTTGAGCAGAAACGAGAAACAACAAATTTTGATGAACTAATGGAGGAAAATGATTATGTTTACATGTTATTACAATCCTCGATTAATGATTTGGCAGAAATACCCAAAAGAAGTGTAGATTGTGTGATTACTGATCCACCATATGGACATTCAATCCAATATGGCGAATTACTTTACATGTGGGGGTGCTGGCTACAATTAATGGATAATTTTGATGAGATTGCTGGAGGAGAGATTGTTGCGAATCCTAGACAAAAGAAGGACGATATAAGATACGAACAAATGCTGAAAAGAGCCTTTAAGAAAATTTTTCAGCTGTTAAAACCTGAAGGATATTGTATAGTTACTTTCCATAATCCTAGCTTGAAATATCGGAATATTCTATTTAGATCAGTGATGTTGTCGGGATTTGAGTTTGAAAAGATTGTCTATCAACCACCCCCGAGAGCCTCTGCAAAGAGTCTTCTTCAACCTTATGGTTCACAGAGAGGAGATTACTTTTTTAGATTTAGGAAACCGAAGAAGAATTCAAAATTTTCCTACAGCCCTGTCACTATAAATAAAGTTGAGGAGCTAATAGTAAACATCGCAAAGCAGATTATAATGGATAGAGGGAAGCCAATCCACAACACTGAGATCCAAAACTTGTTAGATCCAATTTTATATGAAAATTTGAGAAAAATGAACCTTTTAATGGAATTTAATCCCGAAAGTATTGAAAAAGTGTTGAAAAAGTATGAGGGAAAGGTGTTTGAATTAGTAGACATAGAGTTTAGAATGGGAAATCAAAAACTTCGAGGAAAGGGTTGGTGGGTAAATATTCCTCGTTAAGAACGAAGAAATAGATAGACACTATTATTTCTTCAAACTATACTTTTCCTGATTCTTAAATATTATTTTAAATTTAAAAATTTAAATCACTTCAAAATTTATAAGGAGTATATAAAGATCCATAACTTTAAATATATTGGAGGAACTAATTTTATTGCTTTTATAAGCTCATTAATATTCGGAGAGTTGGGTTTATGGAAAATCCCAACAAGCAAATTGAACAACAATTTGAGACAAATCAGTCTCCAGATGATCATCAAGTGTCATGTGAGCAGTATGGAACTTGGTTTTTAGGGTCTCTCATGCGGGAAAAAAATACCTCATGGTTTCCAACCTACAATAGACTATCCACGTTACATAATCGGATTACCCAGGAAGAAACCAATTTTAATGATCAATTACAAATTAACATGCGATTAGCCTCTCAATTGAGTGAATTCTTTCCCCAGAAATGGCTATTAGAAATCACAATGGTTTTCAAAAAACGAGATATCATTAAACTTAGAATTAAATCATATAAAGATAGAGTATGTTTTTATTTAGGATATATCGAATTGTATTTGACTTTCCGAGGGTTAACTCTCTTGGATTCTACCCTAACGGAAATTAATGAATATCTAGGTGTCAATATTACTAAAAATGAAATTCGTACTTGGAAGATAAAGCTCATACAAATTATTCCAGGATTACAAGCACAATGGATTAAAATTCGAACAAAAAATCACCAAACTGCATTAATTTCTACTATTGTTCAAGTCATGAATCGTGAATTAAGATTTAAACAATGTTCAAAAGAACAAATCTTTATGGTTAAACAGCAGGCATTAATGCTTGGAAAGAAGTTTGTCACAACTGAGAAAGCACGGTATGTTAAGAAACCAGAAGTTTGGGCCCGAGCCATTTGTACGAAGGCGTTACATGAAACCTTACCTAGTTATCAGTCTAATGCTTTTCCTGATTTAACTTTCAATACTCGTAAAGTAATAGAAAACAAACGATGGCAATTGGATCAACTTCTTGATTAGCTTAATGAGACATCTTGTAACTCTTGGCTTAATTCAAACAGATGAATCAGTAAAAATTTGTTTTTGCTAAGAATAATTAATCCTACATTACCTCGAATTATAGGCTCGAAAATTTTATATTTGATCTTTTTCGTTAATATTTTGTTTTAAATTCATCTCACCCTGAGAATAGGAGTAACATTCATCAGCTTTTATTTTAATTGTATTGGAGTTTTCTCACGATTCTTAGAGGATTATTTCTTTGGTTGGAGAAATATGATCGATGATTTAGTTCAAAGACATAAAAAACCTGAATCTTTGGAAATTGACACTTTAATTTTAAAGCTAGATCATGTTGCCTATAGAGTGAAAAAAGGAGAGCGAATGAGATTTATCGATGAACTTACTAATATGGTACCATATCAGGAGTTTAAAAACTTCAAAGTGATTAATGCAAACGCCATTACTACTTGTGTCCAATTACATAACACGCTTCCCGTAATTGTAGTCTCTGAAGGGATCACTGATGACTCTGTCGTAGAGCGCTATTGTCAAAAATACGGTTCTAGAGTCCATCATTTGGCTTATTTAGTTAAAAACATCAGAAGAGTCGTAGAGGTTCAAAAACAGAGAGGAGTTACATTTACAACAGTAGACATCATTGGTAGCGAGAGAGAGGGGATTTTACAAATCTTTACAACTCCAACAGAGACAACTAACCATATAATCGAATATATTCAAAGATTTGGTGATTTTGACGGATTTTTCACGCCATCCAATATTTCAGAATTGATGAAATCTACTGAAAAGTTGGGAGAAGCCTAGAGAAACAAAGTAACCGATTCTATCTATACAAGTACTTCTTATCTTGGTGGATAGTTAAGATCTATTAGAGATCCAGTAGTTTTCGCGCATTTTCACTGAGTATCTGCTTCTTTTCAGAAAGAGAGATTGGAGCACTAGTTACTTTGGTCTTTTCCCATGCAATGTTCTGTGCTCCCCATGGATAATCTGAACCAAAGAGGATCCTCTCGGGCCCAAGCATTTCGACTGCATCAGCTAACCGCCGAGGATGAGGGATATAAGAACACTCCAAATAAAGATTATTGTTTCGAGCAGCCATTTCAATATGTGAAAAACGATCATTTAAACTGAATTCTTCTTTCATGTGACAACACACAAAAGTTCCGTCTGGGTACTGTTGTGCTAGTTTTCCGATTTCTTCAACACTTCCTTCAGGCCCCCAACCTGAATGAATCATAATTGGTACATTGAGATCTATAGCTTTTGTTATAAATGGCTGTACTTCGGGTTTAGTCAAGTGATAATTGTCAAAAACAGGATGAAGTTTTAATCCACAGAAATTATGATCATCTACTAGCTCCTGAAGATCATCAACTTTATCATGTTTAGGATTTAACCAAGCCATCAGTATAAATCGTTTTTTAAGGGATTGAATTTGTTGGGCGAGTCTCTCATTTTCATTTCTCATTTTTTCCTTTTTTGGTCCACATAATAATACCGCCTCAGTAACATGAGCGTTAGCTAATGCGGTTAGAAACTCGTTGAACGGTGGAAGAACTTTTAGATCTGAAGTAAAAAACGTAACTGGACTCAATGGGAGATGAGTATGGAAATCAATAGTTGGAAGATGTCGAAACAGATCTTCAGTCAATTTTTATACCTCAAAATGTTACTTACTTCTCAAATAATCCGTATTGTTACCATTCTTACATTATATATCAATACGAATTTATAAAATATTATTATCAAAGCAAAAGTTATATGGATAATAGCAAAAACTAAGAGGAGGGATAATTAAATATCTGTTTTGAGCGTTAGAAAAATTATAAGCAATCAATTTTGGTAAAAATCTTGTATGTAAAAGAGAATTGGGCTTTATTTGTTGAAGGTACTGAAATTAAGTGGACATTTGGGGATCCTAGCGTTGAGTTCCAAAAAATCGCAATGAATTTTCTCATTGGTCTTGGAACACTTGGGGAAGAGTTATTTGGTGAAGGAATTGCTAGTATAACTTTTGATTTACGTAAATATACTGGATTAAAAGCTTCAGAAATCTTTATTGTTTCTTTAAAAGATCGCTTTCTCCTTATTATAAGCGATCCTACTACAACTCTCTTGTTAATAGCAGCCCAAGGTGGTATCCCCAATGATATCAAAGACTTAATGACAGCAGTATTAGTAGGGCAAGCCTCAGTCCTCTATGCAAGCAGCATTAGTGAAGTTAGCCAGAAAAGTAAGAGATTGATTGAAAAGAAATTTCAGGATATTATTCTGGATATTAATGATAAATACCTTGAGAATGATTTGATACATACTATTGTTGGAAAATCAGGAAGTAATTTCTCAATCCTGACATTTGAAGACTGCTTATTACTTCATTTTCATCTTAGAAAACAGCTTGAACCTGAGAATTCTTCGGAAACTTCAAGCTGGTGTTTAATTTCTCAATTGGGAGGAGGAAACATCCCTTTTTCGTTTAATATTGACAAAGGTGATGATATAATCATTGGTGGTTATTTTGCAGCGATAATTGAATTTATCTCAACCCTCTTCGGCACAAAACCTAAGCTTATTTCCTTTGGGTCCACTCATATCCGAAAAGTACGCTTTGTTTATGGAGGGGACTACTTTATGGCTATTGACACATCTTTTATGATTGACCTATTGCTCAGAAGGCGATTTCAGAAACGATTCTTCGAAACAAGTTACTCCATAATCAAAGATATGTCTTCTGGTATTAAAGAATTGATTATAGAGGAAATTGTCCAATTTAATGAAATGAAATTATCTCAAATGTCAGCTGAAGCCCTTTTAGATGCATATTTTGGAGAAGGAACTGAGGAAATAGAGCTCTCTTTTGGCGGGGGAAAAGAAAACTTAGAACTTTTACGAGATGAACGAATGAATCAAGTGTTACGTGTTTGGGGGAAATACTTAACTGATCTCTAGTGAGGATATGATAAAAGATTCCTTTTTGTTTGACGCTTAATTATTTTGTAATCAGTAAAAAGAAGTCTACTATCATATTAACTCTGTTCCAGAATTAGGATGATCAATTTTATGCAAATTCATATAATTAGACATGGTCAAACTGAATTTAATGTTGGAGAATCCCGTTTTCGTGGCCAACTAGACATACCTCTTTCAGAAGTAGGTGATAAGCAAGCAGAAGCTGTTGCATTAGCTCTAAAAGCTATTCCCCTAAATACAATTTATTACAGTCCCCTAAAGAGGGCAAAAGTGACTGCAGAAAGAATCAGATTATTTCACCCCAAAGCTTCTTTTGTTGAAGAACCGTATCTAATAACATTAAATTTCGGTGATTGGCAAGGAAAATATCATCATGAGGTATTTACAGCTGAAGAAAAACAGCAATGGAAACTTAATCCCAATATTTTTGTCATTCCCAATGGTGAGACATTTTATCAGGTTTTAGATAGAGTTCATCGGCTCTTTATGCGTTTACGCCTGCAAGATGAAGAATCTATAGCATTAATTACTCATAGGGTTGTTATCATCAATATCTTATTATATTTCTTCAAATTAGATCCTTCTCACTTTTGGGATTTCCAGGTACAGCCAGCTTCGATAACTCAAATAGAATATACTCCAGACAATACATTTCGTTTAATAAAGCTTAATGAAACAAGGCATTTAGAGAAATTAGGATAAGATATCTCTGACCAGAAATTCAAGTCTGGTGATAGAAGAAATAAGACTTGAGATTTATGATGAAAAA
Organism: Candidatus Hermodarchaeota archaeon; assembly: GCA_048886185.1. Taxonomy (GTDB): domain Archaea; phylum Asgardarchaeota; class Heimdallarchaeia; order Hodarchaeales; family Hodarchaeaceae; genus Hodarchaeum. The sequence continues at coordinate 152,689 of JBHLKY010000011.1, forward strand.
TTCCAAAATAAGGATTATCTCCAACCATTATCGCGTAGCAATCGTCATATCGATTATTTCACTTGGGGTAATCTTTTCAGGAACCATTGTTCTTCTCAGCTATTTAAATGAAAATAATAACAATGACAATAATCATAATTCTTCAAATAATTCAGTTGGAGAAGCATTTGAGGGCTATAATCTATTTGTTCTTCAATATAAAAGTCAACACAATGAGTCACGAAGTTTAACCTTGTTTATTACAGATATGGAGGGAAAGGTAATTGTAGAGAAAAAGTATCAAAAAGAACCGAGGGGATTGGATGTTTACCCAGTCGAATTGTTTAATACAACTACCGTTCTATTGGGTGATGATGATGGAGCTGTCTTATGGAATTTTGTCACTAATTCAACTCTTGATTTAGGATTTAGTGGACATCACGATCTTGAATATAACGCAAACAATAACTCTTTCTTTACAATGAGCTGGTATTCATCAGAAACACCCGATGTAAGTGACGGATATGAAAGAGATGGATATGATTGGATAAAAGAGTATGATTGGCACGGGAACTTAAAATGGTCACTTAATACCCAACAATTCATTAATCTGTCAATGTGGTGCCCACATCAGGATAGTTATGGGAAAACAAGAGATATTACCCATGGAAACACTGTTTTTTATGACTCCAAGGAAGATGTCATTTATTATCTATCTAGGAATACTAATACATTCTTTAAAATTGATCATAAAACTAAGGAAATTCTTTGGTCTTTAGGGGAATATGGAGACTTCCAGCTAATTGATCAATACGGAAAAACACGAGAGAATCTTTTCTTTCATGCTCATTCAGTTGAAAAAATCGATACAAATACATTCATCTTATTTGACAATGATAGGCACAATCAAACGAATCCTGAGAATTACAGATCACGTATCGTGGAGATTACTATTGATGAAGCTTCTATGACCGCATACGAATCATGGGAATGGGCAGCTCCAGTTGAGTACTATAGTGATATATGGGGAGACGCAGATCGTCTTCCGAATGGTAATCGCCTAGGAACATTTGGAACACAGACACACCCTAATACTGATATCGGACCCCGACTCGTTGAAGTGAATGATAGCAAACATATTCTGTGGGAGATGAATTTCCCTACAACAGCAGATTATATGTATGGAATTTATCGGATGGAGCGCTTTCGGTTAACTCCAACAATTGAAAATCTCACGGAAATATTCACGCCTGTAGATAGTGTGAATGTCAGCTGGCAAACATGGTATAATTTTCGGACAAAACATCCAGTGGAGGGATTCTATGAAATATATCTTGATGGCCAACTCATAAAGAACGGGGTACATGTATTCAAGAAATGGTGGTTGCCTTCTAACTTAATGATGACTTTAAAAAACCTTTCTCCAGGGGAACACAACGTAACAGCCGTTATTGCCGATGAAAAAGGTAGTATGATAAGTGATACTGTTGAAATTCACATTGAAACAACTTTCATTAAATTTAGACCTTATCAGGTCTTCTTTGAGTTGAATCCAATACAACAAAAAACACATTCCAATAAAATTTGGGCTTTTTAGAAAACAAATAATAGCAATTGAAAGATTAATTTCTTTTTTTATTTTGCGTTTTTTTCTGGTTGAATCAAAGAAATGAGAATTCTAAAAACCAACCAATACTCTGAGTCAAGCTATACAGTGGATCGATATTTTCAGGTAAATTAGATGCAAGAATTGAAAAGCTAACAGTCCTATTGTCAGATGAAATTTCTAATATTGGAGAAAAACTTCCAGTTAGTCTGTTGAAATTTCGAGCTATTTCACTTCGATCTTTAAGTGAATCTGCTAATTCTTGTGGCTCTGTTTTCAGATCAATTTTCTCAAATGCATCCCCAAAAGTTGACTCCTCCTCATACGTTGAAATCCTTTTCATTGAAATTAAAAAGGGAGTCAAAGCTAACTCCTTGCTGCCAGTTACCTTCATTACATTAGAGTCCCAATTGAATTTTATAGCTCGAAAATAATTAATGTTAAAAATGAGTTCTGCCGAGGTATTTGATATTTTATACTCAGAAGCAAGATAACTCTTATCAGAAATTCGTTCCTTAACCCTTTCCTGTAAATTAACGTCCTGAGTCAGGGAAATAGTATGGTTAACATCATTCAGGGGTTCTGCAAAAGAACCATCAAATGAGATGTCTTTAAATCGTTCTTTCCGATGAGGTATTTTTTCAATGATTCTTCTTCTTGTAGATTTAAAGACGCTTCGTTCCTGCTGTATTGGGTACATTGTTTCAAGATTTGCTAAAGCAGAAACAAGATCAAGGAGAGTGCCTACATATCGGATGTTCGTATGATCAGATCGAAGAACAAGACTGATTGAACCATCACCAAATTTCTCTATCTTACATTCTTTTAAATCAGAGATATTAGCGATTTTTGTAGCAATCTGAAAATTACCTCTACTCAAATACGAAAGAACTGCAGCTGGATCAGAAGCCTGAATAAGTAAACGATCATCTAATGATTTATGACCAAGCTGAACGTTTTCTCCACCAAAAACTCGACGAAAAAACCCCTCCTTTTTTATAATTACAGAGAAAATACCTCCTAGTGGATGTTCTGTATTAATCACTGCAGATAGAAGCAAATCCTGTTGGCGATGTTTACCACTCCCATAGACTTTATACTCTAATAAAAGTTCACGGATGGGATAATCCTCTCCTTTAGGTGAGGCATAAATCTCAGGATTTGAAAAAAAGCCTCCCTCAGAGACAAGAACAGTTTCTAAATTGGGAAAACGATTTTCAATCATAATTTTTACAGATTCAGAAAATTCTTTTTCTTTCACTGAACTATAATATATTATAATGATAATTAAGATGAAGAAGAGAGAGAAAAATGGGATAAAAAGTGCTGAACCATTTACCATTCAAACCACCTATTTCTGACATATTAAAGGTGATACAGCTTGTTTATAACTTATTAGATTGAGGAACAATTGAATAACATGAGAATTTTCAATCAAAACAAATGAAGAGGAATATCACGAATTACTTGAAATTTTAACAGAAAACACAAAAAGAGATTCGAATATCAATTCTTCATTTATTTCATTACAAGCTTCCAATCTCAATAGGCTCAGATGAATTATGAGCTATATTGAATGATAAAAACAGCTAGTTAAATAAATGCGACTTTGTATTAAGCCTTTAATCGATACCCCTATCTTGAAATTCAATTTAAATAGTTCTCAAAATCTACTAAATCTAATGTAATGATCTGAAATAATAGTCATGGATACTAGCAGCTAATGTTTGGGATAAATATTATTACAAAATCAGGTATCCTTGTATTTTCTTATTCCTTCGCAGGAAAACATCTTGCTGAAATAGATTCGGATATTGATATTCAAGCAGGTCTTATTACAGCTGTGTTAAATGCTCTTAGAGAAACTCGGGGAGAATCAGTCACTGCAATTCGGTACCGGGAATATATGCTTATATTATATGAGGGAGTTTTAACATACGGGATCCTTTTTGCGGTAGAGGATGATCCAAGACTCCACGAATTCATTAAGAAAATTGTTTTGAAATTTGAAATTATGTTCACATACGAATTAGGTGGTCATGAATTACATAGAAAGCACGTTCTTAATCGTATGGATTTTATGAACTTTGAAGAAACAGTCAGAAGTCAATATTCTGATATGATTGCAATTGATGTTTTTAGTTTAGATCGAATAATTAAGATTATGAAGTCCACAACAGTATCTAATTACATCATCTACGAAACAAAGTTCTTTAATCCCGTTTTTACAAAAATTAATGATCCAATCATAACAGCGTATTTACCTCAAATAATGAGGATATATCGGAACATTTCTGATCTAGAAAAAATGATTCATCAGGAACATACAACTAGTACTATTAATTTTAAAAATATTATATTTCACGAGATAAAAACACCAACACATAGTGTTGTTCTTTTTTATTCTCCCATACAAAAGAAAAACAGCATTTTCATGAAAGAAATCAGAAATGTACATAGAAAGATAAGAGAGAACCTAAAAGAGCACAATTTAATAGAGTACAAAAGTGTGATAAATCCAAAGTGATCCACTCTAGTAAGCATAAATTGGATGATTAGTATTTAGCTGTTTTAAATGGTATTCCATCAAAAGCTAATTTGCTTTTGCTATTATTGAACTAAGTAGAAATAAATTAATCAATGAATACCCAGCAAAAAATTATTTGAAGTAGTAAAAATGACATAGGAACAACCAAAGATGAAGTCTTCATACACTCAAAAAAGAATTGATGAATTGGAAAAAGAAATTGAAACTCTCAAAAAAATGAGCTCTGATGAAGAGTATTTTCGTACACGAAGTACACAAACAATAATGAAAAGACAAAAACAATTGTCTGCATCAAAAAATTATGAATTTAACACTGTAGGTTTATGGGGATTGTATGGAAATCAAGATATGAAAATGTTTAAGTCAATGACCTTACCAGTATTCACAAGCTCTACAGGGGGACCATTCGATTCATTACTAGATGGCGCATTGTTACTCTCATATCAGACAATAGATGATCCGAATAAGATCTATTCTCGTGTCGATAATACAACAATTGATCACTTGGCGTTAAAAATAGCTGCCTTAGAAGGAAAAACTATCGATGAGGAAACCCAAGCGTTATGTGTATCATCGGGAATGGCAGCAATATTCATGTCAACAATGCCTTTCTTAGATGTTGGAGATCAGTTTTTATCATCAAATCAAGTTTATGGGGGAGCTGAACAGTTATTTAATGTAACTTATCCCAAAATGGGGTGGAAAGTGGACTGGGTTCATGAACCATGGACAATAGATGCTTGGCAGGAAAAAATTACTAGAAGAACAAAATTCTTGTACGTAGAAACTCCATCTAATCCGAATTTATTCATCGCTGATATTCCAACTCTTGCCAAACTTGCTCATGACAACAATATTCCTCTTATGGTTGATTCAAGTGTTGCTTCACCCGCTCTCCTGCGACCATTAGAATTAGGAGCAGATATTGTAATTCATTCCATTTCTAAAGTCATGGGGAGCAGTGGACGTGCTATTGGAGGTGCTGTTATAGCCAAGAAAAAAATTACTACATCAATGCTTGACTTAGAAGAAGACTTCGTGAATAAGGTAAAAGGAGGTCATTTTCGAAATTTAGGCCCATGTTTGCATCCACCATCAGCAGCGGCTATTTGGGATGATTTAGCTACGTTACAATTAAAGGTCCGAGCCATGTCTGATAATGCGTTACAGATTGCTGAATTTCTTGATGATCATCAAAAAATAGAAAAGGTGAATTACCCAGGATTACCCTCCCACCCTCAGCATGAACTAGCAAAAAAATTGTTACGATTTGAAGATGGATCAGCAGGTTTTAGTCACCTAATGTCATTTAACATTCAAGGAGGGTATCAGGCGGCAGTAAAGTTTGCGGAGGTCATTAACTTCGGAGTACAAGTCACAGATTTAGGCCGTAACTATACCACAATTTGTCATCCTGCTTCAACGACTCATGGGCAAATGACTCCAGAAATGCGTGCAAAAAGTGGAGTCCCAGATAACCTGATTCGTTATTCCGCTGGCCTTGAAGGACCAAGAGATGCCATTAGAGCTTTGGATCAAGCCCTAACAAAAATATAAAGAGTATTACTGAAACACACCTCAATTCTATCGTAATAAAGATAAAAATTGATAAATTTTCCTCCATGCAGATCTCATTTCCACAAGATAGCATCCATAGATGTTCATGATCCTTTAACCAGTAATAAAAGAAAAACAAATTCTAAAAATTTACTAGGAAGATTTTTTGTAAATAGTCCCAATGAAAGAATCACCGAAGCAAAGAAAAAAGAAGAATATCAATATTTGATAGAAGGGAAATGCCGAAAATTTTACTTGCTGATGATGCTGGAGATGAAATCACAGAAATAACCATTCCTATTCCCTTTTATATTCGTGTGGAACTTGAGAACATCCCTACACGGTATAAACTTCGGCTCATTGATGATATAGGAAATGTCAGGGGACAGTATTCTGGAACAACAAATCGTAAATATTTAGAAGTGTATGTACCTTTAATTAAACTGCCAAAACCAGGAAACCTCCGTATTTTTATTGAAGAATCACCAAGTGAGGGTGAACTATCCCAAGAACACTATGTCTCTCTAAGAAATCTTCCCTATGTTCCAGAATCTCAAAGTCAAGAACCCAAGAGTTCTACCATTGGAACAAGCGGTATTTTGGAAGAAGATGTGGAAAAAATTGAGCTCCATTTGAATTATAGGCATGAGAATGGAGAATAGAATTCTTGGAAACTATTTCTTATTCCATTATGGTTGCATAACAATTTTTCCAAATTGAGAGCCTTCCTCAAGTATTTGATGTGCGGTCTGTACATCTGAAAGAGGAAGAGTCCTATCGACGACTGGTTTAAGACGACCCTCCCAAATAAATTTCAAAACTTCCCTTAATTCATTACGAGTACCCATACTTGATCCCAAAATGTCGAATTGACGCCAAAACAACAAATTAATGTTTAATCGTGCTTCAAAACCCGTTGTAGCTCCACATGTAACCAATCTACCCCCTTTTCGTAATGACCGTAAGCTCCTCTCAAACGTAGCTTGTCCTGCAGAGTCCACTACAACATCTACTCCTCGTTTATTGGTATACTGCCAGATAATCTTATGATAATCTGGATTCTCGATATAATTTATCGTGTAATCAGCACCGAGTTCTTTTGCTTTCGCAAGCTTCTCATCAGAGGATGAAGTAACGAAAGTTCGTGACCCCATCAACTGTGCAATTTGCAAAGCAGCGAGGGCTACTCCTCCCCCTATGCCAATAATCAAGACATCCTCACCCAATGATAACCTTGCACGTGTCATTAACATTCTCCAAGCAGTTAAAAAGGTCAAAGGAGCTGCTGCAGCCTCTATCATTGACAAAGATGCTGATTCAGGGATTGGAATAGCGTTCTCCGCTGGAATGGTAATATATTCAGCATAACCACCTCTTCTATGCTCTCCAATGATCTGATATTTATTACAGAGGGAAATTTCTCCTGCGCAGCAAAACTCACATATTCTACAACTCAGACCAGGATCGATAACAACTTTTTGTCCAATTGAGAGGATTGAAGGATTTATTCCTTCCCCAAGTCTTTCAATAACTCCAGAAATATCACTCCCGAGGATATGAGGCATTTCTAGTCTCAATCCAGGAATCCCTCTTCGAACAAATAGATCCAGATGATTCAATGCCACCGCGTGGACTTTGATTAAGACTTCATTGGTGTTGGGGTCTGAAATAGGAAAATCCTCGTATTTTAATTTGTTTATTCCCCCAAATTCATGTAATAAAACAGCTTTCAAAGAAAATAATCCTCCTTATAAGTCTAGATTCAGATATAACATTATACTTGAAGTTATTATTTCTCTTTGTTTTATTTTACTTTATTATCCTTATACCCACTTTTTCGAAGATCTAGATTTTAATATGGAAAGTAAACAATTGTTAATTAAATCTAATACTCAACGGAATAGGTAAAAATGAATGTACAAATCGATTTACCAAAAGAAATAATCGAATTCTTTGAATCTGCATCTAAATTATTTGATTGGGGATTTGATTCACCTGAGAATATGCTTAAACATATTTTACTAGAAGGTTTAGAACATAGGCTTGAACATATGGTTGATTCTCAAAATCAAGAACAACATATCAAACTCCACAACCTAATTGATGAAGAACGTCTGAAATGCCATCCAGAGGAGATTATTACTCGCTTTCAAGATGAAGAGTCAAAGAAGATCACAGAATAAACAGCTCATCTCCAAGAATACTTCACACCTAATTTCAACTTTCCAAAAAAGTTGAATCACAGTCAAAACACACGGTGACGTCGAACGACAAGTACCATAACCATTACGAAGAATAGGATACTACCTAGTTCTAGAAATTCAAAAATAGAAATAAGGGTTATAGAGGCTCCAGATGGACTATTAGTAGTTGAAGATCTTGTTAGAGAAAAGTTGGAGGTGAGGAGGGTACTTACAATGGTAAAAGCAACGCTAGAAGTGGCATACCAGGACCCCTCAGTGCAGCTAGCGTTGACCTGAATAAGATACTGAGCTCCATCATCTACAAGGGTGGTATCCCAGAGGAACGACGTCTTGGTAAGATTCGAGACAAGTGTGACCCAATGCAATCCTAGATCTGCAGAGTACGAGAGGGAATATGTTACCTCATGGTGGAAGAGATCCTCTGCTAACGACCATTGGATCGTAATCAGATCAGATAAACGCTCAGCCCCCTGTGGTGAGAGGATCGTGAATGGTTGTAAATGGTGGTGGTTGTTAATTGTAAAAGTATCTGAGGTGACAGAATATTTTACCCCAATACTCCAGCTAGTATCAACCCGAATAAGATATTGAGAACCATCTTTGACATATGTAGTATCCCAACTATAAGAGGTGGTCTGTAAATCAGATCCCAGAATAACCCATGAGTCCCCATTATCTGGGGAATAGGAGAGCAAATATGTTACTGAATGACCGAAAATATCTATTGCAGCAGCCCATTCAATAACCACTGACCCATGAAGAACCTCACCGATTATAGGGGATATCAGAAATGTATAAGAATCACGCCTGTTATCAATCATAATCCGATTCGTGTAAATTGTCTCATCCATTACCCAAGTACCATCTACAGAACTTACTTCGATTCTGACAAGAACAGATTCAGCCCAACTGATCGTGGTCGTAGTATCCCAGTCATAGAAGAGCTTTTTTATGCCTGTTTTCACAGGATACCATACTTTCCCATTTGAAGTTGAATATAAGACAGAATATGTGAGATTACGCCCCAATAAATCTATTGCTGAGGTCCATCGGACAGTAACATCACCAGAGCAGGTCTCATACCTATTTGGATAAGTAATTTCCCCGAAAAGAAGATGATTGAGGAGAACCCGAGGAGAGAAATCATGATTGTACGCCTTTCCCGCTATCGGATATACATGATCAACAATCCCATCTCCATCATAATCGGGACTGCTCCAGTCATCCCAATGGTTTGAGGCAAAATTACTTATACCAGAGAGAACGCTATCGAACGCTTGAGACCCAATCTCTATATTATTCCCTATAAAGTTATTAATTTGTATAGAATTATATCCATAGTCTTCACCATACCCAATTGCTTCTGGGATATAAATTCCATAACCAGTATTATTCGCAATTGTGTTACCTTCTATGTTACCAAATGAAGTGTGAATGAGGTCAATTCCATTGCTAGTATTATTTGCTATGATATTGTATTCCAAGGTTGGATATTGAGTAATATTAAGTAGGATTCCCCCGCCAAAATTATAAGTAACGAGATTATCTACTAATTTTAATCCATATATGAAATTAACGCTATCCCATCTCTGAAACACTCCACTAACGGAAATTCCTCTCTCAGAGTTATTAGAAACAGTGTTATAGGAGAGATTACAGTAACTCGCAGACTTAAGTTGAATTCCTGTTGCTAGATTGTTAAAAACTGAATTGTTGAAGATGAGATTATGATCAGAATCTAGAAGAGTAATCCCTGACTCATTTGTTTTACTTACTGTGTTATTGGAGAGATCATTATAATCTGAATTATATAATGAAATTCCTGTTCCTCTGTTATGAGTAATTGTGTTGTTGAAGAGGAGGTTATAATCAGAATTTAGGAGTGCAATTCCTGGCCCACTCGTATTAACTACTGTGTTACTGGAGAGATAACCATAGCTCACATTATAGAACTGGATTCCTGTATATCCCTTGGATAAAAAACAATTCCTAATATGAAAATGAACATCAGTATAGCGAATCTCAATCAAAACTCTATCAGAGGGGCCTATAATTGTGAGGCGCTGAATCATGTAGGGATTCGCAGAGCTCCCATCCCCAGACCAGTTTCCAGCAGCAGCTTGCGCATGGAAATCACTATTGTTATCAATCCTTATGGGGGAGGTTGATCCATATTGAACATTATTTGATAAGATTTTTCTTTGTGAAAATTTTTGTAATGGTTCTACTGAGGTGGAAGGAAGGTTATCGAAAGAATTATCCTTCAATTCCAAATCAGAACCTAATGGGATTATCAGCGTTATAAGAAGTAGAGTCATGAACGTTATCTGCTTCAAGATAGGATCTCTCACAGAAAGAAGATAATAATTCTGAGAATTTAATGTGTAATTTTTCCCTTATTAAGTAAAGCTTCTTTTTATGTAAAAAATTTTTAATTCTTGATTACTAGTATGGGCCTAAAGAGTCAAACAGGAGTCTAATAATTACCTGAAAAAGTGATCTTCTTCTTGATCCAAAGAATGAAAGATGAAATATAACATTAAATCACTTCAGATAAATTCTAAATGCACCAAAGAGAAACTGGAGAAGGATTAATCTTGAATACCTAACTCCAGAAAGATTTCCTCCAACAGGTAGATCGGTTTCTGAAGTTCCGTAAAAAGATCATACTCCCACCGACACCCTGGAGAATCTTCCCAACCAGGAGCCATAATCACCCCTGAAGCACAATTCGTAATAAAATATTCATCAAAGCGAATCCACAGTTCCCATTCTGTTTTATCAAGTAAGCCCATGCTAACTGCCTCTTTGTGAATCCAATGAGTCATACTAATAGGGGAATAGACAACTAAACCTGCACAAATGAGTTTCGCCGCAATCCTGCTAGCTTTCATCACATTCATTTCGATTGTGTCCTCAGAATCGGCTGAATATGGATGAGCTAAATACCACAGCTTGTCACAAAATGAATTAGTCATTAGTTACACCTTTTTGCACTTTTTTCAGAGAGGAAAAATCTTTTATCCTTACTGGTTTAATTATAAAAAGTTCAACAACCGTAAATACAAAGATCGAAAAAAATGGTTTTTTTAGATATATAGCTTATGGGGAAATTTTCGTGAAACCAGTAGTACCGCTATCTCTCATACTCCTCCTAATGCTGAATTTATTCTTGATTCCAAGCTCAATTTTAATAGCAGAAGCTCAAAGGCATTCTGCTCCTATTGAAATACCCTCATTTTTAGTGTCAAAAGTCATTAACCCAAAAATATCTTACTATGAGCCCCATTCACCAATTAGAATCATAAATAACAGTGATTTTGAAACTCACGCTGCAATAGAAAATTGGTTAGGCAATGGGAGTGAGTTGACTCCGTATATGATTCAAGGAATCGCTATTACAGGCCCCACTGATCAAAACCTTATTGAAATTTGGAACACAACCATTCATTTTCAGATTAGAGATTGTTATTTAACCCAGGGAGACACGGGAATTTATCTTAGGAACGTGACAAATGGACATCTATTCAACAACACAATCACCAAGAATATTAACAGGGGAATATTTCTTTCTGACTCAGAGAATAGCATTATCACCAATAATACAGTCACTCATAACAATATAACAGGAATTGAGATTTTTATCACTAATAATATCAAAATTTCAGGTAATATAGTCAGTAATAACCAGGGAATGGGAGTTGTCCTCTATTACTCACGAAAAAGCATTATACAGGATAATATTATTAGTGACAACAATGAAGAGGGAATATGTCTCTCAATGCCAGGAGTGAGATATAAAGTAACTGGTAATACGATCATCAACAATAGCAGAGGAATTTATTTAATTAATACTAATTATAATACCATAAATGGAAACATCATTGCAAATAATCGGGGAAATGGGATTGAACTATATCGATCCTCGAATACTCGAGTAGCTGGAAATATTGTTGAAAATAATAGTGAATATGGGATTGCTATCCCTCATGTGGACCTTTGTGGTCAATCCTGCGCTTTTAATACCATTCAGTTCAATAACTTTGTAAGGAATAATCTAGGAGGTGACTCTCAAGCATACGATGCTTCAAGTCCATTGATGTTATACACAAATTTTGAATTTAATTACTGGGGTGAGTGGACCAATCTCACACAGTCCTATTCGATAGCGGGAGAAGC
>JBHLKY010000011.1:164861-173508 GCA_048886185.1 Candidatus Hermodarchaeota archaeon
GGGGGAGAACACCTGTCTGACGTGATAACGATTCAATGGTTACCAGCCGAGGATCTCTTCCACCATGAGGTAACATATTCCCTTTCATATTCTGCAGATAATGGGATTACATGGGTAATATTGGTATCCAACCTTATGGAAACAACATATCTGTGGGACAGTTCAATGGTTGCAGATGGTATTCAGTATCTCATTCAAGTCAACGCGAGCTGTAACGAAGGGGCCTGGAGTGTTGTAACCTCTGATATTTTTACTATTGAGAATAATCCACCTACCACCAGTCACTCTTTAACTTTCATCCCTACTCCTAGGACACCTATAAGCTTACAGTCAATTATTCAATTGCTTGGATTAGGGGGAATCCTTGTTTTTGCGACGATAGTCATGAGCATTATTAGAAAACAGCAGGAAGGTTAACAAACAAAAATAGGTACTAAATCCCCCCCAAATTTTCTTGGGGAGGAGAATTCTCTTTCTCCCATGAAGGCGACAGATTTCTCTGGCCATAGTAGCCAGGATAACTTGGAAGTATCCTGTTTTTTGTAGGTACTCTGGTGATGGTGATACGGAGACTACAAAAGGGGTAACTTATACAATTAGAGAGTGAATAAAAGTATAAATATTCGTTGAGTAAGGATATCTCAGACTACAAAAGCTACCTTGGTTGGGATTGAATGCTAAAGAGTTTCAGGATGATAGCTGTAGTCCCAATAAATACTGCTAGCTCCTCTCTATAACATATCACTCCCCTTCTTCCTCTCCTCCAGATTGTAGGACTAGCTGCCATATTATTTTTCGTGGTAACTGTGGTAATCATTATCCAACGACAATAAATAGGGTGACTCAAGGCATAGAAAATGTTTTCTTATAAAAATAAGTTGTTGATTTACGTTTTAATGATAATTTTCTGTCTTTTCATAAAAAACTCGATCTCAGAACTCAATTCAGAACCCTTTGGCTTAGAATATAGGCAGCAAAAAGACATACAAGACCAGAATAATAAGAAAAGACTTAATATTAAAACTGGTGGAGAAAAAAACCCTCCAGCATTTAAGAATTCAATTTTCCAGTCAAAAGCTCTTTTTATTGAAGACTTTGATAGTACTAATTATCTGAATGAAACAGCAACAAATACAAGTGGATGGGGAGATGGCAGCATCCACCTTGGTATTGGAGGTCTTAAATCAGTAAATATGAAGGATACAGGTCGTGCTTATGATATTCACGTCTGTGGGAACTATGCTTTTGTCGCAGCTTGGGGAAAAGGGTTGGGAATCATCGATATCAGTGACCCAACTAATCTGAGTAAAGTAATTTATCGAAGGACTACTGGGAGTGCTCAAGGAATTTATATTCAAGACGATTTTGCATATCTAGCTACTGGAGATACTGGTTTGGCAATCATTAACATAAGTGATCCATTTAACCCAGGAATACCCGTCTACAGAGACACAATTGGTGATGCGCAAGCAGTGTATGTTTGTGGGAATTATACCTATCTAGCACTTTGGAATGAAGGAGTAGCTATTATTAATACCACTGATCCTACTAACCCAGGTCCACCAACTTATAGAGACACGACTGGATATGCCTGTGACATTCATGTCCACAATAATTTTATCTATGTCGCTGATCATTGGAATGGGGTAGCTATCATCAGCATTAGTGATCCTACTAATCCAGGTTATCCTGGCTACTATGGCGTACATGGGGAAGTTTGGAGTGTATTTGTCCGAGACAATTACGCCTATGTTGCTGTTTTTGAAAACGGATTAGCAATTTTTGATATCAGCAATCCATTTAACCCTGGGTCACCTATTTATAAAGACATCCAAGAATATTCGTATCCCCTTGATGTCTTTGTTGCGGGTGATTTTGCGTATTTAGCTGCCTCTAATATTGGGAGCTTAGTAGCTATCAATATAAGCGATCCAGGTAACCCAGGAAACCCTATATACAAGTTCATATTCAACGAGTGCTCTGATGTATTTGTTAGTAGAGATTATGTTTATGTAACCCATCGTCTTTTTGGTTTTATGATTGTTGAGGCTGTTTGTCAAGCCTCACTTTCAGTAGCTCAATCAAATTCTTGTTACATGGGGGAAGGCTTTGTTCAAAATGTTACACTCAATGCAAACCAAACTGTTTATGTGAACACCAGCATAAAATATCAAATCTCAAGTGATGGTTATACTTGGATCCCTTTAATCCTTAATGAAACTCACTCTTTTGTCACAAATCCTTATCATAGTCTGTATTGGCGAGTAATATTGGAAACTGAAAATATCAGTGGTTTATCTCCACAAATCGATTCCATTAAAATAGAGTTTGATGTTTATCTTGACGAGGATTCTCCGTACATTACTCTCATTAATGTTCTAAATAACTCCATTATTTCTAAGGGTACAATCATTGAATGTTCAATTAGTGACTTTACGCTTATCCAGAGCTGGTTCAATTGGGATAATGGATTTAATCTCTCATTGACTGAACCTTGGACTATTGTATGTCCCCCTTTTTCTGAAGGATATCATTGGTTAAATCTGTACGCCAAAGATGTAATTGGGCATCAAACAAGAAATAGTTATCAATTTTGCATAAGTTCTCTATCTCATATGACGCTTTCAACACATTCCATTCCACGTGACACTCCCCTCTCCCTACTCCCTTACATCCAGATTTTGGGAATAAGCACTATATTGTTCTTCGCGATCACAGTCGTCATCATTATCAGAAGACGACAATTAGGATGACAAGTAAAGATGAAAAAAACCCAAAAATTCTTTCTCTTGTCTTCTCTGACAGATTTTTGTTTTATATCGTAAGAACATGCCTTATTTGGGACTCATAAATATCAATAATTTTTTCAACATCGGTTTGACTCGGTCTCAAAAAAACGCATACCTAAACGGTTGGCTCAATCATGACCTACATTAGTAGTAATATCCACAGAAGCAGTAAT
Organism: Candidatus Hermodarchaeota archaeon; assembly: GCA_048886185.1. Lineage (GTDB taxonomy): Archaea > Asgardarchaeota > Heimdallarchaeia > Hodarchaeales > Hodarchaeaceae > Hodarchaeum. The sequence continues at coordinate 167,824 of JBHLKY010000011.1, forward strand.
AAAGCCAACTAATTCATTTGGAACAGAGGGAGTCTTAAAAAAGGAAAATGAATCTACATTCCCCGATTCTATAAAACATTATTTTATTCATTCTAGAGTATTTTTTTAAAAAAGTCATATAAATCTAGAAACCCTTTTAAGGTATAATACTATTAATACGGATATTTGTAGTGGTTATATTGAGAAGAGGGTTGCCAGATGACAAAATATAGTAAATCAAGATTTGGAGCATTCTTTTTACTAGTTGGAATCGTATTTATCATAGTAGGTATCGGTCTCTTTCTAGGAATTGATATTTTAGGGGGATCAGAATCAGATACATCGCCAGAGCTAGGATGGATTAATGCACTACTTCTTTTTATCCTTGGAATTCCTTCTGCAGGTATTGGTTTCAAGCTTTTGCAATCTGGTTTACAACAAGGGGGGTGGGGTACCCCTCAAACCTCTGGCTCCAGTCTTTCTCAATATCAGGAACAGGGAATAATCGATCCGGAAATTCAGATTGATCAGGAAAATTTGTTAGAAATAGCTAAAAAAACCTATATGGCTCCTCTTTTTATTCCTGAACAAAATAGCAATTATTATCACTCTACATTTGATCCTTTCGATTTATATTTTGCTCGAGACGCGGAAACACTGAAGATGGGTCAAATAACACTTGTCCACTCACAATGGTTTTTCGTTAAGCTATTATCAGCCAATCCTAGCTCAACAGACTTAACCTCGATCGCTCAAGCAAAAGAAAGGGTCATCGATGCTCTTAAATCCGTTTTTGATAGCCAACATAAAGATGATAGTGCATGGAAAGGCCGATCTAGTAATTACAGTCTTCACTTTTATTATCTAGTTCATGGAGATCTATCACAGAGTGAATTGGCTCTTTTAGGAGACTTTCACAAAATTAAACATAAAGATCGGAGCTATCTCATTAATTACTATTTGAATCTGAGGACTGGCGAATTAATATCATCAAAAGTAACTGGATTGACGGGAAGACCAGTCAAAAACTTCGCCAAATCAACAGGATTAAGCTTGATAGACACTATTATACAACAGATTCGAAGCTTAGATAAAATAACAACACGATATGAGGAAGCTCCACCTACAGTACTAACAGAAGAACCAACAGAGGCGAAGTCTACAACTAGATTGAAATATGAGGCAATATTCAAGAAAAAAACAGAGTAAGAGATCAAGTTATACAACATTAAAAGGAGACACTTTCAAGAAGAGGAAAAGACATGGCTCAGGTTAATGGTGACACAATGCTCGTTGTTGGAGGAATAGCCATTTTAATCCCCTTTTGGACTTCTTTAACGAAATTCTTTCAAGACAATCGCTACCCCAGAAGTTCTTTGTAGTGATTTCTGACAGTATCTTCAGTGACCGCTTTCACGGGTTAACGTGTCAACAGGTTGGTTAATCCTTCAGTTTATGGATAATAACGAATTTACAAATGGAGTAGTGGGAGGAATTGGAATGAAGTCAGGCCACGTAGTGAGTCTGAGAAAACGCAAAACAAATTACTTCAAGAGCTTCATTGAGGAAAATTAATTGACTTGCTCTAATGATGTGCCCACTCATTGGTCCTGAAAACTGCTCGTAATGAAATTTCCCTAGAAAAATCCATTTTATTGGTGAATTATAATTATAACCAAACCCTCTGATATTACTAATCCTAATCCGGGTCCCATTATCCCACCAAATCAAAATGTCTGGACCATACGTTGAGACTTTCTTCCAAAATAAGGAAAATACTGGTGACTTTCGGGGACTTTCGATTAATGAAACTGACCATTTAAAATAATAATAATATGATGAACCACGAAATCGGCCAATCGGCAGGGATGGTTTTTTCGTAATTCGTTTTAAGAAGGAATTCATGGTAGAATTGGTCATTAGATGAAGCTTGTCAAGACCCCCGCCAGTATCGGAAATTCCAGTTATCTCAACTAGTGGTAAATTCTCCACATATTGAAGGATTCCCATATTAGCGATAGTAGCATCTCTAATGATGTAGGGGCCTTCAATATATGGTGATGGAAAGGCGTTTGGAAGAAAAAACGGAGAGATTGGTTGAGAAAAAAGTAAAAGAATCAAGACAACTATCAATCCAGTTATACTTCTAGAGGGTCTCATTTTTACAGATTGACATATTCTTGTCCTATTTTTGAGCCAAAGTATGAATTTGGCCGTATAATTGGATACAGAGGCAGAGGACCCATCATAAGAAACCGTCATCCCCAGACATGCAGTATATCTCCGTGCTGTTCGCATTCCCAAAAGAGGGACAATAAGTAGTTGTGATATCCAACATGTGAGCAATAGCAGAAATTGTACAAGAGGGAAATTGGGGAATTGATCTATTTTAAGGCCTGAAATAGCTATGATGAAAATCAGGAAGTTTGAGAAACAATTAGCTAGACCAAAAAGAGTTCCCAAGTCGACAGCTACACCTTGTTTAAGTAAAGGCTCTCGTCTCTTAAACAACAGAAAATTGTCATGAAATAGTAAAAACAACAATAAAATAATACTGTTACTTATTAATAAGAATGTAGTGGGGGAGTTTTGAAGAAGTTCTACATAGACAGAATCTTCTAAAGAAAAAACAGATCTTCGAATTCCAAAACCAAAATTAAATGGGCCCTGAAGATAGAACGAAAATCGCCACAGTAAAGAGATGAAGATCCACAGGATGCCTAAAAATGGGACTAAAAAAACCAAGAAAGAATATCTTTCTTCCTTCCACCGGAAAATTAACTCCAACACAATACCAATGCAGATCAGCAATACAGCGAAAAGATCAAGAAAGAATGCTGAATAAAAAATCACATTGATGAATGTTCCAATGTCCCAAATACCAGAATATAGGCCGAGACTATAATTGTTTATTCCTTGAAAATTCACGATAAGCGGGAGGAGGGGAATGAGAAGCAGGAGATTCTGGAAGTACCAGATTCGCCACCCCATTTTTCGTATTTCGAGAGGAGAATCAACTGTTATACTTTTCATATTCAACAAGCATTGTTTTGCGATAAATGTTGATAATATATTCAAACGAGGAAATAAAAAATTTTCGAAAGAAGCAATAATCACTAAGGCGAAGATAAATTCTTTGAACTCTTGTTGAAATTCGGATTCAGCTGTTAGAACTCCAACATCCATTTTGGATGAGAACATATCCTACAATCTCATTCTAGGCGGATTGTTTTCCTTTATTCATCCGATAGAACGCAACGCAAGAGTATTCGTGAGTTCATCAATATACAGATAAAATAACCTTTTAAAGAAATAAAACCAATGAGTTCAAAGATACTTGAGGGATAGGAATTGGAAAGGTTTTCCTCGAGAGAAATTAACATTCTACTTGTCTGTTTGATTCTTTTTGGGAAGCTAATAATCCTATCACTTCCCGAAAATCCTTGTGAAAACATTGAACTAGTAGATCACCCAAGAAAGAAGCTCTATCAGAGATTATTTATGACTCAATATATAAATTATATTCCCATATCCATCGATGGAAACGACCATTTTGAGAGTCAAGCTGGAGCAAAAGGGTGGACAGGAGCAGGAACTAGCACAAACCCATATATTATAAGAAATTTAATGATCAATGGGGATTATTTCGATTATTTCTATCTAATTGCTATTCAGAATGTGGATCTATACTTTATCATTGCTGATTGTATGTTATTGAACAGCTTTCAGAGTGGGATTCATTTTAATAATGTCTCTCATGGGCGAATAGAAAATAATACCATTCATCATAATCATCACAACGGGATTTTCCTAGAGGATTCCTATAATAATACTCTGGTGAACAATACCCTTTACAATAACGAGTGGGACGGAATATACTTAGAGGATTCCTTCAATAACACTCTGAGGAATAATACATTAAACAGTAATACCTTTTACGGAATACACCTGAATTTCTCTCCCAATAATACACTAACTAATAATACTTTTGTGGCTGATGGCCTTTGCATTTATGGTTATACAGTTGAAGAATGTCTCCAAGGACCAATTGCTGACAACACCGTTAATAGCCGACCCCTCATTTTTCGACAAAGTGTCTTCGAAGAAATTATTCCTATGGGAGCAGGACAGGTGGTGCTGGTTAATGTGAGTGCGAGTATTGTCCACGGCCAACAGATATCTAATACTTCACATGGTATATTAACAGAATTTAGTCATTTCTTAACCTTTTACAACAACACTCTCATTAATAACCATCGTCCTGGAATAGCCTTATCACATTCAAATTCTAACACTCTTATCAATAATTCCCTTAACAATAACCTGCATGGAATATACTTGGGTTTTGCAAATAATAACACTATTACTAATAATTCACTTAGAAACAACATAGACAGCGGAATAAGCTTGGGAGGTTCATCTGAGAATAACATCATAACCACGAATAATTTTTTTGGAAATAGTCCTGAAAGAGACTCTCAAGCTTTTGATTGGTCATCTTATGGCAGAAATAGCTTTAGAAACAACTATTTTAATGACTGGACAAGCCCTGATAATGATGGAGATGGAGTCGTGGACGTTCCATATAATATACCTGGTCTCGAAAGCAATGAGGATCCCTACCCAATTATTACCCCTTATAATTTCATGAATCATTTCGTCACCATCCCAATTGGATATGGAAACTTTCCTAATGGAGGTGAAACACTCAGTGGGACAATTCAGATCCAGTGGGCAAAAGTATTGGATTCATCGGGCCATCCAATTACCTATACTGTCTCGTATTCGACCAACAGTGGAACCACTTGGGATATATTAGCAACTGGTTTGTCGGTCACCTTGTATGACTGGGATACCACTACTTTAGCAGATGGGGCCAACTATCTCATCCAAGTAAATGCTAGTTGCATAGAAGGAACATGGTCTGTTTTTAGGTCTGTAAATATTTTTACCATTGATAATCACCACCACATACAGCTGTTCACCCTACATTCCCCAAATGGGGGAGAAGTTTATACTGGGCCGATCTTCATTTATTGGACTGGAGGAAAAGACGTTTTCAACCATGTAGTGACTTACACGGTCTCATATTCAGCTGATAGTGGTAGCTCTTGGGTTGAGCTCGCAACAGGCCTCTCATTTACCTCATATGTCTGGGATAGCACCATGGTAGCGGACGGGAACCAGTATCTCATACGTATCAACGCTAGCTGTAGTGAGGGTTCCTGGTACGCAGTCACTTCTGATAGTGCATTTTCAATTGATAATGTAGAATCTTCTAGGAGTTCTTCAACATTCCCCTTAATCCCCTCACCGCACTCTGAGATCGCTTTTGACCTCCTCCCCTTAATTCCAGTGATTGGATTGAGCAGTATCCTTCTTTTCGTGGTCACTCTCGTGATCATTATCCGACGACAACAAATACAGTAATTCAATATAATAAGATTGAATGGCTATATTCAGTTCAAAAACTGTACCAGAAAGGTTAAAAGGAGGCTGTATGGAACCCTCAATGGGTACCGAGTCATAGGTACCTTTGAGGTGCATTTAATTCAGCAAAAGAGATAATCGAGAAAATAAGGAAAGAACACAAGGAAAGATAGAAAGAATTCCACGATTACCATGGATCAATGGTCTTAAGAAACCAGAGATAGACTTTACCATCCCAAGGATCGAACTACCATATGAAGCTCCCCATAAATATCT
>JBHLKY010000012.1:0-37880 GCA_048886185.1 Candidatus Hermodarchaeota archaeon
ACGAAAAGAGGGAAAACGAGATTGGAATGATATTAAGTTTAGAAGGCACGGTAGCATTAGAAAGGAATCTTCAACTCCTCCCAATTTTTTATGAATTAGGTATACGTAATATTGGATTAAGCTGGAGCCGAAAAAATCTTTTCTGTGAGGGTACAGGGATTAGTCAGTCTGAAAATGAAATGGAGGGATTATCAATGTATGGAAAACAACTACTTGAACAGATGGAGACTCTCGGAATAGTTGTTGATATTTCACATTTAAATAAGAAAGGAGTGACTGATGTCGCTAAAATTACGAATAAACCATATATCGCCTCCCATTCAAATGCTTACAACATCTGCCCTGTCGACAGAAATTTAACAGATGATCAATTAAGACTAATTGCGGACGCAGATGGAGTTGTAGGAATTAATTTTTACCCCCGATTTCTATCTAAAGAAGATCCCAAAAAAGTCACCATCCTGAATGTTATTGAGCATGTTAAGTATATAACCGATTTAATTGGCATTCGACATGTGGGATTGGGCTCAGATTTTGATGGAATCGGGACAACACCTAAAGGATTAGAGAACGCTAGCAAAATAAAGGATATTCCTTATTTATTAGAGAAAGAAGGATTTAGTAAACAAGATATTTCTAAAGTAATGGGGGGCAATTTTCAACGAGTATTTCTCAAGGTTTGGAAATAAGAAAAAACAAATTTTTAATCAAAGTCGAAAATACTTCGACCTTTATTGAATAATTCGATATGTCCACATCTCCTACAGGTACACATAACAACTTTGAAGGAGGTGAAACCCCATTTACTATCAAGCCGCCCTGTATCTTTAGCAAAATCTTGACCACCACACAAACTACAACGAATCACTAGATGCTCACCTGTGTTTCTACTACCAAATCCAATCGAATCTGACCCTCTTGAAGGTTCTAATTGATTTTCATATCCCTGTATTGTAGATCCAAGTGAAGCGCCACAGAAACGGCAAAATTTCGCCTTTCCCCCGTTTTCTTGACCACAAGTTTCACAATATACCATTATATTCACTTTTAGAATGAATCCTTTAAATTCAGGATGGGTCTGTTTTTAGGTTTAATTAAGACTTCGTATATCGGAAAATGTAACTATGATTTGTATACCTCCTGAAACTTCAGGCAATCATAATTCTAAGAAATTCATTTATTCAGCACATCCCTCGCTTGTGAAAGATTCTGATTCATCCTTCATCTTCAGATGACTCTCTAAACATGAACAGACAAATAACAATACCTAGAAGACCTATGAATGCTCCAGCTAAGAAATTTGGACTAACCAGACCAGTAATCGAAGCGAGTATTCCCCCGCCAATAGTTCCAAGTGTAAGTCCAAAATACTGTGAACCAATGTAGTATCCCATTACTTGGCCTCTTCTAGTTTCAAGCGAGTTTTCAGAAATAAAAATTGGAGCAATGACAAATAAAATTGCATAAAAAGGTAAGCAGTATAAGAGGAAAATAATCATAGGATCTCGTAGAATGTATATAAAAAGAGGAAAGAGAGTATAGAGGATTGTGGCAAACAATATGAATGGTTTCTTTTTCTGAAAATTATCAGCAATTTTGCCTATAAAATAGGTAACAAAAACACCAAGTAGGGTAGCTATGCTGTTCGCACTTGCTATAAAACTGACATTATGATTTAATTCGTCTTGGACGAATATTGTGAAAAAGTTTACGTAAAAGGAAGAAGAAATGTTGATTAGAGTAATGATGACAAAGAGTACAATAACTGTTCTCATAGGTTGGTTAATTTCTTGAGTAACGATCGTTGTTTGATTAGACTGACAAATACTAGCATGAATATTGAGAATTCCTAAAGGTGTTTCTTTCAATCTGAAAGCGAAAAGAACAGGTATAATGGAAATTATCATTGCAATTAGGAACATTAAACGGAAGGTATCCACTGTATTCGAAGAATATGTAAAAGCTATAGCCGCAAAAATACTCCCCCAAAGGAAGCCAATACTTGCCATCATTCCAAATCTACCAAATTTTTCTGCTCTTTCCTCTTTGTAAAATGACATAAGTCGATTAAGAGCTGGATTAAACGCAGATATAACAATATTGAAACATATATAAAGAAGAAAGAACAAAAATTTATCTTCAATAATGAAATAAAACATGAATGAGACTGAAGTTGTTCCAAGAGAGATTAGTACAAGATTTTTAGACCCAATTTTATCACTCAAACGTCCAAAGAATCTTGTAGAGAAGATTAAGAAGAAATATGGAATCGCTATAATTAGTCCACTACCGATAAAATCTCTTTCAGAGAGACCGAAGAAAAAATACCAACTGATAAATGGCGATGTTAAAGCCAAGGGGAAGTGATAGAGTGCATAAAGTATTTCTTCAATACTAATTGACATTTAACATACTCCGGATTAGATGAATGGTTATTGGCTTAGATAGATTTCGTCAACATTCAAGTTATTGTAGAGGTGCTAGAATACAAATAAAAAGAAGAAAGCTCCTATGGAAATTTTTTTAGAATCCCAACTCCCTTATTTTCAATGAAACCTGTCAGAAATCAGGATTATCTAGTAATATGCAGTACTTCAGTTTCAATTTGATCGAGTTGTTTATCTCCTGGGAAAAGCATCCGTGCTTCCTCAAGCAATCGCCTAGCCTCTCTGATTAACTTTGCTTTCGCACTAGCCTCAATCCATACTAACCAATCAATTTTTTCCATGTGCAAAGGATATAATACATTGAACTGTTTGTAAAGATTCTCTGCTTTTAGATAATATTGAAAATCTTCCTCTCCTAACTCTAAGTAATTACCAGCCAGTTTTCGAATTACTTCAATATGTTTTGGGGGTGTACTCCTAGTTTCGGGAGTATTTAATTTTTCTTCTAATAATTTCACTCGACCCTTTACACTAATAGTTTTACGCCCTTTCACAACGGGTCGTTCAGGAACAGAAACATCTTCTCGTGCATCCAATCCTTTTTGAAACGAAAGTTTAGATTCCGCACGTACTTGCTTTACCTTAGCTTTACTCAATCTTTTCTTGAAAAAACCCATTTGCGACACCTTTTCAACATTAGCTGGAGTTTATCAAAAATAAAAGTTAAATGTATTTCTAATATTTGATACTAGCGCTAGTCTATACCCAAACTTTTAAACTTATGTGCTTTTAAAACAGGATTGTTTTTATCATTTAATATAAGAATCAAAGATGAATTATAAAACAAAAGCCCTATAATTATCCCTCTTTTGATAATAACTTATTTTGTGTTCAAGATGTTAATGTTTTCCTTCTCTGAACTAATTATAATTAGTTTGCTAAGATTGTGTTAGGTTCTTGAAATTCACAGAGGTCAGTGGATTTTCCAGTTTCTAAGACTTCGGAAACTACTTCACATATTTTTAGTGGTAATTTAAAACGAGTTCTCAAGTTTTTTATGCTCATATGAGAGATATCTATTGGAGATATCTCAATTGCTTTAGCACCTTTGGTATAAGGAGAAACAACTCTCCAAGGTTTCTCTTTTATGTTTTGATAATAATAAGCTAAGTTATGGAGAATCGTACTCAATAGATAATTCTTTTGGTACACTCCAGGAGGAATATAACGTGGGATCCTATCTGAGATACCAAATTTTCTGCAATATTCGTGAACAATTTTAGAGGCATTTAAATTCATTTTACTATGAGGGATAGGGGCTCCATATTGATTGTTATTGCTATAAAGATCCTGATATAGTGATATTAAGCTTGGAAAATGCTGTTTTATAGTTTTTAAATACTCTCTCTTGTTTCTTCCTGGTTTGAGGGTTAATCCACCTGGTAAGATGAATTCTGCATTCACATCTCGAGCTTTTTGAATTATTGATTTGAGATTCTCCTCTCTATCACCAATTCCAGGTAAAATTGGCATCAGTATTATTCCCCCATGTAACTTATTATGCCTTACAATTTCTAAAGCTTGGAATCTTTTTGATGTAGAAGGAGAATTAGGTTCAAAAATCTTTCTTACGTTTTCTTCAAATAATGTTATAGAAAAAGACACATTAGCATAGTTCAAATTATTAATTTCGGAGATTATGTCAAGATCACGTAAAACTAACGTACTTTTTGTTAGAATACTAACAGGTATCCCAAAATCACGACTTATAGTAAGAATTTGTCGGGCTACCTTGAACTTTTTTTCAGCAGGTTGATACAAGTCACAAACTCCTCCACCAACCGCGATAGGAGAACATTGTGAGTTCTTATGTGTTGGTTGAGTTTTTGCAGAGATAGATATGAATGATTCCAAAGTATCTCTCTTGGGTCTAAAATCTGGACGATATCCAAGTTTAAGAAGCTCTTTTTCATACTTTTTAGCAGCATCCACCTTTACTCTAATATGAGTACCAAAATTGTGAATTCGATACCACTCAGCTTTACCATCGCAATATATACAGTTATGCTCACAGCCGCGGAAAGGATTAATACTCCCTGCAACCCAAAACCATGAGTCTGGAGCAGGATAGAGATTTAATACTTTAGAGTGACTCTTTACAGTCTGGTATCTAATCCCCAATACGAACACCGAAGACTATAGCTTATCTTATTTGAATTAGAACTTTAGATATCAGAGGAATTATCTTTTAATGGTTTGTTTTAAGATTAGCTTTTCATATTATAAGAGAGATAGATCTCAAAACAATGATTTCAGAGAAGAAATAGAAACTACTTCAAAATCCGACAAAAAACTAGATTCAAGATGAAAAAGGAGGAGGGATTGTTATAATTTCACAAATCTCATGAAAATGGAGTGTGATGCCAAAAGGTAAAGACTTTCTCTTAGATCTTGCAAATTTGGTTTCTTTTGAACCAATTCATATTTACGGAGCTGTCTCAAACCATATTGGATTGTACGTTCGGAATAAGGTAACTCTTTGACAATATCTTTGACTGAAAGGGGTGTTTTCCTATCCTCAAGTAATTGAAAAATCGCCTTTGCGCTCGGGGAAATCTTAATTTTCCTCTTTAGAACTGCGCTGTCACTGGCGACGATATGTGACATTTTTAAAGTCTTTTCCTATAAAATTATCACTTGAATTATTATATGCAAATCCTTTATAAATTCTCGGTATTATGCAATGCCTATTTATATAGTTCTTCTTTCCATATGATTCAATATTATTTCAAATTTTTTTTCGAGGTCTGCCTAAAAGACTCTAAAATAGTCTGGGCTTTTTTAAAATAGGACCTTTTATTCAAAAGGAGATTGGAGTCTCCTAGTAGTTCTGGATATAAAAATAACAATTGTAGAAGATCCTCACTAGTATTAATTCCTGTAGATCGAATCCATCGCTTTATTTTTTTTGTCTCGGCAGTTTGGGGAAAAGATATCAATGAATGAAGTAAATGATCGAGTCTATTCTGTTCTTTAGTAGTTATTTTCCAATCCTGTCCTAATTGTATTAATAACCTTTTTGTTTGGATTGGTTCTTTAGATAATAACAATAATAGTCCAAAAAATCTGATCCATTTGTCGTGAGAGAGGATTTCTTTAAATTTTGTGAATATGATTTCTGACTTGTCACAATCAAAGCTCAATAAAGGAAAGTGGGGAAATAATGCGTCTAATGTTTGTGTTTCCCATAATAAGCAAAGCCCCTTTCTTGGATCAGAAAGCATCAATAATTTGAAAAATTCTTTCTTCAGAGTAGTATAGTTGTGGAACTTGGCAGTTTTCCCAATTACATTAGTGGCAGCTAATAAATCGGGATGGATTCGCAACTTTGGAAATTGGGAAATAAAGCGGGCGAGTCTAATAATACGTGTTCCATCTTCTGATAATCTAGTGAAAGCATTTCCTATCATCTGTACGGTACATTTCTGGATATCAGCATATCCATTAAATATATCAATAAATTGATGATTTTTCGGATCAAAAGCAATTGCATTAAATCGAAAGTCCCTACGAGGTAAATCCTCTTCTAAAGAATTTACAAAAATGACTTCTGGAGGACCAAGTTCAGTATGAATCTCTTGGCGAAATGTGCATATATCAAAAACAGCATTCTTTCCGATAATTGCTAATATTGTGCCGTATTTGCTTCCAATTGGTTTAGTTTTTACACCTTTTTCATTAAGAAACTTCTCCATTTCCTTGGGATGAGCATTGGTTGCAATATCAAAATCTTTTACTGGAAATCCCAATAGAAAATCACGTACCGCGCCTCCAACAATATAGACGTTTTTCCCATTTTCCCAAAAGATCTTCATGATTGATCGAAGCTCAGATGGAATAAAATTATTAAAAGCGGAAGCCCTGTCTTGTAAGCTTCTTCTGGTAGTATATTTTGTAGGCATATTAAAGTCACAGGATCAGAGTAGATTCTGTTGTAAAGGTAATTAATCTCTTCAGACTCTTGGGTGAATTCTTAAGCTTATTTAAATATCTTTTATTAATTAAATATAAGAAAAATGAGTCGTTCTAAAAACTTTTATGCTAATCACCTCATTTATACTTAAGATGCTAAATCTCATGATACAAGGGCGATGAAATATAGATTTGAGGATAAAAGTTGTTAAATAATTCCTTTAACTGAAGCCTTTGAAGCTCAGCCTCTTTCAAAGTCTTATAGAATCCCAATTGTAATAATTTTCGTCCTTCCAGATAGATTTGAAATCGGGAGGTTTTAGAATCTTTCACAATAAGCAGTTTCAAGTCTTCTTTTGGTACAATTCCACTATAATCTATAACTGGGGAGAATAAAAAGAATGAATACCCCTCCAAATATAATTATTCTTATAAAATTTAAAGATTCTTTTGATAATTCTACAATAACCTTTTTTTCACGGATATCTGTCAATCGAAATGATATAGTTCTCAACCATCCTTAAAACAGTCACAATATAATGAATACAATCCAATTAATGTTTTTCCATCTTTTATTATTCCTTGATCAATATAGGAACGAATTTCATTGAATGAAAGGATTTTTATTTGTGAGATCTCATCTGAGGAGAAGAGTACTCCTTTATGAGAGATACCCGTCCCTTTATAGATATATAATACTTCAGAAGAATAACCAATGGCAGGAACATATTTTATGAGTAGTTCGAGATTTTTTACACTATATCCCGTCTCCTCTTTAAATTCTCGCCTAATGCAGGCTTCAGGATCTTCTTCAGAATCAATTTTTCCAGCAGGGATTTCTAAAGTCTCTTCTTGAATCGAATAGCGATATTGCTTCACGAATACTATCCGTCCATCCTCCAAGATGGGTACTAATGCAGCTGCATCGGGATGTTCCACCCGAATTCGCTCTGTCACTCTTTCCGAGGGGAGTTGTACCTCATCAAGATTAACAGAAAAAGATCGTGCTGAAATTGTTGCAATTGTTCTTAATTTTGTTTCTTTCGGCATGATTATTCCCTGAATTCGATGTCCTTATATTAAAACCATATGGATTATAAAAAAAGAAATCAGCATATTTTAATATTCTTTTCCTACATAGACATAACAAGTGGCTGGTTTTCCACATATGAAGCATTTTTCATCCTTTTGGGGAATGATATTGTCATCAATCTCCCGCATATCTCTTCCTCTAACTGTAGCAGCTAGCTGGTCTTTGATTTCCATAGCACAATCTTCACCATCAAGATCGATTGAGCACCATGGAATCTTAAAGATCTTCTTCTCATTGATCCTTTCTTCAAGCTCATCTATTGTTTTAACATCTGAAATACTTTCATCGAATTTCTTTTGGGCTATCTTGCTTATATTTTCTGTAAGAGAAGCACCAAACTCCTTCACTGTTCTTACCAAATCATCAAAAACAATTGTTGTCCTTTCTCTGGTGTCACGTCTGAAGATTGTTATTGTCTTTTCTTTAACTTCCTTATTTCCAATTTCAAACCGTAATGGAACGCCTTTCATTTCCCAAAAATAGTATTTATCTCCAGGCCTGTTATCACTAAGATCAATCTTGACCCGATAACCTTTTTTTCTCAAAATATCTTCGATTTGGACACAATATTTTTCAATATACTTAATGTCTTTTTTCTTTGGGATTGGTATAATAACAACCTGTTTTGGAGCAACATCAAATGGGAAGATTAGACCATTGTTATCACCATGAACTGCAATCATTCCTCCAAATATTCGCGATATAGCCGGGCCATAACAAGTTTGATAGGCGATCTTTTCTTCCCCATCTTGATCTGTATAGGTAATATTGAATGCTTTAGCAAAATTCGATCCTAGAAGATGAGTAGATGGTAATTGCAGAAACTTCCCATCAGGCATCAATGTATCTGCAGCATAAGTATGAACAGCACCAGCAAACTTATCCCATTCAGGTCGCTGGAAATAGATTATTGGGATTCCAAAAATATCTTTCAGAACATTATAGGCAATTTGCATATCCTCTCTAGTTTGCGCAATAGCTTCTTCCATCGTCTTAAAAACGTTATGAGACTCTATCCACCAAAATTCTCGAGATCTTAGGAAAGGACGAGTAGATTTACCTTCGTATCTAAAAACACTACCACTTTGATAAATCTTTAAGGGGAGATCTCTCCAACTTCTAATCCACAAGGAGTATAATGGATACATTGCAGTTTCGGAGGTTGGCCTGAGTACTAATCTTTCTTCCAAAATATCATTTCCAGCTCTTTCTATCCAGAAGACTTCAGGATTGAATCCTTCAACATGATCCTTTTCAACTTGAAAATTTGACTCAGGAATCACCATTGGAAATATAACTGGTTCATGACCGAATCTGTTCAATTCCTCTTCATAAAAATCGAACATTTTTTTCATTGCTATTGTAGCAAATGGCATACATACAATAAACCCTTTGACATTATACCGCATGTCAGCGAGCTCTGCTCGCTTTACAATCTCGGTAAACCATTCAGAAAAATTGTCTATTTTATCGATATTGAAAGTTTCTAGAACTTCTTCATTATACTTAGACATGATCACCGACCTGAGAAGTTATCATTGGTTTTCTGTGGCAGAATACTGTCTTTACAAAAAAGTAGCCTTTTAATACAAATTTTAAATGAGTAGAGAAGTTATCTAGATAGAAACAAAAATAGAAATCCGTTTTAATTGTTCTAAAGGTAAGGAAAACGATCCATCCTATCTCAACTCACTATTTCTTCCCTTTTCATTTTATCTTTTAAACACCTCAGTTTGATATTCCTTGTGAAAAAATCATTTAAATTCAAACATTTTAAAAAATTATCCCGATTTAGAATGCCTCTTCGTCAATCCCTTAAGGGAATTCGCATTTTGGATTTAACTAGTAATCTTCCTGGACCCTTAGCGACTCAAATACTAGGTGATTTTGGTGCCGATGTAATAAAGATTGAATCACCTCGTGGAGATATTGTAAGAAACTATCCACCTTTCATAGCTTCAGAATCTCTTATTTTTCTATTACTTAATCGTAATAAACGATCTTTCGCAGTTGATCTTAAAACCAAAGAAGGAATAACTCTTTTTTATGAATTAGTCAAAACATGCGATATAGTGGTAGAAGGATTTCGCCCTGGAACTGCTAAACGAATGAAGATCGACTATCACACGCTTAAAAATATAAAACAGGACATTATTTACTGTTCGTTGATTGGATATGATACACATGACACAAGGTCTGGGCATGACCTGAATTATGTGGGGGAAACAGGAATTCTTCATATTACAGGACAAAAAGAAACGCCTACCCCAATAGGGGTTCCTATTGCAGATATTGGTGGTGGTAGTTTACCAACAGTCATCTCTATCCTAGCTGCGTTACTTAACCGAAAAAGGAAATCCCAATATGTCCAGGTGAAAATGACTGAGCAATTAATACCTTGGTTGAGTGTTGCTGCAGCCAACTATCTAGCGGAAATAGGTGAACCACAACGGGAAGAGCACATATTATCGGGTTATAATCCTTTCTATCGCCTTTATCGTACTAAAGATAATCGTTACATATCATTTGCACCATTGGAAGCAAAATTTTGGCACAATTTCTGTAATGCAATTGACAGAGAGGATCTTATCAGTAAGCAATTTGATTTTGATATTTGTAAAACTGAACTTCCAAAAATTTTTGTCCAAAAGACTTTATCGGAATGGACTGACTGGTTCCCCAAAAATGATGTTCCAGGAGCTCCTATCTTAACAGTTGGTGAAGCCTTAAGCGTCAAAACACGCATTAAAAACATAGTTCATCCAATAGCAGGAAAAATCCCCACATTTTCTTCCCCATTTCTTGATTATGATCATGGTGTTGTAATATGCCCCCCACCATTATTGGGACAACATACAAAAGAAATTCTTGAGGAAATTGGATATATTAAGGAATTCAAGAGTCTAAAACATCAAAACATAGTATTTGCTTCAGATTGAAATCTTAAAAGTGAAAGTCTAAAATCCTTTTGGATCAATTCCAGAATCAAGAATTCCTTCCCTAGATACTAAACCATAAGCCATTCGGTTCGTATTGAAATAATATCCAATTTCGCCTTGATTATTAATAATAATAATCCCTCCATAACCGTTGATATCCGCAATTCTATCAATAACAATTTTAGC
Organism: Candidatus Hermodarchaeota archaeon; assembly: GCA_048886185.1. Taxonomy (GTDB): domain Archaea; phylum Asgardarchaeota; class Heimdallarchaeia; order Hodarchaeales; family Hodarchaeaceae; genus Hodarchaeum. The sequence continues at coordinate 10,578 of JBHLKY010000012.1, forward strand.
AGCTACTTGGGGGGTATGTCCCTGTTGTACAAGATCAATGGCTAATTTAGCTGCATTTAATTTCATGAATGATTCACCATGGCCTGTAGAAGAGGCTGCAGCTACCTGATTAGCATAACCCCCACTTCCTATAATGGAGCTATCTCCCAACCTTCCCACCATTTTGAATGGGGATCCACCTGTAGAGGTTGCAGAAGCTAAGTTACCCTTCATGTCAACAGCAACAGCTCCAACAGTACCTTGTGAACTTGGAGTGAAAATATCTAATCCTTCCAGTCCTTTTTCCCATCGTTCTCGTTCTCGTGGTATAATTAATTCTTTGGGATCACAGCTTATTAACATTTCTTGTGAAAAGAGATCAGCTCCTCTCCCAACTAACATTATGGGAGATTGAGGTTTCTCTAATAATTTTCTTGCTAAAGATATGGGATTTCGGCATGTACGAACGGCACCTATCGCCCCAGCATCCAATGTCCGTCCATCCATAATTAATGCGTCGAGTTCAACATACCCTTCTTTATTTAAGAAAGATCCTATTCCAGCATCGAATATTGGATTGTCTTCCATGAGAACAACTGCTTTTTCCACAGCATCGAGAGCACTCCCCTGCTGTGAAAGAATTTCATACCCCTTTTTGACAGCATTAGTAACCCCAGCTAGATGGCTGGATTTTAATTCATCTGGAATACTCCAAGCACCTCCATGGACAACGATAGCGGGTTTAATTGGATTTAGTAAGGAACTCTTTGATGTCATTTTCGTTCTAAAGGTCAATATCACAAATAATTAAAGAAATTACTGTTCTCTAGATTATCATAGAATGCATTATTCTGAAGTTTATTATGCAATTAGAAGAATAACTACTCTTATTGGTTCAATAATGTAGTAAAATTATAAAAGATTCGTTACTACCATTGTCTAATATTATTTTTCATTATCACAGGTTGATAAAAGCGCTCTTACTTCTAAATGAGGATTGAATATTCAATTATTGTCAATTCAGAAAATTAATACTTTGACATCACACAGAATAATGCTTATTTATTACTATTCATGTTTTTATGATCAAAGAGATGAATTGATGATGACCAATTCTAACAATCCACTAAAAATTGAAAAAATTAGGATCACACCTAAGAGATTCATTTATATTAAGCTCTGGAACCCTCATATCATTCTAAATGGGGAATTCATCGTTCTATAATCGAATTGCAGGAAGCTAAGTTATCTGAAGATAAAAAGATTTCTTATGGCACCCCGATCCGTCTTCCCTGTGATGGAAGTTCAGCTCTTATCGCAGATCTTATAACTAACTATATAATTGACGGAAGACGACTGAATGATGAGTTTAAGGCGCATCAAGAGGAAATTTCCATATCTATACCAAAAACAGGGGAATCTAAACGTAGTAACGAATATTCTGGTATGACTTTGGAATCTTTACTCCTAGATGAGTTTAGCAATCAGAAATTGTCAAAAACAAAAATAATTTCTGGACTCTCAAGAAAAGGAATTGAAATAGATAGGGAGGATTTACTCCAGTCACTCGAATCCTTAGCAGATCAAGGGAAGATAACAAAAGAGTTTGCTGTTCATTCAAGTTCAGGTACTCGTTACACTCTTTGGGGATTCTTTTAATTCTGTTTAGATCGAAAAACACTAGCTATCTTACAAGTATTCTTGTTCTTATTTTCCTTCTATCAAGGCATTTATGGGTCAAAATTTATAGATATTAAAGAAGAATATCAATATACCCTAATGAATTAGTAAACTCAATTTATAGTATAGAAAAACCTAGTGTTCTTTGGTAAAGTGACTCTAATCCCCAAAGAATAGAATTTAAGAGAGAGCATTAAAGTAAAATCTAGGATAATAAATTTCTATTATCTATATATCCTAGTAATATAAATATGAAGACATTTTTTGTAACTTGAAGTGTAGTCTTTTCATCTCTTACTTTGTACACAAGGAGCCGTCAAGATTGGACGAACAAATAAAGAATGAGCTGCGTACTATTTTAGAAGATGTCTTCCAAAAGAATTCACAGGTACAAATGATCTCCTTAATAACTCCTGAAGGTCTTCCCATCTTAACATATAACCGTGATTCCGAAAGTGGGCCCTCCGAAATTACAGATTCAGGGATCCTGAATAGATATGCAGCTCTTGCAGGAGCGAGTACATCTTTAGGAGACCGCACACTTTCAACTCTTTCTGAAGAAAAAGTTCGTCTAATTCATGTTCAAGGAAAAACTAAAGATATAGCTATAGCTGTTTCTCCGCATCTAATCTCTTTGGTTGTAACTGTCCCCTCTGGAAGTCCAAACATTCTTGCGGAAAAATTAAATTCTGAATTAAAAGCAAAATTATAATTAAGAGTTGAATTCTTTATGGATCCTCATCAATGGTTCGATTTAATGAAAGAAGCTCTAAGTTTAGTTGAATCTGAAGTGGATAACTCTCAATTTGAATTAATGCTCTTAATTCAGCCAGCTGCGGAAATTCAAACTTTTTCTACTTCTAAGAACCAAGAAGATGTGAAAAACACTACTTTAGTTGGACAAGCATGGAATAGCATTATTGGTACTTTAACTAATGAACTTCAATTGGGGACCTGGAATTCTCTTACTATAAAGAGTCACAATAAGGTATTTACAATGTACTCTATTGGTTTCGATGTAAATCTTATACTTATATCGGAAGCTGCTATAGACTCTTTAGATGTCCTAAAGGTAATTCTAAAATTCATTTTCAAAATTGGTTATCAGAAAAAATATGAAACAGTAGGACTAGTATCCTCAGAAGGCTTTCCAGTTTGGCTTACTTCTATAGAAGAAATGGATGATTTTCTCTTTGCGATTTCAATTACTTCGCTTCTTTCTCTAGTAGAACGTATAGATTATGAGGTTTCTGCTGGTGGAATAGGCGCTTGTATCCTCCAAGGAACTGAAAATTTACTATTAAATGTTGCTTTTAATCCTTCACAAGATTTAGCTCTCGCGGTGACACAACAAGGCACAAACTTAGATGAAGTAGCTCTTGATCCAGAATTGAGTTCATTTTATCAAAAAATTGTAGATCCTCTAATCTATAGCGCATTCGTACCTGAGATTATTGATGAAGATCGAGAACGGATGCTAGAAGAAATTCGTCAAGCTTTTGAGGGTGAGACAACAGATGAAGAGATTGAAACTCTAAGTGCATTCAACACCGAAATGCTCCAATCTCTTGAAAATGAAATTAAGACAGTTGCTAAAAAATATGGAGCAAATGAAATATCTATAGGATATCTTCGTAAAAGAATGAGGTTACCTTCCGAAGTCCTCTCTATGGCTTTAGAATATCTCATTGAAGAAGGAGCGATCAGTGGAAAGGTTGGAAAGGATCGTGTATCAGGACATGAAATATTAGTCTTAGATTCAAGAGTTGATATTAGTAAGGAAGATGAAGAAAAATTAAAAATTATTAAAACTCAAATTGATGATCTTTTTTCACCAATTAAACCCTTTCTTATACAATTGCCTGAGATTCAACCAGTAAAAAAAGCTGTTCAGGAAGGTATAACCGAAGCTTTAGGGGAATTTCAGATAATGATTACTCTATCTGATACTGACCCTCTATACTTATTGGCTAATGATTTACGAATTGTAGGGACACACCTAGAAAGTTCTGTGAAAACATTGAAACTAGTGAAAAACCAGCTGTCAGAAACAGATCAAGAGGATGTTCTTCGAAATGAGTTAGAACGTCGACACAATAATTTAACTGAGAGAATTCATGAACAAAAATTAACAGCCATTGGGAAAATTACCCGGTTTTATGGAGATCTTCTAAACTCTTATCGCTTACTTTTTCGATTACTTCCCCTACCAGCTACATTTAGAAGATCTAAGAGTAGGAAAAAAGCTATCATTATTTTCAAATGCGAGGCGAATACTTGCGATGAAACTTTCCGAATACAAGATAATCCGTCTACATGGGTTAAATTACGCGTTTTTGCAAGAGTTCTTGGCATTCAGGAGGATTTTCCTAAAAAAACTACACCTAGTGTCTCCAAATTAAGAAAAAATTTGGCAAATCGTCTTAACAAACTTACCACTTTATTGAGAAAAGCAGAAGAGAGAATAGACTTTCTACCTGAAGATTTTCTTATTATAGAAAACATGGAAGAGCTATTAATCACAAATACTCAAAGAGACAATGCGATCAACACCCTCCGAAAGGGTATATTTAAACGAGGTACTGTAAAGAAAGACTTCTATTCGCTTTACACACAATGTAACTCCTGTAACAGATGGTATTGTCCAAATCATATGGCAACAACTAATAAATGTAAATATTGTTGATATATCTAATTGGAATAGGGGACACAATGGATGAAACTAGTGGTAGGAATCGATATAGGTTCGTTAACAGCAAAAATTGTTGTTCTAGCGATTCCCAACAGATCAAAGGACGAAATCGAGCAGAAATATTCCTTTATTAAACGCGTAGGTTATAATCCAGCGGGGATTGCCATTGATCTTATAAATAGTGCAAAAAAGTCTATAGGGGTAGAAAATTTTTCCTATATGATCTCTACTGGTTATGGGAGAAAATTAGTTGAGAATGCTGACGAGAGAATAACTGAGATTACATGTCATGCTACAGGAGCCTTTTTTATCAATCCTGATATTCGAACAATAATTGATATTGGAGGACAAGATTCCAAAGTAATTCAAATAAATGAAAAAGGTCAAATTCAAGATTTCGAGATGAATGATAAATGTAGTGCAGGGACAGGACGCTTCTTGGAAGTCATGGCTAATGCTTTAGAAGTAGAACTGTCAGAATTTGGTAATCAAGCCCTAATTTCTACAAATCCAGCTTCTATATCAAGTATATGCACTGTATTTGCAGAATCAGAAGTAATTTCTCGTCTGAATCAAGGAGCTAATAGAGTTGATATTATTGCCGGAATTCACAAAACAATTGCCAATAAAATTACTGCATTAGCAGCCCGAGTAGGAATCAAACCATTAATAGCCTTAACAGGTGGAGTTGCTTTAAATCCAGGAGTGAGAAAAATGCTTGAAAAAAACTTCAACTTACCTATTGAGGTTCCTGTGCATCCCCAAATGATTGGAGCATTAGGTGCTGCTTTGTTAGCATCTAAAAATCTAGTATAGTTCTAAATAGAGGAATATTATTGTCCAATGTTTACAAAGATTTGACAATTTTAGATGTGAAAGAAACACTCAGGCAGATACGACCTTATGTGATTAATACGCCATTAATTAGGTCTTATTATTTAGAAAAACAGATTGGAAAGGAGATATACTTAAAACTAGAGTATTTACAACCAACACGATCATTTAAAGTTCGTGGAGCTTGCTCAAAGGCATTATCATTAGAGAAAAAAGAACTATCAAAGGGATTAGTTACCGCATCTGGCGGAAATCATGGATTGGGAGTATGTTATGCCGGAAGAGAACTCAAAACTCCAGTTATTGTCTTTCTTCCAATAAATACCGCTAAAGAGAAAGTAACTTCAATACAGCAATGGAGAGGGAAGACAATTTTATTTGGTGAAGCTTGGGATGAGGCAAATCTTAAAGCACAACAATACGCACAAGAGAATGATTTAACATATATTCACCCGTTTGATGATATAACTGTGGTTAGAGGTCAGGGAACTATAGCAATCGAAATACTAGAGCAAAATCCCTATCTCGATGCAATTGTGGCTTCAGTTGGAGGAGGAGGTTTGATTAGTGGAGTTGGGGTTGTCTCAAGACAAATGAAACCAGAAATTAAAGTTTGGGGAGTTGAAACAATTGGATGTGATGCCGTGACACAAAGTTACAGGTTAGGTCATCCTGTCACTTTACCTGCTATTACAAGTATTGCAGACACATTAGGGGCAAAGAGAACAACAGAAGCAACCCTAAGCAGAATTAAAGCCGTTGTAAATGATATGCAAACTGTTACTGACAAAGAAGCTTTAGATGCTTTACAGTTACTTTTAGAAAAAGAAAAAATTCTTGTAGAACCCGCTACTTCATGTTCTGTTGCTGCCTTACTACAAAATAAGTTTGAATTATCAGATGTAGAAAAAATTTGCATCATTTTGTGCGGTGCAAATGTTTCCCTTAGACAACTAAGAGAGTGGGGAGTGCTTTGAGCTTTGAAAATTTACTCCTAGTATTTATAATCTTAAACCTGACGGAAGGTTGTGAACAATTCATAGGAGAAAAGCAATATTGGATGCGTTAGAACTATTAAAAAGTCGTAGAAGTATTCGAAAGTATAAATCAACCCCAGTAGAGCCTGAAAAAATTGAGAAATGTCTAGAGGCTGCTCAATGGAGTCCCTCTGCCAGCAATAAACAACCTTGGGAATTTCTGATCGTAACGGATGAAGATAAGAGAAAAAAATTAGCTATTTTCCATCCTTATGGGAAATTTGTAGCAGAAAGCCCAGTAGTTTTCATTCCTTTAACCAATCCTAAGGTTCATCCCAAATATCATCAATCTGATACTGCCTTAGCTACCTTACAATTCATAATTGAAGCTCATTCCTTAGGTTTGGGAACTTGTTGGGCAGGGGTCATAGGAACAAACTTTGAAAACAAAATTAAGGATTTATTAAATATCCCTGAGCATCTAAGAGTACTTGCACTCGTGGCTGTTGGATATGCTAATGAAACTCCTAGTTCTAATCGAAAACCTATTGAGAGCTTAGTCCATAAAGAATCATACATTCGTCATTATTCCTAAAATTACTTTTTCAGTTCACCAATAAATGTCAAATCCCCTCCTTCTTGTTCTCCTTCCTTTAATATTTTTTATACTAGTAGAATTTTAATTTTTCAATAATTCTTGCATGATAGGGCGTTTTTTCAATCTCTGTAATGCATATGTGATTTTTTAAGATGATTTGGATATAGATTTTCTTTTGGAATTTGAAAATTCCCAATTCTTTCTCTGTTTTAAAGGTTCTATCCTCACAAAATGGTCAAAATAGCTGATTATTATATAATATTTTGATTTTAATAAAAAATGCAAATCACCAAATAATTTATATGCTAAATATTAGAAAAAATGATTAATTTTGACAAAAAAAGTAAAAAAACTTAGTTAGATCTTTTTGTTTTTCGGGAAAATATAACAAGTATTCCTATGAATAGAATAATGGATATGTGATTTAAAAATAAACCTGTTTGTTGGATTTGAGTGGTAGTTGGATTCATTTGCTGGGTCATCGTGCTTACTAGAATGGAAACTATAGAAGAAGATGTAATGATTATTGGTTTCCATAAGACATAATAAGGTCTCATGAATTCAATTGGAAAAATGGTTTCATTTAGAGAAGAATCTATAAAATAAAAGCGATAGTAATATTCTAATTCCCTACTTAGCCCAATAAACTCATACTGACCAGAATCCTTGAAATCTAAATCTTGTAAAACCAATTCTTGATATCCAGCAACACCCCACTCGATCTCTATTCGCACAGGGCGATCAATAGTCCATTCTACTAAAATACCTCTTGAAGTATTGAAAAACTCAAGGTGAAGGATTACTGGTTGGTAAGGGGATGGTTCAAATCCCCAAGTGGTTGAGAATGCCAAATTAAAGGTTTTTGGATAAAGTCGTGTAATGTTATTTTGATCAGCAATCCATAAACGATAATATACCCTGTAACTTACTGGTGCTTTAATTAAAATTGTTCTTGATGTATCAAGTGTTGTATTAATGTACTTTATTGTTTGATAACCTGCTTCCCCCCATTCTGCAATGATTTGCGTTGGAATATCGGTTTTTAGAGATAATCTGACACCTGCAGTCGTATTAATTGCATTAAATGAGACTACTTGAGGAGAAAACTCTGAATTTATAAAAACTGATGGTCTCCATTTATTATAGTAATTTCTGATTAATGAATTGTTCGTAAGCCTATAAATAACCTCTAACTGGAAAACATGAATCTTTAGATAGTCAAAATTGACTTTACCTTTTCTTGCGTATTTCGAAAGCCCGAAATAAGTATCATATTCAGGAAGACTAGATTCAATTGCTGCACTTCCTTCATAAAATAATTGGCTTGCTAGGGCCTTTTTTTGCGTACGAGGGTGTTTTGAGTACTCATAAAGTCCAAAAATGGCATAAATATGACCGTTTAAGATAAATTCTAAGTCTTCCTCTTGTTCACAGGGCGATTCGAGAAACCATGTTTTATTGATTCCCTCAATAAAAGTAAATCCTCCTTTTTCCCGTGTATAATTGTTTCCTGTGAAAGTGATACCCCCCTCTTCCCATTCATAAGTAAATGTTTCCAAGACTTTGTTTACTCCTTCTAAATAGGAACTATTTCCAGTGACTTCTTCTGCTCTAAGAAGAACTTGAATAATCAATCCTTGTGCTAACCCTGAGACCCAAGGTACAGTTTGTTTATGCCAAAGTGGGATTTTCCAATTATATAGGAAGAAACCATCGTTTGTCATGTTTTTCATTAAAAAATCAGCAATTTTCAGAAGTATACTATAATTGTTAATCTGATAATTAAATAATGCGAAGAAAGCTGTTGTTACAGGATTGTATTTCCAACCTAATTCATAATCGTGTAAGCTAATTATAACATATTCTCCGGTAAACTGATAGATTCCTTCTTTAAAGTGGCGTTCAATAGAAATTAAATCTTTATAAACTATTTTCCAACCATCAATATCATATTCCTTATAGAAGGAGTTGTTATTAGGAACATCTGGTGAAACAAGATTTGTTAATCCTTCTTTATGATGATAATCTATATTTTTTGTCTTTTCAAGGATTTTAGGATTTTTAATTTCTTTTGAATTCGAAAATAAGGAAGTATTGTATGAATAGGTAAAAAAGGATGAATAGGATATTAGGATTATAAGCATAATGAATTGAATCATATTCTTAGACAGTCTATATTTCAAAATAAATAAGCTAATTCCAACATTAGGTGTTTCCACCTTTATTTCCTCTCTGATAGATTTTTTCAATTTTAACGAATTTATTCATAACAAGAAAAAGGGATGGATATTTTGTTTAATTCAATATCTCCTTTTTAGTTTTTGATATGATATGTTAAGCTTAAGCCCACAAAAAATTCCAATAAACTCAAGAAAAGGTTTTTTTATATGTCTTTTCAAGAATATTGGTTCAGAATCAATGACTGTTTGTGGTTGTGTCTATTTGGGTAATTTAATCCAGGAACTAAACTTAAGAGGAATATTTATGCTATAACTGATGTACCAATATACTTCTAAACATCGATAAAATTTATTTTCGAAGAAAATCCAAGTAAATATTCCTTTTTAACATACATTAATATTATTGTTAAATGATAACTTTATGAAGCATAATAAGAGTAACTAAACGGCCATTTAGAGCATTTACGAGCTTTATTATTATTCATTCAAAGAAATTATCTACTTAACACCAACTAAAATTTCAATAAAGAATTCTATCATCATATGATTTAATATAGGATTAAAAAAATGGACAGAATGAGCCCCTGATGTTCGAAAGGCATATGTCTGATTCGTGATGACTGAAGGTTCCGAACGATGGGGTTCACTTCATCGAAGAGCCAGTTGAAAGGAGAGATTTTTCTGTTCTTGTTGTCCAAATCCAATTAAATCAGCTTGGCCTCGCTTTATGGCTAGTTCTGCAGTTTCAACATCGAAATCACCACTACAAACGATGGCGATGTGAGGAAGATCATCTTTTACTTTTTGGATAAATCGCTCAACACCTGCTTCTTGATCTGATAAATAGTCGATACAAAGTAGCTCGATCCCTGCTTTCTCGATTGATTTAACGACTATAGATAGTTCATCTTCAGATAAACCATGAAATGGAGCCGAGATATAAAAAGCAAGCATCATGTTTAAAGGAAGATTTGCACGAATCGCCGTTGCCACTTCTAATGGAAAACTAATACGCTTCTTAAGCGATCCCCCGTATTCATCGCTTCGTTGATTGTATTCTTGTGAGAGAAATTGACCAAGGAGATCTGGCTTGTTATGTGTTACGCTTGAGGAGATTTCAACAATATCAAAACCCACACGTGCAGCACGCATTGCAGCTTCAACGAAAGAATCACGAATCTCAATAATTTCATCGTCTGATAAAGAACGAGGGGTATCATGATTTATGATTGGGATTGCTGAAGGTGCTATTGGTTGTACACCACATATTGATTTCTTGGTCGCACCACCTGCATGAGTCAATCTTATACCAATAAGAGATCCGTATTCATGAACTTGATTGACTACTTCCTTAAGCCGAGGAATTACATAATCATCATGAATTCCAATTTGATAGAGATGATCCTTTCCTGAAGGAGTTATATAAGCAGGCTCCAGATAGACAAGTCCCGCACCACTCTGAGCTATTTTAGTATAATGGTTAATCGCGTCTCGAGTAATCTGGCCATTTACCAGTTCCCCTGCATTTATCTCTCCGATCTTGGTTGAAGGCATTACTACTCGATTTCGAGCTTGCAGCTTTCCCAATTGGTAAGAACGAGTCAGAATTGATTCTTTTGGAACACGATTTCTAATTATTAAAATCATCAGGGTTGCGATTGTATATAGGGTAGCAGTAAACATGAAAACATAGAGAAAACCAAAATTATCTATAATAAATCCTCCAAATGAGGCAGAAAGCGACCAGAACATTCCCCAAGCTAAAGTTTCTAATGAATTCCATTTAGCTCTCGAAGTTGATGGAACTACATCCATGACAATAGAACGACTCACAGGTCCAGCTGCATTCATTAAAGCATTACGACTAATATAAAAAATCACCAGAAGTAATACAGATATAGGAAATGAGATGATCTGATTCTGATATAATAAAAGGTTTACCACCAAGCCCAATAAACAAATAATTGCGAGACCCTGAGTTAAGAATACTGAACCAATACGCCCAAAGATTCTAATCATCCGTTGAGCTAGAAGTGCTGCTGATCCTGTAATAATAAATGTTGTACCAGTTATAAGATATGTAAAGAACGGTTTCAAGCCATATCCTATTGTTGGGTTAGCAAATAAAATAGGAAAAAACGCTACTGTAGCCCCAGCACCAAATCCAATGATCACTCCACTGATAACTAAAATTGTAGGAGTTATAGCATCATAATAAAACGGATATCCGAATAATGTTACATATGGTTGATCTTTGGTATTTTCTTTCACCAAAGTCCCTGACTCAGGAGAAACTGACTTTTTTACCTTAATTACAATTGCCTTATCGTCAGAAGCAAATATCACCGTAATGTAGGCAATTATTGAACATATTGCTCCAATGAAAATGAGATTTTGAAGCAAAGTGAAATCCCACGCGTCACCAAGGATCAATGTAAGCCCCGCTGCTAAGTAAGGCCCTGCAGCTGATGCTAAAAGGTTAGCAAAAAACATTTTTGCGAAAACTTGACTTCGACGACCTGGTTCAATAGAATCAGCAATTAATGCCTGTGCAGCCGGACCAGATAATCCCCAACCTATTCCTCCAAAGGTTTCACTTAGAAAAAGAACAGATAGTGCTACATGAGGAGTTTCAGTCAATGTAGTTGAATAAATAAGCGCAATTTGAGCGAAAACGCCAAAGAATACAGAGATTCGGATGAGGAGATCTCTCCGATATTTATCTGCAAAATATCCAGAAGGAAACACAAAAATAGTAGAAGCTAATCCTTGTATTGTAAAAAGATTCCCCAAGATCAAATTAGATTGTCCTAATCCTTGAGGTGGATTGTTTGTTACATAGATAGAGAAAGCAGTCTGAATTATACCCATTCCGATAGCAAAACCAATTGTTTGGATATAAGCCAACTTGATATTCCAATTCACGTTCTTTTCACTTCTAATTAAATAATGACACTGTGAATATGAAGATCTGTCATTTACCTTCTGATTTATCCATCAATGGTTGGTAATATGAAATAATTCAAGCTTAAACAGTAAGTCTTTCTTAATAATGATCAGTTATAATTCTTGATATTTTAAATAAAATAATATAAGATAATGAAATCATGCTATAATAAGGATTAATATTCTCTCAAATCAGTGAGAACATAAATGGAATATTCATACTGGAGAACTTATTCTTGACTAAAGCAATTATTGAAACTAAATATGGGAATATCGTAATAGACTTTTTTGACGAAGTTACAAACACCGTTAAGAATTTTGTATCCTTAGCGGAATCAGGATTCTATGATGGCCTGAAATTTCATCGATGCATCGATAATTTTGTTGCTCAAGGAGGATGTCCTATAGGAACAGGGACAGGTGGTCCAGGTTACTCTATCCCTTGTGAAACCGAAAAAAATACAGAAAAACACAAACATGTCCGAGGAGCTCTGTCGATGGCCCATGCAGGTAGAAATACAGGTGGTTCGCAATTTTTTCTAGTTCGGGCACCCCAACCTCATCTGGATGGAAAACACACAATTTTTGGTGAAATTATTGACGGTTTAGAAATTATAGACAAAATTAGTAATGGAGATAAAATGAATCGAATTACAATAATTGATAAAAGTTCATTAATTAAAAATCATGAGTTAATTAAGATGTAAATGACCTTTCTATCTAATAGAAAATAATTACCTCAATAAATATTTGAAAGTGGAAGTGATGGATTAATCTTTAGATAAGATTATCTTTTTTAGACAACTCACGTGGAGGTTTTCTCTATCCCTGTCTGCAAGAAGTGTCACAATTATGTTATGAAGTTAGACGAGGATAATCCCTGTCCTCACTGTGGAAATATCCAAACCTTGACAGACCGAACAGATGATGAATTTCAACCAGTAATTCCACAAGATTTACAATTTGACTTTCATAAGGATATTGGCGACCAAACAAATATTTTTAGAGTACCCACACATCAGGAAATATACGATAAAACTTCCTCAAAAGAGGGATTACCTATTCCCCCTCCACCCACTAGTTCGCCAACTCGTGTTTCTCAGGATATTCCTTTAGAATCGATTTTTCCCACATTGGATAATGTATCCCTTGATCCGGCTTCCCAAAAAGTATATTTTCAGTTATCTGTCGAATTCCAGATTATATTGAATAATGCCTCAAATTATCGTCAAGGTCTCTTCCGCTGGAACTTATTATTACCTGACCGGTTACAGGAATATGGATTAACGGAAGAAGCTTGGCATAAAATCGCAGCAAAGGGGGATGGCGATGAAAAAATACAAGAACAGTTGAATCGATTGCTCCGATCACTCTTTGGATAAAGAAGAATGTCTTTAGATAGTTTTTAGATACATTTAATTATTCTTTAATCGCAGAGATATCGATCCCTTTAGTTTCGGGAATTAGTCTCGGAACTATTAACATAGCTAAGTAGGCGAATGTACACGCCAGCATTGCTACAGCTAATGCTTGTGCATGTCCTAATGGATTTTCTAAAACTGATACTGATGGTTGGAGAGTCTCTGCAACTATTCCAACAAAGAAAGCTCCCCAAGCTAATCCACGAGCTACCGAGAAAATAAGAGAAGTAGCAGTCGCACGAACTCTTGTAGGAAAGACTTCACTTGACCAAACTCCGAAGACTCCGTGCATTCCGAAAGATACTGTTAAGACAAGACATCCAATTATAATCAAGGGTGTTAGAACAGGGAGTAATATAAAATTAGAAAGAAAGAAAATAAAGGCTCCAATGAGACCAACAATTGAACAACCTATAAATGCATTTCTCCTCCCAATACGGTCACTCAACCAACCAGTAATAAATAAAGCAAAGGCAGCAATAACCATTACACCTAGCATCACCATCATTGAAAGCGTACCTGCAGAATCAATTTCCCCACCAGCTTTTTGGAGTTCATAGGTGAACAAGTACTCGAAATAGGTTGGTGCCCAATCAGCGAGAGTATGATAAGCAAATTCAGAAAGCCAGAACAATAAAGTCAGTAAAAGGGTAAATTTAAGCCATTTTCCCCTTAATATATCAAAAATTCTAATTTTCTCTCGTTTAACCTCATCACCAAGTTGGGATGCTTTTTTATAATCAGACCAGACTTGTGATTCATCTAAACTAAATTCTAAATAAATTAAAAAGGGGATAGGAAAAAGGGCTGATAAAAAACAGATACGCCATCCATCAAGAACTAAAGGGCCTAAAGTAATGGGCTCAATATTTCCAAAAATCAGGGTGACTATAACAGCCCCAATATAGCCAGCCACAAAAGTTGCATGAACCAATCCACCAGCAGCTCCTCGTTTTTTTGAGGAGAAAGTTTCTGATAACAAAGAAAATGAAATACCCCATGAAACACCAAGCCCAGATAACAATCTGAGTATCGCAAAGACCTCAAACGTGGGTGCCATCGCGGAAAGCGAAGTAAATATCGAATCCCACAATACAGAAAGCAATAATATGTTTTTTCTTCCAAAACGATCAGCAAGCTCACCAAAAAGCATAGCTCCAGGTACTGTCATAACATATTGGGCAGAGAAAACGAATCCAATTGCTATCTTATCCACATGATATGCAGTACTTATTGTTGTAGCAAGAAGGCTTACTAATACTAAAGCGAAGCCATCGTGGGCCCATCCAATTATTCCAGCAATTAAAACGGGAATTTTACTAGTGTTTTTCAATTCGCCCATAGTTAATCACGCTATAATCGTTATAAACGATTGAAATGATGTTAGAGAAGAGTAGTGGTTTAATCAAGTAGAAGATTAAAAAATCTTTTGTATATCTGCTCTATATTTTATGATTCTACCTTCAAGACTTCTATCTCCCCCTACTTATTTTGAGTTAATCTGAATCGCAACTACTTAACAGTTAAAGTAGTAATAATAATTTCTTATAAATTACTTAGAAAATTATAACAATGACTTGGTGTTTATCTTTATAACTTATACTTCAACCTAAGATTCCCTCAATCAAGATAACCGTAGGACTACTGAAGACCATCTTTGCCAAAAACAACTTGGAATTCATAAGAGGTTCTTAATTTAGATGGTATTTTTGCATACATATCATAGTTATAGTTAACTACCATTCCCAAATTCCTCCCCGCTGCTAGCTATCTATACAATTTAATTTGATCATGTTTTCATCATCTAAGGACTCTTCGTCGGATTTTCGCGGTTAATATTTGTTGCAAGAACACCTGTTTCAAGTATGTTGTTTTTTCAATTATTTTTTGAGTTGTGATTAATTTAGTATCAATAGCTGAGAGAATGTTTACAATGTCTTTTTGTTCGCTCAAAGGAGGGAGGAAAATTTGGATCGTATTAAAATCTGATCTGTTAATTCCTCCCACAACCCCATGGAATCTTTTTTTGATTTGGTTCTGGCAGATGGAAGAGAATAATAAATAAAATAGAAAATAATTATCCAAAACTTCCCTATCTTTACTTCTTACAATAAAAATATGTTCATTAACAGCGATTTTCTCATAGGGTAAATCCCTTACTAGACCGACTTTCCCTGTAGTTGCTCCGTCTTTCACTACTAGAATATCATTCAACTGTACTTTTCCCTGTGAAAGGTTCTTATCATAGAATTCCTCTGGAATGAATTTGATATTCGTCCAAAGAATTTGACCTGAATCATTAATATGTTCTCCCCCAATACTGGCTACTACTCCCTCTTTTAATGCTCCACCTTTGGCTCTTTTCCCTGTTTCTAACTCCACAAACTCCCCCAAGTATACCTTACGCCATGTATCAGGAATGTTTTTCATTAAACTTTCTTCAAATCCATTAAAGATATCATCGATTTTCTGATTGATGTCCTTTTGTTTCTCGTCTAATTTTTTCAATTCAGAAATATCAGAATTTAGCTGAGAAATGTTTTTTGGATCATCTTCCACAGTCGTCTCAATATAAAGGGGAATATTCAGATTATATCCATATTCTCTTATTTCTCTTAACGAAGCTACCCTTGAGAATCTTTTAATAGAATTAAAATTTTTGAATGCCATAACGATTTTAGCTATATCCTCCTCCTGTAAAATGTTCTTGGATCTTTCCTCTTTGTAGAGTTGAAATGCATCAATGAACAGTATCTTATTTTTTCGGTCTGGGTGTTTTTTCTTGTTAAGCAATACAATAGCTGCTGGAATTGACGTTCCATAAAAGAGATTAGGAGCTATTCCAATAATTGCTTCTATTAAATCATTGTCAACCAAAGCTTTTCGGATTTTTTTTTCATTACCTCCTCTGAACAAAATACCATGAGGAAATATCGCTCCCATTCGTCCATTAGGCTGTAATGTGGCTAACATATGCTGTAAAAAAGCCATATCGCCATATGATTTTGGAGGTATTCCATATTTAAAACGATTGTATGAATCATTTTTTGCTATTTCAATTCCCCAATGCGCTAGAGAAAAGGGGGGATTTGCGATAACGATATCAAACAGTATTAATTGATCATCCTCAATCAGCTTCGGATTTCGAATTGTATCTCCACTTTTTATTTTAAAATTAGCTATTCCATGTAGTACCATATTCATAATACAAATTGACCATGTATGTATGTTCTTTTCTTGCCCATAAAGTGATAAATTCAGCCAATTACCCCCGTTTCTTTTAATATACTCAACACATTGGATTAACATCCCTCCTGATCCTACTGTTGGATCTGAAATACACATTCCCTCTTCTGGTGAGAGTAATTCTACCAAGAGTCTGACAACCATATGAGGAGTATAAAATTCTCCTCCCTTCTTACCAGCTGATTCAGCAAACTGAGCAATTAAATATTCATAGGCCCTACCCAATATATCAGGGTCAGTTAAATCACAATTTCGTAGTCGTAGATTGCTAAAATGCCTAATTAGATGATTCACTGTTTCATTGGATAAACGGTCACTAATATCAAAGCTAATTCCCGTTAAAACCCCTTTTAAAACAGGGTTGTGTTTTTCGATTACATCACATGCCTTCATTAAAGATGAGGCGTTGAGTGCAGGCCATTGAGCTTGTTTAGGGATGAAAAATGCATAATTATCAAGTTTGTCCTTTTCAGAATTGTTCACATGTTGAATTTTCTTTTCAATTTCTTCTTCAAAAACATCATTTAATCGTTTTAAGAATAACAAGCTAAAAATATAGTGCTTATATTCAGAGGCATCAACACTCCCCCTTAAAATATTGCTTGCTTCCCAAAGATGTTTCTCTAACTCTTCTTGACTTATTTTTATGCCCATATAACTGTGCAATTTTCTTTGATGGTGTTTTTTTTGCATTTGATATGCCCAAGTCGATCATTCTGATGAATAATTTTTCAATAAAAAGACTTCTTAAAACCTTATTGAAATTGAGATTTACTCAATCCTAAATTATGTATTCCAACCCATAGGGAAAATAATCCAAATGACAAGCCCAAAAACAAGTCAAAAACGGTTTTATCTAGTATCTGTTGACATACTTCAAGGATTATCGATATTTTTGATGGTTATGGGTCATACATTGTTCTGGTGGGATGATCTTTTTAACACAAATTGGCCAGATATAGAATTCACAGTTGCTCTCGTCATTGCAATAGCGATCGTAGCACATCCTTGTTTTTTCTTTATCTACAGTTTTAATGTTGGAAATTCGCTTCTTTTGAAAGAAACTGACATTGAACGCCGTAAAACAAGACACCGTCTTATAAAACGAACTATTATTTTTATTTTAATTGCGGAATTGTTGGAAGGAGTAGCAGCACTAGTTATGTCACCTAAACATTTATTGAATTTCCTCCTCACTTGGGAATTATTTCATATGTTTGCTCTTTCTACACTTTTCCTCTTGGTTGTTTTTGAATTTGCTTGGCAAGTCGAGAAAAGAAGTAATTTCACCTCTAACAGTATTGTGATAACAGTTTTATTATTTGTCTTGGTTTCCTTGTTAATGATTTTCTTAATTTATCATGACTATGCGAATGCAGAGAAGCATTTAGTCTACGTAAATCTAAACATAAATTCTATTTTAAAGCGTATATTCTTTGAAGAAGGCCAAAATCCTATAATACCCTGGCTTTCATTTTCTGTTATCGGAGGACTCTTAGCTACATTTCTTGATTTACCACATGGGAAAAAAGAGGGTATTTTAAAGAAATCAAGAATGGTAATAATTGGTGGATCGTTCATAATAATCATAGGTTCCTTATTTTTGAGTCTAGAGAGATACACTTCCACCCCTTTACTTTATTCAATTTCATCCTCTTTCTTATTCATAGCGATAGGAATACTCATTCTTATTACGCCAATAATGATTGTATTTCTCGATATAGATTCGTTGTATTCAACACCAGACATTAATAGACTATCCTTACCATTAGTCCTTGTCAGTAATATTAGTTTAACAGTCTATATCTTTCATAATATTGGATTCATAATTCCTCCCGAATTTCCATTTTTGAATACATTTATCAGCATTGAAATAATACCCATTGTAATCGGGTTCCTGTATTCAATGTTCTTTGTATGTATTGCCTTTTTATGGAAAAAATCGGATTTTAAATACAGTTTGGAATGGATAATAATCAAACTCCAAAATATTTCATGGAGATGGTGGATATAAGTACAATTTGAGATTTCTAACTAAGATTCATGGATTCAAACAGATAATTTCTGTAAGTAAAGTGAAAAGAGTTTGAAGGAGAATATAACACAAAATCATTTCTATCTGGCTTCAATTGATATTCTCCAAGGAATTTCAATAATCTATTTTGTTACTTGGCATACAATGCTCTGGTGGGATCATTCCATTGATTCAAGATGGCCAAATGTTTTACTCCCTACTTATCTTTTTATGACAACTGCAATGTGTATCCCTCCGTTGTTCTTCTGCCTCTATGGATTTAATGTTGCCAATTCATTAATGAGAAAAAGAACTGAAATTGAGCGTCACGATAGTAGAACACGGCTTTTAAAACGAACAGTAATATTTTTCGTGATTGCAGAATTCTGTGAAGGAATAACAGCGTTAGTAACAAATCCTGGCTATCTACTCAATTACCTTTTCACATGGGAATTATTTCATCTATTTTCTCTCTCAACAATTTTTCTTTTATTAGTATTTGAGTTTGCTTGGAAATTAGAGGAACAAGAGGGGTATAACTATCGAAAAATTGGTGGAAGCGTCTTAATATTCTTCTTGATTTTTATTATAGCCATTTTTTTGATTATTCATGACTATACAAGTAGTACAAGGATTGAAAGCATGCACGTTGAATTAGCTTTGGATTCGATTCTTAAAAGAATGCTGTTCGAGTATGGTCAAAATCCGGTGATTCCATGGCTTTCCTTCCCAATAATTGGCGGAATAACAGCTATCTTCCTCAATTTAACAAATGAAGAGAGATCTGTTGCATTGAAAAAAACTTTACTGGCTTTTCTAGGTGGGTTCACTCCTTTGATTTTAGGAATACTTTTTCTCGGGATTGAAAGATATATTTCGAATCCAGTTTACTATCCAGCTTCCTCTTCCTTTTTATTCATAGCTATCGGTACTGTAATTCTTTTAACAACGTCTTTGATTCTTATCATTGATTTAAACCTTAAAAATTCTCAAATTATAATTAAAATATTTAAACCATTGATTCTTATCAGTAAAATTAGCTTGACCGTTTTCATTATTCATTATGGAGTGTATATCATCCCCCCTGAATTCATCCTCTTTACAATACTCATCTCATCTGAAATAGCTGCTATGATCCTGGGATTCCTTTATTCACTAACTTTTGTTTTAATTGCTTTCATCTGGCAAAAATGGCATTATATGTACAGTTTGGAATGGACAATCTCTAAGCTACAAACAACCCCATGGCGATGGTGGCTTGATAGATCAGTATGACATGATTAGAAGTTGTTCATGATTTTTAGTGAAGTTTTCAGTTATTAAATATCGTATTTACAAAGAAATGAACCATTTTACGAAGAGTGTTCAAACTTTGAATGGCTTTATATAATAGTTAATTAATATATACATTCAGTGGTATGCAGTCAAATATATTGAATAATTCTACTTCTGTTATAGAACAACCTATAATCAATGGTCATGAAATACTACTATTTGAAGAAGACATCGCCTGGAATGCGATCAAGGGTTGGATTATGACCCAATATCTCAATCAGAAGGGATTATTAGTTTATAATGGTGAGCTTGTCAATCGAACATTCCTAAAAGCTGTATTTCAGGTTATTAATGAAAATCAAATTCACCAAAAACCAAAGAAACTCTACTCAATTAGTACCCTCCTAAGATTGATTGATCAAGATATGGAAGAAAAAGTTCGTGAAATTATTAGAAATCAGATATGGGAAGCAATTGAGAGAGATAATGTTCTAGGACTAAGCTATATTTTCAATTTTGTCGAACATATAGAAATCAATAAATTAGCTGTTCTTAATTTGGAACGTATTCTAAAAGGTCTTTTTCAAAATAAATTTGGTTTTCCTATAGATTGCTGCTGTCTTTATCCTGCGTCACTTGATGTACTGGACTTTGCTGAATTAGTTAATCTTCATGACGGATACCAAATCTTTGATCACTATCAGAAACCAAGATTAAAACATCATGTGCAGACAGATCAAATTAGTTGGACTCATAAAGAAATAGATGTAGAATCACAAAAACAAGACAGCTCCATTCCTTATATTGCTAAACGAGCTTATTCAAAATCAAACTCACCTTTCTATTTTTCCCAGGGGGATCGGATTATTGGTATAGCTAATGATCTTAAAGATCTTTACAATCAACTTGGAAAAATCCCATTAGATGTTTTTTGTTTTCATTGTTATAGGATTAGTCAATCTAATCTCGCAGGCCATGCTATATCACCAAGCCCCAGAAGCGATATTGCGCTTTGGATCGAATATTCAGTTGGAGACACTCAGCTAGCTCATCAAATCTATGATACAGTAAACCACTCCTTATGTGATCAGAAAACGCTTGAAGCAGGATCAAAATTTACTCAAATAACCATAAGATCTACTGTTCTCCAACTAATCAAAGCGAGGTTAGATTATCTTTCTTCTGTAGAATTCATGTGAGACAATCATATAAGTTGAAAAAGATGGATGTTGTTATGTTCTTCAAGTATATGGAATACCTGATGGAGCTGCTTTATAATTAAGGGCTTTTTTTACTGAAAGATAATATCGTTTGAAGAAGCTTAACCATTTATCCATATAATTTTCCCTATACTGTTTATATCCCATGAAAAGGTAAAAATTCTTTCTCTCATCCTTTGGCGCGATGACCTCAATCCTTTTCACATCAAAAATCACAATATTTTCCATGAGTTTTAATAGTGATGACCCAATTCTCTTTCTTTGATATTCTTGTTTTACTGCAATGCTTATTACAAATGCATGATGTTCCCGAATCATGAAGACAACCCCCCCTAAAATTTCACCATATTCAGATTTTGCAACCAAACAAAGATGATTCTTTTTAAAGCCATGATAAAAATTAGGAATGTCAAATTGTGAGAAAATACTAGTTAACGCCTGAAAATCACTTTCAGAAGTTAAATTACCAATTTGATACGTTGGAGGCTGTTTTATTTTTAAAATCTCCGACTTAATCCTTTCTATTGGGATGTTGCAAGCAAATTATTTTTAAAATACCTCTTTCAGATGATGGCAGAGAGTAATTTTATAATAGTATTCTATTAAGGCTATTTCAGGCGATATTAAAATCTTGTTAAAAAATGGGTTCATTGAGAAGGTTGTTATATGAAATCAATTTATTTTGAAAAGACTGGTTGGGAAAATACCCAAGTCACGTTAAATTATGCTTTGGTGGCAGCAAAAGACTTGAATATTAAAACGATAGTTGTTGCAAGCACTATGGGACAATCCGCATTAGAAGCTGTTAATATTTTTGACGAATCATTCCGATTAATCATTGTTACTCATCAGGATGGCTTTCGAGACATTGGTAACGAATTCTCAGATAAAGTCAAGAATGAAATTCTTCAAAAACTGCCCACTACTATTTTTCACACTGGTACACATGCTTTTGCAGGATTAGAACGAAGCTTTCGGTTGAAATACCAAACAATGTTACCTATAGAAATGCTAGCAATTACTATTCGTCGTTGTTTTGGTGAAGGGACAAAGGTAGCATTGGAATTAGCTATTATGGTTTCAGATGCTGGGCTTATTGATATGACAAAAGATATTATTAGTATTGCTGGAACAGGTAGAGGACTTGATACCGCATGGATCATTAAACCCTCGTATTCACATAAATTATTCGACTTGAAAATGAAAATGCTTATTTGTAAACCAAAGAATTTCTAAAAATGAAAAAAAAGAAGGAACTTCGATGCCATAGAACATCGAAGCTTATAGTATTCATTTGGCCTCAATAGATATTAAATTCTAGAACTTCAGACCCGTCAAACTCACCAAGGGTGTAAAAGTCAATACGAATCATGTACTGGCCAGGAGAAAGAGTATTTGGCTTGAAAGCCCCTCCTTCTCGATAGGAATAAATTTCCCAGTCAGTGGGAATCCACTCAATCTCTCTTAGATACTCAGTCAATGCAGGCATCCTTACAACAGGAGTTTTATCATCGCTAATGAGGGTCCAAAAGGTTTCTCCATTTTTCTGTAAATAAAAGAGTGAAT
Source organism: Candidatus Hermodarchaeota archaeon (assembly GCA_048886185.1). Taxonomy (GTDB): domain Archaea; phylum Asgardarchaeota; class Heimdallarchaeia; order Hodarchaeales; family Hodarchaeaceae; genus Hodarchaeum. Next base: position 33,206 of record JBHLKY010000012.1, read on the forward strand.
CATAGACATCCCGAACTTGTGTTGCTTCTTGTTGATTTTCTGCTATGACAAACCAACCGAAAGCGTAACCAAGGGCTTCTTGAGAATCAAAAAGGCCAGGTCCAAAAGGTGGTACAGTCCAAAAGGTGATCATTCTTTCCTCATAATCACCAAAGACTCGTTGAAAAGCTGCTTGTTGGCTTGGATTGTGAATAAATGCTGGAAACCAACCAGGATCCATCCCTGGAATAACTGCGATAGTCCTAACTTCGCCATAATTTGCTCCTGTTTGTGAAATCATTGAAATACCTAAAAATCCAATGAATACAAGTAGTTGTAGTGTTTTCTTAGGTTTCATTTTGTTTCTCTCTTTTCAAGGTTCTTTATTATCCATTGCTGGATAATGATTTATATTAGAAAATAATATATATATAAACTTTCCTACCAAAAATATTATTATATGAATAACAATATTATTATATAATATATGATTCTAGATTAACTAGGGATGAAAAGAGTGTCAAAAGCTTATTCAGAAGGTAAAAAATATCCAGTTCGAGTAGATTTAGGTGAGTGAGATGAGCAGAAATTTTTTTCAGCTCAAAAGCAGAATAAACTAAAAAGTAAAGCAGAATCTTTCGTTTTTATTTAAATAACGTCTATCATGGGTTGGTACTAGATATTGCGATTGCTTTGCTTGAATTACAATTAAGAAAAGTAAGAAGTGAGAAGCCGGTTTTTTTTTTAATTTCATACAGGATCAAAAATCATTGCTAGGCTTGTGGGGGAAAGAATTCCTCACCAATTTTACACATATAACTAAGGAGTTTGTCTTGATCAACTATTTCAGGTTCACAATTAAGCTGTTTAACTGTTTCATATAATTTGTAAGCCCTTAAAATTTGAGCTTCGGAGATTATCATGGCTTCAGGGACGAAAACACCTACTAAGAACACCACAGCGACATAGGGGATCATAAGATACGTTAATACAAATTCTTGGAATGTTACTATAGGCAAAGTCGGTATAGAAAAAAAAAGAAAAATATATATGCCAACAATTATAATAGAATTGAATAAATCAACAAGACCCACAAATCTCCAAGCATAGATAACAAACTTTACACGTGTATCCTCAGATATTGGTTTTAGAGTGAAATAGACAAATGTCCATGTTACTGCATAATTAAAAGTACATACCCATAAAAAGAAATCAAGAATCTCTTGTTGAAAGATTTCAGGAAAAAGAGTGTGGAATATTAAAAATCCTAAGAAAATCACTAAAAATGATGCAATAATAATCCAAAGAATTATGGGTCTATCCTTCCACTGCCAGCGAAGACGAAGAGGATGCGCTGATATAAAAAATAACATTATTATCTGGTTAAGCATCATTAGAAAAAGGAGAAATCGAGGCATTTCAATCTCTTCCACCATATGCCAGACATAAATAGGTCCTGAAAGAAATCCAAGACCATTAGTAAAAAACCACCCTGCAAAAATGAGGTAATCCAAGGAACCAATCCGAAGATAATTTCGTATTGCTACAAATCCTGCAGGAATCCAAAAAATTGATGCTATGGTGGCAATCTTGAAGATTAATGGCATACTCAAAAAAAACTCAATAAAGTCTACCATGTTTAATCAACAGAGATCCTTTTTGATGTATTGTTTTCTGATTGAATCATAAATAGGGATTATTAAATATCGTAAATGAACGGTGGTTTAATCCCCAGCATTCGAAGATAAGTGCACAATTGGCCTCGATGATGTATTGTCTCCTCCAAATTACACACCAATGATTCGTAACTTCCGAACTTGAAACCATCCCAGCAGTGGTAGGTGACTATTTTCTCCATATCAGCATCGGTTAGTGCAGGTAAATTCTCTCGAACATAAGATTTTACCTTTTCACCATACTCTACAATTTCGGAAGCAGATTTCACCTTTTCAGAATCAAATGGAATCATTGAGAAATCTTCATCAGAGAATTCTCCTTTTAAAGCACCAGCAAAATGAGCTAGTGTACCCATATAGACATGTATTCCCAATTCACCTGCGCTCTTTGCATCTTCAGCCGGTTTCCAATTAAGTTTGTCATCAGGGATAAGCAAAATGGCTTTATCAAGCGTTTTCATCGCATGATTCAGAGTATAATCTAATTGCTGTTTTGCTGATTCTAATTTTGACATTTCAAGACTCTCCTTCTTTCATTCAAATTGTTCATAAATTTGTTCAATAGAAGAAAATATCAGTTTGCTATTTATTAGCTAACATTGATAATTAGAATATCATCTATTTAAGACCTTCGATTCTTTCTCATTAACTTCTATAGGAGTCATTTGCAGATTATGTAACTTATTTTCATTTCTAAATTCGCTAGAAATCTCTAATCGAGTTTCACTGAAATTAAATCGATATTCTAATTGAGGGACTACATCGAAAAACTTGCAAAAACTCCAGTGATCCTCTAAAGTATTGATCCTTGATTTAAGAATGGGGAAAAATCTATTTAAGGTTACACATGGAGAATGCATAAAGCGACTAATCTGAAATTTCAAAGTGAATTATGGGGAAAAAGGACTTCTAAATGAATCAAAATGTTTTGGAACAACTGTACATAACGGGAAATTATCCATCACTACTCGAAGAAATCACCAATTTAGCCTACAACCAACCATCTACCAAATTAACCGACATTGAGAAAGCTATCTGCCTTTTTTATCACAGTAGAACGCTGATTCGACTTGGAGACGTCAATGATGCCGAAAATCTAATTAAAAAATTTGCTAACGTTAATTTCAACGAGTTTTTTATTTCAAGCTTGATTAATCAAATATCAATCCTTAACTTACAAGTTACTCAATGTAAAACTAAAGAAGTAATAGAGAATGGAAAAAACGCAATACAGATGATAGAACAACGAAACCAGGATCTTTCAAACTATCCCCAAATCCAGTCATTTTGGAATCCTTTTCTTCATTATTATACTGGAATGGCATATTTTTACCAATTCAAAAATGATCTAGCACGAATTTATTTATCAAAAAGTTTAGAAAAAAATCAAACAAACCTCCTCATAAAAGCAAAATGCCTATATTACATGGCATTCTTACATTTAGAGAAAGGTGATACCTCCCAGTTCTTCAGCCTTCTTGATGACAGTATAGAAATTTATCGAACGATTGATGCCAAACAAGGTATAGCGTGGGTGGAAGCATGGCAGGGACAATTCTTTTTACAGAGAGGAGATTTTGAAAAGGCTAATGCTAAATTTTCTCAAGCATTGATATTATTTAAAGCAATTAATGACTCTCAAGGATTAAATTTAGTCAATTCTTTGATAGGCTTAATGTATTACCAACAAGGGAAGTTGGAACAAGCAAAAGCAATATTGGAAAAAGCATTTGATTCATCCATTGAAATTGGAAACCCAATGATTCTCTCCTATTGCGTTATTCCACTAGTGTTACTCTATATCGAATCTGGGAACCATTTAAAAGCAAAAAAGTGTATTAACGAACTTAAAGACGTATGTAAAGAATCAACTAGCGATAGAGTGAAAGTACACAGGCTTATTACCGAAGCAATCTTTTTAAAATCCAGTTCACGATTTAGTGATAAAGCTCAAGCTCAGAATATACTTCTTGAACTATTAGACGAAGATAGTGAAGAACATCCACATGGGTCATATGTTTGGCTCTCTTCAGACAAAAGCTTTTCCTATCTTGTGATAACACATCTCGCAGAGCTTTATTTAGAGGAATTTAAGCTATCAGAAGATAACATGATTATGCTTGAAGTACGTAAATTGATTGATCATCAAATTCAAAAGTTGGATGACCAAAAATTCTCCCCTGAACTCGTTGAACTGTCATTCCTAAAAGCGAAATTATTACTTGTAGAGGGAGATATTGAGGAAGCTATAAATATTCTTGAAAAGGCCAGAAAGATCGCAGAAACTAATAATTTTCGTCGCATGAAAGAGAAAATTGATTCTGAGGTTACAAGAATCGATAGAGAGTTTAAGAAATGGGATGCTGCCGCTATTTCAGTAAGAGATAGAATCAAACAAGTACAAATTGATGAATATCTTAAAGAAGTCCAGAAAATGATAACCTTACATCATCAGGGATAGAGTAATGCCAAATTAAGCCAAGATTCAGAAGTTTCCTTCAATGTGTGATTTTGGATTTCTTAAATCCTCTTCACAAAATATTTTTAAAGGATAAATGGTGAATTTGTAAAATATCACCAAAAACTAGGGTTTTAAGGATGGAAAACTATGACAAGTTTGAAAGATGCAATTGATGATATATGGAAACAGTATGCTTCCTCGGTAGCTACTGGGGACATTGATAGCTGGATTTCTTTGTGGATTGATAATGGAATACAAAAACCACCAGATGCTCCTCCAAACATTGGGAAAGAAAAAATACGTGCTTTTAATAAGAGCATGATGGATAATGTGCCAGTTTCAAAAATGGGCATTGAGAGTGAAGAAGTAAGAGAAGCGGATGATTGGGGTTTTTCTCACGGTAATTATTGGATTGAAATAGACCAAGAAGGAGAGACAATGAGAATCAATGGAAAATTCTTAACAATATTTGAAAAACAAGAGGATGGCTCGTGGAAGATTGCTAGAGATATCTTCAATTATAACGCACCTCTGCGATGAAAAGTAAGGCAGCGGATAT
>JBHLKY010000012.1:37980-171312 GCA_048886185.1 Candidatus Hermodarchaeota archaeon
CCCGCCATCCCGAATAAAGCATCATATTCAACGGTGCCAGTCATATGGTATTTAGTGTTTTTTAGATTGGTTAAACCTGCATCATATCCCCAAAGGACAATGTTACCTTTTACAAAGGTGTCATGAATTAGGTTCCCAGATTCATCAAATTCATACTCTAAAGTGCCAACTTCGTAGATTTCATAAATCTCCTTGAAGAAATGTACACTTGCACTAGGATCCCCATGAACTGGTTTTCCTGATCCGATAGCATAGAATGCCATGCCATACTCTACACCATCGAAGGTAATGGTTCCTACCCAATCAGGAAAATCAGTTTGGTCTGGTCCAGGCCATGCTAGATTAAACTGTAGATCCATTGTACCGATATGAGGTTTCTTAGCATTTACCGATACTGCTGGTATTAATGTCAGAATGAAGACCGAAAGCAATAATAATGCTATCTTTTTCCTCATGCTACTGTTTTCCTCCTATATTTCTCTTTTTTCATTAAGATATAATCATGAAAACATTATATCTTAATGTTTATCATTGAAAAATAAAAGCATTTATAAATTTTACTATACTTACATTAAACCATAATGATATATGTTATTTTACGTAATCCATATTAACCTTAATTTACAATTGACTCCTTGGTGTATGTATTGCCTAGTGATGATGAAAAACGTCAAAAATTCCCAATTCGAGTGGATCTCGATAAGGAGGATGCTAGGAAGTTTCGAAGTGTTCAGAAGAAGTTTAAATTAAAGAATAAAGCTGAAGTTCTTCGTTTTTGTGTTAATAAAGTCTACCATGAAATGGTTTTGGAAATAGATGATGATTTATATGCTGAAATCCATAAAATAATCTCTAGTCGAGATATTAAAATCAGATATGCAATAACCAGCGTTGATGATTTCATCAAGCGAGCAATAAGTGAATTTTTGACAACTTTAAAAAAAGAATGGAGTTTGAAGAACTGGAGTATGCGCCAAACGCTCTCACAAGAAGAAAACGATACAGCTGTGGCCCTACTTGAATTACAGTTAGAAAAGATCCCAGGAGTGACAATAGAAGATTTAGCTGAATACTTGAAAAAAGATCAGAAAACATTAAGTCTACATCTTGAAAAATTCATTGATGATGCACTTCTTGATTTCAGAGAGTCACAAGGTAAGATATATTATTATGCTCGCTGATGATTAGGAGGTAGTTCCTTTGGAAAAAATTCTTATTCATAGCTATAAAGGAGGGACTGGAAAAACAACTGTGGCTGTAAACATAGCAAATATTCTATCAAAAGATCACAAAATACTACTCATAGAAAATGACTTCATGATGCCATCTTTTTTCGACATCTTTAAGCGTGATCCAGATACATATTTCAATGATTATTTCAACGGAAATGCCACCTTCGATGAAGTAATCCAGCATGAAGTTAGATCTAACTTAGACGTGGTTTTTACCAACAAAAAATTCGATCCTAACGAGAAAGTCATGAGCTCAGATCAGGAATGGTTTCTCTCATTTTTAAAACAAATGATAGGAGATTTAAAAACCCTGGAAAAGAAATATGACTATATTATTTTCGACACACCTCCAGGATGGCATTTAATTGTTGTTAATCTGATCGCGCTTTCAAATAAGGCGATTCTGTTACTTCGTCCGAACTCTTATGAGGTAAATGGCACAAAAATATTGATTGAAATTCTTTACAAAAGAGCGAAACCAATCACCAGCTGGGAAGTCTATTTACTTTTCAATCAGGTTCCAGAAGTGAATATGAAAACCGATCTAGAGAGATGGACTGAGGATTTAAAAAAGGATGGAATAAAATACGCTGGCCAAATCTCATGTTCTTGTGAAACTGCTTATCAAATGGCTCACGAAACAAAAATTCTTGATCTTGAACATGAATTTAACAAATCACTACAAAATGCTTTGAATATAATATCAGGAACAGATTGACTAGATTTTTTTTAGAGACTACTTAAATTAAGATATCTTTTAAATAGACTCGTGTGTTAGCTGAAATCTAGGAAGATGAGGAGTGTATGTCCTTAAGACCTTCTCAAAACTCTTTTTGAGTCCCAGAGGTTTCTTTAAGACTAGCACACGTTTAAAAGATAGAGTGAAGGCTCAAGAACTATTTCAGCAAGTAGTAGACTCCGATAAAAGTGGGCATTGGTTGACAATTACAGCACATCTCAATCTTGTTGAACTTCTTCTCTCTGAAGCTAAATAGATTGGAGACGATGATGTATTTCGAGAGGCTAAATCACGAGTCAATAATCTTAGTGAAATAACAAATGATCAAAAAATTGTTGATCTGGAGATTAACACTTTAATTCTTCAAGCTCAATTTGAAGTTATTGAAGGAAACTTCACAACAGCTATGGAATTATTGGCCAATGCGATAACAACAGCTAAGAAAAATGATCTAAACTTATTAATTGCAAAAATAACTGAAATTAAAAGTCGAATTGAAGCTGAATTAAAGAAATGGGAAATTCTTTTTCAACGTAACGCATTTCTTCAAGAGCGACTAGAACAAGCACGTTTTGAACGATATATAGAAGAACTAAAGAAGTATATCACTCATGTGACTAGATTCGGTAGCGGATAGATTATCATTCAACCATATTGTTGCATCAACATGAGTAATTGAAAAGTGGCTGCTTCTTTTTGTCGTATGGATTCCTGTATTTCCTTTCCAGTATAATCATGAAATCCTTTTCCACTTTTTGTACCAAGCTCCCCTGCTTTAATCATTTGTTTTAAGAATGTAGGAGGTGTTGTTGAACAATCTAAAGTAGGATAGAGATAAGTAAGCACATTTTGAATTGTATCTAATCCCATAAGATCCACCATTTCAAACACTTTCATAACAGGTAAGCGTAAACCTAGCCCATACTTCACTGTTGTTTCTAAGTCCTGAACTTCCATTATTTCTTCATCTAATAGGTGCATTACTTCCCTAAATAATGCTGCTTGTAATCGATTGTGAACATAGCCAGGGATATCTTTCTTAACTAGTACTGGTCGTTTATTGATATTTAAAATAAGTTCTTTTATTGTTTGAACAGTCTGATCTGATGTTTGTCGGCCTTTGACTATTTCAACTAGAGGCATAAGAAGTGGCGGATTCATAAAATGTGTACCAATGCATAATTCAGGACGATTCGTGACAGAGGCAATTTCAGTAATACTCAAACCAGATGAATTGGTTGCTAAGATAGTTGAGGGTGGTGTTAAATCATCCAATTGTTTGAAAAGTGTGCGTTTTAAGCTCAAATCCTCGGGAATAGCTTCAATGACAAGATGAGAATCTGAAATTGAGTTAATATCATTCTCTAGATGGATACTTTGACGAGCTACTTTTAAGTCTGCGGCAGCAAAAAAACCAGTTTTAAAAACCTTGGTAAAATCCTCTCTTATACGAGTCTTAGTATTTTTTAACTGAGAAGAGGAGATATCGAAAATTATTATCTCAAAATTATAAGATGCCCCAAAAATTGCAAGAACTTCAGCAATTCCAGGACCCATAATTCCTGCACCAATAACTCCGATTCTCTTAATGTGTTCCATTTCCATCACTACACTAGCGTTTTTCTAAATTTGATAATGAGGATTCCTTCGAATTTCAGCTATAAAATCTTTAACGAATTCTTTAGGGGGGTAGTTTGGGGTAAATTCTAAATCTTTACGAGCCAATTTACCATCACCTTTCATCATTGATAAGAATCTTAGCAAATAAGATAATTCAAGATCTGGTTCATATTTGACAATTGTGTCAGGTATTTCATTCTGGACAAGTTCAGCTAAGTTCAGAGCTGATATCCAATACCCATCAAGATTATATGCTGATTCACTAATAGTTTCTCGCTCTAAGAGACTTCCTAAGAGTTTTACAGCATCTTTAACATATAAGATTGGAATTGTGATGTCTGGTTCTACATTACATACCGCTGGTAAGCCTTGAGCAGGATATTGAATAATATTATTAGCGTACATTGTCATACCAGTACCAGTTCTCCCAGGCCCAATAATCGCAGGAAATCTAAGGGTAAGGAATGCGATATTCTTCCGTCGATGGTAATAACCTCCCATAACTTCTGAACACACCTTACCAACGCCATACATTGTCAATGGTTCCCGGTATGTCTTTTCATTTATTGGGAGATCAACACCTGGACTGTAAATGGCAGCACTACTGGAATAAAAAACACTTGAAACACCAAACAGGTGTGCACATTCAAGAATATTAAAAGTACCTTGGATATTGATCCGAAAAGCTGTTTGTGACTTATTTTCGGTGAATGGAGGCATTAAACTTCCGAAATGATATATCGTTTTGATTAAAGATTGAGACTGGAACAGTGGTATTACTTCTGACCAACAGGATATATCCCCTTGAATAATTTGAATTTTTGGATGCTTTTCAATATCTCTGATACGTTTTTGATTGATGATATAATCAAAAAGAATGAGTCTTTCATCTGTTATTTCTAGTAAATGACGGGCTAAAAACGACCCTAAATGTCCTGTCCCTCCTGTTATTAAAATTGTCATGATAATTTCACCTAAACGATTCCCAATAGCTCGGGTCAGCTGCAGCAGCTGCTCGTTGGTTCAAAATATTTATTTCTCTATCATCTACTCTAACATCTACCAGTGTAACATGGCCACTTTGACGGGCACGTTTTATTGCTCCTGAAATGTCTTCTGGACGTGTAACTAGTTCTCCTTGAGCACCTAAACTTTCTGCGAATTTGACGTAATCTATTTTCTCATTTAACTCCGAACCAATCCGGTAACCCCATGATAAATCTTGATTGTGAGCTATCATTCCCCAAGCAGAATCATTTTCAATAACAATGACGAGGGGAAGATCATAACGAACAGCAGTATCTATTTCCGCCCCGTTAAAGAGGAAGCTCCCATCCCCAGTCAAAACCATTATATCCTTGTCGGGTTCCGCGAGTTTAGCTCCAATCCCCATTGGTAATCCAGCACCTAGATGTCCTACTGGACCATGTGCCATGAATATTTGACCTGGATAACTTGATTTCAGGATTAATAACGCCCATACAGTAGTATCCCCTCCATCTAAGATTAATCTCGTGTTTTCGTCTAAAAATGATTGAATTTCTTTTGTAAGCCGCTGAGGTTTGATGGGAATATCATTTGAATCAATAGGTCCCATAAGCGTTGATTCTAAATCAAGGCGGTTCCGTTTCACTAATGTACTCCAGTCTCCAAAGAGATTATCTTTTATCGTTTCCTTTTGTAGAGCTAATAATAATTCCTTAAGAAAAGGTGCTATGGAAGAAGTTATTCCAAGTTCAAAAGGACGGTTCTTGCCAATAACTTGTGAATCAGGATCGACCCAAATTACTTTGACATCCCTATTGTAGATATTTGGATCGGTTCCAAATCCTTGCATCTCTCCAAACGTTACACCTAACACAAGCACAACGTCAGCGTCTTTAAGGAGGATATTTTGGACTACACTTCCAATTGAGAGAGGATGTAGTCCAGGAATGCAACCCATACCTAGCTCATCATGAGCTATAGGAATTGAAAGAAATTCTGCTACCCGTAATAGGCTTTCAGAAGCATTCCCCCAATAAACACCACTTCCTGCAATGATAACAGGTTTTTCTGCAGTTAGAAGAAGCTGGCAAGCTTTTTTAACCAATAAAGGGTCTGGAAATGTTCTGCTATTGCATCGATACGTCTTAGGCTTTCGATTGAAGAAGTAGTCTTCATCTTTGGGCTTCCAATGTAGTGTTTGAATATCTTGAGGGATATCTAATAATACAGGCCCCATATTCTCTGATGTAGCAATACGAAAGGCTTCTTGAATATATTCTGGTATCCTGGCAGTTTGATGTATCATCTTGGCATATTTTGTAACAGGTATTGCTAAGGGAATCTGATCAATTTCCTGATTAGCATATTTATTGATGTGACACAATGCACTATGACCTGCTAGAGCCACAATAGGACTTCGGGCATAATAAGCTGAAACAAGCGCTGGAAGAACGTTGGTGAATCCTGGGCCAGCAGTAACTAAACAAACACCAGGTGTACGGGTCGTTATCGCCCAACCTTCAGCAGCATTCCCAGCTGCCTGTTCATGACGAGTGGTGATGATCTGGATACCTTCTTCTTCTAAAGCTTTGAATATGGGATTGATATGTCCCCCACAAATTGAGAACACATATTGTACCCCCTCATGGGCTAGACTTTTTGCGACCAACGAACCACCATATAAAGACATTTTTTCAGACATTATACGACACCTGAGAGATTTTTAGTTAATTTCACATTCTTATATGAAATTTTCATGATTTGCACTAAAAGTTTTATCAACTTCACATTCATTCTTCTTTCTGATTTATAATGGCTAATAATGGTTACATTAATCGTCTAGCTCGAATCAACCTAAGTACGAATCAAATAACCACTGAACCTCTACCAAATATAATAGAAACTTTTCTTGGGGGAAAGGGTTTAGGTGTTTATATTCTAACACGAGAACTGACAGCAAATATCGACCCTCTTGGTCCAGAAAATAAGCTAGTAATTGTAACAGGGCCTCTTCAAGGCTCAATTGTACCAATCTGTGGACGCTATACAGTTGTAACTAAATCTCCATTAACTGGTCTCATCTTAGATTCACATGCAGGAGGAACAATAGGCCCAGAAATAAAATTTGCTGGATACGATGCTTTAATCATTGAAGGTGTTTCTTCGGAACCATGCTATGTATCGATTCTTAATAATGAAATTGAAATTCGAAATGGGAAGCATTTAAAGGGATTATCGACGTTAGAAAAGGAAAATCAAATTAAAAAAGATCTAGATGATGAAGAAGTAAAGGTCTTGTCAATTGGGGTGGCTGGAGAAAATATGGTTAAATTTGCTTGTATAACTGGTGAAAGTTTTCGTAATGTAGGCCGGGGTGGAGCAGGAGCAGTCTTTGGTAGCAAGAAATTATTAGCTATTGCAATCAAAGGCTCGACCAAAGATATACCAGTAGCAGATTTCGAAACTTTAAATACACTGGCCAATGATTTCCGTAACAGGGCAACAAAAGGTCGTACGTCTGGCCTTAGAATATATCGAATTGGAACGCCTAATTTGGTGACCGTAGCGTCTAATAGGGATCAGATTCCTGTTCGTAACTTTCAAGAAGGTACAATTGAAAATCCAGCATCACTTGAAGAAGAAGCCATTATTAAACATTCAACGAAAAAGAAACCCTGTTATAAATGTGTGATTTCTTGTTCACATATTTTTACAGATGAATTCCCATTTGTTAAAGAAAATCACATCGTACCAGTCCCTGAATACGAAACACTTGGGATGATCGGTTCTAATTGTGGTATCGATTTTGAGACAGTTATTGAGGCAAATTATCTTGCTAATATGTATTCTCTTGACTCAATTTCTTTAGGCTCAACAATTGCTTTTTTCATGGAATGTTCTGAAAAGGATCTAGTCCCCAAAAAGTACAAATCTGATAAAATCTCCTTTGGTGACAAAGAAGGGTTAATAAATTTAATTCATAAGATTGCTAAGAGACAAGGTGTAGGTGAATTATTGGCAGAAGGGACGAAAAAAACTAGTGAAGCATTTAACCAAGAGACAGAGGATTTTGCGATCCATGTTAAAGGCTTAGAAATGGCAGCGTGGGATCCACGAGGGAGATTAGGTTTAGGCTTAAGTTATGCTTCTGCTGCAGTTGGTGCTTCTCATTTACGTGGTTGGCCAGCTACTACTAAACTTCCTAGAGACGAACCAGTTGCAATTGAGATTGTTGAAAGCTTAATAAAAGAGCAAGATTTGAAAATCATTAAAGATTCCTTAATTATCTGTCATTTTACTCATTCAATTATCCCTGCTATGGACTTAGAAGATGGTCAAGCGCTTTATTCTGCAGTTACTGGATCTCAAACTGACGTGCGTGAGATTGCTCAGAATATCTGGAGCTTATCACGCTATTTCAACATGAGAGAGTTTGAAGAACCTGCAGGAGTTTATGATCAATTACCCTTCCGTCTACTTAACGAACCTCTCCCATCAGGATCCGCAGAAGGATCAAAAGCCTTTCAATCGATTGATGACTTCAAAAATGGACTAAAAATGTTGTATCAGATGAGACGATGCCAAGAAAACGGTGATCTCATTCCTGAGGAGAAACAAAGAATTGAGGAACTTATAGCCTAAATCATTCTTAGATTTTACAAATTCCCTTCCTTAATCATGTAATGATTGAGAAAAAGTTAATAATCCAGGGACGAATTTCTACGAGCAATTTTTCCGTTTGTATTTCATCTCTTGATTTTAATTCGGTACTAATCGAACAAAGGAACAACATAAGGGAATCAAATTCTAATCTATCAATTATAATAAATATTCCTCCCAAATGACTTAAAATCTCAAGCTTCTTATGCTCTTCATCACTCTCGTACACTTCTTTACGTATTGCTTCCATTATTTCTAAAAATATCTCCCCACGCTGCTCATTTGTCAATTGATCAGTCCACTCGGCTGCTATAAAACAATTTTCAGTCAATAAGAAACTTGCTGTCAAACCATGAGTTTCAGAGTAAAATGCTAAAGAGTCACTCAAGATAGTACTCAAGGGGGAAACATCTGCAAAAACTCTTGAGAAGAGTTTAACCAATCCTTCAACATCGAAAATACTTGTTTTTAAAACCTGATATTGGTCTTGGTACCCATGTTTATTTAATACAGGAGTAACATCATTTAAGATCTTATCAATAGATCCATTGAGATAGTTTTTGTCGAGAATTGGATCATATTTATGCAAAACAATGTAAATTTTTGGTTTTTCTTTTAAATAAGCAAATTTTACTAGCAGGTTATTGAGATATTGGGCTGCTTCTATTGACCGTTCTTCTCTCTGGCTATCCAACACGAAAATAAGTAACATAGTCTTTGATAGAAACTGCCTAGGATCATCCAAGTAGAGGCTTTGGAAGCTTGCTTGACCTCCAAGATCCCAAACAGCTATCTGAAGCCCAAGAAATTTGAGGTGTTCAATTGACGCTCCTAGGGTAGGAAAATTAACAGGTGTAGTTTTCTGTTTTTGAAGAGTTTTTATAAGACTAGATTTTCCTACTGCACCTAAACCAGCAATACAAACACGATGTGACGATAAGGGGATTTCGGTACTAGAGGAAAACCTGTAAATAATGGAGGCTGAAAGGGTCCATTTTTCTAACAGTTTTCGACTAATTCCTATTTCCTCAGATATTTCAGGATCGAGATTTGCAAGATCAGATATCGTACTTACCTTAGCTCGTCTTTTTAACTTCATTGCGTAATACTTACCAATCCCAATGATAGCTTTAGTTGTAACTCCAGCTAAGTCCTCTCGATTGTACCTGTTAATTGGTTTCTCAAGATAATTGTCCATTATTAGACTCTTTATTCTATCTGGAATAGTTTTTTTTGAGCCACTGGACATTCTAAGCCACCACTTCTTTCACAATCTTTACAAAAATTGATTAAATGTTTTTTTCCTTTTTCATACAATTTTCTCTTTTCAATGGTAAATTAGGATGGTCAACATTTATTTGTCAAACTCCTTAACCTTTGCGAGAAATAGTCGAATCTTGTTCATCTAGGTTTCATATGTCTTCATAACTATAATGTCATTGAAATCATATCTGAATATTGACAGAAACAGAGTATATTTTTTTCTTTTATCAAATATAAAAGTCCTTAACTTATTCCTCAATGCGACCGTATTTAAGTATTTTAACTTTTAATAACTTACAAATCTGGTGATATCTCAATGGAAGCAATCATTGAAGTAAAAGACCTCTACAAGACATTTAAAGTTCCTGGTGGCGAAGATATTCAAGTACTCAAGGGAATTTCGCTAAAAGTTAAATTAGGTGAGTTTATTGCCATTATGGGTCCTAGTGGGAGTGGAAAGTCAACTTTTCTGAACATTTTGTCTAGTATTGAAGACATTACGAATGGAAAAGTGCTAATTGACGGTGAGGATCTTTCTACAGCAAATTTGGTAAAAACCCGAAGATATAAATCTTCAATTATTTTTCAAGATTTCAATCTACTTGCGTATTTAACAGCTTTAGAGAATGTTATGTTCCCAATGATGTTAACGGGCACAAACGAGGAAAAAGCTAAACAGAAAGCTTTGGAATTACTTGAAAAAGTGCACTTAGCCCATCGAGCTGACCATATCCCTGATGATCTAAGTGGAGGGGAAAAACAGAGAGTAGCAATCGCTCGTGCACTAGTAAATGACCCCAAAATACTATTGGCTGATGAACCAACTGGGAATCTGGATTCGAAAACTGGAGATTCCATTATAAAATTATTCAGAGAAATTATCTTAGAGAAAAAAATTACAATAATTATTGTTACTCATGATATTCAAGTAGCTAAGAAAACTGATCGAATTTTAATCCTTAGAGAGGGAACTTTACACCGAGAAGATGAAATTTTGGAGGATCTCTAAAAATGGACGAAAAAACATCCGTAGTTCCAAAGGCAGGCCGCCTCAGGCCTCAGGATAGACTCTCGTATATCTGGCACGCGATCCGTTCATTACAAAGAAATAAAAGACGTTCATTGTCAATGACTGCAGGTTTAATCTTAGGAATTTCAATATTATCTGGGATCTCTCTTTACTCTACAGTACTAATGGCGAATGTGTACGAAAGCATTATTGAGGGGTCTCCTTATGAAATTAGGATGGATTTTAAAGAAGTTTTAAATGATACTCAAATTGAAGATTATAATGCTATTTTCTCTTCTCATCCTTGGATTTCCGATTCTCAAATTCTCTATGGTAACGCCAGGACAATTATACAAACAACTGGTACGTCAACTACGATTTACGTACCGGCATATCTTGAAGCGGAGATATTAGTTGAATATAGTAATGAAACACACGGTGGTTCATTTGGTGTAATTTTTTCTTCTGAAATGTACCAAAGTAAATACATTGGAAAGAATATTAGAGATAGGTTAATTACAGGATCAGACCCAGGTATTTATACTGAAAATAGTTCTTATTATCATGGAGTATTAATCTCCGAATCCTTAGCAGAATCAGCAAAATTACAACAGGGAAATACATTATCCGAATTAAAATTATCAATTGCAATTGAAGATCCAAATAATCCGGGTTATCCTTTTGTTGAAAGAGAAAAAATATCAAGCATTGTGCTAGTAAATGTTTCTATAGCTGGCATCATGGCAACTGGGGATGAAGCATCTGCAGGACTATTCACGGAAGCTATTCAAGGTTTATCTGGAGGTGGGGAAATTTATATTCCTAAAGAACTCCTTGTGGATTCTAATAAAAACTCATTCCTTGAGGAATTGAATAAAAATGAAATGAGATATTGTGCTATAAAAATTGATGAAGCTGATTTTGATTTATCAAATCCATCAGGAGTCTCTGGTAAGATAAATCGGCTAATAAATGAATTTGAAGCTGACGAACTCCTTGTAGGCTCGAATTTAGTTGAAGGAAAATTACTTCCTTTTCAAATCATGAGTATCTTCATATTCATTTTTGATGGAATTTTAACAATTCCAGTAGCTATGTTGTCTCTCTATCTGCTATCATTCGGCATAGATATCTCCCTACATGAAAGACGCTATCAGGTTGGCATCTTGAAGACTCAGGGCGCCAGTCCAAAACAGATTAAACGGAAGATTCTTTTTGAAGCTCTCCTGTTAGCTATATTAGGATTAATAATTGGTTATATTGTTGCAGTATTTGGAGCATGGGTTATTGGAACTGCAACTGGTTTCATGAAGTGGAGTGACACGGCCATTTCAGAATTACCTGATTTTCTGCTTTTACTTATCAGAATAGATCAAACTGCATTTTTTGTTGTTGGAGGATTTATTGTTATTATCCTTATAATCATGGTGAATGGAAAGACAAACACCTTCATTTCTATGGAGATTACCGAAACAGTTCGTCGAACAGATGAAACCAAAAAGCAGAATTTTCTCCGAAGGAATAATCTTGACATTGCTTTCTTTGGAATTGGTCTTTTTGTACTTATCCTTGTCTTTTTGCAAGAGTTTGGAGTTTCAATAAATCTTGGGCCGATGATAATTTTCCTTGCACTTTTGGGCCCCCCATTTTTCTGGATTGGGGGTGCTGCGGTTGTGGCTAGGTTAGCAGTCTGGATTCCCTCAAAAACAGATCCAATCGTGAAAAGAATTGGCTTTCTCAAAGATGTATCAGTTCTTATTAAAGGGAATATTTTTCGAAAATCAGGAGATATTCCTAGGCTTGCACTTATTATTGCTTTAACTGTTTCGTTTGCTATCCTTGCTGCTGTTCATGGTGCTTCGGGAGAAGTACACCAAGAACGTTTAATCACTCATAGTGTTGGTGCGGATTTAGCTATCACGACTGCGATGGATTTTTCTTCCTTAACAATTTCAAGAATTAAAGCGATAGATGATGTCCAAGAAGCAATGGCCATAACATCAACCTCAGGGATGCTGCGTAATGATCCAGTTTTAATTTATAGTGTTGATCCAGAAGTGTATGCCACAGTTGGAATATGGCACAGTGATGCAGTACCAGATAATGGAAATAAGGATGAATTAATGGCAGCCCTCAAGGAAAATCCGAATGGTTGCTTAATAGGACATAGTGCTTTAACTGAAAAAGGATTAAAAATAGGCCAAAATGTTTCCATGGAAATCTTAACATATTATTTCAATAGCACAAGTTTAATGATCGAATTTGGTTATGTACCGTTTAATACTACGATTCTTGGCGAGTTTGACCATACTCCAGCTGGTATAGGTAGCAGTTCCTTGATTATTAGTCATAATTTGCTTCATGATTTGATGGATTTTTCCACTATAGTTGCCATTTTTGACACATTCCCCGACGAATACAAAGAAAACTTCCCCCCATTTCTTGTACAATTGATCACCAATTTTATTGAGAATCCAAAAGAGATTCTATCCTCAAAATATCTTGTCAAGTTAGACAAATCTGCTAATGTTACAAAAATACAAGAAGATTTACGTACCGATTGGGTTATTAAAGTAACAACTCTAAAGGGTGAGCTGCGAAAAGCTAATGAAATTAAACAAATGGATTACGGTATTCCAGGCCTTCTTACCGCGGATTTTGTAATCTCACTTGTTGCCGCCACTTTAGCGACATTCATTTTTATGAGTATTTTAATGGAGCAACGAAAGAAAGAATTTGCCATTCTACGCAGCTATGGTGCATCACAACGGCAAATTTACAAAGTTGTTTTTAGTGAAACCATTGTTTTACTTTTAACATCTGTAATCTGGGGTTTATTCATAGGATTAGGCCTTTCTATTCTCTTCAATCCTTTCTTTGAGTTTATGGATGTTTTCATTACTCCATTGAGTGCTCTAACAAGCGGTGGTTCCCAAGTTAAAAGACTCTTAATCTTTAACTGGCTAGATTTACTAATAACAATGACTATCACATTTCTAGCTATGCTTTTAGCAACATTCCTTAGCGTACGTGGAGCATCACGAGCAAAAATTTCAACAGTAGTTAGGGAATTATGAGGTGAAACTAATGAGTGCTAAAGATAATTCAATGATTAATCAGGATACAGAAATGCCTGCTTCTGAATCTTATCCATTACTCTCTGCTAAAAGTATCTATCACATTTACCGAGGGAAAGTAGAACATTCATCAGTTGTTGCCTTGAAAGGTGTAAGTTTTGATCTCGATTATGGTGAATTTGTTTCAATTGTTGGGCCTTCAGGATCAGGTAAATCTACATTATTACAAATTATTGGAGGACTGATGCGTCCAACAGCTGGTTCTGTATTCTTTGAAGGCCAGGAGATAAACAAAACTCCAGAAGAGGAACTGACTATGTTTAGAAGGAAGCAAGTTGGTTTTGTCTTTCAAGAAGGAAACCTACTTCTTGATCTTTCTGCTTTTGATAATGTTAATCAGAGTATGGCACTTTCTGGTCTTCCGTATCAATACCGGAAGAAGCGTACACTCGAATTACTTGATCTGATGGGTGTCCTTCACAGGAAAAATCAAAGAGCCAATCGTTTAAGTGGTGGAGAAAGACAAAGGGTAGCAATTGCGAGAGCAATGGCAAACAATCCTAAACTCATTATTGCTGATGAACCAACTGGGAATGTTGATTTCAGTACTAGCGTCAGGCTTTTAGAGCTCTTCAAAGAGCTAAACCGTGAGACTGGAATGACCATGCTTACAGCAACACATAGTAACCACGTTGCTGGGTACGCTGATCGAAATATCGAGTTAAGAGATGGACTATTATTGGGATTGCATGGAAAAGGGATTGATCTCTCGCAATTGGACTTATCTCGGATGGTTGTGATGGATAGTGACAATCGAATCACCCTTCCTGCAAACATAATTGAAAGATTGGGTTCTTTTGGTAGTTTATGGACTATTGATGTTGTTGATCATACAAAAATACTCTTGACCTCACTAGAATCCCTCACTGAACAAGTCCCACAGACAATCAGTGAAACTGATGAAAATAAAGTATGTCCTGTCTGTAGTGCACTAAATCCTATTCGTGGGCTATATTGTATTTCATGTGGAGCAAAATTCTAATGAAATTTGAAGTGAAGATAAACACAAAAATGCTTCCCAAGATTTTAATATGCTAAATAAATTTTTCACAAATAAATATTCTGGGATTCTTGAGATATTAGAGGTTAAAATATGAATAAAGAAGTTCCTGAAGACAAACCTGATGAAGAAAACAATAAAGACGAGAAAAAGAAAAAGGATTCAACTGCTAAATTATTATACTCCTATCCTCTAGGCCCTAAACTCAAAAAAGGAACAGGACGTAAATAATTAACAAAGAAGACCGAAGAATTGGTCAATCTATCAGAAAATAAAGATTGTTTCTAGTGAATAATCCCATAAGACTTGGTTTAAATTGAACTACCTTCTAAAGAACTCCAATATATCCCAAAAACCAATGGTTACTTTCAAAATTCTTATATATTAATGTTATTTCTAATATTGTTATATTTAGTTTATTTTTAATCATCACAGAGATAAATCTTTTGTTTTTTGCCTGGAATCTATATAAAAAAAGAAAATAATGTCAAAAAATAGAAGATAATGAATTATAAATACTAATCCGAATACAATAGTATTAAAGGAAATAGAAGTAATAAAACATCAAGACATTTTATCTTGCTTCAATTGGAATATTCCTTTTAATGAAGCCAAATAAGAGTGAATTCAATTCTCTTATATTCCGAGGGCTGATAAAGTAACAAAGACAGGTCTCAGGTAGAGATGGATAGGTAGATGACCGAAATCACATCGAGAGATGAATTCAAAGTTAAAGTTTGTATTCTTAGTCATCCTGAAGAACTTGTTAGTCATTTTATCCAGAAACTACTGCAGAAACATAAAGAAAGAGCATTAAATCGCAATTTCGCAGCTTTAGGTCTTAGTATATCAACAATAAGCCTTTTTGCTGATGATAAACCAGTAAAACTTATTCTTATTCAGACGAGTGGTCAAAAATTTATGGAAAAACTACGTGTTTACTATCAAGGTGCATCAGGAGCTATCATTCTTTTTGAACGGAATAATTCTGACTCATTTGAATCCGCAAAGCGTCATTTTCATTATTTTCAAAATATTATTCTGAATCCAAGGGCTCCAATCATTTTTATTGATGTTCTTGAAATCAATCCTCTCATTGATGACCCTGAAAGATTAACAGGTTCACCAAATGTCCTATACTATGAGATCAATGAGAACAATTTTCAGGCTTTTAATGATATTATTGAGTCTATCATTTACACCTATATTTCAACTAGGGTAACGTCTTAACGTTAAATATTCCTTTTTTGTCACGAATTAGGTATAATAAATGTTAAAGCTAGCTTTCTATAAATTTTAAATTGAAAAATTCATGAATCTGTCGTTTAACATTAATTTTAGATTTATTTATTTCTTAATTAAACAGGAGCATAAAGGCTGTTTATGTGGACAATTTCTTATTACAAAAATAACAGCTCTCGGTTAGGACTATTATTGCACGCAAGGCAAGGCACTGGAACTCATAGAGGCCGAATGAGGCTAAAGTTAAGAGTTATAATAACTTCAGGACACTTTTACATAAATAATAGTGTATCATCTAGGTTCTTATTCGGTGATTTTGGTTCTCATCAGAATAACGATCAAATGTCAAATATTGAATTCGGAATTCTGTAAATGGTTAACGTTTTTTTCATTTGCCTCTTCCAGTTCTTCTTATTCTTCTTAAAAGGAGAGCTCCTGCTATGACTGTTACTGTTCCCCCAATTGCAATACTAAGTTCTGGATTCCAGGCAAAAAAATTCGTCACATCTTCTATAGCATCTACCAAATCTTGAATGAAATCTTCATGCACTGATGCATTTTCGACATAATAGTAAATCACTTGAAATGTTACTCCATCTGGATGTTTAAAATTATATACAATCAATCCAAATGAAAATTTTAATTCCTCCCAAGTTTTATTATTTTTTATATCTCCAATAGCTCCTTCATATACCATTTTTTCACCAATTATAACCTCAGTAAAGCTAGAATCAGTTTTTGATGAACTCCACCCCCCACCCGCAGTTATAAATAACGCAGTTCCTTTAACATCAAAAGAGGAGCCTGTAGTATATGATCTACTCATCTGAGAACCCGTTTCGTTTTCTATTTCTATCCTAGTGGATTGTACTCCATCTCCTTGTCCGACAGTTTGCATTTGAGCTGTAGTCCATCGTATTGGAACCACTTTTTCTATTTCTGAAATATTCGGGTATGTCCAAGGTTTTCCTACTGTATGAGGAAATGTCTCTTTTCCTATATCAGGAGCTTTTGAAACTTTATAATTAAAATAAGATCGTGACACTTTCCAGGGGACAGACGTTTGAGGGATGTCAATGGTCATATGTTCCCCAATTAAACTAGGATTGATGGGATGTGAAACAATTTCATATTCATAATTGTCAAAGGTCGTAATTTGATAAATTACTGCATCATCAGATGTTCCCACAGTATACCCAGTCATTATAGTTTCTGTGTGAGTCTTTGTATTCGTTCTACCAAATTCTCGATTTATCGAATGACTAAATGAAAAAGAAGCCTCAAAAGCAAAGATATCGAATACTGATATATCAATTTCTGCTCCTATTGACCAATAAGAACCCTCACTGACGGAGAGAGAATTACCCTCTACAGCTCCTTTACTCGTTTCAGCGCCAAACGCAGTATAGGAACCTGCATAATTATGAGATATCGCACGATATGTCGGTGGGGCTGCAATCACCATTATAATCTTAGGTGGAGCTTTAGTACTCCAGTGTTTCCCTGTATATTTCAATTTAATGCCATCAGCATCAAAATCACCGGTTACAACCAAGCCTTTTTGATTATGATTACTATGGATGAGGGTATAGTTATTTTTAGCGTCATCCAAAATATGGGTACCACTCCCAACAACTGTATACGTGTAAACATAATAACCGGGTAAAAATCCTCTGTATATATATTCTCTTTCTATATAGTCAGGAATGTTATCACCTGTTGATAGAATAATTTCATCCATTCCATCAGCGTCTAAGTCTCCAAGAGATAATTCCTCTCCAATAATACTGGATAACTCTTCAGGTTCCCATGTTTTATTAATGGCAAAATTTGAACGGATGTCATCGAATATTAATCCAAAAGTATTTTCTGGATATAAACAAAATACCGCAATTTCATCAAATCCATCACCATCTAGATCACCAGAATTCATAGTACTCCCAACAAGGCTTTTACCCGAGACACTTTTTACATCTATACACACAATTTCTCTATACATATTTATTTTATCGTCTAAAATAAGTATGGATGATTCAAAGTTCCAATTGTCGTACGTTGGCTGAGTTTTTTGAACTAAGTATAGGATTTCTTCTCTCCTGTCACCGTCAACATCTCCTAATGCCATTACATTTTCATTAGCGTTCATCCATTCTTCACGATAAAAATCATAAAATTGTCTATCAAAGATAGAGTTCATTATATCATAATTAACTGGATAATATAAATCGGAATCACTATTCCAGCTATAAGACTGAGTAAAATTTTTGTTAGTAACATCGTATTCGTAAATCCATCCCCTATAAACAGCTGGACCCGATGTGGTTAAAACAATTTCATCCCGACCATCTCCGTCTAGTTCTCCTCTTCTTAGTAATGGATGATTAATGTGATCGCTTCTCCATGGCCCACTCCCAAAGCCTTCATCCGCTATTTCAGCAGCATCGTCGATAAAAAAATACCAATGGAAGCGTTCTATGCTGTCTACAGGATCAAAAATATAAAAATCAATTTGGCTATCAAAATTATCGGGATCAAAGCCTAAATCATATGCATCATCCCAATCATACTCTGTAAAAGCGACAGCAAAGTCATCAGTGCCATTTCCATCAAAGTTCCCTGCCACAATAGCACATTCCTTCCAGACCAATGAAGCATCCCCTGTAGCAGAAGGAGTATTGAATTGATACCTTGCTTTCTCTGTGTAATTCTGTTTATAATCATCGTATATAACCACTCGACCAAAAGGATTAGCTATTATTATTTCTTCCTGAGCATCATTGTCGAATTGACCAGTAGAGATACTTTGGATTCTTGGATTTGAAACGTAAGTGTTGGCTTGAATATCCTCAGAGAGAGTGAAATTATTCAGTTCGTCTTCCAGAATCCATCCTACTGAATTGGGTTGAAAAATGGCAATTTCTTCTAACTTGACAACCACAGATTCATTTCCCGCTAAAGGATGACTAATTGAACTTATCGTCTGTTTTGCAACATCCTCTACCTTTCCTCTTATAACCTTGTCATTCCCGTAATGATCAACAACTATACCCTCCATTAAAATAGGAGAATCATTAGGATCTAAATTAGAACCCACATCGGAAATTATACTACTAACAGAATGAAAAATAGTATTATTAAGGATTAAGATAACAATTAATACATTTTTATACGATAATAGAACATGCACAAAAGGCCTCATTATTTTAAACCCCTATAATCCTGACATAATGAATATGCCAGATTACGATATTAATCGAATTTCTACTTAAATAAAGTTTTTTAAAAATAAGAAAAAGGGAAATAGAGGGAAAAAAGTTTATCAAAACTTCATCATCATTTATTAAAGGGAGTGCTTGAACCTAGCATTGAAAAACACTTATTTAGAAATGTAATTTTTGAGCTATCTTGTTAAAGGATTTTAGACCACAATAATTGATTAAGGATATCTCTGCTATCTGAATTCGAAAAATGACTAAGAAACTAGGAAATTATTCTTCAGGAAACCAAAGAATTATCTTTGAGAGAGAAGTTTGTATATCCATAAATGTATTTGTATCCTCATAGTAAAAATATGGTTAGATTTTCAATAAAGGTAATATCTCTATCAAAATTCAGTATACTCGAGAAATAAGGTTAATTTATGTATTCATTAGTTATTAAACATTTTTGCAATGTCGTCAAGTACCAATTATAATTGTTATAGCTGGCTTTCATAGGTTTTATTCTTTAAACAGCTTTTTAGCACGTTTAGTAGGAAATAATTTAACAAATTTTCTTTGTTGCCATTTAACAAACCTATTCACACATGATTGACAGATATAAACGCTAATTGATTCATTAATCTCAAGTTGATTAAATCCAGGGGTTTAATTTTTAATTTGTTCTTTACATAAAGTACATTCCATTAATCATTGTCTTAATTTTAAGGATCAAAAGAAACTCGTAAATCTAAGAAGGTGTTTCAAGAATTCTAAACTATTTCGTGCTTCTTTTTCTTACAACTTATGGTAAAAGACTAATTTTTTGCAGGAAAAGAAAGAATTAAAAGAAAAAGCACGGGTTTAGATTCATTTTAAAAACAGCATTTATAAAAAAGGTTAGAATGTGGATTATACTACATCAATCACTACCTAATTAAATAAACCAGCATTTTTACCTTGTAAATACAACATCAGTCTAAAATGAGGACTTATACGTGACCATTTCTAGTACTAAACCAACTTATACCACACGGTTTATTCACAACATCTTAAATAGGGGGAAGTTGAAAAAAAAACTGCTTATTTTCAGTTTAGTACATCTTTTATGGATTTTTTTTCGTACAGGAACGAAACCCTCAAGAATAACATACCCTTGTCAGCAAGCTGCGATAGACAATCTATCAATTTCTTTAAGTGCTCTTTTTCCTCTTTCAATTATATCAACTATCTTCGTAACAGTAAAGACTTGGTTTTTCAAGAATAAGACAATTGTTATAGCAACGCTACTAATTGGAGCGATTAGTGGAGGATGGTCACTATCCACCCAAGATTCATCTTCTTCTCAAGAATTTCAACTTAATCTTGAATCTAAGTCTGCAACTATTTTCCCTACATCTGATATTTATGTTGTAAACGGACGTGCAGCAGCACATATCGCTGAATTAATTGATCTAATGGGTTTAAATGGTTTATACTTCTACAGATCAAGTAGGGAAGGAAATAATTGCGGTTCAACTGGATTAATTGCACAAAACGATGTTATCTTACTCAAAATAAACGAGCAGTGGCCTGCACGTGGAGGAACCAATACAGATGTCCTCAAGGAGGTTATTCAAGCTATAATTGACCACCCAGACGGTTTTATTGGGGAAATTATTGTGGCAGATAATGGACAGGGACGTGGAAGTATGGACTGGTATTATGCAAACGCTGAAGATGACACCCAATCGACTCAAGATGTAGTAGATTTTTTTACTTCATATAATGTTTCAACCTATGATTGGCAAAATATTAGAAGTAAATCGGTTGATGAATATTCTGAGGGGGATGTTGCAGATGGTTATTGCGTCTATGAGACCCCTGATCCTGAAACAGGAATCTATGTCTCTTATCCAAAATTTACAACAGAATTTGGAACCAATATTAGTTTTAAACACGGTATTTGGAATGGAACAGGATATGAAATGAGGTTGAAGGTAATCAACATGCCCATCCTGAAATCTCATGTCATTTATGGTGTTACCGCCTCTGTGAAGAACTATATGGGAGTTCAATCGGAAGGACTAGCTAATGGACATGATTCTGTTGGAACTGGTGGAATGGGGACTTTAATGGTAGAATGTGGCTTACCAACTCTCAATATTATAGATTCAGTTTGGATTAATGCTAATCCATATCCTTCAAGTTTTACAGGTCCAAGTACAAGGTACAGGGATGCATCGCGAGTTAACATCCTTTTAGCAGGACTAGACCCTATTGCTCTTGATTATTGGGCTGCTGCTCATATCCTTATCGAAACAGCAAAATTGAAAGGATATGAGGATACTCAATCCATAAACCCAGATAATATAGATAGAGATGGTCTAGATGAAGCGTTTGGAGTCTGGCTTAATTTATCAAAAAATGAGATTCAAAGAGCGGGATTTAATGTTACAACAAATGAGGAGCAAATGAATGTTTTTGTATTTGAAAACCATACTCATTGTTTATCTTCTTCAATGGGCTCCTCAACATCTTTGATTTCTCAGATGTCTTCAGATACTGCTTCTAGTAATTTATCAAGCGTTATAACTTCTCAAAGATTATCTGATTCTTCTACAACTGATTTTGGTTTTATCTCCTTCTTCCTATGTTTATCCACGATTGTTATTGTATTTATCAAAAGGGAAAAAGGAAAATAAACCAATAAAAAGAATTTCTATATTGATCTATAGATTGATCTTAGAAATCCAGCAGGAGTAACTGAGGCATCAAAAACCTTCCAGAGAATAGCTATTTCATCTAAGAAATCTTTCTCACCCTCCGTCGTGAGCTTCTTACTTTCAATTGGAATATAACCGTGTTTCTCATAAAACAAAGCAGAAATAACCCAAAAAACCTCATAATAATAAGCACAAACAACTATAGCTTTCTTTCATGCCCTCATTGTTTCCTCCTCCGCAGCCTTGAAGTAAGCTGCGACCTATACCTCTATCTTTTATATTCTTGTTAATGTGATGGCAAAGGATAACCATCATGTCTTTACCAACTGGATCCCAATGTGAATACTCTAATGGGATCAAATGCAGGTATCATACTGGTTTTTTCATGAAAAAAGGCCACTCTTGTTTTAAAACCCTTTGAACGCATTTTTTTATACCATGCACTACGTTCTATTGCAGCCATTTCACACTCATCAGACTCATAAACATGATTGGTAGCTGTATAATATTATCCTTCTTCCCCAGCATCTTCATAGCACTTAATTAATATGGAAGTCATATTTCTTCAACTAATCTACTTATGATGTTTAAGGAGAGAGAACTAATTTGAGTTTTTATCGTTAATTAAACTTTATTAAAATTAGCTCGAAAAGCTCAATGACTGAATTCTTTAGAAAGACGGGATCAATTCTTTTTTGTATTTGTTTTAACTAAATTACCGAAGTCTGTTGCCCAATTACGGATTAATTGCCAATTTCGAAAATCATTCACTTTTCCTTCATGTAATATTATACCACTTTCGATAGACTTAGCTAATTTGCGAATAAGCTTCTTTTCTTGAAATGAATAATTAGCATTAGATGAGAAATCTAGAACTCCTCCAAAAGCTTCAGACATGTCAGCTCTGACTCCTGTTCTTTCCATGATCGCATCTAAGTATTTTTCATGAGCATCTTCATGGGTATCAGGATTAGCTGCCTCTCCAGAGCTGACAAATATCCCTAAGATTTTCTTATTAAGTGCTTCGTTGTTAGTTTCTAAAAACTCAATGGCTTCTTTTGTCCAATGGCCCATTTTTACTCCAGATCCCACAATGATACCATCAAACTCTTCTAATGACGGGATATTTTCACCATCCCTTAAGTTCATTATATAGGTGACAATCTCATGTTTTTCAAGCTCTTCTGCTATCTCTTGAGCGATCTCGTCTGTGCTACCAAAACGACTTGCATAAACAACTAATATTGACTTCAATGATTTCACCAACTAGTCGATAGACCTTCTTGGTAGTTTTTTTGATACTAAGTCAAAGAATTTTTCTCTACGATTTTCATGTCATCCCACCAATAATAAAGAGTGGTAAAGCAGTTCCAGAAAATGACTTTTTGAACAATTACTATTTATAATAAATCATTATTTGAAGGGAATGTTGAAAATTTCATTACCCATTTTTTAAAACAAGAATTCGATCAAATTTTCTTCTTTTAGACCGACTAGCGATTTTATTTAGAGGAATTTCGTCATTAACGATTGCTAATTCTTTAAAATCAAGTTGTTGATAAAGCTCGGAAACTTTTTTTGCTGTATTTATTGAATATTTAGCTCTATGAACATCTCCTAGAACATAAACAAGTAGCAACCCATCCTTTAACACTCTCTTTAGCTCTTTGCCGACCTCTCTCATATTATCCAAATAAGTTTTAGTATCTTGAATCAGTTCTTTCCGAAGTTTATCCTGCATAACTTTGTTTAGCCCAAGGAAATATAAGCGTACTCTGTTTTGTCCAACATAATCAAGTGTATTATAGTAGGGAGGACTACAAATCACCACATCTACCGAATTATCTTTTAAATTTAGGTTACGAGCATCTCCGAGTATAATTTTCGTGTTTTTTTTCAAAAGGGGGAACCCTGTGGAAAACATTCGCATGACTTTTGCAGCCATCCGAGGAATAACGGCACGGTATTCAGGTTTATCCTTATCAGGTCGAAATTTTGGATGAGTTTTTGGGCGAGGTGTCATAGGAATAATGCAACCAGTCCAGACTGAAAGATACCCTGGTCGATTACCATGTAAAATGCCCATTAGACAACTGAGGAGAAAATATTCCTTTTCATTTTTCAACTTTTCATTCAAAAAAATGATTTCTTTAAGCGTTTCAGGATGAAAATAAGCTTGAATCCAGTCTGAAACGCTACTTATGTCAATTAAAGATCTCTCAATGTGACCAATTTCTCTCAAATAATTTAGGTAATAATCAATGGATTTTCTTTCAAACTTTCCTTTAGCTATAGTAAAACCATAAGTATTCAAATCCACACCAATGGCATTTCGCTGTAAAAAATCGGCCTCCAAGGGAACTGTCCCAACACCCATAAATGGATCCAGAATAAAATCTCCTTTCTTAGAAAAAATTTTAATAAGCCAATGAGCTAGCGAGGGGGTCATTCTACCTTGATACGGTGAAAGGCTGTGTAACCAGTTCCCCCAATGCTGCCGATCATATGGATCATTACGCCATCCAACGGATTTGAGGAGTTTTATTCCATTTTCTATTGTTCTGGGATACGTAGTAGAATAGAACTCATCATTATAAAGGGCTGCATTAAATTTTTTTTCAAATTCTAATTTAAAAGAACTTTTTAAATCCCCCACTAATAGATCTTGCCAGATTCTTTGATATCTAGGATAATGTTCTTCTTCAATGAACAGATTATACTCTTTTATTCCAGTGTAGTCATTTTGGGCCATTAATTTCTCCTTAATACACCTTTTTATCCTCTTTTTAAATACTATTACTTGATTAATCCACTTTTTCAGTAATTTTTCTGAGATAAGAAAAAAAGTCGTTTAATTGTTGATAGTGAGGAAATGATATTTAAACCTCGGAAAGTACAACACTCGTGATAGTTTTCTCAATACCTTCAACATCACGTAATTTTTTCACAACAAAATCATTCAAAGCATCAACATCTTTCATTCCGACTTTAACTATCATGTCAATTTCCCCAGTCACAATTGAAACTCCTTCAACTTCCGGTAAAGCTTTCACATTTTTAGCAACATCTATCTGACTTAGTTTTTCTCCTTTAGATGATCGATATGAAACAGTGCACAGAATAAATGCAACTAATCCTTTATCGATCTTTTTCCTGTCAAGCTTAACTGTGAAACACTCTATAATTCCTTTTTCTTTTAATCTCTTTATTCGATTATGAACAGTTGTTTGAGGAATGCCAGTTTTTTTCCAAATTTCATTTGTTGAAAGACGTGAATTTTCTTTGAGCAGTGAAATGATTATATGATCTTTTTCATCCATATGGGTAGATTAACCCATTTTTTTTTTATATTTTGTTATATATTGTATTTTTTACCAATTTTATAAAAATAAATTCATATAGTATTGTGAAATGGATCATTTATTCAATTTAATCTTCCTTTTGTTGGGTGATTCTCTTGTCAATGAAATCAATGCAAAAACACGAAGAAGCTACCTTTAACGTTAAAGATCAAACCTTAATGACATTTAAAGTCCAAACTGAAGCATTAATGGCCATACATGAGTTTCTTTACCAAGCTAATTTGATTCAACTCATGCCAGTGATTCTTTCTCCCATTACAGATCCCCTAAGCCACCCTGTTCATGAAGCTCATATTGAATATTTAGGACAGCGATTTCAGCTTACCAAGAGTATGATTTTCCACAAACAGATTGCTATTGCAACTTTAGATGTTAATGGTATTTATATTATGTCACCAAATGTTCGTTTAGAATTGAATGACCTTAAGAATAGTGGAAAACACTTAATAGAATTTACTCAGTTAGATATCGAATTGAAAGAAGCTACATCTAACGATTTTATGTCGCTTACAGAAGATTTAATTATCTATATTTTTTCTCGAGTAAAAGATTCTTGTAAAAAAGAATTAGAGGCCTCTGATATTGATATCCACATTCCAAGAAGACCATTTAATGTCTTCTCAAGCCTAAATTTAGAGGAGGAGTATGGAAGTGATTATGGATTGAAGATTTCGCTTCATGAAAAAGACCCTTTCTGGATTACGGACTTTGAGAGAGAATTTTATGATAAAGAAGATCCAGAAAGAAAAGGACATTATATTAACTATGATTTATTTTACCCTGAAGGTTTCGGGGAAGCTCTCTCTGGAGGAGAACGTGATTATCAATATGAAATCCTCTTAAGAAAGCTAAACGAACGGAAACAAGACCAGAAACAATTCGAAGCTTACTTAAGGAAATCAAAGCAAGGAGTTTTGGTACCTAGCGCAGGTGGTGGACTTGGAATTGAAAGATTGGTAAGATTCTTAACCAAACGAAAACATATTAAAGATGTATCTCTTTTTCCTAAGGTTCCTGGCGAAAAAATAGAGTTATAACCTTTCTTTTAGAAAAAAGTGATGCTAATCCGCATAAAGCTGTTTTATTGGTTGAATAACTTTATCGAATAATTGAGCTAAATATTTTTCAGGAAATCCAGCTACTTTCGCAAGAGTGGAAATAGAGGGAATCAACCATTTGCTATCTGCTTCTGCAAGTAATAATCCATTCTCAGAAGTAATTTTTGATCGAACATCCACAACTTTCTCATTAAAACTGACAATTTCTGCTGCAACACGAATTATAGTATTTGTTGGAACTGGATTTAGATATCGTGTTGTAATTTCATGTGTAATCGCAATTTTAAAAAGCTGGGAAATGATAGTCCATGCTGCAACTTCATCGAGAAGAGTTGTTATGATTCCTCCATGAACAAACCCATTAAAACCACAATACTGATCTGAAATTTTACATTCAGTAAAACATTCATTATCACCTGAAAGATAAAATTGGAGCTGCAAACCGTATTTATTTGTGGAGGAACAGCCAAAGCAATTGAATTCCCATAAATTCGGAATCTTCCGAGGTTTGATGCTGTTACCACCTTTCTTTTGTCTCTCAGTTCTCATAAAATCACCATAATAATGAGCTCTAGGAAATAGTAAATAAAAGCAATATATGATTAATATTCAATGAATTTTTATCAATTTTCGCTGCCTCTTGTTTAACATTTGGATTTTCAATTATTTTCAATGCAACTTATTTTTGCTTTGAAATGTCAGTATTTTTTGAAAACCCTTGAAAATGAGTGATAATGACAATAAAAGAACAAATAGTACATCCATCGTCGTCAAGAGTGATCCTTCATGGTCATAGGTTAGAGTAAAATCAAAAGGTTCCCTCATGATACCAAAATGAAAATCAGTTATTGTTGGGAGTAATGATTGCTTGATAACAATTTGGAAATCAAACTTGTAACCGTTCAAATCGATTGGATAAAAGAGAGGTACAAAACCTTCTAAATCCATTATCGGATGACTGACAAAAGAAAGTGAGATCAGTAACAAATAGCTGGAAATCATTGGATATTTAGCTGCCAAAGACGTGTGCAGATTTAAATTGTATTTTATAGATACATTAATAATTATTAGGATCACGACCGAGATTAAAAGAGAATGAAATGGAAAACGTGATCCAGTTAACGCTTTATCAAGAATATCTGGTAATAATGCGCTAAATGATAAAATAATAAGATGCTCTAGAGGAATTTTAAATCCAAAGAAATTGTTTACAATGACGAGTACCACAAAAGCAGCAATTATATGAAGGAGAGGTGTAGTCATTTTCATACCAATCTTTTTTTTCTTCTAGAAGTACTTTCCCACATTGTATAGTAGACTAATCCCGTTATTTCTCAATGTCGAAAGCACCTGATTCCAGTCCAAACCATAGCAATATCATATTCATTTGCAGTTTCGATGGAATCACTATCTCTGATGGACCCCCCTGATGCAATTACAGCCGTTATACCTTTTTCCCCAGCTGCTTGGACAGAATCTTTGAATGGGAAGAAAGAGTCTGATGCGAGTACAGCACCTTTGACTTGGTCTTTAGCCCGCTCTAATGCTTGAGTGACCGCATCTATCCTTGAGGGTTGACCTACCCCTATTCCCAGCGTTTTAGTACCGATACTTACAACTGCAGAATTGGATTTTACATATTTCACAACCTTCCACGCAAAAAGTAAATCCTTTATTTCTCGAGTGGTAGGTTTCCTTTTTGTCACGAAATTCAAATCATTTTCAGTAATAATCCGCATATCTGTTGGTTGTACCAAAATACCGTTAGGAATCAACCGAATTGAATGTTGAGGTATCTCATAGTCATTTAGTTCACAAAGAATAATTTTCTCTTTTCTTTTGAGCGTTTCAAAAGCCTTCTCTTCATATTTTGGTGCGATTATTGCGTCAATAAATATCTCATTTAGTTTTTCTGCTAATTTCTCGGTTATTATCCGATTAAATCCCATAGCTGAACCAAATGCTGAAACCTTATCAGTAGAAAAAGCAAGATCAAACGCGGTTTCAATATTTTCCGCACAGGCAAAACCACATGGACTAGAATGTTTGATGATAGCGCATGCAGGATCTTGATGTTCTGAAAAAAGTCCTAAAGCTGTGTAGAAATCCACTAAATTATTTAGGGAGACAATTTTTCCATGTAATTGAGTATAGAAAGGCTTTTTATTAGATTCTAAATAATATCGTGCTTCCTGATGCCAATTTTCACCATATCTCAAGCCCTTTGGAGTACCAAAGCTCAATATGTACGTACTTGGAAACGGATCATAGGTCTTTTCAACAAAATATTTGCTTATAATAGCATCATAATTGGCAGTATAGAGAAAAGCTTTTTTTGCCAACTCCTTTCGCATATCCAAGGTTACTGTATCGTTAATAATCGCCTCACAAACAGAATGGTAATCGTTAGGATTACAAATAACAATTACTTCTTGAAAATTTTTCGCAGCGGCCCGGAGAAGAGTAACACCACCAATATCGATGTTTTCTAATGCTTTTGTAAAATTATGTGATTGTGAGACAACTTTTTGGAAGGGATAAAGATTTACTACAACTAATCCGAACGGAAAAATGCCCAATTCTTCCATCTCAGATGCATGATCGATCGTTCCAAGAATTCCTCCCAAGATATGCGGATGGAGGGTTTTAACTCTCCCATTCAATATTTCAGAAAAGCCTGTATATTTACTGACCTTTTCCACTTGAATATTAGCTGTTGCGAGCATTTTAGCTGTATTTCCTGTACTAATGAGAGTGAATTTTAGTGAAATCTGTTTACAAAAATCTATTATCCCAGTTTTATCGTAAGTGCTGATTAATCCATGTTTTCTTTGCAAATAGGTACACCATCATCAAAAGAGTATAAATCTTCAAGAAAAGAGAGAATAAAAGGAATAAAAAAATGCTTTTCCTTTAAGTGCTGAATCATCCTCGTTGTCTTTTGTTTCCTTTTTCTTCAGATATTATCAGTAGTATTCAGTGCAGTTTCAATAACAATTGGAGTATTAGCACCAATTATCAGTAATGAATCATCATGATCCCTTAAAGCCATCACCCATAATAATGTGAGTAATTCAGAGGATGTTAAGTTTAATTGTTGACCTATAGCCTAATATGAGAGCCTTTCAGCGGTCAGAGTAATGTTTAGAGCCTTTGCTTGGGCTTCCATATTGATGAGATATACTTAGCAAATTGAAAATGTTAAGTTTGTAAGATTTATTTCAACAAGTTTCGTTCATATTCAATATACTAAACAATGGCCTCTGGCTTATTCCAGACCTTCTCTTTTCAGCGACTCGAGAGCTTCCCTGATGTAAGCATGAAGCATCCGTTCCTGTTCTTCAGGAGATAGAGGCTTTTCACTTTCAAGAATGGCTGATACTTGCTGCTTGTGAATAGCCAATGTGTCTAATTCTTTTAAAGCCTGATCACGGTAAATAACTAGGTTATTTTCCTCTGCTGTTCGTAAACACTTGTTAAGCCACTCCTCCACTTTGTCAAACTGGACAGATGCGAAAGCAATCTGGGAACGGAGGAAGTATCCTTGGCAGAGGCTGGCATGCTGCAAATTAATTTCACAGTCCTCTAGCCATTCATCCAGCTGGCTTATCAAGAATTTAGGGGGAGTAGTATCGGGATTATCAAGCCAGTTCCTAACAGCAAACCCAGCCAACGATCCTTGGCATTTTATCTGAAATTCTTTACTCAATACACCGATATCGAGAGCTGCCTGCCACGCCTGATTGGCTAATCCCCAATTCATTTCATTTTCCGCTAATAGGGCCTTAATCATCTGGTCGATGGCTTCAACAACGGGTTCTTTCCACGGTGAAGGTGGGAAGCGCTTCAGAATCTCACTATCCATTTCCAATTCACGAGTTTCTTTCATAACGCTAGCCATCCTAAATATTGTTTCAGCAACCAAGGATTTGCTATCCACACGATCAAAAACCGCGAGAGCTTGTCCGTACAAATTTTTAGTCCTAGTTGGATCACCCTGATAGTATGCAGCAGTACCATCCTCTACCAGTTTCTGTGCACCAGAAATTGCTCTTATATATTCAAAGTAATCTATATAATTCGATTGCACGATTTTTAACGCTGTCTGGTAATCTGGCGCTTTCAAACGCGCAGTGAGGAGCATTTGTTTCTCTCTTCTCCGTTTTAACATTGAGAAAACAGCTACAATGCTTATCAATAGAAGTAATAATCCTACCAGTGCATGGAAAATGCTGAAACTTAGTAATGGAACACTCCAGAAGTTTTTTGGGTTGGTTCCCGCCCGGAATTCATCAACATTCATGACCCAATCCCCATCTGAATCAATCCATGCATCATTTGGATTAGTAGCATTAAAATCATTCTGGTATTCCCAGAGGTTAGTCATGCCATCATTATCCGCATCACCACTAGCATCATTTGGATCAGAAGCGTTAAGCTCGTGGATGGCTTCGTACTGATTGACCATGCGGTCTTCATCCTTATCAAGTAAAGCATCATTGAAATTTGTTGCATCGAGGCCGTGATAGTACTCATAGAGATTATTCATCAAGTCATTATCCTCATCGAGCCATGAGTCATTAATCTGGGGATTAAGCCCGTGTTTGTATTCAAAGTCATCAGGCATACCATCTAAGTCACTATCACTCTGATTAGCCCAGCTCCCGTAGTGGAACTCCTGCAAGTTAGTCAAACTATCTCCATCCTTGTCTCCAACTCCATCATCGTGCCATGGATCCAATCCCATCTGGTATTCATACAGAGCTGTAATATAATCGCCATCGCTATCAGTATCATTATCGGGAACAGCAGGATCAGTACCAGATAGGTGTTCCCATCCATCAGGCATTCCATCGCCATCAGAATCTCTTTCTAGGGGATTGCTTCTCCGGAAATACTCCAAGCTGTTCATGAGTCCATCATTATCCTGATCATTAAACTTATCCCAGAAGTCAACTGGATCAAGGTTGTATTCAGATTCCCAATTATCAGGCATTCCATCCAGATCTCCATCTGGATTTGCATTAACGTTCCAGAGTTTGATATTACCATTATTATCACTCGAGACCAGAGTATTCCCATCAGGAGAGAAATCGATTGAAAAAACGGAAGCAGCAGGGATATAAATCGTTTTAATTGGTGATTTTTCTCCATTGGTCAAGTTCCAGAGCTGGATTACGCCTTCAATATTCCCTGCAGCTACCAAATCTCCACCAGGTGAAATCGCTACTGAACTTATCGCGCCGCCTTGTCCTTCCAGCTTTGTAAAGTTCCCGTTTGTAACGTCCCAGATCCTTACAATGCTATCTGAGCCACCTGAAGCCAAGTGCTCCCCATTGGGCAAAAAAACTACAGATCTAATATATGCTTCGTGATCATTCAAGGTTCTTATTGGTTGCCTACTTGTGATATTCCAAATAATGATGGTAGAATCCCAGCTTCCTGAAGCCAATAACGAACCATCAGGAGATAATGCTAGGCTACTAACATCATAACTATATCCTTCTAGGGATGGTAATAATTCTTTTTCATCAGTAACATTCCACAGCCTGATAGCATTTTCTGGGCGATAGCTTCCAGACATTACAACCGTTCCATCAAGCGAAAAAATAACGGGCCATACGGCCATAGTATTAGCATGATGTGCAAGAGGAGAAGCTGGGGGGGGTAATTCTATTCCCTCGGTCACATTCCAGAGCCTAACAGTAGTGTCCCGGCTACCTGAAACTAACAGCTTACCATCAGGTGAAAAGGCAACTGAATGAACTGCAGCATCATGACCTGCCAATTCAAACATTTTTTCATAAGTAGTAACATTCCAGAGGATAATGTTATTGTCATAGCTCCCTGAAGCAAGAGTCTGGCCATCAGGAGAAAAAACAGCTATATAAACGGTACTCTGATGACCAATGAAGTTTCCTTCTTCAGCTCCTCTTGCCACGTTCCACAACCAGATAATACCATCATAACCGCACGCTGCTATCATCGATCCATCAGGTGAGAAAGCTACGGCATCTACTACTCTGGTATGACCTGCGAAGACCTTAATTTGCTCTTTAGAGGTGACGTCCCACAACCTGACAGTTTCATCCCAGCCACCTGTTGCTAGCAGCTTCCCATCAGGTGAAAAGTCGATTGCATCCAATCCGATTCCATTAACGTGTCCTTCCAGAGTTTCAGGATCCCTGCTCTCCAAATCATATAACCGCGTATCAGCTGCTCCTGCAAATGTACCCGTCCAGCAGCCAGTGGCAAAATGTTTCCCATCAGGTGAAAAGCGGATAGCTGTAGGTCGTTGAGAAAGATAGGTTTCACTATCTAGCTTCCATCTTGTCATATCCCAGAGCCTGAAATAATGATCATCCCCACATGACGCTAGTAACTTTCCATTAGGGGAAAAGTGGACTGAGTTTATCGCTACACTTGCATGATGAGAAAAGGGTGTTTCAATTTCTGCCCAGTTATCTGTTCTCCAAATCTTTATGGTTCCAAAATCGCCACCTGAAGCAAGTAATTTACCATTAGGGGAAAAATCAACAGATAGTACATTCCCAAGAAAACCGGGTAGGATCTTTATAACATCTCCGTTTTTAATGTTCCAGATAACAATGTTTGTGTCCACGCCACATGAAACCAGCATCTTACCGTCAGGAGAAAACGTTAAATCTTTTATTGCACCAGTGTGCTTCTCTAATTTCCTTATTTCATTTCTCGTTTCCGTTTCCCACAATTTAACAACACGATCTTCCCCACCTGTTGCAATAATCTTTCCGTCAGGCGAGTAAGCAACAGCAAATAGCTTGCCAGAGTGTGTGTTTATTCCATACACCGTTTTTCCATAACCTGGGTTGGGACGGTTTAAATCAGCTATTTTTTCATTCCCCGTATTTCCCGCTGTAAAGGTACCCGTGGGAATGGATAGTAAATCTTGCTTTCCTGTTCTTTCTACTCCCTGATGGTCACTTGCTTTACCTGCTTCTCGTTCGTAATTGCGGTCTTGAAAATAATAAGGGAAATCTACACTAGTATGGTAGAATGAACCAGAGAAAATTGGTATCGAAATGGTTGAAACTAGAAGTAACAGCAAATAAATTTGTTTTTGGTGAACCACTTTTTTCTATCTTCCTGAACAGCTGTTGTCTTGATAATGATGAAAAAACCTGGTCAAACAGGTATTCTAAGAAAAAGGAGGGGATCTTGCGAGC
The DNA here is from genome assembly GCA_048886185.1 of Candidatus Hermodarchaeota archaeon. Taxonomy (GTDB): domain Archaea; phylum Asgardarchaeota; class Heimdallarchaeia; order Hodarchaeales; family Hodarchaeaceae; genus Hodarchaeum. The sequence continues at coordinate 71,397 of JBHLKY010000012.1, forward strand.
ACCTCACTGTAGCGGTAACCATTGACCACGCTGGAGTGCTAGTCACGTTTCCTCCTGCGACTTGTTAAGACGATAGGCACTACCAATACTGCTGGGGCCAGGAATGTAAATCCAGGTACACCTGGAGGAGGAGTACTCGTAGTAGCTGTAGTTGTAGTTGTCGTTGTCGAAGTATCGTCACGGGTAGATGGGCACGGCCAGGTGATATCCAAGTCGGGATCGTTTCCTCGAAAATAAGGCCATGTGTACCGTTGAATCCCGTCCGGTGACCAGTTCAAATAAAAGTCCGCCCCGAAATTAGCATTTGAGGTTGCTTTGATAGTATAAGAAAACGTTACCTTTTCTCCCGTGGCTATCTCTAGCCCTGGGCTATATACAATATAATTCTTGATTGTATTTGGAGCGCTCAGTATCCATTTATCGATAGTGCTACCCGTCCAGTTTAGCTCAGCAATTTTTCCGTTAATCTTGAAATCCTCCACAGTCAGGTGATCGAGCGAATCAACACCTGCACTAAATACACAAATATGAAAAAAAGGGCTAGGATGGTTAGGGACAACTGCGTTACCCAGTCCGAAGTATGCCTTCTCTTCAACTGAATCTGCCCAGTAGAGCAAGTGGTTTTCGCTACCTAGCTGGAAAACCTTTGATTGCCCGTTAACGGTATGGTTCCTGATCCACCATGATGGATAATCCATTTCTAAAATAGCATAAACGTGAATTTCAGCTGTACCATCAATTATGTTCGCATCATACTTGCGCGTACTGCTACCTGCCCACTTCACGTTGAAAATGTCTGTTTGATCACCATCACCGTTCAAGTCCATGCCTAACTCACTCTCGTTAAGCGCTCCCGCTCCGAGGGGTAAATCCATTAGATATAAGAGATCTTCCTGTGATGATTGCACTGTACCTGCCGGTATCGGGAGACCGTAGTTGATGAAAGTCCCATTGAAGTTAAGCTCACCTGTTTTTCCTTCCGTGTAAGAATAATCAAGTGTCCAAAGAAATGGTAGGTCCAGGGCCTGAGTCGGTACTGGTATTTCGATAAGTTTCCAGTTTTTTCTTGCGTTACCATCGGGTGACCAGTTCATGAACAGACCTAGGTACGCTGTCGTAGCTTCGCTAGCCACGAGGATAAATGATAGACTTACATTTTTTCCTGCATCCAGCTCGAATGCTGGGCTTGAAATGATATACCGAGTCGTGGTTGACCAGTTTCCTTCCGAGTAGACTTCCCTCGTTCCAGAATAGTTCTTTTCCACGAGATTATTGTCGATCCTCATGTCAACCACGCTTATACTCGAAGTGATCTCCAGTTCCAGGTGTGGACAAGAATGTGTCTTTATAACCGCTCCAAATCCGAAACGGGCTGTATTGTTGTCTGCTCCGTAAAGCACATGTTTCTGATTGCCGAGCTGGAATAGTTTTGACATGCCATTGATATCGAAGGTCTGATTGCTCCACGGGTTATCAATTGGTCCTTCCCACAGGGAATATGCGCGTATATCCTCAGCACTTCCGTTTATAACCGCATCCCATGGGCGGTTAGCGTTGTGAAGCCATGTTACGTTATATATTGTCGTCTTAGCCCCATCCCCATTCAGATCGTGATCCATGATGGTTTCATTTAACATTCCCGTCCCGTTATCAAGCACCAGTTCGTAATAGAGGTTTTCCCACGTGATTGACACATTACCTGATACTGCCGCAGCGCTACCGTTGTTCTTAATCCTTGTACCTATATAGTGCAAACCTGGTTGTATTTCCCACGGGTCGAGATCTTCTACCAGCATGAAATCAGGTTCATCATCCAGTGTTGATAGTCGTGAGCTGGAAATAACGCTCACCGAGCTGAATAAAATGGATGTTATGAGTAAAGACAGTAATAATATCCTTTTCACCAGTTGTTCACCTCTAAAGATGATGATAAAAAGATTTGAACTCCACTCGCTATCTAATTATTGTTAATTATTATGGGAGTACCAGACTTGTATATTAGTTTTTCTTGTCTAGAAAATATTGTCATTCACATTCAGACTCTCACATTTACCTTCCAATTGTTGAAATAGCATAAGTAGAAAATTTTTACTTTCCATGACTGCCGAATTTTAACGGAACGGGCTTCCAAGTTTAACTTTGAGGCTAGATTTTTAAGTGACTAGAGTAAAGATTCCAGAATTCGAATCTTTACTCTCCTGTAAGAAAGTTTCAACAATTTAGAAGAAAAGGAAGCTGAATTTCTAAACCTGAATAGAAAATTCATGTGCCCTTCCTCTTGACCCAACACGACGTAAGATTCCTAATCTACATAGACTATAAGTCAAACATCCTGAAATTCGACGGATCCTTCGTAAACCTCCTTGAATTTCTAATCCTGATGCGATATCACGATTAGTAAAGGTATCTGGTAATCCTTTAGGCAAAATGTGGATGAAATCCTTTTTTGAGAGGAATTTTTTTGTTTTATGAACACTTAGTAGATCTCTCTGGACAATTTTGTATCTCCGCCTCATACTACTCCTCCAAAAACCAATACTTTCTTTTAGAACATGTTCTTTGATAAATAAGATGTCAAAATCCATTCTTTGAGGGATAAATTTCAATTTAAAAAAAACCAATTTTTCAAATAAAGTATAAATATCACCCCCTTTGTTGTAATGGCTGATTCCAATAGTCTTTCCTTGAGTCATTCGAGTCACTTTTTGATTTACTACAATAGGATGTACAATAACTATTTTCAAATCTGTTAATTGGATTAGTTGCTTAATCTTTTCAGAGAACCTACCTCCAAAATTTGACCGATGGATTTCAAAAGCTGTTCTATGTTCCTCATTAAGAATATCTACTCGGTATTTTCGTCCATTGGCATGTAAAACAGTTTCCTCCGTACCTCCTACCTTCATCAAATACAGATTCTTCAGCTTCTGATGCAACCATGTTTGATTGCTTTGAAAATCCACTGCAGTACAATTTACATTTTTCACTGATATTCACTTGGATTCGAGAGGGAGAGTGTAAAAACATCCATGTCATGGTAATTATGTTAATTAAGTTGATGTGTAAGAATGGGTTTAAATGGCGTCAGGAACCAAAATTCTATAGATTTTTCCTTTTATGTATCTCCTTTTTCAAGCTAAGAAGAAATGGCTATTCCCTTGTGGTTGATATCTTTGTCTTATCAATAGCTTTCGTTTCGATAAGGAAGCTTAAGAAGAGGGAATAGGTAAAATTTTGTTTCATACTTTAGAAAGAGGAGCAGGGGATGTGTATTGTTATTACTTTCAATTTTAAACAATCTGACCATCTTTCATATTTACAATCCGGTCTGCAAATTTTGCCATCTCTTCATCATGGGTAACAATAACAAACGCGATACCCTTCTCATCGCAAAGCTTTCGGAAGTTTGACAAGACTTGCTTGCCAGTTTCACTATCTAAATCTCCTGTAGGTTCGTCTGCAAAAACAATTAATGGATTATTGATACATGCTCGAGCTATAATAAGACGCTGTAATTGTCCTCCAGATAGTTTTGTTGGATCCTGCTTTGAATATTCTACCAATCCAAGACTCTCTAATAATTCGTGTACTCGGTTATCTAGATGCTTTATATTCCCAGCCATTATTGCTGGGAGGGCTACATTTTCATACACTGTAAGCCGAGGATCTAGAATGTACTGTTGAAAAACAAAACCAATCTTGTGTCTTCGAAAATCCGAGAGTTTATTGTCATTCATCAATGAAATGTCAATTCCCTCGAGAAAGACTTTTCCTCGGTCTGGGACATCTAAACCAGCCATAATATTTATGAGAGTCGTTTTTCCTGATCCTGATGGTCCTAATACTGCAACAAATTCTCCCTGCTGAATCCTCAGATTCGCACCTCTGAGTGCGTATACTGTGCTGTTAGAGGGGCGATAAGTTTTATGGAGACCAATTGCTTCTACTATGGTTCCTTTTTCATGCTTATGGATTACATTATCTTGCGATGATTCTAGTGCTACCCCTCCAGATTCAGGAGATAAAAAAGCAATATCTATGAATCGATCAGCCCAGATTTTTACTTCTCTTAATTGAATTGGTAATTCTATTATTGAAGAATGAAAATCTTCAAGATTAACTTGGATTTTACCTTGTTGAACATCTTTTTGGAGATTCTGGATTGATATCTTAAGATCTTTTAAGGACTTGATATTCTCCTCGAATCCAGTTTTTAACTCAGAAATGTTTTTCCCATTATTCACACGGACTCTAATTTCCTTCCCGAATCCATTCAGTAATTCTATCTCTTCATAAGCAGATGATTGAATCTCGTTAATCCTTGTGATTTGGCGAATGATTGTTCTGAGTGCATCAATACCTCCTACTAAATCTCCCACAAGAATTCCGAATGCTTCAGCTGCTAGACCGGGGTCAGATATTGAAATGACATTTGATCCTGCAAAGGAATCTTTAACATTATTCACTCGTTTGGTAATGTCATTTAATAATTGACTCAAAGATCTTAAGAAAGAGTGCCCAAAGTTAAGGATTAACAGTTCGTCAAAAGCATGAAGTGCCGAAGAATCATTCCTTTTATCATATTCTCGATGAAATGTGCCATCATGTACAACTATTCGATCCTTTCCTTCTTGGTTGAATGCCCAAAAAATCATCCAAGAACGATCTACTATATAATCAATGGCTTTTTCGATAAAATGAACCATTTTGAGATTTTCTTGAATAATTACCTTTTCAGGATTTGAAGGACAATTGGGTGTTGTTTTTAGAAATTTTGCTAAAATTTGCTGAGCTTCACGTTCAGAACGATTACATTTAGTTCGGGAGTGTAAAAGCTTTAAAGCTCTTTCAGCATACTCTTGGTACAGAGAATGAATAGTTTCTTCAATGTCGACTCTTGTTTCAAATTCAATGCAATATTCAGCTTTACAATGACCGTTTGCTAGCATGAAAGTATTAAACTCACCAGTTTTTGGTTTTGATTTCCCAATACAGAGTTTTTTTTCCAAAACTTTTTGCAATTTCCTCTCTAGTTTATCATTTCCTTGTTGATCTAATTTATCAATAAGAAATCCAGTTATTAATTCATTATTCAAATTATTAATAATCCTCATCAGTTACCATCCTCTACAACTTGTCCATCACGAAGGCGGATAATCCGTTCACATTGTTCTCCAATCCATTCCGAATGAGTCACAAGGATAAGTGTTTGACGATTATCGGTATTTAATCGTTTTAACATTTCCATAAGATCTTCTGAGGTTATCGAATCTAAATCTCCTGTCGGTTCATCCCCTAGAATGATTACTGGTCTAGTAATTAATGCCCGAGCTATTGCAACTCGCTGTTGTTGTCCTCCTGAAAGTTCAGGGGGAGAATGATAGATTCTATCCCCTAACCCAACCTCTCGTAAAACCATTGTAGCTTTTCGTGTTGCTTCAGGATAGCTAACACCTTGAGCTAATAATGGAACCATTACATTTTCCAATGCGTTCATATAATCAAACAGATTAAAGAGTTGGAATACGAATCCAATATAATCTCTACGAAATGAAGTCATTTTTTCATCAGAGAACGTAGTGATATCAGTGCCGTTTATTTTAACCTTACCAGAAGTTGGGGAATCAAGACCTCCACAAATATTCAGCATAGTTGTTTTTCCACAACCTGATGGCCCCATAACAGCTACCATCTCCCCGTGTTTGATTCTAAGGTTGATACCTCTTAATGCATGAACCTCATTAGGTGTGTTTTCTCCATATATTTTATGAAGATCTTTAAGTTCAACAATATTTCCAGTCATTTCTTCATTCACCTAACCATGATATCGAAGAGCCTCACTTGGTGGTATTCGTGCAGCAAGCCAACCTGGAACTAATGCTGCTACTATAACAGAACCTAAAATGAAAATACCATATGTTCCAACTTGAGTCCAAGGAATAATCAATTTCCAATTCACAAGATCTGTAAAAACCCAAGCAAGGTAATTCCCAGTCAAAAATCCAACGAAAAAACCTAAGATTCCCAAAAACAATAGTTCCAAAAGGACTGCTAATGAAATTGCTTTTCTAGAAAAACCTACTGATCTCAACATACCAATTTCTCTTTTTCGTTCCTTAACAGAACGATGAGAAACAACAAGAAGGCCTATAACTCCAATAATAAGACCAGATGCGATTGATATCTGTAGAAAATTCAAAGCATTTGCGTTTGTTGCATTTAGATGATAAAACACATCCCATAAATGATGTGCTGTGATACCATAGAAAGTCCCATCACTGTAGGCAAAGAGGGAATTTGATCCCTTCTTATTGGAAAATGTTTCAATTTGACTACTGATTTCTTCATTCTTGTCATAATCATAACCATTTGAGGTTTTCACTAGAAATTCTTTAGCTCCATAACCTAAAAGACTGAATTGTGAAGCAATTTCACTACTAACAATTATGCCAAGGGGAAATTCATTAATGCGAAGATTAAAGGAAGGAAAATAGGATAATGATCCTGCATATATCATTTCGATTAAACTACCGTTCAAAGTAGGAAAAGTTACAATATCACCGACTTCTAGGAAGTATAATCGTTCACCCAGAAACATAGGTAACCCAAATGGATCGTTTGAATCTACAGGCTCTTTTGAAGAACGATGAATCTTTTGACCTGCCAAGAATGCCTTCCAGAATATTGTTGCTTCTTCGCGTGCTTGATCACGATCTTCCAATCTGTTGATCATTGACATGTGAGTATAATAAGGCAGAAGCTCATCAAACACAAATGAATAAAGCGGTTCTCCATCCCTTTTAAGGTAGGAGGAAAAATCAAGACCAACAAGTTTCGAGTAGAAAATGTCATTCTCTGGAGAAATTTCGTCACTCGGCCCCCTGAATGGTAATACTCCTCCAGTTAACAAAGGACTAATTTGTGTAATATCAATAAATTGATCTTGAAGAATTTCAGAGTAGTTAACAGAGGATAAATTGAAGGGTGTTTGAGACTCAATAACAAGAGAGACCCCAGACATGTAGTACTCCCACGTATGACTTGAGCCAGAAACCTGTGAAACAGCGTAAGAGCCTATAAAGAAGTTCAAGGAAAGAATAACAGCGAAAGTAGCGAAAGTAAGAATAGCTCGTGATTTTCTTGAATTGATATAGCGAGTAGCAACCAGTCCTGTCGCTCTGGTCCTATTATACAACGAAAAACATTTTCTCAATCCAGTGGTTAGTGTCTCCAAATTCGCGCCTACTATTATAGTTGCACCTATAACCGCAGATAATAGACCATTTAAAGCAATACTATTTGCGTTTCCTCCCTCGTTAGCCCAACCTACAGCAACCTGAAAACCCCAAACAGTAAGCATTATTAGTAAAAAACCACCAATAGATAAACTGAGTCGTCGATAACGTATCAATCTGAAACTAAGGAAAATAAGTCCTAAACCAACGTAGAATAAAGCTTGGAAATTTGCAGCCGCTTCCTCATCTATATTATGGAATCCTTCTGGAGCGTAGAATGGCTTTCCTTGCTGAATGAGATCAACAAGAGTCATAGAACCTAAAATTATTATTAGTCCACCAATTATGAGCGGCCATATGGGCTTTTTGCTATTTATGGAAGAAATGACATTTTTTGATTTAGTTCCGCGTACGATTTCAATTATTGAGATCCCCCGAGCTCGTAATGCAGGGATCATACCTGTGAAAAAAGAGAGACCAATAGCACATGTTAGAGATAATACTAATGTCCCTGGGACAACGACTACGTCAAAAATCGACTGTGTCATTTCAGGATTACCCATTGCTGATAGCATATCTCTACTTAAATCATTTAACCAAATACTGATACCTATTCCTAAAAGTAAACCAAAGATTCCACCTAATACTCCTGTGAGAAAGGTTTCAATTGAATAAGAAAGAAAAATGTCTCGTTTCTTTGCACCAATTGCTCTCAACATTCCAATTTGTTCTTCACGTTCCTCCATGTTCATTAGTTGAATATTTGTAATGAGTAATAAACCCGCAATAACTATAACAACACCAAACATCTGAAAAGTGCTTGCTAAGCTTGAAACTCCCTCCTCAAGTCCTTCTCGATTGTTCTCTCTTATTGTAACAACACTTAGCATTAAATCTTGAAAGTTTTGATCCAAAACTGTTTCAATCTGATCCCTGGCTGCATCACTTCGTTCTCGTCCTAAAAAAGGCTTATTTTTATGGTCTTCGATTCCAATTGTTACTTGAGTAATTGGTCGATCAATACTACTTGGAATAAGTGATTGAACTGCTTGTTCGCTCATCAATATTCGTCGAAAGTCGTTAGGATTACCTGTTCTTCCATATTCGTTATAGCTATAGATATTTTTAACCGTTATATTATGAAAAAACGGATTTCCATTATCATCACGCAAACTTATTGTTACCTGAGCGCCAATTCCAGCATCTAATGAGTCAGCCAATTCTGGAGAAATTATCATCTCATTTTCTTTTAATGATGTAACCTCTAGTTTCTCTCCAGTTGAATTTGAATATATTTGTCCCCAAAAATTTCCATCGAAAGATGTCCCAAGTGTTTCGATCCTCACCCCTTGTTCAAATTGGCCCTTATCAGGATAATAAACAGTCGTTGAATATGCAATCTGTGGAAATATACCTTCAAAATGTGAGCTGAGTCCTTGAATTAATGTGTCTGAGACATTTTGAGGAAAATATATCTGATTTACCGAAAAAATAATGATATCAGTATTTCCAAATCCTTCAACTAATATTTCTTTGTAGTTTCTTTCAACGGTGTCACTAAGGATTTGTGTTTGGACAACTAATGAAATTCCAAGTGCAATAACAAATGCTGTAAGGCAAAAATTTCGTTTCCGTCGACTAATACCTCTTAATGTATATCTAAAGGCATAATTCACAATCTATCCTTCCATACATAAATTATCTCGAAATTCATTTTGCAATTGATAATAATGAATGAATTAAGACTCTCTTCTAGAATCTTATAACATTCCATTAACAATATCCGTCATTCCCAAGCACTAGTATAATTACTCTAAGATATCGGCGATAAATTCCTTAGCAAACTTAAATAATTTATATCTACTCTTATGTACAATATCTTATAATCAGAATTATTCAGGTAGTCAATGTGAAAAAAGTTTAAACAAGCAAGTAAGATGTTTAAATAAGAATACAGCTATAAAATGGAAGAATAATGACATAAACCAATCTACAATAATTATTATTAAAAATAATTAAAAAAAAGGGGAGAAAAAACCGAAATAACAAAATGTTCACAAATAGAAACTATTAAGTAGGATTGGAAGTACTAATTTCTATGATAATGTGTAATAAGATAAAAAGCGTACAGGTAAAAAAAATGAAATCAACGGTTGAATTTGTGAATTTAACAAAATTTTACGGAAATAATCGTGGTATAGAAGATTTAAATATTCAAATTAATCCAGGGATCATTTTTGGTTTTTTAGGGCCGAATGGATCAGGCAAAACTACAACAATACGCTGCTTACTCGGAATTTTGAAACCTACAAAAGGTTACGTAAAAGTATTTGACCGTGACATCACTAATTGGAGTTCTGAATTATCACTCAAGGAAAATATTGGCTATCTGCCAGGTGAATATGATTTATACAAACATTTCACAGTTAAAGGTATTTTAGATTATTTTGCTTCATTAAGAAAGAGACCAGCCTCACTCAGGGTAGAATTGGTTGATACTTTTGAATTAGATGAGTCAAGGAAGATTAATGAGCTAAGTAAAGGAAACAAACAGAAAGTTGGGTTAATTCAAGCCCTTATGCATGATCCTGATCTCCTTATCCTTGATGAACCTTCGGTAGGATTAGATCCATTAATACAGCAACGCCTTTATCAAGTATTAAAGGATTTTAGAGATCGAGGAAAGACTATTTTCTTTTCATCACATAATTTAACAGAGGTCCAAAAGATCTGTGATGAAGTTGCCATTATCAGGGAAGGCTTTCTCATAAGTCACGATCATATTAATCAATTAAGTCAACGGGTCCGACAAAAGGTAATACTCACCATAAGAGAACCAATTGATTCCTTGCTGACTCAAAATCCACTTATAAGCCATTATGAAAAATTTCAAACCAATGAAAATGGTTATCGATATTCTATTTACCTTAAATCAGCACGATATAATTTCTCTGACCTCTTTCAATCCCTACAACACCAGTTCATAAAAAATGTAGTAATTCCAGAACCAAGCTTAGAGGATTATTTTTTGCAATACTATGATGAGAGGTGACACCTTTTTGTCAATGTGGTTACATAGTATCAAGCTGATTCTCAGAAAACACTGGTTAATATACACGATTTTGTTTGTAATAGGATTTCTTGGAGCATTAATTACATATATCACCTTTCCAGGAGAGGAAGGGATTCAAGCTTTGTTGGGGATGGCGGATACACCCTTTGGAACGATATGGGGGGAGTTTATTAGAAATTTAGATTCAGAGAATTCTGCATTTTTTCTTTATTTTATTTATTTATACTTTATAGCATATATGGCAAACATTTATCCCATCATAGGGGTATGGTTGGGAGGAGCTGGAACACCAAATGAAGTTAAATCTGGAATGGCTGATATTTTCATTGCTAGTCCTCACAAAAAAGGAGTATTAATAGGTCGTCACCTAATTACTCACTTGATTCTCCTCACACTCTTTACTTCTTTGATTTATGCCCTAATTCCCCTTAGCTACAACTTTTTAGGTGCAAGTATCAATTATGACAGAGTTTTTTTAGCTTTCATCTTACTCTGGATTTCTGGGGTAGTCTTTTTTTCTATTGCGTTTTTTATTACCTCAGTTACACTAAATGGTGATATTGGTCGTGGAATCGCTGGTATAATCTTTCTTTTGTCTTTTCTTATGAAAAGTATAGTTAATATGAATTCAACATATGAAGATCTCCAATATTTAAACATACTCCATTATACGAACCCTAATCCAATTCTTATAATGGGAGAAATACTTAAAATCAATAATTTTATACCTCTTCTTTTATCAGGACTTTTATTTATATGTGGAACGATAGTTTTCATATCAAGAGATCCTTTGCCTTTACAGCTTAATCGAAACCGAAATATAAATGAGGATATCGAAAAAGAGGGATCCGAACACAAATTTTTGAAAAAAATCAAAATAGAAGATTACATCCAACACGGATTTCAAAAATTCTCTTCAATATCAGCGGAACAATGGGTGGCAGATCGAACAATTTTTCTCATCTTTGCTATTCTATGTTTTTTTGGGGGTCTTTCGATAATTGCAGGTTTTCCAACGGGGGAGGGAGGATTTGCTGAGATGTCACAAATATATCGAAATAATCCACTAGTTAAAGCTATTGTTCGAGATTCGATGGAACTAATAATAAATGATCCTCTGGGCCCAATTTATCCACAATTTTACGGATATACTTGGTTATACTTTTTTCCATTTGTGATTATTCAAGCTGGAAGAGTTTTGAGTAGAGACAAGAATAGTGAAACAATTGATTTGATTCTTGGAACCCCAATTACACCTAAACGTCTGATTATAGCTCGTGTATTTACAATTATGATTGAATTGACTATTTTGACAACAATGACGCTTTTAATTATCATAATTGGCGAGTTCTACCTTGGTATTAATTCAAAATTAATAGAACAATTACTTGCTTTTATCATCATCCCATTCACTTATGGAACCATTCTATGTTTTTTTATCGCAGTTGCTCTACTTATGCCCTCACCAAATAATCGAAAAAGAATGGTTTATGCATTGGGCGCTTTTACAGTTATTTGTGTTACAATCCCATATTTCAGTGAACCTCTTCTGCCACTGAGATTCCTTTCACTTCTCTATTACATGGATCTAATTGGATTGATTGTTCAGGGGTATCAATTTGAACATGTGATTTTACTTCTAGTTCTTCTTGTAGTTTTAATGTGTTCATTAACAGTGATCAACCGAATAAGTGATAGGACCAGTTATGTGTAGTTTGCCATTATAGATTCCTTTTAAAACTAAATTCAAGTACGACATTCTCTAATTAATCATCTTAATCTGAGGATTGAAGGTGACAGAGTACATAACTTCCAAGGAAGAACCCGAAACTAACCTTCGTGGTTACTTGATTTTCCTGATTGGCCAGTGGGTCTCGCAGTTCGGATCGAACGTTGTTGGATTCAGCATTATTTGGTTCTTAACTGTCACTACAGGAAGTACGTTCATTCTTGGTTTATCAACTTTTTTGAATTTCGCTCCTTTTCTGATAGCAACACCAATAGCTGGTGTTTTTATCGACCGTTGGAGTCGAAAAAAGGTTATCGCTTTTGTAGACTTTATGCAAGCATTTTTCACATTGGTTCTTATTGGCTTCTTTGTAATGGATATATTTAGTGATTTAGAACTAGTAGCTATTCTTTTAGCTCTAAATACAGTTCGAGCACTATTCGGAGCCTTTCATACATCTGCTGTGGATACGCTGCTCCCAATAATGGTTCCCAAAAAGTATTATAGCAGAATGTTTAGTGTAAATAATTTTGTGAATGGTATTCTTGGTGGAATTGCTGGACCACTCATAGGAGCCATTCTATTAGAACTATTTTCACTGAAGACTATATTATGGATAGATGTTATAACGTTTCTATTTGCTATTGTTCCTACTGTATTAGTCCATTTTCCCCAAGTACTTAAGAAAGATATAGAGAGAAAAGAGAAAAATCCATTTAGAGTTGAATTTACTGAAGGATTGCAGTTTATCATTGGAAAACCTGGATTATTTGCTCTTCTTTTCGTCTTTGCTGGTGCCAACTTCTTTATGCCTCCCTTCTACATTCAACTCCCACTTTTTGTAACATCAATTCACCTTGGTGGAGCCTCTCACCTTGCTTTTCTTTTCGCGATTCAACAAGCGGGTACACTCTTAGGTTCACTCGTCATGACAATTTGGAAAGGATTTGAGAATCATGCCAGGGGAGTTGCATTAAGTATGTTCATAGCATATGTTGGCTTTATCATTATGTTATCAGCACCAATTGGTTATTTTGAGATTATTGGTCTTGGTTTATTCATTGCTGGATTTACTCTACCAACTGTCAATGCCTCTAGTGAGGCAATTTGGGCGAGTACTGTACCAAGAGAACTATTAGGTCGTGTTTATGCGGTCCGTCGAACACTAGCTCAGATCACCGCACCTGTTACAATGTTGTTGTCGGGGATAGTAGCTGAATTTATTGGCCTATACACAGTATTAACATTATCTGCTTTATGCGGTCTCTTAATTCTCGGATATTCCTGGTTCCTCACTCCTCTACCTGAGGTGGAACAAAGTATACAAGAGCCCAAGGAAGAAATTATTGAAGAAGCACAACCCACTCTAAACTAAATTCGCATCTTTTTCAAAATCAAGCTAATTTAACCCAAAGAAACCTTTTAAAGCAGGGTTCATTTCAGTAACTCTCTCCTTACTTATCAATTCAATGTATTGCCTCATAATACTGACTGAAAGTAGGATACCCATACCAGATCCTATTGCTCCGAGGAAATCTGCAAATGCCGCTAAGGAACCTATGAATAATCCACTTATTATTGCTATTGTTGGAATATACATTTCTAGTCGTCGTTTGATGATTTTCTTATTTCGTCGCCATCCTGTGATTTGTACTCCTGATTGTAAGAACTGTTCTGCCACGTCACGAGGACCAATTCCTGCTGTTTCCAACCACATGAATGAAAAAATGACTGAGAGAGTAATTAGGATCAAAGCATAAATTATTGCACGAATTATTGATCCTAGGGTATCAATGGGATTAATTACTCCAAAGTCACCGATAAATGATCGAGGAGGGGTTAAAAAATAGACAAGCCCTGAAATTGGAACATATTGTTTAGTCGTTTCATCAAGAGTAAATCTTCCCAATAATAGGGCTAGGGGATTAGCTGTATCCTCTCTACCAGTAGCATTCCAAACCATCTGAGCAATGAAGTAAATATCAGCAAATACTGCAGAAGAGAGGATAACAGGGATATTCGAGACATAAAGTAATTTTATTGGATAGGTTGAATGAATCCCTTTGTATTCTGCATAGGAAATTGGAATTTTTAAATGCATGGATTCAAAAAAAATGACAATTATGAATACAAGGATGGTAGCTAACACTGAAAGAAGAGAATGGGTTGGTAAATTCACACTTTCAGCTGGACTGTATCTGAAAAATAGACCCTTAATCGCTTCAATGGGACCTCGTTGAGTTGTCCAAGCAATTAGTGCAAGAATAATACCTCTCATTGAATCAACAGGGGAATTAATTGGGCCTTCAGCAAATCTTTGTATTGAGAATAATCCTTGAAAAATCTGTAATCCAACACCACCAGCAATAAATAGAGAGATCCCTGATCCTAAACCCCAACCTTTCTGAATCATTTCATCAAGAAGAATAATGATAATGCCTGCTACTAATAATTGAGTAATTATTGCTAATTGATCCTCAATACGAAGATTTGTTCCATAACTCCCTCCAAACATGAATGCTATTACCTCAATGAATGTTAATATTACAGACATGACCTTCTGCGAACCAGTATAGAGAGATCTCTCTTCTGGATCCCCCATATTCACAGAAATGATTTTAGATCCAACTAAGATTTGCATAATGAGTCCTGCTGTTACTATCGGTCCAATTCCTAACTCAGCTAGTGACCCTTGGGTTGAAGCAGTAATTGTACGCATAAGAGCAAGAGGGTCACCTTCCTCTAAATCAGCCCCAATGATTGGAGTCGATGCCATTACAAAATAAATGACCAAAGCAATAAATGTCCAAAATACTTTTTCATTGAAATGAATCTTACGAGTTGGTTTGACAACTTCCGGTGTTATTGACATGAGTGGTCGTATGGCTTGAAGAAATTTAGATGTCATGAGGAAAACCCCAGATGTGAATGTTGACACCAGAGTATGGTATAGGTATTCAAAGTCATTTTTTTGTGAATAAGTGCATCAATAACTGTTATAGCGCACTTTAACTCTTAATAGAAACATTGATGTTCTTACATGAAGGTTGACTCTAGTAATATATCTACCGATGCCCAAATTTTAATATACAGATTAATTATGAATAATTACTAATCATTCCCTCTTCATCTATTATTTTATAACTTTGTGGTACAATTTTCTTACTTCTTTTTGATATGGAAGGTAGTAGTACAATTTTCTAACTAACAGAAAGTATAAAAAGCAGTAATCACTAGTCAGAAATTATGGTGGGGTCAATTTTTAGCAAAAGGATGAAAAAAAAACTTCTAGGTTTCTTGATAGTTATCCTCCTTTTTTTATCCATTTTTCATTTTATGTCAATCTTCAACGTTTTCCATTCAACTAGAGGTAATGAAGTTCTTACTCTTTCTGTGAACCCACCGAATCGCATCGAATCAGTAAGAAATTTTATTACCCAAAGTACCGATGGAATTAATCAAATTAAGAACATCATTAAATTAGAAACAGTATTAAAGTTCAAATTATTCTTTTTCGGAAAAATAGGAATAAATAATTTTCAAGATGAAAACCATAAAAGAGAAAACTCAGCTAATAGATCAATTATTGAGAGAGTAATAGAACAAAATCCTGGAATCACCCTACGGAAAATTCAAAGGGTGACGGGGCTTGCTTTAGGAGTCATTCAATATCATATAAATCAACTTGAATCCTCTGACATTGAAAGTTTAAGATTAGGCAGGTGTAAACATTTTTTCTTGAGTCATTTTCATTTTTCATTCCAAGAAAAAATGTTATTAGCAGTCACACAGAATAAGAATATCAGAAAAATATTGCAATTCTTGATATCAAACAAGAATACTGGCTTCCAGAAAGACATCGTGTTTTTTACAGGAATCAGCAAAGTGATGGTCTCTTACTATGTCAAACAACTTGAACATCTTGGGATAATCAAGCGTCAACATCATCAAATACAAATCACTAAGGATTACATTTTTGATATAAATTAGATCTCAACTTAATTCCTTCATTTTCATCATATTTATCAAAGTATACAGAATTTAAGGGAAATGTCTCGAAAGAAGTTTAAAACATAGGTAATCCTAATGACTTGCCCAGATTCTTTAAAAGAATTACAATCAATGGTTGCTGATTTTGTTACTCATCGAGATTGGAATAAATACCACACAGCCAAAAATTTATCAATGTCAATTTCGATTGAAGCAGCTGAACTAATGGAATTATTTCAATGGTTATCTAATGAAGAAGTATCAGAAAAAATACGAATAGATCCCAATCTTAAGGCAAATTTAGAAGATGAACTTGCAGATATCTTAATATATTGCTTGAGTTTAGCCTATCATATGAAAATCGACCTTAATGATGTCATACGAAAAAAATTAATTCGGAATGAGGAACGTTTCCCAGTTGAAGTTGTTTCTGGCCGATTAGGACCATACTCCGTCCATCCTTCAAAGAAATAATGAGTTTTGATCTTTTAAAACCTCCCTCAAAATTAGCTTATAGGTCTTTTTTGTTAAAGAAAGGGGCAGTTTTTCGAAGATCATATTCTTTGGAAGTAAAAGCTTGCTCTTGAATCCATTTGAATATCTGTATCAACGTGGTTTGTAGTGATGTTCCCCGACCACCCGCTGCTCTAGGATGTCCTCCCCCAGAGAATTTCTTCGCCAGATGATCTACGCGGCATCGTTCTAGTTCAGATTCTGGTACATTAGGATTAACTCTTAGTGAAATTCCAGTAAATTTTTTACCTGGAAAAATGAAGCAGGATATTTTAACTCCTTTCTCGAAAAGTTTATGCACTAGAGCTGATGTCATTATCCTCTCTTTCCCTTGGATAATAATGATTACCTCTGCTAAGTCAAATCGATCTCCTATCTCCCGACTTTTCTTCCTTAGTGTTCGTAAGTTAAAGATTTTTTGTTGATAAACCATATTATTGAAAATGTCTAAGCCCTGCTGGGAAATATCTTGAACGAGAGTAAAAACTGCTTGTACTGATTCAGGAGTTCGACAAATGTCGTCTAATAACCATGCTTGTTCTTGACGTGTTGCTTCAAGGAAGTTTGGTGTGTATTTTTCTGGTGGAGGAATTGTGAATCCAGCTGTATCAGTTATGGTTGTCAGGTCTGCAAGAATCTTTAAACTCTCAGGTAAACGATCTTTAAAATACTCACACAGCAGATAAGCCGCACTAGGAGCCTTTTCATCAAAAAGAACTACCTCTGCATTTTTAGTTCGTGACTTATTCGAGAAATGGTGATCTATATAGAGAGCTATATTAGATTCATTAAATGGTGGAAGATCAACTATGGCAATCCAGTTTAAAGAAGCAAGAAATTGATTGAATTTATAATGGTGAATAACCTGATATCTTAGTGGAATAAAAACTGCGGTTTTAAATTCTTTCAATGCCTTTAAGATTGAGGCAGAAATAACTCCATCCGCATCTGCAGCATGAAATGCAACCTTGGGGGCTGGTATGAGAGAAAGAGAGTGAATGAATCGAAGATCTCTTTTCATTTCCTCAGAAAAATCAGTGAGAATACTTTCTAGGTCGACCAAAGCAGTCATGATGTTCACATGCTTTACTCTGCTATAAAACTTAGTATTCGTGGAAGATGATTCTAATAACTCTGTTAAGCTCTTGTTTAATTAAAGAATAATTACTTGACTAAGAGGGATATTTCTTTCCTCAAGATAATTTATAGCTAATAATGTAGTTCCTAAACTTTCTTTATGATGAGCGTCGGAACCAATAGAATACCAGAATCCATCATCTAGATAATTGAACCAATGATCCATATAATTGCCATATCCAGTGTTCATTTCAACAATAATTTCGTATTCACGAATTTTTTCAAGTACATAATTTATTTTTGCCTCTGATACACGTGTAAACCGTGTATGAGCTAAACCAACTTTGGAGTGAGGATTTTTTTTCTTGAAATTAAGCAATTGCTGAAATTTTTTTTCCCATCCAGATTGGGCAAATACATATTCAAATAGAATTAAATCCCACTGGATTTCTTGGAGGGAATCTAAAGCCTCAATCGAAGAGAAATCTACCTCTATTCCGATGAATACTTTCACTCCTAATGACTCGTTCTTCCTGAGATTATCAATTGTTACATAATACTCTTCAAAATCTGCAGAAGAAAGAGCTGGTTTCCAATTAGAGTAATGATCTGTAATACATACTTCTCGAACTCCTTTTTCTGCAGCTGCTAGAATCATTTCTCGAGGACGTAAAAATCCATCCGAAAATGATGTATGAATGTGATAATCAATGATTCTAGCCATCAGATAAAACCTCTTTAATTTGTAGACTCAAAAAACTGTTGTTTCAGTTTTTATATTATGTTAGATAACATAATCAAATTATTACTCTCACTATGCGTTGAAAAGATATTCCACGTATCTTAAATTAACATATTCGTCTCAAGGATATTCCTTTTCGCGTGGTGTAAAAGTATATTATCTTTCAGGGGTTATCACCAATTACGAATAGTTTTATCATAATGAGTATTTCCCCATCAAAAAACATGAATAACGTTATCTACATTCGTTTTTAACACTATGGTTCAATTAACTGGAGTTGTAAAACGATTACCAAACTAGCTATTCTAATTGATCCTAACAAAGGTGATGCTACAGAACGAATGTTTCAGGCACTAAAAGGGATATTAACTGAATGTGATGATCCAACAATACTTCCCTTGGAGATCTGGGTTGGTGATAGCTCTGAAATATATCGTGGAGTTCATCGTTACTTAAGGAGATTACATAACCTTGACATTAAATTACCTCCAGTAGTTATTTTCCCAGGTCATCCGTTGCAGATCTCCCCTTTAGCTGATTACATTCAAATGCCCACGCTCCTCAACACATACCACTTCAGGATTAAAGTAATACTTAAGCTAGGTAAGAAGTATCATTGGCTATCTAAATGGTGGAGGCGAATCATAGGAAAACATTGGCCAATTGATCGTAAGTATGGCTATATGGTTCTTAGTCCTCAATCATCAGTGGGTAAGAAACTCCGAGCCAAAGAATTAACAGATGAAGAAGCTTTCAAGGAAATTACAACAAAATGGAGAAAATATTGGTCGATGATTTACCTTGAAGCTGGTTCAGGACGATTTGATGCCTCAATAGCGAATAGATTGGAACTGGTAAAGCAGGTAAAACAATATTGTTCACAAAAGAACGCCACTTTAATTACAGGTGGAGGAATTCGAACAAAAAAACAAGTAAAAGACTTGACAAATGCTGGATCAGATCTAATTGTCGTATCCTCTGTACTAGAAAAAGCTAAGGAGCCCAGAATATTAATGGAAGAATTCCTTGTGGCAGTTAGCAAAATTGAGGAAAAAATCTCCTAATTATACTTCATTAAAAGTTAAAGCTTTATGGATTTCAATTTTTTCTGAGTCTTCTTATCAAAGGGAGGTTTCATCTCTTTCATAATTCTGAGGTCAAACTTCGAATGAATACCCAATATAGGGAGAGGTCCATTATCTTTCTTTTTAAATCTCCTCTTTCTCTCTGATGGAAGTATTTTTTTTCTTTTATGCCTCAAATTTATACCTCAATCTTTTATTTCTAGAATTCAACTATTCAGTAATGAAAGATAAATTCTCAAGCTATAAAATCCCAATTAGATATATGATACTTTCCATTTCGGAATTAGCTACCTCCTAATCGTTATTCAAACTTTTTTCCATATTCAAATAAAGTACCTGCATGATAAATATCTAATTGAACTTGAGATAATGGGGAACCTGCTTTTAAGGGCTGATTCTTAGTAATATTAGCGATTTCTCCTGTTTCTAGATTAACTTTAATCTTATCTCCATTTTCGATTTTATCACTCATTATGTTTGGAGCTATCATGAGAGGTAGGCCAGAGTTAATAGCATTTCGCTTATAAATAGCTCCAAAAGACTCACCAATGATCATTTGAACGCCTAAGGCCTGAAAACAATCAACAGCTTGTTGTCTACTGCTTCCAGCTCCAAAATTCTTCCCAACAACAAGAATATCTCCATTTTGAGCTATTTCAGAAAATTTTTCCCATCCTCGGAGATTACCAAAGGCAAATTGTCCCATTTCATTAATGTTGGTAATATGTAGATGTTTATTATGAAAAATCATGTCAGTATCTATGTCATCAATAGGATTGTTCTTTTCATCCTTAACCAATATGGCTTTCCCTTTAAGAATCGTTGATTTTTTCATTTTAAAACCTCTTTCTTCTTATTTATATTTCAGGTACCGTTATTTCTCCCCAAAGGGCCGATGTGGCAGCAGTTGCCGGAGAAGCTAAGTATGTTTCACCTGATCCTTGTTTTCCAGCAAAGTTACGATTTCCAGTAGAGACTTGCACCTCACCCTCACCAGTCATTCCAATTTGACCTGCAGCGCATCCACCGCAACCTGGATTAGATATTATTGCACCAGCTTCATACAATATATTGATCAGACCATCATGTAATAATTGCCCATAAACCTCTCTGGTTGCGGGTACAATCTTCATCATGACGTCTGAATGGACTTTTTTGTTTTTAAGTATTTTAGCTACGATCGCTATATCTTCATATCGTCCATTGGTGCAACTCGCAACAACAACAGAATCAACTGATCGTCCAGCGACTTCAGAGACGGATTTAACATTCGCAGGAGACGGTGGTAAGGCAATAAGTGGTTCAAGCCCCGTAAAATCAAAATCTAATCTTTCAAAATAATCAACATCCGAATCTGACTTATAAACGGGGAATTCTCTTCCACTACGTTTTTTGCAGTATTGTACTACTTGATCATTTGGAGGAATCATACCAATAATACCCCCCATTTCAGTAACCATTGAAGCGAGAGTTATTCTTCCGGATAAATCAAGAGATTCAACTGTTTCACCATAAAATTCGATAGATTTTCCAAGAGCTCTTTTTGAACCAATTTGCTGAAGAACTCCTAAAGTAATATCTTTAGCGGAAGTGTTTTGCGCAGGTCTGCCTTGAATAGTAATAGCTATTGTTTCAGGCACTTCAAACCATGTTTTACCTGTTTTAAATGCGAAAGCGATATCCTGATCACCCATACCTTGACCAAAAGAACCAATAGCGCCTAGTATATTCAAATGAGAATCTGTACCCACAACCGTTGAACCAGGAACAGCTAATCCCTGTTCGATCATAACATGAGACCCAATTCCTGCATCAACATCGTATAGATTTTCCTTGGGAAGATGTTTACGTGCAAAAACTCGAGCAATGTGTTGATTCTCTGCATAACCAATTGTTTTAGCAGGCACAACACAGTCAAATGTAAAAAAAGTCTTTTTAGGATCTGCTATTTGTGACTCATTTGGATAATACTTTTGTAAATTCTTAACTACATTAGCACCACCAAAATCTCGGGCAGAACGAACGTCAATTTCCATCCAGACGATATTATTAGGTGCCACATCCTCGGTTGTGTGATTTGCAATAATTTTTTCAATGATTGTCTTTCCCTGCATTCAAGCAACCTCTTTCATGTTAATGAGCTTTAATTTTTTTATCAATAAAACCAATATGATCATTTTGTACTTTATGAGAAAAACATCTGAAATTACATACCGATAACAATATGATTATAAAGGATGAGACATAACTACATTCATGAATTAACTAAAAGAATTGAAGAGTATATTTGGATTTGAAGGATTTCTCCTAGGATGCGAGAACATTGACCTTAGATATCAGAGAAGATGTCGATCAGCTTCACAAAGCCGAATTAGAACTAACATGCCCATGGTGTCATACTCATACCATTCAAACTACTGTAAATCATAATACACTTCGTTTAAGGTGTCGTGAATGTAATATGAACGCATTTGTAACTCGTATCCCCTCGAATAAGAAAATTAACGATTATATCTCACGAAGGTCAATTTCGTGAACAAAATCAATCTCTTCTGATTCTCACAAAAGAATTTAACTGCTGTCACTATCTCACCTGGATCAAGAGGAATTAGGTAATGACTGGGCAAACATTGATCCAGAAAATCCTTGCAGTAGCAGGAAGAAGGAAGGAAGAGGGTGTGGCAGAGAATGAGATTGTTTTTGTTTCTCCCCATATGGTTCTTAGCCACGATAATTCTGCCGCTATTTCAAAAACTTTTTACCAAATAACAGGACCAGATGGAAAGGTTTGGGATCCAGAAAGAATTTTCATTGATCTAGATCATGCAGTCCCACCTCCCGATTATAAAAAAGCAGAGAATCACAAAGTAATCAGAGAATTTGTAAAAAAACAGGGAATACGCCACTTTTATGATTGTGGTACAGGAATTTGCCATCAAGTCCTCCCAGAAGAGGGACTAGTCCCACCAAATGTTATAATTCTTGGTTCTGACTCTCATTCTACAACTCATGGGGCTTTTGGAGCTGCTGGTATTCCAATAGGCCGTACAGAAACTGCCTCAGTTTGGGCAATAGGAGAAACATGGTTAAAAGTCCCTGAAACTATAAAAATTGTCTTTGACAACTATTTGCCGAGTGGAGTATATGCTAAAGATGTCATTTTAGATATAATCGGGAAAATTTCCGCCGATGGAGCAACCTACAAGTCAATAGAATTTTATGGAAAAGCAGTAAGTAAAATGTCAATCAGTGATCGAATGACCATCAGTAATATGACAGCAGAGGCAGGTGCGAAAGCTGGAATCTTTCCAGTTGATAATGTGACTGAAAATTGGAATAAACCCTTTAATTTTACATATGAAAAGATTGAAGCTGATCAAGACGCAGATTATGAGCAAGAAATCACCTTTGATCTAGCAAACCTTACACCAAGGGTAGCAAAGCCTCACAAAGTTGATAATGTTGTACCAATTGAAGATCTGCCAAAAACCACAATTGATGTAGCGCTCCTTGGGACCTGCACTAATGGAAGAATTGAAGATCTTCGTATCGCTGCAAAAATACTAGAGGATAAAAAAATCAATCGCAATGTAAGACTACTTATTTATCCAGCTTCAAGAAACATCCTTAATTTAGCAATAAAAGAGGGTATAATGGAAATTTTAATCGAAGCTGAAGGGCAAATCGGTGTACCAGCATGTGGCCCTTGTTTAGGGGAATATGGAGGTACCTTGGCTCCTGGGGAAACAGCCATATCTACAGCAAATAGAAACTTTCGAGGAAGAATGGGTACCAGAGATGCCGAGATTTATTTAGCTAACCCTGAAGTTGTTGCCAAATCGGCAATTGCAGGGTATATTACAAATGAAGAGGTCTGAAGACATGAAATTTGTTGGAAAAATATGGATTTTCCCCGATGATGACATTAATACTGATGTTATTTTTCCTGGGAAATATACTTATGAGCCTTTAACTCCAAAGCAGATGGCAGAACATGCTATGGAGGATTATGACCCCAACTTTGTAAAACAGGTGAAAGAAGACGATATTATCGTCGCAGGAAAGAATTTTGGGTGTGGAAGTAGTCGTGAACAAGCTGTAATCTGTCTTGCTAAAGCAGGAGTAAGCTGTATCATTGCGAAGTCATTTGCTCGAATTTATTATAGGAACGCTATTAATCAAGCGCTACCACTTGTCATCTCAGCCAATTGCTCTGATTTTGTTATTGACAATAAAAATAATCTCAAAGATGAGAAAATATCTGTAGATTTTGATATAGGTATTATTAAAGTGCAAGACAAGGAATTTCAATTCCCCAAACTTGATAATCAAGCATTAGCGATATTTAAAGCAGGTGGATTAGTCGAATATACCCGAAAGCGATTAAAAGAAGGAGTAAAATAAAAAAGAAGGGAGTAAGGTCAAAGGAATTTCTTACTTCTTTCCCTTCTTAGGTGTAAGGTCGATTAATTCATAGTCTCGAGATCCAATACCCTGTGCATGAGCAGCTGCGAGCTGTGTCTCGACAATAATTGGTCTAGATTTAGGATCTACAAAACGACTTAATAGACCGAACTTCGGGTTATTAGGCTCCATCGCTTCGGGTATGGGATCAATTCTTCCATGGGGAGAATCTAAACCAGTTTCAGCGGGGGATTCAGGTATTCCTGGGGCTTTTGTCACAAGATCTACACTTGCCTGATCAATAGCAATTGGATCTGTAGAGTATAAAATTCCTTGATCAGGAACGAGTAGATTGCCACCTGCACTCATACAATCGCAATGGCTTGTTATATCTACGGCGATATTGATAAATCGAAGTCTATCATCCCCATCACTATTAATTCCTTTTACTACTCCAGCAGCATTGTCCATCATTCGTTCTACCTGTTCAACGCTAGGAATTCTCCTTCTCAGTGCAAAAATCCGTTTCTCCTCTAGTTCTTGAGGTGGAATGTCAACGTGACATTTAGCAAAACACGAAGTACATGCAATGCATTTGTTAGAATCTAATGAAATTTTTTGATTTTCATCTAACGATAGAGCTTGAGTTGGACAGATTTTAAGACATTTGCGACAACCTGTACAATTGTCTGGATTTTTTACATATACATTCTCTCCACCCCCCATATGAGCGGCACCCTTACCCTCATTACCTACACACCCAATTCCCAATTGTTTAAGAGCACCTCCAAATCCCGCACCATCATGCCCTTTAAAACGGGATACAATCAACACTTTATCAGCAATTCTTAACCCCATAGCCATCGCTACTTCTTTAATGTATTTTCCTTTTTCGTTAGGAACCCGAAATACTTCTGTTCCAATTATTCCATCGTCCATTACAACAGGCGCGTTCAACGCTCCAATGTTAAATCCATGTCTATTTGCTAAAGATATGAAACCAGGACCATTTGACATGGTGAATTCTCTATTACCCTCATCTCTGAATAAGCCCACTCCCTCACAGACCCAAGGTATCCCTTTAGCTTCACGAACTAAATCAACGATTTTCCTAATATACATTGGACGAAGATGTCGAGTTTGATTTCGACTACCAAAATGGGTTTTAATTGCCACAATTTCTCCCTCCTTTATCCAGTCTTTTAATCCAACATCTTCATGCTTCCATAAGTGATCTAAGCGATCCACGAGCGAATCTTCTACTCCCATTCCCTTTGTATTTACCATAAAAACTTTTGTTATACTCATAATATTCACTACACATTCCTATTCAATTTAAAGATAATTAAAAGTTTGTACGGACTGTTTTCATTTAGAGTTTTATAGTCATAGTACGGGTGATTCACTTAAGTAGGTAGAATGTTGAAATAACTATAATTAATTCTCATTAGTAACTTTTGAAAGATTTGTATCGGAATTTTTGAAAATAGTTGAATTGAAGTGAAAAATGATGATGACCCTTAGAATTGAAGTAATTGCGATATTAGAAGAAGGAAAATGTAATTATGGACATAAGAAAGGGCATATGTATAACTATCCTGAAGATAAAGGAAATTTTTGTTTGGTTGCTTGGACAACACTTTTCTCTATTTAAGTGGACGCCAATACGGAGTATAGTATCTATGGGAGGAAAGTAAAAACAGTTTTACTCTATGTTGCCACGATTATAAAAATCCTGCTGGATTTAAGATCAAACAAGCAGAATATAAGATTCGAAATACTTTTTATGGATTTGAACTTAACTATATAGATAAAAACAATGAGAAAGTTAAATCTAATGCCTCTTGACAAAAAAAAGCTAGACGCTTTACTAGAGGAAATTAAACTTTTAGAGGAAAAACCAATCGAAAAACATAAAATTCCTCACCATCCCATTGTTTCCACAGACATTCCATCTGTTTCGCTTGCAAAAAAAGACTACTTACTCCTAACGGAAAAAAAAGCATACTTCACGATTAATCATTATTATAAGTTAGTGATGTTATCGATTGATGACGCCTCTACAGGTTTTGAGATTTGGATCAAGGGTGTTTTGCCACTGTTGCTTCAACGACATAGTCTCGATCGTGAGGAATGGGAAAGAATATGTGATTTAGGGGATAGAGATTCTCAAATCGAGAAAGAATTAACCGAGGATTGGAGACTTTTTTACAGAGATACTATTCAAAAAGGCCTCATTGATTCTGAGATCTTAACTTTAATCAATGAAGGTAGGTTACGCGTTAAGAAAATGAGACCAGAATAAGAAATATCTCATAAAAGAAAATTTCTTATTTCACTAAGTACTTTCTTCTAAACAATGGAAAGAAGAAAAAGGAAGAGAATCACTGATAAGGAGAAACAGTCTCAAAGACATCACTAGAATCGATTCCAAGTTCTTTAATTTTCGCAATGGTAGGACAACCATGTTTACTCCATCCACGACGTTCGTACGCAGCATCTTGAAGTCTTGTATAGTTTTCTTCACGGTATTTCCGAAGAATTGCCATTTTCTCTTCCGTGGTTTTTCCAGTAGGATCTTCTCCGATCTCTTCCTTGATCTGAGTATCATACCGTTCAACACGACTCTCATATTCAACTTTGGTTACGGGCCCCATAGCACGATAGGGGAAATTAGAATCGTGTTCTTTCAGGCCTTTTCCTTGTCGTACATTAAAAATCCTCTGAAAATTATATACTCGCTCTGACATCTTAATGAGATCATCAGGTGTGGAATTTCTCCCAGTCACACTACTGAAATATTGAGAATACCAGTTTACATGCTTTGGGATTTTTGCACGAGCATTAGGTAATGTTAAAGGTTTTTGGGGGTTATCTATGTTGTCATTTGGGATAACATCGTTCCATGGTAACTTACAGAGACCATTAAGCCCAAACCAAGTCCTCCAGAATGGAAACCATGCCAAAGCTTCAGCTTTATCTTCAAATGTGGGAAGATTCCCCCTTACAGAATCTTCAAAGATTAGCCATGCCTCATCATGTTGTGGGCCTTTCAAAGTTAAACCGTAACCACCTTGTTGTGCCAAAGATTCTTTAGTAACATATTCAGAGAATTCCAAGCCCTTATGCTCCATTCCGATGTCTTGAAGAAATTGAGGATCAGCACCGTACTTTTCAGCAAAGACCTTCTTCATTTCCGCAATACCTTGCCCCACGATAACTCCAAATCCTTCACCTCGAGCCATTTGGTGGATTAATTCGAGAGCTGCCTCTCCATTTCCAAAATTCAAGTCTAGTCCCCCCGTAATTTTCTCATTTAAAACTCCTGCTTCGAAACATTCCATCACAAAGGCAATCCCAGTTCCTACTGAAATTGTATCTAATGCATAGTTATCACAGTAAAAGTTTGCTTCTAAGACCCATTTTGGATCCCATACACCCCAATTACTCCCGCATCCTGCGATGGTCTCATACTCAGGTCCATCCACATGTACTTCTTGACCCTTAAAAGGTCCCGTGAGGGCTTTGTGGCCTTTAGAAATGTGACTACACGCAATGGTACATCCAATCCAACAACCATCAGTACCTTTTCCAGTATCCGTATAAATTGATCGCATTACCTCACGTGTGTAAGGAAAATGTTCTCCTTTCAACTCTTTGTGAGCACCAAATCGAAAATTTTCTGTAGGGAGGAGGTCGAAATCATTCATGATTTCAGGGAGATGACCTGTTCCAACTACACGCATCTCATTCTGTTCAGGATCATTCTTAATAATTTCAAGATTATGCTGCTTTCCGACATTTTTTGCCGTATCAAGATCTGAAGGATTATTAATCTTAGCATCAATCCTTGGTGAGCGACATACTAGAGCTTTTAGATGCTTATTTCGGAAAACGGTACCAATTCCCCCACGTCCAGCTTGTTTATAACTAGCCCATTCTCGCTTCTTATTATACCATGAAAAATTCAAACAACCCCACTTAGAATACTCTGCTCCTTTTCCAGATGAAACAACACTAACCCGATGCTTTTCTTTATCGGTTGAATTCACAGCATATCTCTCTGTTAACTGTTGAGTCAACAAATATGCATCATCAGGTATATTCTCAGCCTTTTCTATACGGACAGTTCCTTCATCACCATTTATGAAGATTACAATGTCTTTTTCTGCTTTTCCCTGGATTTCAATTGCATCAAATCCTGAAAATTTGAGATAAGGCCCAAAATATCCTCCAACATTACTATCGATCACAATACCTGTTAATGGGGAGATTGTTGTAACAATAGATTTTCCAGACCCAGGATAAAATGTACTCCCTCCTAGCGGGCCAGAAGCAATACATATCTCATTTTCGGGATCATCCCACTTCACAGGATGCTTTGGTAAACCGTGCCACATTAAGTTTAGGTTGAATCCTTTTCCTCCGATAAATTTCTCCTTCATTTCATCAGTAACAGGCTTAATCTTTATTTCATTAGAATCTAAGTTGATATATAGTGTTCTATTTGCATATCCTTTCTCAACTGGTTTTAATTCATAAGATAATTCTGATATGACAGCCATAATAGCGTTCCTCCATTAGAAACAAGATGACACACGATAATAGGGGCGTAGAGCTTTCAAACAACTAATTTAAATAAAACTATATTAATTTGATTCATTGAGGATGTAGCAAGAAATGAGTAAAACTGAAAGACATCGTTGTGAGCTAGAAATTCTCTTTTCTGATTTTTTTCAAACTAAGGATTATAATCCGCTTATGAATTATTTGACTAGAAATAGTAATTTACCTGGGCGGAGAGCGAATTTGGAGCTAGCAAAAGCATTTACAATGGTAATAGAAGACAATTGGAAAGGTAATGAGGAACTTATCTGGAAATTTATAACTATATTATGTGATATAACTCCGAATCAAGCCCCAACTAATGATCCTAAAGAATTTCTCCCTTTTTGTGCCACATGGACATTAGGATCTATAGGAGTAATTTCAAAGAGTCACTATAAGGAAGTTTTTTACCGTTTGAAAGAATTGGCTAATGATTCACGATGGCGTATTCGTGAAGCAGTAGCAAAAGGAATCCATAGACTCATTGAAGAAAATTATGAAGAAGCAACAAAAGAACTAGCCACTTGGATTTTGAAAAATCAGTATCTTTTGATGAGAGCAGTAGTTACAGGGGTAGCTGAACCTAACCTCTTAAAAAATGATCAAATGAAGAAACAAGCATTAACACTTCATAAAGAGGTTTTTAATGAAATTATGAACCGTAATGATGAAAAAACTGATGAATTCAACGTTTTAAAGAAAGGATTAGCATATTCATTGAGTGTTGTTGTTCAAGCGATTCCTGAAGAAGGATTTAGATACATGGAAGAACTAACAACGTCTCAAGATAAAGACATTAAGTGGATTCTTAAACAGAATCTAAAGAAGAATAGATTGAGCAAAAATTTCCAAGCTACAGTTCGTGTACTAAGTAATAAGTTGAAATAACAACAATTCAGAGAGCTAAACAACCACCCCCCACAGGTGGAACACATGTTATAGTGTCACCATCTTCAACTTTTTCCTCCAAGCCATTAAGTGATTCAATATCTCTTCCATTCAGAAGGATATGAAAATGACTTCTTACTATCCCTGTTTCTGGATGAACAATATGGTTTAGTACTGATTTACCAATTTGTGACTCTAGGCTAATTAATACTTCTCGAATAGAGTTTCCCTCTGCAATAAAGTTCTTTTTTCCAGCCCAGCGTTCTAGGGGACCATAAAAAGTCACATTGATAGCCACATTTTATTCCTCTCACATGCCAGGGGAAAGAAAAGATAAAATATTAAGGCATTTTCTTAACAACTTCTTCCGCTACTTCCAAAGTGGAACTAGAACCACCCATATCGTAAGTTTTAACCTTTCCTTCTCTAATAACTATAGCAATTCCTTCTTCAATGTTTTTTGCGATTTCTAATAACGATGAATCCCCTTTGGCTCCTAACCATTCTAACATCAGTTTAGCGGATAAGAATGCCGCTGTTGGATTGACCTTATATTGGCCTGCATACTTTGGAGCCGATCCATGCGTTGGTTCAAACAGACCATAGACATCCCCATTTGTGGAAGCACTAGATGCAAATCCTAATCCTCCTATTAGTTGAGCTGCAAGATCACTTATTATATCACCAAACATATTTGTAGTTACCATAACCCCATAATCCTGAGGATTTTTTATCAGCCACATGCACATAGCATCGATGTTTGTCTCCCACATTTCGATACCTGGATAATCTTTAGCAACCTCAAAAGCAATTCTTCGAAACATTCCACAAGTTTGCCGAATAACATTGGCTTTATGGATGACTGTGACGGTTGGATATCCAAATTTTTCAGCATATTCGAACGCGGTTACCAATATTCTGCGGCAACCCTTCTCAGTAAAAACACGACAAGAAACAGCTGTTGTTTCAGGATCAAATCTTTTAAATTTTTCCAAAGAGGATAGTTGCTTGAATTCTTCTCCTCTATCGTATTCAATACCAATGTATAATCCCTCAGTGTTTTCTCTAAACGTAATTAGATCGATATCGTCTCTATAATTGAGGGGATTTCCTGCATAGGCTTTAGTTGGCCTCATATTCGAGTATAAATCAAAGATCTGACGTAATCGTACAATAGGAGAACGATAAGGAATCCCAAATTTCTTAACAGTTTTCACTACCTCTGGATCCGTCGTTGGACGAGAGGTAATAGCTCCGAAAAGAGATGCATCTGTTTCTTTCATTCCCTCAACTGTTCGATCAGGAAGAGGATCGCCCTCTGCTTTGAAAAGATCAAATCCAATATCGAGGGAAATATAATCAGCATCAAAGCTTGTCGCGTCAAGGACAATTCTGGCTGCTTCCAACACATCCTTACCGATTCCATCTCCAGGCATATAAGCAATTTTGTATTTTGCCATAATTCTTCAATCCCAGATTATTTAGTCTCCATTGAGATTTTTAAAGGCCCAAAATGCAAGAAATCACACCGATGAACAATTTCACCCTCTATAGTTCGTCCTGGACCTTTATCTCCTTCCCAGGAATGTTGATAAATGTTTTGTACGATTTCATATGGAAGATTATGTTTCATTGCTAGTCCTGCTCCTGTTACTGGATGTCTTAGTCTTTTCCCTATTTCTGATTTCGCAATTCCACCATCTGATGCCTCTATATATTCGATTGGTTTACCTATATCATGAAGAATTGCGCTAGCGACTAAAACATCATGGTTAATGGGAATCCCCATCTTTTCAAGTAAATAGGTAGATTGAAGAGCCAAATCTGTTACAATTTGGACATGTTCTTTGAAACTAACCTTCACTTCTGGAATCACATCTGTAAAGGGAAAATCCATGTTCTTCCATCCATGTCCATCATTACCGATCTTAAGCGCTTCAACACAGACATTTACCACTTTATCTCTCAGAATCTCTTCTGAAATATGGTTAAGCTGATTTAAAAACACTTTTCGAACGTAATCATCCATTAAATTCACCCATTTTTTATTCTGTTAACTAATAATCTTATGAGTCAGTATTGGAAAACGAAAAAGGATGAAATCATAAATCGAATAAACATTGTTGTAATTCATTATATTATCGATGAATTCCTTTTAACCAATACTCTTGTTTATTTACGTACATCCATCAATTGCTTATTTTGTCGTTCTTCAGAAGCTGGCTTGTTTTCTTCAGTTGAAAAAAGACTTAAATCTTCTAAACCTTTCGATTTGCCCTCATTTGTTTGATCCTGACCTTCTTTTTTCTTCTCTTGTCTGTTGTTTATAAACCCCGATAGCAGAAAGACAATAGCAGCCAGAAAAAGAATAAATATTCCCAACGGAAGAAAAACAAAATGATTCATTTCAAAATCCATTTTAATAAAATCAGAGATCGTTTGATTCGTGGATGGCGGGGGAGGCCCTGTTTCCATTGTAACTGATCCTAAACCAGCTGTAAATAAATACCAGAGAAGTTCAGTGGCTACTGTTGCGATTACTAATATTCCTGCAAGTACCTTACGACGTTGAAAATAACAATGAACTGTGAAGTATAAAAGAAAGAGAAAAAGAAACCATGTTCCAACAGTTATTAATCCATGAAACCAATCACTGTCGCCTGACATGAATGTATCTGGCAAGAAATACCACTGCCCATTAGTATGCTTGAGAATATAAAACATTTCTTCGCTCGTTCTATAAATGTCAGGTATCGGAAGCCATTTGATTCGTGAACTTATTGATGTTCGTGAATAAGATAGAAAAGGATTCTGACCAAATTTCATGTCCATATTGACTTCAAAAATATTACCAAATACTGGTACATTTGTGAATACGGTAGCACTCATTTCCATAAAAATAATAGGACTAATTACTCCCAAGAATAGAATTATTATTCCAAAATGTTGTCTAAAGGTTCGTGGAATATCCCTGATTTTATTAGGATAATTATTCAAAACTTTTGGATAATAATCTTTGATAAATTGTTTTATAGTACCATTGGGTTCAGGATATGCTTCAAATAATGAGTGATTTAAATAAATCTGCATTCCAGACATGAAAATTACCACCCATAAAAGGATACTCTTGAGACCTATTCTTACTAGGGATCCGCCAAAATCATTGAAAAGTATTGTATGATCAATGAAAAGAATCCCCCCAAATGGAATTAGCGGAAGAAAAATCAAAATGTTAAAAACTATTGACTTGAAATGTATATTCTTATAAAATTTAAAATCAGCAAGCGGAACCAACCATGAAGGCAATGATGATGACGACCAAATAGTCACTATTCCGTCAATAACAATAAAGAATAAGAGAAATATTCCAACAGAAATGATAACAAAGATTGAAATGTTATAAAATTCTCTCAATTGAGAAATTAATGGATGAAACATTGTCAGATAATCAAAATAAATCGTTAAATTAACCAAAATTTTCAGAAGAACTGGATATCGTATCTTTTGGGTTTTTAAAAAAACAATAGCAAGAATTACCCCACCAAGTAACTGAATTAATAAATCAAAAGTTGCCTGCTCTTCTGAATAGACTACAAGATTTATAAAAAAGGGGGAGATAGCATAGACCATCGAAGAAATAATAATAATCCATCCAGCTTTTAATCGTTTTATCAATAGGGCTTGAATTATCATCTTTCGATATAATAATTCCTCAAAAACAGGTATAATCACGAATAATAACAGTATTAATAACAATTGGTAATCTATAGATTCAATAACCTTTCTTGACATTAAAATCTCTGGCCAGACTTTAATAAACTCACTAGTTTCAGATAATATGAGTAAAGAGCTGTTAAAATTCATCGATAAGAAACTAATACATCCTACATAAATAATACCTGCAATGATCAGAAAATTTCGAACTCTTATGCTAGAATGGAGTTCAATATCATTTCCTTGTACTTTAAAATTCATTAATAAGATTAAAACAAGAATACCCATTCCTTTTGAGATAGCTGTTGTCACAAGATGAAGAAATTCATCAGAAAATAATAATAAATTAACATCGATCTCTCTAATACTTATTTTGAGGAATTCGAACAATACCTGAAGAATATTTTCGATTGAAATTATAAAAATGACTAGTAGAACAGGAAGAAATAGATGATCCTTTATCTTTGTCTTCAATATCATATGAATAGCCATCTCTAGTAATAATTGAAGGATTAGACAGAAGCTCAAAGAATTAATCTGTTTTGGGATACTGTTTCTCCTAATGCTGTTAAAATTGATTGGGAACTTGAGATCTCTATATCCCTTAAAAATTCTTTTTTAAATTATATTTTCTCTCATGATTAAAAGAGTGATTGTTTTACAGATATAATTCTAGTTTTATTTTCACCAGTCTAGAGAAAAATAGTTTAAGAAATAAAAAAAAAAGAAAAAGGAGGTAGTAATTCCTATTTTCGACGTTTAACGATTACTGCAACAATAGCTAACACTAATAGCATAGGGATGACTGAAAAACCTGGTGTGATACCAGCTCCGTCACCAGCTTCTCCTTTTGTGTCCTCTGGGAGCGCTGTTGGGTCAGGAAGTTCCTCGTAATCATTGTTTCGAAGGTTTGCTTTGAGATCTAATGAAAGTGTTGCATCGTCATAGAAAGTAACGGGTACATACTCACCAATAGTTTCGTTATATACATAATCTGTATGAAGGGGCATGTCTTCTAAGTTTGCATCCAAACTTATGTCTAAACCAATTCCCACAATTAAACCTTCATCAGTGTACATTAGCCATGCTTCAATCGATGCAACCACATCCGC
Organism: Candidatus Hermodarchaeota archaeon; assembly: GCA_048886185.1. Lineage (GTDB taxonomy): Archaea > Asgardarchaeota > Heimdallarchaeia > Hodarchaeales > Hodarchaeaceae > Hodarchaeum. Next base: position 105,567 of record JBHLKY010000012.1, read on the forward strand.
ATAAGGTCTCTCTGGATCTTGAGTCATAGGCCAGTCAGCCCAGCCAGCAGTGTCCCACTCGATATCAACTTCACCACTAAAGTAGAAAACTTTATAATCGTTGCTTGCACGCATTTCATAAGTGATGTCGAATGTATCCACTGTCATACCAATATCAGCTAGGTCAGTCTGTGCTGAAGACGAAGTAACTGTTGCCTCTATTACTTCTAGGTAAGATGAAATGCTGAGTACAGACGCTCGCCACATATCCCAATCAGGTGTTATCCCTGGTGCCGCGAATGGTATTATTCCACCAATTCCTGTTGTATCATAAAACGTCCAATCTGACCAAGGTCCTTCAGCCGATACATCCAGATATGAGGGATTTCCAGAAAATCCATTCCACCAGACTCCTTCTATATCCTCTTGTTGATATTGGTTAATAGTGGTCTCATAGAAACAGCCATCAACATCAGAAATTTCAAATTCGAAGATGTCATCGCCTACCATATCACCGACTTCGTCTACATAATAATCAAACTGAGCAATAATTTCCGGTTGGTCTAGAATGAAACCTGTAGCGTCATAATTAAATTCTGCACTGTCCATTACAATGGTAATTCTATTGTCTTGTTCGATTTCCTTTGGAAGGGGATTATATCTTTTTTCCTTAAAAGAGACTTCGACATTCATATCAAGAACATTGTCATTGCCTACTAAGTCTCCTGAAAGTTGTCCTTTTACTCTCTTGAATATCCCTTCATATTTGCCAGTCTCATGCCATGCTATTTCGAGAGTGACGTCGACATCTGGATTCCAGCCAGATGGGATTTCAGTACTTTCAGTCGTATAAGGTGGATAACTAGTTTCCCACCATGTTTCAGTAGTTTCTGTACTATAGTACCCATCTGTAGAGTCAGTGTATAAAGCACCTTCACCAACATGACCAGATAAAGCTACTATGAACTCACCATTTTCTCTACTTGTCGAAATTTCGATATCGTAATTCATCCCAATTAATAAATCCTCGAGATCCATAAACATTTCTTCGTATTGATCCCACTCATTTGGATCAAAATAGAATGGAAACCCTGGATCTGTACCAAAATCCTCGCTAATAAACTTCAGATAATCACTGCCAGGAATCATCTGGCCAATGCCTAAACCAACCCCTTCAGGAATTACTAGTTTTTCACCACCAAAAATCTCGGTGATATCTGATGGAGTTCCCTCGGGGAATGGAACTTCAATGTCTTTTCCTAAAATAACATACGAATTTAAGGCATAAAAGCCAGCATTATTGTCTGTTGCCATTACTTTGACAGCAAAAGTGCTACCTGCCAAATCAATGATAAGATCTTCAAAAGAGAATCCCGCCAATCCCATGTCTCCGAGAAGATCCTGCCAAGGGATATCAAATTCTGTGACAGAGTAGAGGAAAGTGTCACCTGGTTTCATAATATTTTCGTCAATATCGGACACTACTCCTATCGATGGAACCAATAATAGCATTAGAAGTCCTATCGCTATAAAAAATGAAAACTTTTTTCTCATTCTAATTTCCTCGTTTTTACAAGAAGTCTTTACTTAATAAAGATTCAAGTATCTTTTCACTTTCTCAAGTGATTTAAGATTTTCCAAATTGCAGAACATATGGCTTGCTATAAAAGCTATTCAATTTTTTTGCTTTTTTCCGGTTACCCGTCCTATACCTGTTAGCTGTTTAAAATTTATAAAAAATAATTCTCGTTTTAATGACTCATTAAAGATTTAGCCAAAACAATAGAAAATATGGTACGAAGAAGGAAGTGCTGATAAACTTTCATTGATGAAACTCTTTATGGTCTAATTCCCCCAATTTAACACGAATCAAAAGAAATAGACACCAACTTGGTAAGAGGAACATCATCGAAAAAGCAGATTGAAATTCTACATCACAAGCAATTATTGCTAGAACCACTCCCATAAAAAGGGGAATATGCTGGATTAATCTAATTAGTGGTTTAAAATTGAGAAAATATCGAGTATAGGATATTAAGATTAAAAATAATCCTTTCAGTAAATAAATAACAGCAAAATCACGAAAAAATAGGCTTGGATTCAAAAAATATGTAAAGAAAATAATCTCTGCTGCCAAAATACTTAGAAAACTTCCCAAACAACCAGAGCATATCGAGTAATTTCGGATTTGGATTTCATGATCAAGACGAAGTTTGTCTGGATGATGACTGAGATTTACAGAAAAGGAAGGAATGCCTCCTGAAAGAAACAGCTGTAAATGAAGAAGCCTAGGAATGATAGCTGCGCCACTAAACAGAAATAGTCCAATTATAAATTGTCTTGTAACCCATTCCTTGTCTAAAGGACTTGAAAAATTCTGATTTAAAAGAGTAGTAACAAGAATACTGATTATCAAGATAAAGAAGGGAGTACCAACAATGAGTGCCTTTTTTGTCAAGTTATTCAATTATCATTCCCCTTAATTAGCCGATCTATATTAAGGGAAATGAAATTTAAAACTACCTATGAACTTATATTCCTAGAGTTGATAAGGAATAAAACTCACGAGACGAGTTAAATGAAAGTCATGGTTACTGGTGGTACGGGATTTGTTGGAAGTCACATTGTTGATGCTTTGGAGAAACATTTTCCTACCTCAAATATTTCCTTAATAGTTCGTGATATATCAAAAGCAAAAATGAGGGCAGAGGCCGGAATAACACTTTTCCAAGGAGATATGACGGATTCTAAGTCGCTAATCTTAGCTATATCAACTTTTCAACCTAATGTAATTGTCCATACTGCAGCGTTAGCAGATGATTGGGCTCCTCTCTCACAATTAATTGCCGTCAATGCGCAAGGTACTCAAAATATTATTGATGCAATGCTTCAATCAAACAATGCTAAATTTTTAATACACATATCTTCATCAGGAGTTTACCCACGAAAAGCTTCGATTCACCTGACTGAAGATACTCCTTATGGTCCATATGGAAATTATCATAAATCTAAATTAATTGCAGAAGAAAAAGTACGGACTTATATAGAAAAAAAACTTCTAAACGCAACAATACTGCGTCCCCCCAATGTTATGGGGATTAGGGATTTTACTCACATGGCAAAGATATGTCAGGCGATTAAAGAGAGAAAATTTCCTATTATAAACGAAGGGAAAGCCATACAAACATGGGTAGCCGCAGAGGATCTGGCACAAGCTGTAATTCTTATTATTAATCAACAAAAAAAAGCCAACGGCAAAATATATAATGTTAAATCCTTTGAAATTTCTGTTAAGGAACTCTACGACCAAATTGCTTTAAAACTAAATATCTTAGAATCCCCTAGGAATTACCCCTACTTCCTTGTTTATCCTTTAGGTGTTATTTCAGAGATCTTAGGTAAAATTAGAGGAAAACCATCTACCCTTAATCGCTATAGAGTCATTAAATTTGCCAAGGATCGCTTATTTGATGATTCAAAAATACAATCAGAATTAGGTTATCAACCTAAAGCTTCAGCTCATGATACTATCATGAATACGGTGGAGTGGCTACAAAAAGAAGGAATAATCTAGATACAGGTTGTAATAGTATGGAAGCTCTATATATTATTAGAACACTTTGCTATGCCCTTGAGAATCAACTTCATTTTGTTACTAAAGATTTAACTATCGAAGATCAACGATGGAGACCAGAAATTGGCTCCCCAGCCATTGGATGGTTAGTTGGTCATATATTAATTAATCATGATTTTATCGTTAATCACCGCTTTTGTAAGAACTCATTGGTCCTTCCAGAAGATTACAGTATGAATTTCGGGATGAGTTCTAGCGGAGACTTTCCTGAACAATTCACGCTAGATGATCTTTTCACGAAATTTAAACTGATCAATGGAGAAATAACTAAATTTATAGCTGAAAAAACTGATGATTGGCTCGAAGAATCTTATGATGACTCTGGATTCCCACCGAATTGGCAGAATAAGAATATCGGTAAGGGGTTTATTTTACATTTTAACCATGAATTTACTCATACGGGGCAAATCTTAGAGGTTCGACGTATGCGAGGACGAGGTGCCTGGGGATTTTAAATAGCTTTGTCCATTAAGGAATGAGGAAATATTTTTGCATCAACAAATGGAAAGATTATTCAAAGTCGAATGGACAGCGCAGGAATTATTGAAACGATTCGAAAAATCTGGACCGTTAATTGAACCAATAATCAATATTACTCCATATAATGCCAGTGATGAAGAATTTATTTCAAAACCTACCAATTATCTTATTATTCAGGGTTCTTTTGATCCTCCAACGACATCCCACATAGAAATACTCTCTAAAGCAATCAGTTTCCGCTTGAACATGGACCCATCAGAAGCTATAAAAGTTATGTTTCTACTCTCTCTTTCTCATGTGGATAAAAAGCTTAATGTTTTGAATCGGTCATTATTGGGAAATCGAGTGGAAATGTTAAAGGATTTACTTCCCTCTCTCAAGTTAAAACTTCCCATCATAATCGGATTATCAAATGTGGCACGATATATTGATCTTATTAAAGCTATAAATCACTCTTTCAATGATCTAAAGGATATATTTTTTATTATGGGTATGGACGTTTTTAAAAAGCTTTTAGACCCTATTTATTATTCAAAATCCTTAGAAGAAGTATTAATCCTTATTTTCAAAGCAGATTATATTGTTGCTGGTCGAGAAGAAGTTTTCACAAAAGAAGAATTCGATTCATATCTCATCAATCACTTACCCACCAAATATCACAAAAAAGTTCATTTTTTATCATTACCAGAATCCTACAGGTTCCTTAATGCGACATCTATTCGTGAAAGGTACTTTAGAAATCAACCCGTTGAAAATAAGTATATTCATTCAACAATAAGGAAATATTTAGAGAATAATAATATATACAATTCAACTTCGAAATGGATAGCAACAAAAATAGCAATCCAGACAGTTGTTCAATTGACACTAGAAGCTGATCTGGATCAGATAATCGCCATTAAAATATTAAGAAATCTAATCCACGATATTCAAGATAATGCATCATTACAAAAACAACTGATAGATGATTATCGCACAGAAAAAAATACTGAAATTTCAAAGAGATGGGAAAAATTACTCACTCTAATTTAATAAAAAACCTCCAAAAAATTATGCGTGTATCAGATGACCAATTAGTTCCCTCCTATGCAGTAACTTATGGATTACTCCATGAATATACTAAAAAGAATATTATTCCTTTGATTCACCAAAGAGAAATAACCCTAGCAATTGTCGAATTAACTACATGTGGGCTTATTAGTGATCTATTAACAGGATCTAGTGGTGCTTCACGCATTTTTATTATCGGAATAATTCCTTATTCTAATGAGATGAAAATTAAACTAGGAATACCTCGAGAAGACTTAGCGTTCGGAGGTTATGGTGTTGCTTCCCCAGAAACGGCTAAAAAACTATCACAGCGAATAAAAGATTTCTCTGGGGCAAAGCTTGGTCTCGCAGAAACAGGATTAATAACATCATCAGAATTGAAAAGAAAAAAAACTGATAAAAAAGCAGGTGAAGTATACACAGCGATCACTTTTGAGGAGGAGATATCAGTAAAAAAAATATCTGTTCAGAGAGACCTAAAACGTCGCGAGATGCGTCAGGAAATAGCTTTTCAGGTTTTACAGTTCCTAGAATCATTTCTTCTTAACAATGATGGATAATTAACTTAGAACCTAATGATTAACTGTTAACTTTGTAGATGACATCAATAAGTGTTCCATCACGAAATTCAACTGCGGTACAAATTTGATCTGTAAAATCAGGTTCGGGAGGAGAAGCCTGACTATAAGCCATCTCCTTTAATTCGGCGATATCAAGAATCGGGATACCTGCTTCTCGTAATTTTCTGGTTAAATCCTCTCGAGCTGGGTTAACAGCTATCCCTGCATCGGTTATCAAAACATCAATCATTTCACCAGGTGTAGAAACGGTCGTAACACGTTCACGTACTATTGGTACCTTTCTAGCTATAGGACAAGTGATGATTGTTAATTTAGCTGCAGCTGCATCTGTATGGCCGCCGATGCCATGAAGCAAAACTCCATCCGAATGTGTATTCACATTTACGTTGAAATCTACATCAATTTCAGTTGCTCCCAAAGCAACAACATCAACAAAATGCGCAAGAGGCCCTCCAGGATTCCAGATATTGTAAGAATTCTGAGCAGACCACTCATAATGACATGGATTTTCTCTCAAGGATTTTGCTGCGATTAGATCGAATGATTGACCGTCAAATATTTTTTTGACTAATCCTTCTTCCAGTAACTTAACTGCAGCTCCAGTTACCCCACCATGAATGAATGACCCTTGAATCTCTCTTTCAATCATTAGTTCGTGTAAAAATTGAATTGTGGCAAGTGAAACTCCTCCAGCTCCAGCCTGAAATGAAAATCCCTCCTTTAAATACCCTGCTGCCTCCGCGATTCGTACAACCTGTTCAGCAATTGTTAAATGACTTTGTGATATATCTCTGGAACTAAGAGTTCCAGCAACAATCTTACTAGGATCTCCTATACGATCTACTGTCACAATATAATCAACTCTAGAACCCTTAATACTAACAGGATATACAGGTTCATCAGTTAGAAGATTATCAGTAACTAGAACTACTTTATTAGCGTAGAGAGAATCAGTATCATTAGCAAAACCATTAGCACCATAAGCGGAGGGCCCTTGGCAACCATTCATGTTACCCATTTCATCCGCAGCAGGAGCAGCTATGAAGGAAACATCAAGTTTAAGTTCCCCAACTTCAACAGCGCGAGCTCTTCCACCATGAGACCGTAAACTTGTTGGAATATTTATCTCGCCTGTTGAGACAGCTTTTCCGATAGGACCATTCATAGAACCAGAAATTGCCCCAATAACTCCTGAATGAATGTGTTCTATGAGAGGTTCATGATTGGGAAATAGAGCGGTAGATGCTAATGTTAAATTCTTGAAACCCATGGCAGCTATTGTGTCCATTACCTCACAAATAACGTAATCACCATATCTGAGATTATGGATAAAACCAATGGTCATACCATCTTGGAGCTTCACCTTGGAGATTACCTGTTCTAAATCATCAAAAATTCGCTTTGTTTTTGCTGTAGTAATTTGTGGGGAATACTTTCGACCAACTTTTGTTCCTGTAGGTACAGTTGAATAGGCTCCTAAATATGGGGTATATGTTCTACCGAAAACATTTTTTGGTACATCTCTCTGAACAGCATTTACAACCATTAAAATCAACCTGTAAGAAAAAAACTGATTTAAAAACCAGATATAGGGTGAATAAAAAAAGGACAAAAATCTTATGACGAAAGTAATAGGATTACCCTAGATTTGAATACTGTTGAAAAAAGGTGAAGAAAATCACTAATGCCCCAGAATAACAATAAATGCAAGCGCTACTCCAAGAATAAACGTGGTAAGACTATATTTTGGCGTACCTGTTTCTGATTCAGGTAATAACTGACTAGCACCGACATACATTAAAGCACCTGCGGATAGTGCTAGTAAAACTCCTAATTGAACATCTCCAAGAGTAGTAACAAAAGGAAAAGCAACAATAGCGCCCAAAGGAGTGGAGATAGCAGCAACTAACAATGAATATATTAAAGATCTCTTTTCGCTGAAACCAGCTTCTCTTAAAACCAGAAATGTAATTATACCCTCTGGAATTTCATGAAACACCATTGCAGTCGAAGTTATGATTCCTGTGAACATTCCCACATTGAAGGAAACCATATATACTATCCCATCAACAAAAGAATGGAGGCCAATTCCCCAAGCTGAAATTATCCCCAAGTTATATTTGTTATTCGGCTCAATTTGTTGTTTAAATGAGTTATGGTTAACCAAAAATCTATCATAAACATGAAGAGAGAAAAATCCAGTCAATACGAACATTGGAGCTGTAGAATTCAATTCAAGGGATTCAGGAATGATATGTAGAAATGAAACTGTTATTAACAATCCTGAAGCAAAGCTCATAAAATACACGACATTTTTTTCTCCCCATTCCTTATATTTCCAGATAATAATGATTCCAATACTCGTGCTAATACATGCCATCAAACTAAAAATAATTGCAAGTAAGGATTCTGGAAGCATTACTGAGAGTACCCTCCTATAACCTCTCTTCATTATAACAAATTTTTTCTGTTTTCATCGCTTCTTGAAGTCTACAATTACTTTCGCAGACGAATTTGTCTTTAAGTGCATTAATAAAACCACAGGAGACAATAGGAGTTAATTGTAATGTTTCCTTTCTTATAAGATCCTCTGGGAGATCCAAGGTTTCATGAAAATATTTCTCAAGTAAATGCATATGCCAGTTATAATGTAAAGCATGTTCTTTTCCGTTTTCTGTTAACTCTACTGTCCTATACCGCTCCCAAGAAATAAATTCGCTTTTTTTTAATTTCTTGATCATGGAATGAAAAGATTGTCTTGTTCGGGAAAAACCATATTCACCAGTTAATACTTCAAAAAGATGTCCAGCAGTGATTGGTTTTTCCCTTACATAAAGATATAGCAGAATTAATTTTTCGGAGTTTGAAAGATTCACCATATTACATCAGCATTGAAGACAAATATTTGCAACTAAGAAAAAAAAATGCTAATTACAGCTAGCATCAATATGATTTTTAAAGATGATTTACAAAATTAAAGATACTTTAAAATAATAATTAAGAATTATGATGAATTATTGACACAAAAGCTCATAATAAAAAAGATATTAATACCAGATTAATGTCCCATCAACTACAGAGGATTGCAGCCAATATTCATTTGGTAAAAGGAAAAAACAACGGTAAATTCCCTTTTTCTCATTCCATCCTTGTCTTTAACAATTCAAAAGAAACAACTCTTATTGATACTGGTTGTGGTATTGAAAATCTCCATTCTCTTACAAATAAATATCTTATAAATTGTGTTATCAATTCTCATACTCACCCTGACCACTCCGCAGGTAATTGGATTTTTCAAACCGATACTGAGAAAATTATTGTCCCTGTTGAAGGATTTAAGACAAGTGGGAATATCCTAGCATTGTCGAATAGATTTACTGAACCTGGGAAGATAGCTAAATATTGGAGAGATAATATCCCAAGAATAATGGGAATGAGGGATTGCAAACCAACTCACAGCTTCGACAAGAAAACAGAATTTGATTTTGGAGACATTAAACTCCTCCCAATTTACACACCAGGCCATACCATTGATCATTACTGTTTCTATGAACCTAATGACCAAATTTTGTTTTCCTTTGACATAGATCTGACTGCTTTTGGCCCCTGGTATGGTCACCATGAGTCTAAAATCTCCCAATTTAGAGAATCTATAGTCAAGCTTAAAGAATTAAAAATTAAAGTTCTTATATCATCTCATAAAGGTATTATAACTGAAAATATTTATGGACAACTAGATGATTTTTATCGGAAAATTGAAGAAAGAACAATAAAAATACAGTCTTTATTGCATGAAGGAGTACGAACTCTAGATCAACTTGTTGAAAAAAAGCCTATCTATGGAGAATTCCCATATGCTGAACCTTTACTTCGTTATTGGGAAAAACAGATGATTAAAAAGCATTTAGAAGAGATAGAATAATTTTATAAGGATGAATAGGGAATGACAAAACGTTTACGTGTTGCATACCTTGAACGATGTGTTGGGTGTTACCAGTGTACCTTAGCCTGTGCAAGAGTGACTGAAAAACTATTGAGTGTGGATCGTACATCTATATATGTGAGAACTGTCGGGGGTTATGAAGGATCATTTGCAGTTATTGTGTGTAGAGGGTGTCTTGATCCACCATGTGTTCCTGTTTGCCCTGTAGAAGGAGCCATTCGTAGGAGGGAAAAAGGAGGAGGAGTTCTTATCGATCGAAAGATATGTGACTCAGAAAAATGTCGTCAAGAATGTATAGATGCCTGTCCTATACCAGGGGCAATCCATATTGACCCTGATCTCCATAATGCAATAGTTTGCAGACAATGTGGTACTTGTATGAAATTCTGTCCTACAGGTGTACTTGTCATGGAGGAACCAAAACCTGGATTCTGAGATGTGAGATTGTTGGAAATAATACAGCAAGATATTCTTGAAATTGATCTTACAACACAAAGAGTTAGACGCTATCCACGACCAGAATTATTTACCAAATGGTTAGGTGGTGTAGGAATTGCCATCAATTTATTACATGAGAATGTATCACCCGAAGCAGATCCTCTAGGAGAAGATAATGCCATTATCTTTGCGATAGGCCCGCTGTCAACATTCTATCCAATTATTTCCAAGACTGTTGCTGTTTTCAAAAGTCCTCTTACTGGTGATCTTGGTGAATCATATGCAGGTGGGCGATTATCACTTGCAATGCGTTTTACAGGTTTGGGTGCCATTATTATCAAAGGTAAATCGGAAAAAACATGTTTTATCTCAATTACAGATGAAAAAGTTGATATCAAACGAGCTGGGCCACTTGCATACATGTATACTTCAACTCTAGGTAGGGTTCTGCGAGATCTTATTCCAGTTGGCCCTGGGAGAAGGTCGTCTATCCGAATTGGACAAGCAAGCGAAAATCTTGTCAAATATGGAAATGTGATAGTTGACAGTTTTCGTCATTTTGGCAGATTAGGGGTTGGGACTGTTCTTGGAGCCAAGCGGGTGAAAGCAATAATACTGAGTGGATCAAAGGAAATACCTCTAGATTCCTTAAATATAGATAGACGTAGTTATCTAAAAACATACCAAAAAATCTGGGATCTATGCGTCAAAACAAATAGTATGAGAAAATATCATGTTTTGGGAACTCCTCAAAGTGTGCTGCCATTAAACGAACTTAATTCATTACCTACAAAGAACTTCAAATTTGGGAGATTTGAAATGGCAGAAGGTATTTCAGGGGAAAAATTTGTAGAAACATACCTTGGAAGACGAATATCATGTAATACTTGTCCAGTAGGTTGTATTCATGTAGCAATCCTCCGAGAACGTTATGGAGCTGACTCCCCCGCTGACATACATTCAATAGCAGTTCCCTATGATTATGAACCTATGTATGCCCTTGGATCAACTTTACAGATTGGTGATGGTATCGAATTACTGAAATTAATAGAACAGACTGAAAGATTAGGAATGGACGCCATTACTACAGGTGTCATTCTAGGATGGATGGCCGAGGCTTATGAAGAGCAATTACTATCTGATGAAGATACTAAAGGATTACCTATCAGGTTTGGCAGAGTTAATGATTTCCTGGAGATCATAAAAAGAATTGCTTTTCGAAATTCTGAAGAAAAGGATCTTTATTGGTATGCTGGAGAAGGATTGGATCAATTAACAGAAAAATACGGAGGAAGTGAATTTGCAGTGCGTTTTAACAATAATCCTCCAGCAGGTTATTCTACTGGCCCTTACAGTATGATCGGCCATGCTATTGGAGCAAGACATTCTCATTTAGATAACGCAGGATATTCCCTTGATCAAAAAACTTTCGATAGAACTCTTTCTCCTTCAGAGGCGGTACTGGCGTTAGCTAAAGAGGAGGAATGGCGTAATGTTTTAAATTCGTTAATAATTTGTTTATTTGCTAGAAGTATATACACTCCTCAAATTGTTACGGAATGCCTGCAAAATCTTGGAACAAATAAAAGTGAAGAAGAATTAATACAATTGGGATTAGAAATCCAAAAATTAAGAATTAAAACAAAATTACGTTTTGGATTTGAATATGAAACGTTAATTGAGAAAATTCCAAAACGTATTTATGAGATGCCCACTGCTCATGGGAAAATCCCTAAAACACAACTATCTAATCTATTTAAAGCTTATACTATTCTTTTAAAAGAAAGATATTCGATTTAAAGCATTAGAGATCAGCTAGTTTGGGCTACTTGCTTAGCTTTCCTATTTATCATTAGATTTCCAAACCAAATGAAGACAATAGAGAAGAAAAAAGTAATAATTGGTACACGAAAAAGAAGATTATTAGTTGGTTGTAACCACAATACCAGCAAAGTAGCAACAAGACTAGGTATAAACAAATACGCCCCTGTTCTTAACACCCAAAATCCATTTGTGCCATATTTTGGCTTGAAACGTCTGGGAAGACCCCCAAAGGATGCAGCGTCACCAATAATTCGATTAAGTTGGGTCTCGGACGGAGATGTAGAAAAATAAACAATTAATCGTTTGAATTTTTTCCGAAAGATCCCAAATGTTATGAGATCAAATACTCCGAGTAAAAGCGCTAAACCCAGTTCGATTCCCAAGGCTACCATTGGTCCTAAGACTGGTGCTAGAAAAATCAAAAGGAAGAATATTGCTATAATTAAGAAAAAAATTATTATTGCTCCTGATGAATCACTACTAGTATCACAATCACTACTTCCTGAACAATCAAGGTAGGTACAATCACTTCTTCTAGAAGTTTCTTTACGTGATCTTGTCCGAAGGGAAGTGCGTCCTCGTCCTGTAGTGGGATACCGTGAACTTCGACCACATTGGTAACCACCACACCAATAGTATCCATGCCAGCAAGATTCTTCAGTTAAATAGTAGATTTCTCCATTACCAAAAGTATGTCCCTTTTCACGTGAGCAAATAGTGTCACGACTTGCCAACGGAAATATCTCCGCTGTAATTCCATGAGAATTACATATTTCTTTTATAGAATCTGAAGATATACCATTAAATTCAATTTCCATGATTTATACCTCATAAATATCTACTTCAATTTACTTAAGAGCAGAATCTTCTTTTTATAACACGAAGAGCATGTAATTCCCCTAATAATAGCAGTTTGGAGCCAGTTATAACCTTATCATTAACATCAGGATGAGCTTGTTTATCAATAGCTAAAATCGAGACATTATATAACTCTTCAAGGGTTCCGACTTGGACTGGCTCAAATTGAGAATTTAAGTCTAATTCCATTAAATGAAATTCCGTATCACCTTTTTTAGATTTGAAAGTTTGAATAATGCCATCTTCAAAACTTGTTGCAATAAAAGCGGGTGCAGCAATTGCAGATGTACTAATAGCTGCATCTATACCAAATAAATCAGTAACTTTCTGAGCAAAATCTTGGTCAAAGGCGCGGATAACTGTTCGTAATTGTGGATTCAATTCTTTAGCTTTGGTAGCTATCTTAAAATTAATCATATCATCATTAGTGACCGCTAATAAAGCACGAGCTTTCTTAACATTTGCTTGCACCAAAACTGTATTCTTGGTAGCATCTCCAAAAATAACTGCAATTTTGGAATCTTCGAGTAGCTGCTCGATAATTTCTGTATGTTTCTCGCTCTCAACAGCTATTACAGTAGTCTCAATACCATCTTCTGCTAGTTTATGTAGGATCCGTGTTCCTACATTCCCTAAGCCTACTAAAATTGTGTGGTTTTCCATCGTATTTGCCAACCATTCATTCCACGCGTGGAGGCGGTATCGAAAGGTAAAAACAACCATTCCAACTTCAATAATACCAATTCCAATTATGATCAGACCTAAAAATGGATAAACTACGTAAACAAGTTTAATTATAATTTCACCCTCATGAGGAAAGGAATAAACTTCCATGGAAAAGAGAAGTGCAATTATAGCAAGAATTGAATCGATTAAATCTCCAGAGTAATGAGAATCGTAAGTTGAATGATAAAAAAGTTGAAATATCAGAGTACCACAGATAATTGTAACAAATAAAACAACGAGAACAGTCTTTAACTTGTTAAAAGCTAAAAGGAAGCTCCTCAAGAAGATCTTAACCATTTTTATGGTTCCTTCATCTTTACAGCGTTATCTGAACAATAATTTAAAGCAGTAATGATCTCTTAAGAATGACAGTCTAATAAGAATTAGATCTACTTTAAAGGATCACTTATTGAGGAAAGGGTTATGCGACAATTTATATGTGGCGGAAACTGGAAAATGCAGATACCTCACGTAGATGAGGCTAAAAGAGTTGCAGTAAGCATTGCAAATGCAATAAATGACATTTTCTCAGTCGAAGTATTCATTGCTCCTTCTTCTAACGCGTTATACAGCATTGGAAGGTCTATAGCAAAAACAAAGTTAAAACTAGCAGGCCAAAACATCCATTATCATGAGAAAGGAGCTTTTACTGGAGAAACATCAATTTTATCTCTAATTGAGGCAGGATGTGAATATGTTCTTATTGGCCATAGCGAAAGACGACGGATTTTTGGTGAAACTGATGAAATCATCAATCAAAAAATACTTTTAGCCTTAAAAAAAGGATTAAAACCCGTCTTATGTATAGGTGAAACCGCTGAAGAACGTGCTGATGGAAAAATAGCTGAGATCAATCAGAATCAATTAGCTGGAAGTTTACAACATGTTTCACAAAGAGATCTTCAAAATATTATAATTGCTTATGAACCCGTTTGGGCTATTGACAATAGATTTCTTAATCCTACTAGTCAGATAAAACCTGCAACACCTAAACAAGCAAGTGAAGCGCATAAGATCGTACGAAATTGGATAAAAGAACACTACAGTCAAAGCGCTGCAAATGAGATTAGGATAATTTATGGAGGTTCAATGAAAGAGGAAAACGCTTCTGAGATCCTTATGCTGGAGGATATTGATGGAGGACTGATTGGTGGAGCATCATTAACAGCCAAAAGCTTTGTTCCAATCATACGTCTTGCTGAAGAACTTTTACAAAAAGAAATTTAATTTAAATGGCATGGTAATACTCTACGATTTATAGAGTAAGTTTCTATCATGAAGGGGTGTTTTTCCTTTAAGCTTTTGATTGCATTTTTTTCCTTGTTTTGTAATTAATAACATACATTATTAGGTCAGAATAACTCATAATCAATTTCAGTGGAAGGTATTTATAAGAGAATTAAGTAGTGTAATTTACGTGGTTTTCATATACTAAAAACCTTCAGGAGTGTAATATTATGGAGTCAACGTATAAAGTTATCCAGCTAGTAGGCTCATCCCCAACAAGTTGGGAAGAGGCGGTAAAGAACGCTGTTGAGAAAGCGTCTAAGACTCTTCGTGATTTACGTATTGTCACGATTGATCAGCTAGATTGTCGAGTTGAAGAGGGCAAAATAGCTGCTTTTCGAGCACGAGTTCGCCTCAGTTTCAAGATGGAAGACTGAAGATCAGTCTTCTTAATTTACCTTTTTTTAAAAAGCAAGGGGATTATGGTTGAGTAATAGAAAATACCCTAAAAGACCTTGGGTTAGCGCACATGCGATTATTTTTGATAAATCAAGAAAAAAAATCCTTTTGACAAAAAGAGCGGCTCCACCAAAGGCTCATTTCTGGTTTCCACCTGGAGGTGCAATCGATGTGGGTGAAACAGTGATAGAAGGATTAGATCGGGAGATACAAGAAGAAACAAACATCACTGCCCAAAATCTACATTTTATCGACTATATAGATGGTATTACTCAAGATAGTGAAGGTAAAATAATTTATCATTTTGTGGTATTTATGTTTCAAGCCGAATATCTCGAAGGAAAAGTCAAAGCGATGGATGATGCATTAGATGCTAAATGGGTATCAATCGATAAAATTTTTTCAAAAGAAATACCTGTTCCAGAAGAGTTGGTATTTATTCTTAGAGAAATGAAGCTTTGATTAATGTGAGATACTTTCATCCCGATTTGGTTATAATCTGTCCAATTGCTTCCATATAATCATCTGGGCCTATTAATAACAGATCATTATGTCCTGCTCCTGGAATAATTAGAAACTCCTTATGTTCACTTCCCAGATTTTTGTGTAAAGCAGCACCATCTTCTAGAGGAATAATCATGTCGTTTTCTCCATGAATAATAAGCGTAGGAATCCTAATAGATCCTAACAAGGATAAAGCAGATGCTTGTTCCTCTCGATCTGGAGGTAATAATGAAGAAGAGATACCTAACCGTCTAAGTAAGTTATAAGTATAAATAAAACCACTCTCAATTATTAAACAGGATAATTGTTCTTGATAGTGACTTGCGATTTCGATTGCTGAAGCACTTCCAAGAGATCTACCCATTACAGATACTTGTCCAATGAATTCCTTTTCAGAAAGATACCTACGAAATCCCTGATAAATTGCATGAGCATCCCTAATCATACTAGAAAAGGATGGATGACCACCACTTTGACCATAACCACGATAATCTGCAACAAAGAAGTTTATCCCCATATGTTGATATGTTGGCCCTATAAAATCATAATCTGTGGCAATTTCTCCATTCCCATGAAAGAATAATATTGTTGGAGCAAATTTACAGTTGTTTGTTAAATAAAAACGTCCAACAATATGAATATCCTCATCAACGGAGATTGAGAGTGAGTAAGTATCAGTTGTTTCTCTGGGTTTTCCTTGGTGTTTTCTGGGGTAAAAAACTAATCGAATAATTTCAGGATGATCCAGAAATGCCAAGTCTCTTTCACTATGAATCATTTTTCACACATTATCTCATCTTTACAATGTTATTGGGACAAATGTATCAAGAAGAATTTTAATTACAGTCATAATAGGAATATAAACGAAAATAGAAGCAACTAAATCCCAAATATAATGTTCTCCAAGATAAATTACTGAAAAACAGAAAAAAACTGCTAAGGTTAAAAAGAAGAAAATACCCAAATACCAGCCTCCCCAAGGATTGTCAAAGGAGAAAAATAAGCATAAAAGGCCGCCAGCTAACATCATTCCGAAATGGTTGCTTGGCAATCCATTATAGAGTAATCCATTCACATTATCGCTTTGCTTGAATTTTAGAAGACGAATTGGAATGACTGGTAATTCACGATTAAATTCATTCCATCTAATCGGTACTACGACAGGAAAAATAAACTGAATAGACATTGATGTTCCCCAAGCGGTTAATGTCATAATACCATAACGCCAAGCGTTTTCTCCTTGTAGTCCACAAATGAAAACTTCTATAACAACAGTAATTGCAAAAACCCAAAACCAAACTTGAATGGTTACAAAATCTAAGATTTTCGCTATTAATTCATTTGATCTGAGGTGTTTCTGCAAGAATTGTGTTGGTTTTGGATTCATAAAGATAGCGCGCTTCCGCACCCGGTCAGGTGTTTGCCACTTATTAGCACTCAGCCAAAAAATTAGCATCGCAATCATTAGAAGTAGAAGAAAAACATTGAAGGGCTCTGCAAATGCTTCCTGATAAACTTCGATTACTTCATCCCATACAACCAAGAAATCACCGACAATAATTGCTCAATCTCTGAAATAAGGCGAGTATGAGAAGAATTTTTTCAAGTTCTTGTATATTACGCTAGAGAGGATTAGATTTATACTATTATTTCTTTTTCTTCTGTAGTTTTAGAAACCCTGATGCATCTAAAAATGATTGCGCTTTCTCAAAATCAGCTTCATCTACTGAAAAAGCAATATCTGCTCTTTTCGCAGCGAAACGTAATACAAAAAACGATAAAAGCCGTATCCCCTGATCTTGAAAAAGCTGAGCGAAATGGCCAAATGAACCAGGTTCATCCGGAATAGAGGCGATCAAAGTTTCTTGAGTGGAAAAAGGAATGTTGATACTCCGCAGTGCTTTTATGGTATCTTGCTCATTATCAGTAAGTATTATTGCCGTACATACCCCAAATGCACTTGTACCTGCCATTGAAATAATATCAATATCTTTTTGACCTAATGCTTTCCCGATTTGAGCAAGTGCATTACTATTCTCAAGATGAATCACAAATTGTTTCAAACATAATCCCTCGAGGTAGAAAATTTTTATTCATGTTTGCTTATAAATCATTTTAAAAAAAACACTTTTACAAAAATTACTATAATATTTGAGGAAGTTCACTTATGTCTGAGATGATTTTGTGGACATTAAATTCTTTTATTTTTTCTTTTTTTAATGGATCCTGAGAGGAACTTACCCAGAGAGCTTTTATACCAAAATCTAAAGCTCCTTTAATATCTGTGACAATTTCGTCACCAACATGAATGATGTGTTTTTTACTCCGATATTTTAAACCTGCGGTTGCTGCAGAGAAAATTCTTGGGCTTGGTTTTCTCCAGCCTAAATCTCCTGAAAAGATAATCCGTTCAAAGTAATTATTTTCTAAGCTTAATTTGCTGAGTATATCCCAGCCATTTTGGGCCCACGAATGGTTTGAGGTCAATACCAGTGTATATTTTTTTTCTTTTAAATAATCTAAAGTGTCAATTAATCCTGGAAATGGATGAATTATTGGTAATGCTAATTCAAAATAGAATTTAATTATCTTAGTTGCTAATATTGATAGATCAGGAGATAATTTAGTATATTTTTTTAAGACTTCGAAAAGGAGTTTATCATTACGAAATTCCTTTTCTGTCTCTTTATTATTAAATTTTTCTCTCATAATAGTATAATAATCCGATATTATATCATCAAGAGACACCTGAGGAATTTTCTGCTGAAGTTCTGGAAATTGGAGAAGAGATTTTTCCATGTGAGACCTGAGATCGAAGGATCGACGATCTATATATACCAAGGTATTAAAAAGATCTAGAGAAACAACATCGAAGGATTTCATTGAAGATCATATCATTATACTTCAAATTCTATTGTACGGAGTTATTGAGGGAAGTGTCGATATTTCATATAAGATAGTATCTTGACCACAGGTGGCAAGGTGATAAAAAACCTTTACGCCAAGAATAGCAATGAGTTTCAACGATGAAAAATGACTTCCCTTCTGTTCTGTATTTATATGGATTTGCTTCTGGGCCTCAATCTTGTAAAGCTCAATTTTTTAAGGAAAAGTTTTCTTTGTTAAAAATCCATTTTGATATTTTTGATTATATTCCAAATGAGGAAGCCTTTAGCAACTTAAGAACATCTTCATTGCTAGATGATCTACATTCATACATTCAAGCAAATTATGAAAATAGTTTAATTTTATTTGGATCAAGTTTTGGGGCTCTTATTTCAGCTTGGTATGCTAGTAGATACCCAAAAAAGATCGAGAAACTGATTCTTATGGCACCCGCTCTACGATTTTCAACATCATTTATATGTCAGGCACTTGGGACAGATCCTTCAATTTGGGAAAGGAAGGGATATGTAAATGTCTCTCATTATCGATATAATAAGGAGGTTCCTCTGAATTTTAGTTTTTATGAAGATCTATTAGAAAATCCACTTCCTAATTTTTGGAAGGAGGTATTTCTACAACCTATTTTAATTTTCCATGGTAAATTCGATGAGGTTGTTCCACTTATCTGGAGTCAGGAATTCATGGAATTCAATTGGAATGTTACTCTCCATACTTTAGATGGGGATCATCAACTATTAAATCAAAAAAAAATAATGTGGAAGTTAATAAAAGAATTTTTTAATATTTAAATTTCTTTTAGGAGATATTAAAGATGACTTCTTCTAAATCATTCCTAAGATTCTCAATAAGCTTCTCCATTTCCTTCCCTTCATTTGTTACTGACTTATGTTTCCAGATGAATGAATTTTTTGATAATAAAGGCCAAACAGAGAAACCTGTACTCTCTTCATCCTGAATTTCCAAGATAGGAGCAAGAATACGCTCCAAATCCTGACAATTATTGCTTGAAATCGAAAAGTCGATGAATGGACAATAACAATGATCATTCTGATACAGGAGTGGCCGTGCGTCTTGTGAATAACAAAGAGTGTCCTTCCCCATTTGAACAACACATCCAGCTTGAAAATCATTTAGTAAGGTTCGGAATGGACAAAAAGATCTCTGGGTGATAGTGAGAGTTCTCATCATTTCCTATAAAACAAATACCTCTTTTAAACCTTGCCAAAGAAAATATCAGAAGCTAGATAAAAGGGCTTTTCCTCAAACTTTATGGATCTTTTCAAATTCATTCTTTAACTTCTATTATTATGAAAAAAATTTTTCAAAATTTTGATGGAAAAAATCTATAAAATACTATGTAAGGTTTAGAACAATTTCTTGGAGTTCTTCCCTTACTTTTTGGCTTAGCTGTTGAATCTCTTTACCTTTTTCTGTTACTAACTCTTTTGTTGGGAACGTAATTTTCGAATCACGGCAGAAAATTGGCCATAAATTTGTTGTCAACTCTTGTTCGTCTTGAATAATTAAAATTGACTTCACTATCATATCAATTTCTTTATAGGTATCACCTGATAATACTAATTGCGGCACTAATGGACAAGTATAATAATAATCTTGTGTTTTTTCTATCTCATGGCGTATCAAGGGACGTTGATCTCGTGTATAACAGAATGCGTCCTTTCCTAATTGAAGGACACAACCTGCTTGAAACCCTGGCTTTGCTACCCGAAATGGGCAAAATCCCCTTTTCTCGATTATCATTACTTTTCCAACAACTACTTTACTACTTTTAGAATTGAAGAAATGGATTACGGGCTTTCTCTCAATTGTCTTTAAATATTTTGAAAGTCAGTGTTCATTACTTTCATGAATGAACTATGAATTAAAAGACATTACTTTGATCCACTTTGCTGATTATTTAAATATATTGAAACAATCGAAGAAAAAGAGGAGGTATAGAAGATACATTCCATTCCCAGAATGTATATATGACATCCATAGAACAAAGAGAATCTATCAGGTTAATTTTACATTACCAATTGAGGAAATCGTCACTTCTAATTCTAAATTTGGCTGTTAACTTAAATTAAAATGCCCTAATTTTAATGAATCAAAATAACTACTTTTATTCACTTAAATTAATTCCTGAAAGCTTATTTTAAGTGACAAGGAATGAAATCCTGAATACAAGAAGATTTGAATTTAATTAATAGTGGAAGAATATAATGATGAGTAATGATGAATTAAGGCAGATTCTGATTAAGGAAGCAAAAGCTTCTGAAGAATATGTAATTGAAAAGCGACGTCAAATTCATATGTACCCTGAAACCTCTTATGAAGAGGAAAAGACAGCTTCTTTGATTGAAAAAGAGTTGCATGAAATAGGATATACAACAGAACGAATAGCCAAAACTGGTGTTCTAGCAACCCTCAAAGGTGCAGAAAAAGGAAAAACAATTGCTCTCAGAGCTGACATTGATGCTTTAAATATTACTGAAGAAAATGACGTACCTTTCCGCAGCACACTTCCAGGAAAAATGCATGCTTGTGGACATGATGCTCATGTTGCTATGCTCTTAGGGGCAGCAAGGATATTATTCAAATATAAAGATTATCTTAAAGGGACTTTAAAACTTATTTTTCAGCCAGCAGAGGAAGGGGGGGCAGGTGGAGAAAAAATTGTCAAGGAAGGCTATATAGATGATGTTGACTTCATATTTGGTATTCATGTTTGGCATGAACTATTATCAGGAGTGATAGGCACAAGAAAAGGACCAATGATGGCATCTGCAGATGATTTTTGTATTACTATTAAAGGTAAAGGAGGACATGCTGCTGCTCCCCATCAAGCTATAGATCCAACAGCAGTTTTGGTAGATATTTACAATGCGTTACAAAAACTAATTAGTCGTGAGATTGATCCTTTTGCAAATGTTGTGTTAACTGCGCCCATGTTTGATGGTAGTGACGCCTTCAACGTTATTCCTACTAAAGCAACATTGAAGGGAACTTTTAGAACAATGGATCCTGATATTCGAATTTTCATCATTAAACGGATAAAAGAAATAGTAGAAGGTTATAGTAAAGCATGGCGTTGTGATGGAAATGTTGATCTAGGTATGATCGCTGCTTATCCACCATTATTAAATGATGCCCAAACGGTAGACAATGTAACTTCAATACTTGAAAGTTTGGACACTGTGATACAAATGAATCCCTCTATGGGTGGTGAGGACTTTGCTTTCTATCTGGAAAAGACTAGAGGTATTTTTATTGCTCTAGGTATCTATAACGAAAAAAAAGGAATAACTTTCCCACATCATCATCCAAAATTCGATGTTGATGAAACAATCTTGTGGAAAGGAACAGCCATCCATACTTTATTGGGATTTTATTCATTCTTTACAACTTTATAATCAGCGAGGAAATAAGGATTATCTAATCTTTTTTCCTTGTTTCCATTTTCAAAAAGAAAATCCATGAAAAAACAACTGCTATTGTGAATACTGTGACAAGAAATGTAATAGCATTATTTACATCATTATGTGTAGCAATGCGTTCATCTTCGGTCATAAAATGAAAGTTAGAAATTAAGAATACTCGAAAATAGGTTGAGAATTCTAATATATCTTCAGAAGCAAACCCCAGATAGATTGAGCTAAAAATAAAAAATGGGATTACAAAAAATACGAAAACTGGTATACCACTACCCATACCACTTAAAGATTTAAATTTCATGACCATAGTATTCCCCAAAATGGTGACCATTAATGGTACAAGGGATACAGCGATTAACAGGATGAAAGCACTTAAAAATTGATCAAAACTGATTGGTAAGTCTTGTTTCCATGTGATAAAGGCTAGAACACAAGCAATCCAAGTGAAAATGCTTGTGATTACTATTACAATCAGAGCCGAGACTGTTTTTCCCACATAAAGCTCAAATCGCTTTGTAGATGACAACAAGATTTCTATGGCTGATTCATGGAGGAACAATTCTTGAATTACAACAATAGAAATTAGAATATTAATGATATAAGCAAAAGTAATGTAAATTTGCAATAGATAGCCCACAAACCATTGATATCCATCCCTGTGTAAGTCAATATTGAGTGACGCGGTTTCGCCAGCGTAGCTCACATATAGAAGTGTTGGGACAAAACAAAACACCACTAGAAATAATGTTCGATTTGATAATAAATAGCGAGTAGTTTCATATTTTATGACAATGAAACAATTACGTATTGAAAACAACACTCCATAGAATAGATTTCTAAGAGTAATAATGTTACTTGTCATAATTAATCTCTTCTCTTAATAGGAAAATGTATGTGACGAAAATTAGCGAAGTGTTCTTCGTTGTGAGATGCAGCAATAACAATATTGTTATTATTAACATATTCAAGTAAGCAATCTTTCAATTTTTCCCTCATTTCCTGATCTAAGTTATCATAGGGTTCATCGAGCAGCAATACCTTTGGTTGATTTAATAGTGCAGAGCAGAGTCCTAAACGTCGACGCATCCCCTCACTATATACACTGACATCAATATTACGCCATTTAATAAGACCAAAATCTTCAAGTAGTTCAATAGATCTTTTCTTCGCATCTTTCATCCCCATCAAGTTACCTAAATAACATAAAAAAGTTAAACTGGATATTCCTGGATGAAATTTACATTCTTCAGGCATGAATCCAAGTAAATTCAACAATTTTCTGCTTCTCTGCTTTGTATTATGACCATAGATCAGTATTTTTCCTTCAGAAGGCATTAGTAAAGTAGCTATCATACGTAAAAGAGTAGATTTTCCAGATCCATTAGCTCCAAGAAGAAGTACAGATTCACCACTAGAAATGGTTAAGGATAAATTATCGATAACTCTAACCTTAAGACTAGCTCTCCAAATAAGAAAGCTTTTACTAACATTCTGAATTTGAATTTCATTTACCAAAATTTTCATCCTAGTGCTTAAAACTCACGGTATTCATAATTATGTGATCAACTTTTTGAAGTATTCTTCAAGATAAAAATAGGTGGTTGAATAATCTCTTTTTAAATGGAAAAAGTTTTTTTTAGGATGTGTAAGTTGTAAACAATGAAATCAAAAAATATGCTTAGCTTGATCTTGGTCATATTTTTCAGTTTTTTGATTATTTTTCCTTTTTATGAAACCACAGCAAAATCAAATCAGCGATTACTACCTTTTATTGGGATGGTTGTTAATTATAAACTGAATGTTAAAATCGAAGGCATCCCTTTTCCAGTTACAGCGAATTGGAC
Organism: Candidatus Hermodarchaeota archaeon; assembly: GCA_048886185.1. Taxonomy (GTDB): domain Archaea; phylum Asgardarchaeota; class Heimdallarchaeia; order Hodarchaeales; family Hodarchaeaceae; genus Hodarchaeum. The sequence continues at coordinate 129,458 of JBHLKY010000012.1, forward strand.
GGTAACTTGGGAGCAATATAATGTTACGGCTCCAAGTGTCTTTATATCAAATTTAACAGTCAAATCCACCTATATAACCTTCATCACTTTTGTGGATCGTGAGTCTGGAATCATTATTGAGAACAGGACTTCCCGAGAGGTTCTATTTATCAACTTAACTGATACAACTTTCTTACAAATATTATACGATCTATATTTTTCCCCTGATCGGCGAAATTACTCACCATTTTACATTGATCCAACAGATATGAGTATAGGTGATCATATTAATGTTTATAGCTTTAATATGACTGTAGTTGCAACTGATCGAGTATCAGTGGCTGATTTTGGATGGCGGAATGTCTGGATCGTCCAAACCAAAGAGACAGAAGAGAATGTTGAACACTTTATTAGCTTAATTTATGATAATAGAACAGGATTACTGGTAGGTGGGCGAATATTTACTAGATGGTTTTGGAGCGACGGATCACAGCGGAGATATGATGTGAAAATAATTTGTCAAAATACCAATGCATTAAACAGATATAGATTACTTATTGAGACAAATAGAGTGTTAATCATTTTAGTTAGTTGTATACCCTTTCTACCTCTATTTGTCAAAATATTACGATTGAGAGAAATTGAAGGTGGATTATAGATTTAGACTATTGCTAATAACCTTAAATTTTAAAGATACCTAATTTAACTTGCATTCAGTGTAATGAGGGGAGGATTGTTTGTAAAAGTATGATTGATTGTGTCTTTGAAACTCTCAATAGTAAAGATATTCCCCGATTCATCTTGAATTTTGAACATGGCTTCTCTTACCAAGATTTCAAATGCATCATAGGTCATTGTGGGATAGAAGGAATTTCCAGTGAAGGTACCTAGCGAGATAACCTGTGGAGGTTTATCTGGTTTTTTTCTCTCAAGATAATAATGTGGGCACATTTTTGATTGTTCTCCATTGATTCAATGATCTATTCCACAATCACTAAATTTACAATATCATATGTTATCTTGAGAATATCGACATGCCTCCGAAATGTGGAGGTAAAAAAGGGGAATATGAAAATAGAATCGATTTCTTAAGACATACGACTATATAGCATATCTGGTAGAGATCTACGCCAAGTTCTCCAAGAAATTAAACTAGTGGCCATGAACACACAGACACTAAGAATGAAGACTATGAAAAACCATAATTCAACGGGTACCACTGCTGGGATATACAAATCAGGAAGGATATACTCATAAGTTGGCTTTAACAGGACAATACTCAGAGGAACACCAATGAAAAATCCAAATATGCCATATATCAGGTTTTCTGTTAAGATAATTTTCAGGATTGTCCTCCGTTTTGCACCCATTGCCCTTAAGGCCAAGAATTCCATTTCACGCTCCATCATAGTAATTGACATACTAGAAAATGTAAATAAAATAAGAGTAGCTAAACCTAGGAACGCAACAAGTAGTAATAATTGCATGAACATACTTAATAATTCTATAATTGTATCTTTTGCCTCATTACTATCAATATAAACATAAGGTTTGTATTTTTCTTGTATAATTTGTTTAATCTCTAGTTTTTCAGTATTTGATATAATCTCATTAAATTCAAATACAAATGCAGTAACATTTTCCGCAATCCCAATTTGATGGACATCAGACACAGAATCACGGATTCCCTCAATAGTCCAAAAAATTGTATTCTCTGCTATTTCCCCTGTGATTCCTATGACTTCAACTGTTACAATAGACTCCAAATCAAAGGTTAAAGTGATCTCATCTCCTAAATCTAACTTTAAGTCCTTTGCTAGGTTATTACCTATAAGAATTTTCTTTTTAGTGAGCTCTTTTTCTCCAGCTATTACATTATAGTCTCTTAAAGACGAATTTTGATGAAAAGCTTGCAATGGAATTCGTTGATTATCAATCCAAACGGTTGTATACAAAAATCCTTCTACATCAGTTATTCCTGATACATTTTGATGAATCCACTTTTTAATCTCAGTTTCACTAGTAGGATTTTGTAAAAGAATTTTTGCGTCATATTTTTCATACAAAGAGTAATTTTCTTCTAAAGCATACACATAATCATAAAATACACTTGCAGAGATAACTAAAATGACCATGGATGCTGCAACAACCATTGCAGTCGAGAATGACCGTCTTTTATTCATAAAAACTGACCTGAGAGGAATCTTAGAGGTTAATCCTTTGAGAATTTTTAATGGTCTCAGTATATGTTCTAACAATGGTTCACTTCCGAGCTCACTAGTTGAATATGAAGCCTTTAACGCCTCATGAGGAGTCAAACGTAAAACTGGGTATGTAGCTAATATTGAAAATGTTAGAATTAATACTACTGCCAAAAGGGTGATAGAAATCCAGTTTAAGGGATTAGTAGATATTGTTACGGTAATTAAACCAAAAACACTAACTCCAACATTTACTAGTGCAAAAGTTGTTATTACTGCTCCCAACCATCCAAAAATAATTCCAATAGCTCCGAGCATTAAACCAAAACTCGTATAATGGAAGAGTATTGTAATGTTTCTTGAACCTAATGCTCCATATAAGCCAATATGTGTCCGTTGGGCCATTATCAATTTACTTAATGAATTATATATCCCAATAGATCCAACTATCAAAGCAAAAAGACCAAAGACTAACCCAATTTTTTCCATTGCATCAGTTCGAAGCTCTAGCCAGTCTCGTTCCATAGATTCATCCCAATAAATTACTTTTTGAATTATTTTTTCGCCTAAAATTGAAGAAATAGCTTGATCCGCCTTCTGATTTGCAGCATTTGTCCTTTCATGAGTTTTAACTAGGATTTCATTGATCCCAGTTAGGTTGAATTTTTCCTGAAGTATATCAAGAGGCATATAAATTACACATAATTCTCCTAGGGTTATAACATTTGTTTGCTCGTCTACAACAAAGATATAATCAGAATCTGCAACAAATCCACCTATTGATACATTTGCAATAGAATTTCCCAAAAAAATCGAAAGTTGGTCCTGTAATCTAGCCTGAACTCCTACTAAGGTAACATTGCCAAAATGCTGTTCGACAAATACTTGATCATCTGATAATTGTTCATTACCAACTTTGACTCTTAATTTGTTTATTCGAGTTTTCTCAAAGTTAATGCCAATTAAGTATGCTTTATGGATTTTATTATTGAATTTTACTGTACAATACTCAAAAATTCGACCCTCCAGATCAGTAATTCCCGCAATTTCTTTCTCAGACTCAGATATTAGCGATGATAAATTATTTTCAGGAATATATTCTGATAATCGAATTCTAATGTCAGCATTATTAAGTTCTTTATTTGTAGCTTCTACTGATGCCATTGCGGAGTCTTTTAAATTCATTAATCCTAATCCCAAAGTAAGAGCGAGGAAAACTGTAAGAATTATCATGATAGAGCGGAATTTGTTAAATCGAATATCTCTAAAGATCTTCTTAGTTAAGATTTTCAATCACAGTACACCTTCAAACTGATTTATTTTGAGTGATCTTCAACAGTTTCAATCTGTCCATCACGGAGATGAAACACACGTTCAGCTTTCTCTGTGATACTGATATCATGAGAAACTACAATATATGTTCCTCCAAACTTTTTATTAAGTTCTTTCATAAGACCAGCAATTTTCTGACCTGTAACAAAATCAAGATTTCCAGTAGGTTCATCTGCTACAATTATTTCGGGATTTTTCACCAAAGCTCGGGCAATAGCAACTCTCTGTTGTTCTCCCCCTGACAATTGGCTTGGAAAGCGATCCGTCTTATCACCCAGTCCCACTGCGTCTAGAATCTTACATGCACGTTCCTTAATATTTTTACGATCACCCTTAAATTCAAGTGCTAATCCAACATTTTCCCATGTTCTGAGAGAAGGAATAAGGTTAAAAAATTGAAATATCCAACCAACCTTATTACGACGATATTCAGATAATCTCCCTCCACCCCAATCAGTTATTTTCTCCCCGTGGATCTCCACAGTACCTTTGGTTGGGGAGTCAATTCCACCTATTTGGTTAAGTAAAGTTGTTTTTCCTGATCCTGATGGCCCAAGCACAACAACAAATTCACCTTCATATACTTCCATTGAAATACCGCGTAATGCATGAACTATATGATCACCTAAAGCGAATTCACGATGTACATCTGATAAAATTACCATGGGTTCTTTTAATGCCATTTTTAATTACTTCTTTTTTCAAGAATTACTGAGTTCTTAATTATGAAATCTCTAAATTTTCACTTTCGAAAATCTTTAAAAACTTATAGATAATGACATTCATAAGTAATGACAAATTGAATAAGGTGATTATTATTGTTTTTGATATATTATCGATTTATATGTCCATATAGATCTTTCTGGAGGTAAAAATTCTGACAAATGCCTCTTCATCTTCAAAAATAAAGAACATAACCTTAGTGGACTTGGTAGATTTATCATTTATCCAAATTTACCTTTTAAATATCTTATCTTCTTATTCTACAGGTGCAGTTCGATTTACGTTGCTCAATCAAATTAATGACGTTTTTTTTCAAGAAAAACCTTTACATCGATCGACTTTTTACAATAGCTTAAAAAGATTAAAAGAGAAAAATTTTGTATCATTTAAAGAAGATAGTAGAAGTGGGAAAACAAAAAGTGTCCAAATTACGCCATTAGGCAAGATTGCGACAAATATGATAACCCAAATGATGATTTTCACTATTTGGGATATTGGAACGCTATTACAAGAACTTGTCCCAGAAGTTATAGCTAAAACCGAAATGACACCCGTCCACTTGAGTCTTCTTATCCATTTTGACGAATTGTTAAATGTTGAACTATTTGATGAATTCTATTATCCTTACTCGGAAGAGCTTTATGTACTAGCAGATGACAATTATTTTGAAAGATACTTAAAGCGAGGTATCACTAGGATTCACCAATCGAAATTTCAGAACAACTTGATTCGTGAACCAAATGATTTTTTTGATAACACTTTTTTAATTCGGTATCGAAAGACGAAAAAATTTGGAATTTCGGAAAAAGAGATGTTGCATGAAGCTTTAAGAGTGACAAAATCAAATGGAAAGTTGATAATTATAACTATTAGTGACATTCCTCGATCAGATCACTTTATACCAGATAGTTTTGGTCAATTTATTAATAATAATCCTTTCTTCTTCTCAATAAGTGAAGAAGAATTATTATCTGATCTGAAAGAAGAGGGTCTTCAGAAGATTAATATCTGGAACATTAAAGGAGTCTTGATTGTGTCCGCTAAAGTTCCTTAAAAAAGTATAGACCCTTAATTACCATTGGATATTTTGATCCACCAAAAAGAGGGGATTGTAGTGTACAACACTCAAGAGTGAGGTCATATAAGCCCAATTGATTTACCTAGTATCCTCTACTCTTTGAGAATTCTTATCAGAGGCAGGATTGTTAAGAACTTTTTAAGAGGAAAATAGTAAATTAGGAACTCACTCGACTTTTGAAACTGCGAGGCGAATATCAGATTCTTTTATGGTTTTTCGGCCTGAATGACCCGCAATCTCTACAGCATATTTAGCGATTTCCATTCCTCGGTCTGTTATAACCTGATTCAAACTTGCGATTGCATCAGAAGATACACGAAATGCTCCCGCATCTCTGATTAGCTTTTCAACACGTGCGCCAGCGAAAGTTGCTTTTCCAGCTGGTGCTTTCTTAGCTGGTGCTTTTTTAGCTGGTTCTTTCTTTTTTGGCATTTTAAATCACAATTCCCAATAAGTTACTTAAATAATAAAACTCGTGCAGAAATTCAAACTTCCTTTATAAAGCTTTATACAATCCTAGTACACTAGAAGAAAAAGAGGAAAGATAAGTACTCTCCTTATCTCCATTTTTATCATGATAATGGTTAAATCATGTTTTTTTACACTTTTAGAGCAATAATCCCACAATGATCTTTAAAAGCCCTAAATATTTCTGTTAGAAGGGTTCCATTGTGTAAGGGGGCTCCTCTGTTCTGAAAAGTTTATTAAGTAATCCAAGATGACTTATATCAGTTATCTGTATTAAACCATATTCATATAGCCTTTTGAGACTTATCGCCCCCATAATTAGACTAGAAAAATGTTCAACATTAAGTGATATTTTAACCACTTTCTCTTCATTAGCTGAAATCAACGTAGGTTTTCCTTCTTGAAAATGTACTAACATCTCTCCATCATTTATAGGAAGAAAACTGTCTCTAACCGCTAATTTTAGCTTAATGGTCTGATCTCCAAATCTATGATCGGAGAGAAGAGTGAAGAACTTCTCAGTATTTATAACGCGATACATTACCCCAACGCCTTGGATATTACTTTCTTGAAAAATATGGAAAATATTCTCGCTGCCACGGCTGCGTGGTTCATTCAAGAAATGGTGAAAATAATGATCATGTGTGTTATAAATAATTCTGTGAATTTGATCTTGCTGTGTGGCAAGAAACGTTAGAAGGCTGCGAAAAGCATTCGGTGATTCATAAATAAATTCTATAATGTGAATATTGTGTTGTAACCAACTCCCACCTTCCACCCTTCTCATCCGAAAAGCTAAATAACCAGCAAGATCACCATTTTCCCAGTATCCAATGGTTTTCATTCCCTCAAGTATTTGTTTAAAGATCCTACTATCTTCTGTTCGTAAAATCATACCATGAGTTGTCGATGTATATCTTTGATAGCATGTAAAAACAGATTTTAGATCGGACAAGGATAAGTACGATATATTTGATTTTTTTGATTTTTGTAACGCTTTTGGTTCAAAGCAGTATTGATTCATTTTATTTCCTAATCCATATCCCATATTGGCATAGAAATCTGGTCGAAATGGATAGAGGCAAGTTAAACAATATCCTCGCTTATAATAATGGTTATGAGCAAATATCATCAGATCCTTGGCTACATGTTCTTTTTTATATAGAAGGCCGACGCAAACTTCTCCTATCCCACCGCATTTAACAACATTCTTACCATATAAATTCATTTTAAAATCATAAAGAATCATTCCCCCCACTAATTTGTCTTGTTGAAAACACCCGTAAATATTCACAGCAGTATCTTCATTATTAACGCATATCCATTCTTTTTTTTTCTCTCTCTTCATGTCCTCAGTAAAATTAGGTGGTACCTGACCAGGATATGCTTCAGCCCAAATATCTAGAAAAGCGTCAAAATCTGTGTCTATAAGCTTTCTAATAGTTCTATTCTCTTTCATATGAATTTTCCAATCCTAAAAACTCAATAATACTCAATCATAATTAGGTATTGCATAATAGTTACTGTTTTTGTAAATTGTTACACCACTTTCCGTTATCATTGTAATAGGATCGCTTAATGCTGCAGATAAGGTGATAGCTAGAGTTCTTCCTTTTTGTTCTTTCTGAAAATGATGAACATGTCCAGCCACTAGAATCTTAGGATTAAAAAGATCAACAAGCCTTCTTACAGACTTATTGCCACAATGAGGTATCATTTTCGCATGAAATGGATCACCACATTTGTCTGCAAGCCCAAATGCTGGTTCATGGGAAATTAAAACATCTAAATCCTTTGGAATCGTTGTAGGTTCACGTAAATAATCAATTCCGAAGAAATTAAACCCTGTAAGGTCTTTAAGCCAGTCCAAATGATCACCAAGCCAATAAAAGTTTTTAATATTCTCAAGAACCCTCAGAGATTTTGTGCCCCAGAGTTCTTTATTTCCCTTTATACTAAAGAAAGGTAAAGGGAATTCGAAACTTCGTCCAGGATATTGGTGGTAATTGAAGATATCTCCTGTACAAACACAAATATCAGCTTTCTCTGCATATTGAAATAATCGGGTGAAATTACCTTCAAAATCGGCACTAAGAAGGATTTTCATTAGAATACTCCCTTAAGAAAATTGATTAGATATGCAATCGTAACAAAGAGTAATTTTCGTTTTATTGGGTCTTCTAATTATCTCAGCGCATTCTGTACAATAAAGATTTTGACAACTAGAACATTTCATTATTCCAGGTTCGTTTCCACATCGTTGACAATCATACCCAGGGGATCCACTTCTAAGTCTTAATGCAAGTGATTCTAAGATTTTTTTAATAGTTTGGGGATTTTGTATCAAATCTGAATCCGTCCAGAGTCTTTCAGTCAACTTATGGAAATCTTCTCCAGATAGTTCTGATGGAAGAAACTCTTGGAGTAATGTGGTTTCAACAATATCAAGATCAATCTTCCAAGTCGCTTTTGGATAAATAAAGACAAATTTACGACCCTTGATTTTAATATCTAATAATCCAATTAACCCCGCTTCTTCTAGGGCAGTTAAGTGGAAATCTAAACCTGCTCTTTGCAGATCAAAACGATTAAGTAACTCATTTTTAATTAAGAATTTTTCTTCTAGAATGTGATCAAAAATCTCTAATCGTTTTTTATTAGAAATAGCTTTCAATATCGTATCAATAGAGGGATCGTTTTCCATTCTAATACACATTAATCTAGGTCTTCTGGCATTAATTCTTTACTCAATTAACACTGAGGTACAATTATGAGAAGTGTTTTCTCTTGAGAGATTGGAATCTACTAAGGTAAATTTAAGTTTACGGTGAATTGTTACATGAGTTAACTTTATTTAACTCTTTTTTTGAAAATACTAAATTTTATTTTTTCCTCAAAACAATTAAGGGGGAAAATTATGGTATTAAATGGAAAGAATTACATCATTCGGTGATATCCATGAGTGACACAATTGTCGAAATTCATTCTCTGAAGAAAGACTATCAAAGTGGTGAAATAATTGTAAAAGCGCTCACAGGAATTGATTTAACAATTCAAAAAGGAGATTTTATAGTTATTCTTGGCCCCAGTGGTTCAGGAAAGACCACATTACTGAATTTAATTGGGGGGATTGATAGCTCCACTAGTGGTTCAATACGTGTTAATAGTATAGAAATTACTAATTTACGGGAACGATCATTGACTGATTATCGTAAAGAGGACGTTGGTTTTATTTTTCAATTTTATAATCTTATTCCAACCCTCACTGCAGTTGAAAATGTAGAACTCGCAGCCCGATTGAAGTTTTCTAAAAAAGCTGCATATGAACAATCCATGAAGATGCTTGAAGCTGTTGAAATGACAGATAAAGCACGTAGCTTTCCCTCCCAACTTTCAGGAGGAGAACAACAGCGGATAGCTATTGCACGGGCCTTAGTGAAAAAGCCAAAGATTGTCCTTGCAGATGAACCAACTGGAAATCTGGACACTGTTACAGGAGAAAAAGTACTTCATTTGATGTTACAAATTTGTAAAAATGAAGGAACAACATTCCTCATCGTAACCCATAATGTAGCAATCTCAAAACTTGCAGATTATATTATTTATTTGAAAGATGGCAAAGTTTTTGGTACCTCGAAAGGCCAATTTTAGCTTGGGGTGGAGTAAACATGCTATTCTTAATAAAAATTCTACGAGATTTACGAAAGAACAAGTCTCGTTCCTTACCTATAATTATCCTCATTTGTGTTAGTCAAATTGCCAGCATTCTCTATATTGAGGTAGGCGTGATGATCGATGAGAGTTGGCAACAATATTTTCGGGAAACAAATGTAGGTGATGTTTGGATCGATACCGTTTCGATTTCTACAACGGTTTACAATAATTCAGTGACTAGTTACTGGAGGGATACATATTCCATCAGTGCAATTCAACCACGATTATATTTCAAAGGACAAATCACTATAAATAAGGAGAAAATACCTGTTGACATCATATCCTTACCTGCAGAGAAACCAGCAGAAGTCAACCGTATCATCACCACTGATAAAAGTTATTTTGCAGACCATTCGAAGATTAATAATGGTATCTACATTGAGCAATCTCATTTAAAATTCTACAATCTGAAAACATTTGACGGAATTACTCTTACTATTAACACTGGCTTGACAGAGAAAACTCTTAATTTGACAATATTAGGAGGCGCTTATAGTCCTGAATATCCTATAAAAATGGGTGAGGGGGGAAGTATCCAACAGTTTGAATTCTCTGCGACATTTGCTCAATACCTAACAATGAGTGTTTTTTTAAGAACGGATTATCTGCAGGATGAATTATATCAAGGTGAAGAAGTGTATAACCAAATTTGTATTTCTTTTGATGATAATATCAGAAAAGATACTTTTATTCGACATTTACAAACAGATCAATCTCTTATGTATCGATATACTATTGATGTAAGAGAATATCCTTCCTTAATTGAAGACATGGTGTTTATCATGATTGGGGTTGGATTTGGGGTAACAATTTTTTTCTTGATTATCTCTATGTTTTTGACTTATACCATAGTTAATCGCTTTATTGACGAGCAAAGACCTCAATTAGGAGTAATGAAATCTTTAGGGTATTCTAATAGGTATATTCTAACGAGGAGTTTATTTTATGGCTTAATTCTTGGGTTGATAGGATCTACCTCGGGGAATTTCTTCGGTATCTGCATAGGAATTTTATTAGGAGATTTGTTGTTAAATTCATGGCTTTCCTTTCCGTACATTGCAGTATCATTACCCTTCACACAGTCCCTTGTACTCGTTTTTATCACCATTGTCTGTTCGACAATAGCATGTTATATTTCCGCTCGTCGCATTCTAAAGATTTCACCTCGGGCTGCAATCATGCCTGCTTTTGTTGAAAGAAAAATAAGTACATTTGTTGTGGAAGATTTCATTCAAAAAATATTTAGAATTAGGTTATCTGTTCTAAGTAAATATTCCATTCGTAATGTTTTTACGAATCCCAAAAGAGCTATAACAACTATTGGTTCATTACTTATGGCTATAGCACTTGTTGGTGGAGTTCTTACAATCGTTACAAGTGTCTTTAGTGGTGGATCATTAATGTTTCAATCTGAAAATTGGGATGCTCAAATCACTCTTTCTTACCCTCAGAACTTTGCTGATGTTCAATCTGATATTCTCATGCATTTTGATGATCACCAAACGATGATAATGGAACCTTTATTAGTGGATACTGCAAGGATTAGGAACCCTACTGATAAGGATACTTTCTGGAGGAAGGTCACATTCACAGCTCTTCCAATGAATCCAAATCTTAAACTATTAGAAAATACTGGTGTAGGATTCCAGAGTAATACTTCAGCTATCATTTCTCTTGATGTTGCTAAGCAGTTGGAACTAAATATAAGTGGAGAATATATATTATCAGGACGAAATGGCACACAGAAGACAATTATTATCCAAGTAATTCTCCCCCCACATCATGTCTCAAGTTTTTACATTCCAATGTCATTAGGAAACTTTCTTTCATTTGGAAATGACTCAATAGAAATGGTTAATGGCGTTTTTCTCTCAAAACCAGCCCTATCAAAAACTGACATTGACTCCTTGAGCACTGATTTCGCTGTAATCCTAAAATCAGATCTAATCAAAGAAACAGAATCTTGGTATCTGCAAATGAGCTCCATTTTGTTTGGATTACTCTTTTTAGTTCTCATAATTGCTGGAATAATCATCTATAGTATAGCATCTATAAGTATTGCAGAACGAAAAGATGATTTTTCAATAATGAAAGCAGTTGGTATTCAAAATCGTAGTATATATCTCTGGAGTGTTCTTGAAGTGTTGATTTATTCACTGATTGCGAGCAGTGGCTATCTTATCGGTTTTTTCATCTCAGTATGGTATATGGATATTTTACAGCAATTAATGAATTCTCCCCAAGGAAGATTTGAGTTATCACTCTTCCATTATCTTGTTTCTTTCTTGTTTGGTCTAGTGGCATCCCTATTTGGGCAGTTCTTCGCATTACGTTATATACTAAAACAGAGAATTGCTATTGTTACTAAAGAGAAGATGTTTGGTTAAACTAATCAGAATCGAAGATACTTGTTCTAGGAATCTTCTTCGAATCTGCTGATTATTTTTCTACCAAGCACAGAAAAAGCCCTTTCCACATTTTCTCCTGTTTTTGCAGAAGTTTCAAAATATTTGATCCCATTATCTATATTTGAGTATTTATTATCCAAGTTATCAATGATATATTGTTTGACTGTTTCTGCAGAGATTTTAACCTCGTTTTTTAAGTCCATCTTATTCCCTAGGACAACAATTGAAGAATTAGGTAATCCAATGTTTTTTGAGAACTCCATTACCCATCTTTCAATATTTCTGAAAGAATCAGGACGTGTAAGATCAAAAACAAGAAGGGCGCCTACAGAGCCATGATAATATACCTTTCGGACTTGTTCAAAGGCAGGTTGTCCTGCCAGATCCCATATTTGGAAACGAATATCTTTTTTCTGAAATCTGAATCCCAAAGAAACCTCCTTGGAATGAAAATCAGTACCTAAAGTTGGAGTGTATGCAGAAGGGAAACCTTTTCCTAGATATCTGTTAATTAAGGAGGTTTTTCCGACACTTCCATCTCCTAGTAAGCAGATTTTCATAAGTAGTGCCATTTTAGCATCCATTCAGTAGTAAATAGATCTTTCAAGAGTGATTTTATAATCATTAAAATTAATTAGTTAAAAACTAATTCATTGAATCATCACACGGATGATAGTTGAGAATATCAAAGACACCTTTAGTATAATCTTTGCGAGTGTTAGCAATTCTTTCGCTTTTTTCATCTTTGTCTGAAATATCGGTATTCTCAAGGGTTTGAGGAAATCTCCTCAAAGAAAATTTGAGATGTCATATTTCCACTAGCTTACCTTTTCCTTTTAAGTCAAATCACTACTAGGACAGTTCTTTGCATTACACTATATTTATTAAAACAGGGTATTGCTATTGTCACGAAAGAAAAGATATTTAGCTAGAATGTATTAAAGACCCAGAATTTGTTATTAATGGGTATTTTTCCCTTTTATTATATAACTGGTATTTCCTCTTGAGGATTCGTATTATTTGGTACAACCACGTTTACTTCAGGCCTGCTTCCTATCCATAGAGCTTTGTAAACTACTTTCATATCAATCTTAAGAACTTTTGTGAACATATCTAATGCTTCACTAAGAGTAATTGAAGGAGTATCTCGTAAGAGAGCTAAAGATTTATCAAAAAGGTTTATCTGAGCTTTAGGATCAGTAATACTGGCATCTAGGTTCGCTTTCACGATTGCTAAGCGTTTAAGCGCATTTAATGAAGCTCTAGAAATACTAGAAATTGAAATACCCCGTTTGAATCTCTCTTCTATGTATTTAATGCGTCGACAATCAATATAGAAGGGGGAAAGAAGAGTTACTGGGAAATGCTGCTTTACAACTTTCTCTGTCATAGATCCCACGAGGACTTCATTAACAACACCCAATTCATGTAGAGTTATTTTTTCTTCAATGTTTCTCATAATTGAAATGAATGAGGATTTTATATATTCTGGTGGTGTCTCTTTTAAAAATAAGAATATTTTAAATGAAGGGGAAGACACAATTAAGATCTGAACTTTATTCTTCTCGATAATACTTGTTCTAATACTTTCTTCAATTTGATTTTCTAACAGTTCAGAGTCATGTTCAATGAATAAGTTAACAATATCTGATTGAAATGACTCTAAAAAGGAATCGATACCAACTGAAAGACCACCTAACACATCCTGTATCGCACTACGCGATTGATACATAATATTATTTGTATTATAAATTGGAATGCCTACAGCAGTGGTAACTAAGATCATATAAGTGTTTAATAAGGATTCTAACCTTTTTTGATATTCACTGATCTCAGATATCTTCTGTTTCTTCCGCTCTTGATAGGTGATTGAAACTGTATAAACCACAATCACAATACACATCGTACATAAAATTGTCAGAATTACTGCTTCAAGTATAGAATCAAATATTGGAGGGGGAGGAAAGAAAAATGTAAATTCTCTTCTGATTGAGCCATTTGATTGATTAACTGAATCATATACTTCTATAAACCATTTAAAAGTTACTGTATTGTGGAAAGAGAGCATTATTGTATAATGGGTTTGATTAAAAGTCATTGGAACTCTTTTCATCAGAGATTCGGATCCATAACCACCTGTTTCTTCAAGAGAAGTAATTTCATAATTCAAATATACTTCAGAGACTCCTGAACCCCAATCTGAGATATTTGCCCAGATATTTATTGTAGTTTTATTAATACTGTCAATTCCAGCCGAATGGATTATTGGTTCCCACCAATCAAACATCTGACCAGAGTTTGTGTACAGGCCTGCCTCATAATGACCCTTAAGAACTCCTTCATCGATAACATGTATGATATAGGAGAATTTATGCAAATATTCTATCTGTATCTGATAAGTGTAATGAGATCCATTTAAAATCATTTCAGTTTCATTTAAAATCCATTCGTCATACGTATCATCTTTCACTGATAATGTAATACTGTGTGTATTGAATAGATCATATAGCTTACACCATAACAGGAGTTCTCCAATATATGATGTTGATGCGGTTGTTCCATGGTTAACAACCTTTGCTGGTTGAAAGTTTGATGTTCTTTGATTTATCTCTCCTATGGTTATATTATTTAATGCAGTATCATATATCTTAATGTAATAATTGAATGTCTGGTTAGAATCCACAATAATTGATTCGACATAATGTGATCCGTTATAACGCATTTCTTTTTTTTCTATCCATGAACCAAATCTATTCAAGAAATTTATGGTAAGGTTGACACTATCAATAACACCAAATGGATCAGTAGCATTAGCCCAAAAGGTTAACAGGCATTCATATTGATTCCAAGTTGTGTTTAAAAAGCCAAATTCATAACAAATTGGATCTGTTTTATCATAAATAGTGATTTTTTGGGGGGAAGTGGATATATTGTTTCCACTATTATCAAAAGCAGTAATAAAATACCAGAAAGCACGATCAGGAACAAATCCATGTATATAGTAAATGTAAATGTTACCAGTTCCATTCCAATGCATTACTAGTCCGCTATAATCAGAAACGTATGTGTAATCCAAGAGAACAGATGAATTATCATCAAATAATCCACTACCATAAGGACTCTCTTCAACTTCAGCCCAGATGACAACTGTTCCATTCTGGTACACAATTGATTCAGTTCTCGTAATATGTGGAGGAGCATTATCAGAAATTGTTATACTTTTAGAAATGACCCCCAAATTCCCCGCATTGTCTTCTACCCAAACTTTGATTAACACTTGATCTCCGAAAGGAAAGGTATAGGATGTTTTATATCGATAAAAGACATCATAATCCATTTCCAATAATATATGATTCTCTAAATGAGTGAAATTAACATAAAAAGTATTATTCACATAGTAATTATCCCCGTAAGGATCAATCGCATATACAAAGACGGTTATTTCACCATCATTCTCAGTAGAGTTTTCAATTGAATATATAATTATCGGGGAAACAGTATCAGATAATGTAAAGTTTGAAGCTTGATCATTTCCTAGATTATACCAATTACCTGTAGTATCAACTGCTGATACATAATACCAAAGACTCTGTAAATTATATTCCAATGAATCAATGCGAGTAAAAAAAATAATATCTGATAATCGATTCATTGAAAGATTAGTCCATGTTCCAAAATAATTCTGTGAATATAACAAATAAGCAGTAGTATCATTTAATGGCCAGTCAAGTATTTCAGCATAGAAGTCTACTGTGCCATTTCCCCAATCTATTTTCCAACATGATACAATAGGTATTGAATTATCATCTATAATGAACGGCCCCTGAATTATTGATGTATTCGAGTTATTGGCAAAATCTGATGCAGTAATCCAATAGTAAACAACATCATTGCATTGAAGCGCCAAATTATAATAAAAGTGCTCTTCTGATTCAATCATATAGTATGAAAGGATATCACCATTTATATCTAGATGTAATTGTACATTACTCTTATTAACACCGCTTTGATAATCATTGTGATCCTCTATAGATACATAAATCTCTACATGACCATGGAAATGAGAATCAAAATTATCTAATATATCCTCCTCATCAATAGGTGGTGCTTCATCATCATCAGGGATAACCGTGCAAAAAGGAGGAGATAATAAGGAAACTTTTGATCCATTTTCATTTCCTAAACTATCTATTGCAGAATAAACCGTGTAGTTTAAAAGCACACCATATTTTGCTTCAAAATAACATACCCAAAACCCAGTAATGTTTTGATGCATTTCTAGAAAACGATTATTTACCTGCAATATTACAGGATCCATTAATAAACTCATATTATCTGTAATATTTGCATAAAACTGAAGTGTTCCATTCTGATAATCAGTAACACCATATTCAACAATAATGGGAGGAAAACCATCACCTAAATAAAGAGATTTAATATGAGTTACAATAGTATTATTTGCGACATCAATAGCAAGAATATTGTAAAAAATCTGAACATCTATATGGGTTAACGAATCCAATGCTGTTGCATTGTAAAATTGGTTATAAGAAAATTCTTCCATCGTAAAATTTTCATGAATAAGAAGAACTTCATCCGTTATATTGATTACAGTTAAATTGATATAAACTTCAAAGCTGCTCTTATCACTAACATTAGCAAAAAAGGTAGGAGAGTTTTCGAAAAGAATGGAAGTATTAATAAAATAGAATTTATGCACTAGAGGAGGATCATTATCAGTAAATTCAGAGACAATTACTGTGAACTCATACTTAGGATTAATCTGATAGGTTGAATAAGCAGCAAATTTAAGAAATGCAAGAGTTTTGTTAATTGAGTCTTCAAATTCTACTGTTATATTATAATAATTATAAGGTAGATTTGAAAAGATAGCATACCCTAAATTTGTTGTATTTTGTGTCCAAGTAATTGTTGCATTGTTAAAATTTGTAATGTTCACCCTAGCATTAGGAACAATCTTATTATCTAAATCTAAAACATTAATACGCACAGTTGCGTTCTCAGGGCCTCTCTCTAGATCTGCAATTATATTTCCGTAAACATCATTATTTTCCTCATCAAAATAAATTACGTAGAGTCTTTCTGATGAAATGAAATCAGTCCGTAATACATTCCAAGCACTTTGAGTAGTGCTAACTCGACGCCCTGATCCCCAAGATTCTCCCCCGTCAGTTGAATTCTTTACAAAAACTGTATTATTGATGATATAAACAGCATAGAGATCATTATTTGAAATATCATAAATAGGTTTTGCTTCATCTCCATTTATTCCACAATTTGTAACTATATCAGTTTTTTGACTCCAAGAGCGGTTGTGATCAAAGAATACCCATGTTTCTAAATCCCCTGTTGCGCTTAGAATATCATTATTAAGAATAGCATAAATATTATGAGTGTTTGGATCTATTGTTGCTCCCCAATTAGCATTGTTATTATAAGAATCTTCTGGAAGTATTGTCTCAGAAATGATAGTTGTTACAAAGGTGGGAGAAGTATCCCATGTATCCAAATCCTCATTATAAGTAAATGAATAAAGAGAATTTTCAGAAGCATCTTCATAAAGGCAAAGAATATCTCCACCACTTAGAGGAAGGAGTTGGCCATGGTCATCATCATCCATTAAGAAGGAATATGGAGGAGTAATATCATACCAACTAGAATCAAACTTGGCAAATTGGGGTCCATAGGTCATCCAAGAAGCACCAAAAATTAATCCATCAGTTGAAACTGTTACTGTACCACCTCCATCAGGTGCATTGTGGGATCCACCAGAAGGCATAATTACGGTCCATTCCCCACTAGAAGAGTCATCTTGAGTATCGAGGTAATTATATACCATTTCATCGTCACTGATAGAGTTTGCAACAAAATGGATTTTTGTACCCGTATTATTGGGTGTCCACTGGTCAAACCAACAACTAAAACTTCGAAACCGATATTCAGGAGGACCACAATCAATGTTAATTGGACCTTCCCAGATAGTCCCATTATCAGTTGTTTTATAATAGATTATCTCAGCCATACCACCGTTTGTCTTTTGGAAAAAGATATACCCATGAGAATTATTAATAAAAACGATATTTGGCCCTGGGTTGTATTCATCAGTGGCATCATAAACATCGGTATCAATAATGACCTCCGATCCATCCAAAACAACACTGGAGTCTCTTTGTTCTTCAAAACTAACTGTATAGAAGTTTTCCGGATCGTGTTGGTTATTGTACTCAGTTATGATCCAATCTGCAGAGATAATTCCCTTATAAAGACGTAACTCGTCAATTACTCCCGCAAATTTCTCATCACCACCATAAGTCTGATCAAGAACGAGACGCCCGATTTGATAATTACCAATAGTACCGAATGTAGGATTCCCCGTATTGCTCATACTACCCTCATCAAGACCATTTACGTACATTTTACCTATATTTTCGCTTTGGTTAGCAGTAGCAACTATGTAAATCCATGATTGTCCAGGCCAAGAGGTAGTAGTGCTATCTACATAATCAAAATTACTACCACCAATACCTTCTACCTTTGAATAGAGCGCTCCATTATTTCCATGAAAATTATCTTGACCTGCAAAAGTAAACGCCATATTATAGGCATCGTGGTTATAATGGCCAAAAATTGGCATGGATTCAGCTGAATTTGAATTGAAAGGGGCATTTAATTGCACCCAAGTTGAGATACTATAATTTCCAGTCCCAATTCTAGGATCCCATACACCTAGACTAATATAATCATCTATACCATCAAAACCTCGTGCTCTCCCTATTTTACCGACTTCATCAAAAGACCCTTGACTTGTTCCATCAACACTATTTGATGAAGAACCCATTAGGTCTGTATCTAAATGCCAAACTCCCACATAATTGTCACCCCATACACCAATAGCATTTTCTTGATTTTCAATGGTAGAATTCCCGTAATACATCGATATTGTGGTATTTACATCACTTGATAGAAATGGTAATCGAATCCATGCCACAAGCAATGCATGAGATCCATTGTATGTTACATCAAAATGTTCTATCTCATGATCAAGTGTTTTATTTAATGAATCTTTGAAAATAATGTCATCACCATCAACTTGGGTGTGATAACGAAGATCATTATCATAAAGTACTATCAGTACAGGAAAATCACTCAGATTGGCCTGAACATTACCTCCATCTATTGTAATATTTTTGCGATACTGAAAAGAAGGGGCTCCCCAATTTATGTTTTGAATGTCAGCCTTAATAGGGAATGTTAATTGTCTTTCATTTTGATATGAGTTAGAAGGGAAAGATAAGCATGGGTTTAAATTCTCTGGATAATTTATTCCGTTTTTTTTATTGAATGAGCTTATGTTGAAAGCATTGCCTTTTAGCTGGGGTACTCTTAAGTACTCGTTTTCAACTTTAACCATCTGATTATGAAGAGGGTTTACCTGAATAAAAAATTGGGAAAAAAGCGTTAATATAATCATAAATAAAAGGAATTTCAACCTTTCTACTCTTTTTCTGGATTTCATTTCACTATACTCGTATTTAATCACTTATGTATCTAAATATAAGACCAGAGTCCCCTGTAATGCCTTTTTGTCTTATAAATGAATTCTAAAGGGAGAAAATTCGATGGGAGCAGCGCTCATGGACGAAATTTGATTACATAATATGTTAAGCAGCATGTATATTCAAGAATCCAGATTATTAAAATTAACTAATCAAAATATTTGATCAGGCGATATTCTAAGATCTTACTGTAAAGTCAATTACTTCTATTCCTGTCAAAAAAATAGCTTAGGTATATGATAATAGAGAAGTATTCCTCTTTCTATAGGTATAATTTGTCAATTATCCTTTCTGCAAGAGCTAAAAAGCCTGATCCACATTTCTTCCAGTTTTGGCTGAGGTTGTATAACAATCAATTTATGCTTCTATATTTGAAAATTTATTGACTAAATATAAGTCAATATAATCCCTCACTTTATTGAAAGTTATCTTGATTTCATCTTTTAAATCTATTTTATTCCCTAGAACAATTATTAAGGAACTAGGTAATTCAATATTTTTTGAAAACTCTTTAAGCCACCTTTCCATGTTTTCTAGAGATTTAGTCCTTGTAAGATCAAAAACTATGAATGCACCAGCCGATCCTTTATAATATACCCTTCTAATTTGGCTGAATGCTTGTTGGCCAACTAAATCTTATATTTTAAAACGAATATCTTTAAAGCTATATTTAGTTTTAAAAAAAATTTGTTTTGATAGAAAATCGGAACCTAGCGTGGGAGTATATTCCGATGAAAAGCCTTTTCCAAGATATCCATTTATTAAAGATGTTTTACCTACCTCTCCATCTCCAAGAAAGCATATCTTAGTAATTCAAGGCAATTTTTACTCTGGTAGACTTATATGATGATGATACTTAAAAACCTAAGGCAATTCATAAATCTATTTCTCCCAATTTATAACATTGGAAGACTATTTTATTTTATTAGTGTGTGTAACAACACTTCATTGTTCGTTGATCAACTCAAATTATCTTTTATTTAATCTTCTTTTAACAATATTTGGTGGTTAAAATTTATATTCCTTATCCTGATCCAACTATTGGAATTATTGATTTTTTGGTTCTAATTTTCTGTGAGGTAGGACTTCTTTGGTTCTTTTCACCCACACGCACCATTAGACAGACTTTCCCAATGATTCTAGCAATTAATCTTATTAAATTTGGTTGCTATAGTTTGCTAGCTCCGATATTTACTCCTGCTTACAATTATTTCTATTTTATTCCATTAAATGAAATAGCTACATTTATAGTTATTGGAACAATCTTTTCCACAATAGTATATGAACGAGAACAGATTGATTTCCCGCGAAATCAGGCATCCTCTCTTGCTTTCCGAGTTTCGAGTCTCTCAACCTTAATTTGGTGTACTTTTCGAAATCTAAATAAGCCAAATTATAGTGTGTTAGAGGGAACAACAATAAAAGGGCTTGTACCTGAACCAATGATACCTTTATTCCAATCAGTTTCATCATCGAATGAAATCTTGATGGTGGTAGGACTTATTATTGGATTATTAATGATCTATATTCATTATAATAAGAAATACATAAGGGATCACACCCTTACATCTTGATACTTATTGTTTCCCTGCTATCTGAACTACTCTTACCCTTTATCGATATTTTCTTCTAACAATAATGTTTAGTAATGATCTTATACCCTAATATTGAAAAAGCTTGGTCTACATTCTCTCCTGATTTCGCAGAGGTTTCAAAATAATCAATGGTATCATGTATATTTGAAAACTTTTTGGATAGCCGATTTTCAATATAATTCTTTGCGGTGTCAATAGGAACCTTAATTTCTTTTGTTAAATCCCTTTTATTCCCTAGAACAATTATAGCAGAGTTTTGTTCAGTATTTTTTGAATACTCCTGTAACCACCATTCCAAGTTTTCTAAAGAATCTGGACTAGTTAAGTCAAATACCAAAAAAGCTCCAATTGACCCTTTATAATACAGTTTTCGGATTTGATCGAAAGTTGGTTGCCCTGCTAGATCCCATATTTGAAAACGAAGATTTTTGGGGCCATCTGAAGTTTCTAAAGATACTTGTTTAAAAAGAAAATTAGCACCAATTGTAGGAATGTATTCTAAAGTAAAATCCTCTCCTACATATCGACTCATTAGAGATGTTTTTCCTACTTTTCCATCTCCAAGCAAGCAAATTTTCGTAAAAATCAATTTTTAGTCTTTTTAACCATTATTGATATCAAGCTTAAAAATATGGAGAAACTTACAATTCTTCGATTCTTTGAACTATTAAGAAAGATAATTAAAATTAATTATATTTGAATCTTTTTTACGTCAAGAATTTATTCAACAATTCTTACTTGGTGATCTGTTCTTAAACCGATGCTTCATTTAGAGTAAAGATAAAACAATCCAGCAAGTACTATACAAAATAAGAGCTAAGATTAGCAGAATCAAAACAGTTAATCCATATTTTGAGAAAAATCCTGGATTATATGGTTCAGGTGGTTGGAAATGTCTTAAGGGCTTACTCTCATCAAATATCATTTTGATATTACGTTTTTTCATTTCTTCAAAGAATAGTTCAGGAACGTTTTTTGGTAAAGCTTCAGGAGGTAAAATACCTATTCCATTTATTTTTCCCTCAGCATAAAGTTGAGCGGCTATTGCCGCAGGAAAGCCTGTAAGTTCACCCATAGCGATACTGGGTGTACAGTACACCCAATGGACTGGCTTCTCTTTGTAAGTACCATGAATATCCACACGTGCTGAAGATGCAGCAACCCCTCCCGTCGCAAATAACCTTTCTGTTGCATGAATGACTCTTCCCCAAAATTTTTGGCGAGATCTACCCTGAATCAGGTGGAGGTGCTTAAATGACTCCAAAACTTTGTTATTCCAATCTGGAGTTAATCCCCCTTTCAGTGTGCACTCTGTCACATTAGGTAAAAATCTGGGGATTGTTATGGGTTCTGGATGACCGCAATCAAAAACACTGACCGTTTTAAGAGGGGCGGGAAAGTCAATTTTAAAGTTACCCTTTCCAGCAGGAGCATCAATAAATTTCCCTTTCTGATAAGATGGAAAACTACCTGTAACAGCATAATAAACGTGAAGTATGACTGCGAAGCCCTCAGAATCAGCAGCTCCTCCTGCCCATGATATGTTTAACTGTACAGGACCACGATCTAATTTATGATATGCTTGGAGAGCTAATAGGTTAGTTAAACCTGGAGTCCAGCCATATCCAAGAAAGATTGGAATTTTAGCCTCCTTAGCAGCAGTATCCATTTCAAGAACTTCCTGAGTAGGATCTGGATCATCACAAATGTCTATCAATGGAATCTTGGCCTCAATCGCTGCTCGTGCAATTAAAGGCCCAAAATGATAAAAGGGGCCAATTGCTGAACACGCACAATCATAATCTTTTAATAGACTTACTAATTCCCCATGATTATTGGCATCTACTCTCAGGTAGCCTAAGCGAGGATCTCCCAATTCATTAATCAGTTTTCTTGCATGATCTTCACGGATATCAGCAATAGTTATTTTAGTCCATATTGTACCAAAATTAACGGCATCTTTAACTATGTAACTGCCCATATCCCCAGCTCCTCCAAGAATAACTAGTTTCATTCAGATCACCCTAATAATTTGAATTAAAATACTCAAACAAATGAGAAAGTTAAATATTTTACATTCAAAACAATGATTCTAGAGGATAAGAGAGGGAATCAAGTAACTCACTAGTTTTTTCTCGGCCTTCCGAAGGTGTTCTTCATATGTTCGGCGGTGAATATTCATTTCTTGCGCCAATCCTTCCAAAACAATTTTTCGTGGCAACTCATAGTAACCCCTATTATAAGCTATCTTAAGTGCTTCAAGTTGTTTAGAAGTAAGATCGTTCTTCAAGTCATCTAAGGGAAGATAGAAAGGATAAGGAGTGGCAGCATTCTTTAGAGGAGCAAGCTTTAGTACATTCACAAGAGCATTAGGATCTTCTTTTCGAATATCCTCGAGAATTAACCCTGCATCTTTTGGTGTAACAATAAGATTGACAAGTTCACGTCCAGCGACGTATTTAACAGGAGGAAGTTCAAGACAGTTATATCTATTAAGAATTTTAACTAAAGGAAACTCAGCACATTTACAAAGTTTGATAATGAGTTGAGCATGACCTTGATCTGGAAAGATATTAAGAATGGTTCCCAATTCCTCTTCTAGATCAATGATGGCTCTTTTAAGAGCTTGATTTTCTCCTGTCAATTCAATAATATCGTTCTGAGTATTACACCATAACTGGATTTGTACATTAGGGTGATTTCGGGAGAAATCAGAGAAAGAACAACTGTGTTGAAGTTCAATTAGGAAATTGTATAGTATTTGCTTCACCTTGTAAAAAGTGTAGTTGTATTTCTTATATAAATTTTCTCCATATGACACAATACAGTACAAAATCAACCGTCAAATGGTGGGTATTAATTTTAGAGTCTCTTGACATATCGTATCTAACATGATGCAAACTCAAAAAAATGTTCAATCCAATATTCAATCGTCATCAAATGTCTTCAATCTAAGATTATTGTCTTCTCAACGCAGTGCACATTTTTTTCTACTTTTTTCTAATTTCATTTGGGGAATCACCCCAATTTTTGTTGAAGTTGTATTGGAATATCTCACTCCTCTTCAAACAACAACTCTACGATTTGGAGTAGCAGTGTTAGTGCTATCATTAGTCATACTTTTCATAAAAGGGCGAAATGGATTCTCAATGCTATCAGAAAAAACAATAATATTATTAGGCTGGTTTGATGCTTTAGGATATCTGGCAGCAACGATAGGTCAGGATATAACAACACCAGGAATTGCTACTTTACTTGCATCATTTTATGTATTTATTGTCCCTTTCATTGCTTGGAAGCTGGAAGGTACAAAGTTAAATTGGAGAATTGTGGTAATTGGAGTCATTAGTTTATTGGGAATCTTTTTAATTTGCTTTGATGGTAATTGGGCGAATTTTACGGGTTCATCAATTCATGGAACATTTATTCTAATGTTTTCAGCTGTTATGTGGGGATTCTACACGGTTATAACTGGAAAATTTTTGAACATTGCTTCTACCGAGGGTAAAAAAGTCGATCTTATGAGTTTCACGTATGCTAGTCTCTTCCACACCTTTTTAGCCCTTGTAACAGTTTCTTTAGTCTTTGGTGATATCTCTTTGACATCTCTAGAAGGAATATTTTTGCCTAAACTTCTTGAAGTAATCCTTTTCTTGGTTTTTCTGGGCATTTTTCCCACGATCATTGCTTTGGGTCTGTGGAATTGGGCAATTACTAGATTAGGATCGATAAAAACATCATTTTACCAATTACTCCAAGTAATTATCCCATTCATTTTGGAATTTGCCTTTTTACAGCAGTTCTACTCTGGATGGATATACACTGGAATTCTCTTAATATTAATATCTACTCTTTGGATCAACAAAAATGCTGATCATTCAATTGAATAGAGACATGAATTCTCATCCCCTAGCTTGTTTTTGATAAAAACAGACTCAAAGAATGATAAATGCATATGCTAGATTAGGTTCATTTATAATAAAAGATCATTCTGAACAGTCTCACTTATTAAAGAAGATTTTAGTACTACTATTTCTTTCCTTTAATTATGAATGTTAAAGAGTTTCAGAGTAAAAAAAGATCTGTTGATCTCCCAATAGACTTACTTGCTAGAATTGAAACTCGTGTAAGTAATTCGAAGGAATTCAACAGCATAAATGAATATGTTGAGTATGTTCTATCTGGAGTTCTTGATATTATCGAAGAGCAATTCCCTTATAACTCAAAAAGAGTTCAAGCTCGTTCATCATCATCTTTGAATGTTGATGAAAAGGAGCAAATTAAAAAACGCCTTGAAAATCTTGGTTACATGTAATAAGGATAAATAAATCGAAATGGGTTTTTTATGCATCAAAACTACCAGAAAAAACGAGTTTTGGTGATTGGTATAGATGGAGGAACATTTGATATTATTCATCCTCTATTTCAACAAGGGAAGCTATCAAACTTATTTAAAATATATAACCAAGGCTTTTCATCATCTCTTTTATCAACCATTCATCCTATATCCCCCACTGCATGGGGAAGCTTCACAACTGGGGTAAACCCTGGAAAACATGGACTTTATGACTTCTCAAAACGGAAACATGGTTCTTATGACCAACAAGCAACCACTTCTCGAGACATTCATATTCCACCACTCTGGCATCTCCTTTCACAGAAGAATTTGAAGGTTTGTTTGGTTAATATCCCTGGAACTTATCCCCCTGAACCTCTGAATGGATTTTTAATAAGTGGTTTTCCGACACCAGAGGAAAATAATGATTTTACTTATCCTCATTCATTGTTAAAAGAACTAAAGGATTTTATACCAAATTTTCATCTACAGCCGCGAGTAGTTACTCGGGATGGCAATGAAGAAGCATTATTGAGAGATATTTGGAAGATCACCACGAATACAACAAATGCTACGCTATTTTTATCTGATAAAATAGCATGGGATCTTCTTATTACAGTTTACACTGGAGCTGATGTCCTTGGACACCACTTTTGGAAGTTTACCGATCATAACCATCCAAATTATACTAAAGAATTAAATCAAATTTATGGCAACACAATCAATGATATTTATCAAAAGATTGATCAAGAAATTGGCGAATTAACAAAGATAGTTGATAACAATACCTATGTTATCGTTATGTCTGATCATGGTTTTGGTGGAGCCTATAATGCTCTTGGTTTAAATAATTGGCTTTTAGAACATGGTTGGATGAAAGCTCGTGAAGGAATAACACATAGGTTAAAATATTTTGGCTTTAGACGTGGGTTTACATTAACAAATGCTTTTCGGCAAACCAAGTTTCTTCGGACTCCAGATAACAGGAGGAAAATTTATGCAAAAAGATCTCTACTACGTAATTTAGTCCTCAAATTGTTTTTTTCATTCAATAACGTGGATTGGAGTCGTACGAAAGCCTACTGTGTTGGAAATTGCGGCCAAATATACCTTAACGTCAAAGGGCGTGAACCAAGAGGAATGATCTCACCAGAGGATCGATTAGCTGTTGCAAAACAATTACAATCAGAATTACTATTGATGAAAGATGAAGAGACTGGAGAGAGGATTTTTGATCAGGTTTATTTAAGAGAAGAGCTATATAATGGGCCCTTTGTTCAAGATGCTGCTGATCTTATCTGCTTCAATTCAGAGGCTAGATATCTTATCATTCGCTATCTTGAGTTTGGTGGCGGAAAATTATCATTCCCTCATCCAGTGTGGTCTGGTGCACATCGTTTAAATGGAATTTTCATACTTAATGGGCCAGGCGTTAAACCACAAAAATACACCAATGAATTAAGGATTTGGGATGTCTCGCCAACGGTTATGACTTTACTAGGAGTTCCAATTGCAGATTATATGGATGGAAAGGTAATTACAGAAGCATTTAGCTCAAATTTTATAGATAACAACTTAAATACGAGAATTTCTGGCTATTCCTTAGAAAAGATTCAACTTAAAATTGCAATAAACCATTTTATACGAGATCAATGTATTTTAAGCAAGTGAATTACCTACAGAATTAATGAAAAAAAGAGAAGATTCCTCTTTTATCCATTTAAGAAAATCTTAAATGAACCTAGAGGACTATTAATCTTTACTATGTCTCAAAACAAGAAGAGATAGCTTTTCAGGTTAAATGAGGATCAAAACTATATGAAAAGAAATTAATGGGTGGAAATCTATGCCAATTAAAACTAATATTACTGAGATGCTAGGAATAGACCATCCTATTATCGCAGCACCAATGGCACCTTTTCATACCACGGAATTGACTGTTGCTGTTTCAGAAGCGGGGGGATTAGGAGTCTTATCACAAATTGGTCTTTTAGATGAAAATAAAAATCCTGTTGAAGAAATGAAGAAGAACATGAAATATGTTGTAGAACATACAAACAAACCTTTTGGATTCAACATCCGAACCTCGAGATTAGAACCATATGCTACCGATTTATGCTCTGAAATACCAAAATTTATTTCAGAAAATCAACGAATTAAAGATCAATGTGTATATGCTTTAACAAGTGCAGGGTCAGCAAAAACTCTACCAAACTCTAAAAATTTTCAAAAATTAAAGAAAAAATCCCAGATAAAACATTTTCATGTTGCACCTGCATTATGGTTGGCTGAAAAAAGTATAGCAGCTGGAGTAGATGGATTAGTAATTACAGGAAATGAGGGAGGTGGTCATCAATCATATGAAAAGGTGAGTACGCTGGTTCTTCTCCAACAAATTCAACAAAAATATCCAGATATGCCTAGAGTTGCATGTGGAGGGTTTGCCACAGGTGAAGGATTAGCTGCAGCATTATCACTAGGAGCGGGCGCTATTGCTATGGGATCAAGATTCATTGCTTCTAGGGAATGTGAATTCCATGAAACCTATAAAAGTGTCATTCCACCTGCTAAAGCCCAGGATACTGTACTAGTCACAGGAATTTTAGGCCCCATTCGATTATGGAAGAACGAATATTCTCTACAAACTCATGCGGATCTAGTTGCTAATAAAAGAGAGAAATTGGCAAAGGAAGCGGAGATGAACACAGCAGCGTTAGCTAAAGCAGCCCGTGCATATGATATGGCTTACCAAGGGAATGTAAATGATGGTGCTGTTCTCCTTGGCCAGAGTATTGGTTTGATTGATAGGATTGAGAGCGTATCAGACATTATTGAAAGAATTGTAAAAGATGCCGAATTAGCTATTGGAAAGGCGATAAGTCGAATAGAGTATGTATGAAAGAATTATCATACTTTATTTTCTTGTTTCTAAGAAAAAATATTTAAGTAATTGTTATTTCCAAAAATACCCTTTCATCAGGTTTTTTCCAGAATTTTAATTTCTGGAACATTTTAAAGGTGCTTAAAAGTATTTTATTGAATCCTCTATTAAATTTCAGATCCAGTGCTTCCTTAGCTTTCGACTCCTCTGATTCTGGTAAAATACGAACAGTAACATCCATATCATCACCAAGGATTTTTCCCCGTATTGTACAAGGAGCAATTTTAGCCTGTGAGTTCTGTTTGATGCGCTTCACTTTCCATGAATTTGCCCTTGTGTTCACATATAGTCTCTCATCTAGAGTAGCAAATTCTACAGGTGTGGCGACTCCTTTTCCACTCGGATAAAACGTGATGAGACTAATGTATTTGTATTTCGATAAATTTTCGTACTGGTTTGTCATTGAATATCCTCTAAATCAGTTGATTACGCATTAAATTACAATTAAAACCTATACATAATGATTCTTTGAATTTTCCTTTTACGAAAAAGATAATTTTAAGTTAGAAGTAATAAGTAATTTTATTAGAGGTTTATAAAAATATCAAACATAAACTTCGCTTAGATACACTCCTCTGCGAAATCCAAAGAAATTAATTACATTTACGTGATATAATTATGAACACAGCGAACTCTGACGATCATTCTCTTGATAAAGATTTTATTCGGAAAATTGTTTCAGATGATGTTAAAAACAACAAAAATAATAGTCGTGTACATACTCGTTTCCCCCCAGAACCAAATGGATGGTTACACATAGGCCACGCGAAATCAATTCATCTTAACTTCAGTATCGCAGCTGAGTTCAATGGATTATGTAATCTACGATTTGACGATACAGATCCCGCCAAAGAAAGCATGGAATATGTAGAGGCTATTAAAAAAGATATTCAATGGCTTGGTTTTGATTGGGAAGACAGACTTTATTTTGCATCGGATTATTTTGAACAGTTATACCAATTGGCAATGGGATTAATTAAAGCTGGAAAAGCATATGTATGTGATTTAAGTGTAAAAGAGATCAAGCATCAAAGAGGAACATCAGAAGAACCAGGAATGGAAAGTCCCTATCGAAATCGATCAGTAGAAGAAAACATCAAGTTATTTGAGAGGATGCGCAATGGAGAGTTTGAGGATGGATCTCGGGTGCTACGGGCGAAAATTGACATGACCTCTCCCAATATGCTTATGCGAGATCCAATAATGTACCGAATAAAGAGGGTACCACATTATAGAACTGGAAATGAGTGGGTGATTTATCCAAGCTATGATTATACTCATGGTCAATCTGATGCAATCGAGGGAATTACTCATTCCCTCTGTTCGTTAGAATTTGAGACGCATAGACCCCTTTATAATTGGTACAGAGACCAACTTCTGAAATTAAACTTGTTAAAATACTGTCCTGAACAAATTGAATTTTCTAGATTAAATTTAACTTACACTGTTATGAGTAAGCGACGGCTTCTAGAGCTGGTTGAACAAGGACATGTTTCTGGATGGGACGATCCCCGAATGCCAACTCTTGCAGGATTACGTAGACGTGGTTATCCAGCGGAAGGAATAAGAAATTTCTTGGATAAAGTGGGAATTTCAAAGAGAGAAAATTATATTGATGTAGGTCTCTTAGAAGCATGTGTACGCGAAGTAATGGACAGAGAATGTAAACGAGTTATGGGAGTTCTCCATCCTCTGAAAGTTATAATTCAGAACTATCCCGAAAATAAGGTCGAAGAATTAGATTCGCCCAATCATCCCAAGGATCCCAGTATGGGATCACGGAAAATACCATTCTCCCGAGTAATATACATTGAACACGAAGATTTTCTTGAAAAACCTTCAAAGAAATTTTATCGATTAACCCCAGAAAGAGAGATACGACTTCGATACGCGTATTATATCAAGTGTGTAAATGTAATTAAAGATGAGAATTCTGGAGAAATCCTGGAATTACACGCGACCTACGATCCGGAAACAAAGGGAGGGTATGCTCCAGACGGTCGAAAAGTCAAAGCGACTCTCCATTGGGTTTCAGCTGAACATGCAATAGCAGCAGAAGCACGCTTATACGACCGACTTTTCAACAAGGAAAATCCAATGGAAAATGTAAAATTCACCCAAAATCTTAATCCAAAGTCACTAGAGAAGTTAACGTGTTTTGTAGAGCCAAGTCTAGCAAATGCAGCACCAGGAAACAAATATCAGTTTGAACGTTTAGGTTATTTCTGCGTAGATTTAGTCGATGCAACACCAGAAAAATTAGTTTTTAATCGAACAATTACCTTACGTGATCCCTGGTCTAAAATCAAGAAGACTCAGAAATCTATAAAGATGTAAACACAATAAATAATAACATAAAAAAGAACAGCCCCGCCCGGAATCGAACCGGGGTCATCGGATTCAGAGTCCGAGGTGATAACCGCTACACTACGGGGCTTCAAGTAAGGTTTATTTGTATTTCACTTAGTTTAAAAAAAATGATCAGCCCCGTCCGGATTTGAACCGGAGTCGAGAGGGTCAAAGCCTCTTATGCTAGTCCACTACACCACGGGGCTCTATTTTTCTGACTTTCACTTATTTTTTTAAGCTCTTCTTTTCCCTTATATTTTTCTCACTCACTACCTCTTCAATTTATACATTACTTCTATTTAAATCAAATAAACTTCGTCGATATCGATATAGATCATAACTTCTATTGATCAACTTCTTGATCCTACGATAATTTTGATCTCTTGCTACTTATTTAAGATACAGGTTTCCATAGAATACCCAATTCTTCAGCTTTTTTTCGCGCTAAGGTTAATTCTTCAAAGGTTATCCCCCGATTAATCCATGCGTACTTGTCACGGTATTTTTTCACTTTATGCATAGGTCGATACTGCCCCATGATATTTACTAACGCTTTTGGAACGTTCTCAGCACACCACTCTAGAATGGGATATGTATCAGCTTCTACTCGTCCTGGCATTACCAGATGACGAATTATCATCTCCCCAGATCCATGATCATGAGCCATTTTAATATTTCGTGTAATGACTTCCCAGTAATTTGGTATTTTAGACATTTGCTTAGCAAAGACATCATTTGCATATTTCAAATCAGGAAGCCAAAAATCCATCACTTCTAGTAATAGCTTCATTCCCTCAATGCTTAGATACATGTTAGAATTCCATAACTGGCAAATATTAACTTTAAATTCATGAAGAGTATGGAGAATTATGTGAAGATTTGATGTAGGATCGCCTCCAACCCAATTAATATTGCGAGCTCCGTCCTGAGCCAGTCCCCCCGCAATAAGAGCAAGTTGAGGCGGTTTGTAAACGAAACCAGCTCTTATTTTTCCACTTTTTGGATCTCGCCACTCTTGACTAATTAAATGATTTTGACAAAAAACACAGTTGAAAGTGCATCCTGAAAAAAAAATTGTCCCTGAAGGAACAAGTACAGTTTCTTCCCCTAGATGTAAATCAGCAGAACTAACAATTGCATCCTTTCCAACTTTGCAAATACCAAGCTCTCCAAACTCACGGTTTTTTTCACATCTACGTTCACAAAAACAACATTGCTTAAGTATCTCATCTGCAATTTTTATCTTCAAATCAAGAAAAGAAGGGGTAACTGGAACTGGAACAACTTTTGCAAAAGACTCTTCATCATATTCAACAATGTATTTTCGGAATTCTTCAGATAAACGGTCATGTTCCTTCCACAATGAATGTAAATCAGCATCTAAACCAATTTCTAGTTTTATTGCTTTTATTAAGAGATAACGAGCTATTTTCTTTTCATCAATTAAATGATAATAGCGGTTAAGTCGCTTAACAACTTCTGGAATTTTCCAAACAGAAATCGGATCAGGTCTT
The DNA here is from genome assembly GCA_048886185.1 of Candidatus Hermodarchaeota archaeon. Taxonomy (GTDB): domain Archaea; phylum Asgardarchaeota; class Heimdallarchaeia; order Hodarchaeales; family Hodarchaeaceae; genus Hodarchaeum. The sequence goes on from JBHLKY010000012.1 coordinate 161,673, forward strand.
GTACGCCACATCTTTACTAAGTATTCTAGATTGACTTGTTAATAAAGAATCTTTCTATCTAGCATTTCACGTTAGTCATTATCTTTGTCTGAATCTCTCTTTATCTTTCCTGATTACAGTATTGTGAGCAAAATAAGAGTAAAAATACCTACTAATATAAAAACTGATCCCATAGTGATCATTAAACTTTTCTCATCCAATTTTCTAGCAAATATGGACCCAATACTACCGCTAAAGATAGCTCCGAGGCCAATAATAATGCCATATTCTAAATTAACATACCCCTGAATTGAATAACCGACCGCACCAGATAAAGCTATAATTGCCATAATTGCGGTAGCTGTTCCAATAGCAGTGTGAGGAGGATACTGAAATATCAGCAGAAGGACGAAAATAATCATCATTCCACCTCCTGCTCCAAATATCCCACTCATTAAACCAATAAAAAGTCCTATCACCAAAATAATAATTTGTTTCTGCCTTTCTGATTCAAAATCAAATCTACGGGAAATTAGTGAGTTATTATCATTTTCAGGTTTTCTAAACGTTCTTAATAAGATCAAAGCTCCAATACCGATAAATATGAAGCAAACAGCACTACTTAATGAAGCCTCACCTGTATTTACAGCTATTAACACTCCGATTTGAGATCCAACTAAGGCACTTACTATTAATAGAAAACTTGTACTCAAATCAACTTGTTTTTTGCGATAAAATGAAAAACTGACAACTGATGCACCAATCATATCAACTAGTAAACTTGTTCCTATAGCTGAATAAATTGTGGTAGGATAAAATAATAGCAATATAGGAACGACAAATACTGATCCACTTACCCCAATAAGGCTAATAATGAACCCTACTGCAAATCCTAGAAGAATTAATCCACTAATACCCAAAAAATCCAAGTATTTTTCACCATTTCATTATTTTTAAGTTTTTGTATGCTGGTGGATCTCATAAAAAGCTCTTTACAACTTTATTCTCAATTCTTTTTTGAGCATTAAAAAATTGAGTATTCAGATTATTTCTGGATTAATTGTGGTCATATTATACTATTTTTTCAATTTATAATAATCTATTCGACTAATTGGACATTTATTAATCCTGATTGAGCAACCAGATATGCATTTTTTACTCAATCATCTCTTTTATCTGTTCAATAATCATAGAGATCATAATATCTACAATAATTTGTCCTTTTTCTTGGGAGGCAAGTGTGGGATCCCCCCAGATTCCAGTTGGAGAGAAATGTCCATGGCCATGAGGATCTCTTGTCAACCCTCTTCTATCTGGTCGAAGATCAAAATCTTTAACTGCTTTTGACATATCAACTGTATGAGGAGCAATATGAAGCATAATCGATGTTTCTTCTTCATCTGCATGAGACCCTCCCTTCTGGCAGAGTAATCCAGGAGGGAACCTTGCAGAAAGGTCAAGGATATTGAAATATTTCAGAGTGATCCCCTCCTCTGATAAAATTTTCCTTGCTTCTTCAAGTGGTTGGAGTGTGGATACCCCTGTGTTCAGAATATAGAATTTCTTTATACCATAGGAGCTAATAGACTGACAGATTTCGACAACTACATTCCTAAAAGTCTCCACCTTCAACGTAACCGATCCGGGATACTCAATAAATGCTGGATAATATCCATATTGTAATGTTGGAAGTACTACTAAAGGAACCTGCTTCAATACTTCTTCTTTACAAAATTCTGCTAATATATAGTCATTATTCAACTGTAAGTGTGGGCCATGTTCTTTAGTACGAGCTCCAAGGGCAATTAAAACTATTTGATAGATTTCAAAGGCTTTTTCAGCCTCAATCCATGTTAAGTTTTCTAATTCTATGCTTTTCATTATTTTCTAACTTCACTTCATCAATACCTAAAGATTTACTAATTTCTAAATGTTCTTTATTGAAATACTCTCAAATCCAGACATCTCTTTAAGAATCTTGCTAAGAACGATCATTATATTAATAACAGATATTTTGCCTATTAAACTAAAGCTTATAATTATCAATCATTTTTTGCCAAGAACTATGAATAATAAAGATCAGATCTTTAGAAATTATAATACAATATTTATCCAATTTAGATTCCAAATCAAGAGGTTAAAATGCTGGAAGAATCTATAGACAAAACATTTAGCAAGTTATATGATGATGCAAAATCGGTAACCATAAAAGGTTGGGATTTTTCGTACGTCAAAGATCGAATGATTTCAGAACCAATCCCCTGGGACTATCGAAAAATCATTCTTCCTTATGTAAAAAAATCAAAGTATATGCTAGATATGGGTACTGGAGGAGGGGAGTTTTTATCAACATTACACCCACTTCCAAAGTTCACATATGCAACAGAAGCTTATCCTCCTAATATTCCGATCGCAGAGAAAGTACTTAAAAATTTTAATGTTAAAGTAGTCCCTGTAACAAACCACGAAGAATTACCTTTAGAAAACGATTTCTTTGATTTAATTATAAATCGTCATGAAGACTACCGTCCCAAAGAAGTTTATAGGATACTAGAATCGAATGGTATCTTCATTACACAACAGGTTGGACATTTTAATACTATTCAATTAAATCAATTTTTTGGTGATGAGAGTTATAAGGATTGGGAATGGGATTTAGAATATGCATCTCAGCAATTGCAAGATAACGGATTTAAAATCTTAAACGGGAAAGAAGCATTAATGAATGAACATTTTCAGGATATTGGAGCAGTTGTATTTTATTTACGTATCATTTCATGGCAGATTCCTGGCTTTAATTTTAACAAGAACATTAACAAATTCAAAGAATTACACAAGATAATCCAAAAGGAGGGAAAATTCACAACCCATGGACATAGATTTCTAATTATCGCAAAAAAAATGAATTGATTTTATAGTAAAAAGAAATTATATCCAGATTAGGAGTAATTCCAAATAATTAAAAATTCAATTAATTACCATTCTATTGCTTTGATTTGAATAGGTTAATACACTCTTTCTGTTAATAATTGCATATCTAACGCTGACTTGTTCAGAAGTGTATATAAATTAGCTTCAGTGACTTTTTTGGCAAATCTCCAATATCCTCCCATTACTTATAGTATTTGTACTTATAATTGGATTACATACTCGAATTCGCTGGATTTACGCTGGACGATTCGATAAATATGATCTCTTCTTTTTGTGGTCTCACATAACAAGATTTATCGCCATTTCTATAAAGTGATCTCTATTTGGGAAGGTTTAAAATATTCTTATTCAGCATTTACATATTTTCATGAAGAATAGTGGTGACTATTAAATGAAAACAAATCAAACAGTACGAATAATAATTCCTTTAATACTACTTTTAGGTACCGCCACTGCTTTTATTGTAGCGGTAATAGGTAATCAACAAATAAATACCTCAACTGAAGAGCTTCAGGAGTCGAATACAGTTGCAGGTGGTTTTGTTATGTACCTTCACGTTGATGACATAAATGGAGAAGCAATTGAAGAAAACCATGAAGATTGGATTGATGTCCTCGCATATTCACACAATGTCAGGATTCCAGATTTAACAGATCCAACGCGTTCTGTAGGCGTACGACAACATACTCCCCTCCGAGTTACAAAAATGGTAGATAGAGCCTCTCCTAAACTATACCAATTCTGTGTTGATGGAAACTCGATCGCTTCAGTGAAATTAGAGTTCTGTATGACTAATGAAGGGCATTCAGTGTTTTATAAAATTGAACTCCAAAATGCTAGGATTGTTTCAGTACAAGATTATGGGATGTCGTCTGAGGATATCCCTACTGAGACGGTTTCATTTGTATATGAAAGAATAAAATGGGTTTACACTCAATACGATTCACAAGGAAAAGCATTGGGAAACGTAGAGACAAACTGGATCACTTGGGGTGAGTCAGCAAGTTAATTCTCAAATGCAGAAGCTGTTGACCCATAATGAAGATGTCAAAGACATTAATATTTATCATATTTCTATTAACGTTGAATCTAGGTACTCTTCCAGTAATAGCAGAGAGTGATCTTCCCATTAAAAGTATAAAGAACATCAAAAATAACCAAACTGTCGATATATTACATGTAACGAAAATTGATTCAACCATTTCAATTATTATGGATTATGATCTAAATTCAACCTCTCAACTAGCTACGAATGAATCATTAGTAGTTTTAGTTATTTTTAGCATAACTACTGATGAGAATCTATACAAGATTCAGGCAGCAATGCTTTTCTTTCACACTGGAGAAAATCAATACTTTATGTTCTGGATGCTTGGTGATCCTTATAAACAAGCTCAGGACTGGCAATCAGGTGTAAAAAATGAACATTTTGAGATAAACGGAGATCAGTTAACTCTAACTTTCATTGAATTCTTGAACATTGGTAACCCAGAAATTGAAACCACTGTAATAGCCAAGCTTGCATTTGTTGGCGAAGTAAGTGTCACTACAATCAATTTTCGACCAATTCTCGACCAGTTTATAGCTGAATTACCCATATCTTATGAAATCCCATCCATAGGATCTTCATCTTCTGAGGAGGCACCAGGAGCTGCCACCCCAGGTTTTACGATCCTTTCTATTGCTAGTGTCGCGATTTCCGTTTTTCTATCCAAGAGGCGAAAGTAAAAACCTTGAGAGATAACTATAGTACTACTAAATGAGAGGGCACCTGAATCATCTCAATCTCTCTGGTATTCTGATTCAACGCCCATCTTCTTTTTTTTTTAGTTATTTTTTAGTAAGTAATTGTAATTATACCATTTCTGAAATCCAAATTTCTCATATAACTCTATACCTTCCTTATTGTCTCGTTCAACATGAAGCCAATAACAGGTACAACCTAACGACATTCCCCATTCTATCGCTTTTGTAACTAATGACGATCCAATTTTCCTCCTCCTAAAACCAGGGTGAACAAATAATTCTGCGATATATAGATAACCCTGAGGATCTAATATAACCATGGTGGAACCAACAATACTATTACCCTTCTTTCCTAAGATAAAACATTTCTTAGGAATGATAATCCTTTGTGAAACTTCAGTCATGATTTGCTGATCCTCAGTTAAACTTGAGGAATATTTGGCTAAAAAATCAGTGTATTCAGTTGATCTATTTTCGCTAAATTCATAAGAGAAGTCTTGATTTTGCGTTATCTTCACTACAGGATTATTACAACCCATTGTTATTAGTGAGTAATTACTGTAAGTGTATCCTCGCTCAAGTAATGCACCCTCTAGCTCTGGTGGATCAAAATGATCAGCCAATTTAAATCGAACAGGTAAATTATATCTTTTATAAGCGGTTTCTGCAATACTAATGTCTTCATCTAAATTATTACCAGTATAATTTATTGCTAGAATAGAATTCGACCTTCCAGTCAAACCTCCAGTAAAAGTTAGAATCCAACCATTCAAGAAAAAGCACTGCTTAGGTGGCCAAATATTCAAAAATGATTTCTGAAGTGTAATGATTCTTTCCTTTGGTATCATAATTACCACGGATTTTTAAAGCAATTTAACATTTTGAAAACAAGCAACGATAACACAATTCGTCTACAACATTTAATTTCTTAAATAAAATTTGAAATAGGCAATAAAAATACCAACAAATCTATTGGGAGACATAAAAAATGTATATAAAAGAACCATATTTACTCCTTTCCAGAATTGATTCAGTTGCAACTCAATATATTACCATATTAGTATTTAGCAATTAAATACTTAAATAAAAAAAGCCTTATAAGACGAATCGACCCCTTGGCACGTATGGAACAAAAAATTCAAATCTCAAAATTCCCCGCGATTTCAAAAACTGCGCTATTGCCATTGTATTGTAGGGCAATCGATTATCAGGCAAAAAATTCGATATTAAAAGATAAATTCTCTTATGATCTCTATAATCGGATTGAATTTGATTGGAATATTATAAAAAAAACAGTACGAAGCTTTGATCCGATATTAATGGGGATACGAGTGAGAAAGTTTGACCAAATGTGTAGACAATTCATAGAGAAACATCCCAATGGAATAATTGTGAGTTTAGGATCAGGAATAGATTATCGTTTTGGGAGAATTGATAATAATCGATGTTACTTTGTCGATTTGGATTTTCCTGAAGTCTTGGAATTTAGAAAATTAATCACTCCAATTTCAACACGGAATATATTGATTGGACAATCAGTTTTGAATTATTCGTGGATTAATCAAATTTTGGAACTCAGTATGGAACATCGTGCACAAATTTTCTTCATTGCAGAAGGGTTGATGGTATATTTAGAGATACCAGAAATGCAAGAATTGCTAAAAAATATAGGTCAGGCCTTTCCTCAAGCAGAAATTTTTTTTGACATGTTTAGTGAAAGAGCCAAAAAACTTGCTGAGAGTAAATTAATGTTTAAAGATTTGAATGTGAAAATAAAGAGTGCATTAAATTCCGGGAAGCTGATGGAGAAATGGGGGATTGGATTTAAGGTATTATCAGAATGGTATTTCTCAGACGATTCAGATGCAAAAAGAAGTTGGATGAAATTGATATGGGTAATTCCAGCAGTGAGAAAATTACAATATTTTATACATGGAAAGTTTGAAAAATAAGATTGGTGTGATTTGACATAGCACAAAAAATGTAAATTTCAGATTTCCCATGGTTTCAAATTCTGCGTTGATGAATATCATCTCCATCGGAATCAGGATTAAAAATCCACCCAGATATTTGCAATGTTTTTCGAACTTGAACTCAAATTTTTTTGATCAATATAATTACATATAATTATGATTTTGATTATTCATCTTAAGGAACTGTGATAATAATGCAGATTATCGAGTATGATGAGGCTGATCCTGTAGAAATACTCCAACTTAATCTATTGGGCTTAGATTTCGCATTAACGCCACAAAGGGTAGAACTTATTCGACGACTTGATCCACGTCCTTTTCCTTTTTTTGCTTTATATGCTGTCGTGGACGGAGTTCTTGCTGGACAAGTAGGTGTTTTCCGCTTACCCATGATTTCTGCTGAAGGACCAGAAGATGTGGGAGGAGTTTGGGCCGTACTCACGCATCCAACTTTTACGCGAAGAAAAATCGCTGATCAATTATTGAACGAAGCCCATGAGATTATGCAGGCAGAAGGTCTAAGATTCTCAACTCTTGGTACTTCAAAATTTCGAGTAGCTCATATCCTGTATCAAAAACAGGCCTATCGGGATTCGTTCTCCTCTTCCACAATATTCCTTCGAAAAGAAGATGTTATAAACCGCAATGAAGGGCTTCGGGCAGTCCTTGCTAGTTCTGATCGTTTATCTCTAGCAGATGACCTTTTCCGAAGAGTTGCTAGGAATCGACTTGGATTTGCTAAGCGATATGAACCATTTATCCCTGCAATGGTCACAATCGGGGAAATAGCAATGGGAAAAATTGAAGAAAATAACGTTTGGTTTCTATGGAAAGACGACAAATTGGTTGGATACTTCATAGCAAAATATTCAGAATCAATCCTAAATATCCTCGACACTTTGCTTCTTGAGGAAATAAATCCAGTTGCAGCAATTTCAGCTCTTACCGAAGAATTATCTGCATCTTACATTCAAGTCAAATCGAACAATAATTCATTAACTACAAGTCTATCAAAAGTAGGAGGGAAAATTATTCCCCAAGATTGGAACACATTTATGATAAAACCATTAATGCAAGAAGTTATGAACATAGACCTGAAAAGCTTTTTTGGTATTAGTACCAAACGATTCTTGTTCTCTTGGATGGATTGTACGTAATTACTGAGTCTCCTAGTCAACAGGGACTAATTTAGTGATAATTTTTCCACAAGAGCCACAACTTTCTGGAATGTGATGTCGGTCTTTAACTTCAAATATATTCTCACATTCGCTACATTGCCACCGTGAGGGTGAGAGGAACTCTGATTCCAACTGTAAGAATATTTTTATAAAGCGATTTAATATTTGATCGACTTTCCCGCTAATTTGTCCCACCTCACTAGCCTTTCTAAGTTCTTGGGGTGATTCAGAATCACTTAGCAGCTTCAGATCTTGATTTAGATTGTTAATTTGGATCTGTAGTTCTTCTGTGTTCGGTACTGATTTTATAATGTCCCTCGTCAAAATCCATTCCAGAAGAAAGTCAATCTTCTTCAAAATAGCTTCAGCTTGGCGAGTAGCATCCTCTTTCGAAGTAATATCAGGGAGTTTCTGAATTTCATCTAATAATTCTCCCAAATACGTCTTTAAATCCCCTTGTAATCTCAACTGCGTATACATTCGTAATAGGGTGATATAATGTGAGAATTGTTTATCTGGATCGGCTTTTACTAGAACTGAGCTGGTAATTTCACGAATATTCTCTAGTTCACAGTCTTTTGGATCTGCTGGGGTTCCAATAGGTGTTTTCCAACGAGAATAAATAACAATTTGTTTGCCACGAGTGTAATTCAGATCGACATACTCTCGATTCTTCGCTGATAAACACTCCCAGTATTGATAGCTAGATTTCTCCTCATCTTGAACCAATTGTTCTGGATCTGCATTACAGAAAGTACATCCTGAGATAGTTTCTTCTTCTGATCGGTTCATTTTCCCACAAGCGAAACAGTAGAAGAAAGTGTACTCTGTTGTGAACTTACCAAAGGTACCTGTACCTGAGACTTGAGAATCATCCGCCGCACGGCGCATTCGAGAGAAAAGAGAGTCAGAATCATCTAGCATTGCTGTTAAAGACCCACCTAGCCCTTCAACAGCTTCACTTCGTTCTTTTTCCTCCTGTTTCTTTCTTAAATACTCTTCTCTCTCCTCTGGACTCATTTTCTCGATTAGTTTCAGTTCTTTCACACGAGTTTGAAGCCTATTTCTATCAGCAGGGGACAGTGCTTCCAAAAAATCTGGTGGAAGAGCTGTTATTTCTTCCATATTCATTTCTTCAAAATCTGTGCGCAATTCTCGCATGGTTCCAGAAGAAGGCATTAATGGAGCGGAACCAGGAGGAGGAGGGGGAGGAGGAACTCCAGAAGTAATACTTCGGCCTGGTACAGGTGGTGGTTGAGCTGTAGAGGAAATAATGGGTCTCGGTACTGAAACTCGATTTATAGCTCCCATAATTCTCTCTTCTAAATCATCTAAAAATCCTGCAGTGGTTTGAAATTTTTCTTTCTGCTCAGTGTGAATTTTCTGAATTTCAATCAAGAGATGTTGACTTAAAGCATCTAATCGGGGAAAAATAGAAGAAAGTATGTCAAACATAATCCATTGTTGAGCCTCAGAGAACTCACCATAAGGTTCCGCGCGTAATGACTTCATTTGGGGGTAGATCTCGAGGGTATCCATATTTCTCTTCGCCCAAGACCAGATAGTTGACTTCTTCTTGGAACTACCAAGGAGAGCTTCAGCTATCTGAGCAAATGATTCATTATTTCGTCTTCTAATAATTATTTCCTCGCGTTTTTGATCCGAGTTCATAAAAAACCAAGGAGCTTCAGAATTAGATGCCATTTTAAGACACCAGAACCCTATAACCATGATTATTTTAGTTCTAATTTACGATTGAAATAGTAATTATTAGTGAACGTTCATATAAACTTTATTAAAGTTCACATCTAAACAGTTCAAAAAAATTTCGAA
>JBHLKY010000013.1:0-114686 GCA_048886185.1 Candidatus Hermodarchaeota archaeon
CTTGCTGGCTTACGGAATGCTACTGGGAGTGCAGACTTTGACAATGAGGTTCCCTTTGACCTCACCTATTCAGGGGGTTATGAGCTGACCTATACTGTCAGCAGTGGGGAAACCGATAATGGTGATGATGTCATCATTACTGTATATGATCGAGTGGGGAATAGTATCACAAGGACTCTGAATTGTGTGCTTGACAATGCTGCTCCAAGTATTGTTTTGGCTGATACTGCTGTAACAGAAACTTCTGATTTCACTTATTATCCACAAGATGGCACTCAAATTCTATGGTATAGCAATAAGATGTCTGGGGATATTAATATCGAAATTACGATCACATCAGATGATGGATCTGATTCAGGAGTTCAAGCTGTCGAGTTTCCTGCATTATTTAATGAGGTAATTCCTATCAATGATACTACAGTTGGATTTTTCCAGATATACACAATATCAACCGATAGTAATGATAATGGGACTTTCATTTTTACCAGCTTTGACAATGTTGGAAATTCTGCAACAGTTACACTAGATATTATCCGCGATAACCAAGTCCCCGATCAATCCTCTATTAGTGCGATTATAGAAAGCTCTGTCTATATTCACAGAAATCCAACATATTCACGACTTTGGTATTCTGACCTCATGGGTAGTACATCTGTTCCTGTAAATATCGTGTTGACGGGCATTGATCCTGGATTGACTGCTGCTGGTTTAGCTACCATTACTTTTCCGACTATTGGTGATGAATCACCTGGTAACATTACTTCTGGTACTTCTAGCTATTCAGTGATTTATAATCTCACTGATTCTGATAGCACTACTGGAGTTTTATCCTTTATTGTATATGATCGTGTAGGTAATCAATATCAGATCCCTCTTGAGGTTATTAATGATATTACAATTCCTTCAATCCAATTTAATGATGTAGAAAACCCCATTTACGATCCTAATGCCAATGAATTGGATGATATTGGCAATTGGTATGATCAAGCCGAACTCACAGGGGGTTATTCTATTATCTCTCAACCTAGTGATCCATTAAGTGGTACTAGGCAAGGTAGTGGCGTTTATACCGTTTTTCTTGACTGGGATAGTACGAATAATCCTGATGATCAACCTTCTTTTGATATAGGCGCTGATGGTGATCATAATGTAATTGGCTTGACTGATGATGCAGATGCAAATATTACTATAACTTTAATTGTAGTAGATAATGTCAATAATTCATTCCAGAGAAGTATTACTATCCGTTTCGACAATACAGATCCTGTATGTCCTGATCTTACCACGTTACACCAGAATGGCCCTATTATTTCCCTTGTTGGATCAGCTACAGACACTAGATCTGGAATTCAAAATATTACTCTTACTGATCTTAGTGCTTCCCAACACTTCCCCAACCTTATTACTAGTGGTTTTGATAGTTGGATTCTTGAGAATTCATCTTCTCTAGATGTGGATATTGTTCCTGGTCAAAATATAACTATTAATGTGGCTGTTTTTGATAATGTAAACAATAAATACAGTTACAATTCAACCATTACTTTTCATACCCTCAAATTCCTTGTTTTTACTTCTAATATTCCTAAGCGCGTCGAAATTGACAATCCAAATCCCTTGAAATGGAATATCACCATAGGCTTCGAGTTTGATGGCACACTAATTGATAATAATGATAAGATAATAGATCGATTTCTCAACCAATCAACTCTATTGACGCAATTTAGTGCTTGGATCAATGGAACATCCCTTCCAATCAAGGATGGTTCTTTAATTTGGCTCCCTGGCCCCCAGTTTCAATTTACGGTCATTCTTCCAGATAGTTCTAGTTCCCTAGATGTGTTGAAGCATCTCCCTCTTGGGGAAACCCTCAGTAAAGACATTCGTGTTGAGTGGAATATCACCACAGCTTTCATTGATGTTTTAATCAATCATACAAAGTCGAAAGTTGTGTCTTATCATGATCTTGAAATCCTCTACTTAAATGATGATATCAGTATTACTGAAACAGATAATCCCGATATTATGAATATCGTTCTGCACCTCAGGAAAGATCATCAAGCTCTTGATACCTGGTCTGGTGTGTTAGAGTTCACTCTCAATGGGGGAACTGCGATTATTGAGGGGGCTATTTCTCCAGAAGGAGTCGGTACGGGTAATTGGAGTATTCCTATTCGACTTCCGTCTGGATTACTACCTGGATTGAAGGATATTTCTTTCTTATGGCGTTATGATCTTGGAGATTACTATTACGTAACTGAATTTAATACGAGCACTGATGTAGTCAATTATCATGATATCAACATTACTGCTAATATTCCATCCCAGCTGTTCGAGATCGATGATGACTTCAATTTCACAGTCTATTTCACGATCACTGAGGATTATGGGAATGGTTCTGGACCAATCCCTATTCTTGGTTTACAAAGCACAAATTTAACTGCTTTTAGAATATTGAATAACGATCTGTTTAACCAGACATGGAATTTCACAGATCTCGGTGGACTGGGTGATTATGCATTCAATTTCACGCTTTATGAAGCTAATACTTCTGAGTCATGGTTGGGTTCTCGATCAGTTTTCTTCAAAATAATTAGTTCAACTGGCTTATTTGAGTGGGGTCAAGCAATAATTTTAGGACATGACCTCCAAATGACTATCCTCTCAATTGAAACTCTTACTGGGATTCAAATCTTTGATCCCGATGAACGTACTTCCTTTGTAATGGAAATTAAGGTTCGAGATAATAACGGAACAGGACCGATTAATGTTGTTGGTTTAGATGCTAGTAATTTCATTCAAATATTTATGCAGAATGTAGATCAGGAAAATCAAAATACTACCATAATCTCTAGTGAAGACTGGCAAGAGTTAGCTACTCCTGGTGAATATAGAATTACATTTGTTTTGGAAGCACTTGCGGCGAGTCAGCTATCCCTTGGAGACATAAGAGTAGAGTTATCTATCAATGACACGAATGGGCATCGTATTGTTCAATCAATTATTGAATTAGTAAGTAGAGATACGGTCGATTTATTAGGACTAGAATGGATCAGTACGCCATTTGGTACCTTTTTCTTTAATGATGTAACTGCAAGGATGGATTATACTTTTCGTGTAACTGTAGGCCAAAAATTGAGTGTGTGTTTCAGAATATACAAACTAGAGGAACCCCCAGGGTCTATTTCAGACGCAAATGTTACAGTTTTCTGGAACACACCTTGGAATATTACTAATCCAGAGCAAAGTCATCCCACCAGCAGATACATTACTTTGAATCTTACTTCAAATATTGTGTATCGTCAGAAATTTGTTGCTTATGTTGAAAACAATCTAGAAAAACAGCTCCAATTACAACCATGGTCTTTCTTTGTTGAATGGGATGAGATTCGTGCTGACCCAATAGCGATTGACGATAGTACAGACGATGATGAAGCGAGTGTGTTAAATATCGACGGGAACTATACTCTCACTTATACAGCGAAATTTGACCGTTCTAATATTAATGTAAAAGGCTCTCAATTTGAAATTGGTATTAATTTATATCAGTTCGATGGAATTGATTGGATTCTTTATGATGGAAATTTAACTGAACAGCTAGGGGGGACAAATACCTTAGATCATGATCTCATTAATGGTTTGACAACTATCCTACATCAAGATGGAAATGGATCAAGAATATTCTTTTTCGAGAAAGAAGGGATAATTGTTGGGAAGATGTACATTGCAGATGTTGAAAATTCATTCCTGTTAGCAGATGGGCAGATCAAGTTAATTCTTCAGTTCTATGATATTTTCAAAGTAAATATCAATTTCAGGACTATAAATGAGACGGGAGACGATGTTACATATCGATACTATCCATCTTATTATACTGGATCAGGGCCAGTATATTCTTCTGTGAATGAAACTTCTCAAACCGTATTTCAGGATACATTAATCTGGACAAAGTTCAATGTACGGATGTGGGTCGATGATGATCGAATCCCCCAGCTCACTCCAGGAACAGTCTATCTAGAAGCCTACTATGCTCATAACGCTTCATGGATACTTGATGATGAGGTGTATATTTATATAGTTGATACTTCTCTTGAACTTACACAACCAATAGCACGGAACGAGTGGGAGTACAACCATATCATCACATTCTCTAATCTGATTTCAGGTTGGGATGCTTCGAATGGTTGGAAAGCCAAATATAACATTTCTTCATTTGAAGATTCTCGATATGGAATTTCTGGATTTACCGATAAATTCACCCAAGAATCAGATGTATTTGTTGAGATCATCTGGGATCAAATTGTTTTCGAGTTCTCCTTACCTGAACCTTGGGGAGAAAATCTACGATTTAATGTCAATACTTCCGCATACATTCAGGTTGTGGCTTATTATTTATATGATAAGCAACCATTTATAGGAACATTCTTTACTCGTCACGGTTATAATCCACCATTACTCACTTCTATTTCATTAGGTTCTAGAACTTGGGGGAATGAATCAGTAATATTCTCAGTTCAACCAGGTGCTAGAGAAAAAGAATTCCATGGTCAAAAATATTTTATACTTGAAAATGTCACTGAAGATTTTTGGGAGTTAAATGGGACAAAGGAAGGCGTAGGGTATCGTGTTTCATACAATTTTGATGACCTCTTATTGCTATTAAAGTGGGATCGTATAATTGTAGATTTTGATCTCAATATTGAATCACCTAAAGCTGGAGATAATGTAAAGGTAACAATTAACGCATATTACGAGAGTAATCCAGAAAAACATTTGAATACAGCAGACTTTTCCTTCCTAATCTATAGGGATGGTCAACCCTTCCTAAACGCAAGTGGTAACGAACTTTTCTTCCATTATCATGAATTATATCCTATAAACCATACTTATGAGATGATATATGCGCACGACTCAAGGACTAATTTAACTGGTGCCTTTACTGTCGCATTTGAACCTAATCCCCGTATAACAATAACATGGAATGATCTGCAACCACCACGGTTAATTGAACAAAGAATCATTGATTTTGGTAATGGAACTATTGGTTTCCTAGTGATGGTTACAGATGACCAACCAGAAGAATATTTTGGGAGTGGGATTCAGAGTGTTATAGTGGAACTTAAAGTTCAAGAGTCACCTTTTGGTCAATGGTCAAAACTTAACTTAACAAGATATAAAGATACACTAACATTCTTTGGGACAATTAACTCTTCACCTGATGATCCTCGTGAGTATTTCCATTATGGTGAAAGAATTAGATATAATATCAGTATAATTGATTTTGTTGAAAACCTAGAAACAGAATCTTTCTCAAAACATCTAGACTATGATAGTGAAATCCCAAGAATCAGTCCGATAATGTGGAATTATTCATTAGAAGTCGATGGAAATCTGAATATATCATTCATTGCTTCAGACAATTGGTCTGGTTTAAGGAAAGCAATTATACGTATATTTAATGAGAACTTAAACAAGTGGGCAGAAATAAAAGAAATGAATCGTATTAATCAAACTTCAGATTCTTTACAAGATATAGCTTTATATTGGATCAACTATAATTTTACTGTTGGTTTTACCTATAAATATGAAATCACCGTTATAGATGTATCAGGAAAATCTTATGTGGATCGTGGAAATATCCTAGTTATTGATAAGTCAGCACCGCGCGTAGAATCCATTAAATTTGAATATAGAGATTTTGGTCAATTTTTCATAAGCTTAACAGTAGTAGATAATGGATCGTTGATTGATACAGTAGTACTCACCTATCAAATAGGTGAAAATCAAACTTCAATCAGTTTAGCGAGAGTAGTGGAAGGTGGTGGAGGATCAAGTTTTCAAGAAAATAATTATCTGGACTCACAGTCGTTTTCTAAAAATTTTGTCATTGCTCCAGATTTGATTAGCTCAAAAACTGTGTTATTCTCTCTAATAATTACTGATTCCGAAGGAAATCAACGTAAAATACCTCACTCTGAGATATCTCAATATTTAACAGGATCAAAACCTAATGGGTTTAATATTCCTTCAATTTCAACAGACATTATATATCGAATCGAATTTCTATTCATTATTGTGATATTTGTATTTAGTGTTGCTATTGTTAGTGTACGCAGATTCCGCACTATTAGCGGATTTGAAAAGAAAAAGGTTCTCGAAGAGTTAGTAAAGATATCTGAAAATGAAGTTTGGCAGGAAAATGATAACATTTCAATTGGATTATTTGTGAATTTCTTTGATCAGGTCAAAGGGCCTGTACCCATTATTTGGTTCCCAGATAAACCAAATATATCTGAAAAAATGCGGTTTTCTTTAGCTGATAGATCATTCTCAACATTAGGTTTTGTTAGCAATGCGAGTGAGGAGAAAGATGCAACTTTCCGTTATCATTTTGCTGGTGACAACTGTATGGCATTTGGGTATGCTTTTGCGATTGAGAAACCTGAAGCCCGTGGAGGTCAAGAAAATCTTTCAATCTGCTTCTTGATACGTCCACCATGGGGTAATCTTGAAAATCTTAATAAATTCAGAAGTGAATTAGTTGAACATTTTCAACAAATTAGTGAACTAATTAAATCAGATTCAGATGTAAAAATCATTCAGCAAAAGATGCAAAACACACGTAACTTTTTTACACGAGCGATGTTAACATTCAGAAGAAAATACAGGCAGGAGTTTTTAGAATAGTGCTATATGGAGGAAAAAAAAGAGTTGATGATGAACAAATACCCTCATAAATTATTCTATATTTTCATAATACTCATATTATCTGGAACATTTTTTTGGGATATTTTATCCAGTTATAAGCCAAGGGAGATACTTATTGTAACAGATGATTCTCAAAACTCCAAAACTATCCGACTTATGTCCTCAGCCCCATTAACCCAGAATAAGATTCATAACTTAACTCAACCAGAGATTAATCCTCCATTAGTAAATAATGAAGATGATATAATTCCCGTTCAAGGCCTAAATGTGCCTAATAATACCACATTCCTACATCCAACCTTCAAGATCACCTCATCAAATGATGTGGCCATCGATAAAATAAATCCTGAAGCAATGGAGATTAACGCAAGTTCAATGACTTTTTTATTAAATTTTACAATAGTTGGAGCGATTGGACAGGGTTCCACTGCGTTTGAGAAATTAACACTCAACAACACTGTAGAGAATTACCAAATTGCTACTTGGAGTGATTGGCAATTTAGCCCCTTCAATGACCATTACTCCCTGATATTTACTCTCAATAACTCATTTTTTTCAAGTTTATCTCTTGGGAATTACGATTTAACGTTATTTACGAATATCTTGGGTCACAGGTCAAACGATTCCATTCCGTTACCAATGAAAGATTTACAAATAACGATTAATAGTATATCACCACCTCAATTTAACAATAAACTTGATGAAGATCAAAGATTCAACATTACAATAACTATACAGGAGTATGATGGAGTCAATACTCAAAAAATTAATAAATTACCTCCAATCCTTGATAAAGATTCCAGAAACATAAATCCGAATGTTACTATCATCTCTGCTACTCAAGAAGAATCGGCCCCACTACATTTTGTGCGATTCATAAGTAATTCAACCTCAGAAGGGAGATATACATTCGAAGTTAATCTAACACGAGACGACGCGCCTTATTTTGAGGATGGAATGCACACATTAGCCATTAGTGTCACGACATATGAATGGATAAGAGCAAATGATACAAAGTACAATTATTTTCAAGCGAAAGGTACCATTTACATCGTTAGGCTAAAAGAAATTACTGTAGGATCAAATAATCCCTTAGATTATAATGAATTAACAAATAATGGAAAAGATCATAAAGAATTTCGTGTTAATATAAACGAATCTATCATTGTTCGTTATGAAGTTGTAGATAATAGCACAAACAACCCCCCTAATCCGTTATCGTTGATTGCAGGCCAGTTAATCGGTTATCAGGATCCTAATCGGCCTGATGATCCATTTGCTTTGAATACCTCTACCATCCCAGCTTCAGGAAATGGAACCATTTTATTAACAGCAAATGTTCTTACCTCCTCTGATGGATATTCCCTATTATTCTTTGTAAGAGGCCACAGAACGTCCCAATTGACATGGGGATTTTCTAATATTACTATTTTCTGGGACATTTTATATTATGAATACACTTATTATGATAATTTGGGAGATGTAGGAACAGGGAACTGGGAAAATCCCAATTATATTCAAAGAGCGCTAGGAATTGATATCAATGCATGGTGGGCATTTCAGTTAGGTGTTTATTATGCTTCAGATGATTCTCCTGCATTAAGTTCACAGATTTCTTATCATTTTTCTAACGAGTCATGGCAGGATCTAACAGATGGAGAAGATAATGATTCCCTAGATGGTACTTTTTTAATTAATCGTACTGAATCAAAGGCCACTGTCCTGAATCTTTCAATTCAAATAATTAATGGATCCATTATTGACCCTCAGGGAACATTGTTTGTCAACAAGACATTAGGTGAGGCAAATATTACTATTCCCATAATATGGACTTATTTAATTATTGAAATGACACCTCAAGAATCAGATAGACGACTTGGTACAAATAGGAGGACCACAATCAACTTAACTGCATATTGGGCCCATAACACAATTTTATCTTTCAATGGTACTTTGAATGTCATGTACCCCCCTCCGATTGGTTCTGAAATGGGATTAATAATAGGATTAACCTTAATAGATGGACAAGTAAATTGGACACAAGGAATAGTCCAGACAAATACAGGTATTTATACCTACAAAGTTTCAGGGATTAATCCAAAATTAAATATCTTCGGTGTTGAAACGTTCAAGAATTCAACCGATGGACTAGAAGTTCAAACTAAAATTATCTGGGAGGAAATCTATTTTTCTTTTTCCCAAGATGGATTGAGTTTTCACGATGACCTAGAATTTTTTGCGAATTTTAATGAAAATGCAACTTTATATTGTTATGGAAACCATACCTTTGATGGAGAACCTTTCAAAGGAGAGGCTTTTCTTTTAGACTTTGATCGTGCGGATGAATACCCTCTGATTTTTAATGCAAGTGGTATCGCCATATGGGAAGGTGATTTAACTGAAGTTCGTTTTCCTGTGTCTTTTAGTATTTATGAAATCACTTACTCATCCGAAATAGATTGGGAGGTTTATAAAATTGGAAGGAAGACATATGTTGTAATTTCTTGGGATAAAATTCTGGTAACCCTTTCAGCTGATCAATCTTATTCCCATGGAACCATAGCGAGAATAGATATAGATTTCGAATATTTAGTTTATATTGATAAAGATGTTAACGATACTGCCATCGAATTTGACCTCCTCTTAAGTAATGGTTCTACTCTTCATTTTTCTGGGGGAAATAACACTTATTTTTTTGATTACAGCCATAAGCCAGATGTTCGTTGGTATAATGTATCTGATCTTTATGATGCCAGCACTGGTATAACAGGATTTGAGGCTCGATATAAGTGGAATGATATTTTAGATATGACAACACCTCAGTCTGATAAGAATATGACCATCTGTTGGATCGATGATAAGAATCCCTCTATCTTGGAGTATAGTTGGTATGATTTTGGTAATGGAACAATCATAATAATAGTTGATGTTACTGATAATAGTGAGGACTGGTTTGGAAGTGGAATTAGGAGTGTTGCACTAATTGATAAACGAGAGGATATAAATCAACGGTTTTCCGATTCTGGAGGAATTAAATATTACCAATTCATTTCTGGGGTTTATAGATATGTTTTTATTTATAGATATAACCAAGAGACTGCACAGGGGCTTTTTAAGTTCGAATTCAATGAAACCTTGGAGTTTCAATTAAGCGTAACTGACAATGGGACAGTGGAAACCTTCCCGCAATGGTTGGGATCAAAGCGTGACCCACATACAGTTACAACTAAAACTTTCTCTATCCATGTTGATTATGATCCTGATAAACCATTATTTATCAGGAAAGATGGATATTTCATCACAATTTCTTACAAAACGATATCAACTGTTGAGCTATCAAACGACATAAAAAATATCACAGATGGCTCTATAATTGTTATTGTGGCCGCTTTTGACTCTTGGGCTGGATTAGATGACTACTCGATCCAGTTAATTGTCACTGATATTTCAAATAGGACTATTCTTTATGTAGTAACCATGGATCGCATTAATAATCCTGAAGATAGCCACTCGGAATTCCAGTTTGAATGGGAAGGAATTTTGAGTGTTAGTAGGGCTTATTCATTTAAAGTTACTGTGATAGATAACGCTGGTAATACTAACTCTTGGACCAGGATTACCGAAATTGAAGATCATGTGGCTCCTCGGGTCAAATATGTGAGTTTTACACCCACATCTGATCGAAAATTGAATATTATGGTTACAATCGAAGAGAAAGGGTTAGGAATTAATTACATTGAGGGTGGAATAAAGTATGGGGAAAAGATCTTGAAGTGGGTTAATTTAACGTATCAAGGGGGAGGAAGGGGAGGACAACAGGCATCTGGATCAGAATTACGAAATTATTCAGCGTTAGTAACACTTGATTTTGATTTGTATGAAATCTTCTTTATCAAAAACTATTTCCTTGTACTTAATGTATCTGATAATGCAGGAAATTTGAAGCATTATAGTTCAGATGAACTGATAAATATTTGGGATCTTACAATTGACGTTGCTTTAGACCCGCTTATGCTTCACCCTTTCTTCTTAATATCAGCAGGACTTTGCCTTCTAATTGGAATTATAATAGGAGTTAGAATCACATCAAAGACTGTAGGATACGATATACAACATATCCTAGTTGAAAGTGATAGAGTTTCTCGCGAAATTGTACTCACAATGATGGATGAGTATGCATTAGGTATCACGGTCAATTTCTTTGACCAAGTTCAAGGTCCCGTTCCTGTTATTTGGGAACCCCCTCTTCTTGAAGACCAACAACAAATTATGCTTGATTTATCTGATAAATCCTTTTCCACATTAGAATTTGTGGGATCAGAAGAAGATGAACGAAGCGGGATCTTTGATTTCTCCACAGGTAGTTATGACTGTATTGCTTTAGGATATTCTTTTGCTATTGCTAATCCTGCTGCTCGTGGAGGAAAGGAGAATTTATCGATTGTTTTATTATTAAGAAAAGAGTGGGGAGACAATTTATTATTTTTCCAAGATATATTACTCGAAAAAATTCGTGAAATTCGAAAGTTAATTGAAGCTCAAGAGGCATCTTCTCTGATTTCGAAAAAAGGAAGGGAATTACGAGAGTTTGTATCGCGACTTATGATTGCATTCAATAAATTATATTCTGATATAGATCATAAAGTAGAATCAAAGGTGGTTATGAAAAATGCGTAGATATTATATATTGATTTTAATAACAATTTCAATGCTCAATGTGAGTGGCCTATTCTATAATTTTGTGATAAATAAATCATCTGTCTTTCAGGAAGAAAATATACATGGATTAAGGAATAGTAGATTATACCTGACCAATAATATACCCTTGGTTCCAACAATTCAATTAGAAAATGGTTTCAATTCTATCAACCCAACCATAATCGATTTGGAACCACATCTAGCTGTTCAACAGATTAATGTTACATCAATATTAGATATCTCTGGTGATAAAAGCCCATATTCTTTAGTTTTTGAGGAAAACATTTGGGATGCCATTCTTGGCTCGGATCCCGTTCTTGTTGATAATCCATCATTATATCAAAATGGTTTAATAGTTACTAATAGTACTGTGTTCCCAATCGATGAATCTATTACCACCAATGAATTAGCATCTGTGAACAACTCTTTATTTGTTAGGATAGGGAATAATGGGTATGGATCAACCTATAGAGAACCAGAGAATCAGAATGATCCAGATGAAGATATTTCAGGAGGGATTTCTGCAGGATGGCAGATTAATTTTTCGGTTGAAGATGATTTTGAGGTCATTCAAGTGAGCTTCAAATGGCGCTTTGATGCTCAAGATTGGGCCTTTGATATTTATAATGAATCATTACCATGGTTTATGAATCCTGATACTTCAGACGATTATCAAGAAGTACGATGTCGAATCAAGCATCCTTACTCCGACCAATCTTCCTTCTGGATGGGAAATTCCAAAAACCAAACAAATCCTAATGGCACAGTTTTTTATCGAGTAGGACCTATTGTTGAGAAAGATGAAGAGTGGTATTTTTTCAACTACAGTTTTCATCTCCCTCCAACAGAAGATGTCATCCTTGAACTCGGCACTTATTTAAATACACGAGAAAGATATGATGAATATTTCGATGTGTGGTTTGATGATATCCTCATACAAGGTGTGAATAACATTACAGATAAGCTTGCACCTCACCCCATTAATTTTGATCTAAGTAAGACAGAAGATGTGTCTAGATGGGAATTTTGGGTTAATTTATCGGAAGGAACGTGGGAAACACCAATAAAAAATGTAACAGTTGTTTTCTATAACCAAAGTTTAATTCTTACAAACCGAAGTTTATCTCTAAATAACACCATTTTGAATGAGGCAGGGTATAATCAGACCCATTGGCAATATTCTGAACATTTCACTTTTGGTGAAAATATTTCCTTTAAATTTTTGATATATGATGAAGCTGAAAACTACAAGGAAACAGAGGAAAAGAAACAGAGGATTGGAGATTTTGACCCTCCCAAGATCACAACCAGTCCACTGACGATTAATAATCTTAATTTTGTACGTCAACTCGGAAATGGAACTATTTTGATAAGAGTGGGTACAAGTGACTGGGGAAATGCAACTGATGATGTAATACTTAATTATACCCTTAATTTTAGAAATGGAACACGTTATAATAATGCGGTTTACATGTCTAAAAATGGATCAGATTATCAGTATAAACTTTTTGTAAGTTATAGAACACTTCTTGAGTTTAGAATTATACTGACTGACACTGCAAGTAACCTACGAGAATATCCTGAGGATCATAGATGGTTCAATGTTGTAAGTGAGATTGACAACATACCACCTCTGGTCAATTTTACAATTAATGCAAGTAAATCAGAGGAGGGTCGTACATTCGTTTATGTAGATGCAGAAGATCCTTTTGGTAACATTGATAATCAGTCAGTATTTTTGGTTATTTTACATGAAGATGGAACACTCGAAAATATATCACTCGTAAAAGGTGTTGCAGGAACTTATGGGTTGGGAACTAGCCTCAATCTAAAGTACGCTAAAAAATACAACATGACTGTTTTCGCCCGTGATGAAGGAGGTTTAGTCAACAGCTCAAGTCAATTTTACGTTGTGCCTGATAAAATAGCGCCTAAAATAAGCAGTATTGATCCAGAATACTTGTATCCTGGTAAATTACGTATTTGGGTTCAAGCTAGTGACCTAGGGAGTGATATAGATTATGTTACTTTTGAGAAAAGAGAGAATAACGAATGGGCTGCCGCCATTAAATTAATTAGAGTAAATAGTAATAACTTTTATTTGGAGGTAAACACGGGTTGGTTTGGGAATGAAAAGATAATTTATAGGATTAATGCAATTGATAACGAAGGAAATCTGATAGAAAATCTACCAATAAAAAGTCATACTACACCATTCTTCTTCACTACAGTTCCAGGATTGTTATTATCTGAATTAATTGTTGTTTTAGTAGCTGTGAGTATGTTTGCTTCAATTAGAATCATTCAATTGCGACAACTACGAGTTCGCCGCCGAAGACGCTTCGATATTGCCTTGGGTCGCAGTGAACGTCTCGCCTACCTTGGTGAGGAGGCTATGTTTGGTTTTGTTGCCGCCTATAGTCAAGGTGAAGACGTTTCCAGCATCCTCCTATGGGAACCCCGTTTAATAGGCCATTTCTACCAATACCTAAAAGAACTCGTTGACAAAGCAAATACTAACATATCATTCATCATGAAGGCCAAGGCTATGGATCTTGTGACCTTTGTTGACTTTAAGATTGAACAGATTGGTTGTTCTGCCATTACTTATGCTTATCCTGTGTCCACTCTTCCTCAGCGATGGTTATCATCTGTGACTCTTGATCAAGTTCCCATTGGTGGTGGTCAAGGTGTGTTACTCTTAATGTTACTAATGCGAGAAAAATGGGGTGAAATTGCAAACAATTTTCAAGATGAAATTTCTGATGGTATGTTAGAGCTGAAAGATCTCATCTTGTCGGGAGAAGATAAAGAAAATCTACTTCGCAAATCTCAAGAGTTTAGATTGTTTATTTCAGGGACTTTAGAAGTTCTAGACGAGATTGAAACAGAAACTGATGAAGTTTCAGACGACATTATGGGTGATTTTGAGACTGAATTTCTTGATGAGATTCATGATGATGAGGAATCACGTGATGAAGATCTCTCTGACTAATAATAATACAAAAGCTTTCAATAAACATTGACGGTGTGAAAATTGACCAACCTTTTGAGAATACGGACCGAACCTTGTTCGATTTGCAAGAAAACATTGCCTTTGAGCATCTCTGCTGATGAGCTAAAACCCAATATCACTGGATTAGATTTGTTTCTTGATCTCCATGGAGTTGATCACGAAGAACCTCATGCACGTTTGCTATATATTGATGCTAAAGGTTTTGTCCGAACCATTTCATCGATCACGAAATTTACCTCCCTACTCCGTGATCAAACTCCATCGAAGTAGCGTATTGGACTAGATGATATCCATATGAATTCGTTGAACAGTACCACGAGTCCCTTTCCGTGAGCAAGTCACGCTAAACAAGGGGATATTAAAGTCAACTGCTAAAAGAGTAGCATCATCCAGACTCTCTCCAACTAATATATCCAGAATAGCTCCGTCCTCGTGGCGGAAAATTCGGATATAAGCATCCTCTGTTTTTTTGGTTCCTGTTTCATCCCATCCTTTCTCCACAAGGACAATTGTCGGCCATAACTCACCTTTTTTGAACCAAGCATTACGCTCTGGAAGAGGGGCTTGTATCTTCTTTTTTGAAAGGGCGGGGAATGAAAACTTCTTATTGTCCTTAAGCTTGTTTCTTGTCATGCGAATGTCTGGATTTTGGCGGGCGATCCAACTATAAGTTCTATATTGCAATTTGTTTCATACCAAAGTTCAGTTCATGATACCATATTCGCATTTAACTGGATTCCGTGTTAAAAGCGTGCTTCCTTAATCCTAATTATTACAACCTTCTTCTAAAAAAAGGTTTGGGTTTTTTTAAAGTACACCTTCATAAGAATATTTTCGGGTGGTGCATAATCCATTAAAATTTATGTTTTAGTCTTTTGAATGTCGGTTTCTTCTGATGTTGATGATATTTCTAGAGACTTTCTGGAGATATTTCGTCCAATAACTATGAAAAAAAGGACTTCAAGTATGAATAAGAGGCCTTGGAGAAGTTCACTTTCCGAAAGCATTTCTAACATAAAAGTTAATGTTATTAACAGTCCTAGATAGAAAATGTCAGGGGAGAAGAGTTTTGTTGGTCTTAAGGCACTATTTTTGTATTGTACACTTCTTAACTCCATCAAGGCTACAAATCCTCCAATGGTTCCTCCAACTATCCCTCCTATATACAACAATGGAGGCCAAATAATTGGAACATTTGCCCACTGCTCTTGAGATATTAAATCAATTACTTCCGTTGCGAAGATGACAAGAACAGCACTAGTAAAAGGTGCTAATACGATAGCAAGAGTGATTTGCCAGGGGGAAATATCTTCTGAGTCTGATGAAGAGTTGTTTTGTCCGTCGGCTGTTTTCATAAGAATAATTCCTCTTAGGTTGGGGTAACCTCATTTAATCTCTTTATAACCCATTCTTTGTCAAGTGAAGCAATAAAAGGAGCAAATCGAGGACCTTGAGGGTTTCCTAATAATATTTGATATAGAAGCTGAAAGAAATCAGACATTTCCTTTCGCGTCAAAGAAGCCTCCTGTCGTAAAGAGATCATTTTTTGCTTGATATTTTCCTCAGTCCATTTTATTGAGTTTAAATTTCTTGCTAACTTCAGAATTAAATCTAGCATTTTCTCATCAATCTGATGAATAATAGTTTTCGAAATCTGCTTAGGAATATTTATTCGAAGATGTGGTGGAGCATAATCGGAAACCCAATTACGAGCTTGAGACAACCGATTGTGGATATGAGTCTCTATTTCCTTTGTAGGAGGTGTGGTGAGAATTTCGGTTGCTTCTAGCTTTTTAATTGCTTTTTCTACTCCTTCTGGAGTTGGAGAAACTAATTGAGATAAAATTATTGCGTGAGAATAATCTAGTTGAAATCCTCTATATTGAGGGACATCATTGTAGAAAATAATTTCGTAACTCCTCAGAATAGCTTGAAGTTCTGCTGAATCTTCAAATGGCTCCAGCTCGAAGTAAATTCGCTGAGCCTTGTCATATTCAGCTACATAACTTGGGATTTTATCGAGTCCTAGCACGATTCGTCTTTTCGGAGGATTCTTTAGATAAATATACTTCAATACTTCTGTTTCTGAGTATTTGAGCCATTTGGAAGGAGTGAATCCAATGAAACCTGAGCTTGTCATATCCCCAAAATCTTTCTTTCCTTCGGAATATCCAACCCATTCATTCCAGAATCCATAGGGTCCAGGATGTTGGAGAACGGTCTCAAGTACATCAATACAACTATCACGTGACCCCCCTGGAGTAGCATGGTCTTTTCCATAGGGTTCAAAGTGAATATTCAGAGTATACCAAATTGCTAGCCATTCGAGGCGCCATGTAAGCTTCCCTCGCCTCATATCGGACCAATCATCTGTTTTGCAAGCTTGACAATAATAATGGATATTGTATTTCTCTAAGTCAACTTCCAATGCTCTTGTTGTTCCAATTCGATTGCAGTGATTGCATAAGGGATTAAAAGGGATCCAATCTTCAGGAAATGGCTTTTCTTTTCGATACTTATTAAGAATGGTGCGAACCTGCTCTTTTTTCTCAACTAATTTGATAATCGTGCTTTTCATTGCCTCTGTTTGATAAAATTCATGCGTACGAATGATCTTGATATTTTTACCGAATTTAGGAAGTGGGTCACCAAACGCTTTCCAAAAATAATCGACCCATGAAACTTCTTGGTTATTTGGTGCTGGGACATCAATTAACCGCCAGTCCGTATATTTTTTTGCTTCTTCTGGATTTGAAAAGTTTTTTCGTTGTGCTTCCTTTCCTTTCCAAGGATCCGCGGTATATAGAATTAGCGAATGAGTAGCATTATAACCACGGCGCTTTATTTCAGTAACAACTGAATTCGTTAGTACAATCTCTCCGCGGAGACGACCTACATGTTGTTGGCCTGAAACCGAAATACCACAATTACAATTGAACTCAGTTATCTTGGGCCAATTCGATATTAAATCAGTTGTTAATTGATCTATCCAGTGTGAATGATCTCTCTTAGTATTTTTTGTCATTTAATTATTTCACGTCGTTCAGGGGCATTCAGAAAGAACTTTGAAAAAGGATTTAAAAAAGTCCTTTTATATTGCAAAATCCAGCTATCTCAAATATAATATTAGATGAGTATGTAAAAAGCAATTGATTATAATTAGCGTTGTTACTTTATTCACGATTCTAGATTTCACAGTTATTGTGGATCCAATTCCTCTGAATCTGCTGAAAAATGATGATATTGGCCTATAATCAATGAATTTTCAGCTTTTCTGACTATTTGAGTCAAAATTTAATAGGTGTATGGTTATAAATGAAAGCATTAGTGTTAGCAGGAGGAAGTGGGAAGGAAATGCTGCCTCTGTCAAAATATTGCCCAAAGTCCATGTTAACTCTTCATGGAAGACATATTCTAGAATATGTGTTAAATGGGTTAATAGAAACTAGTATCGAAGAATTTGTTATAGTTATTGGGCATCTAGGAGATAAAGTTCGATCAATTGTTGAGAATTATAGACAAAAGGATTTTCATATCCAAATTATTGATCAAGGGGAGCGGAAAGGGATAGAAAAAGCGATTATTGCCGCTCATGATCAGTTCTCTGAAAAAGAACCGTTTCTCTTAGCTTACAGCGACATAGTTGCTCCTCCGATGTTTTATCAGCATCTAATGAATTCTTATCTCAATACAGCTGCTGATGGGGCTATTGCTGTCACATTAGTCGGAAAATCTTCAGAATTTGGGATAGCAGCTATTGATGACAGAGGTTTTATTACCGAAATTCTTCCAGAAACCCCTGCTGATGCAACGGATGCGGATTATATTTTTGCTGGTGCGTCGATCTTACCTGGAGAATTTTTTGAGATTCTTAGGGAGGAACAGAAACTTACTGTCGCTTTAGCAAGGCTTTTACAAGAACAACGTCGGATTTGTGCCTCAGTTTGGCAGGATGAGTGGGTAGATATTGGATATCCTTGGGATCTATTAGCAGCCAATAATGATACATTTCAGGCTTTAGAGCATTCTATCATTCATAAAACAGCAAATATATCTCCATCCGCACACATTTCTGGATTAGCATTGATTGAGGAAAATGTTGTTATAGATCATAATGCAGTAATTGTTGGACCATGTTTCATTGGTAGAAACAGCTATATTGGTACAAATAGTCTCATTCGAGAATTCTCTTGCATTGAACAAAACTGTAAAATCGGTTATTCAGTTGAAATTAAAAATTCAGTAATTCAACAGGGTACTAAAATCGGGCGTCTCTCTTTTGTCGGTGATAGTGTCGTAGGAGAGAATGCAAGGTTAGGAGCCGGAGTCACAACCATGAATGAGCTAAAAGATTCAAAATCTCAAAAAATAACAAAGACAATTAAAGGAAGGGTCTACTACAAACTAGGGGCTGTTATTGGTCCCCATTCGATAGTAGGATCTAACAGCGTAATGATGCCTGGTAGTATCATCCAATATAATCAGCTAATCCCCCCTGGGACAGTTATTCGGAACAATCACTTATAACAAAACCAACAGATGAAAAAAGGAAGAAGGAGAGAGGGGGTTTTTAAAGTTCTAAACGCTTATCTGGGACATAGGATAGAATTTTTCTAATTTCTTCTTCTTTTGAATTTACTCTGAAAACATTGGCAATTCGATAAATATGTGGATCAGTTTCGGGTTTAATGTAAAGATCTCCACTGAGGAAAAGCATTTTCTCAAAAATATCAGGTGTAGTTTTTTCAATGTGTGCGTGTTGGGCATTACCAAATCGCCTTTCATCACCTAAGATCCCACGGTGATGGTAAATTTCTGTGGGTGAAATTAACCAATAATCAATGCGGCTGTAAATATAAATGACAATAAGATGGATAAAAACTAGCAATGCGAAGAAGAAATAGAATTCTAAAGAAGCTGTAATGGCAGGCCATTCAAGACCAAGACTAAGGTCAGGAAGCTGCGTTCGTAAAAGTAAGTAAATCAGAACGATAATTATTACGCCAAAAGCAATTAATGCCGTTTTTCCTAATCCAAAGTCGAAAGCAACAATGATAAAGTTGAATGCGAACACAGCAAAGAAAAATGTTCCTAATGCACTTGCCATCATTTCATCTTCCATTAGGTTTGGACTCAGAAGACTAATAAGTACAATAATAAAGGCAACGATCATACTAGGGTAGAAAAATAGCGTTTCAGGATATGATCTTACGATGATATATTCCTTTCTCTTCATAGATTTCTCTTCTTCTGTTTTTGTTGTCTCTAACATTTGTAGAATCTCCATTGGTGAATTATGAATTAGCTAATGAATCCCCCTATTTTAGCTTTTTTATTTTCCCCTTCCAAAAGATAGCTTTTACTATTTTAAAAAACAAGGGATTGAAATTATATAAAATAATTACTAATGAATAACATTAACTAACGTCTATAACTCCTTCTCCCGTTATTGCAAACACTGTTTCACTCTCTGGTAGAAGAGGACTGTCAACAATTCGAGCAATACGTCGTTCTCCCTTTGATTTACGGAGATAGATACGTGTATGAGACACATGAGCTAGAATGTGACCACCCGCAGGCATTGTGGGATCACCAAAAAACATATCTGGTTGGGAATGAACTTGGTTTGTTACAATTACTGCAACATTAGATACTTCTGCGAGTTTCAAAAGCGAATGAAGGTGTTGGTTTAATTTTTGTTGTCGTGCTGCAAGGGTTGCTCTACCAACGAATTCTGCACGAAAATGGGCTATGAGGGAATCTACAATAACCAGTTTAACATTTTTAGATAAAGCTTCTTTGATAATATTCTCCACAAGCACCATTTGATGGTCGCTGCTATATGCACGACCATGGAAGATATGTTTTAATACCATTTGAACATCCAAATCGTTACCAAAACGACTGGCCATAGCAACAATTCTTTCAGGCCGAAAGGTTCCTTCCGTGTCAATGTATATGCAAGATATAGGATTTTTATCATCAGTATTGAAGCCTCCTAAGGCTGGAGGTAATTGACAAGTGACGCACAGTTGATGAGCGAGTTGAGTTTTTCCTGTCCGATATTCCCCATATAATTCAGTTATAGAACCAGTTTCTATCCCACCATTTAATAAATCATCTAGCGCGTCAGCACCAGTGGTTGCTTTAAGCATATTTCTCCGTGATTCGAGTATTATATCCGCAGTTATGAATCCATATCCTAATTTCTCTCTTGCAGCTTTGATAATTTTCCCTGCAATCTTTTCTCCAAATCCTCCTAATGCCATTAATTCACTGATACTTATTGTTGCGACAGATTCGAGAGTTCTGAAGTTCGCTTCCTGAAGCTTCTTAGTTAGAGCGGGCCCGACACCTGGTAAATCCATCACAGTTATTTCTTGATTTTGTGTATTTATGTTTGTGATCTTTTGTGTTGAATTACCTGTTCTTTGCATTTAAATCACAAATTTTTTTATCTATACAAGTAATAATTTATTCTTCAGAGATAAAAATAAATGGCTAACACACCATATAATTTAAGAAAAAAGTCTTTAATTGGAGTTATAATATTTTTCTTGGTTTTTAAAAAAGTAAAATAGACACTACTTCTCTAGCAATTTAATCTGAAAGCCAACACACGAAAAAAATTACTTATGAGTAAAGTACATGTGAAAATATGATTTTCTTTCAATTTAGTCGGAATTATATTGAAAAATGATGGAAATATCACTTTTGATTTTGATAAATTGATGTTTGAAAAGAGATAGGTTGATGATGAGCTAATTAAATCTCTGGGGTCATTTTTAGTTATCTCTCTATTTAACCTTCAAACGAAAGCTTTCAATTATTTTAGTCACAGATGTAGGATAACTATAATTTTTCATATTTAGAATTAATTATTTTAATGTTATTCTATGTTTAAGAGATTTTTTGAAAGAAAAAGTCGATTTGAATGCATCACATGATCTTTTTGCGCTAATAATCATGATATGATGACTAAAATTATAAACAAAA
This sequence comes from Candidatus Hermodarchaeota archaeon, assembly GCA_048886185.1. Lineage (GTDB taxonomy): Archaea > Asgardarchaeota > Heimdallarchaeia > Hodarchaeales > Hodarchaeaceae > Hodarchaeum. Next base: position 21,416 of record JBHLKY010000013.1, read on the forward strand.
GTCATAGATATAACCCAGGTTTTTAATAATGAGTTGGTTAAGATATTAAACTCAGGCTGATTCGCTCTAAAATGAGAAAATAAAAAGTCAGTTAAGAACTCATCTGATAATTAAAACCTACTATTAACTTCAAAATCGATATTATGAGGTCATTTATATCAAAATTTCAGGAGATTAATACGTAGGGCTTTTCCATTGCTTAACTATAGAAAAATTCAATCAAAAAAGTTAATTTCATTGGATGAGGCTGAATATCTTTTGAAATAAATCATTTTCTAACTTGTGGTGAAAAATTATATTGAATGGATCGAAATTTGATCTCGCAAAATATCTTACCAAAAAAAATCAGATTATTAAGGACGATCAAGTTTTTGAGCCTACTTTTATTCCAGAATGGATATTACATCGAGAAGATGAGTTAACACAACTAGCTAATCACTTCAAATCAATTTTATCACGTGAAAAAATGAATTCAGGAAAACAAGTGATAATTCAGGGACGTATCGGACTAGGAAAGACTGTCGTAGTGAAACATTTTGGTCTTACTCTTGAAGATTACTGTCGTACTAAATCTGATGCACAATTGGCAAAAATCTCTTTTTTTCATATGAATTGCAGACGACAAAGGTCTTGGTATTTAATTTTAACTTCGATCCTTAGTCGTTTAGTTCCTGCTTTTCCTATTCGAGGATTCAGTGTTGATGAATTACTTATATTTCTAATAAAAATCATTAAGGAGAGAAATCAAGGATTATTAATTTGCTTAGATGAAATCGACTATCTTTTATCTGAATCTAAAGGACAAGATGCTCTTTATTCACTCATTCGTCATCATGAAGGAATCAATCAATCTGAACAAGCTCAAATTTCACTAATCTTGGTGACACGGAACCCGCATTTTCAAAAAATTTTGGATCCTGCCCTTTCTTCCTCCTTATCTCAACAAGCAATTATCTTCAAACCTTATACAGCAGATCAATTGTACGATATACTATTATCTAGAGCTCAACAGGGATTATTTGAATATACTTATTCAGAAGACATTCTTAGAACAATTGCTTCCCTTGCGGTTAAAAGTGGAGATGCTCGTCATGCCATCGAGCTATTATGGCGTTCGGCTAAGGTAGCAGAGCAAGAAGACTCTCGAAACATTAATTTTGAGCATATCCGAAAAGCCCAGGTAAATATTTTCCCAATTAAACAATCCCTTATAACTGATTTGCCTCCCCAATTGAAGAAAGTTCTTTATGCTCTTGCCTCATTACTTAATTGCGAAAAAAATCGCGGTTTTGTTACAACAGATGAATTACGCTATAAATATGGCGAGATTTGTGAGAAATCTAATGATAAACCACGGAAACAAACCCAATTTTGGAATTATCTGCAGAATCTGGCTAAGCAGGGTCTTATTGAATTAAATGTTCAAAATAGACATCAGAATGGTAAATCAGCAGGAAGAACTACATTAATTAGTATTTCTGATTTACCCGTCAGGGATTTACTTTTTCTTCTAGAAACCAAGTTAAATTCCTAAATAGTATTGGTACTACTTGTTTGATATCATAAAAAATGACGAAAATCTTTTTTCTCTTCTATTATATATGGATTTAATTAATCTACTTGAAAATCATAGTTGAGTCAACATGAATAAATCACAGAAGGATCTTTATGAGCAAAGTTGGACCACACATTCCCTCAGGAATCCTGAAATGTGGCCAATAAACACGATTATAAAGAGAATTCTCAAAGAAAATGGTAGAATCCTTGAGGTTGGCCCGGGGAATTGGCCAAAATCACCAATCGCCAGTACCGTATATCTTGAATTAACTGTTGCAGGGGCATACAATCTAGAAAAAATTGGAGCTTACACCTCCACAGGTAGTATAGAGAACATTCCATTCAAGGATGAAACATTTGATATTGTTGTTGCTTTAGAAGTAATTGAGCATGTCCCTAATATTCAAAAAAGCTTCTCCGATGTTAATCGTGTTTTAAAGAAGAATGGACACTTTATATTCTCCACCCCCATTCACCAAAGGTTGTGGACTCACTTTGATAGCCTTGCAGGGCATTTACGTCGTTTTGATCCAATTGAGTTATTGAAATTAACTTTGCAAAATGACTTCCGATTGGTCAAATTTACGGGAAGAAATGATGTTCCAGTCATGTTCAGTAATATAAATGCACTGATGGAAATACGTTACAAGAGATTTTTGATGTCTCTTTCTGAAATTACACTGTCAATTCTTTCTGCTATCCATCATAGCGCCTTTTATCGAAGAGTCAATCGTCAAGCCTATGATCTTGAATTGTGGTTTGATCCCAATCTTTACATAAGTAAATCAAAAAAAATGGGAAATGTGACCTTAGTTTGTCAAAAAGAGTGAGAAAATCGCTGTACTCAACATAGCCTTAAGACATTACCGAGGGGGATCTAATGTGTTCCCTATTATTTATTGAAAATTTTTTTCTTTGTGAGCTAGTTATTAATACATAATCGAATAATATTACTCCAAAAATTGATGTGGCCAGAAATGGAAGAGCAAAACTGTTAATTACTAGCAGGGATAGTAACGACATCACAACAAGTCTCAATCTTGTATTCTTTTTAATGATGAGGCCGAGAATGAAGATGAGAACCAAGCCTATAAGTGTTAATACTCCAATTATTTCAATTAGGTTGAATGCTTTGGCAAATTCAGCAACAATTGTTCCTCCCAGCGATCCATCCTCAATATATCTTCTTGATGAATTATAAAAGAGAACTGTTTCTTGAAACACCCAAATTATGTTGAATGGAAATGCCACTATAAGAAATCCCAGGAAAGGAATACCTGGTGTAGCAAGTATCTTTTCCCAATTTCTTTCGTGTAAATAGGTGATCCAGATAGCAACTAGGAAAATAGCTGAGAAGTATTTACTAAGGGCACTAAGGGTAAAAAAAAGGATGGCAAGATAATCCTTGTGTTTGTATGAAGACTCATAAAAATAAAATCCTATAATAGCATATAGCATCATTAAAGGGGCACTACTCCAAATAAAAGAAACCATAAGTAAAAACGCTAGAATAGGGCCTTGAAAGCGATCTTTGGGAAATAAATGATATGCAAACAAACCACTTATTGAGATAAAGATTAAATTAGCAAGAGTGAGGCCAAAATTGTTGAAACCAGGTAACCAAAACGGAACATCTCCGTTAATTAGGAAGGAGCTTATCAAATTAAGAATACCTAAAATCAATCCGTAGGAAATTAAATCTACTGGCAAATAAGGATAAGTTCCTGCATGAAAATCACCTGCTCCTGTTGGACTTCCATGTTGAATATACAATTTATTGGGATCATAAGGGTTCTTTCCTTCCCATAAGCATTGAGCTCCAGTATATACTACTTGATTAACATCTCCTCCATACATTGCTGGCAGATAGATAAGAAAAAATGCTGCCAGAAAAATGAGGCCCAGATAAAGGAGAGTGGGTGATAATCGTAACTTGATATTGGTTAATATGAAAACTACGAGTAATATAATGAATAAATTATAAAAAACGGCTGAAATAAACACACCAGTAATACCTGAATGCTCTAATTCATCGAAGCCATAGAGAACGCCTTGAACAAAAAAGAGTGAAAAGGGAATAGCAATAATTAATATAAAAAACAAATTAGCCCAATTTTCTTTGAGAAACGGATTTTTCTTAAGTCGTGACATAAAGTCATCAAAGAAAGGAACTTCTCTCAAATTCAATTCAACCTTATTTTCAATCAGTGGAGATGAATAAGGACTCATAAACTTTGTGTTTTCCTGTGATTAGAAGGCGAAACATAACCTCTTTTTTCTGTAATGAAATTTCTGGAGAGGATTACTCAAAAAATGTGAAGTGATAACAAATCAGGCTATCTCTTAAATTCAGATGCTAAACGTCAATGAGAAATATAGCAGGAAGGGAGATAAAGATAATTTAGAATCTTCTATCTTGGAAACTTCCCTTCTTAAATTATAAAAACACACATTTACTAATCTGATAGAAGTTGTGGGAATACACCCAACTCAATGAAGGTTTACCAAAGTAGCATGTTGGTAAATAACTTTATGTAAACTCCAATAAAGAGTATCAAAGCTTTTGTATTTTCTATAAAAATCTCTCAAAACAGATGAATTTGTCTTGACCATTCGCATTAATCGTAAGAAGAAATCACTTCAACTTAGTGTAAGAGACCTGACTGTTCTAGGAGCTCCTAAGTTAAGTAAACCGCGTTTCACATTCAAGAGTGCTGATGAAGGCCAGGAAATTCATCAAAAAATTCAGATTCAAAAATTCAGGGAAAACAACAATTATGAGACTGAATATTTCGTAAAATATCAATTTTTCGTTAAAGGTTGGCAAGTTATCATTCGTGGACGAATAGATCTACTAGCTCGGACACCTGAATGTATTTATATTGAAGAAATAAAATCTATTTTCCTACAAAAGTTCTCTGGCTCCTCCGATGATCCCCGAATCAAATCATTCAAACAACAACTTCAGTGTTATGGATGGATCTTAAATCAGATTGAAATCGGATTACCTCCGTTATCCTTACAATTAATTTTGGTTAATCGTTATAATAATACCCAATATAATGTTTCTGTTTCTTATCAAGATATGTCGGAATTTATTATCGAAAAAATAAGACAACTTCTTCTCGCTGATGAGGCTCAACAACTTCGTCTTGAAAAGAAAAAAGCTTCTTTGTCAAACTTGCATTTTCCTTTTTCCTATCGCAAATATCAAAAAGAGATCATCCATAAAATTAGGGAAATTACTGAAAAAGAATTGTTTTTGACTATGGAAGCTCCTAGTGGCTTGGGGAAAACTGTCGTTTCCCTCTATCCACTACTTTCTAAAGCTATTCTTGAGGACACAAAGATCTTTTTTTTAACTGCTAAGGCTACTCAGAGACATATTGTTGAAAAAACACTTGGATTATTTCATAAACAAGGGACTGATTTTCTTGCCTTATCATTAAAGGCAAAAGAAAAGATTTGTACAAATTCTATCTATTTTTGCCATGAAGATTATTGTCCTTTCCTAAAAAACTATATTCAACATTATCCTCAAGAAATACTTGAAAGATTTATCCAGCAACGAGGTGTGATTGATCCAGAGCTTATTGAAAAGAAAGCATTGCATACAGAGGCTTATTGTCCATTTGAATTATCCTTAGACTTATCTCTAGAGGCAGATGTTATTATTGGTGATTATAATTATGTATTTCACCCCCGAGTATTCTTACAACGTTTTTTCGGTGATCCTCCACCAAGAAAGAAATTTTATCTGGTAATAGATGAGGCTCACAATCTGGTTAATAGGAGTTTATCATATTATTCTCATACTTTGACTCAAAGAGAGGTTTTTCTTTTTAAACGTTCATTACAGCAACTCGAAAGGAAGGTCAAGGGTATCCCCTTACCAAAGTTTTTCCCTCCAGAAATAGAGAGAATCTTTCGGAATCTACGAACTAAATATGGTACCACAATTTCTACCCACCATGTGAAAAAACTCAATATCAATGAATTTCAGAAAATTTTGACTCAGTTTGAAGACACTGTAACTCAATATGTTCGTTTCTTAGTTGAAAGAGAGCTTCACTGGCCTGATGACCCCGTTTTAAACTTTTTCTACCATTTTCGCGATTTCGTGGACACAGCCGTGTTAGCACAGGGTGCTGAAGAGTTTTCAATCCTATATTATTCTCATGAAGGGAAAATTAAGATTTTGTGTAAAGATGCGTCTCCTTTTCTCCAACAACGTTTGAAATTCTTCAAGTCAGCTATTGCGATATCTGCTACTCTAACCCCCTTTCCATTTTATCGTGATCTATTGGGATTTCCAGTTGATAAAACTGTATATGAACGGTTTCCTTCACCTTTTTCGCCGAGAAACCGAAAAATATTAGTTTTTCCAAATATTGACACACGATATAAACAAAGGAAGCACTATTATGAAGATATTGCTAATCTAATTCAAAAAACACTCAAAATAAAAAAGGGGAAGTATTTTGCTTTTTTCCCCTCGTTTAAGTTTGTAGATAAAGTAGCTAGCTTCTTTCCCCCTAGCAATAATCTCGTAATTTTAAAACAAACTCCAACAATGCATGAAACTGTTCGTCAAGATTTCATTAGTAAAATCGAGACCACTCCCAATTTATTAGTCCTAGCTGTAACAGCTGGGATTTTTGCTGAAGGCGTCGATTTTCCAGGTATATTAGATGGGATTATTGTAGTTGGTCCAAGTTTACCTTCAGTAAGCTTCGAGCAGGAATTGCTTAAGCAGTACTATGAGGAGAAATTTGGAAATGGTTTTGCTTATGCGTATCAATTTCCTGGATTGACACGAACGTTTCAAGCTGCAGGCCGTTTAATTCGTACGTCTTCTGACCGCGGAATTATTCTTTTTATTGGTCGTCGTTTTGCTACTCCTAGTTATTCTAATTATTTTCCCTCATATTATTATCAGGAAAGCCCTAAAGAGTTGATAAGTAACGATTTAGAACACGAAATTGAGCTATTTTGGAAGAAAATGGAAGCAAATCCATCTTCTAAAAATATGGAATAAGATTTTTCAATAACAGTCATTAGGCGTGTATCTCGAGGTAAAGTCAGTATCTCATGGTCAACATATGTAAAGGAAGATCGTTCTAGATGGAAAATTCGTTATCAGATTTGGAAAAGCTTCGTTATGCTCGTCAAATTGTTTTAAGTGATTTTGGAGAAATTGGACAAGAAAAACTAAAAGAAGCACGAATTTTAGTAGCTGGGATCGGAGGTCTTGGTACTTTCTCGTCTCTTTTATTAGCTGAGATGGGAGTTGGTTATATTAGAATAGTCGATCGCGACATCGTGGAATATTCGAATCTGCATAGAACGCCATTATATACTAGTGTTGATCTAGATCGTGCCAAAGTAGAAGTTGCTGCTGATCGTTTAAAGCAATTAAACCCAGTAATGACCGTTGACACACATGCTTGTCACATTGGTTCAGCAAACATTAATGATCTATTAAGCGAGATTGATATTGTTATTGATGCGCTTGATAATTTTGAAACTCGTCGCATTATTAATAAAGCGTGTATTCAAAGAGGAATTCCATTTATTTTTTGTGGAGTCAGCGCTTATTCAGGAAATATTTCTGTGTTTAATTTAAATGATCAATCTCCCTGCTTTTCCTGTTTATATCATGGGATTAATGACGATGACTTAGAAACTTGTGATATAACAGGAGTTCATCCTGCGCTCCTTCCTATTTTAACAGGCATACAGGTTAGCGAAGCAATAAACATCCTACTTGGAAAAGAATCATTATTAAATGGGATCCTTCTCTTTACAGACTTAAAAAGTTTAAATTTTGATAAAATCCCAATCCAGAAGAATCCCACTTGCCTAGTTTGCTCTGAATCGGCAGATTATACTGTAAAGTCTCCTGTTAGTGAATGGGTAACATTAGACATCTGTGGTGGAGATAACTTCATGCTTATTCCTCAGATGAAGATAAGTTTCGATATTAATAAGATTAAATTACAATTGGAAGATAATTATAAAATTACTAAAATTGGAACCCATTCGATTACCTTCTTATCTAAGAAAAACGTTTTATTAACTATTTTTAAAGGAGGAAATGTCCTGGTTCGTGGTGTTCCAACTCCTAGTGAAGCTTTAAAACTTTGGAATGATGTTAAGATCAACGCTTTATTGAATGTTTGACCTCAATCTTAATTAAAACTGACCATAGATATCTCGAAAATCATGTTCATCCTTATATAACCATGGCTATATGTTATAATGGATTAAATTGGGTTAAATTTAAGAAGTATGTTATTTTTGTTCGTTTCATCCATATTATTGTAATAGAAATTCTCTGAATTCCTTCGACATCTCAATATGATACATGAAAATAGTGCTAAAAACAAGCTGTTAATGCCATTTTGGCCGGAATAAATGGAAAGAATTTAAATGTCCGAAAAAGAAAAACAGATCGAAGAAAAAATTTCCCTCCTTGAGGGTGAAAAAAGAATCCTCGAAGGACTTAAAGCTTATTACGATCGAGAATTATCTTATTCTGATTTAGAGGAAATAAGTGGCGTCTCAATCTCAGAATTTAAACGATATCAACAAGATCATGAATATCCCTATCGTCTCGGAGTCTACAACATGAGATCTATTCTTGAGAAGGTAGATCAACAAATCCAAGAAATAAATAATAAAATATTTCAGTTACGTGAGTCAGTGTTAGGTACTTTGGATCAGATCTTATTCATTCCATCATGGCGAAAACTCATTGGCTCAAATTTCAATGGTTTTTATTTAAATCAACCTGTTCAAAGAATTTTTCAAGATAATGTTGTTTTGTTACCTGATCTTGCCCTAACTGGATTCGAAGAAACCACTGGAGAACCATTCTTTCTGATAACAGGTTTTGGTATTTATTGGGTAAAATTTCAGCTAGGACCTGGATCTATCATCACTGATTATCGTGAAATAACTGGTATTGTATTGCCACTGGATGTTTATGAAAAAGCGCAAGATGTATCGGGTTCTGTCTTGAATAGTGAAAAAATACGAATGACAGAATATATGATTTCGATTCCATTCTCACTTATTCTTGCTAAAAGAACTACTCAGATGTATCTTAGAGGTGTTTTAGCACGAAATGTGTTTTTACCCAATAAAGAATGTTTTGATCAATTATTGGTTTCCTGTGATGATCCTAATAGTTTTAATAAAGATGATGGGCTTAAAATTCTTTCTGGTGGGTTATCAACACAGATTCAGCTTTATACAAATGAATTACTAACTGAAAAAACGTTGGATAATTATTCCAGCCTAATTGCTGGAATAAAAAACACTCAACCCAAGTTAAATAAGATTCTTGCTAATCTACAACTCGAATCAATGAGCGAGGGGTTTTTTGCTAAAATACAGCAAATGAAAAGTGAATTTGGAGAAATTGGAAGGACATACTTGCTTGATTGGATGCCTGGTTATGTGAGCTAAATATTTTAGATTCTCTGTTTGATTTTTATTTCATTTTAGTCCAATTTAACAATATTTTCAAAGGAATATATTTTTCAAAGCCTCTTGAATTGAAATGACCTCACTAGATGTTACTCCAGGATGGATGGGAACTTCAAAGTGAGATTGTGCGATCTTCTCAGTTATTGGAAGATCGACCTTTGAGTAATCAGGATAATTTACGAATTTGTTCCATCGCCAGTGTTTAATTCCCTCTAAATAAGTTGGTTGTTTATGACAAGGGACGTAGTAAATCCTCCTAGACCCTATTCCAAGGTGGTTCAATTCTTTTATCACCTTATCGACTGAAAACTTAGAATCCTGAATTACAGGTGCACAAATATAATGTCCATGAGTGACTCCTCTTGGAATTGTTTGAACCTTAAGCGATTCAATCTCCATGATTGTACTTCTTATTGATTCAGCATTTTTTCGTCTTTGCTCCAACATCTTAGGAAGTTTTCTAAGCTGAATTAAGCCAATAGCTGCAAGTGGATCCGCTAAACGAAAGTTGTATGCAATAATGTGATGATTATAACCTCCAGTGATTCCCCTACCATGATTTTTGAGGCTTCTCATTCGTGTTGCCAGTTCATCGTTATCAGTGACAACCATTCCTCCTTCTCCACTAATCATATTTTTCGTTGCATAAAAAGAAAAACACCCTACATCTCCAAAAGTACCAGTATGTTTACCATCGATATATGCTCCATGAGATTGGCAGGCATCTTCAATTATTGTAAGATTATAGTCTTCTGCTAAGTCAGAGATTGCTTTCATGTCAGCAGGAAGGCCAAAAATATGAACAGGAACGATGCATTTTGTTTTAGGCGTAATGAGCTTTCTTATCTCTTCAGGATCAATATTAAAGCTATCTGGATCAACATCAGCAAAGATTGGAATTCCACCCCCAAAGCAAATAGAATTTGCAGAAGCAATGAATGTAAAGGCTGAAGTGATAACTTCAGCTCCAGGGGGAATATTTAATCCTTCCATTGCTAAGTGTAAAGCAGCTGTTCCATTAACCGTGCAAATTGCATGTTTGGCTCCAACAAATTCTGCAAACTCTTTTTCAAGGCTTCTGGCATTTTTTCCTTCTACAAATCCTCTAGACTGTATTGTTTTTGTAACTAAAGAGATCTCCTCTTCTGAGATTTGAGGTTGAGCGATATACTTCATGGACTGTTCTTCTCCTAACATAGGACTCTATAGAATCCAGCATTGAAAGACTCTTTATCTATTTTTAAGATAGATCAAATGAGTATAAAAATCACAAAAGTACAGAGATTATGGGTATTTTTATAAGAAAGCAGGGTTTAATAGTGATTGGAGAAGATCAAATCGTTCTTAATTATCATAAAATACTTTCTCTATTACAAAACTATACATATGGCGTTGAATGTCCCAAGTTGGTCATGGTTACAAAGGATCAGCCTGTGGATCTGGTTTCGAGAATTTTAAACAAAATAAAATATCCAATTCTCGGGGAAAATCGAGTACAGGAAGCCCTTGAGAAAATAGAAGTGTGTGGGAGTAATAAAGCTGAATGGCACTTCATTGGACATCTCCAAAGAAATAAAGTTAAAAAAATTCTCAGAAAATTCTCCTTAATTCAATCAGTAGATAGATTGTCTCTAGCTAGAGAGATCGAAAAACGAGCATCTCAAGAAAATATAATTGTTAAATGCCTCCTTCAGATTGATATTTGTCAAGATGGCTCTAAATTCGGCTTTTCTCCAAGTTTGGATATTCTTACAGACGTATTACTTGAAATAAGCTCATACAGGCACTTAAGAATCCAAGGATTAATGACAATCGCCCCATATGTTTCTTCAGAAGATACTCGTATTTATTTTAGACGCATGCGTACACTATATGAAAAATTAATGAAATATAATGATCTTCCTCTGAATGTAGAGATGAAAATATTATCAATGGGTATGAGTAATGATTATGTTGAAGCCCTTGAAGAGGGATCTACAATGATTCGTGTTGGAAGAAGCATTTTTAGTGAATATGATTAGCATTCAACTAATTAAATAAGGTTATTGGAATAATAAAATTACTAGGAGTGTTATTTTTAATGTCAAATCCTGAAAGTGAATATTCATTATCTAAAAATGAGAATAAACTATTTACATCATTAGTAATGTTTGGTGGCCAGACAAAACAGGAATTATTACTCACAGCAGATTTACATGGTGAGAAAGCTGAACAGGCAATTTCAATGTTGCTTAGCAAAGGATTTATTCAGCTAGATGAGGAAACGGGAATCTTTACACAGTCCCTTCCTCTCCCAAATATTATAGCTTTATTAAAAGAGAGTTCAACAAAAATTGAAAATATTAAAAAGGATCAATCAGAGTTATTTCAAGAATATCGAAAATCAACTGGTGAGAACTTAGAAAATCTTCGTGAATCCCTTGAAACGCAATTCGAGGAATTTAAGGTTTCTAGCAATACGTTACAAACATCCTTGAAAGAAAAATTTGATGAAACGGAACACCAGCGAGCAAAACAGACCGAAGAGCTTGCAGAAGCACTCATATCATCGTTTTCTACGAGTTCATCCAATCTCCAAACTGAAGTTCATACCACCTTATCTTCTGAGTCCTCATCTTTTGAAAAAGAGTGGATTAAGGCTCTTGATGGTTTTCAAAGCATACCTGAAACAGGAACACGAACCTTAAAGGCATCCATTGTAAAATATGAAAGAGAAATATCTGAAATCATCAAATCCGCTGTTAAGCAAATATCTTCTATTCAATCTCAACTTTCAGATGTTATAACCGCCATTGAAGTGGAGTCTACAAGTCAAGTTCAGGAATTTTTTATTAATACAGAAACTTTTGCGGAGGATTTCAAAACAAACCTTAATACAGGCTTACATGAAACTTGGAAACAAGAAAAAGAATTTTTAAATGAAATTCGTAAGATGGTACAAGTTACTTTGGGAAAGGAGATAATTAAAGCCCTAGAGGCGGTAGTAAATAATTTAGCGAAGGAGATAGATGAAGAAATCAATGAGGCTATTATAGAGGTTAAAAAACAAACCGATACTGCTATAACAACCAGTTCAAACCAAATAAAATCTGAGTTCAATGAGTTTGTGGAAAATTCATCCGAATTAATTCAGGAACAAAGAACTTCTTTAGACGTTTTAAATACAGAGCTCACGAAATTAACTTCTGAAAAAAAATTAGCAACAATTTCTGATACCTTCAAGCGACAATTACAAGCATATCTATCTACTGATTTAAATACATTAGAAACAAATTATCGTCGTGTACAAAAAGCAACAACTGATATTATGGAAGAAATTCGGCGTGATGCGAAAAATGGGTTACTGAAACAAATAAAAAATTTTGAAGAACTTATTAACTCATTTAATATGGTAATTGAGAAATCAATTGCACGAAAAGACATGGATGTAATACAATTTCAACAATTATCACAATCAATTGTGCAGTTACTTGGAAATTTATTAATTTCAATTCCTATGAAATCAAATAACTTTAAAGCTACATTAAGAAACTCTATATACAAATCTATTGAAGAACTCAAAAATGCAAAGGATAAATCATCTTTAGACCCTGTTAAAGATATTTATGACTCTTTAACAAGCACTCAGAAACGAATTGAAACATCATTCCAAGAAGCTCTGGAAGAAAGTCAGAATGAAATTCAAAAGGTAATTAGCTCTACAACCCAACTAGGCAATACAGTTTCAAGCCTTCAAGAATCTTATTTAGAAAAAATTGAGCATCGATTTGAACAAAGAGCCAAAGTTATGAACACAGAGCTAGAAGCTATCGCTCGTAATTTCCAACAAGTCATAAAGACAATAGAAGGTGGATTTAATGATATATCACAACAATTATCTTCTGAAAATATTGTCTCAAATCTTGAATCATCACTTCAAACTTCAGTTTCTCAACTAAAAAATGATGTTGATCTTACTTTCAGCCAAAATCAAAAGGACTCAAGTGATTACATAACACAATTAGATTCAACTTTTCAAACACATCTAGATCGAACTCTTGATGTCATTAAAGAGGGTTTCAGTCAGATAAAGGAGGAGTTCAGTCTAGAATTAGAGAAGCAACTGAAACAAATAGAAACAAATAATGAAAATCAGCAAAATAACCTGATTTCTGCAATTGATATATTTTCTGGTCAAAACGTGGAACAATTTACTAAGTTTTCGGCTAATATTGCTAAAACACTCGAAGACAGTCATAAAATTGTAACTGATTTCATCGCTGAAAGTCATCGGACGACATCTGAAGTTGTTGAATTACAAAAGGCGAATATTGATAAGTATCAAGAGAAAGGAATTAATGATATTTTATCTTTCGTTAATCAAATAGAATCCGAAGTTTCCTCTCAGAATAAGAAAGTTAAAGATGCCATGGAGGAACTTGAAGGTTATTATAGTGGTTATTCGGACTCTACTTATGGGGAAGTTTCTAATTTATTACGTCAAGTTCAGGAAAGTGGAGACAGGTTATCATCATTAGTGACTGATTCCTTACAGAGTGCGACGGAAGATCTAGAGAAGTTAACAGAAGACATCGATCTATATTATACAGACTCCCTAGCTGACTTAGAAAATCAGATAGGCGTTACCTCGGGTTTTGTTACGTCCGAGATCGAAAATTCTGTTAAAACTATTCAGGAAGAAGTGGAGACTCTGAAAACTGATCTTATTGATGCTTTAGAGGAGTTAGGTAATGGAATAAAAGATTTTATTGCACGTCAAGATCAGGAATTCCAAATAAAAACTCCAGAACAAGCTCAAGAGTTTTCGCAACTTTTTGATGATTTAATTCAGGAACGATCACGTATAAATAATGAATTGGAGGATAATACGGAGGGGATGTTAACAAAACTCGTGGAGGACTGGAATAAACAGATGGAAAAGAGTAAGGAAATGTTACAGGATGTCTTAAACTCTATGGATAAAGCTATTGAATCAAATCTCGAGAATCTGGAGGTCATCGTTAAGACTAATGTTGAACAGGCTATTCAATCTTTCAATAGTATTCTTGACCTTGGATCTTCAAAAGAAGACATCCTAGGGTTAGGTGAAATCCAGACGAAAGTTAAACTTGCAAATAAGCGATTAAAATCAGCAATATCCGATAGTTTAAATTCACATATCGAGCAGCTTGACCAACAATTGATACCAGAACTAGTTACATCATATGAAGCTGCCCACACCCAAACTGAAGAAGATCTTTCCTCTTATCTAGAAGATTTAGGAGATTTAATTTCTAGCTCACAAACAACATTCACAAATCAGTTGCATAAATATTTGAAAGAAGAACGTCAGACTCTTAATTTTTCTGAAATGAAAAATGAATTAAATGAGATTTTGCAAGGTTTTTCACAATCTACGACCGAAGATATTGAATCAATATCATTAAACTTAACTGATAGCATTCAGATGACTATTAAAGAAGTTGAAAAGTCACGAACACAAATAATTGATATGTTTTCTAATTTATCAACGATAATAGATGAACAGACAGCAAAATCTATCAATCAATTGAATAAATTCAAAGAAGAACTGTCACAAACTTTTGATACAACAAGCAAGGAGTTTAAAAAAGATCTTTTAGTGAATCTTGACTCGTATAACAATGACCTCAATAAAACTTCACTTGAACTCACAGGAAAAGCCAATCAAATTACTCAAGCAATTACAGAAGAAGCTGATAACCAAATCTCACAAGTACTAGATATCTCTCGTGAACTGCATGATAATTTAGCAAATTCAAATAGTCAACATATTGAGACCTTAGAAGCTTTTACTACAGAGCTTTCCAATGTTAAGCCCGTAGGGTCTATACGTTTAGTCAAACTAACTACTGATGAGGCAAAAAATGAATTTATTATGAATATGATAAGCGCGGCATCCAAACAAGTGACGATTATGACATCGAATCCAACTTTCTTATCAGTGGCTGATCTAAAGACCATTCCTTCAGAAAAACGCATTTTCATAATTACAAACTTTGATTTTTCCAAAAAAGGTAAAAAATGGGTTGCAGAAGTTGGTAAACCAGTAAATATTAACTTTTATAAACTAAAAGCGAATAATATAACTGGAAATCTAGTAATTGGAGACAATAAATCTGTTCTAGTCCTTCCAAATTCATTAGGTATTACTAGCACAGATGAGAAACTCGTTTCATATTTCTCGGGCACCGCAGGCTTATTAAAAGGTGCTTCTCTTCAGTTAGAACCCAAAAAATAGAATTCTTGAGAAAATGATTCCAATTAAATAGTTACTAATCCTAGTAATCCTGATCTCTCTAAAGTTTGTTTGTTGACCATCCCTTTTAGAGTCAATCCCTTTCGTGAATAATACTTTGTAACCAATTCTTCGTGATTTTTAAAAAAATCCTGTCTTTTTTTAAGGAATATCGCATAACAATCTTCATCTCGTGTCATACCCATCCGTGTATTGAAGATTCGTTCTAAAAGAGTTATGCGATTTCCAATTTCTAATAATTTCTTGAAATTCAGGTTTTCATCAAATACAGCTTTGAGAAGGGATAATAAGGGATTTAATTCTAATCCCCGGCCACTAATTAATAGGTCTGGTAAAAGGTGTACAAGATGATTCTGAAAATTTTGGTGTAACCAATTGAATCTCTTACGAAATTTTAGAAAAAAAGGAATGTATCTAGAACAGAGCACTAGAGAATCAAGGACTGCGATTAGATTTTCAAACAATATGATTGCTTCGACTTTTCCTCTCTTGGAAATTGGATTGAGTTTGAAAGGGAGACCTAGAAGCTCGGGGAAGATCATATAATTTGTACGAAAACTATTAGCTGCATAAGGGGAAATACCTATAGCTAAACTTTGACCTACAATATTAGGATAGTAATACATCCCTCCCATCTGGTTTTTAATCATGGGAGATGGTTCACTAGTTTGTTGATAGAGATATATTTCTCCTCGGGATAACTGATCTCCTAATTCTTCCCTTTGAATGATTTTTTTAATCAACGAATAGATTTTTGGATTATTCCATTCAAATCCAAGATTAATGTCTAATAGTTTTCTCCTGTCTTCTTGGATGTTGAACAGTGATGCAAGTGCAGCTCCAGTGGAAAGGGGATCTAAGGCGTCCTTATCACAGGCTTCAATAGCTTTTTGTATTTTCTCTATCTCCACAATCTTCAAATTTGGCCCTAATGACACAAAACTCTGGTATGAATTACGTTGACATTGAACAGGGCACTGCCAACACTTAAGCGAATCTTCATAACCATTAAAGGAAGAGATTTTCTCTGGAGATAATTGTAATAAGCGAGAACAATTTTTAGCTGGAAGAACAGAATTTTTAATCACTGAAAAAATTGTTGAAAAGGTACCACGGTTATGTAACATTTTAAACCAAGAAGTTTCTTCAAGAGAGTGCTTAAAGTGCTCAATAAAATCTTGGGAAAGGCCATTCAAATCTTTAATTTTGGGAGGATCTGTAATAACTATGGCTTTGATGTTTTTTGATGCTAGAACTGCTCCTAATCCTCCACGACGAAAAAAATGTACTTGATCAATCGCTACGCCTGCAAAAGAAACTTGATTTACCGCTGATAATCCTGTTGTAGCAATAGAAGCATTAACACCATGTTTCGTTCGTAATAATTCGTCAGTTTCAGAAACTGATTTCTTCCAAAATGGATCAGCATCCTCGAGGGTTATATCAGAAAATTCATCTATCAGGATATACTTGGGAGTTTTGGCACATCCTGATATTTGAAAAAAGTTCATTCCAACATGAGCTAAACTTGCACCGAATCGTCCTGTTGCTACTGAAGTAAATAAGGTATTAGTCTGAGGAGATTTAAATGTGGCAACAATCATACCAGATGAGGGAAATAATGTTCCAGTAAGAATTCCAGTTCCAAAAATTACCACATTATCAGCTCCACGTGGACTAGCATCTGTAGGAATTGATTGATAACTGAGATAAACCGTGATTCCCCTTCCCCCTAGAAAGTTTTCCACTACTCTTGACTCGATTGGTATTTTAGGTGAAACTTCTTCTTCAGTTAGATCAAGTGTAACAATTTGTGGGTTCCATGTTTTTAACATTTTTTGGCTGCTCCTTGCCATTTTATTTCGAAATTAAATCAGATGCACATACTTCAAGGTAAACTGCCTTTTTAAACAAGATATATCCATAATATTTGTGCCAACAACTTCATCATTGTAAAGAAAAAGTTCGAGAAGTCGTGCTATAACGATAGAATCACAGGACTCACGTGATTGATCCCTGAAATCCCATAAAGATAAGTACCACTTCTCCTCCTGAAATTGCTTTCTATCAATCATACAATCTTGTTTTTCAAGCTTAGTTTTGCTTTTATAAATGAATTTTCCTTTTTGAAATACTAAAACTTCATAGTAGCAATGATTAAAGATAACTGTTGAGTTGAATTTGGTGACAACCTCCCAGTTTCCTACAGGTTGATGTTGAACGGTGATTTTATCACGTAATCTTAATCCATGATTCATAACATAATCAAATAGATGATTAAGAGTTAATAAATTTTCTGAATCACTCAATGAGTCATAGAGGATCACCAAAATACGACCAGGAAATAATTCATTAAGAGTTTCTGAAAAATTCGTGTTGAGAATATTCCGAGTTGTATTTCGGCAGTCTAAAAGCAATAAATGGTGTTTATAATTATTATCGATAGAATTGTACTCTTTCAATGCTTGGGGCAATAATGAATGATCAAGAGAATGGCTTATATTACTTTTTTCTTCTTCTGAATCTACTTCTGGCAGATGAATGATAGTTAATTGATCTACATTGAAGTAACTAGTTAAATTTCCAGAAGTAAAACCTGATTTTTTGCGAATTATAGGTATTAAGTCTTCCACAATCTCTATTCCAATTGAATGACGTTTCATCTCCCTTGCAACTTTCATTGTTGTTCCTGATCCAAGAAACGGATCATAAATCCATGAACCCTTGCGAGAAAAGATTTCAATAAGTCTTTTAGGAAGTTCATCTGGGAAAGCAGCAACATCCTTTTCAAGACGGCCTTTCAAAGGTAAGACATTCGTTATCTCCCAAATATCATCAATTTGAATGTTTTTATTACTAGGAAGATGCAAAGAGAGTGGTTTCTGGAAGATAAGAATATTCTCAATTAAGTTGTCTGGATAATAGTACATTGGATAGGGATTTTGTAATAAGACCCCACTTCGTCTACTGATACGAATATATCCTTCTGGTTTCCTCCATACGATCCTCCCTTTCAATTTATAACCTATACTAGAGAATATCTTAATGATATCAGAGATAATTGGGTACTTGATGCCCTTTACAAGCATATCATCAATATTTAAACCTACGATCCCTCCAATAGTTAATGCTTCGAAACTAAGCTCCCCAAATCTAGCAATCATCTCTAAGAACGTCTCATAATTCTGGAAAAGTTCCCTATAATCAAAAGGGGCATTAAAATATGGTGGTGAGGTCACTAAAAGATCAAAAGCTGGATATTCAAGAATCTGTTTCGCTTTTGTGCAGTCTCCAATTAGGAGAAGATGTTTTGTGATCGTGATCATTTTTCTTCAACTTTGTCGTCAAACAAGGATTTGACGACTTAATTAGTAACTAATTATCCATTTTTTTTTCAGTTATTGATTGGTGCTTTCTTTTCTTTTTTCTTTTTAAGTAAAAGTCAAAAAATTCATAACATTATTATTGTTGTATGATTAAATAACATTTCTGCCTCTATCTTTCTATTATATTAAGGAGTCAAGTAAGAATGGAGTTAAAACAACCAGATAGTGCGCGTAATTCAACTACTGCCAAACCTAGTTTTATGGTTGACTTTGCTAATGCTTCTCTTTCAACAATATTTTCAATTTTGTTGTGGATCCTATTCTTCCAGTACTATCCAGTATTGGGAAGCATTATCCCGCTTTTCTTTGGTATCTCTGTTGGAACTCTAGTTGGGACAGTGATAATAATTTTCTTCACTTATTCGATCCTTGTCCGGTGGTTTGAAATCTGGGCATATCAAATCGCTTCGTGGCGTTATCCCATCCCATACATGAACTATCGTACAAAGTGTCCATTTCTTCAGCGACGATATCTTACCTTTTCCTGCAGAGCTGAACAAATCGCTCCCTTTGATATCCCAGCCTTTGAGAAATGTCACAAATCATTAATGTGGGAAGCATGTTGGCCTGAGCGAATTCCTTCAATATTACAAGTGTATGATGAGGCGCCTCCAAATGTAAAGCAGCAGTATTCTTTTATTCTTGCAGCAATGAAAGAAATCGCTTCACCTGCAGCAGACAAAATGTATGAAGCTCTAACTTCTGAAACCTTAGAAATCCAGGCAAGAGTATCTGCAGGATATGCATTAGAAGAAATGAAAAACGAGAGAGGAATTGAACCATTAATTTCAATGCTTGGACAATTCGATCAACGTACAAACCAAATGATCCAAGCAATTTTAGTCCGTTATAAAGATATGGCGATGCCCTATCTAATTAGTGCAATTCAGAATTGTGAGGGCGATATGCAGTGTGGGACAATCGTTGAAATATTAGGGAAGATAAAACATGATGATAGTGTTGCTACGATAGAAAATTTATTAACAAACGAAGAAACAGGGGAAGTTACGAGGTTACAATCAATTTATGCATTACAAGAAGTTGGGAGTGAGAAAGCAATGAAGGCTCTTGTTTCATATTTTAAATCCGCGCCTGCAGAGGAGCATGATATTATTAAAGATGTGTTATTGAATCAAAAATTGATAAGCTTCCCATTATTGATAGAGCTCTTATCAGATCCAGAAACTCCAGAAGATTACTATACACGTATTGGTGATATTCTTGCAGATGTTGATGCAATAACATATGATAGATTTTTCACAAAACTCGGTGAATTAAAAGGATTGGATACCGTTCACAAATTAGCAACAATCTTAAAGGAAAACACTCCAGAAGAAGAAGAATTTCAAAGATTACATGAAGTACTTTCAAAGCATCAAACTTCTATCCAATCTGAAAATTCAATGGACTGAGAATCACTTCTCATTTTAATGAAAAGAAAACGTAAGTGCTGTCGATAGAACTTCTTTAGACTCTCCTTTATATTTAATTCCAGTTAAGCTTGGATAAGAACCTTCCAACCTAACTCTTCAAGATTACCTACAAAATCGCGGATAAATGGTCTTTCCTTCAGAGAAACATCATTTAAGCTAGATATTTTTTTTTCATTAAGCCAAAGTTCTATTTGCTGTCCAGGAAAATGAACAGTCTTTAATTTCTTTGGTACATAATAATTTCGGAGCATCTGTCTCACAGTTAAATTTACAGGAACTTAATAGATATAAAAATGAGCATGTCTCCCTAATTTCGAAGAAATATCGTTCCTAGATAACTATAGGTAGGTTAAATAGACGACAAAAAATTACAATTTTAGAAATATAGCGTGAGATACTTTGGATGAAAATATTAGCATGAGAATTTTTCACTTGATTAATTGTCAAGTGATTCATGATTCTTGGATATTTGACGAAATTAACAAAAGATAATCAAAAGTACACCAAATAAAGTTGGACGGGCTTACCTAGTGATAGGGCTGTAAGTACAATCAATCATGAAATGATCTGAGAATAGATTAGTAAATAGGAGAGTTTTTATTGAATGTGATAATTTTTTTTGAGTCTGCACTCGAATTAATTCCAGAATCATTACGGAAACACCCTCTAATTCGAAAAAAATGGCAGAAAAGCCTGAAAAAGAAAAATAGGGGGATATTATTAGATGGGGCTGAACATCGCCCTTTACTAGAGTGCTTAGAAGATGTAGAGAAGCGGGGAAGACCTGATATTATCCATCATTCATTGATTAACATTGTTTATTCTTCTTTATTTAGAGAAGAAAAGATTCAAGTTATTGTTCATACAAGAAACAATCTCTGCATTAAGATTCCGTCACATTGGAGGTTACCAGTGAATTATAATAGGTTTTGTGGATTGTTTTCTCAACTTTTATTAAAGCAACGGGTGCCCCTCACTGGTGACCCTATCCTTATTGCTAAAATTCAAACTCTGAGTAAATTATTGCAACAATTTGAAACTTCGGACATCTATTTGTGTGATGTTCCAACAAATAGAACAAAAGATCTAATTAATATCTCAAATTTAACAGAGATTCCCAAATCATCCTCAAAAATTTTTTTAATAGGAGGATTTCAATCTGGTGAGGCTGAATTGAACACTTTAGACTCTGAAAGTTCCATTCAAAACATATTTCTTCTCACTTTATATGATGAAGTCAAACCAGCTTGGGTCATTGCAGCTAAGCTTATTCATTGGTTTGAAATTTATGGTTTGTGATCTCTAATGATAGTAAGGGTACTAATAGCTAGTTCTAACCCCATTAAGGTTAGAGCAGCTCGTGAATCTTTTTCGTATTTTTATGAAGAATTAGAATTTTCGGAGCTAGATGCCAAGGATCTCGATCCACATTGTGTTCATCTAAAATCACAACCAATAGGGGAAAAAGAAACATATGAATCATCAAGATGGAGAGTTAAGCAAGCAAGAAATCAGAATCCTAATTTTAATTATTATGTAGGAATTGAAGGAGGGGTTGTTTTAACAGCTCATAATCAACCTAGAATTGTTGTTTATAGCTCTATAGGTGATCAAACATTTATTTCAACAGTAAGAGGGTGTGAAATCCCTCTGCCTTTAAGATGGTATGAGGAACTAGTGAGTTCTCCTCACAAAGAATTGGGTGATATAGTATCAAAAATCAGCGGGGTTGACAATATTAAACAAAAAGAGGGAGCTGTGGGCTTTTTAACCCAGAATTTCATAAAAAGGATTGATATTTTAAAGCAGAGTATGATGATGGCATTGATTCCTTTCTTGAATCCCAGATTTTTTGTCGGAAAAAGAAAAATCATTAATATGGGGGAGTATTAATCTTAAACTAAAAGAATCATTTAGAATTGATGAAGGAATTTGAAATTTAATGCGTTCTATTCAACCAATCAACAAATACACAAAATTTCCTAAGCAAATTGATCAAATCAAGCAATGGTTGGATCTTTTAAGATTAGAGTATGTCATATTGTCTGATTCTCATGATGGAAGCTATACATTCCTTCTTCCGATTAAAAATAGTCCTGATATAAATATCACATTGGAAAAGGACTTTTCACATATTTCTTTTTTTTCAAATGGATTAACTCGATTAGCGAGCGAGCCAAAAGATGTTGTTCACACGTTTCTCCGTCAAGTAATGAAAATTCAAGGGCATTATTTCACCAGTAGAGTTGTCTCAACCAGTTCCCAAGAAGATCTTCGTGTATTCATTGGATTTCGATTTGACGAAATGTCAATGTACCGTTTTTCGAGAAAAATTCGTGAATTGATCCAATTTGTCAAAGAAATATCGGAGTTGATTGAAAAATTTAAAATGAATGAACTTTGGCGAGATACTGAACAAGAACCACGATATCCAGAAATTGATGTTCGAGAAAGAATACGGTTTCTTTAACTAATGTCAAAATGGTTTTTTTCGCCAACTTAGAATAGTCTCCAGCCAACATACAATTACAGCAAAGAACCCGAAAATCAGGGCAAAAACTTCCCCTGTAGAGAATGGTATTGTTAAAAAGAAGATAAAATATCCTCCAAATAATACTGAGATGAATATTGCGTAAAAGAAGAATCTAGGCAGAGTAAAGTTACCAACCATTATGAACTGATTTAGAGCACCAATGTCTATCTTTTTAGCTATTTCATAGTTACCAAAACGATTTTTCCGTACAATTCCTAATGTTTCCAATTTTTCAAGATGATAACTAGAAACACTAGGAGACGAGAGATCCAGATTTCGTTGGATTTCCCTAACTCCCGCAGCCCCTTTTTTTCGCATTAAATAGAAATAGACGTCTAAGGTGGTGCCCTTAATCACACTTTCATAGTTTATCTCTAGGGGTTTATTGTTTTCCCCCTCTTGGGTCTCTGTAAAACTTTTAACTCTCCTGATTACATTTTTTGTATATTGATGAACCATCTTTAGGCCTCAAAAAAAGTTATGCTTTTACATTTCACTAAGCTTTATCCACAATATTAAAATAAAATACGTCTGGTGTAGTCACTGACACTTATTATAGATCTACTGTAATAAACAAAATTAAAGGAGCTCTGTCATCAAATGGTTATTCGATCATCTGAATCTGAAAAGATCGATTCCCTTCATGATATCATATCTTCACTTGAAACAACGGCTCAAGTAAGACCAGAGATAGGAAAGTACGCAATATCTCTTTCAAACAGGCTTTTAGCTTTGACTAAGGATTATTATGCCAGTTTAATCTTTCTATTTACAACTCCACTCTCATTTCATCAAAGGTTAATATTAATGCAATTAATCTCTCTCTATCCCCAAGGAAGTTCAGGAATTGATTTAGCGCGAGCATTGGGAATCTCTGTTCAATCAAAATCTATCTATCGTGATCTAAAGGCCTTAGAAAAACATAGACTTGTCCGAATTGATGAGGTTCACTCCCGTTTGAAGTTTGCATACGCAAATTATGATAATCTAATGATTAATAGGTTAATTGAGCTTGTAAAACTCCATGGGGAATCTTTACAGGCATTACTTACTGAAAAAAAATAAATGGGTATAAAAAAATGTTATTATTACCAGAAAAGATAATTTGGAGACATCAAATCCTCTTTATAGCCATTTTTACTACTAGTCTTACTATAATGGGTTTAATCGTTACTTTACAAACTCTAATCCAAGATTATGACAGAGAATCGTTTTTCGAGGCTACAAGTTCATCTGAAGCAAGAGATTTTTTAAATACAATAGAAATTTATAATCCCTTATTCATAATCATTAGTTCGCTAATTTTTATGATAGGATTACTGCTTCTAATTGAATCTTTATTCTTTTGGATTCCTTCTTTAACAGACATCCCTGTATTCGGGAGAAATGGAAAGATGATCTGGACAAAGAAATTCCTCGGTTTTCCTGAAAGAGTATTATCTCTTCAAGATACAGATACTAGAATCGTCATCCGTCGAAAACGATCCTCTCTAAGAGGATTACTTCTGAGGGAATTTACAATGGAGGTATACATTCCCCTAGATAGACCTGAATTCAAACAAATTTCTGATTTCACTTCTATGGAAAAGATTAATACAACTCCTACTCATAAAGTTCTTGTTAAAACTGTCAAGTTTAAATACTTACCCCTCCAGATCATCCAAATTAAGTCGATATTAGCTTTAATGCTAAAGTCTCAATTCGATACTTTCTCTAATGTGTGAGACAACATCACTTCAAAATCATACTAATCATAAACAGGTTTAACAAATTTACTACGCTCTGGAAAGTTCTTTGTATTATCAATTGATACTAAGAAGTCATCGAACCGTGATATCCGACAAGAACTATTTGGAGTAGTAATAATAGTTGCGAGGGAATCATTTTACAAAATGAAGGAGAATATTTTTTAATGGTCAATGAAAGAGGATCTATCACATTAAATATTAATAAATAAGAAGTTGAAATATTAGATGGTCAGGATCGTCGCGTACCAAGTACAAGATAATGGTTTTTTTGATCCAGTGACCTTTAAAAAAGAAAATTTGAAATCTTCAGAAACATTTATTTTTGTTGATGAAGGACGAAAAGAACTCTGGATCTGGATTGGTAGAGAGGCTGATGTTAGAACCAGATTTATTTCAAGTACAGTCGCTGCAGAGATCAGACGGCTTCATGGCCTCACATTTCGGGTTAGATCCGCGGATCAAGGATCAGAACCCAGTGATTTTTGGAAATGCCTTGAATTGGTCCCCAAAGATGGAATCGGATTAATTAAAACGAAGGACTCCTCAGATCTCGTGCCTCCTGAACATCGTATTATTGAAAAATCAATTACTAAAGCTTCAGAGAAAACTAAAGTAAAATCCTCAAAAAAAATAAGCGAAAAAACCGATAAATCCACACTTGATAAAATCATTCCCTTAAATAAATATATAGAGACAAAATCATCATTAATAACAACCCCTCCATGTCCCCAATGTAAACAAGGACATCTAGTTCCATATTCACAAGTTGTAAGTTTGACATCAAGGAGAAAGGAGGTGCTGCCATTTGCAAAATGGATTTGCACGAAATGTTGCCATTCTCCTCAGATTCCAAAAGAATCATGAATTCTTTGGGGGAGTTTTCAACAACTCATCGAGTTGCTTTCGTTTGTCTTCTGGCATATCTTCCATTGCTTTTTGTTGCTGCTCTAATAAATTTTGCATGAACAAAGAGTATAATAAAGGTAGCATAATTTGTGTTTCAATCCTAGCTTCAAAGTCAGACCGAGCATTATCACGATCTGCAATAAGACGTTCTTTGGTCATTGAACCCTGGCCTAAACCAGGAACCGATTTATCTTTAATAAAATAATTCTTACCGTTGAAACCAAGCGGAAACGCTTTGCATTCTAAAGGCATTGAATGGTAAATGTTACAGAGACGATTCTCATTATCAAACATTGAGCAGCCATTCTCTCCACTTGTCAGAACTAAGGTCATGAAACTTTGTTTCTCTTCTGAATCTCCTGCTTGAAGTGTTTGAAACCTCAGATTTGGGAAAACCGCATTTATTGTCCCAGATTTTGTCCAATTACGGATATCAGCTAGTGATACAGGAACAAATTCTCTCTTCTCACAACAAGTTCCACACTGAGTACAGTTGAACACATACTTTTTCTTAGGCTCCGTTCTAGCTGTTGTATCCTCTTTTCCTCGTTCTTGGTCATCTTTTTTAATTTCTTCCGCTGAAGATGTATCTGATTCCTTTTTCACATTTTCTCTGTTTTCTTCTTCAGACATTATACCATCTTCCTTTGTAAGAGGGGTATGTCAAGTTTTTTGAAAGATTTTTTGATGAACTTCCTTAATGAAATGAGGCTGCAAATATAATCTTTATAACTATCGAATATGTTAACAAGAAACAAGAAAGAGCTAGTTTTCTCTCTTCTCTTCAGAGGAAACATTGGATGATTAGTATAAATATTTCAACTAAGAATGGAATATTACTCTTTTCTCACTTTTTTGTGCAAAGTTTTTATGATGCTGATGTGGCTCTGCGTGCTGGTTTGATAACTAAAGTTTTGAGTGCAATCAAAAAAACTCATTATGATATGGAACTTAGAACAATTAAACAAGGGAATTATTTTCTAAGAAAAAAATTAATCAACAACATTGTGTGATGAAATGCCAGAATTACCCGAAATTCAAGCTATCTGTGAGTATCTTAATTCGGTTATTTCTGAAGAAGTTGTTACTGAAGTAAAAACTTTTCAACATACTGTGATTCGTACTCCCTCTGCAAGGGAGTTTGAAAAATCACTCCTTGACTCGACATTAGACCAAATAGAGAGAATGGGGAAGATTCTAAGGTTTTCTTTTCATAAATCAGAGTTATTTTTGAAGTTGTATGTAGATCATGGTTTGACTGGTAGATTAGGCTGGCTTTCAAATTCATGGAAGATTCCAGCAAAAACAGTTTTCACAATAAAGTTTAGTAATGATAGAAAACTGATCTATCATGATTCTCGTTTTCATGGGGCTATTTGGTTGTTCTATAGCGATAATGAGAGTTCGATTGAGTATCCAGCTGTAATCGAAAGATTTGGTCCTGATATTTTTCAGGTTTCCGAAGATGAGTTTAATAAGAGATTACAAAAATTTAATGGTGAGATTAAAGGAATACTAACTAATCAAAAATTTGTTACTGGTATAGGTAATGCCTACGCTGACGAGATTCTTTTTAAAGCGAGAATTCACCCTTTTACAAGACGACCTCAGCTCACAGAAAAGGAAAAATCTACCCTTTATTTAGCCTGTAGGGAAATTTTAACGAAATCTGCAAACAAGATAGCTTATATATTAAATAATACTCAGAAGCTAAATAATAAGCAGTATTGGAGACAACAAATTTTCCAGATTCACCTAAAGGGAAAAGAGCCCTGCCCAATCTGCGGAAATTCCATCTCGACAATAAAAGCAAAAAGATTAACAAATTTTTGTAGAAATTGCCAGATTCCAAAAAATCGGAACTTTATTTAAGAAAGACAGCAAGATAGTGGGTATTAAGGGGCTTAAGATACAGGCCAGTAAGTGTAATAATTCACCTGAAACTCCCGATATGTATTTCCTATCTTACTGAGAATGCCTGAATATCCCCTACTGATGATAACGTGAAAAAAGATTAGATGGAATGACATTTGCTCGACTTTTTCTTTGAACCACGATCAGTAGCTATTATTGGAGCTTCTTCAGATGAGAAAAAATACGGACGGCTAATCTTCAATCATTTTGTCGTTCCTTTTCTAGGGAGAATATATCCCATAAATCCAAACATCAATGAAATCATGGGTATTAAATGCTATCCAAGTGTTTTTGATCTTCCTGAAGTTCCTGATCTGGCAGTAGTGGTCTTACCAGCAAAATTAGCAATTACTGCTGTTGCAGATGCTTCAAAACGTCGAATTCCTGCAATTATTTGTATTACTGCAGGTTTTTCTGAAGTTGGACGGGATGATCTTCAGCACGAGTTAGTTAAAAATTTAGGTGACACACGCCTAGTTGGGCCTAACTGCCTTGGAATAATCGATACAACTAGTCAAGTTAACACTTTATTTCCAAACTTTGAATTACCTCAGAAAGGTCATGTCTCTTTAATATCTCAATCTGGGTCTCTTGCAATAGATCTTCTTCTAGCACTACAACAGAATAAGATCGGATTAAGAAGATTTGTCTCATATGGGAACGGTGCTGATCTCAATGAAACTGATTTTATACAATATTTTGGACAGGATCCTGAAACAAAAGTCATAGGCGCATATTTAGAGAATGTAAAAGCAGGAAGAAAATTCATAAAGGTATCTAAAGCCATAGCTCGGAAAAAAGCCATTGTTGCATTGAAACTTCCTATGACTGAATTTGTATCAATGGCAGCTAAAAGCCATACTGGTGCTGTTGCTAGTACAACAGGACTCTATAAAGAAATTTTACGACAAGCTGGGATTATTCAATGTGACACTACTTCTCAATTTTTCAATTCAATAAAAGCATTATATAATCAGCCTGTTGCGTTTGGAGATAAAATTGCAATAGTCGGTAACACCGGAGGCCCCTTAGCTATGGCCTTATATCGGATGAATAGATACAATCTCAAGCTTGGATCATTATCAAAAGAAATTGCTGCTGTTGTAACTGGAATTATTGAAAAACATGATGTTCAAACTTCTCTTTCTCGAGGAAAGGATGATATACCATTAGCTTTTCTAGATTTAACAGGTAGCGCGACTACTGAAGTTATAGCTGAAATTACAAGAGCTTTTTTAAAAGAAGAAACTGTTTCTGGGATTATTGTTGTTCCACGATCGGACGCGCCTATTGTTTCAAAGGATGCTCCTGCTAGGATTGCTTTGATTAAGCGGGAGTATCCCCATAAACCTATTCTTGTTTATAATCTTCCAGATCCTACTATAAATACTGAATTTGAGAAGTATGGAATCACAGTTTTCAACACAGCCGAAGCGGCTGTCGATGGAATGTTTGCATTAGTAGAAAGGGGAAGAATCCTAAAGCAATACCTTTTTTAGGAGAATAAAGATTGAATATCCTTGATCCCTCTGATGACAAACACAAAAAGATACATGAGCGAGTTCGATCTCTGATTTTACAGTCTAGTGATAAAATAACCAAGAATATCCAAGTTACAACAGGGAGAATAGTCGATACACGAATAAAACAAATACGTTCATACAAGGGAGCTGGAGGTAATACATTTGTCATCGAAGCTGCACTTTCTACTTCTTTGGCTGGAGAAGTTGATGGAGGGATTGTAATTAAGTTTGCTAACGATTTAGAAGCTGAAGTGGATAATGCTACGAAATTAGCAAAGTTACTTACATCTCGGCAAGACGATTGGGATAATTGGAAAAAGAATCACGAAATTTCAGCTCGTATTCACCGGTTTCCAGATTCTTTATTTGCCCCAGAAGTAATCCATGTCGTTCCTGAAGTTAAAGCAATGATTCTAGAGTTTTTAAGTGGATTTACTCCGTTGCTTCAGCTCCCTGTTGAATCCGTAGATCAATGGGGGTATGCAGGATATGCATTAGCCCGATTACATGGATCCGAGCGCCTTAAAATAAACGTAAAGCTTTACAATCCCATGTTCCAAGTATTAAAAACATGTGTTGAAGAGAAATATTTGAATTATTGGATCGAAATTTTAGAACAGTCGAAAGGGGGAGTAGAATTTATACATGGGGACAGTCATCTAAGCAATATTCTTGTTTCTCCAACTCGAATGGCTTGGATTGATGCAATACTGCTTCCCAAGCTTGATCGAATGGATGATGTAGGGTATATTCTTAGTCACGCTATACAAGAAAACGTTACATTAAACATTGGACTTGGAATAGACGATTCTAAACTAATTAAAACAATAACACGATCTTGGGTACCTATTATTCTTACAACTTACAAACAAACATTTGATATTTCCCAGTTATACTCTCATCTTCCTTTAGATTTTTTTATTGGCTCTCATTTAATTATTCGTGCTAGTTTATGGGAAAAAGAAATAGCAGCTATACTTACTCGATTAGGCCGAAAATTTATTTATGAAATGCCTATATCTAATTTGCTTTTAGAATAAAAAGAATGTCTTTTTATTATTTTTTTGATTTGAACCAA
The DNA here is from genome assembly GCA_048886185.1 of Candidatus Hermodarchaeota archaeon. GTDB lineage: Archaea > Asgardarchaeota > Heimdallarchaeia > Hodarchaeales > Hodarchaeaceae > Hodarchaeum. The sequence goes on from JBHLKY010000013.1 coordinate 51,265, forward strand.
ATATTAATAAATTCGTTTTTCATAAATTCGCTAATAAATAGAGGAAAGCTTCTTTCTCTAAATGAAAAGTAAATCATACGTTTCCTGTTATTCTAGATGTTTTTAGATTGGATTATTGTCAGTAGTTCACTTTTAAGTCCGATTTCTGAAAGTGAGAAAATGTCCAAATTTATAGAAAGACTCTTTTAATATTATTTTAGTTATTTTCAGTAAATTATGTTAGTTAAACTAACATCTATGTAAGGTTAGATCTGTTTACTTTGAGAAAAGGAAGTAGATTATTGAAATTAAGAATAGATGGGAAAATTAAAGACACACCTGCAGTATGGTGGAATAGTACTGAAAATATTGTACAAATGATTGATCAAACCAAAATTCCGTTTCAAGTAGAGATATATAATTGTCCAACTTATCGTGAGACCGTTAAAGCAATAAAGGGAATGATCATACGTGGCGCCCCTTCAATTGGAGCTGCAGCTGCCTATGGATTAGCTCAGGCTGTCTTTGAATTTTCAGACAACTCTTTTTTTGAAGATTATGTAACAAATGCTTATAATGAGTTATTAGCAGCAAGACCAACAGCGATTGATCTTAAAAATGGACTTGAATTCGTTAAAAAAGCTTATCCGTTGACTCCTAAAGCTGCTTTAAATCGTGCTCAATCTTTTGCTAACCGTATTGCAGATGAGGGACGGAGAATAGGTCAAGTTGGAAAAGCATTAATTAAACCTGGTATGAATATTCTCACTCATTGTCACACGGGTGCTTTAGCCTTAGTTGACAATGGTAGCGCCCTTGCTCCAATCATCCAGGCATGGGATGAAGGAAAACGATTTCATGTTTATGTGGATGAAACACGGCCAAGATTTCAAGGACGGTTGACAGCATGGGAGCTTAATCAGTATGGGATTGATCATACGGTAATTTGTGATTCTGCAAGTGGATTCTTTATTTCGCGAGGGAAAGTTGATTTAATCATTCTCGGTGCCGATAGAGTAACTAAAAATGGAGATATTGCAAATAAAATTGGAACCTACAGTCTCGCAGTCCTTGCCAACTATCATGATGTACCATTTTACACTGCATTTCCAACATCAACTTATGATCCATCGACTAATGTTGGAGAAGAAATAACAATTGAATTACGTGACCCTATTGAATTAAAACAAGCACTTGGTTATTCAGAAACTCTCAATAGAAATCATACTGTTTCATTATATTCCAATGAAATTAAATTTACTAATCCAGCTTTTGATATAACACCTAGTAATTTGATTCGAGGGTATATTACTCCTCATGGAATTCTGAATCAATTTCAACTTGAGAGTGCCCTAATCAACCAAGCTCACCCTAAAAACAGCACAAGAAGCATTTGATGAAATTACCTTAGAGAAAAGGACATTTGAAGGTTGTTATAAATTATACTAGAGAAAGTTTAGAATTCAGAGATAATTCGGAGAGTTTAACTAGAATATTTTTAAATCGATGGTTAGGCATATTTAATAAGAATTCATCACAACAAAAATTTATGGTGGATCTTCCTAAGAAGAGAATCTATTAAAAAGCCAATCTTGAAAACTTCAAGAAGGTAGTGAAAAAGATGAAGGAACTTGTGAATCAAATTCGCTCTGTTGCAGCTTTTTGTGGACTTGACATTGAGTCTATAGCGTCACGTAAAACATATGTCGTTCTTGAACTGAAGTCAAAAGGAAGATTCCGAAAAAAAAATTACCATATGGGTGTTTCTAAGAGTCTAAATGGTATTTTGGCAGCAGAAAGAGAATTAAGTCGAGATTATAAAGACAAAATTGTAATCTTAGATCCAGTCAATTATCTGCCTACACCTACTTTCAAAAATGTTTCTCTTTTCCATGATCTTGATTCCCTTCAAAGCTTTTTCAATGAATGAATTTGGAATTAAGTTTGTCTTCAATCTGATAAATTTAACAATTTTAATTAAACGAGAGAGTCTGGATGGTAAGGAATAGAGGTAATATACCTCCTAAATTCCAGCAAAAATCGATGAATTATTTGAAATCCTTAAAACATCTAAAAACTCTACGGACGCAGATTGGAGGATCAATCCTTATAAATTTTGAATTGAACACTTTGGAAAACAAATAGGGGATTCCAGCTCTTAATGAATTCATTGCAATCACAGTTTCTAAAGTATAACTGGAAGGAGATGGTATTGTTGGATGGTTTAAGAAGATAACTGTTTAAAGGAGGAACAACAGCGACAATATCCCATTTGAAACTAGATTTAACAAATCGTGTGTTGGTTCTAGAGGGAATCATTCCTGCAACCGAATATTATACAATTTCTCTCATTTTATCCAAAGGATCTATTGACTCCAAATTAACACCTGTAATATAAATTTCAAGACGCAAAAGCTTATTGAAAACAATCCATTTTTGCTTCATTTTAAAAGAAGTGGAATAATTTCAATGCAATTTCCTCATCCTTGCGTACAAAAAATAGTTGATCATGCAAAGAAAGCCCTAGACTCAGGTAAATCCATCAATTTAACACTTGAAATTAAAAATTTGACACTTTCACAGCGATTTGAATTATTTTGTCTTGTTAAAGACTTGGAAATAATAAATCATGAATCTTTTCCTTTAGAGGTTATAATCTGGGAAAAGTTCCATGATCTTTTCCGTAATGACTATTCAGAGACCTCTTTCCTATTTGAACACTTCGATGAGAGTCTTGAGCTGGCTAAAATAGCATTAATCTCAGATTTATTCGATTTGGAGGATTATAGGACAATAATACGTTTTCTCTATATAAATCTAGATGAATATGTGAATTCACTGAATAAACTAAATTTAAGCCTTCTCCACTATCTTCGGGTGCAAAAGGTAGGTTCTCAAGTTCTTGAGATCTTCAGCCACCTCTTAAGATTTCTAGGAATACCTCTAATTGTTTCAGAAGAAGTAAAAGAATATCTATTAGAATTCTTTCCCGAAGCTGAACCTGAAATTAATGTCTTCTTCGAACTACCTATCTCAACAATACAACGATATCCAGAATATATTGAGGAAGTAGCTGAACAACTAAACTATGATAGAACTAATCCTGTATTAAAGGATTGGTTGGATCATGAGACTCTGTTCAAGTTAGAACAAACAAAAATCAATCAGGTCATAAAATCATGGAAACCAGAAATCTCCCCAGATTCTGTTGATGACCTTGTCACCGATCTTAAGAATTTCTTAGCTAAAAATGATCTTTCATCGCTTCCAATTGTCTTTAATTCATTTGTAAAACCCTTTTCTTCTTCTTTAAAACCATGTGAAGTAAAGTCGTCGGATTTGAGTTCAAAAATTCCTCAGGAAATCTTACAAACTTATGTGGAGAAGCTGGTATATCCAATATCATGTCATAAAGAAGATAAAATCAGAATTACTTTTTTAGGAGGAGCTCAAATAGGAACAATGGGTATTTTGGTCTCTACATCTCAATCAAATGTTCTTCTTGATTACGGGATGTCGGTGGCAAATTATCAGATTCCTTATTGGAATGAGTCATTGAGATATTTAGATGCCATCTTAGTCTCACATGCTCATCTAGATCATGTTGGAGCTATCCCTTATCTGTATGCGCAGGGGTATAATGGGTATGTTTTTGGTAGTGGAATGACAAAAAACCTCACTAATTTTCTTCTTCAAGATAATCTTGAATTAATGAAAAAAAATACTAGTGACATTATTAGAAATGAAGATCATCGATTCAAATTTCTCTCACAGTCTGCTTATGTTTATCAGATGTTAGATCATTATGTATCCATTAAATCAGGACAGGAGTATCAGATTACTCCAGATATTGTGATTAAATCTATTCCCGCTCATCATATTCAAGGTTCTTTAGCTTTTATCATTGAATGTGGAAGTAGACAAATTTTATTTTCAGGAGATGTTAATTTAGATCCATCAGCACTTTTTGGGGAAAGATCTCTATCTCTTCCTACGAATGCAGATCTCTCAATTATTGATGGCACTTACTATAATCAAACTCCATTTGATCATATAAAAAGAGATGAATTACTATTTAACACTGTGAGAGAGGATGAAAGAGTAATAATTCCAGCTTTTAGCATTGGAAGAGCCCAAGAAGTGATGACTAAACTTGATAATGCAGGATTAACAAAAGAACGAAAAGTAAGTTTACTCGGTATGGCCACTAAAGTTGCACGGGTTTCTGGACTCCAAACAAAGGGGTATCTGAGTGATTATCTTGTACAGCCTTTCAAAGACGAAGTAGTGATCACTGGAGGTGGAATGTTAAGTGGGGGTTATGCGCGGGAATTAGTAGAACTTACAAAAGAAGACTCCAAAACTACTATTATTCTTTGTGGATTTCTTGCTAAAAATACACTAGGTAATAGACTTTTACATAGGATGGAACCATCATATAAACAGAAGATAGTATTCACCCGATTTAGTGGCCATTCTTCAAGTAAAACACTATCAACTTATTTAGAGTCTCTTCAAGGCCAGAAAGTTCTCGTTCATCTGGGGAACCTAACTATAGATCCTTTTACGTCAAAAAAAATCAGAGAGATTATTACTCTCACCCATCCTGATATCAAAGTTCCATCATTGGGATCATCTCTTGAGTTGTAGAAAGGTTATCAATAATAATCTGGTTGTCTATGTTGTAAGGAAGGAAGAATAGATCGAACTTGAAATAAAACGGCAGGATCGAGTCGTGCTGTGACAACTTCCTCTTCTTCAGTCCCCTCAACAAGAATATCTCCCCCAGGATCGTATATTACAGAATGCCCGAAATATTCGAAGTTAAGATCATTCCCAACGCGATTTACACCACACACGAACAATTGGTTTTCAATTGCTCGCGCTTGGAGTAATTTAGTCCATATCTTATATTTCGGATGTGGAAATTCAGCCAAATAGAATATAAAATCTACTTTACCTTCTAATGTGATCCTACGACTAAGCTCTGGAAATCTCAGGTCATAACAAATAAGAAAACCTAAAATTCCACAGTTTGTTGGATATGAAAGATCTGAATGAAGAAATCCTCCAATTGAAAAAATCTCTGGTTCCCTCATTGGAGGAAAAAGATGAATTTTCCTGTATTTGCCTAAAAAAACGCCTGATTCATCCATAATTGCTGCTGTATTGTAAAATAAATCCTCTTCTTTTTCGATCCAGCTCGCGATAACTATTGCAGTATGTTGTTTAGCCATTTTTTGAAGGAATGTAGTAGTTTCCCCTCCAGGAATAATTTCTGCATGTTTCTGGACATTATCTAGATCATATCCCGTGGAAAACAGTTCTGGTAGACAAATAATATGAGGAAGATTCTGGGGAGCTTGAGAGGCTGCGTTTGAAATTAATTTTTCAGCCTTATTGAGGTTTTTAGTTTTTTTCCCAAATTCAATATCCATCTGTATGAGAGAAACTTGTGTTGTTTTCATTTAGTTAAACTCATTCAGGGGTGATTTCAGAATCAGACATTACGTGGATAAGACGTTTGTTTGTGTATAAGTATACACAGAAGAAGATTACTAAGGCTCCAATAAATGAAGCACCAACTCCTAGGATCGTATGTAAGAAGGTTTCATAAGAGGTATCTGCTTGAAACGTAAAATAAATGAAGTCCCAGAAACCATGAATAGCAATTGGAAGGATTAAATTATATTTAGTACTCTTGAAAGTATACGAAAATGTTAATCCCATAGCAAAAGCACTGAGGAAAATAGCAAACATACTTGGTAAATTACCCCCAGGAGCTAACAATAACAGATGGAGAAGACCAAATAACGTTGCAGAGACACTGGCTGCGATAATGAACGGATATTTTGACTCTATTATCGTTTGAAGATAACCACGAAAAAGCAGCTCTTCACCAATCCCAAAACCAAAATAAGCAATTAAAAGTGATAATATAATTCCAAAAATATCAAGAAGTCCTCCAATTGTTACAATCTCGAAAATATATTCAAGAATGATTGTCGGGATAATACCAGCAATTGTGATTGGGATACTAAGAAGAATCCATTCCCATCCATATTTGTAATTCCAAGAAAAACCCGCAACACTCATTCTTTGACGATCGAATTGTAAAAAGATGTAAACCAAACCAACCCCAACCACTCCATTCATAGCACGGACAATATTTATCTCTAAGGTAGGGGGAAAGGGATTTCCATTATTGAAAACGGCTCGGACTATCCCTAATATAAATCCTTGAAAGCTGAAAACTAGAATCACGCAAATAGCAAAGAATAGAATAACACGGATCCATAAGTCTTGTGTTGAGTATTTTTTCATTAATCCAATCCTCTAAATGCTGTTTGAATGTGGTTTATTGTATATCTAATTCAAAAGAAGTAGTTCCATTGAGAAACACAAAAAGATCTTGTCTATACAAGAGAGGATTGAATATATTTTAAAATGGTTTTGATTTAATGATTCTCAGTGAAAAGAAGTGGTTGGTCCTCTTGTTGCATTTGCAGGTCTAACTGTGGCAGCTCTAGTTAAACAGGTTGTAGCAGATTATACAGCGAATATGGCGAAGAAAAAATTAGCAAAATCCTTTCTCATTGAAAGAATAGACACTAAATTGGAGAAAAAGCTCGGAAAGGATTTTTTAAAAGAAAAATTGAATGATGACAATATGGAGGAGGTACGTCAGGTCATCCATGAAGAATTAGCGGCCTATTCTCCTCGTAAAGACCTCGATCAACTGATCATCAATAGTGCTCAGAAATTAAGTGATGAACACGAAGAGATATTAACTAAACTGGATTCTATAGAGAATCTTCTGCAGAAAATTTCAATTCCCTTTGCATATACTATAGCTAAAGAAAGTGAGAGAGAAATTCCTGAAGAATTATTAAGTGGCCTTTTAGAAGGTAGTCTACAAGGGCAAAATTCGTCCCAGAAGGTATTATCTGAACTAACAGATGATAAACACTTGCCAAGTGAAGTATTAAATGCACTAAAAGAGTTTGAGTTCATAAAAAGGATTCACACGGAAGGAGAAACAGAAATTTCTCGTTTAGTGAAGAAATTTGCTTACACTCAAGGAGAGATTAATAGTTTGAGTACTTTGATGGACATTTCTTCCTTATTAGTGGGTGGATCAAATGAAGAACTGGAAAATTTAATATCTGATTTTGTTTTTAAAATGATAAACGAAGGAGTAAACACTTCTGTTATGGAAGATTCAGTAATTTCATTATGTTTCATTATACATAGGTTAGGGAAATTCGAGCTTCTATCTCAAAATGATCGTTTACTCTTGAGCTCATTCTTAAAAAAGAATGTTCAAAAGATTGAAGACCCCACTCGCATGCTAGAAGCATACTTTTTACTTTCTGTATTAGATATGGCAGCTGACATCAATACAACTTTTATTAAAGAGATTTTAAGCAGATACCAACAACAAGGGATTAGTTCTGTAAAAGAGATGTCAGGGCAATTACGTATTGATGGGAGGATTGCACGTTTTTTAAGACGGATAGGATTCCGAACTTCGAAACCAGAGGAATCATTACGAGATATAAAACTGTTAATTCGAAAATTAGACAAAAGGAAGTTTGTAAGAAGTACTCAGCTACTGAAATACCAATTGAATCGGCTTATAACAGAGATAAATTTAATGGCTGTTTATTTTGAGAAAAATGATCCCACAGAAGTCAATCTAGAAGAACTAATTGAATTGCTTCAGCTTTTATTTGAGATTCTTAACCGCCCAAGGGTGTTTCAATTAGATTTAGAGACACGTAAGAACGTTATTGAATTGATGGATGCTGCTTACTATCTTTATGACTTACTAGCGGTTCGAAACTCTTGGAATGTGATAAACAAGTTTCAATTAGATGTAAAATCATTGTATTCTCCTACTCTTGGAAGTTATGAAAGGGTAACAACTGATCAAGCAGCTTTCAATCGTGCTCTCATTGACTTTTCACGAAGTAGGCTTAAGAGGATAGAACGAGATTTACCTAGTCCTCCTCGGAAAGATGCTAAACCAAGGACAAAATTGAAATAGAGAGCCTAAAGACTTTTTTCATTTTTTACTAATCATAATCACTCATACACGATAAACAAAAGAAAAGTCTCACTTAATTCTTCTCATATTAAGCTAATGATTCTGATAATAAAAGGGCTGAATATATAAGTAATGCAATACTCTTAAGGTTTGACCTTATTAGCAAGTAGATGGTTTGCAAACATTTTTAATCAATTTCGTGTGATTGTAGTTCCAACAGCAGTAAGCCTAAGTAATAATAGAAGAGAATTCATGACCATACTAAAAAGCATGGTTGTTTTATAAGTGCTTACCTCGAACTGATACAACTCAATCTATGATTTCTAGGCCCAATTTGGTGTAAGTATGCTCTTTGAAGGGATAATACTGACAGTAATGGCTGATTCAGGGCCAATGACTGAAATTAATCTCTCAAAGTTAGATGATACAAGTGCAATGAAATTAAGTATCAGTTTAATGACCGCACTCGGTTTAGGAGAGAGCCAAGACCAATTAAACCAGCTTCATGGTTCATTCCCAGTTCCAGGGCGCAAAGAATTATCCTTAGCTTATCCATTCTTAGTAGCTTCTACTACATCAGCTGATCCTCGTATTCAAGCAGCTGGACGATATTGTACGCTTTTCCTCCTATTTTCTCGGGAGACAAAGCAGAAAGTGCTAGCAAGTTATGAAATAATTGAACAAATAATTTCAAGAACACTCAAATCGGTAACCCAGCAAGCTGACTTGACAACAGGATTTATAAAGGAGATATATACGAATATTGAAAGTGTGGTGGCAACTAGGGAAGGTACAAGCACTCCTGCAGCCATTAAACGGTCTACAGCAGATTTAGAGAGAATTAAAGTTGTACACGATCGGTCTCAAATCCTATCTGCCATTATTCGTGAAATAACTCAGATTCAGACATCTATCCAATCATTATTAGACGAACTAATGGTTTTCACAGATACCCCTATTCTAGAGGGATCTTATTACATGCGTCCAATTATTAAAGCAGAAGATTTTATTAAAATATTACCCCAAATCTCTCGATATGAGAAAATACTTGCAAAGTTAGATGGGGAAGATAAAGAAACAGTAAGAGAGATCGTTGAACCTTCTATACTTGTAAGAATTGGGAATCTTTTTTATTGGAAAGCACTAAGTTCTCAACAGATGTTAGAATATGAGAAAGCAATTGAGTTCTATTTACGAGCAAATCAGCTGAAAGACGACTCAATATTGTATCTTACCATTGGATCTATTTACCGAAGAATGGATCGGTCTGGTGATGCAAAAGATTGGATTGAGGGAGGATTTTCACGGATGAGAAATCGAAAGGAATCTATTCGAATTTCACGAAATATGCTCTTTGGGGATGTCCGCTAAGTATAAGAAAAATACTCCCTTCCAGGTTTTCTAGAATTTTCATTCTGAATTGCGTTTTCGCTTCTGTTTTTCAGGATTACCTAAAGGCAATTTTCCTCCCGTTAAACCCACCTCTTTGGCAAGCTCCATGAATGGGAGTACCATTTGTGCTACTGATTTGTAGGCATCCTGTCCTTCACCCAATAATATCATACGATCGATGTTGATATTCTTGAAAATTTCAGGAAGCATATCAATCGTCTTTAATTGTATATATTTTTCATCAGCTTGACTTAATGCTTTCGCTTGCTCAAGAATTCCTTCAGCAATAGCCACTTGTGTTTGACGAATTTTAGCTGCCTCACCTTCTGCTTCGTTTAGTAATTGGTCTTTTCGTGCTTCAGCTTGTTGCCTGATTCGTTCAGCTTCAACTCCTACTTCTTGAGTGACACGAAGGAATTTTTCTGCTTCAGCATTGATTTGTTTCTGGCGACGCTCTGTTTCTGCGGCAATTACTGCCCTTTCTTGTTCTAATTGAGCAATTTGAATTTCCCTATGCTTAGCTTTCGATTCAATGGAAAGTTTGACCTCCTGATCAGAAAGACCTGTTTTCTGTCTTACATCAAGGTTTCGAAGCTGTACTCTTTCTTCCATTTCGGCTTGTCGGAGCTGGGCGTTTTGTGCTTCCTCAATCTTTTTCACAGCTTCAAGATTATCTTTGAGTCGTTCATCAAGAACCTCAACATCTCGGATTTCAATAGATTCAATGGTAACTCCCCAATCCCCTGCGAGTGCATGAAGTTCAGTTGTAACATTTTTAATGATTTCAGCACGATTGCGTATAATTTGTTCTATTTTCATGTTTGCACATGTTGTTCGAATGATTGCTTCTGTAGCATTCTTTATTGCTTTTTCTATATAATCACTCCTATGAGGATCCCAACTTACCTTGGAAAAAGAGATTTCAGGGTTTGTTACTCTCCAATACACAAATGCAGTCAATGCGACATCTTGATATTCATAAGAAACAACCTTTTCACGAGCCTCCAATAAGGTTTGTTGAACAGTAGTGGGAATAACAACTACTTCATCGAAAACAGGCCATAAGATTACTGTTCCGCCCGTTCCAGCTCGTTTAACTTTTCCACGTCGGAAATGAATAACATATTCGTTTGTCTTAAACTTCTTAAATCGAGAGACATAGAATATGATGATGAAAAGAAATAATAAAAATAAGAAAACAAACACGATGCCGACATAAGGGATTAATTTAGGAAAAGCAAGGATTATACCCATTGCAACTACGATAAAAACGATAAACAGACCACCCATATAAAATAATTCTTTTTTCATTTATTTTTCACCTGTAATTCAATCAGAATTTTTCTCACTCCCATTTTATGGTTCCTTCAGGAATTGGCTTTTTTTCCCTTTCCTTAGAAGACCATTCATCAATAATAAGTATGTTTCCTTGGATTTCAATCACATATGCAGTCATATTTCTGGCAATAGCTCCATATTTCGTTTTAGCAGCCATCTTCACGGGCCCATGAATCGAGGAGGTTTCGATCACTACAAGTCCGCCCTTTTCATCAACAGTAGTAAGAGTTTGAACGGTATCATCGATTTTTATAGTTTCCAGAGCTGTCTCATAGATTTCTGAGATTGCTATTTTCTCCCAAATCTTGGAAACCCCATAAGTCGTAATAAAAGGTAAGCTAAAAATGGCTAAAATTAGAATTAAGGGATGAATAGCAGCTTCTATTAGAACTGTACCTGATCCCCCAAAGGTAATCATGAACGTACCTAGCAAGAGCATTAAAGGAGCAGGAGTATCAACCCCATGATCATCTAAACTGACAGATTTATCAACACCGATGTTTACATCATGATCAACATCAATATCAGCATCCATATCAGCATCTAGATCCATATCATGATCCAAAGAGAAATCTTTGTCTAAAGAAACTCCATGATCTACAGAAAAATCTTTGTCTAAGGAGATTCCATGATCTACAGAAACATCATGATCTATATCGTGATCTACATCAGGCCCGTGTTGGAATAGATGGCTTCCTTGAAGGATAAGAGTTAGAAAAAAAATTATTAATCCCGAAATTAAGCTACCCCAACAAATCTGTTGTAAAACAACTAGAATCAGACCTAAATCTATTTCCGCCATATTGGTCACTTACTCTAATATCATACGCCTTCTTATATTTTTACTTTGCAGAACTTCATTTCAATTTCATTGCTACCTCATAAAAGTAGTTTTGGTCTTGAAATCGTAGAAACCTCTCAGCTATCGTGGTTTGACAATTATGAATTCCTTCTCCTTTTATTATGGAAATGAAGCCAATAAACACAATTTTGCTTTATCGCACTAATATAAGAATACATCAGCAACTTGCTTTTATAAAAAGTACTCCCATTTTCTTGAACACAACAGGTAAAAAAAAGATGAATTCAAGATTTTGCTAAAAAATATAAAGAAAAAATAAAATTCTTATATTATAATCCCATATATGACCAACAGTGTCAAATAAATCACTTGAATAAGTCGATTTATCTGAAATCACAAGGAATATGTATATTAATAAAGGAAAGACCTAATGGGCTAGTATGATGAGAAAAAAACTTTAGTTAAGTGAAAAGAAGGAAATCAACTTTTACCCATATGATACATATGGGTATCTAGTTAAATGAGGAACAGTTTTTAAACAATGAGTAAAATGGAGTTTAAGCGTAAATTAATGGAATTCTTTAACATTCAGAGTTAATGTATAAAGCTTTAGGAATATCTCATATTTTTTTATTACTAAAATATTGGATAATAACAAATCCTAAGCTGAAAGAATAAAAGTAGGGATTTTTATGTTTAATAGGATTCTCATCGCTAATAGAGGAGAGATTGCCAGTCGGATTATTGGTTCTGCTCAAGAGATGGGAATCGAAACAGTCGCTATCTACTCCGATGTCGATGAGGATGCTGTTCAAGTTCACGCGGCAGATTTTGCATATCCATTAGGTGATCCCATCCCATCTAAAAGTTATTTAAATATGGATAAGATTATTAAAATTGCTGTCGAGAGTGGATCAGAGGCTATCCATCCAGGGTACGGATTCTTATCTGAAAATGCTGAGTTTGCAAAAAAGGTCATTGATGCGGGACTAATCTGGATTGGTCCGTCTCCTGAAGCCCTCCATGCTGTTGGTGATAAAATCCAAGCCAAAAAAACAATGGAAGCGGCTAATATTCCAGTCATTCCAGGGTATCACGGCGGTTCCCGAAATAAAAAATTCCTCTTGAAGAAAGCTGAGGAAATTGGATTTCCTCTCTTAATTAAAGCAACAGCTGGTGGTGGAGGAAGGGGTATGCGAATTGTCAACTCCAAGGATGAATTTCCCTCTCTATATGACAGTGCCCGACGCGAAGCTCGAGCTGCATTCGGTAATGGTGATGTTTTTCTAGAGAAATATCTTGAACACATAAGACATATCGAATTTCAAGTTTTAGGTGATCATTTCGGAAATATTCTTCATTTAAATGAACGAGAGTGCTCAATTCAAAGACGTCATCAGAAAATAATTGAGGAAACTCCTTCAACAGCATTAGATGATGATTTGAGAAAAAAAATGGGAGAAGTGGCGGTTGCAGCTGCTCGTGCTGTGAATTATACAAACGCAGGTTCAGTTGAGTTCATCCTCGATCAAGATAATAACTTCTATTTCATGGAAATTAATGCCCGATTACAAGTCGAACACGCAATTACAGAAGCTACGACAGGTATTGATCTTGTGAAATGGCAAATTAAAATCGCTGCTGGTCAAGAGATTGCATTAAGACAAGAGGAGGTGCTTGGTCGCGGCCACGCACTTGAATTCCGTATTTACGCTGAAAATCCAGAAAAACAGTTTATGCCTACTGCAGGGAAAATTCATCAGATGCAATTTCCTGTGGGGGTGAATATTCGAACTGATCTTGGGATTCCTACTTCAGGAGGGGAGGTTTCAACTTTTTATGACCCAATGATCTCTAAATTGATTGTACATGCTGAAAATCGTGAAGAAGCAATTCAGAAAATGCGTTGGGCATTACGTAATTACGCAGCTCAAGGAGTAAAGACGAATATTCCTTTTTTAAAGGAAGTTCTCAATCATCCTGATTTCCTTTCTGGAGACACACATACAGACTTTGTTGAAGCTCATTTTTATAAGTGGAAAGAGCTTAAAGAAACCCCTAATGAAGTTTTATTAGCCGCAGCACTTTTTGAAGTTATCGAACCTTTTATGGCAACAGGTAATAATATTAACGCCTCAACTGTATTGAATGGGATTGATCCTCACTCACCTTGGCAAAAAATAGGAACATGGGGGCGGGAAAGTCTTGATGTACTTTCAGATAAAATCAGTGGGACTTTGGGGAAAGGGAAGCAAGCTTTTAAGAGAATTCTCCCATATAAAGGAAAAGACATAAAATCTTCTTTTTTAGATGATTCTGATTCCTACTCTCCTTGGCATAGGTTAGGTTCATGGAAACTTAACAAGAATGACAAGTAGGCCCAAACATGAGTGAAGTTTTTAATTTTGATGATGGTAAGCAGCGATTTAAAGTTCGAATTCGCCGTAATGAGAACAATTCTTATGTTGTAATAATTAATAGAGGAGATGATAAGGAGGAGAAAGAACTTAATGTTAACGCTAAAATTCTAGGAACAGGCCAGTTTCAATTTACATTGGAAAATATAGTCTATAAGTGTACTATCGCAAAAGATGGAGAAGTCAGATTTATTCATTTAGATGGGGAAGATTACGAATTAAAGCGAGTGAGTGAAACTATTGGTGAATTTGAGGAAGCAGAAGCAGATTTAGGGAGTTTATCTAGTCCAATGCCAGGTAGAATAGTGAAACTATTAGTTAAACCTGGAAATCATGTGAAAAAAGGGCAAGATCTTATTGTAATAGAAGCGATGAAAATGGAGAATAAAATTGCAGCACCATTTGATGGAACAGTGACGAAGGTATTCTTCCCTGAAGGAGATCAAATCGAAGCAAATGTCCCATTAATCGAAATAGAAGCAGAAATCGATGATATGGAAAAAAATGAACAAAAATCTGAGGATTAAAGAGAAAATTTTAGTTGTTTGATTATTTGTTCCTCAAAAAATAGCATAAAAGATAATTTTTTGAGAATAAAACTAATATAATTGTTAAGAGAGGGAGTGGAAACGCTTTTCATTGGGTCTTTTTCCCCTTTTAAATGTCCCTTTACGGATGGTTCTCGCATGGTAGTAATTAAAAGTAAACTTGATGTGGACTCAAAAGAATTTAAGGAAAATTATGATCATTATCAAAAGATGTTAAGAGAATATTATGAGATTTGTGATCAAGTAAGAGCGGGAAATCTTAAAGCTATTGAGAAACATCTTCAGAGAAATAAAATTCTCGCTCGAAAACGAATTGAGATGGTTCTGGATCCTGATACGCCATTCATGGAATTAAGTCCACTTGCAGCATATAATTTATACGATAATGCATGTCCTTATGCTGGGATCATCACGGGGATTGGTTTAGTTGGTGGTCGGGAGATGATGTTCGTAGCGAATGATGCGACAATTAAAGGTGGAACTTATCATCCTATGACTGTAAAAAAGCATTTAAGGGCTCAGGAAATTGCTGAACAGAATCGGTTGCCATGTATTTATTTAGTTGATTCTGGCGGTGCTTTTTTACCATTACAAGATGAGGTATTTCCTGATAGAGAACATTTTGGACGAATTTTTTATAATCAAGCTCAAATGTCAGCAAAGAAGATACCGCAGATAAGTGTTGTCATGGGTTCTTGTACTGCGGGTGGGGCCTATGTTCCTGCGATGTCTGATGAAACTATCATAGTAAAAGATACTGGTACAATCTTCCTAGGTGGACCACCTCTGGTTAAAGCTGCTACAGGGGAGGAAATCTCAGCTAACGATTTAGGAGGAGCAGACGTTCATTGTCGCACTTCTGGTGTTTCTGATCATTATGCCTTAAATGATGAACATGCACTTCGTTTGACTCGCGATATCATTGAACATCTTAATCTTCCACCTAAGACCAGACTTGATATGCGGCCTCCTGAAAATCCACTTTATCCTGAGAATGAAATCTATGGTATTCTTCCTAAAGATCCCAAAAAAGCATATGATGTTCATGAAATCATTGCTCGACTAGTTGATGGATCTAATTTCCATGAATTCAAATCTCTATACGGCACAACTTTGGTTTGCGGTTTTGCTCGAATTATGGGTTATCCAGTGGGCATTCTTGCTAATAATGGAGTCCTTTTTTCAGAAAGTGCATTAAAAGGAACACATTTCATCAATCTATGTTCTCAGAGAAAAATTCCTTTGATTTTTCTTCAAAATATTACTGGATTCATGGTGGGGAGTGATGCTGAGGCAGGAGGTATAGCAAAAGATGGAGCTAAAATGGTAATGGCTGTAAGTAATACTCAAGTGCCGAAAATAACAGTTATCATTGGCGGAAGTTTCGGAGCAGGTAATTATGGGATGGCAGGACGAGCTTATTCACCTCGTTTTCTTTTTATGTGGCCTAATGCTCGTATCTCAGTAATGGGGGGTGAACAAGCGGCAAACGTTTTAGCGACAGTTAAAGAAGCCCAATATGCAGCTCAAGGAAGAGAATTCTCTCAAGAAGAAAGGACAAAACTCATGGAACCCATTCTTGCCAAATATGCAGAAGAAGGCTCACCATATTATTCCACAGCTCGGTTATGGGATGATGGCATTATCGATCCTGCTGACACAAGAATCGTGTTAGCTCTTTGTATATCTGCAACACTGAATGCTCCTATACCCGACACTGGTTTTGGTGTCTTTAGAATGTAACCACAAAAAAATGAGGGTTTATCATGAAATCTTATGAAACAATTACTAGAGAAGATATTGACCATGCCGCAATTGTGACTTTAAACAGACCAGAAGTCCATAATGCATTCAATTCAACGATGATTGAAGAATTGACTAGTGTATTCAAGTATTTGGAGAATGATGCTTCGGTCAGGACGATTGTCTTAACTGGTAAGGGTAAATCTTTTTCTGCTGGCGCAGACATCAAATATATGCAATCGAGTAAAGAATTCAGCTATGAAGAGAATTATGAAGATGCTTTTCGCTTAGAACAGTTGTTTAATACGATCTATCTTACTCCAAAACCTGTTATTGGACGAATAAATGGAGCTGCCTTTGGAGGTGGTATAGGATTGATCTCTGTATGTGATATTGTAATAGCAGTGAAAACAGCAAAGATGGCGTTTTCCGAGGTTAATCTTGGAATTTTACCAGCAGTCATAAGTCCGTATGTCATTCTAAAAATTGGTTTTTCAAACGCTACTAGATTCTTTCTTAGTGGCGAGCGATTTAATGCCATCAAAGCTTATGAAATCGGTTTAATTCATGAACTAGCTGCTGATATTCCTGACTTGGAAACAAAGCTTGCAAATATACTAGATCAACTATTAACAAGCAGTCCTGCCGCAATGGCGCAGATAAAGTTACTTATAACAAAAAATCGTGATATGGAATTTCAGGAATTAAGAAAATATTGTATTAATCAAATTGCTGAAATCAGGACATCTGATGAAGGGAGAGAAGGATTAAATGCTTTTTTAGAGAAGCGATCAACCAATTGGAATTACTCACCTTGGAAAGGACGAGAAAAGGCCCAAAATTTTGACAAATAAATAGTGTTTGGATGATTCAAAGATGTCCTGTGAAATAGATTTTGATCATTTACCTCAAACAAAATCTAATGCTCCAAATTTAATTTTTATTCATGGAGCTGGTGGAGATAAAACTCAATGGGAAAAACAGAGGGGTTTTTTCCAAAAATACGGTTGGGGAGTTATTACTTTAAGTCTTCCAAGCCATGGGCAAAGTTATCATCTTAAATCGGTGACTCTGGACAACTATGTTAAAACAGTTTATGATTTTGTAATTGATCGAAAGATTGAGGACGTTTCATTAGTCGGTCATTCTATGGGTGGAGCTATTGCCCTTGAATGTGTTTTGCAAAACCCTGATTTAATAGTAAACAAATTAATATTGATTGGTACAGGAGCAAAGTTGAAAGTAAATCCAGTATTTTTTGAGGCAATAGAAACTGATTTTAACCAATTTTTAGAATTATTAGGAAAAGTAGCGTTTCATCGAAATACAAGTTTTAAAATAAAAAATGAAAATGAAAGAATTCTGAGAGGAAATGGAGCAACAATCTTTTATCAGGATTTTAAAATATGTAATCTTTTTGATACTCGTTCAAAGTTGCAAAACATTACTAATCAAACGTTAATTTTAGTGGGTCAAGATGATCAGATGACACCAGTGAAGTACTCAACCTTTTTACATGAAAATATAAAGAATTCTCAACTTGCTGTAATCCCTGAAGCAGGACATTATGTATTTGAGGAGAAACCCCTAGCTGTGAATAAACAGATATATAAATTTATATCAGGATAATAGGTGAATATATTTGAACGACAAGTCTTTCATTAAAAAACTAGGATTTTCACCAACCGATAAAGTAGTAATCATTCATATAGATGACATGGGGTTCTCACACTCATCTAATGTAGCTTCTTTTGAGTGTTTGGACTTTGGAGTCGCCACATGCGGTTCTGTAATCGTTCCATCACCATGGTTTTTGGAAACAGCATCTATTTGTCAAAAGAATCCTCAATATGATGTAGGAGTTCATCTTACTCTAACTTGTGAATACGATCTTTATCGATGGCGAGCATTGAGCTCAATTGATATGGAATCAGGGTTATTAGATAATGAAGGGTGTTTATGGCGGACTACAGCAGAAGCTATTACTCATGTTACTCCAGAAGCTGCGAAAATAGAAATGAAGACCCAAGTTCAATACGCTTTAGCACATGGAGTTGATGTCACCCACATTGATACTCATATGGGAACAGTTCTGGATCCTAAATTCATTGAATCCTATTTAGAACTTGCCTCAGAATTTCAAATTCCGTCCTTTTTACCACGCTTATCACGAGAAGAGATTATTGAATTGGGTTTTGCTGAATATGCTGATTTGTATATGGAACTTCTTCCTCAATTAGAAGCAAACGGAACCATACTAATTGACCAAATTATTATAGATACAGGTGGGGAACAACTAGACAAAGTTGAATATTATCATAATAGAATGGCTGAAATTAAACCAGGATTGACACATATACTATTCCATCCCGCGAAAATGAGCTCTGAACTAAAATCAATCACCCCTGATTCAGCGGTATGGCGTAATCAAGATTACATTGCATTTACTGATGAACGTATCAAGGAAAGCATTGAAGAATATGACTTTAACTTGATTGGGTATAGGAAATTACGTGATTATTTAAGAAAAACTGTGTATACTTAGCTTAATGATATTTTTCCAAATAAAAATTAATAAATAGTGATAAAATTGAAATTTAATGTTGCTCTTGCTCAAATTCAATCACGTCAAGCAGACCCGCATTCTAATTTGGAAGAGATTGCACAAATATGTCAAAAAGAAGAAATTAGTGCTAATCCAAATACTATTGTAGTTTTTCCTGAACTTGCAGTAACAGGTTATCTTATGCATGATGATGTATTCAATTTAGCAGAGGAAGTGCCTGGAGGTACACTTAGTCAAGAACTAGAAAACATTGCTAAAGCAAATAATTGTTATCTTATTGCTGGTATACCAGAGATTTCGGTTCCTGGTGTCTTATACAATTCAGCTGCATTTTTCGGGCCTAAAGGGTTCCTAGGCAAGGGGAGGAAAATCTTCATTCCTAATCACTCTGTTTTCAACGAGAGAAGATATTTTAGAAGTGCTACAACAATTGATGTTGTTGAAAGTCCTTTGGGAAAAATTGGCCTTCAAATTTGTTATGACCTATTCAGTCCAGAAATCACACGAGCTCATGCTTTATTAGGCGCTCATACAAGTATTTGTATCTCCGCTTCACCTGGAGTACGAAGACAATATTTTGAATCCTTCTTACCCACTCGTGCAATGGAAAACACTATCAATATGGTTTATGTCAACCAATCAGGGATCCAAGATGATTTAGTTTTTTGGGGAGGATCTGAAGTTCGAAATGTTACAGGAAAACAAGTAATAAAACTAAAATATGATCAACCTGATTTTGGAATAGCTCAATTAGATACTGATGTCCGAGCTTCTAGACCTTTTGTCCCTACTTTAAGAGATGTTCCTCCATGGATTTTTTCAAAATTAGAAAAGGAAAGTCAGGAACTATAATAATGGAGAGGAGCTAATTGACCAACATTCCTCCAATTGAAGCACCTCATACAATCAAACTTATAGAAGATTTTATTAAAACTCGTGTGGTTGAAGCGAGAGCTAAAGGAGTAATAATCGGATTAAGTGGTGGTATCGATTCCGCGGTAGTGGCATCAATTGCTGTTCGTGCTTTAAATCCCAAAAGTGTTTATGCTTTGTTTTTACCAAGTGATGCAACGCCAATGTCGGATTTAAAAGATGTTAAATCACTATGTTCACTCTTAAATATTAAATTAAAAATAATTGACATTCAAACCATTATCAATAACTTCTCTGAGGAAATCCAAGAAAAAGAGCAACAGCTGTTGTTGGAATGGGCTAATTTTAAACCCAGGATTCGTCAAGCAGTCCTTTATTTCTATGCAAATAGACTCAATTATTTAGTCTGTGGAGCAGGGAATAAAAGTGAGTTGATGATAGGATACTTCACTAAGTTTGGGGATGCTGCTGTCGATCTATTACCTATTGGAGATGTCTATAAGACCCATGTATTTCAACTAGGAGAATATTTGAATATACCCCAAAATATCCTCAAAAAACCACCGTCAGCTGGTTTGTGGGAGGGGCAAACCGATGAAGCTGAGATTGGTATGTCATATGAACAGCTTGATAGTATTCTATATGGTCTAGAACGGTTTCAAACTGAGAATGAAGTTGCAGACTATCTTCAAATCCCTATTGCAGATGTAAAAAAAGTCCATTCAAAGCTTTATCAAAGTGAGCACAAACGACGAGGGCCACTTATTTTTAAGTTGGGAATAAGGACTCCTAATATAGATTGGCGAATTCCATTAATTAAACCGACTGATGTCTAGTTAACAGTTGCTCTGATTCGGATCAACCCAACGCCAATACTTTGCTGTTTTTGAATTGTAAAATGACCTATTTCTTGTGTATTCTTAACATGGGGTCCAGTACAAATTTCTTTTGAGAAATCACCAACAGAATACACAGAGACTCTTCCCTCATATCGTTCATCAAATAAGCCTATAGCTCCTTGTTCTTTTGCCTCTTGAGGAGTCATAATCTCCTTTTTTACTGTTAGTGCGTCTTTAATTTTCTGGTTTACAATCTCCTCTACTTTTTTTAGCTCATCGGAAGAAAGGGTCTTGGAATGACTGAAATCAAATCGGGTTCGCTCAGGAGTTATATTACTACCTTTTTGTTCAACATGATCCCCTAGTACATCTCTCAGGGCTTGTTGGAGTAAATGGGTTGCGGTATGTAAACGTGTTGTCCTTTCAGAATGATCTGCAAGACCACTATGAAATGTACCTGCAGTGGCTTTCCTGGAAAGATCTCGATGACGCTCAAATTCCTCGCTAAAAACCTCAAGATTAATTGAAATGTTTTGTTCAGCTGCAAGTTCTGTAGTGATTTCAAGAGGGAATCCAAATGAAGTAAATAAGAGGAAAGCGTCCTCTCCTGTAATAGTACCCTTTTCTTTCAAAATCTGATTGAATTTACGTAGGCCTCGGCGAAGTGCTTTTGAAAATTTTTGCTCTTCTTGAGTAAGATTGTTAAGGATAAACTTTTTATTTCGCTCAAGTTCAGGATAAGGTTCTTTGTGTAAATTAATAACAATTTGGGCGAGTATTGGTAGAAATTGTTGTTTAATCTTTAAGAAATTCCCTTGACGAATAGTTCGTCTAATTAATCTTCGTAGAACATAACCAGCTCCTAAATTAGAGGGTGGAAGATGCTTGTCATCACCTAAGATAAAGGTTGCAGCTCTGACATGATCAACAATAATACGAACCGCTCGTGTTTGCTCTGCATTCAGTGGTGATTTAATTCGCGCCAACTTCATGACTCTTTCTACTAATGGAGCATATGAGTCTATCTCGAAAACAGTTTTCATTCCATTTAAAACTGCGACTGTACGTTCAATTCCCATTCCCGTATCTACATTATGCTGTTTTAATTTCTCATACGTCCCATCAGATTTCTTGTTGTAACTCATGAAGACATCGTTCCAAATTTCGAAGAATTTTCCACAGTGACAACCAGGTTTGCAAGATTCAGAACAGGGCTTCTTACCTGTATCATAGAACATTTCAGTATCAGGACCACAAGGACCTGTTTCACCTGCAGGTCCCCACCAGTTATCCTCACGTGAGAAATAATAAATCCGTTCATCAGGAATCCCTACTTCTCGCCAATATTTTGCAGATTCTTCGTCACGAGGAACCTCTTCGTCTCCTTCAAAAACTGTTACAGAAATTCTCTTGGGATCCAGTCCTAACCAACTAGGATCTGTCAAAAATTCCCAACTCATTGCAATGGCTTCTTTTTTAAAGTAATCTCCAAGGGACCAGTTTCCTAGCATCTCGAAGAATGTTAAATGGCTAGGATCACCCACATCTTCAATATCTCCAGTACGAATGCATTTTTGGCAGTTTACTAAACGATTACCTGCAGGATGGGGTTGCCCCATTAGATATACCTGTAAAGGATGCATCCCAGCTGTGGTAAAGAGAACTGTAGGATCATTTTCAGGCATAACTGAGGCGGAAGGGATAATAACGTGGTTCTTCTCCTTAAAAAACTGGAGATAAAGTGTTCTTAATTCATTCGATTCCACAGATGGTTCACAATCCTGTTTAATGTTCATAGAGAACCGTTTATTTAGATTTAATAAATTCTCGTCTCTGAATGTAAGCGATCTTAGTGGAATTTAATCCAAAGATATGCCCTACGTTCATATTTATTAGTAACTTACGTTGGTATTACTCCAGGTTATGAAAAAAAATATTGGTTAATTATAAAATCCATATGTTTTTGGTAGAATTCTGTAAAAGTTACGTTTCAATGTTAATAGTAATTTTTCTTATATTCTCATATGGATCTTGGATTTTCCACACCTTGGTAAGACCTTTTTCTGATGTATGAAACTCTAACTTTTGCGCTAATACTTCTTCTTGAATGAATGATGAATAATTATTGATGATTTCAATAATTTCTGGGTCAGTTTCAGAAAAGTTTACAGTTATTTCAGCGTCATACTCAAGTTCCATGTCTTTTCGCATTGATTGGATTCGGCGAATTAAGTCCCGTACGAATCCTTCCTGAATCAGATCCTCAGTTAATTCCAAATTTAAGAAAAGATCTCCATGACTAAAAGAAGCGCCACTAAATCCTTCTCGCTCTGTAATTCTGATTTCTAGATCCTCTTTGTGAATCTCATAATTCCTTCCCTCAAGGGTGATTTTAAAACTTCCTTCGTGTGAGATTTTGTCAGCAATTTCTTTTGCTAGCTGGCCTTTTTGGTTTTTCATCCAGTTTGCAATAAGATTGGCCTTCTTTTTAAATTTTGGTCCAAGTTGTTTGAAGTTGGGGGAGAAATTTATTTCTTGGAACTCCAAGGGGTCATCTGTGAAGCTCATATCCTTAACATTGAGTTCTTGTAATATAAGTTCTTTTAATGTGACGAGAGCTTCCTTTCCTTCTGCATTAGTAACAAATATAACTTGGGGTAAAGGCCAACGAGCTTTTAAACCCTTTTGAGCGCGAATAGCTCTTCCAGTAGTAATTGCATCTCGTGTAATTGTGATTAAATTCTCAATTTTGGGATTAATAAGACGCTCATTTGATTCTGGTAAGGTTTCTAAGTGAACGCTTTCCAATCCTGATCCTTGACCTTTAACTAGAACTTGATACATTTTTTCGCTTAGAAAAGGTAAAATCGGTGCAAGGATCTTAGACAGTGAATGAAGAATTTCATAAAGAGTAGAATAGGCGGATTTTTTGGAAATACTCAATTCCTTTTCCCAAAACCTGCGACGAGATTGTCTAATCCATAAATTAGAAAGATCACTATTAAGAAATGTTTGAAGCGATTTGAGGACTTGGTGAATTGTTAAATCTTCAAATCCCTGGTGTACTTCTTTGAGTACACTATTATAACGGGAAAGAATCCATTGGTCTAAGATTGGACGATTTTCTGGAGAGATCAGATATTTCTGATCATTTGAGGAATATTCATCTAAGTTGGCATACGTTACAAAGAATAATAATACGTTCCACAATGGGAGAATAAATTCTTTCATACTTTCCTCAACCAAATTAAGGCCGAAACGGACATCATTCCATGTAGGAGTACTGAATAGCATCCAGCGGGCGGGATCAGCTCCAAACTTCTCAAAAACATCTTTAGGAGCAATTACATTACCTTTTGATTTGGACATCTTTTTTCCCTCCTCATCTTGGGTATGCCCCATTGTTAGACATGTTTTAAACGAAATATTATCAAATACAACTGTAGAAATGGCATGAAGTGAATAGAACCACCCCCGTGTCTGGTCTATAGCCTCAGTGATGAAATCAACTGGGAAGTGCCTTTTAAATTCTTCTTTATTTTCAAAAGGATAATGCCATTGAGCAAAAGGAGCTGCTCCAGAATCATACCAACAATCAATGACATATTCTTCTCTAATAGAGTTAGCATTACAGGAAGGACATTTAACATTAATCTGATCAACATAGGGTTTATGAAGAGAAAAACCCTTTGGTAACCCTCCCTCAGTCAATTTATTGAGTTCTTCACGACTACCTATTACAAATTCATGTCCTTTTTCACAAGTCCAAATGGGAAGAGGAGTTCCCCAATAACGAGATCGGGAGAGTGCCCAGTCTTTTAGCTCATCAAGAAAATTACCAAATCGTCCATTCTTTAGATGTTTTGGCATCCAACGTATCTGTTGATTTAATTCTTGGATCCGTTCCCGTAATTGGCTCATCCCGATGAACCATGATTCCATAGCATAATAAAGTAACGGAGAATCACATCTCCAGCAAAACGGATAAGTATGTGTTATGGTTTTCTCGCGTAAGAGCTTTTTTTCCTTTCGTAATTGCTCCATGATAAGTGGATCCGCTTCTTTAACATGCATTCCTCCAAAATCGGGCATGTCTTTAACAAATGTGCCATTCTCTAGGACAGGATTGAACATCTCGACCCCAATCTCTTGACAGAGTTCATAATCTTCAACGCCAAAAGCAGGGGCACAATGAACAATACCTGTACCTTCATCCATTAAAACAAAGTTGGCATCAGTAACAAAGTGAGCTCTTCCTTGTGCATTGTCGCCAGTATATGAGAAGAGGGGTTCATATTCCATTCCAATAAGCTCTTTTCCTTTAAATTCTCGGATGATTGGTTTTCCTTCTGGAAAAACTGGAGATAACAATTTTTTAGCTAAGATTAAGGACTCATTATCATGTTCTACTTCAATATAAGTAGCATTTTTGTCTATTGCCAGAACTAAATTAGATAGAAGGGTCCAAGGAGTTGTTGTCCAAGCCAAAAAGAACCGCTTTCTTTCTCCCTTTTCTTTAATCTTGAATTTTATGTAAATACTTGGATCTTGGACTTCTTGGTATCCTTGAGCGACTTCATGTGACGAAATCGGTGTACCACATCTGGTGCAATATGGAATGACCTTATATCCTTTGAATAAAAGCTTTTTCTCATAAATCTGCTTTAATGACCACCATACAGACTCAATGTATTCTTCGGACATAGTAATATACGATCGTGGCATATCCAGATGAAATCCGATTCTTTCGGACATTTCTTCCCATTCATTGACATATCTTAGGACTGATTCACGACATCGTGCATTAAAGTTTTCAATTCCATATTCTTCAATATCCTCTTTTCCTTCTAATCCTAATTCTTTCTCAACTTCAATTTCGACTGGCAACCCATGACAATCCCAACCACCGATACGGGGAGTAACAAAGTGACCTGTCATAGTTTTATATCGAAGAAAAACATCTTTGATTGCACGGGTAAGTGCATGCCCCATGTGTGGATGTCCGTTCGCGGTTGGTGGCCCTTCGACAAAAACATATGGGGGATTCTCCTTTGAAGCTTCCTGTACCTTTTTTTCTATTTTATTTTTTTTCCAAAAGTTGAAAATGGCTTCTTCTTGAGTTGGGAGATCAGGTGTAGTAGGTAAAGTAGGAAATTTCACAATTTATCACTTTATTTGGCGAAAATAAGTAAAGTATTTGTACATTTACCCCTAAAAAAAAGGGCAAAAAAACTTTAGGATAACTAATTGGCTAGTTCTTTCATAAATAGCAAATATTTTTCAAGTATCAACAACCTTTCGCCTTGGAGTCAAATTAGCCTTGACAGAATTGCTTCCAAAAAGAATAAATTTCATTCAAAATGAAAACAGAGGCTATTTTAATCATGTTTTTTATCAAAAATCCTTATTGAGCTGATTCTTATGTCTGAAAGTGCCAAAAGAACTATAAAAGTAGTTGAAAAAGTCTTTGACAGTAAATATGTAGATATTCCTCTCTGTATCTCCATTATTACTGATGAGGGTCTCGAATTATATTCTACAACAACCTGCGATCCATCTGAGATGGAGTCAATTAATATCTTGGGACTTGTTGCATTCGAAGAATTAAAATCCTCCTTTAACGCTCGAACTGAAGAAGAAATCAATATCTTGATCTTTCGTACTCCAAAGAAGGAATGCTATGTTGCTCCTGTAGCAAAAGATATTTTTATGGTAGCTGCTGCCATGCCTGGCGCTGTCGGTGATGTAATGCCCCTGTTAGATGGTTTAAGTGCACAAGTAAGTTTTGAATTAGCAAAATTAGAGAAATGAGGTAATAAATATGAAAGTCGATCATCTTCAAACGGTAGCAGAACAGGCTGTTAAAATGGCTGGATCATTTCTGCGATTATTGTCATTTGAAGGACTTCAGATTTTTCGAAAAGGTAAAAGTGATGTTGTTACAAGTTTTGATATGGAATCAGAGCGATTAATAAAGAACCATATATTGATGCACTTTCCTGATCACTTAATTCAGGCTGAAGAATCACAAATTGACCTCGAAACATTCCCAGACAACATAATATGGTTCATCGACCCCTTAGATGGTACAAAAGCGTTTCTAAGAGGAAATTTCGCTTTTGTTAGTATGTCTGTAGCTGCTTGGGATAAATCAGGGGTATTAGCGGGAGTGGTTTATAATCCGTTTACAGATATGCTCTATTCTGCTGCAAGAGGGAGTGGAGTGCGTTTAAATGGTAATTCTCTCAGTCAACCTCGTACCTGTCCTATAAAAAAAGCTCGTCTTCTAATAGATTTCTCGAATCGTCTTTCTCTTCCCCTTCAAAAGGAAATGGCAATAGCTGATCTAACAGGACGGATTGGAAGGGCTTATCGGCTTGGTGGTGGGATCTCACAACACCTAATGTTAATTGCTCAAGGTACACTTGATGGAGGATTGTTTTGGGGAGCTGGGAAGAAGGGACAGTATTGGGATATTGCCGCTGCAGCAATTATCCTCGATAGACTTGGATTTAAATTTACTAATCTTGAAGGAAAACCAATCCATCCATCTGACCAAGTCTTTGATCAGTTAGTTGTTGCTCTCCCTAAATTACATCAAGAAATGTTAGAATGGATAGCTGAGATGAAAAGATTAGATTCTTGAATCTTTATACGACTCTAGGTATTCAGGTCGAAGAACCATCCGAGGAATAACTTGACCATTCTCTTGAGGAGTATAAGCATAGCTAAAATTTGGCGATTCCATCAATTTTTCAAATAATCGTCTTAAGTTTTCATCTAATGCGAAATGTTGGCCGAATTCAAAAAAATTTAGTTGTAAGGCTCCAGCCGAGTTCACAAATTCACCATAAATCCATTGCTGAAGATAATGTTCTAAGTCTCGTTTTCGACTCAACTGTGCCTTGATTATCTCTACCTGACGATCTGAGATATCAGGAAATTTGGCGTGAAGCCTGTCTTTGATCTCTTCTGGTTCTAGAGTTTTTCCAAAATCTTCTGTTATTAGTCCTCCCCTTTTTTTCTCATCTTCAAATAGAGCAATTATGTAATCTTCCGGTAAAGCGATACTATCCATGTCTATGTTTATGACAAACGATTTATGTTTTACTTTCCAATGTTTTACTTCTCGTTGTCCCCCAATTTTTTGCATGTCAAAGTACGCTAGATCTAGCTCTTCGAGGCTTTTAAGATGATGAAGAATCGTTGGTATTTTTTTTCGCAGCATATCTGCTAAATTCGATGCTGTAAGACCTGTAGGATTTCTGTACATAAGGAGCAACATCCTCCGCCGTGTAGGGTCTGCCAATGCTTCAATAACCTGAATAACTTGTCCAGGTTTGTCATAGTAAGCTTCCACTGAATTCGGCTCCTAAATAATCATTCTCGCATTCCTTTAAAAATGCCGACCTAATGGCATCTAATGCTTACATTGGTTAATGGAAATCTCCCATAATAAGATCATTCAGCGATATTTTCTGAAATAATACCAAAATAATCATGGTTCAGGTTTTTGAGTTTTTTAATGTTCTATATTAGGAGACAAATGGAGGATATCAAAGTTGATGATTTTGTTCTGATTGAGTTGTATTAGAGGATACAATCCTTTTTGTTTTTTTTGATTCTTGGTCCAGAATAAGTAATCCTATTAATAAGGTTATTCCTCCAAATAGGAGTAATATTCCTAAAATAAAACCATGAGGGAATGTAATAATTGTGTTAACATCTGAGACTACAATAATACTAAAAGAAATAAAAAAACCGCAAACAGAAGCAAGAACCGCAAGAAAGCTAAGAATTGTGAAGATTCCTTTAGAAATATTTATTTCAGAGGGTAAATTTCCTTCTGTTTTACTAAATCTTCTTTTTGCATTGTCTACCATAAAAAATATACCTAAACCTGTTTTTTTATTTTTCCTTCAAAATCCTTTAGGACTCTTATGTTCAAAGAATAATTTTCCTTTTAAACTTAATGAAAATTTAGGTGCTTATCAAGTTTCCCTACTTATTCATTCTTGAAGTTAATAGAAGTGTGGGATTACATTCCTAACTGATTCTAAGGTATGTTTTACTGGTATTGCCCTTAAGCGTACTAATTTCAATACAACACAAGATTTTTTAGAAGCTTTGATCTATGCTGATCAATATCATAATTTTGTATTCCTTGAGTATGAAGGAGTAAAACAACTTCTTCATCCAAAACAATTGGGGGCAATCTTAGAGCAAATACGTCATTATTTAGTTTTCATGGTTGCAGTTCGTGGGTGTGAGTTTCATTTCCAGCGAAAATTTCTCCTTGAAAATTATATCTACTCGTCAAGACAATATCCAAGTTTACTCTTTTGTATTGTTGCGGGTCATTCGAGTAATCACTTTTAGGATATTTAATTCAACAGAACGAAACTCAGCAAGCATTAAAGGAAAATGTTTACGCTTTTTTTACTCCTCCTATGAATAAAGAGCTTTGGAATGAATCAATTCCTGAAATTCGGGCTATATTTCAATTTAGTTTTCATAAGTTTGTCCTTACTTCTCAAAATATCCAAGACAGGGCAGAAGCATTCATACAAAATGGCGTTCAGCTGATAGTTGGTAATCCTAAGATTAACGAGCATGTATTTAAATTGATTAGGAGTTTTCAATCCATCTTTGCGCAACACATACCTTTCTGGGGCCAAAATTCAAATATGCCACAGATGTCTACTTTTGAATCCTCCCTTTTCAACACAAAACCAATAAATTTTTGATTGCGTTCCAAACTCACGTATTTCGATATCACTATTACTCTCGTTTAAACTTTTATTTTTTATATATTTGGAGATGTAGGACAAATTGGATAAAAGAATAATAAATCTCGTTGCTTATGCCCATCCTGATGATGGAGAATTTTTAGCAGGAGGTACACTGGCTAAATGGGTTGCAGAAGGTCATCAGATCTTCGCTATTTGCGCCACTAACGGTAATTTAGGTGCAAAAGTAACAAATATCACTCCTGAAGAATTAGCAAAAATTCGAAAGACCGAATTAACGAATGCCATGAAAACTATAGGTGGAGAAAAGCCAATTTTCTTAGATTTTCCTGATGGTTTCCTTCGTGATCATGTAAATGAGTTAAAAGAGCGAATGATATATTGGATTCGAAAGCTTAAACCTGATAGAGTTATAACCTTTGATCCTTGGAAGAAGTACCAGATACATCCAGACCACATCGAAATGGGACGGATCACCTCTGAAGCAGCCGCATTCTCTTGTTTTCCAATGATGTATCCTGAACACATTAAAATGGGAGTAACTCCCTATCAACCGAAAGAATTATGGTACATGGCTCCAATTGAGCATAGACCTAATCGGCTAGTAGACATTACTACTACTATAGATACAAAAATTAATGCCATATTTTGTCATCAATCGCAGGTAGAAATGATGGCAGATTTATTTGTACAAGGAGCAGATCCTGCAAACTTAACGAATGAAGAGAAGGCCCAACTTCGTGATGGTGCTGATACAATGTTGAGGATGGCATCACAGGCGCTTGCCAATCTATCTGAGGGTGATGTAGAATTAGCTGAAGTATTTTATGCAATTAAGCTTGGCCCTGGTATGTTTGATAACTATCAAGAGATGATTCAAGAAATGATTGGTATTGAATCCGATTCTCTCGAAATTATATAACTTCTTTTGAAATATTGTCTATCCATATTTGAATCTAAAATAATAATATCTTGATAATATCCCTATTTTAGAACTTAACTGATCTAGCAATAAGAAAAGCTAGGGATTTAAGTTGTCACACCCAAATCAAACAATGATAATTCAGAATTATCGCGTTAGAAATTTTACTTCTGAAAATGTCGAGCAAGAAGAGTTATCCTGCCTGATCCAATTTCTTTCTTCTCTAGATATTTGTAAAGCATGCATTGCCGAGATTCCAAAACTTCAATCATCTTTTGGATCTGAACTCGACTATCAAATAGATTTTGATACTCGTACTTTAGATATTCATTATAACAAGAAGATTGTGTCAGGTTGGTAACAGAACAAATTCATTCCTAAGTATTAAGACACTATTCTTTCTTTATTGCTCCTCATTTCTCTAACATTGAATCAATTTAATCCAACTAATATCTACAAGTTATCCTCCAGCTGATTCAAATTTAATAATTGAACGGTTCCATAACACCCTTGTTAATAAACCTAGGATTCCTATCCACAAAATACCATAAATAATGGACACCAAAAGTTCCAAGAGAGTTAATCGTCCTAATAACAATTGAGATGGGGTGAAATTCATAAGGTGAAAAGGGAGAATAAAGGCTATATCGCGTACAACAGGTGGAAGAATATCAATAGGGAGTAATTCTCCTCCAAATACTTGCATTACTGCTAAAAAGAGGGCACGAATTGGCCAAATGTATCTTATATAGAAAGTGGACATGCCAACGAGAATAAAACAGAAAAAGCTCAATATGTAGCTCACAATTAGGCTAAATATGAAACCAATGAGAATAATCCAATTTAACTCAATTGGAACCTTCATAACCTCAATCAACAGAATAACAGCAGGTAAGGAAAGGCCAAAACTGATTAATGAAAATGGAATTGTCTCTGCTAGAGTAAATGCTAAATAATCAATTGGACGGCAAAGATATATGGTCAAAGTCCCATTTAGATTATCGTTTTGCAAACGCCATGCAACTCTATATAGAAACAAGGCTTCTGAGATTAATGTGGAAATTAAAGAGTATCCTAAGATTGCAGATAGAGAATAACCAAAATTAGATTCTGCTTGAGGATTTTGATAAAGAATTGTCCATATGAAGAATAATAAAAGAAAATGAACTGGAGTCCAGATCAAAACTCCTATAAATTCACCCATATAAGCTTTTATGTCAACAAAGGTAGTTCTCATTATGCCTCTGTATTTTCTAAAATGAAACATCATATATTAACTCCATTAATTTGATGCACTCTCGTAACGGTGTCTTCCAAATCTCCAAACCATTAAAAAAGCAATTAACCAAAAAATGGTAAGTGGAATCTGGAATATCAATATACCAAGCGCTGATATGATATCTATGTGTTCTAATAATACCACTGCGGGGAAAGCACTGATGAAAGCTACAGGGTATCCAAAAATCAAGATATTTCTAATCCCCCCTGGAAGTGTTGTCGCAGGGATTCGTGAAAAATTATCCTCCAATGAGTCAAAAGCTTGTTGGATAAACTCTGCACGTCCAATGAGGAACCCTGCGAGAGAAGAAATTGTACCATATAATAAGTAAAGGCATGTCATTCCAAAAAGTAGAATTGTGAAAGCAATCAGAATGTTAAATAACGAATATTGAATTCTATATAGAAGACTAACAACAATTAATAAAATTGTAGATGTACCAAGAAACGCCCCTCCACCAACCCAAACTTCCTCAAATAAAATTCCTAAGAGAGGATGGCGTAAGGGTCGACAAAGCCAGCGTTCAATTTCTCCCTCAATTATCTTCTGTGGCATAGCCCAGACTCCCGTAAAGAAAAATGAAGCAATCCCCCAGCAGAAGTATCCTATGGCAGAAAATATGAGAATATCTGGGAGTAACCAACCTTCAAAAGACTGGTCAACAAGTACAACTTGCCAAAAAATGAAAAATGACAGAATTGTCACCGTCGCCTCAAGGAATCCTCCAACAAGAATTGAAGGGAATTGGTAAATTAGTTTATAAGACATGATTATGAACCGAGTCTGAATTCGGAAGATTTTCAGGATGGTAGCTCACCTCCTTTTGCTCCATTTGTATAGAGCTCTTCAATAACATCCTCAAGATCAGCATCAGAGATCTGAATGTCAAGAACTCGATCCACAAGCTGCAATAGATTCTGAATGAGGAAATCAAGATCAATTGCGTCAGTGTTGTATTCAATTCTTATCGAATTATCATCACCATTGAGAATATCGATTGATCCTCCATCTTGGTTAGTAATTTTGATATTATCTTTGGTTGATAATTTCTGAAGAAAATGGACTAAGGTCGAAACTGGCTTTTCATGAGTTCGGAATGTGAATACTAACTGTTTTTCTTTTCTTAATACAGTTGCCAATTCTTTTGTTGGTCCGTCAAAGTAGATTTTGCCTTTTAATAGAAGAATAGCTCGAGTACATATTTGTTCGATATCTTTTACATTATGGGAACATAAAATGACTGTTGTGCCATCAAGTTCATTACGTTCGTTTATGAATTCCCGAATGCGTCGTGCAGCAACAATATCCAACCCAATAGTTGGTTCATCAAGAAAAACAATTGAAGGATTATGGATTAATGAAGCAGCTAGCTCACATCGCATACGTTCCCCTAATGATAATCGCCTGGGTTGACGATGAAGGAAAGGCTTAATTTCTAAGACACTTATGAATTCCGTTAATCGTTTTTCAAAGATTTCCTTATTCAAATCATAAACGTCGCGATATAACCGCAATGATTCCAAGACAGGGATATGTCGCCATAACAGAGATCTATGTCCAAAAACAACTCCAAACTGATAAGCAGCGTCATAACGTTCCTTTTGAGGATTAAAGCCATTAATAGTTGCTTTTCCTTTATCTGATTGTATGATTCCTGTTAAAATCTTAATAATGGTACTTTTTCCAGCCCCATTAGGCCCGAGAATTGTTACTTTCTCGCCTGGTTCAACCCTGAATGACACGTCATCGAGAGCCTTAACTTTTTGATAGTCACGTTTGATGAATGCCCGTAATCGCGAAGTAAATGATGTTTGCTCCGCTGATAATCGTTTGTAGACCTTTTCTAGTTGAATAGCCTCGACTGACAATAAAATCCCCAACAATATACCTCAAGGTTGATCAATTTCGAATAGAAATCATTTGTTTATTAATACTCATTGAATTTGGCAATGGATTTAAAATAGGCTTGAAAGAGAAAACAAGGATCGATGCCTCGAGAAAAAATTGTAAGACATACTGGTCGTGAGTTTCATCGTTATACTGAAGATGAATGGAGTCTTCTTAAAAAATTTCGGAAACATGCGATTCATATTTTGGATATTTTGGAACAAACCAAGATCAAAGGGTTTGTACACGGATCTGTAGCGAGAGGTGATATTAATGATACATCAGATATTGATATTCATATTCCTATTCAAATCCCATCCTTTAAATTAGATCTCATCGATGACCTTCAATTCATTGATCGCCGGATTATAATGGGTACACCGAACTCTACTATTCGAGGAATATTATCAACACATGATGAAATCACTATTAGTTTCCCTCTAACCATTCCTAATGAGAGAGAAGATGAATTTTTCCGTTTCTCTGGTTTACTCTATTCTGATGATCTTAAAATGGATCGAAGAGTAGCTGGTGTTACGAAACAATTGTTACTCATTGAGCCAGAGGAAGAAGGTTATTGGCTTTCTTCGATTATTAAGTATAAAAGTAAAGCAATCCGAATATTATCTATCTCTCAAAGAATAATCGAAGAAAGAATTCGTGTACTTGACAGAAGAGACCAAATTGGACGAACAGGTATGTTTTTGGATCACACTTTAGCCCCAAATGAGAATTTTGAGCATGTATTGAAATCATTAGCCGATAAAAACGTAATAGTAAGAAGAATGGTAAAAAGAAAATAAGATTTTACACCTGATGTACCATGGAAGACTTAAAATCAATTGATAGACGCTATCTATTGCGAAAGTACAATAATTCAAGAATACTGCTGATTTCTGATCTCCACTTAGGTTTTGAAGCAGAATGGTTTAGTAAAGGGTTGAATGTAAGGGAACCTGGTTGGTCGTTTAAGATCATCAATCAATTAAGAGAAGATCTTGAAGTAACTCTTCCCAATCATTTAATAATATTGGGGGATCTAGAACACAGCTTCGTTCATTTTAGGAGTATGAGGAAAAAAGATGAACCTTGGGTCTCCAATAAATGGTTGAGAGAAAAAGCACTACATTATTTTATGGAGCAGATTGTTGGGATTGACGGGTTGAAAATTACACTTATACGAGGGAATCAAGATACCTCCTTTGTACAACCTTTAATGGAAAAAGTTGAGATATTTCCACAAAAAGAAGCATTAATACATGGCCAACTAGGGGTCTTTCACGGACATATGAAACCTAATGAAAGTGTTTTATTGTCTTCCGAAATAATGTTGGGACATGTTCACCCTGCAATTGAACTCATTGATGAGCTAAAGATTGGTCATAAGTTTCCTGTTTTTGCTAAATTAACAATTTCGAGGGAGGAAGTGTTTAAGCTTTTTAATTTAGAATTAGAGAGAATTGGATTAATGGAACAAATTCCAATCACTATCCTCCCAGCCTATAATAAATTTCTAAGTGGTTTCATTCTTAATGAATCCAGAAAGAAAACAGCAAGATATAAGTCCTTTTCTGTATTATGGAATTTAATCCACCATCCGAAACTTAGGATTTTCTTAACAAATGGTGTTGATTTAGGTTATTTAGAAGATCTCTAATTGAACTGTAATCAGTATCCTTCTCAATCCCAGTATTCGCGGGTACGTGCAAAATCTGCTTCGTGTTTGTATATTAATGCCAAAAGATCTTCCGAATCTTTCTGAGGTGCTCTGAGAATTCTGACCGCAGTAGTTGGACCAATACCTCGTCCCGCTAAAACGAAAGCAGCTTTCTTTCCAAAAGATAATATTAAATCGGCCGACTTCTTTGCAGTATTCAGTGTTTTTTTCTCCTCTCGGGATAATTTTTTATTGTTTGTGATAGATTTCTTTAATAATCCTTTAATTCCTGTTTTATTTTGATGAGTGACCGCTATAAAGCGAGAGCTACATTTAGGACACTGAATGTCTTCCTTTAAACTTTCTACGCGCTGCACTTTCTCGAATTTGCAATCAGGTCGCATACATACTAATCTAATCCAAGTATTTCTGATTCTTTTCTCCACCTTCTCAAGAATAATGTGTGAAGGTCTAATTTTTAGAACATTCAAAGAGATTGGCTGGGTTGCTGCAAATGAAAGCGGTGTTTCAAATCGCTTGACAGGGATTTCTTCAATGGTTATTATTCCCTTGTGGAGTTGATTGAAGAATTCAACTACGGCGTCAACGTCCATTTTTTCAAAAAGGATTTCATTAATAGTCTCTTCCCCAATGATCGTATCCTGATAACGTGAGACTATTAACCTTGTCATCATTGGCGAACTTTCTGCATCTTCAGAAATAGCTCCAAATCGCTTAGCTACCTGACGAATACGCCATGCGAATAAGTCGCTGTTACCAATTCTATGTTTCAATAGGGGGGGAATGTGTTCCGCTTCAATTGAATCGAGAATTTGTTTCAAATCTGCGGGCCGTGGTAAAGAAAGAAAAATCGAATAAGGATCAGATCGAAATTCTACAGAATGTCCTTGTTTTGCGCCAATAATAGAAGAAACTAGTAATGCTAGAGTTTCATTACCTTTTGACCCTAGGAAACTATGAATCACTAATTGCCTTCCTGCTGTTTCAACCAAAATCTTATTCTTTGTAGGGACAATTCCTAATTTTTTATGGTCTTCGATAATCTTGAGTAATTCCCTTTTTATCGGAGATGGTTTCATCTCATTAAGGGAATTATATTCAAAAAATCTTTTTGCTGATTCCGTAACCATCTGAGAAACTGGAATTAACTCTCCTTCCCATGTAGGTATTGCTGCTTCTGTTAATCCTTTTACCTGTCGAACCTCAATTCGATCTTCTTTTTGAGCTAAAAATTCCCACGGAAGGCCATTTAGAATAAAAATTGCCCCTTTCTCCCCTCTAGTTGATACAAAAGCTTCGTCTAAGTGTCCGACCCTACTTTGTCTTCCTATATCAATAACCACATAATTTTTTTTAGTTGGAATGCTACTCAGGTTTGTATAATAATATTGATAGGCTTTTCGTTTAGCTTTTAAAGAGATAATTCCTGTGTCTGGATCCTTATTTATATAAAAGAAGTTATTCTCTCGACCAAAATTTAATAGCGGTAATAGATCTTGAGAAGAGAACTCATTAAATGCAAATGTATTTCTAATTATTTTCATTATAGTATTTATTTTTGTTTCGCCAAAGTCTAATAAAATTCCTATAATACTATGAAAGAGAATATCTAACGCATAAGGATGTAAATTAGTTGGTTCAACTATCTCCTTCCAAACACATTGTTGGATTGTATATGATTCTAAAAGGTCTCGTGGAGTCTCCGTAATAATTATTCCTCGACTTGTACGATCTAAACCATGTCCTGCTCTTCCTACTCTTTGAATTAGAGTCTCTATTCTTCTAGGACTCATATATTGAATTACTAAATTAACTGCTCCGATATCAATTCCCAGTTCAAGGGAAGAGGTAGCAATAATTAGTTCTAAGTTTCCTTCTCTTACTTCTGTCTCCGCTTTTAATCGATATTGAGCTGAGAGGCTTGAATGATGGACCTCGAAGTTGATTCGATCCTCCTTTTCAACATTTTCATTATAACGATTGAATCGATATCCAAGAATCTCTGCTTGCTGGCGTGTATTAGTAAAAAGTAACACTGTTCCTGATTCTCTTTTTATAATTTCAACAATTCTAAAAAATCGTGCTGCTGCTTCTTCAGTGGTTTGTAGTGTTTTTGTGAATTCATGAAGAGTTGGAGATAACTTTGTTGGGAATTCAACTGTAAGTTGTAACTGTTTTAAAGATGGAATTTCAACAATCTTACGATTAGTACTATTTTGTGCAAGAAAATCCAGTACCCTTTCAGGATTCCCCAGAGTTGCTGAAAGGCCTATTCTCTGGATTCTTCTTTCTGTTCGAATTGAAAGACGTTCCAGGGCAAGGGAAAGTTGAACTCCTCTTTTAGTTTCAACTAATTCATGGATTTCATCAATAACTACTGTTTGAACATTTTTAAGATGTTTTCGTCCAAGAATTTTCGCAGGTAATAATGCTTGAAACAATTCAGGAGTCATGATTAAAATTTGTGGAGGATTTTTGGTTTGTCTTCTTCTTTCTGCGCTTGTAGTGTCTCCATGACGTACAGCTATAGATACTCCCAGTTTTTCTCCCAATGATGGCAATACTCGACGAAAAATATCTCGATTTAGGGCTTTTAAAGGAGTGATTACGATGGTACCAAGTGGTAATGATTTTTCAGTAAGAATTCGATGGAAACAAGCGATCATAGTACCGAAGGTTTTTCCCGATCCAGTACTCGCAACAACTAAAACGTCATCCTGAGCGATGATAGCTTCAAGATATTCCATTTGGCCAGGAGTTGGTGAGAGACCGAGTTCATCTAAAACCTTTTGAAGCCGAGGATTTAAAATATCGAAGGACACGAAACATAATCATCCTTTTATCTGAAAAACAAAAAAAAAGACGCTTATAAATGGTCAAACACTATCAATTATACGATATCGAATTATATATTCAATTCTTTCTGATGAGTAATTTATGTATGAAAACAGTCTAAATCTAAGAAAAAGCAAAATTTTCTTTCGTACAACTTTTGATATATCATTTACTCATTAATCACACTATTTAAGGGGTGATAGCTAACAATTTCTACTTATCTGGAATTTAAAACACAGAAATAATGAGTATTCAAGTATATTGAAATTCGAATACTTAATAAAATATCTTTAACCATTAACCATATTCTTAAAAAAAAATGAAACTTTTATTTAAATAGTAGTTTTTTTTAAAAAATGTCACTTTTCTTAACTCACATTACGACAAAACTAAGTAGAAATGAACTGTTTTAATTCTAGGAATCATTTACAATTATTATTAATATATGAAATCTTATTTTATGGTGTTGCATCTTGCAAGAACTTGATATCAGTAAAAATGTAGAGAAGATTTCAAAAAGAATTATTCATTTTATTGAAACCTCCAAAGAAGAACGAGGAGTTGAAGGGGTACTAGTTCTGTTTTCTGGATATATGGACTCTACTGTCGTTTCTAAGTTAACATTAGAAGCATTAAGTCATGATAATGTAAAATTACTTATTCGTGCTAACAGATATTTTGAACAACAGGACGATATTCTTAAAGCTTCAATTGAATTTTTAGGAGTCTCGGAAAAAGATATTCTGCGATGTGACATAGAACCAATGCTTAGGAATTTTGGATCAAAAGATCTTATACCTGGCTCTCTTAGAGATATTCCTTCACTCTACCAGCCTTTAAGCTATTCGTTGTTGAAGAGTACTGCTAAGAAGGAAATTGAGGGGAAAACTTATGAAATGGTAGGAGAAACAAGCTCTGAGAGAGAAAGGTGGATTAATAAGACTATAGCTCATAATAAACTTCGATCTCGGTTGCAAATGGCTGTTGCATACTTTTTAGCAGAAACAGAAAATCTCTATCTTGTTGGTACAATAAATAAAACTGAACTTTCAACAGGCCTATTTACAAAATGGGGACATGGACATTGTGCTGATTTAATGCCTCTTGGAAATCTTTATCGGTCTCAAATTCTACAACTAGCAGAATATCTTCAAATTCCAGAATCTATCAAAAATCTGTCAAAAGCTGATCTGATGCCTGGCGTGAAAAATAAATACATGTATTTTTTTGACCTTCCAGCTTTCGATGTTGATAGAATTTTGATTCGTCTTGAACAGGGCATTTCTACAACAGATATAAGTAGTGCTATTGGTGTACCAATTGATTTAATAGAAAGAATTAATACGTACTACAATTCTGCTGCTTACACAAGGCAGGCTCCCCTCATACCCAAGTTCTGACGTCGTACTTGAGTTATATGTAGAATTAAGTTTCATGAAGAAGACTGGTTTATAAATAATCTACTAGAGGGGCGTTAATATTAAATTCTGAAATGATTTCTTGGATTATGAATGAAATCGGCTTTTTCTGAGCAATTCTTCCTTGGGGAGGTCTTGGAATTTTGTTATCCACCAGGATAATCTTAATATAGTCAATCATTTCCATGTTGCGGAACATTAATCGTCATTTCTACAATAAAAAATTGAAACAGGTTTATAGTGAAAGAAACCTATTTTCTTATAGAGATTAATAGCAGGACGGTTATTTTGAGTAACAAATAAGGTTGCAAAGGATTTTTTCTTTAGGATTTCTCTTGTAATTGTTGAGGCCAAAGTTATCCCCATTGAATTTCGCCGAAACTCAGGCAACACTAAGATATTCCCTAATTGGGCTGCATCTGAAGTTTCAAAATGCGTTCCTCCACAGG
The DNA here is from genome assembly GCA_048886185.1 of Candidatus Hermodarchaeota archaeon. Taxonomy (GTDB): domain Archaea; phylum Asgardarchaeota; class Heimdallarchaeia; order Hodarchaeales; family Hodarchaeaceae; genus Hodarchaeum. Next base: position 91,030 of record JBHLKY010000013.1, read on the forward strand.
CAATGATTTTATCCTCTAGCTTGTTATAAAAATAGAAATTACTTTCTAATTGGATAGGATTCCAAGGAAGAGTTTTATTAGATTTATAAAAACTATCTACACAGGAAAAATCTCCTTCTCTTACTTGTTTAAATTTATGACTTGAGAAATGAGGACGAAATTTGGATTGATTCGAAATCATGCAGTATTCTGAATGCGTTTCCGTAACAGTGAAATAATCGTTCAAATCGCTTTCTTTTAGAATGAAAGAAACTAACATGAACTCCTTTGGAAGAGTTTGATATAGATTGGAGAGAATAATTGCTTCATTGTCTAAAACATTGTTTGGAAGGATAACAGAAGGATTCTCAAAACCTTGAAAAACAGTGTAAAATGAAATTAAATTATTATTATCAAAAATACCATAGATATCTGTAAGCTTTATGCAGGGAAGAAACAAATCGCCTAAGAGTACGATATTTTCAAAATAATCAGCCTTAGCAATGTCAGTGCACCTATCTATCAAATTTTGATTAGTTTTCGGGATGAGATTGATTTTCAACCTAAAACATCCAATAAATGGTGGTTTGAATGCATTTATGTCCTAATCTCCTAAATTGAAAAACCCTCCTTTTAAAAGAATAATTCAGATAACATCAATATCATGATAAACCTACGAAATTTAGGCTGGAACTGTGGTAATTATGAACCTGGCCGAGAAAATTCTATAATTGATGTTCCTGGAGTTAGAATTGGTCATAATACTATCATTAAAGGAGAAGGTGAACTAGTACCAGGAAAAGGGCCAATTAGAACGGGTGTAACCGTGATTCTTCCACATGAAGGAACAATATTCAAAGAGAAAGTATCTGCAGGTGTTTTCGTTGCAAATGGGTTTGGTAAAGCAACTGGTATTCCCCAAATCCTTGAAACAGGAGTAATAGAAACACCAATTGCCATAACAAACACATTGAATGTGGGATTGGTTTTTGATGCTCTTGTAAGTCATGCAATCCGTGAAAATCCAGAGATAGGTGTAAAAACAGGATCGGTAGCTCCCATTGTTGCTGAGTGTTTTGATGGTTACTTGAATGATATACAAGGCCGACATGTAAGAGAACATCATGTAATCAAAGCAATTGACCATGCCAAATCATCAGGAGTTAAACAGGGAAATATTGGCGCAGGAACAGGAATGCAAGTATTTGAACTGAAGAGCGGTATCGGTACTGCGTCGAGAGTAGTACCTAACGAAAATTTTGATGATAATGAAGTCTATCATATAGGAGCTCTCGTTTTACCGAATTTCGGTCGGTTTAAAGACTTTATCTTTTATGGTAATGAAATGGTCACAATTCTGGAGAGGGAAAAATATTTACCAAAGGGAAAGGATGATTGGGTTGCCAAGCTAGGTGGTGGATCCATAATTGTAGTTCTTGCAACAAATTTACCACTTAACAGTCGCCAACTTAATAGACTGGCCCACAGGGGAGCCCTTGGTATTGCTAGAACTGGATCCATATTGAGTCATACAAGTGGAGACTTTGTTATCGCATTCTCAACACAGAATAAAATTTTATATAAGAATGAAGGCTATTTTCTCAAAGAAATTGTATTGAATGAATCAAATCCAGTTTTATCTGATATCTTTAGAATGACTATTGATCTAGTACAAGAAGCTATCTATAATGCAATGTTGGCTGCTGAAACCTTAGTAGGGCGTGACAATCACGTACGTGTATCATTAGACCCTGATGATCTTCCTAATCCCCCTTAACAAAAAATTCAGTTCAGTATTACCACAAGCTTTAGTATTTTCAATAACGATTTCTTAAATTTCATTTGATGATCTTCTAATTTCTTTAAACGATATTTTCTTCGTGCTAATAGAATTTTTCAGTTTTTTTTCTTGATTAGTGAAGAGAGAGTTGCCTTTTTGTATTGATTTGAAGATTACAGGGATTATTTCTAATATACGTTTTGGACGATCTCTGAAGACTAAATTAACTAACTCTGAAGTCAAGGCGTAATCCTCAAGACAGACACATGATTCAAGGCTAATTTGTTGTTGAAGTTCAAACAAATTCTCAAAATGATCAGTTAACTCCTTGAGTTTCTCATATAGGATGGGAGCATCTAGTGTTGTGACTAAAACGGAAAGAACATTACTCCGTTCATCTATTAAGACTTTTTTCCTCCCTAAATCTATTAGATTTAATCGTGATGAACTATCTACGATTTCTTGCATCATTCTTGCAAGAGCTGTGAATCCCATTCCCACTAGCTGGTTTTCAATCTGTGATATAAATCCCAATTGGAAATGATGTGAAAATAAACAAATCCCATCGCTTTTCCGGATAATATAAAGAGAAATTAATTGTTTTTCCCAACTCTCAAGGGGAATAGTGCAATTACTTTTCAGAAAAAGCTGTCTAATCCTGACAAACCATCTTGATGAATATTTCATGCTTTTCAATTAAATTTGTTGTAGTACAATTTAAACTCCGAAGTTTTTCCCAGATCTTCTTTGAACTATTCACTCCTCAGTATGATTAATCACTGAGATCAATATCATATACAAATTGAAGAGCGATTTCAACTGCTTTTGCAATATTTGGTCCTGACAACTTTTCGGGGGTGTCATTTAAAGTATGCCAATAGTCTGGAACACCAGTTTTAGATAATCCAAATAAAGTTGCTGCATGAAGACCCTTACGTGAAAAATTTGCAGCATCCGATCCAGCAAATGGTAATGGTCCAACTTTTATAGGAACTTTAACCTTGTGAGCAGCTTTTATTACCTTATCAACCACTAATGAAGAATGTTTAGTTAAAAACATGTATTCTGCTGTTGCTACAAGAAACACTTCCGCACTTAAACATTCAAGGTTTAAGAGTAGCGCCTTCCGTTCGAGGAGTTCTTTATGGTGTAAAGAAACAAATCTTTTGGATCCTCTCATATGTTCCTCACCAGCAAAACTAATCAACCAAATCTCTGTGGTTTCAGGCCTATTCCTAGAGAGATATTCACTACACTCTAATAAAATACCAATTGCAGATAAATTGTCGTTTGCGCCGAAAACAACTTTATTAGAACGAAGATATCGTGCTAGAATAAGTATTACAACGGTTCCAATCGAAAATATAAACAACTGGAGTACATCTATAGAGTTTGGAATTGTGAATTCTTGCTGTGTTCGTAAAAAATTAAAAGGATCTATTTGAGAGATTTCTTGACTTTGAAAATTTAGTACAATTATTTTGGAAAGACTGAGAAAAATATTCAATATTGCACACATAACAGCTGTTAGTATTAATAAAACCGATTTACGTCCCAATTTACTTAATAAGGGAAATTCATAAGCAGAGTCATGATGTCCTGATAAAAGAACTAACTTTTTGGGTTCATTCTGAGGTTTAATCTTGCCAAGGATATGAAATTCAGTCTTCTTAGGAAATATGAAGTCTATCACTTCAAAGAGAAGGTTTGATTGTACAAAATATATGGCAAGCGCAATAAAAATGAGAAAACTAGATAATAATGGATGAATAAAGAAATATGCCACTACTCCAGCCAGATAAAAAATGGTGGTTATCCATATAAAATCCAAGAATCCTCTGGGACGACATATGAACTCTTCTTGATATACCTCATCACAAAATTGACGTAGTTCCTCTTGAATAATATTACCTGCCTTTTTCTCTTCTTCAGAACCAGCTAATCGAGGACCTACTTCATCATATATCCTTTGAATAAAATCGATGATTTTTTGTCCTGAAGGATCTACTCGCGGTTTGAGTTGTTCCAAAGTGTTTCACCAATAATAAGAATGTTAAACCCATGGTAAACCTCTAAAAAGCATAGGGTTTTCAATGTATCGAAATACAGTAGAATTATTTTGATAGAAAAGGAGTTGTTGCTTTAAAAAATTCATCTGGAGCTTCAATCATAGGCCAATGGCCACACTTTTTGATTACAGAGAGATTTGCATTTGGAATTCGTTCATTGAGAAGGTTTGATCCCATCCTAATATGAGGCATGTCATCGTCTCCAGTAATAATGAGTGTTGGAGCAGGTATACGATGAATGCTTCCTCTGAGGTCATATTTAGTAGCTTCATGGTGATTAAAATACTGATGTGGTTGGGCAGAAACGACCATCTTTGTCAACACATCACTCACTAATAAAGAAACTTTATCATAATCGTAGAAATGAATAACTGGTAATAGAATTTTAAGTGTGGCCCTCTCCTTCTCATCAGGAGAGATAGAGGAATTTTTTTGAAGCTTTTTAAGAGCAGAAAAAGCTTCTTTATATCCTTTTCGTCCCCTTAACCAGCTATTATAATTTCCCAGGAAAATATAGGGAGTAGTATCTATTAAAAGGAGACGCTCGACCATTTCTGGATAATCCAAAGCATATTTTAACGAGACAAATCCTCCATGACTGTGAGCAACAATGGCAATCTGTGAAATTCCTAAAAACTTGCGGATGGCTTCAATATCATTGACATATTCGTCCATACTATAAGCAAGAGGATCATTTAGTCGTTGTGAACGTCCAAGCCCTCGTGGTTCTAGATAAATGACTGTTCTTACTTTCTCAATTGGTTTAAGAGTCTTTATATAGAGACTAACATCTCCCCCCCAACCAGCTCCAGCTGGTTGTAAGAGTAAAACAGGGCCATTACCTTGTACATAATACCATAATTTTACTCCACGAATTTTGACATAATGCTCCCCTGGAGAAAGTGCATCTTCCTGATTCATCTTTCTAACCTTTTTTGAGACTTTTAAGCAATTTTAAATTAGACCTGATCATGACTAATATCGAGAGACATTTAAGAATCCCTCTCTGATATAGTCTTTGGATGGATTTAGAATGGACACACTGCGCCTTGAAGAAATGAACTGGAAGGATATTCAAGAAGCCATTGATCAGGGATATAAAACAGTTGTCATAGGGATTGGATCGATTGAACAGCATGGACCTCACTTACCAACTTCAACGGATTCACTAATTGGTGATGCTATTGCAAATAAAGTCACAGCAAATTTGAAAAACGCTTTACAAGCCCCAACAATCAGAATAGGGTGTTCAAGCCATCATCTCTCATTTCCTGGTACAATTTCTTATAAAGAATCAACATTGAAGGCAATAATACAGGATTACGTGAAAAGTCTCGCCCTTCATGGGTTTACAAACATAGTTTTACTGCCTAGTCATGGAGGGAATTTCAAACCAATATTAGAAGTAATTGATGAAATTAAAAAAGGAAATTCTGACTTTAAACTAGTTGGCTATACTGATTTATTTGGACTACTTGACGTACTTCATAATTTTTCAAATGAATTTGGAATAACAAAGGAAGAATCTGGAGTACACGCAGGAGAATCAGAAACATCTTTCATCTTGGCTTTAGCAGAAAATCTAGTCAAAAAGGAACGCTTTGAGCCAGGGTATATGGGAGTAGTTGGAGAAGAGCAATCACAGCTCATATTTGAAAAGGGAATGACTGCATTAACAAAAAATGGCATTTTAGGGGATCCAACAAACGCAACAAGTGAAAAAGGTGAAATTTATCTTCAAAAAATTGTCCAATTTCTTGTTGATGAAATAAAAAAAGAATTAGGAAACTAGATTTTTGTATCAATCTTTCCTCTTCGACTTTCTGAACAAGAGGTAATTTCTAGTATAAAATGAATTTGATTGTGGACCAAATGGAAACTAAATGGTCATTGTTTTTCATAGTATCCCTCTTGATATCTTTAGTAAGTATCATCTTTTTTATTTTCTTTGATTTTCCATTCCTATTACTTTTTCTCTTTCTCCCCTTGGTTTATGGAATTAAAGGTTCCACAAATAGCAGAGGAACATATTCACGCATTTTTTGTAAGAAATGTGGAGCTAAATTACCTCTAGATTCGATCTATTGTCCAAATTGTGGAGGCAGTATTGATTAAGCTAAAAACTAATAATACTTATGAAAAACAATAACTTACCAGATAAAAAGGAATTTGGGAAAGCAATGAACTATAGAAAAATAGGAAACACTGGAATTCAAGTCTCTGCTCTAGGATTTGGATGTATGAGGCTTCCAACGCTTAAACCTGGAGAACCTGCAATTAATCGTGAAGAAGCAATTCGGTTAATCAGGAAAGGTATTGATTCTGGAATAAATTACATTGATACAGCATATCCGTATCACGCGAAAGAAAGTGAGGTTGTCGTTGGTATGGCACTAAAGGATGGTTATCGTGAAAAAGTGACTCTCGTCACTAAATGCCCTGTCGGACTACCTGATTTTACAGAGTCAGCTCATTATGATAAATACCTCAATGAACAATTGGAGAAACTTGATGTAGAATACCTTGATTTTTATCTCTTTCATGGCATTAATGGAAAAACCTTTCAAGATAAAGTATTAGGATTAAATCTTATCGAAAAAGCAAAGGCGGCAAAAAAAGCAGGAAAGATTAGACACATTGGATTTTCATTCCATGATAAACCTGAGGTTCTCAAGGAAATCATTGATACTGGGCATTTTGAATTAATGTTGGTTCAGTATAACATCATAGATCAGGTGAATGAAGAAATGTTAGCTTATGCGGCTCAGAATGGATTAGGAGTGGCGATAATGGGACCTGTAGGGGGTGGTAGATTGGCTGGTTTTCCTCCTGAATCAATGCAGCAGTGGTTATCTGAAGATAGAAAAAATTTTGTTGATCTTGCACTAAAGTTTGTGTTAAGTAACCCTAATGTTTCTGTTGCTCTTTCAGGTATGGGATCGGAAGAAATGTTGGATGAGAATTTAGAACTAGTATCAAAGGAGAGTTATAACTTGTTGGCTAGTGACGAGAAAGAGAGAATTGAAAATATTGCAACCAAATTTGAAGAGCTCTCCGATCTTGTATGCACAGGTTGTGGTTATTGTATGCCCTGTCCTAATGAAGTGAATATTAAAGAAATCTTCAATTTATTAATCCGATATCAAGTATATGGACAAAAAGAAGACGCTAAAAGTATGTATACTCAGATTGGGAAGGTTCGCTGGCTACCTGGAAAAGATGCGTCTGCTTGTGCTGAGTGTGAAGAATGTTTAGAAAAATGCCCACAAAAAATTCCAATAATAGAGCAATTGAAGGAAGCTCACCAAATTTTAGGGAATGAATAGACAGAAATATACAATGTAACTTCATTTATAAAAGAGAGGAATCTCACGTTACTTGCTGTAATATCTCTATTAATACATCTTTCTTCAATTTAATAGGATTATATTTCATACTTGAGGATTTTTGTGCTTTATCGACAAAAGTTCGTATATCAGAATCAGTTATTCCAAAATTTGATAATGTAGGTATGTTTAATTCTTGTACCAACTTTTTTAAGTAATCTATTAGAGCCTTATGAGCATCGTCAATCGAAGAGAAGGATTTTTCTGACACCAATTCCCCTAATTTAGCATACTTTGTAAGCGTCGCATTCTTAGGGTCAACTGCTTTCAATTGCATAATATTTGCTTCTATTGTTGGTACTAGGAGAGCTGCACAAATAAGACCGTGAGGAATCTGTAATCCTCCCATTGGTGAAGCAAACCCATGTACTGCTCCCAAACCTACATTTGCTAAACAAATTCCACTTAGTAAAGAGGCTAAAGCCATATCTTCTCTTGCTGATAATGATCTGCCATTTCTATAGCTAATAAGAAGAGAATTTGAAGCCTTTTTAATTCCCAATAGAGCCCAAGCATCAGTTAATGGTTGGGATTTGTTTGACGTATAAGCCTCAATCAATTGTGTCAAAGCATCCATTCCACACGTTCCAGTAATGGAAGGTGGTACTGTGATCATTAATCTCGGATCAACAATTACTATTTTAGGAATTAAATGATGACTACGAATACTAGCTTTAAATTTCTCTTCCTTTGCTAATATTACAGCATTTTTTGTAACTTCACTTCCTGTTCCTGCAGTCGTTGGAACTGCAATGGTTGGTAAAGCAGGTTTAGTAATTGTTGATCCCTTCCCAATTACTTCCATGTAATCTCGTGCTGATCCTCCATTTGTAAATAACCCTGCAATTGCCTTACTTGCATCAATGGCACTACCACCCCCCAAACCTAAAACTATGTCGGTATTGAACTCTTTAGCTTTCTGCACACCAGAGTCAACAATTTCAATGGTTGGTTCACCTTTGACTATATACGTATCATATTCTATATTCAGTTGTGCTAGTGTAACACTGAAAGTTTTTCTAGTTTCAGGGGAGTTTAATGCACTACCACTTGCAACCACGAATAACCGGGATCCGAGCTCGTTTACAAGACTTCCAAGATTACGGAATTGATTGAGACCAAAAAGAATTCGGGGAGTAGGTAGAAGCTCTATTTCCATCAAACTTCACTACTTCGTAAGAAAAGCTTCTTCTGTTTCTGGAAAGAGATTTTTATGTTTGATGCCTTCACGGGGTCTGGCCATCATTTTCTCAACAGTCTTTCTCCATTTTTGATAATGACTAGTGGTTTTGTGATAATCCATACCACTTTCGTCACGATAAACCTCATACAAGAAGAACCGATCAGGATCGTCTAAACATTGTAAAAAATCAAACCTTAGATTCTTGGATTCCTTTCTCGTATTGTAAGCGTTCTCTAATGTAGCTTCTATAAACGCATCCCGAGTTTCAGTCTTAACAAAGATACTAACACATGCAATAAACACATCTAAACCTCCTAAAAGCACCAAAAATAAGTGACTTAATTGTTTTTATGAGGATTTCTGCCTTAAACTCCTCTTCAATCTTTGATTAGAAAATCATCCAGACGACTTCGTGCTTTTTCTCGTTCTTTCCTATGATTTTTAAGGAATAAATTAATTTTATCGATCAAGATGGATTTTAATTCACCAGTAAGCAAGTCTCCATTTCGATAATCTTCCTCAATCGTTTTGAGTCTTTTATCGTCTGGTTCAAATAGGATCTTCAACCATTGGAAGCTGACATCAACATCTGGGTTGCCTCCAATTTTTCGATGTTCCGCGATGGACACTTGACCACCAGAGAAGGCATATTTTTTTATCTTGTTTTCAACAGTCTCGGGGTCATCTGTTACATATATTGATTGAGAGGGATCTGACGCAGACATCTTTCCTTCAGGCCCTCCAAGAGGAGGAAGGAACGAACATTGAATACTGGCCGGTTTATAATATCCTAATCTTGGTAGAACATCTCGAGCCAATCTAAAGTGAGGATCTTGGTCGATTGCGTGGGGAATGAGACAGGGGACATTCTTTCCTTGTCTAACGCTCTCAAGAATTGCAGGAACGGCTTGAATGCTTGTATAAAATACACTTCCAATGTTGATGGAATTATCAAATCCAAATGAAGCCTTGACAGTTGAATAAGTAATTTTCTTGGCAATGGGGAGTGCGATATTGTAAAATGTTTGAGCATTGTCAGTGTCAATAATGATTTCGGTATTTTTCTGATCAAAACCTAAAGCAATCACATCGCACGCATTCTCAATCGCATAAGAGTAAGTGTCTTCCATAGTTAATTTTTCTTCAAATAGGAATTTCTCATCATCAGTCAATTGGAAAATGAACTTGACTCCAAACTTATCCTGCAACCATTTAGTAAAAACCCAAGGTACCAAATGGCCTATGTGTATATCCTCGGAGGGACCCCGACCAGTATAAAGATGGAATTTATCACCCTGTTCCCATTGATCTAAAATGAAATTCATGTCTCGATGAGTGAAAAAGATCCCTCTTCGTAACATATAGTGTAATTCACTAGTATGCTTTCTAATCCTTTCAAGTAAAGCCTCATCGATTGGTTCGGTTCCGAATCGTTCCATTAGCCTATTGTAGTCTACTTTTCCATGAACTTCATATGGTGTGACAATAAAATCATTATTATTTTCTTCAGTCATTGCTTAAGAACTCCTGAGTCATTTTCATGGTTGATTGATAGTGAATTTCTTCTGATTTATTGCAAATATGACCTGAACCTGCAATAAAGGTTTTTACAGACAATGGCATAAATTTTGAAACAATTAAACACACAAGCTGCAGACTCCTGTTTTAATTGAATTTCGTTGAAAACAAAAGGAAAATCTAAAGAGTATACTCAACCTTAATAGTTTTGACATCAGAAAAGTTGCTGGTGGTTGTCCACTAGCGACGAATTCCATTGGTAGAGCATTCTCATCTCCAGATGGATTGTTTTATTTCTTATATTAAAACCTTCCCAATGTAGATTACTAACCAGTGGCAAAACATGATGCTGCAAATTATTAAATAGCTATTTTGAGGGTAAATCATGCCACCAGTCCTGAATATATTAGTGGATCCTGATGTTTCTCATTCTCTATTATTTCAATTAGACCAGTATTTGTTTGAAGTGTTTTCCTTCAATAAAATTGAGGTAATTACATCTGTTACGCTTCCTAGTTCTTGTTGGAATAAATCTCGATCTCAATTCGATGCTGCTTGCTTGTTATCTTTTACAACATCCTTTAAGAGTACTGAGATTGTTTTACTAATAATCTCTAAAGATGCATATGTTTCAGACTTGAATTTTGCATTTGGAGTAGCATCTAGAGGATTAGGTGCCGTAGTTTCTGTTTACAGACTTGAAAATGACCCAGAGTTTTTACAAAAAGAAATAACTCATGAATTAGGACATGTTTTCGGTTTAAAACACTGTTCACTACCATGTGTTATGACCTATTCCAACAGTAGAAGTGAAGCAAGACTGAAAAACAGAGCTTTTTGTCAAAAGTGTTTGAAGCTAATAAAACGAGAAACCTGTAAATAAAAATCTAAATACTACTCCACAAGACAATATCATGTATTAATATGTTAGTTGATAAATTTTAGTGCTTTCATTGCCTAAAAAATAAATAAAATTGAAAATCAACTTCTTTCCTCTATCATCACAGCTAAATAAATGCAGGAAGAATAAAACAGCTATTTGCTACTCTACTCTATAAAAATCAATTCAGATTTTTAATGATAGTTTTGAAAGCAAGTACCAACCAATGGCTATAGAGGATTATAATATTATTGACTTCAATAGGATTTGGAGTAATTTTCCCTTTCATATATAATGTAAAGTTATTATCCATAACTGTTAGAATTTCTTACTTGCTTCCTTCAACAAATCTTGGGCTTCTGTAGAAAACCAGTGATTAATAAAGATATCTTCTTTATCCGTCAAATTTCTAAGAATCTGTTCTTCAACTAGTTCTACTTGATTACGTTTGATTCTTTTAAACGCTTCCTGTGGTAATGATCCCAAAGCTTTTATTTTCTTTATCGATTCGTTTAATACCTTCTCTATGGGGAGTATTTTGTCAACCATACCCATCTGAAGTAATTCCTCTGAAGGATAAAAGTCTCCACTAAACGTAATCTCCTGTGCATTTCGTGGGCCAACAATCTGCCTTAAGATACAATCTCCAGGATAAGGAATTGGAACTCCTAATTTAACCTCGTTAAGCCCCATAAGTTTCCGTCCTTCTGCAATGAATCGAAAGTCACAACAAAGCGCCAGAATACACCCTCCCGCAATCCCATGGCCAGTTAATGCTGCAATAGTAGGTTTGGGAAATGTATAGAGATCAACACACAAATGATTATACGATGTATAAAATCCTCTAAAATCCTCTCGAGAAAGCTGAAGTAGTTCTGGAATGTCAAATCCAATAGCAAAAAACTTGTTATTTGTACTAGAAATCACAATACCATGAATCTTGGGATCCTGTCTCATTTTTTTGAGACTTGATGAAATTCCTTTTACCAATTCTAGATTTATTGCATTGGTGACCCCACGATCTAACTTCATTATTCCTACATTTTCTGAGACATTTATACTGATCATCTTTAGTACCAGCTCTTAGATTACGACTTTTTAGGGTTAAAACAACACATCTTGATTCATACTCATAAATTTCATTCTAGAGGTAATCATTCTATTACATATCATTATTATTTTTCAGGTGGTTCAAAATTACTTAAAGGTTAAGAGTGAAATTTTAAAACCCGTGTTTGAGAAGTAGGAATCCCAGAAAAGCAAAAAATCAATTGACATAACTTTAATACGAAATTTCCTACTGTAGCATTACAAAGCAAAGCCAAATTTTTCCTCTTTGTACCATGGATTTATATCCAAAAAGGAACCAAATTTCGCCATTGATTCTGAAAGAGATGTGCCATTTGTTTGAAAACCAAAAGATCTTACTTTCTCACTATTAATCCAAATATCCTGTCCTAACTTATCAAACAAGATGGGAATCAGAAATGAGTGTTCCTGAGGTTTCTTTATCTTGCGGATAATACGAGCAGCATAATAAAGTGGTTTAAACAAGAATAAAGGTACGGAGATAATTGATAAGTCTTTTTTTCGAAGAGCTTGACTTAATTCTTGAACAACTTCACGTAAAGAATGAGTAAAACTCACAAGATTAAACTCTTCGCCATTTCCCTTACTAAAATCCGAAAAATAGATGATTGCAGAACTTACATCCCTTACATCTACGAGACTAATCTTATCTTTTCCACCACGAGGTAAAGGTACAAAATGTCCAATAAACATTCGTGCAAGAACATCGATTGTTGAGCCAGATCCGCCTATGATTCCAGATGGGCGTAAAACTGTGATTAATCTTTCTGGATGACATTTTTGATATTTTTGAACCAAAGCTTCTCCTAATGCCTTTGTTAATTCATAATTCTTATTTAACTTAAGATCAATCTCTGTAACTTCAGTAACACCTTGACATTCATTACCCTTCATGTGGCCATATACAGCAACCGAGGAGAGGTAGATCAGCTTTTTAATTTGGTTTTGATGGAATGCTTGTAAGATTCTTTTCGTTCCACAGACATTAACATCATAAAGTAGCTCATATGGTTGCCAAAAGTTAAAAATTGCGCCTGAATGAATTAATATGGAATTATGAGGATCTGATACTTTTGTAAATGCTAAGACATCATCATCACTTCTCAGATCACCTTGGAATATATCAATTCCTTTATTCATACACCATTCCAAAAATCGCTCTCGATGAGGATTCCCCTCCTTTTTACGCACCAACAATCTAATTTTTTCAGGTATGCTGGCATAAAATGGGTCATTGAGTATTTGATGAACGAGTTCTTGACCGACCAAGCCTGTACCACCTGTGATTAAGAAAGTCAAGAAGAAACCTCCTATTACACTAACATAATTACAGAATTGATACTATTAATAGAATCCCAAAAATAAAGATGAAAATGTCTTAAAGACTTCATTATTTTCGGAGGATTATGTTTAATCCTGGAAATATTGGAGCCTTAAAACTCCCAAATCGCTTTGTACGTTCCGCAACAGCTGAATTTGCAGCAAATGATAACGATGGTACCATAACTAAAGAATATTATACATTGTATTCTAATTTAGCCAAGGGAGGAATAGGGCTTATAATCCAGGGGCACCTTTATATTATGGATGAGGGGAAAGCTCATGATAAAATGGCTGGAATTGCCTATGATAGTCATATAGCTGGTCTAAAGCAAATTACTGAAATTGTCCATAAAACAAGACCAGGAAGTGTCATTGCTGCCCAGTTAAACCATGGAGGAGCTCATTCGGTGAGTACCAAAACCGCTTCACCCCGAAAAGGTAAAGAAATTAAAGTGATGAATGAAGAAGACATTGAAAATGTAATCAAGGGATTTCAAAAGGCTGCACTCCGTGCAAAAAAAGCTGGTTATGATGCGGTTCAGATTCACTCTGCCCATGGATATTTACTTAGCCAATTTCTCTCTAGTAAAACAAATAGGCGAACGGATTCATGGGGTGGCAGTTTAGAGAATAGAGCACAATTTTTGTTATCAGTCTATCGTGATATAAGATCAGCTGTTGGAGCTAATTATCCAATACTGGTAAAAATGAACGGATCCGATGACCCTTCAGAAGGCTTTCCTATCGAAGAAGGTTCCAAAGTAGCTGGTTGGTTAGCTGATGAAGAGCTTGACGCACTTGAAATAAGTGGAATGAAGTCTACACGCCCAGTCAAAAAACAAGATGAGGGGTACTTTGTAACAACTGGGAGAAGAATCAAGCAGCACATTGCTGACCTACCACTGATTTTAGTAGGTGGACATCGTTCATTAGCTCACATGCAAAAGCTAAGAGAAGAATTTGTTGATTTTATTTCCCTATGTAGACCCTTTATCAGAGAACCTGATCTTGTACAAAAGTTTCAAGCAGGAAAGGATAGATCTGATTGTACATCCTGCAATCGCTGTCTTAAAGAACGGATTGTGACTAAATGTCTAGAGAAAGAAGATTAGGATCCCAATGAACATAAATAATAAACCGCTAACTATGTTTATTTTGTTCCTTGGTATTTTAGCGGCAACTTTTTCCCCTGCATACACACCAATCCCATTTACCACAGCTAAAGCACTTAGAGCTCCTAATAATACTCCCCAAGGATCTACTTGAGTAGCTAACCCAACTCCCATTAGCATTGTTTTGTCACCCAATTCTGCTAAAAACATGAACGAAAGTGAGGCAATAAATCCTCCCTTCTGTACAACCTCGGTGAGGTAAATTTCACAATTTTCCATATCTGGACAATTTTCATGAGGTTTGTCACAAAAGTCTAAATCTATCGGACAAAATTGAACAGATTCATTACTATTTTTTCGGAATTGAATCAGTAGGAAAATTATTCCCCCTATAATAAAAAGAATACCAATTAAAGGTTTTAAAAAGGAGAATTCAATCACACTTTTCATTAGGGTCCCAATTATTACTGCAATTAATGTGACTCCCGTCAATCCGCAAATCGCTCCTAAAAACACTTTTTTTGGGCTTCGATATTTCATACTTAATGCAAATGCAGCCAATTGGGTTTTATCTCCCATTTCCATGATAAATACAGCCATGAAGGAAAAAAAAAGTGCCTGAGAGAGTTCAATTAACGACATTTAGACTATTTTCCTGATTACTATACAATAGAAGCCTATAAATATCGATTAAAAAAATGATTATGACAAAATTTATGTATTTGGTGAGATGAATGTGTCGTTGGTGTGTTGAACATACTGCCCGAAAAATTTGGTATTTAGAACCAGTGAACCATAAATTAGGCACGATTAATCGATTACAGCGATTTTGGGACTGGTATATTGATATGGGGATTCTTTATGGGACCATTGATGACATTAGTCAAAAGGAAAAACCTTGGGGATTTCCGAAAAAAAATTTCTATAGCTTTTATGCTAAAAGAATACATGGAGGACAAGTGGTTGCTTCTCTCAAAGAGTCCCTGAAAATCCTCGAAATGAGTCAAGACTTATATCTCACTTATTGTAGTTGTAGATATTCGACGCATTCAGAACACCCAAAACTAAACAAATGTATCTTACTCAACAATGACGCTGAGCAGGCTCGTCGATGGGATGGTAAGGCCAAACTAAAAGGAAAACCAACAATTGGTACGTTCATTGATATTAACGATGCTAGGGATATTATTGTCAACTCTAGAAAGGAGGAGAAATGTTTTCAAACTGTTCTTTGGAAGTGGCCTCCTCGGGTCGCGTGTTTATGTAATTGTGATCAGTATTGCGCTTCATGGTGGGCCCCAGAGATTGAATGGGGGCGACTCCCTTCATTCCATCGGTCTAGAGTAGCTAATCCAGATCGATGCGATAAATGTGGCATGTGTGTAAATTATTGCCATAAAAAGGCATTAATTCTTAATGACGAGAGTGGGCCTCAAATTGATCAAGAAAAGTGTTTAGGTTGTGGACTTTGTGTCGAGAATTGTCCTCAAAATGTGTTTACATTGGTACCTCGTAAAGCCATATATGACCGTCAAATAGGTAAAACTGTTGAATTAATCTCTGAAAGCTCCTAAAATTGATGCATAGACGATGGTAAAAGAGATAACAACTGTACAAAAGGTAGAATTTCTTCTCTTAATAGCTATTTTTCTCGGTTCTTTTATTCTACTCTTTTTTCAAATAGTACTGTCACCAAAATATGATAAATCCCTTCCAGCAGCTGATTTAGTGGGTCACTTACCGTTAAGTGCTGCTATTCAGCAACCAACTATCACAAATGATCTTGGAGATCACCCTCTTGAAATTAGGGAAATTTCACAGATTCTTTGGGCTCTCCAAGGGATAACACACGGTGTCAACAAAAGAACAGTCCCTTCAGCAGGCGCAACATACCCCTTGGAGATTTTTTTAGTACACAAAGGGTCAAGCACATTGAAGAAAGGGCAATACAAATACTCTCCCCAATATCATAAGTTGAAACTCATTTCTTCCTCATCTAATTGGTCAGAATTACTGCTATCATTCCTTGATGATGATTACAAAGCCATATCTAACGTTAGTACCGTCTTTTTAATACTTACTGATTATTCTCGTACAACCAATATATATAGTTCCAATCATTCATTATATGCTTATCGTGGAATCCAATATGTCCATTTAGAAGTAGGACATGCCATTCAGAATTTTCAACTGCAGCTAGCGTCTCTGAATTTAAAATCACGGATAATTTTCAACTTTACCTCCCAAATAATTAAAGATTTTCTCGATTCAACCTTGGATCCCATGGTAGTGTTACCTGTTGGAATTGATAGAGTTTCTTCCCCATCTCCTTTAAGATTAAAGCAGAATCTCTCTTGTAACAAAGAAGAAATGACAGTTGAGCAAGCCATTGCGAAACGAAAGTCCGTAAGGGACTACTTAGATGGAAAAATTCCACTGCTGGTCATCTTGAATATCTTGAATGACAGCATAAATATTCCATATTTAACCAAAGATAATTTGCATCTTGATTTTCGTTTTGTTGCTGGTGAAATTGGAGGATTGTCAAATGGATCTTATCGATTTCAACTTGAAAATCACACTCTTACTCTAATAGAACTAGGGGATTTCCGAACTGAACTGAGAGAAGCGGGTTTAAATCAAATAATGATTGAAAAAGCTCAATGTGACATTGTTATCTCTGTGAATACAACTTGGATTAAAGAACAACTTGATCCACTACTTTATCATCGGATAATGATGTACAATATTGGTATGTTGGCTCAAAATATCTATTTAAAATGTGCAGCATATGGTTTAGGAACTGTTGTAGTTGGGGCTTTATATGAAGGCAAGACTTCTCGAGTGATAGATATTCCTAACACTCATACTCCGATCTATATCATACCAATCGGGTTAACGCCAGAATTTTTTGAAAATAAAAGCATAATTTATATTCCATTAACTAATTTGGCTAGGAATATCGGACTACTGTCCTATATCCCCTTCTATTTTTGCCTGTATCTTTCTCTTCCAATATTAAGACAAAGAATTAGTAAAAAAATGCGTTGGATACATTGTCTTAGTGGTATTATCCCTTTATTGGGTGTTTTTTTTCACTTTATGGTTATTCATGGCCATGTTCGGGATCTCTGGGATTTTATAAACCTAAATTCCTATTTTAGTGCTTTGATTCGCTTTGTAACTAAAATTCTTTTGTTTCCAATAACTAGATATGATATAGGGATTTACTTGGCAAATCTGAATATCCTATTAGGATTTTCAGCTGGTGTAACTGGAATTATTGTTGGATTCAAGATAATCAAGAACAAAAAGCTGGTTAAAAAGATTCATAAATACTCCATCTTTGGTATAATCTTCTTTATGATTATTCATGTTTTACTGAATAGAACAATGGTCGTCATCGACCCTATTGTTTTCCTTTTACTGAATGTATTGACAATTGATCTTTTTTTCATAATATATTTATATCCTAAATTAGCTACAGACATTTTTAAAAGAAAGAAGACAACATCTTCATTGTTTCCTTAAATTATGGAGTTAGTTATTTTGCCTCATATATCGCGAAAAAGAATTGCGATCTGTTGTCATGGATTCTTGGGAGTTCCTGAAATGATGCATGAGGTCGAAACTACTCTCAGTAAGGATCCTTTTGATCAGGTTTATGATAGAGTATTCAACATCTCATATTATAGTTCCAAATATGGTATAAACTTTAGTCAACCTTTTGATTTAAAAACCCCAATATATGAGAAAACCACAAACCAAACACTTGCACATAATTTCTTGAATCAAATATATTTCTGTCTAAAGGATTATAGGGAGGAAATTAACATTGACATCTATGCTCACTCAATGGGTGGATTAGTAACACGCAGTATGGTAAAATATCTATCAGAGGAAAGAGATGATGGTATTTGGATTAAAAATGGAATAATCAGGAAAATTTTTCTATTGGGAACTCCAAATCATGGAACCAGATTATCCCAACGCTCTATAGATATCCCCATAGATATCTTGATGACAGGGTTAAATCTCATGTTTGAGCTTCCAGATGGTCTCACATCTGATGATCTACAACTCTTCAAATCCCAATTCATGCAAATGGTACCAAACTCCACTTTTTTAAGACAACTAAATCAATCCTCAAAAAGTATCGAAGAACTCATTACATGGGTCACAGTAAGAGGATTATCGTGGATAAATCAGCTTGGATGGTTACCTGTAGTGTGGCAGCCATTCTTGTTCAGGAAATTCTGGGTTGATGGTCATTTCCCATTTTTCCACGTTGGGATTATTCCTAATGATGGATTGGTTGATGCTAAACGAGTACCTTTAAAATTTGCCAAAAATCTCACTGTTCCATCGGCAACTCACATGGATCTCTTGTGTTGGAAATCTAAAAAGTCTGGAAGACAAGTCTTGGATATACTTAAACCAATTATTATGGTTAATGGGAAAAACTAATCGATTTTTTTGAAATTAGTGCTAACAGGTTAGATCGATAGAAAATGGAAGAATTAAATGTGAAAATTAAGTTTGAATCAATACCTGAGGTCGAATTAAAACCCAAATTTAAGTCAGAAGCCAATTTAGGATTTGGAAAGCTTTTTACTGATAGAATGTTGGTCATAGAATATAAAAATGGGAACTGGGGAACTCCCACGATAAAGAAATACGCCCCGATAGTAATTGATCCCTCTGCAATCGTTTTACACTATGCTCAAGAAATTTTTGAAGGACAGAAAGCATTTAGTACTCCAGATGGACACATTAACTTGTTTCGTCCAGAACGTAATGCTATTCGCTTTAATTCTTCTGCTAGAAGAATGATGATGCCAGAACTAGATCCAGAAGTTTACTTAGCCGGATTGAAAGAATTAATAAAAGTCGAGAAAGATTGGGCTCCAAAATCTCCTGGTACCTCATTATACATAAGGCCAACAATGATTGGAACAGAACCAGGCTTAGGTGTAAGACCCTCGAAAGATTATCTCTTCTATATCATTCTCTCACCCTCCGGACCATATTTTCCCGAGGGATTTCAGTGTGTCAGAATTTTCGTCAGCGAATTCTACATACGAGCTGCTCCTGGTGGTACAGGTAGTGCAAAAACAGGAGGAAATTATGCAGCTAGCTTACTAGTGGGCAGGGAAGCTGAAAAATATGGGTGTAGTCAAGTATTATGGCTCGATGCAAATTATAAGAAGTATGTAGAAGAAGTTGGTGCTAGCAATATCTTCTTTGTTTATGAGGATATCATTTACACAGCACCATTGACCTCTGGTACAATATTACCAGGAGTGACAAGGGATAGTACAATTCGATTAGCGAAAGATGGGGGGATGACTGTAAAAGAAGAAGCACTTTCAATAGATGACATTATTGAAGGTATTCATACTGGAAAAATATCTGAAGTATTTATGAGTGGAACTGCTGCCTCAATTGCACCAGTTGGTAGTCTTTATTATCAAAATGAAGAACATATTATAAACAACTTTGAGATTGGCGATATTTCCAGAAAGCTGTATCGGCAACTGATAGATATCCAATACGGACGGGTGGAGGATCCATACAACTGGATCGTAAGAGTAATATGATGTCATTTCAGTTACATATCAGTTCTAAAGACGCTTCTTACAAGAAAAGTTTTCTTAGTCTTAACCTAAAATCCTTTATATTAGTAATATCGTTAACAACTGATCAATGACGAATACATTAATAGAATCTCATCCTGAAAAAATACAGATAATTCAACGAGGAAATAAGCTACAGAGTGTTTTTTTTATTGTAATGGGTTGTTTCTTTCAGTTATTATTTGTATGGGCTTATTGGAGTTTTCTGGACGCAACTGGGCCTTGGGCTTTTTTTTGGCTTGGTCTGATAAATAGTGATTATTTTCCTTTCATTTCATTGCTATTCTTATTTGGTGGAGGCTGTTTTTTAATTGCAATAAAGGAAGGGGCTTGGATTGAGAGTTGGATTATTAAGAAGGAATTATCACCAAAGATACCAGAGGTTCAAAAAAAATGGCAACTTTTTAAGTGGTCTGGGGTGAAGACTATTCCGAAGGATCAAATTCGGTCTATTAGGGTTCATACAATTCCATTAGATACGTTGAAAATCCTTAATCGTTATCAGCTTGAAATAGATTGCCAAGGTACTAGTAATTCATCCGCAGAAACTCATGTTCTTTATTCAGATGATAGTAAATTAGCAGGTGCCACAATTATACAATTAGCTCATCAAATTCAGGAGATTCTAAATCTAACCAAAGGGATCGAACAAATAGAGGCCCCATATCCAGCTTTAGTAAGATCTAAGAATTTCAAAGAAAAAAAGGGGGAAGGATAAGATTAAAATCCTTTTTACTGTTAGAAATATTGAGTAGGGTCTCTCATACCTCGTTTTCTTCTATCCATACTAGCTAAAGCCTTGAATTCAGTACGAAGCTCTGCGGGTAGACGACTTGGTTTTTTGTAACCTTCAATAGTATCTTTTGCATAGGAATAAAGGAAAGAACGGAAAGCTACTTTCATAGGCATAGTAACAACATTGTATGGTAAACTTCCTAGAAAGAGGAATATGAAAGCAAAAAGAATACCAAAGCCGATATCTTGGCTAACCGCGAATCCCAAACCAAATCCAGCCAAGATCCATATTAGAGAATTAATTATGGCAAATATGAATGTTGTAAGTCCGAATCCTGACTCTCCTACTAATACATCTAATAATGAATTCCAGGTTGTTTTTGCTGAATCTTTAATAGAATCTTTTAATCCTCGCTTATTTTGAACAATTGATATTAGAGTAAAATAATTCATAAACATCCAGATTGCGCCAAGTATTGAAATAAATAAACCCGCAATAGCACCACCAATAATTCCAGCGATAATTGCCCCACCACCATATTGTCTATCAGTGGCTCTTGCTTGACTTCTTCCAGCTGACGTAACTATTTGCATAATTATCTTAACAGTCGCCATTGCAAAAGCAAATTTGATGATTATAGGAAATACCTTACGTACATCTTTCATTGCAGAGTTTAAGTCTGGATCTAAGCCTCGATACCAATCACTGGCATAAGAAATCACTCCAGCAGAGAGACTGTAATATACCCCCAAATATACAATTAAGTAGATGTATTCGAATAAAATGGCAGAAATATAACCAGGAGGAGTAAGTTCAGTTTCACCCATAGCATTCTCTATAGTAAAAAGACTAAGGATTTCGAGGAAACCAAATAGCATGAAAAAGCCTGTAATGATAGTGTATATACCTAGAAGGATAGGCATCGCAATTACAGCTTTTTCATCTAGCACAAGTTGAGCAGAAAATTCAACAAATTGTCCAGATCTTTTGATTAAAGTAAATTTCCAAATAACAAAAATGAAGAACAAAACTCCAAGGCCTGCGATAATTATTCCTAATAAACCCATGTCTGGATCAGAAATAAATATCAAAGCGCCAATTGTTATCATGAGTAAAGGAAATAGAATGCTAACCGCGATTGTGACTTCTTGAGCAAGTTTGCTCATAATCCAGACAATAACATATGCCAATATGATTGTAATAAACAAAAAGATTGCAGCAAAAGCGATTAAAAGAGGCAAGAAGGGCATAGTAACTGGGATTACAGTATAAAAGACCTCTGAAATAGACTCTAGTGTTTCAGTATTTTCAGGGGCAAATATAAAGTGCACAAAAGAGTATGCTCCAAAAGTGTAAAGAATTACTACTATAACCAAATATAACCATGCTGGTATACTGGAAAAATCTGTTTTTATGTCAGGTTTTGTATATTTAGATACACTCACATGAGTTCACCTTTAAAGGTTTTTTTATCAGCATTTATAATTTTCAAAATTAGACGGGGACTGTTGACTTTGTGTTATCAAACTAGCTATAAATTATAGTTTATTATAAAAGATTAACCCTTATGATTATGAAGAAGAATTCCTGATGAGATTCTACTCAAGAAGAAGACCTTCTATTTAGCAGCTTCAAACTTTATTATAGATGAAACTGATACATCTAAGAATTTTCTTTCAAAGGTCGTTGAAAGGGCACACCTTCCTCGTAATCCAGTACAATGGCAAGGAGCCATAATTCTTATTGGGTATTTCTTTAATTCCTTAACTGTTCTAGATAAGCGGTCATCTGAGGCGTCATGCAAATGCAAGCCCCCCACGACTCCAACAATGCTATTAGAATCAGTTAATTCTATTACTTTTTCTATTGTGTTCACAATCCCTGAATGACAACACCCTCCAAGAATCACAACAGAATCATCAGCCATGTGAAAAACAAGAGATAAGTCGTCTTCGAGGGTATCTGGAATATTTTTACCGTCCTTAACAGTTGTAACCTTAGTGAGGTCACCTGATAATAATTCATAATTGTTTTTGTGAGGAACTTCACCTGTTGTCATAATAGATTCAGTTAATCTGTATGGACTGGTCATTGTTATCAGATCGGTTTGGTTCTTCAGATCTTCTACTGATTCAAAAAAACCTTGAATTCCTACATCTGTAGTCTTTCCTTTGTCAATAAAAATTTTAGGTGAAAGAGTCTGAGGATGAGCTATAGTTGTTGTTCGTCTTTTCGCTAAACTTATGGCTTCTTTTAACCCTCCAACATGATCCCAGTGGCCATGACTCAGAACAATGGCATTTACATCCGTAAGATCAATTTTAAGTTTTTTTATATTATTGATAAAGGCAATAGGAGATGGACCTGTATCAAACAGGATCTTTATCTCTGGAGATGAATCTATAGAAGAGGCTTTTACAATTGCTGAAAAACCATTCTCACCAAGGGTTCCAGCTGGTCCTGCAATATTTTCAACTAATATTTGGATTTCCAAAGTTTGAATACTCATATGAATCCCTCAATTGTTTCTAGACTTTATTTTATATAAAAATGGGGTATTGGAGCTTAACAGGGTTGGAATCATCCTGTTTTACCGAAAATGACCACAATTGGGTAATTCTTGAGAGCCCCGAGACCGTGGATAAAAAAACTAGCAATTAAGTAATAAATGACTATTTTTTGCATTATTACTCTAAGTAGTAATGAAATATCAGTATATTCTTCAGGAAATAATGTAGTAATTAACGTTACTAATCCATAAAAAGCAATGAGACAGCTAAAAACTAGAAAAATAAGATAATAAAATCTAGGGGTAGCCAATCGATTTTTAAACAATGAATACAGTAAACACGATACAATAAAAGATAGTACAAATGTAATAAAAACAATTAAATCATGTATTACAGGGAAGAGGTTTGCAGGAGTTAAAGCAATACAACCAAATAGTGCAGCATTCAATATACCTA
>JBHLKY010000013.1:114786-124705 GCA_048886185.1 Candidatus Hermodarchaeota archaeon
TAAATCATGTATTACAGGGAAGAGGTTTGCAGGAGTTAAAGCAATACAACCAAATAGTGCAGCATTCAATATACCTAAAATAGAGATGATCTTAATCTCTTTTAGATTATTATCAAGAATCCCAGGAATGGCAATGAAATAAGCTGCAAAAGCAAAACTTGAGAACATTAATGTAATGAAGAATAAAATAGCTGAAACAGTATTAGGGTTACCAAATGATTGTGTTCTTCCAAGATCCGAAAAATAATTTAAGAAAAAGGTGTACCCTGTAGTATTCGAATTGATAAGTGTCCCTCCTCCATAGGTCCACATTGCTAGTGTTGAAAGAAATATGAATTGAACACTTCCCAAGATTGTAAAAAGAAAAGCCCCTTGTCTCCAAGTTATTTTAGTCACTCTTATTCACCAAAAGTCATTTAACAAATTTTGCTAATTGATTATGCCAGCAAAAACCTACATCTTTCCCTTTCATTTTTAAGCGAAGATTCCAGAAAGATTTCTTGATGTGAATTTGTTTATAGGAGATTTGATTACTCAAACAAGCCACACGTAATTAGAAAACAAATAGACATTAATAAGTATTCTGATGAATAATTGATTAGAAGCTGTACTAGAGTTTTATAAAGATAAAAATTATTGTATATTCAATTTTTAAAAGAATAATCTGTTAAATGACCGATATAGATGATTTAAAGTCAATAACACAACTAATAGTTCGAGGATAGTAAAACACCGCCCTTTCAGAAATAGAAGATTTGGAAAGCAAAATTAAACTGGAGAATTGGTTGAAGAATGAGAAAAAGAAGAATAAAGCTCTTAATTGAAGTAGTATTATGCTAAATTAAATAGTATAAATTTCTTCCATTGTATTTGCTAAGTGATATTAAAATGGACGAAAAAGAATCAACAAAGAATATTCATGAAATGATAAAAAATTCTACAGAAAAAATATTCAAAGAATGGGAATCACTAGATAGAATAGAGGAACCCAGCCAAGAAACCTTGGAATTTTCGAAGAATATCGAAAAATTAGTTAAAGAAGAAGTTGGAATCGGAGAAGACGAGATCAAGGTAAAAAAATCTATTCAACAGATGATTCGAAGAAGAAAAGATATTGGGGAAATTATCTATGGAAATAACGTAATTAAGAGAATTGAGATTATCGATGAATATAAAGGCTATGTTAGACCTTTAAGGTCAGTTGCTTATTATCAATTATTGCCCATTATGGATGCCAGAACACCAATAGCTAGAGTACTTGAGTGGAACGTTAGTCATCATCCTTGTTGGGTTATTTGGTTTACTAGTCCAGTAGCAAAAGGGATCCAAACCAGGACAGAAGGTGAATATTTGGTGGTCCACAGTTTGAATGAAAAGGAATCTGAAGATTATGATTTACTCTTAAAATTTAGTAAATATCCATGTTTTGGGAGAAGTGATGGCATTGATATCCTCCTTGGATACACGGAAATTGATAATGCCGTTGAATTTGTCGAAAAATTCATACATACAATTCTGGTGCGAAATTTGTATGGAGATTCTGATTTTCTACGATTTCTGCAAAATTACAGACAGACTGTATTGAAAATTATGAGCTAAAGAAGAATATTTCTATTAAAATGTTCATGATTAAGCCAACCTCTTTATTTTTTTTATGATAACACAGTAAATATTTTCCTCTTGTCTTTCTGCCACTACAAAAAAGCTTTTATTCTGCTTCTCCTATTAATTAAACGTCATTACAGAGGAAATTCTATCTTGAATAAACTTGGGAATATCTAAAAGCATTTGTTGTGGAAAAATTGCTCAAAAACCAAAAAATACTTTGGCCAAAAGACGAACTTGTGTCGTTTAAAAACAGATGGCGAGCTGTAACCATTCCAGTCAATATCAAGATTGATTTCCAGCAGTCCGCTCTACATTTAGATCATGTGAAGGATATAATTCACTCTGCTAAAAAACATGCAGTAATGAATTGTTTTTGTAGAATGAATCTTCAAAATTGTAATTTTCAGTTGGAAGTATGTCTTTCACTTGATGTTTACGCAACAAAGCTTGTAAAAGATGGTAAAGCGAAATTCATTTCTGTAGCTGAAGCAGAAAAGATAGTTTTGGAGACACATGAAAAAGGACTTGTTCACTTTGCCTTACATCGACCAGGGGAACCTGAACAGAACATTCAAATAATATGTAGTTGCTGTTCCTGTTGTTGTCATGCCTTTCAAGGGCTTCTCCTAATGAATATGAAAGGTTTAGTAAAACCAAGTAAGTATATTTCAACTCACGATCAAGAAAAATGCATAGGTTGCGGAGAATGTAGTTCTTTATGTCATTTTGAAGCTAGAACTCTAGATCAGGGAGGGATTTTGGCTTATAATGTGTTAAAATGCTTTGGTTGTGGCCTCTGTATCACTCAATGCCCACAAGATGCAATAAAAATGATAAGACGTCATTAATAAAGTTTTGATACAAAAGGGAAGTAAAATGACTAAGGAAAAGATTATTGTTGTTAAAGGTAGCCCGAGAAGAAAGGGAAACAGTTGTTTATTAGCTGAATCTTTGATTAAAGGGGCGAGAGACAATGGTGCTAATGTAGAGGAATTTTTCCTCCACGATATGGACATAAAACCTTGTAACGCCTGTAATGTTTGTATAAAAAAGCCTGAAAAGGGCTGTATTATTGATGATGATATGCAAGAAATTTATACGTCTCTTTATACCGCAGATTCAATTGTAATCGCAAGTCCAGTATACTGGTTTAATATGAGTGCCCAAACTAAGTTATTTATTGACCGATTGTATGGTTTAGTAGAGCCAAAAAAGCATTCTTTGAAGGGAAAAAGAATAGGAATAATTCTAACTTATGGAGATACAAATGAGGTTTCTTCGGGTGCAATAAATGCGATAAATTCATTTAAAGATACCTTTAGGTATATTGGTTGTGAAATCACAGGCATCATCCAAGGAAGCGCGATGGACGTAGGCCAAATAAAACAGAATCAAAAGGTGATGGATGAAGCGTATAAATTGGGTCAAACATTAAGCTTTAAGAAATAACGCCAAAGAGATTATAAAAAAAGAATTAGTTACGTAGAATATTAAGACATATTGTAGTAAATATTTGATTAATGATAGATGGCCTGGTCTTCAAATAAATAGGGAAATCCGCCCTTTTTCTTTATCCGCTCAAGTACCTTTCTTGACCAGATTAACACTGGATTTTTAGAACACGGTTGTTTGAATACTCTTTGAATTCTAAATATCGAATCAGTTTCTTGCTTTTCCGTCTTCCAGAAAGATGCTAGGGCCTCAGTGAGATCCCAAGCTTCAGCAGCAGAAGATGCAGAAATAAACGCGCAATTATCCATTTTTTTGTTATCAAAGATAAGTGTATATTTAGCGCAATAAATTTTCTCTCTCAATTCGTTTGTAGACATCATTCATTCCTTAAGAAATCTCTTCTCTAGTTTTTTTTAATACTAACATGATTCAACTAACACATGATAGGCGATTTGATTGTTTACCTAAAGTTTCATCTTATAAAATTGTGCACGAAAAAAAAAAATGGTTATTCAGTCAGTACTTGGGATTCACTTCTTCAATTTACCAAAAAGAGAATCTATGCATGTACTTAAATTTATTATCATTATTATCCAGAATAAATCTCTGTTGTTGAAGCCTCGTTAATATTCTGACATTTTTGATAAGAAATGAGTATATAAATAAAACCTGCAATAAGAGATATAACTCCTCTAATCCTTTTATTGGTGATCTACATGTTCCTAAGAGTACTAACAAAGAAAGAACAACAAATTCTGTTGAGAATCCAAGAATTCGTAAGGAGGTGCCATGCCAGAAGCGACTCCCATGACTATTCCCATGTCTTTATGGTTACACGAACAGCTATACAAATTGGTAAAAGTATAAGTGACCAAGTAGACCCTTTTATAGTTATTGCAGGCTCATTGCTTCACGACATTGGAAAAACAACTTCTAATTTTGCGGGGTTTCACGGATTGTTTGGAGGTAGCATTGCTGAGGAATTCTTAGAAGGATTGGAAATAGATGATAAAACAAGTAACAAGATCTGTCGTGTAGTGATACGACATACACCTACATCGGGCATACCTCCTGAAACACCAGAGGAGAAAGTGGTTTATGATGCTGACACACTTGATCGGTTAGGATTAATGGGATTATTACGAGGATTTATCGGGAAAGAAGGATCAATGCAGGATATCCTTGAAACCTATATGAATCGGCGCCAATTAGACTATGAAAAACTTAATTATGAATATTCACGCGAATTAGGAATGATGGGAGCCCAAGAATTAGAGGGATTTTCTCATGTCATCCAAAAGCGCCTTGATGATCGGATGAGTTCAATTGAGGGCATTTTTGAGAAGGAAGGGCTTCTAGAGAAACATCAAACAGTAAAAACTAGAAAAAAGAGTAAGTAAAAATAAATTTAACAAGAAAATATAATATGCCAAAGAATTTTACAAATACTTTAAAGAGAATGAAAATGACTGGAAAGATTGTAGATAGAAGAACCAAGGTTGCTCCCAATATTATAAGAGGGCTTGTCATCTTAATATTGCTTTATATTATCTTTTTTCTAACTCTAACAGTTTTAACAAAAGCAGGACTACTTAAAACTTAGATTAGTAATCACTCAATCAAAATGTGAATGATTCATCAAGTTAATGCCACACATTGGTTTCTGATAAAGGAATACCTTTCGCAATTTTTCTTTGATCTTCACTGATTCCTTTAAACATCTCCTCAACTAGCTCTTCTCCTACACTTATTCTACTAATTTGATGGTGGCTTCCATTTGTTGTAGAGGAGATAATTTTAGTTACAGCGAAACCATAAGTTTCCCTTCCAGCATAGTGAGGATTTGTATTCACTACTGTAGTGTGAATTCCCTCCTTTTTAATTAATTTTGAAACAGAGATAACATCTTTAACGGCTAAATCCTCAAATTGTCTTAGTGCTATACCTACATCTTTAAACTGACGGACTTCTCCAGTCTCTAGACTTCGGTAAAGTGGCACGTTCGCGTTACCATCAGTTACGATAACCATTACTGGTATTGTTGCTTTATCTCTACGTCTAGCCTCTCTTAAAACTTCGCGTGCTTTCAACATACCAGCTGCCAAAGGAGTAAAACCACTAATTTTCAATCCTAACAATTTATTTGCCACCACTCCAAGATTGGTAATGGGATGTTGAACTACGACAGCTCTGGTGTCTTTAAGGGCCACGATTCCTACTTTATCTCGGTATCGATAGGCATCTCTGTGTAATTTCAATAAAGCTTCTTTACTAGCCTCAATACTGAACATCATAGATCCACTTAGATCAATGACGAAAACAAATGTTAAAGGGGCTTTATAGATCCTAAATTTCTCTCGAACATCCAGTAGGGATATAGAAAGAGTTGTTTCAAGAGATGGTTCACGATATCTTTGTTTTTTCGCTGCAGCCCTGATAGTCGCTGGTAAATGGATATCCGCTGGTTTGCCTTTCGGAATTTTCCAGCCCCATGGGCGACCTCGATGAAGAGTCGTTAATGTCTCCGCTCGTTTTCCTGGTAGACTACTAACTCCTCTAATAGATGATTTTTTAATATCAGGAGGTTTGAACGGTGATAAAATACTGTCTTTAATCTTTGAAAGTAACGTGTTACCTTTAGTCATTTCTGAGGATTTTAGTGCCAAACTAGTTGTAGGAATTCCCTTTAAATCACCTTTATCATGCTTTTCGGAAGTTTCACCTCTTATGCTGTCAGATCCCTTTGTATAACCATCAAGTAGGGGAGCATCACTAGGGCTTTTCTTCATTTTTTTCCCAAGGGCAAAACTTGGACTAATTCTACTAAAAAACTGAAAAATCCTGGCTCGTGCCTTACTTACTTTTTTCTCTACTATTTTCTCTTCTTTATCAGTTGCATCTTCTGTAGCCCAAATTACAGTTCTACCTTTTGGTTTATTTCGCTTTTTTTTTTTATCTGTCTCTGATGATTCGATCTTTTCTACGTATTTTACTTCTTTTATTTTTGCTTTGAGTACCTCTGAGATTTCCTGTGGAGTGGCAGGATCTAAAAATCCTCCCTCTCTCGTTCTGTGACTCAACGTAAGCTCGGAAGCGATTAGAATATCGTTCGGAGTAACTATTGTTCTATTTTCGAATGCAGCTAATGTACAGGCAGTT
Organism: Candidatus Hermodarchaeota archaeon; assembly: GCA_048886185.1. Classification (GTDB taxonomy): domain Archaea; phylum Asgardarchaeota; class Heimdallarchaeia; order Hodarchaeales; family Hodarchaeaceae; genus Hodarchaeum. The sequence continues at coordinate 121,006 of JBHLKY010000013.1, forward strand.
TTACTGATTACTATGTCTGGTCTCATTCCGTCGACTTTAAGATCTAGACAGGTTCGACATATTGATTCTAGAAGTTTTTCTGGCATTTCCACGTTAGGTAGAATCTCTCTCGCCTGAACAATACGTTTTTTTAGCTCTTCCTGACTTCTTGTAATTTTTTCGATAAAACTCTGGGGATTAGCCTCAAACTCCAGACTTCTTCTAACTACTTCCATTCGATCTTCAACTGTCAGAATTCTTTCAACACTCACTGATAATGAAAAGCGATCTAAGAGTTGTGGGCGTAGTTGTCCCTCCTCTGGGTTCATTGTACCAATAAAAACAAACCTAGATGGATGACGAACTGATATTCCTTCCCTTTCAACTACATTCCATCCTGTTGCAGCAGCATCTAATAAGTCATCAGCGACATGATCAGGTAGTAGATTGACTTCATCTACATATAAAATATTCTGATTGGCCTCTGCAAGAATCCCTGGTTCTAGAGCACCTATTCCATGTTTGATTGCTTTTTCAACATTTAAACTACCAACGACACGATCCTCTGTCGCTCCGAGGGGAAGATCCACAACAACCATTTCCCGTTCTTCTGTTTTAAGTTGTCCATTTTGGTATTGTTCAATACACTTTTCACACATATTGGTGAGGTCATGTGGATTACAATTAAAAGAGCATCCTTTCACAATTTCCAGCTTTGGGAGAATATCCGTTAATCCTCTTGCAACAGTTGTTTTTCCAGAGCCTTTAGGCCCTTGGATTAGAACTCCTCCTATTTTGGGATTAATAGCATTAACTAGGATAGCTAATTTTAGCTCATCCATTGCTACGATAGCCGCGAATGGAAAAGAAACTCTTTTTTTTAGCATAGAATATTTCCCTGAAAAACACCCCCTTACAGTTCATTATTATTCCTTTTGTTATATGAAAGAAAAAGAAATCTTATTCTATTATTTTCAAATCCCCAAAATAAAATGCTAAAAGATCATAAACATTGCCATATTAACTAGCCTTATTTGTGCAATTGGATATTTTCTAGTATTGATTTATGGGCCATCCAAATTCACGTTAATCCTTCAAGCAGTGAAAAAATCAAGCCAACCATCCCAAATGAGGATCACAAAATGGAAATCCGTCAGCTTACTTCTGAAGACCGAGAAGCTTTTGCTCGCTTAACACGATATGCATTTGAGCCAGCACGAAATACCTATGAAGGTGTTGTCCCAGAAGATTATGAAGAAACTCAGCCACATCTTAAAGATATGAGTCAAGTTTACGGGTGTTTTGACAAGGATAAATTGGTTTCTTCCTGCGCATTTTTTACCTCAACAGTCGTAATTAGAAAAAAAGAATTTCCAATGTCAGGTCTATGGGGAGTAGCGACCGCGCCTCACTATCGTAATCAAGGCCTTGTTCAGAAAACCCTACATAAGATGATGAAAGAAATGAAAGACACAGGAATTCTAATCTCCTGTTTGTATCCTTTCAAGTTTTCATTTTATGAAAAATATGGCTGGAAACTTGCAAATATAAATCATCGTTACCATATTGAACTAGATAAATTCATTTCGCGACCTATTCTCGATAGAACAGTTCGCGAAGTGAACTCTCTTGATGATATAAAATTAGTCTACTCAAACATTGCAGGCATTAAGTACAACTATATGGTGAAACGCAGGGAGGAGGATTGGCGCCGAAAGGTCAATCCCAAAGAACCAGGTTATTTATTTGTGTGCTATGATGCCAATGATGACCCCTGTGGGTATTTGATTGCAAGATTCTTGGAACACCAACCACCAAGTGATGAAGGAGTGGAACACAGTGCTCAAACAATTTATTTATCAGAGATTTTTTGGTATGATCGGAAAACCAAACAGGCTTTGTTTAACTTCCTTAGAAGACATGTAGATCATCGAAAATATGTTGTATTTTCCACACCTGACCCCAATGTTTTGAATTCGCTCATTGAAGCTAGGATTGAAGCCAATGAAGTCTTCCCCGCTTCTATGATGCGAATTGTAGATATAAAAGCTGTTTTTGAAGCTCTAGATTACTCTGAGAATTTAGAATTTATTTTGAAGGTAAAAGATCAATTCTGTACTTGGAATGATAAAACCTTTAAAGTAAATATTTGGGGGGGGAAAGCTAAACTTGAGGAAACAACGAAATCTTCGGATATTACTATTGATATTGGTTCTCTATCACAAATGGTTGTGGGTTTCAGAACTGCTTCTCAATTATATGATTCATGGGAGATAGACTGTCCAGAAGAGATCCTTCCAGTACTCAATCAACTATATCCTGCACAAACAAACTTTTATCGAGACTTCTTCTGATAAAATAGAAATAAGTGTTGGGACAGACAAATAATACTATTCATTCTTATTGTACCTCGAAATCCTGCAGTTATTGAAGGATTTTTCAAGCAACTGGTAGAATGAAAAACAATCATTTTCTAAGGAGATCTTCGTAAATGATAGATTCTAAGGAGAATATACGTCAAGTTGGAATCTGTATTGTTGATTTTAAGCCTGCCATGTTAATTTGCTCCCTTTTACTTATATCAATTGGAATGGGGGTAATTGTAAGATCATTCTATCCCCAAACTATGCCTCTAAATTATTCTGAATTATTAGACATACTCCCACCAATTTTCTTCTTTATGCACATAACTTCACAAATATTATCATTCATAACGATTTTTTTAGCAGGTTATTTTATCGCGAGCTATCGAAATGGAAGAAAACTTAAGAGATGCCAACTTGGCTAAAGTACTCCCCAAACTTTAGACTGAAGTATAAGACCTCACTTTAATACATTTAAATGACCACTATGCAGTTATCTTGACTCCTTTTTCCCACAACCTTTGAATGATCTTCTCAGATTTTTTATTCAATTGATTCAACCCCACATCTAAATAATGGAGTTTAGATAGTTTCAGGAGAGTAATAGGAAGAGATATTAGCTGATTATCACGTAAAATTAATTCTCGAAGATTTTCAAGATTTCCTATTGTGTAAGGAAGAGAGGTTAAGTTATTTGACCTCATATAAAGAACTCGTAACGATTTAAGATTACCTAAAGAGCTTGGTAGCGATATTAATTGGTTATGATATAGGTCAAAAAACCAAAGTTTCCAAAGGGACCCAATAGAGTCAGGAAGAGTTGTTAACTGATTATCACGAATACTCAGTTTCTCAAGATTGGTGAGATTTCCAATGCTTTCTGGCAAGAGTGATAACTTATTATCAGAAAGATTTAATTCAATTAATCTTGTAAACTCTTGAAATGGTATCCCTGACAGAGATTCCAATTGATTATGTTCTAAATTTAATTTCTTTAAATTTTTTAGCCTTTTGAATGTTTCAGGGAGTGAATGTAAGTAATTAAAGCCTAAAGAAAGTGATTCAAGATGCTTCAAACCTCCAATAGTAGTAGGCAGTGATGTCAATCGATTAACATCTAATTTGAGTACTCTTATGTTTATAAATTTATCAATGCTTTCAGGAATTGAGGTTAATTCATTATTGGTTAAATACAATTGTTCTAGGAGTTCACATCGGTTAATATCAGGAAATTTCACTAAATTCCTACCAATTAAATTTATTTTCAATGTGTTCAGAATCCTGAAAAACAATAATGCATCTTTCCATTCTTTCTTAAGAATAATTACTAAATTTTGTGAGAAACTTCCACTATCAAA
>JBHLKY010000013.1:124805-128664 GCA_048886185.1 Candidatus Hermodarchaeota archaeon
CTGAAAAACAATAATGCATCTTTCCATTCTTTCTTAAGAATAATTACTAAATTTTGTGAGAAACTTCCACTATCAAAGTAGAAGTGATCAGAAATACTATTTTTCGAAAAAATCAAATGAATTTTTAATATAATTCTTCTTTAAATCCTTATTTGAAAATAAAAAGTTGTTGATAGTTAAAATTATCCTGATGTGATCAAATGAAGAAATACGATCTTATTGTTATTGGAACAGGCTCTGCAATGAACTTAGTAAGTCCTTTTCTTCAACAAAATCCATCTATGAAGGTTGCTGTGATTGATAAAGACGAACCTGGCGGAATCTGCTTAACCAGAGGATGCATACCTACAAAGATTCTCCTCTACCCTGCAGAACTTGTTCGTGAAATTGAATATGCCAAACAGCTAGGAATTGATGTAGAAATCAGGAATGTTAATTTTCCTGAAATCATGGCACGAATGCGATCTTTGATAGATGAGGATATTGAAAGTATCAGGAATGGACTCTCCAATTCAGAGAATGTTGATTATTATCCCACCGTGGCAGAATTTATAGCTCCTTATGAGCTTAAAGTCGGAGATGAGATCATATCATCAAGAATGATTTTTCTCTGTATAGGTTCAAAAACTCTCATTCCTCCTATCACTGGATTAGAAACAATCGGTTATCAAACAAGTGATAGCATTCTACACATAAAAAAACTTCCAAAGAGTCTGTTAATCATCGGAGGAGGGTACATTGCTGCTGAATATGGTCATTTCTTCTCATCTATGGGATCAAAAGTAACAATAATTGGTAGAAATCCTCAATTTCTTCCTCAAGAAGAACCTGAAGTATCTTTGTTAGCCAAGAAAGAAATGTCAAAATATATGGAAATTTTGACGAATCATGAAGTGCTCAAAGCAGAATTCAATGGAAATCTCAAAGAAATAACCGCAAAAAATCGTTCTAATGGTGAACTGGTGAAGTTTACTGCTGAGGAGGTTCTTATTGCAGCAGGAAGAGGTTCTAATAGCGATATCTTACATCCTGAGAAAGCGGGGATAGAAACAGATGCAGAAGGTTGGATAAAAGTCAATGACTATTTGGAAACCTCTCAACCAAATATTTGGGCTTTTGGTGATGCTAATGGAAAACATTTATTCAAACATGTAGGTAATTATGAGTCAATGGTGGTTTATTATAATGCCATACTAAAAAACAAAGTTAAAGTTGATTATCATGCCATACCTAGCGCAGTTTTTTCATATCCTGAAATTGCTCGTGTCGGATTGAGAGAAAAAGAGGCTATTGATGAATACGGTGAGAACAAAATCATCATAGGTTATCAGAAATATGAGGATACGGCGAAAGGACTAGCTATGGGAGTGAAGGACTACTTTGTGAAAGTTATTCTGGATGATCAAAGAAGAATATTGGGAGCTTCAATAATAGGGCCACAGGCAAGCGTGTTAATTCAAGAGATTATTAACCTGATGTATACACCGGATCGAAGTAGCCAACCAATTAATAGAGGTATGCATATTCATCCTGCTCTTAGTGAAGTCGTTGAACGAGCTTTTGGTCGAATGATGCGACCGAGAGCTTATCATGCTCTTCTAGAGGGGAAAGTTCATCTACATTAAATTGAATGAAAAAAGGGCATAATTCTTTTACACGAAATTGAAATGTAGCTGAAGGTGTTATCTTGGGTATTAACACTGAAAAGATCCCACTTTTTTATGACTCGTGGCAAATTGATCAGATTGGAATTGTTGTAGAGGATATGGAGAAGAGTCTGAAATATTACGAGAATATATTCGGATCCCCTTTTCTGACTTTAGAGTCACCCCTCGATTCAGCTAAACTTAAGATCGCATTATTTCAAGTAGGTAATATCCAGTTGGAAATAATTCAGGTTCTTGAAGGAAAAACAATCCATTCCAAGTTTCTTGAGGAGAAAGGCGAAGGATTACACCACATAGGTTTCATTGTAGAAGATATTGAGCAAGAATTAGCAAGAATGGAGAATGAGGGAATCAAAGTGTTAGAGAGAGGTGTTGTCCAAGAGATGGTAAAATTTGCCTATCTAGACACTGAAAAAACATTAGGCATTATTCTAGAAATCATTCAATTAGTACTCTAGGATTTCATCATAAGTTTGTGTTGGTACATTTGTTCTCTCTTAAGATGATGGCAAAAATATACGTTTTATCTGTATGAAAATGTAACATGGCATGATGGCACACCATTCACCGCCCAAGACGTTACTAGCTCTATATACATATGGAGAACCTCTCCCCGATGTGGGCCTGAGTTATGGGACATCTACAAGACTGTTATTCCCAATGACCATACTATTGAAATATTCGTTATTGAAACTGGGTACTTCAAGTGGGCTGATACCACACGATTCTATATCACTCCTGAACATATCTGGCAAAACGTAGAAAATGTCACACAGTATTCATACAGTTGGTGATGTAATTGGGACAGGCCCATACATAATGGACACACGAGTACCTGGGGAGTATGTTAGTCTACCTCTAAATAAAAATTGACGTTGGGGTGTTCATACTGTATCCCCTCCTGCTTCAACTATTCCACCGAGTAATCAAGCTCCCACCACACAAATTATAACGATGGAGGAAACATCAACTTTTCTAGTGACCACTCCTCAGACTTACAAATTAACAACCATTAGATCAACAACTACACCAGGATTAACATTGTTTACATTATTTATAGGACTAATGGGACTTTTTCTAGTCATGAAGTTATTCAGAGGATAGTTCTAAAAGGAATTGTCTTCTTATAGGAAATTTTTCTCGTATTTAAGATAAATATTGGATTGCAGTTAATGCTAATCCTACTTGGACACGAACAAGTTTTTAGATAGGGATTTTTTAAGCAAATTATCATAACAGTAGTAGATCTTTCAATGAAACGTTTATAATATCATTGATTGCTAGTAATTAGGAGAAGGAAGTAAGAAAGATGTCAACACAAGAATCCATTATTAGGATAATGAAGGAAGAAGATCTAAATAGGATCATTGAGATAGACTATAAAGTGCTTGGAGAAAGACGACCAGAATATTGGGAACAAAAGGTTGAAATGACCAGAAAGAAATCACCCCTCCCCTCACTTGTAGCGGAACTTAATGATAAAGTGGTTGGTTTCATTTTTGGAGAGGCTAGTGGTTGGGAATATGGTGTACCAAAGAATATTGGTTGGATTGATACGATTGGAATTGATCCAGCTTATCAGAAAAAAGGCATAGGTCGTCAATTGATGCATGAACTCCTTAATTATATGAAAAAAGTGGGTGTCGATACAGTCTACACTCTTGTAAATTGGCGTGATTGGGAATTACTAAGATTTTTCGATGCTATTGGTTTTACAAGAGGTGATATGGTCAATCTAGAATATAAAATTAATGATTGATTGTACTCTTAATTCTGAACTGTCAGATAAAATCTTAAAAAGAAGTAAAAAAAACTATAAAGGAGATCTCAATGGACCTTAGAGAGACAAATGTTAAAGTAACGGAAGGAATTTTTTGGGAAATAAAACAAGGAATTGAATATGACGAAAAGTCAGAAACTTTCTTGGATTACCTACTAAAAGAGAAAGAGAAATTCGATCATCCTAGACCAAGAAATCAAAAGCTACTTGCAGTTTTCACCTCGCTCCTCTTAGGATTATTCTGTTTGAGTACCGTTCTCTTCTTCATTGACTTAGTATCTGTTGTCTTACTTGGAACATTTGTGAATCCAGAAGAATTGAGTATTCTTCCACCGGAAATATCTGCTGGATTATTGATCTCTACTGCAGTTGCCACAATCTTAGGTATTAGTTTCACCATCATAACTATCAT
>JBHLKY010000013.1:128764-131558 GCA_048886185.1 Candidatus Hermodarchaeota archaeon
GAAATATCTGCTGGATTATTGATCTCTACTGCAGTTGCCACAATCTTAGGTATTAGTTTCACCATCATAACTATCATCTACAAAGTTTTTCTCAGTAAATCTAAATGGTCTAGTTACCACGATCAGATGATTTCCCTTTTCAGGAGGTTGGAATCTGCGGGTCTACTAGAATTCTATATTACTCTTAATAAGACGAATGGAAAAAAACGATTTCAATTGCAAAATATATCCATTGATTTTAATCTTGAGTGGATCTTTCCTTTTATTTTTGACGATTTTCCCCCACTATTGTTTGAATTATTACTTCTCTCATTTCTCTTACCCTTTTTTGTAGTAACATCAATTTCTCTTTTCTTTTCTCTATTAGATTTCGAATTTTTTTACTTCCTTTTTATGATAATGCTCCTACTATCCATATTCCTCGGTTTTGAACAATCTGGTATCGCTATTTATAAGAGCTGGAAGAAATATAGTGTTTTATCTGGATCATTGATTTCTAAACAACAAGAAGTAATTCATTCTCTTGTTCTTGAAGAAAAGGATGAATTAACGATTATCCGTCATCAAAATAACCTAAGGAGACTTATCTCAATGCAATCCTTCCCTCTCCCTCAATTGATTCGGTTTTCAGCAGTTATTCCCCTTCTAGGATCACTTGTTGGATATTTAATTGCACTAACTGTAGTCATGTGAAAGATTTGAAGAAATTAAAGAGTCATTATTATCAATGAAACTACTAAAAGAATTAATCCAGCAAGAATATCCTCACCTGAGTTTCCAAAACCACACATAGATTGCATTTCGATATACTTAGCAATTTCTTCATTATTAATCCCGTCTAGGAAAATTGGCACAAAAAAAAGCCTTAAACCCCCAAAACTAAGAAATAGGCCGCTTACCAAGAAATTACATAACCCAAGAAGTCGAAATGAGAAATCTTTATTCGCTATATCACTATAAACGATTAAAACAAATAAACCTAAGGAAATACCTATTCCTACCTTGATTAAAACTTTAATTAACGTTATATTTGATTTCCTAGGTCTCATTATCACCTCTCTACATCATGTACTTTATAAAGTTTAGAAAATTCAAGAATAAGCCCTTTTGGTGCATCTTCTCCAAATTTAAAAGTATTTTCATTAAACCATTTAATTATTGGTCAAAATGAAAGAAATAAAACCAAAGAGAATAATAATCAATTGTATTGAATCACTTATGACAATGTTATGACAATAATACCCTTTGCTTCAAAGAATGAAAGTACTGACCTAAATGTCTATGAATGACGGTTATTTGAATGACCCCAAGTATAAAAGCTAATATTGATGAATGTAATTCCCAAAATGAGCATACATATTATTTAGAAGAGGGAAACTATGTAACAGGATATTATGCTACCTTAGTTCATGTTTTGAGTGGTTTAGTCAAAGCTGTTTATGTTCTAGGAGAATTTAAGAAAAAAGAATTTGAAATATTATCAAAAAACTGTGAAATGGAATCAATTCCTCTTTTTCATGTAACTTCTCGGTCAAATGACTTTAAAGATGTTCGTGTGCTCGCAGTCGTGGAAAAATCAAAAATAGAAGGCCAGAGGTACCTAAAAAAGTGACGAGAAGGATTAATCTTTACATTTTCTTATATTTTCTAATAAATATTACTAGGGTACTGAAGATTATTATGGCAGGAAAAAAATTGAGAAAAGGACTTGCTTCTGGTATCGTTCGAGAAGTTGCTGTTGTCTTCTCTGTGTCATGAGTGGATTCTTGAGATGGAATTGTAGATGATATTTCAATGGGAGTAGTAAAGGGAGTCGTAGTAGGAATAGTAGTAGTAGGTACATGAGTTGTTGGATGTGTCGTTGGGGTTATGGTTGGAGTTACACTGATTTCAGGTTCATCGGACGGTTCCTCGAAACCATAAACAGTTTTTGCTACACGATTCGCATTATCAAGTGTCGTGTTCGAAAAAAGGAAATAATTGAAGCTTGTAACAATATTCCGTGATAAATCAGCAGAAAGTATCATTTCACCAATCACAACATGTGTCCAAACAATATCTGTTGAGTTTAGTACTTTTGTACCATTATAATGATAGAAAAAAGAGAAAATATCACCAATGATCTCTGCTCCATAAAAGGTCTTCCAAGTACTTGTAATGTTATCTTCTATTGTTGTGTTCATTGTAGGATTTACATCTCTTGACTGATTTTGTAACATCTCATAAAAGGTGAGGTTTGTACCCATAAATACTGGTGGGCCAATAGCTTCTCCACTACTACTTGCTGGTTCTGGTTCAGAAAAATCAATTGATTCTGGAGTTGATATATCGAAACCAAGACTTGTAACTAACCCTAACACGATATAATGGAGTACCCAGCAATCTGTTGTGGTCATTAATTTATTGGTGTCATTTCCTATTGTTTGAGAAACGTTAACCTCATAGACGGGCCCTATCATCGAACTGATAAAATCAGTTTCATTTTGTTCCTGAATAGATTTCAGAATTATTTCAAAAGTGTCTCCCTGCTCGATACTGGTGTTGGTGATACCAAACATACCAAGAAGCTCTAGTTCCATATCAATATTCATATAGTCAGTCCCATTAATTTCTAACAATGTTTCAAGTTCTGTAATCCTAAATTCGTACTTATTTCCAACATCTAGGACCAATTCAAGATATTCAGAAGAGGATCCCTTAATAGTTAAGAAGAGGATGAGAATTAATGAACAAGTGAGAATTTTAACAATTTTAAGCTTCATTGATATCTCCCTAAATATTGATTGATAACTCA
>JBHLKY010000014.1:0-128426 GCA_048886185.1 Candidatus Hermodarchaeota archaeon
ATCAAATCCCCACTTGAGAATGTGATGTTGTACCCTTCAATTCGTATGGGATCATCAATTGTGCCATTGCCTGGATACCCCGAATTGTTTAGTTGAAAATCTGAAGTTATGGTTATTGGGCCATGTTCGATGTACGCTTGAGTGCTGGTTCCTTTTAGGGTAGGGTGAGCTATCATTTCATTCATGTGGTGTCTTTCTTTCATGGATTGATGGTCATGTAGCCTTGCCTGATCATTCATTCCTATTAAAAGAAGAGCAAAAATCAAGATGAAGACTATTTTTTGTTTGGCTATTTTCTTTCACCTTCTAATAAGTGATCTGCGTGTTCTCCAGCTTGAAAGTTCTTATATTAGCAGTGTATTTTCCAATCTGGAAACTAGCCTTTTGCCTTTCAAGAACAGTTGTGGATGTTTTTTTCATTCATTTCACATATAATAAGTGCCTTCTTTTTCTTTTAACCGTGTTATTGTGACTTTAAGTGTTTCTTTTAGGGTATACAGCAAGTTAAATCCCTTTTGGGTGATGGTATAGTTTCTATAGCGGCCATCTCGAAGGACTTGGGATGATACATATGATTCGATATAATCTAGTTCCTTTAATTTCTTGATTTCTTTTGACAGAGTTGAGGCTGCGATATCTAAGCTTTGGGCTAATTTTGCTGGGTTGGTATCGCTTGGATCTTGATAAGCGATCTCAATCAGTGTTAAGATGGTTCGCCATTTCATCCCTGACTGGAGGTCATTCTTTATATCAGAGGGAAAGAATTCGACCAGAGAGATCGGTTCAGCAGATTCTAAGAGGGGGACTGTGATTGGTTGAGGTAGTACTCTTGTCTGTAGATTTTCAATTCCTACTACGAGTTTATCATAAATGGGTCTTATTCTCTCGATTTGTTCTGTTGTATTTAATTCTGTAAAAGGTTCTTCTGACTCATCTTCATGTTTTTTCTCTCTTGACCTGAAGAGGTAATAACTTCCGCTGATGCTCCCTCCCAATGCTACTAGAAGGATTCCAAGAAAGATTATAATCCCTAAATTATCGGGGGATTTTTGTGCATTCTCTATCGCATCAGGAGAATATTCTGCTAGTGGATATGGATCAGTATTATTGCTTTTGCCATCAAGTTGATACGACGTGTCTATGATCAAATCTTCATCCAGATCAAGAAGTGGCTGATCATCCCAATAATTATATTGAAAGATATTATTGTTTCCGTCATCAACAGCTTGTGTTTCTCCTCCGTTATTTCCGGCAAAATTATTGAATTGGATTGAATTATCGTTTGAGCCTAGGGTGGCTAAGATCCCATACTCTTGATTGTCAGTAATATTATTGTAATTAAGCCTGTTTCTTGAGGCGTATTCTAGACGGATCCCATATTTTTGGTTCAGTTGGATGGTATTATTTGTTATCGTGTTATCATGGGCCGAGTTTAGGAGATTAATCCCATAAATGCTTTTGAACAATTCATTTTCTGTTATCACGGTTTTGGAGGTATGATCTAGGAGGATGTTGTTTTGAGTATGCTTTCCATCCTGATGGTCGTGAATGGAGTTATTACTAACTCTTATCGTCTGACTATTCTTTATGTGTATCCCATTTCCATTATTTTTTTGGACAACATTAGATGTGATATTACTATTGATTACTCTCTCGAAAAATATCCCAAATTTATTGTTTAATGTGATGTTATTGTTTATACAAATAATTTCAGAGGTATTACTAACTCTTATTCCATCCTCACAATTACTGATTAGGTTTTTTTCTATTCTAGCGTGTTGAACATTTGAAAGGCGGATCCCTGATGATGCTGTGGTCGATCCATCCAGATAATTATTAATAATATGGAAAGTGACTGTTGTATTGTTGATTGATATTAAATCCCCGTTTGTTGCGGTGATTTCGAGTCCTTCAATCCGATAGGGATCTTCCATACTCCCAGACCCTAAGAACCCGAGTTCTGTAAATTGGCTATCAGAGGTGATCAAAATGGGATCATGGGGAGTTTTTGTCTCAATTTTTCCTCTTTTTGTTTGTAATTCTTCCAATGGAATGACTGGATCACTAAGTTCACTAGTTTCCACCTTGATTCGGATATTTGTCTCATCACTTGTACCTATCATTATTATTATAATGAATATTGTGATTAACAGCTTATATTGACTCAATTTCCTTTTACCACTAATCTATAATCAAATTATCAGAGGATACTCTTCTACAAAGAATTTTTCTTGTTTCTTGTGTTTTAATCAAGCAGGAAATTTTTCATATCTTTCTTTTTATGGATATCCTTTTGTCTGATTCCTTTAGCATAACTTACTAAACCTCACACCCGCCTATGGTTTTTAACTCGTATTATGAGAAAATTGTTTTATTGAAATGCATTACATTTATTAACTAGGTATATAAAAATATAGTAAATGTCCTTTATTCTTCCGAAAGTATGGATGCTATTGAAGCACATTCCTCCCAAAACTACTCAAACATTTACAGATCTTGAGAAACATGGGTTTAATCCGAGAACCCTTTCGAAGTACTTACAAATCGCTCAAAAAAGCAATCTTTTAATAAAACAGGGACAAGCTTATCTGTTAACAGAGCTGGGAATCCTTTACACCCATCTTGTGCGTCAACTCGAGGAATTAACCTCTTTTCTAGACATTCTAGAGAAAATTCCTCGGAGAGAGATTCATTCTTTTTTGCAGATTCATGTTCCCCTCTTAAAGAGGTATTATTCTAACCGATTGAAGGGCATCGTGTTATTTGGGTCATCAGCTACGACTGCGTGGCGGCCTGACAGTGATATTGACCTCTTTATTGTGGTTCAGGATTGGAACATGCCTACGTGGGAGCGAGCCACTGAATTGTATAAAATTCGTCTTGCAACATTGGACTTAATAGAGGATGTCTTTGATCTTCCTGTGTCTTACTATCCCTTGGATCAGGTAGAAACAGGTAGGTTCCACGCCATTTATCCTGATATTCAACGAAATGGCATCATTCTCTGGCAAGAGGAGGATTTCATGCTGAGATTGTTTGATTCCATCCGAGAGGGATTGAAACAAGAAGATAAAATCCATATCACAACTCCTGATGGTGAGTCGCTATGGATCGCTCAAAAAATAATGTCGAGAGATATTTGAGGATCGCCAAGAAAGCCCAACAACGAGCTGCTGATTGGGTTCGTAATGCTGAAGTGGCATTGGAAGAAAACCGCTGGAATGATGTTGTATACAGTGCCCAGACGGCTGCTGAACAGTCCTTGAAGAGTATTTTGCTTGCCTTAGGAGTTTCCTATAAGAAGGTTCATGATATTAGTGTCCCCTTTCGTTTACTGAGGAATGAGGAGATTCTCTCTGAGCAGTTTCGCACTCGAATCCCGATCTTTGCCGAATGGCTTATTCAATTGACTCATGAAAGACATTTAGCGGGATATGGTTTTGAGGAGGATCTGGAAGAGGACTACTTCAAAGACTATGCGCCTCAAAGTCTGGATAAATGCAAGGAGATTCATAAGACCTGTATACTAGAGCTTGACAGAATTTCGAAAAGGTTGTTCAACTAATTCCATTGTCAGTGAACATTGCATTTGTTCCAACTGGTACAACAACGACTTGTTCATCTGAAGTTGCCCTTGTTATGGTTATGAATGTTCAACCACAACTTATAGTCCCGATTCATGGCAACAAACAAGATTTGAAGCAATTCGATGTCCTTGTGAAAAAAGTGTTATCAGATTTAGAGGTGATTGTTCTAACAAGTTTAGTACCTGTTAAAATCTCTTTAAATCGTGATTAACTTTATTGTCTTTAATCTAAGGTTAGTTCTAACTTTTTACACTAGGTTCTAACCATCTCGTTTCAATAAAGGAGATAGTATTTTTATCAGGATCTTGGATTGTAAACATTGATATCATATCTGGAATATCTATAATATCGGAAGTCTTAACTTTTTTTGTTTCCAAAACTGTTTTAATTTCTTCTAGATTAGTTGTTGTAATATTTAGTACGTTTACGGGAATAAATTCTTTTTTTCGAGACAAACTAATCCCTAAATATGCCCCTTTAACAGGAAGCTTGTATTCGCACCAGCCCATTTCCGCTGGAGCCTCAAAATTCTTTTCTAGTTCTAAGACTGTTTCATAAAACGTTTTTGCTCTTTCCATATCTGAAACAGGATGTACAGTGTATAAGGAATCATTACCATATAATTTCGTTATCGGTTTAACTTTTGGTTTGTTAACTACTGTTTTTTTCGTGGTTGTTGTCTTTTTCTTAGTAGTAGCTTTTTTGGTTGAACTTACTCTTTTTTTTCGTGGCATATTATTAATCTCCCTAAGACCTAGATTCTAAAGGATGTATATCACATTCTTCAATCAGTAATTAAATTCCTTCTTCTCTGAATATCGCTAAACCCGACATAAATAGTATCTGCTAAAAAAAAACATCTCACCGTTCCCTCATGTTTCTTACTCCATTTTCTTCTTCGATAGATAGCTATTCGAAAAGCCCACAGAAGTAATATAAAATCAGGAATGTGGATCCAAAATGAATTAACTCTTTTTTTTCCGATTGGTTGTTTTCTTGTATAGCTCTGCTAGATCATCTAGATCAACATCATCTATTAAATCCTTGATTTCTTTATCAAGATTAGATTTCTTACTCACTGAAGAATTTGCTTTAATCTCATCTAGTACCGTTCTTAGTTCTTCTTCAAAGCTTCCTTTCACTAGCACAGAACTCTGTAATTTTGCTTGTCCCTTTTGAGTCAACCTGTAAACTTGATCGTGCTTGACAAATTCAATCTCCCCACTAGCTAATAATTGACGTAGAATTCTCATAATTTTATCTCTATCGTACTCCACTTGTCCTGTTTTCGAGATAATCTCTAATTGACCGAGTATTGATAAGATAGGCAGTCCCGTTTCATGACCATTAATCATATCCAAGATGTAAATGGTGAGGAACCTCGAGAGTCTGTCGGGTAGTGTTTGATCTTCTTCTGTTAACCGATTCTTGATCCAAGTAAGGACAAGTTCAAAATCCTGTGGTCTTTGTGCTGTACTCGAAAACACCCTATGTGGTCGATCAAGCCTGTTTAGGATATCTAACTGTTCGATAATGCCTGAAGGATGGACTTGAGCGATATCCTTCTTATGGAAAAGAATCGCCAAGGGTTTTCCTATTGAATGTGGGTGATTAAGTATTTTCTCAAATTCAGGGATTACTTCTGAAAACCTTCCTTCATCACTGCCATCAATGACGAAGATTATAGCCTCTACATATTCAATAAATTTCGACACAAAACCTCTTACTTCTTTTCTTCCCCCAACTTCTATGATATTGAAAGTTGTTGTATTAAGTGTAATTTCCGATGTATGTTGAGCTGTAGCAGGGGTTCCTTGAGTGAATAGTCCTTGCTGAAAAGAGTTAATCAAGGTAGATTTTCCACTTTTTTCTAATCCATATAATAGTACCTGAATAGAAATTGGCAGTTTTGTCCCCTACTAATGAGGTATTATTAATTTATTATAAGAGGATTTATTTATTTTTAGTTTTTCTTTGTTACACTATAACATCCTAATCCTTTAAGTCATGAGATTAAATCATGTTTAACAGTTAAGAACACCAGGGATAGAATCATATGTCTACAACAGATCAGGAAATTACATTTGGACATGCAACTATTCATCCTAAGAATGATGTTGTCGCAGGAAGTTATGGAACTTGGATTCTGACCCTAACGGTTGGAACACATGGTATAGATGATGGAGGACACATTAGAATCGCGTGGAGAGACGTTTCTGATTGGAGAAGACCTCAATTCTCGAATCCAACTCTACCAAACTACACCACTGTTACCACAACAGGAAAAGCGGAATTGGATGTCTGTTTTGAGAATAGAGGCTATATTCGTCCATGGAGGCCCTGTTTAACCATCACGATATATGATGGGTTTTTAGCGATGGGGGATACTGTAACTGTCATTTATGGGGATACCAGTGAAGGAGGACCTGGTTCCATGGCTCAAACGTTTGTAGAAGATAGTTTTGAGTTCCGAGTTCTTGTGGATCCTTTTGGAACGGGTCAATATGAAATAATTGATGACTCCCCTGTTCTGGAAGTAGTTGCTGGGGAACCAGAGACACTCCAAGTAACAGCTCCATCAGAGACAGTAATTGAGAATCCCACGTGGTTTTCTATAAAAATAGAAGATAAATGGGGAAATCTCACGAAGAATTATACTGGAACAGTGACGTTTTCTTCCAGTGATCTCCAAGTAAGTCTTCCAAAGCCATACACTTTTAAATCTGAAGATAGGGGGAGTCATCGATTTGAGAATCTCACCTTCCACACCGCTGGGATTCATAACATCACTGTTTCTGATGTGAAAAGCAAATTAATCACTATAAGTAACCCTGTTGTTGTTTATAAAGATCCAATGGAATTAAAGTTATACTGGGGAGACCTACATGGACAAACAGAAGAAACCATTGGCACTGGAACAGTTGATCAATATTTTCGTTTTGCTCGGGATGCTGCGGCGCTTGATTTTGTATCTCATACAGGAAACGACTTTCAAATCACCAATGATCACTATCAGGACACTCAAAGAATAGTAAAAAAATATCATGTCCCAGGAAGATTTATCACCTTTCTTGGCTATGAATGGTCAGGGAATACCCCATCAGGGGGAGACCATAATGTCTACTTCTTTAAAGATGACCAATCTATACATCGAAGTAGTCATACTCAAATAAAGGATAAATCAGATATTGAAACTGATCGTTACCCTATTCCCCGACTATTTGATACTTTTCGTGGAAGAAATGATGTTTTGATTGTTCCACATGTCGGAGGACGCCATGCAGTTTTGGATTATTATGATTCTTCATTAACACCATTTATCGAGATTTCATCTGTACATGGGCACTTTGAATGGTTTGCTCGAGATGCAATGAAGCGAGGGTTGAAAGTTGGTTTTATTGGAGGCAGTGATGACCACACCGGCAGGCCTGGAGGAGCACGGCCCACTTCAATGGTTGAGGCTGTAATTGGTGGGCTGATGGCTACTTACGCAAGGAATTTAACTCGAGAATCCTTATGGGATGCCTTTCGAAAGCGTCATGTCTATGCTACTACTGGAAAAAGAATCATCTTGCGTGTTACGTGTGGTGATGCGATGATGGGAGACGAACTTACCCTTAATCATCCTCCAACGATATTTGTGAAAGTATTTGGTACATCTGGTTTAGAAAAAGTAGAAATTATCAGGGGAACAGATGTTGTGTATGTCCATCAATTGAATCTGTCCAAAAAATTGCCTAATATGATCAAGATAGTGTGGAGTGGTGCTAGAGTAACTACCAGACGAAGAAACACTGATTGGAGTGGGGAATTCACAATCGAAAAGGGGAAAATTCTATCAGCCAAGGAGTTTGCTTTTGATCTTCCATGGGATGGAATCATTAAACAGACAGAACAGAGGGTGTGTTGGTCCTCAACAACTTCCGGGGATTCTGATGGAATTATTCTAAAAGTAGAGGCATCAGATGAGACTTGGATGACATTCAACACAGAAATTGCTCATATTTCCTTCCAACTAACCCAACTACAGAAACCATTGATCTTGGAAGCAGGAGGAATTGACCAAAAAGTGGAAATATCATATCTTTCAGAAAAACCAGCTTCAAATCATGTAACGTTTGAATATACTGATCGAGAGGTAAACCAAGGTGTCAACGCGTATTATGTAAGGGTTTTACAAGACGATGGAGAAAAAGCTTGGTCTAGTCCCATTTTTGTTAATTTTGAGTAAAGAAGTTAGGTACTATTCTGTCAAAAGTCTCTAACTTCTATTTTGATCGATCTCTTTTATCCGAGGTATTATTCCTCAATGCGCTCCATTTTAAAGATGACTGGTCGAATTCCATCCGTACAGCACGCTATCATCGTATCATCATCTTTCATCCAGTTCCATGAGTACGAACCGAAATTACCTCCAGTCATAAGGGCTAACAGGAGTCTATGAAGGTCATGCCAGGCATATCCACAAAATCCTTCAGGCATTTGCATGGGGCTTTCAGCTATGAACTCATCCCCTACTTTAAATTTTGTACATATTCCAGTCTTAGATTTACAATATTCATCAGCCAATTCCTGATTAACAGTAAGTTTTAACACACTTATTTTGCATTTAACCATTATTTTGTCCCCTATAGTGGAATGTAAAATTAATTTGAACGTTTTATCTAAAACTCTTTCTAAACTGGCAAAAAAATAATGTATTTTTTTGAAATTAAACACCCAATATTTAACTCTCTCCAGAATAACCCTTTGGATACTATCGACTTCTGTTTCTCAGTCAAACAACATTAAATTCTGGGACAATTGAAAATTTTCTTCCTATTTTATGTTTTTTTGTCATCTCACTCATTATAACCCCATTTTAACGAGTAACAAGATATATTATCAGACTAAAATTTAATGAAACAGAAAATGGTCTTCAAGTGTTACAGAGGAAACTGTAATGTTTTTGTACGGTTATCTCCGCAAATTAGAGAATTTTTTCTTTTGAATAACTGCCTCTAGAGAAAAATTTTTAAAATTATGATTAACTGAGATTTACAAAACGGATTTTGACCATTTAGAAGGAGCTATCATTTCTTTAAGTGATCTCTCCAGATAGTATTTTTAATTTCAGAAGTGATTGCGTATGTATAAGATAAGAAAGGGGGAAGAAAGGGACAGACATGCTGTAGTCGAAATGTTGAGTAGAGCATTAGGTGAACTAGAAACTTTTGAGGATTATTGGATTGATTCTTGGAGAGAATATTGGAATCGTCCTGAAAACGATGATTATGCGTATGTTGCAACTTATAACGACCATGTTGTTGCCAATCTTGCTTTTTTTGTGAATGATGGCTTTAATTGTATAAGGGGAGGAGGCCTCAAATTTGGAGGAATCTGGGCAGTCGGGACTGAAGAAGCACATCGACGAAAAGGACTTCTTACACAATTGTTCTCAGAATCATTTCCAGCAATGAAGGAAAAAGGAGTTGTACTCTCAATCTTGGATCCTTCTCCTTATCATGGAGCTCAATTAGCTTATGAGAAGTCTGGCTATACACTTGCTGAAAAACGAGTAAAATATATTTTTCATCCTAGTACTCTACGGTTGACTAAAAGTGCTCAAAACATAATATTTAGAAAATTGGAAGATTCTAGTGATTATCGTAAAATTTCTGAGCTTGAATTATCCATGAGTCGTTACGGTTCCCGAGTGTTCACTTGGCCATTAATATTTCAACGTCAAATTGATTCTGGGCAGTTTTATGTATTCGATAGTGGTGGAAAAATAATTGCTTGTATTCGGATCACTCTTAGCAAGGAAAATGTCCTCAATATATCCTCGGCTTATTTTACTTCTTTAGATGTATTTCCAACTTTAATTAACTTCATTAAACAAAAATCCTCTGGACTAGAGCGGATTGAATGGGTTTGTGACCCACAAATTCCAATATGGAATTACCTTCAGAATATTTCCAGAGTTAATATTCAAAATAAAGGAACAATGATGATGAGGATTGTTGATTTTAGTGGATACTGTGATTCAATACGAGTAGCGGATGAAGTAGAAGATGAGGTCATATTAAGATTAGTGGATGACCAATGTCCTTGGAATGAAGGAATATACAGGCTCAATTCTTCAGAAGGGAAACTGGTAGCTGAAAAAATAGACATTAGAAAAGATTATGATATTGAACTCCTTCCGTTGCAGTTATCACAAATTACCTGTGGTTTAACTTCCTCAATGATACTCAGGGAACTTGGGGAGATCTCTTGTTCTCTTGAAACTGCGAAGAAGCTAGATTCAATGTTTCCAGCTGACTATTTCTTGTCATATTTCAGGTTTTAACTAGCAATATCTATTAAGGAGATCATTTTTTCACCTTAAGTTAGGATGGTAACAGTTAATGGCAGTAAAAAATTACCCGAGTATTTTCAATGACGTTATAGGCCCAATAATGCGAGGACCGTCAAGTTCTCATTGTGCTGCTTCTGTTCGTATTGGTAACTTAGCGAGGGACATGATGGGTGGCACCATAAAAGAAATTCTGATAGAGTTTGATACAAAAGGTGCTTTAGCTACTACACATGAAAGCCAAGGTTCGGATATGGGATTGTTTGGAGGATTTCTTGGATGGAAAGCGTATGATGAACGATTAGTTGATTCTGTAAAAGCAATCAAGGAAGCAGGTATTAAAATAAGCATAGAGATAAAAGATATCGGCGCTAAACATCCAAACACCTATAAATTAACTCTAAAAAATGATCAAGAAATCCATGAAATAGTAGCTATCTCGTCTGGAGGAGGAATGATAGAAATAGTTAAGATTGACGACTTTAAAGTCTCAATGGTTGGAGACTATTATGAGACATTAATTTATACTACTGATCTTGGAGTTCTGAATTATTTACAAAGTATATTATCCAACGATGAGATTTTAATTCACAGGGGTATGGACTCATTTCTTTTAGAAGTGAAAGCTCAGAGATTTTTGGGTGAAAGTACTCTCCAAAAAATTTACTCAGAGTTTAAAACATTGAATATTATCCAATTAAATCCTGTTCTGCCTGTGCTTTCTTGGAAAGGGATGAGAGTGCCATTTATAAATTATGATGAGATGCTTAAATATAATGAGAATAAAAACATGGACTTATGGGAACTAGCTGTTCATTATGAAAGCCAAAGAGGTAACATTCCAATCGAAGATGTTATCAAAAAAATGAAGCATATTGTTGAGATCATGGGAAAATCAATCTTAAGGGGAATAAAGGGGACTCATTACAAAGACAGGATATTGGATCACCAATCAGGCTTCTTTAAGACTAAAATGAAAAATAAGAATTTGCTTGATGGGGGAATCTTGAATCAAATGATTCTTTATATCACTGCAATGATGGAAATAAAGAGCTCCATGGGAGTAATAGTTGCTGCTCCGACTGCAGGTGCTTGTGGAACAATACCAGGGGCCCTTCTTGGAGCAGCTCATAGGATGATGCTTTCAGAAGATGAGGTAGTAAAAGCCATGTTTGCTGCAGGTATGATAGGAATATTCATTTCTAATAAAGCAACTTTCTCAGCTGAAATTGGAGGATGTCAAGCTGAATGTGGATCAGCCTCTGGAATGGCGGCTGCAGGTCTTGTAACTCTTATGAAGGGTAATACAAAACAAGCAGTTGATGCTGCATCAATGGCATTACAAAATATATTTGGTATGGTATGTGATCCTGTAGCAAATAGAGTAGAAGTTCCTTGTCTTGGGAAAAATGTATTGGCTGCAAGTAATGCACTTGCAGCAGCGAATATGGGTCTAGCAAATTTTGATGCAGTAATACCTTTGGGAGAGGTAATTGAAGCAATGAATGAGGTGGGACTAAGTATTCCATATGAATTGAGATGCACGGCCTTGGGTGGGTTATCTGTGACGAAGACATCTAAAAGATTAGAGAAAAAGCTTAGAAACAATTTATTAATCGATTAGATCTCAACAATAATCCCTTTTTTCATTTCTTTTGCCTTCATATACGCCAATTTAGCTGCAGCAGCATCTTGAATTGCTAGCCCGACCGATTTAAAGAAAGTAATTTCTGATTCATTTTCCCTTCCTTTCTTTTTTCCACTTACAATTTCTCCAAGTTCCGCATAGATATGTTCTTTTGTTATAACACCCTCTTTAATAGGAATAATGAGATCACCAGCTTCATCAAGACAGGCACTTACTTGATCACACACAATTTTTGCTTTTTGTATTGTTTCTGTATCCACTTCTCGTCTTTCTGGAGTGTAGGAACCAATAGCTGAAATATGAACTCCAGGTTCGAGCCACTTCCCTTTAAATACTGGATTTGGAGATGTTGTAGCTGTTAAGATTATGTCTGATCCTCTTACTGTCTCTTCCGCTGATTTAGCTATTTGAAAATCTGTTATACTTAGTTTCTTAGACATTTTTCGCTTAAAATCTTCTGCTATTTTTCTTTTAACATCATATACTTTACAAGTTTCTATACTAGGCCGAACCTCACATGCTGCCCATAACTGAAATGTTCCCTGTACACCAGTACCAAAAAGGCCGACAGTTTTTGCATCTCTTTTTGCTAAATACTCTATTGCGCACCCTGAAACAGCTCCTGTACGTATTGCCGTTAAATACCCTCCATCCATTATGGAAACGACGTCGCCTGTCTCAATATCTTGTAAGAGTACTTTTCCAAGAATGGTTGGTAACTTGAATTTCTCTGGATTGTGTTCAAATACAGTAACAACCTTCACAGCCATAGATTTCAATTGAGGAAGAAAAGCAGGCATATAAAGACTTGTTCCATCTTGTACTGGTATTACAATTCGTTGTGGAAGAACAGCTGTCCCTTCTGATAGTTCCTTAAAGGCAGTTTCAATTACGTTAATTGTTTCTTTCATTGTGAGAACGGATTCAACATCAGCTCTAGATAGCATCAAAACTTTACTCATAATTCAAACCACATCATTTTTGGATGAAAATATTTAATCTCGATTTTCGAATCTGGGTATGGGGTCGCTTAAAATAACTTTCTCTTTAATTAATGGATGTGTTCTAAAATTTTTGTAAAGAACTATAGGTTGGAGACTTAATCTCCTTACATGTTTTGTAACTTAAAGACCTACTAACTCCTCTATAGCAAGAATATTCTTAAAAGTGTTTTTTAACTGCCCAAATATGAAAGTTCTTCTTCTAGGAGTAGGATTACAAGGAAAGGTCGCCCTTCATGACCTTGAAACTAGTAATATGGTTAATCAGATCATTGCTGCAGATAGGGATATTGACTCTTTAAAACAATTAGTTGAAAGAAAACGGTACACTAAAGTTCAATGTGAATTCTTAGATGCGAATGACCAAGATAATATCAACGAGCTAATGATGTTAAAACCTGATGTGGTTATTGATCTGCTTCCTATCCCGTTTGTGAATAAAATCGCTAAAACTGCCATTAACTACGGTGTAAATCTAATTAATACTCTCTCTCTTTCTCCCGAGGTGAAAAATTTAACGGGTGAAGCTGAGGCTAAAGAAATTACAGTTTTACCAGAATTTGGATTAGATCCTGGAATAGATCTTGTATTACTAGGACAAGCAATTAAAGGATTAGAAGACATTGAAGTAATTAATAGTTATGGAGCAGGAATTCCTACATTGGAAGCTGCTAATAATCCATTAAACTATAAAGTCACTTGGAGCCTTGAGGGAGTATTATCTACCTATTATCGGGCCGCCAAAGTTATAAAGAACGGAGAAATTGTTAAGATAAGAGAAAATGAATTATTTAATCCAGAGAATATTCATGAAATTATTATCGAGGATGTGGGAAAATTGGAAGCATTTCCAAATGGGAATGCTCTCCGATACCTCCAATCAATTGGAATTGAACAACAATCTGACAAATTTAAAATGATTAATCAAATGGGGAGATATACTATGCGGTGGCCTGGTCATTGCGCATTTTGGAAAAAAATTGTGGATCTTCACCTTCTAGATGACGAACCTGTTGATATTAATGACAACAAAATATCTCGTAGAAGCTTTCTAGCAAAGATAATTGAGCCTTACATTCAATTGGAAGAAGGCGAAAGAGACCTAGCGATCTTACATATTGAGGTGGTTGGGAAGAAAAATGGAGAAAAAGTACGCCAAGTGTATCAATTAATCGATAAACGCGATTTAACCACAGGTTTTACAGCAATGAGTCGTACCGTTGGGTATACAGTAAGTATTGGTGCCCAACTGATAGTAAGCAAGAGAATTATAAAAAAAGGAATTCTTTCCCCTGTGACTGATATTCCTTATGGAATTTTCAAACAGGAATTAAAGGACCATGGTATCCTGATCAAATCAAAAACTGAACAAATCAAATGATGATTTTTCGTGTGTTTAGATATAGTATCCTGGACCTCTGTCCTTCTCCTCTTCTTCTCCTTGTTCTAAGACTTCTCGTGCTAAAGAAGTTATACGTTCATTCTTAACCTGTGCTTCTTCTATTGAAAGATCTAGATCTTTTAATTCTAATTTCAGCGGGTAGAGTTTGGCAAGTTTTTTCAAGAGTGCTTTACTAGCTTTGGGATCCGTTCCAGCTAGAGTGAGTTTTCCTAGCAATCCGAAACTTTTCAAGTTTCTTTCTGCTGCCAATGCAGAGAGTACTCCTACAGCTCCAGTCACTTCTCCTCCCTTTAAAAGAGTCACATCGTTTTTCTCTAGCCAATCTAACGTCTCCTTATCGTATCCGAATCCGGCTACTTCGGGGCCTTCTTCGTGGACTCGTAATCCTCCCAAACATATCAAAGTGTCTGCATTGAGCTCTATAACATAATCAAGTACATTATTTAATACTTGGATAATCCCAATATCATGTGGTTGGGCGTCGCCTGTCAGAATTATCAAGTTAGGTGTGGATTTAGTAATCGCATAGATTTCCATCCGTGCTAGCCTCCCTATACTTGTTTTACTGTCTATTTGTACTACTGGGGGAAAGAAAGAGCTGTAAATTCGTGCTATCTCTTGTGCTTCGAAATGATTGATTAAATAATTGGCTGCAATTTTTCCTATTAGACCCATTCCTGGTAATCCCTGAATAGCTACTGCGGGTGACTTAATCTTGACATCTGATACCTTATGTAAATATGTAAATGTATTTCCATTACTTTGGCGCAATAATGACTCCTCAATTAACATTAACATGGAAGTATTTTATTGACTAGCTTTCAAAAATAAGGAGTGAATCCAAATAAAATGATAAAAATAAAATGTATCTTGGGTTCATTACTTGATAATTATTGATCTTATCTCACTGATTGGCAATTTCTGATGTTGGATTTACCCATGTTTCTTGAATTTTCTTCGCTTCCACCAGCCAGCTAGCTATCTGTGCATGTTCGATACGCTCTTGAATTGAGGCTTTTCTTTGTATTAATTGATTCCATTTATCGAGTTCAGCTTGTACCGTTTCCTGTTCTGCTTTGATTTGTGTCAGTAGATTAACAAGTTTCTTCTCACTAGCTAATTTTTTAGCATTACTCAGTAGCTGACTTGCCTCTTCTACGTCTCCTTGTACCAATGCCAGTTTTGTTTGAAGTAAGAGTGACAGTATTGTCAATGAGGAGGATTGTTGACTGTTGGCAATAGTATGAAGCTGTGTTGAGAGCTGAATCACTTTATCAAGAAGTTCATCTGCTGTTTCAGAATATTTCATTTCTAGAATAAGCAATTCACACAAATTCAACATCGATAAGACCGTGATATCATGACTGAAGATTTCCTCCTCAATAATTGCTTGAAATTTCTGTTGTGCTTGGAATTTCTCAGCCATTCGTTTACTCATTTTCAAAACTATGGCTTCTGAAAACTGAATTCTTAATTTCACATATTTATTTTTGCTTGTTTGCTTAAGTTCTTGCATTTGTTTTAAATAATCTTTTGCTAAATCTAGGGAATTGAGATTCTGGGCAACTAATATCAATTGAAGGAGAATATAAGAGACCCACAGACCCAAATTTGCCCCTATAATCGTTTCTTTTACTAATTTTATACCATCTTCTAAATATTTTATAGCCTGATCATATTCTCCTATAATTTTATAGATCCGACCAAGTTGAACATAAGAATTGGCAATTCCACCCTTTAGATCAAGTTTAGTGAAGATAGATTCACTTTCTTCAATATTTTTTAAAGCAGATTCGGGTTCACCACGTAAAATATTAGTCATTCCAATCCTAAGTAGGGTCCATGCAATCCCTGGATCACTTTCTGAGTCTTGAAATATTGACAAGCTTCTTTGATAATAATCTAAACCATGGCTAAGCTCCCCCTTCCAAATTGAATGAATATCACCAATGAAAATGGATATGAAAGCTTGAGAAATACGGTCACCAGTTTCTTCAGCAAGTAGTAAACTTTGGGTAAAATGTTGTTCAGCAAAAGATAGATTCCCTTTATAGGCATGAAGCCATCCGATATTGTTATGATTTATTATTAATGCTCGTTTATCGTCAAGTTCTTCAGAAATCGCTAAAGCTCGCTCTAAATAGTTCATTGTTAAATCATAATTTTCTTTTGCCCGATATACAAGAGAGATGTTATTATACAATCCTCCAATCCACTCTTTATTGTTGACGCTTTGATATAATGCAAGGCTCCTCTCAAAGTAAGATAGTGCTTCATCATAATTTTCTATCTGATGATAATAACAACCTAACCGATTAAGCGAGTGAGCAATCGCAGTGGGGTTTCCGAGTTTTTCACTGATTGCCAAACTTCGATTAAAAAGATCAAAGGCAAGATCCTGTTTCCCTGTTATATCTAAATGAATGAACCCTATTGTAGTTAATGTTTCTACAACATCATGTTGGAATGGAAGGGCTTGTCTTATGATCAAGCTCTTTTCAAATAATTCTAATGCATGGTTAATATTTCCTTTAGTCTCACTTATGGCTCCTTGTAAAAACGCTAGTGTTCCCTGACATTCTTGGAAAACATCATTTTTTACAAATTCAACTTGCGAAAAGAGGTGTTCTGCCTCTTGAAGGACTTTCGTTAATTCAGGAATATTTTGAAGGTTAAAATAAGCAGAACCCAAGCTTATCAATGCTTTTAGTACTTGTAACTCACTCCCAGAATCACGACACTCCGCGAGAATACTTTTTGCTTCAGCTAGGGCTTCTTTAGGATCCCCTTTTCGTTGTAATATTTGACTCTTGAGTATTATTCCATCTAATCTCTTCTTTCCTTGTAACTCATCGATTGATTTTAGTGCTTGAGTGTATTTTCCTTGATCGATTAATTTTTTAATTTCTAGTATATCCATGGCGGAAGTTCCGTTCCTTAATCGAAGGTTTGGTATCAAATATATTTCTGATATGAAAACTTTTCGTATATCTAGTGATTCAAGACCATTTTGAACAAGTCTATGACAAGGTTTTTTCTTTTATTACCTAAGTCACGACATTAAAAGGCAGCTTCTGAAGAAGATTGATTGGTTTTACAGATGCAAATAGTTTCACGTCCTTACAACATTGATGAGGATTTTACCTCTGTTATGACTTTCTTATATGAAATCTTCAAGAAAACTAATTCTTATCAAAATTGGTTTCCTGATCGCTTTGAAAACAACCATGATGATTATAAAGCTGATATTAGGATCTGGGAAGAAAAAACAGATTCAAAGATTGTTGCTGTTGCTAATCCAGAGACATCAAATATTTATTATATCCAAATTGACCCTACATATAATTTTCTCGAGCAAGAGATCGTGAAATGGATTGAAAAGCACTTCATGGCGAAGAAAAAAGATATTGAGACAAAAGGGAAGCTCATCATCAAAACTGTTGAGGGAAATCCCACTAGGGAATCATTACTTGCAGAGCTTGGCTATCAAAAAGCAGAGAAAATAGATTGTTATGTCAGAATACGTCCTAAAGACATGCCTGTTCCAGAAATCGAGTGTCCTGAGGGCATTGAGATTAGGAATGTGAAGGGAGAGGCTGATTATGAGCAACTAGCTCGGTTAATACGATTAATATTCGGCCACGGCGAATGGTTTACACCGGAAATACTAGAAGGGATAGCTCGTTGTTCTTTCTATAAACAAGACCTCGACCTAGTTGCTGTTTCTGAAGATGGTACTTTTGCTTCGTTTTGTATGTTCAGAGTAGATCCTATGAGTAAGATCACCCAACTCGAACCAATGGCAACGCATCCAAACTTTAGGAAATTAGGTTTGGCTAAAACACTCATATATGAAGGCCTCAGACGTGCGATGAAATACGACCCTTTGTTTTTCTATATTGGCGGGGCTGCTAATACTCCTGCTGCCAACCGATTATATGATTCAGTTGGATTTGTTGAGAAATTAGCCGAGTACACCTGGTACAAAGGGATTTAGAGCCATTTTGAAGAAAAAAAAGGACAAAAGACATTATTATTTCTTATGTCTTCTTCTAAGAATAACTAAACTGATGAAAAGCAAAGGAATAATAAATATACTTGGAAATGTACTTTTTCTTGGGAGACTTTCTGCTGATGAAGTAGTTTCCAGTGTTGATTTAGTATCTTCTTTTGATGTTATGGTTGAGGGTATTATCGTTGTTATTTCAGTCTGTTCTGGACAAACTGGAGACGTAATGGAGGGAATGAGGAAAGTTGAAATCAGACGACTTATATCAGCTCCTTCTGATGTATAGACCACCACAATATCAAGTTCAGGGATTATATATATTTTCTGAGTGTTAAATCCCCATGCAAAGTAACTTTTAATGTTACAATCAGTGAACGATGTGAACCACACTTGATAACCATATTGATTCGTGCTTCCTAGGTGAGGATTACTTCTTGTAGCATTCTGTATCCATTCCGAGGACACGATTTGTTTCCCATTAAAGGGCCATGTTCCATTTTGTAGATATAAATATCCAATTTTTGCCATGTCTTGGGGTGTTAAATAGAGCCCTGAACCTCCACGTGCAACCCCTGATGGATCCAAAAACCATAAAACATCCCCTGCTGTAATATTTAGCGGATCAAAAAGATATTCTTGAGCGAAAGAAAGAGTTGTACGCCCTGTTACTTTCTGGATGATAACAGACAATAGATGAGACCCACCTGTGTTATAATTAAATACCGTCCCTGGGTCAAAATCCATTGGACGATCAAGAACATATTGGGCCCAATCAGGACTTTCAACCATTAAACGATATGAGTTTCCTGGATCACTAGTTGCAATGTTCCATTCTGCCCAGTTCATCCCCGAAGTCATAGTGAGTAAGTGTTCGAGGGTCAGTGCCTCCTTTCGAGAGTCTATGTTCGAGATATTGCGATCAGGGAAAAAATCTAAGACTTTCTGATGCACACTGTCAATATATCCCATTTCAATGGCGATTCCCACTAGTAGTGAGGTTATACTCTTAGTACAAGAGTAAATGTAATGTTTGCAATCTCTAGTATAAATGTGATTATTGGTCTGATAATATTGTTCTGCAACGAGATACCCATTGCGTAGGACAAGAAAACTATGAGCCAGAGGATTATATTGTTGTATATAATCAGTCATATCGTTTATTAATGCTGAATTCATTCCTTGAGCCTCCGGACTAGTTGTTTGCCAGAAGGAAGCTCTTGGAGGGATTAGTGGATTGTCCCCCCAGAGCTTGATTGTCCAGTCCTCACTACCTGAAGCCAGTATAGAACCGTCAGGAGAAAAATCTAGACTCTTAATAGAATTAGTATGACCTGATAAAGTCCACAGATTTTCACCAGTCGTAATATTCCAAATTTTAATATTAGCATTATTTAGAGGCCATGGAGAAAACTTACCTCCACCAGAAGCCAACAAACCAGTTGGTGAAAAACTAACAGATAGAACAACGTCTTCTTGACTCTCTAAGGTATCAATGAGAGTACCTGTCGATGTATTCCATATTTTGATTGTCCCATCCCTACTTGCTGAAGCGAGATTCTTCCCATCAGGTGAGAATGCGATTCCTTTCACTGCAGCTGTATGGTTTACCATTTCTCTTAATTCCTCACCTGTTGACATGTTCCAGAACTTGATGCTACTATCTCCACAGGCTGTGGCTAACACATTACTATCAATGGGAGACAAGGCTACTGCATTCACCATGTCATTATGTGTTAAATTTTGGATAATCAGTCCGTTTGTTAAGTCCCAGATTCGGACTGAACCAGAAATACCAATTTTTCCTTCTCCAGAGATTAGTAACTTGCCATCAGGTGAAAATCTAATTTCATTACCCATTTCTTCTTGTATTGGTAATGTTTGTAATATGGTTTCTGTAGTAATATTCCAAATTCTAATGGTCCCGTCTCGGGCTGTAGAGGCTAAAAGACCCTCCTCGGAAAAACATACACCATAAACGAAATTTGTATGTCCGTAAAGGACACTGACAAAAGAACCATCACTTGTATTCCAAATCCGGATAGTCCCGTCAAATCCTCCAGCGGAAGCTAGATATTTTCCATCAGAAGAAAAAGCAATATCATTAACCCCAGCGCCATGTCCTTTTAGTGTGGCGAAATTATTAAACTCATTAAAGCTTCCAATTTGTGATCTGGTTTTGACGTCAGTTTCATTTACTATCATACTATTGTGGTTATTTCCATTTTGTACTATTACAACAGGAATAATTATAAGAATGATAGCTATTGCTATCAATGTAGAGGCGAACTTTTTCTTATTAAATATCATAACTACCAATTCCATCGTAATTTGAATATAAAACATGTTAATGATATCTATTATAAAAATGTTTTCATAAAAATTATAATAATTTTTTTATAATACCAATATTATTTTAAAGTAATGTAATAACTCAATTTTAACTATCAAATTCGGTTGAATGAATCTTGGAAAGGTTATCACAAGAGATAGAAGAAATTTTCACTTTTGAACCACTCATTATGGATGCCTTAAACCATAGCGTTACAGATCAACATGTTCGTGTTTTAGCGATGATGTTCAAACTTGGTGGTTATACCACTCTAAATGTTTTAACAAAAAAATTAGCCATCGCACAACCAACCGTTAGTAAGAGAGTAGCAGAGCTAGAAGACATGGGATTTATCAGAAAAAATTCAGAATTGAAACCTAAAGTGCTTGTTCTCCTTCTAACTGTTGAAGATCTTAAAACCAGATTAAATCTGAAGATTACTTCTCAACGGGCTGCTTCATCCTTCTTGCAAGAAATCTCACAAATCAAAGATAAACAGGCAATAATAGATGCTTTTAACAAAGCAATAAAGCTACTCTATCCCAATGAAGAATTGATAGCAAAAATGATTGTTTTTACTTATCTTCATGGTACGATTCAGAGAAATGATCTAATCAAATTAATAGATCCCTCGGGAAAGACTATAATGAAATTAAATCGTGATATAGATGTAATATTGACGCTATATCCAACGATCTTTAATACAATTTATTATAAATACCAAAAATCAAGTACATTTATTCAACCACGCCTCCCTCTGGATTCCTTTGCGAAAGCTCGGCTTATACTTCTTGAATCAATACATTATAATCAAAATCTACTATTAGAGAGAATCGGTCAATTCATTGGGATTGAATTTGATGCAATTATTCCTCATCAACCATTACCAAGTATTCCTGACATTGAACACCGAATAAATACCTGTTTAAAATATTATGAGACAGTAAAAATTATAGATAACTCTATTTATCAAAATAGATTTGTAAATGGAGGATTATTAGAACTAATAGCATCAAGTAATCATTTTACAAATAATCACAACTTAAAAATGTTAACAAACCATTCCATTAGCATACCGTCAAATATGATCTTGTCACAGATTAAACAAAAGCCTATAACAGAACCTATTAATCGCGACTACATTACACGTGATTTTATTATCTTTGAAGAACATGGATGTCTAGTTATCCCTTCTAAAGTTAGTAGTCCTCCCTATTATCATATTGCACCTAAATTTACAAAAACTATTTCAAATATCTTTAACACAAATTGGAGGAGTACTAATGCTGTCTGAATTTTTAAGAATGATTAAAGGCTTTTTATTAGTAATTGGCCCAACTAAAGCTGGGAAAACAAGCATTTTGAGACGACTGGTAACGGGGGAATTTACAGATCAAGAACCAACACTCGGATTTCGTGAAGAAACCATAGCAAAAGTTAGAATTATAGAGATTGGAGGACAGAGAGATTTTAAAAAGTATTGGACTGAAGCCCTTAATCAGAACCCAGTACACATTTTTTTTGTTATTGATGTGACAAGTAAAACCGATTTTAACGACTTTAATATTTTTGTTAAGGAAAATCAGAAGAGATTCCCCGAAATATTAGAACATACAATCTTAATTGTAAATAAAATGGATTTAGTCTCTGCATTGCCACCTTATATCCTTAAAAACAATCAAATTATCGAATGCAGTGCTAAAACGGGGGAAGGTTTACTCGATTTATTGGAACTAATAGCTAATTTCAAGGATGTAGCTGAAGCTAAGATTTTAATCAACCATAGCGAGAGAGAAGATAAAATAAGTGAAAATGAAGATAAAGAAATAGCTAAAGCTATTTTAAAAAAGTATGAAGGGAAATTTTAATATTACCACTCTCTTTTACAATATTAAGATTTTCATGTTTTTGATAGTTCAGAAGTTAGAGATTCCAAGATTATTTCTTGGATTTGTTCTAATTGGTTGATTTTTATATCTGGTATTCCTTTAATCTTAATAAATATAGATTTGAGGTAATTTGAAACAAAGTTTTTACTTAGTAACATCATTGAATCGAACTGTTTAGGATAGATGAATAGAAAAATCGCTGGAACCCTTCCTCCCCTACTAATTATTCTTTTATCTGTCATAGATTCATCTTTTAATCTTACTCCATAGGTTATATAATGCCACTCAACGCGTTTTGCTCCATATATCAACGGTTGAGGAAATGGCCCATAAAAAGTTTCTAATTCACCTTGTTGATACAATACGCCAGAATATTCCAGAATTGAACGAAGTTGCTTTTCATTCAATGGACATGATTCAGTTTTCTTTTGAATAATCCACCCCTGATCTGAAAATGAACCGAGACATACCTCGACACTAATTTTCTTCTGCTTGAATAATCTAATGATCTCTGCTTCACTGAGGTAGAATCTATTATGAATCATTCGCCCAACCATTGATAATAAATAGGTAGATTCTACCGTTTCAGTCATAGGAATTTCCTGTTCCTTTAGCTTTTCTAGTTCCCTAATTGGGTACTGTTCTGCTAAGATCTGTTGCTCTAAAGCAATTATATTAGCTAATCGGTTTAAATTCTTATTTTTTGCAATATTCCATGCTTTCTCTAAAAGATCTTGTGATTCTATGATTTTCATTTCAATTAAGGATAATTTTGATTGGAGTAAATAGGATTCAGCAAGTAGAGAAAAAGAATTTTTTTCCTGCGCAATTTTTTCTAGCTTATTTAGCCATTCATAAGCATCAAGTAAGATTTCTTCACTTCTATAGTGATGAAATTCGTCAATCAATAGCTCAATCACATTTAGAATTGCATCAACAGTAAGTTCAAAATCGATGATTTCTTCTTCAGCCACTTGTTTAAACAGTTTTTGGGCTTCTCCCCTTTGGATAGCTCTATTTTTTGCTTTTAATAAAGTTGCATATCCTAAAATATAAGTTTGATTCAGCCATTTACTCTTTTCCTCCTCATTAATTTGTTTTAGTTGTTGAAGATAATCATGCGCATGTTCTAAGTTATTTAAATCGATACTTAACTTGATTAGATTATAATGTGGAAGATAACTGAATCCTCGAAAAGGATGTGGAGAAATTTTTATCTTTGAGATGTTTTCTAAACATTTCTTATAGAACTTAGAAGCCTGTTTAAATTCTCCCCGAGCATGAAAGATTCTTCCAATTTTATTATATGCTTGAGCAGTATTAAATCGACGTATTGCTGGAAAAGTTTCCAAATTTTTCAATGTTTCTTGATAATACTCTAGAGCTTTCTGCAATTCCCCTTTAATATGATAAATGTCTCCCAATTTATCTAATGATAAAGCGATAAAGTATTTTCTATCATGTTCTTTGTAAATGCTTATACTTTTTTCAAAATAATTTAAAGCCTGAGAAAGATCCCCCTTTTGGACACATAATCTACCTAGTGTACCATATGAATGGGCTGTAATTTCTTGATGACCTATTTCCTCACTGATTCTCTTGCTTTTCTTCAAATAATCAAATGCTAGGTCAACATCCCCCCTATAAAGAAAAATTTCACTAAGCTTCCAGTTTGTGTGCGCAATCCCCCATTTGTTTTTTATTTCTTTAAAAGTCTGAAGATTTCTTAAATATGTTTGAAGTGCTAAATCTATTTTTCCATCTGAAGCATATATTTCTCCGATAAGATCACCATTTAGTGCAATCCCAAACTTATTATTGAATTTTCTGAATAATGAATCTGCTTCTTGAACAAATTCTAGGGCTTTTTGATAATCATCGTAGTAATACGTGTAATTTCTACCTTTGTGATGCATTATCCAGGCTTTTATTCTTTCTTTTTCAGAGGCTAGATCGTTAGGTATTGTTTCGAGTAATTCCTCTGCTTCTTTAATGCTATTGAGGCTTTCAGAGTAGTTTTCTGTTATCCAACATGCTAATGCATATTCCCCTAGTGCTTCTATAACCTTTAATGTATTTCCGATTTCTTTCGTTTTCTGAATCACAGATGGAGTGAAGTTGAAAAGTCGTTTGAATTCTCCCATATCCTTTAAGAGATCTATTTTTTGGAATTGAATGTCTAGAGAGATTTTGTCAGGTATTCCATTTAGTTTTTCGAGATTTTTCAGGAGAGAGAATGCTTTTTGGTGGTAGCCATCAGTCACTAGTTGTTTTATTCGATCTAATTCCTCTGAAAAGTTCATTCATTAAATTTCTCCAGAATACGCTGAATATTGTTAT
The DNA here is from genome assembly GCA_048886185.1 of Candidatus Hermodarchaeota archaeon. GTDB lineage: Archaea > Asgardarchaeota > Heimdallarchaeia > Hodarchaeales > Hodarchaeaceae > Hodarchaeum. The sequence continues at coordinate 24,543 of JBHLKY010000014.1, forward strand.
TCAATAATCCAGTGGTGGTCCGTCTCGTATCCCTTGTGGTGTTATATGGAACACTGCTTCCCGTTCCGCCAATTCAGGAGAATCGAAAACTCTGGCTATACGGATTGTCCCTCGTGATTTTCGTAGTAATATTCGATGTGTTGGTCGGTGTCCCCACGCAAATCCTAGTGCTGGTTCAAGGCTGCTGGTTCCAGAGAAAATGCTGTCTGGATTACTGAGGATTTGGTTCGTTGTCATTATCGCAAGTTCATAGGATTCAGCCAAACGTTGTAATGTTTCCGCATGAGCCATTAGCATCTGTTGTCTACGAGGTAGATTGTCCTTCCCTGGGAATTCTGCCCGAAAATGTGAAGCCATTGAATCAACTATGACCAATCGTATATTATTACTTTCAATCAATCTGTCAGCTTTTTGAACAATTTGTATCTGATGATCTGCATTATATGCTCTGCTAACAAATATATTTTTTAGAAAGATTTTTGGATCCTCTGTAAATGAATAACTCATTTCAGCAACGCGTGCAGGGGAAAATGTGTTTTCGGTATCGATAAAAAGTGCTTTTCCTTCAAGTCCTCCTTCTTCAAGGGGCCGTTGCACATTAATACATAATTGGAAGGCTAGTTGAGTTTTTCCAGTAGCAAAGGCTCCACTAAATTCAGTCAATGCGCCTACGGTTATCCCTCCACCTAGAATTTCATCTAATTGTTGGGATGAGGTAGTAATCCGGGGTTTTGCCACTTTTTTTTCAAGAAGTTCAGCAGCAGTAACTGGTTCTGTCATACCAAGTAGTTTTCGTGCCTGATTCACGGCTCTTTCTGCAGATGATTTATTTATCTCGCAGCGACGTACTACTTCCTCTGGTGGAGTTGTTGCGAGAGCCATGAGTGTCGGGAATTGTTCTTGTATCCTTTCTTTTGTATCGCTGGCAATTTTTAAGGAAGTAAAGTCATCTTTCTTTGCCATGATCATCCCATTTGGCGGCATTCTATTTTTCGCACTACATTCCTAATGTCTGATACTGGCGTTTGCTAGAACTCACTTTTTAACATTTATTATGTTTTCGACAAACCAAATGTTTCATTGGCGAATCTTCACAAGAAGATAATCCACGATGTTTTTAGCAACATTACAATCTGGATGCGCCTGCTCGAATGCTTTCCATCCGGGGCATGCATTTACCTCAAGTAGAAATAATCCTCTATTTGTAGGAAATAGATCGATTCCCGCTACTTCGATATCAATTCGCTCAACAATGCGCATCACTAGTTCTTCATCTTCTTCACTTAATTTGTGCGGTACACAAGTAGCCCCTTGAGCATAATTTGTTCTCCATTCACCTTTAGGGGCAATTCGTCGCATTGCTCCCAGTATTGATCGTCCAACCACGAGAACTCTAATGTCTTCAATGAGATCCTTCCCGTTATAAGACAATCCTCTCAAGTATTCTTGTATCATAACTGATGTATCATAACGTAAGAATAAGGCTTCTACAACTTCTCGGGCTACCTGTCTACTAGGAGCGAGTATTGTTCCCACCCCTTGTGTAGCGTCTGGTATTTTAATCACGACTGGAAATTTAAAGTTAGTCATTAACTCATCAAACAAATAGGAATTATTTACTAATACTGTCTTAGGTACTTGGACACCTGAGACACGGAGCAATGTCTGGTAACATCGGAATTTATCCCGGGCGATATATAATGCTTGGGAAGAAATCGTTGTGGGAATATTCATTAATTCAAATTGCTGGAGGCATAGTACTCCTATTTCGGTTTGAGTACGACCTATTCTTGGGATAATCCCGTTAAGGCTTTTTAATGATTGATTCGCAAACAAAACATCTATAGAGTCATTTTTAAGGAAGGGGGATAAAAAACGAGAAGATAAAAACACACCGTGAACGTTTCTTCGTTGTGCGATGTCATTCAATAGCTGAGTCGTGGGGAAAAACTCACGATTCTTGCTTAAAACACCCAAATTCATTGATATCTCTCGTTTATGATACTAGAAGACACAATATTTTTCTACTCTTCTTTTAACTTAAAAAAAGTTTGCATTGATCTCAAGAGGTGTAGCGTTAGAAAACACTACGTTAATAATATGGGGACTTTCAGAGAAAATAAAAATAGATATAGCCCCGCTCAGATTCGAACTGAGGTCAGAGGATTTCACCACGTATTTCACTTCATCGAAAATGCGTTCCAGAGTCCTCTATGATGGACCACTACACTACGGGGCTAGTGTTAGCGAGTGGGACTTGAGAAAGTGAGGATGTTATCAATCAATTCAACGTGTGTAATCAACATTCGACGACAACAATAGCGTGTAAGCCCAAATGAATCTAGTAGCTCTTTTGGATCTTTCCCCTCCTTTATTCCTTGAACATAATCATCGTATAAGTGGGCAATTACCTTACCACATGTATAACAACGAATGGGAATCATCATTTGACTTAATCACCTAGTTTAATATCCTCCATCACTAGCGGGAGTGGGTCTACGCCCTCTTGGGGCGCGGAAATGCTCAACCCGCAATTGGGCATCCCTTTCTGGGGTCAATTCACCCTTTTCCTTTAGAAATTCTTTTGTGAGGAGCCAAAAAATCATCGCAAGAGAATTTCGACCCTTATTGTTGCAGGGAATTGCTAAATCAATAAATCTAGTTACATTATCGGTGTCTACTAGGGATATGACGGGAATCCCTACTCTTGCTGCTTCTTTCAATGCTTGCCGATCGAAGTGAGGATCAGTAATTAAAACAGCAGTTGGTTCAAGGTAATCATAGCGGCCTTTAATATTAGGATTAGTAAAAATCCCAGGGATAAACCGACCTGTAATTGGTGTTGCTCCTGTTACTTTACAAAACATTTCAACAGGGAAAATACCATATGCTCGAACACTACAAGCAACAACTTGTTCTGCATTTTGCCGAGCAAGAAATTGGGCGGCAACACGTATCCGTTCATCAGTTTTATGGACATCTAACACATAGAGGCCATCACTGCGAGTGCGATATATTGCCCATTCCATGCTTTTCATACCAGATGATGTCCCGATGTGAACACCCGCCTTCAAATAATCTTCAAGGGGTGCAAGCAAATCCCCTTCGATCCCTGGTTGTTCCATGATCGTCTTTTCCTGCTTTAAGAATCAATGAAGGTTCATAACTCAAAGGTTAAGAAGTTTTGGAGTATTTTTTCAGGTAGTTAGACATAATGGAATTCAATAGTCTTCCGTTCAGAATCTGCCCACGAAGCTCGTTTTGATTCGACCATCAGTTTCATGAGCATATTGATGTCTGAGGGAGGCAAAGATGACCATGATTGCTCCATTTTAACAATATCAAACGCAGTAACCATGTCATAACCATTCTGAAACGCATATATGAACAACTCATCAGCATGCGATTTTAATGTCTTCCAATAAACTCGTAAACGTGTTTTTTCATCGTCCCACCATTTTGCGCGTTCTATTTCGATAAGATATTCAGAAATTAAAATAAGTTGAGGATGGGTTAACTTTTTCTTCAAAAGTGGATTTTGAAATGGATAGACTAATGCCACTTCTTGGAGATCGAGAATATGGAAATTTAAAACTCTTGCAAAGTCTAATAGGAATTCTGACCAAGTTATTAACCATTGCTTCTTTAACTGGGGATCAGCAGGCACCATCCAACGCCATGGTTTTCCTACCCAGGCAGGAAGGATGGATTTTACTCGTGGATCAACAACTCCAGGTTGAAGTTTAGCTTCCAGAGATGGTTTCACTGGTTTAGTAACAGGGGTCGTCTGTACTGTTGGTATGGATTGTTCTTGGACATCAGTTGAACTTGGGCGTGATTGGGAAACTTCTGCACCTATCTGTTGCAAATTAAGAGGTGTTGTTTTATGTTCCTCTTTTGTAACCTCATCTAGGATAGTTCCGAGAACATCTACTGACTCTGTTTTTTTCCTTTCTTTCTCTCTTTTACGCTGCATTTCAGCCATGAAATCTCAACTTACCAGGTTACATAGCTTACTCCAACTGATTATCCCCCAAATTGATCTTTCCATTCCTCATAACGTGCTAGCTCCTGGGGTGACACAGAGGGTTTTATACTCTCCATACCAACAAGAAAATCCTTAAGACCTGGGGCACGAGGTTGAATACTCACATCTTTCAGGGCTCCTTCAGCATCAAGTTCCCGAATGGGGTACATTAATGCCTCTCGACAGAGAAGAGCAATATCTGCAGCGGTGTATCCAGCTGTATACTTTGCTAGTTCTTCAAAACTAACATCAGTATCCAAAGTGACTCCACGAGTATGAATCTGAAACATTTTCCTTCGAGCTTTTGGTGTTGGCATTGAGACGTAAACTCGACGTTCAAATCGACGTCGCATTGCCGCATCAATGTCCCACGGGGTGTTAGTGGCTCCCACTGTTACTAATAGTTCTTCCCCTGTTCCAAATCCCTCAACTGCTTGTAATAATTGTGTTTTAACACGTCGCATAGCCTCTCCTTCAGAACTTCCACCTCTTGCGCCTGCTAAAGAATCTATTTCGTCAAAAAATATTATAGAGGGGGATTCTTCAACAGCACGGTCATAAAGTTCCTTAACTAATTTTTCGGACTCTCCCAACCATTTACTAATCAAATTAGCTGCACTTACTGAAAAAAAAGTTGAATCAACCTCTGATGCAACAGCTTTACAAAGATAGGTCTTCCCACAGCCTGGAGGACCATACATCAAGATACCTTTCCACGGTTTTCGAGCCCCTTTGAATAGATCTGGCCGGGACATTGGAAGAATGATGGCTTCACGAAGAGCGCGCTTTGCTCCTTCCATCCCAGCAACATCTTCCCATTTAACATTGGGTTTTTCCCGAACAATGACACTAGAGATTGCTCCCTCAATCTCATCCTCTTGTTGTGATGCTGCAGCTGAAGAACGAGGTTTAGCTTCGGAAGACTCCACAATCCCACGAATCTCTTTTACTCGCAAAACATATTCCATAGCTTTACGATAGTACAAATTTTTCATGTTGGGGTCGTCAGTAAAATTAATTAGTTTCTGCAATTGTTCAGCAGCATTTACATAATAACGAACTGCTTGTTGTGATTGTCCACTTTGATCAAGTTTGTAAGCTGTGGCTGCATTCTTCTTGGCAGCATCAAATAATGGGGAGCTCATGATTTAATCTCCAGAAAGTACTTAATTAAGAAATTAGAGAGAATTAGAAGTAAGTTGTTTCTACCCCTTCTTGATTTTCTCCAATTCTTTTTGAAGCTCTTGGGAGCGAATATCGGGTGTAGGAAGTCCTAAATCGGCCGCAGCTGCTTTAGAAGCGCTTAATTCCCCTATTATCCTGTCTACCATTTCATCCTCTTCAATGTCAGAAGTCATCATCTCAAAACCCTCATCCATGGCTTCGGTAGCCATATCGACTCTTTCAGTTTCAATCTCCATTTGTTGAAGGACACCTTCAAGTTGAGGAATTTTCAGTTGCCTATTCATGGTATGAAGGGTTTTGACAAGTCCTTTGAGATCCTGACCTATCGCTTGGGTGGCTGCAGCTTGCTCCAACTTAAATTTAATACCTTTTACACGACTTGCCATTTGTTGGCATCCACGAGCCATGGTTCGATTTTTCGCAACATCTTTAGCTAATAATCGTGCAGTGGTCATGTCACCAGCTTCTATGGATCTTTCAACTTCTTTAAGCATCTGCTTTTCTTCTTTGAGGAGCTTATTTCGCTGACGATTCATGCGTTTTTCGACCATACGAAGCCTGACGATCCACTTACGAGTAGACCTAGAATCGCTCCCTCCGCCTTTTAACCAATTACCAAATTTATCAAAGACCACTTTTAGGACCTCAATCCTTCTTCAATCTGTCGTCTCATTTCATCAAGTTTCTTTTTCTCAGCTTCACGTTTATCAGGAGTTTCCGAGACAGGTGTGACAGGGGTTCGTGTTTCAGCAGTTGTTCCTGGTAAGGAACTAGTGGTTAATTCTGCTTCTAACTCAGCCATTTGTTTAGCGATACGATCATCTGCTTCAACATCCATCCCGATTTCAGTAATTGAAGTATCCGTTAATGCTTCCTCCATTCCCGAAACCATCTCTATAGAGTCCTCCAACGCCATCATTACCTCCTCGGTTTTTTCGGGAGATGCAGCCTCAATATTAGAATCAATAGCTAGTTGAGCAGAAGCTAAGGTTTCAGTTAAAGTAACATTATCAGCAGATACATCCAGGGTATCAATCGTTCGTTGTAGGTTAGCAATTTTATTGTGAGTATTGGAAACCTGAGTTAAATAGAGTTCCCGTCGTTTTAATGCCTGCTGTGCGCCCATCTTATTTCCTGATTTCATCAACGTTCGAGCAAGCTCATATTGTTCATCAGCTTGGCGTTGATAATTTCGGATCTTAACTTCCATTTGGTTGATGGTACGTTTGAGCTTGGCTTTGGTTTCAGTGGAGCTAGAGGGTTTGCTGCCAGTTAAAAAACCTCTTAATCGTTTCAACGGTTAAATCATCTCATTAAATTTATTGATGTATAATTATCAAACTTATCAGTTATAAAGTCTTCAGATGTACCTTAAGTTAGAAATACTTAAATCTTTCCCATAAGTACCCCTTGACGGCTTCTGATGGTTTAAAAATGATGATATACGTGTTTTAATTGTAAGTTCTGAAAGAATATAGTCTAAATAAACTATTCTTCTTTCAAGGAAGGTATTAAACCCCTGGAAAAGAAATAACAATTCCATCCAGAGTCTCACTTCTAATAGCGATTTTTTGTTGAATTAATTGCATAATTGCTTGATTAACACGTTCCATTGTCCATGATGTCTCACGAACCAATTCAGTTAAACTCATCTGGCCGTGAAAGCGAGCTGCCAATTCTAAGATGACTTGATGATCTTGGGTTAAGTTAGGATCAATGAAAACCACTATATTCATCCCTCCGATTTGCCTGATATCATGAATCATCCTATTCTTCTTAAGTAAATTGAGGGCTGTAGTGATATCATTGATTGAGGTTGTAATGCCTTGACTTTCATCTCCTAGCTTTAATGCTAATTCAGAGACACTAAGGAGCCCCCCCGTCTCATTTCGGATTTCCTTACCAATTTCAAGTATACGTAGAGCCAGAAAATTGTGATAATCATTCTTTCCTTTTCTCTTCGGTGTTCCGACATCATAAACTCCGATTGCACGAGGAAGGCCTAATTCCTCCCGTACAGCCATTAATCGCTGAGCAAGTGCTGGATTTTTCTTGAGATCATCCTCATATCTTTTCTCCAGCTTATGTAAATCAGAATGCAGCTCTTTAACCTTAGCTGCCATTGTATCTAATGATTTTAAGGCATATTGAGCCCCCTTACGCCTCATCTCAGCTTCTTTGGTTAGTTTCTCTTCAATTTTCCTGATTCCCATGATATTGGCCATCCTATGATGCTTTCATATTGTTTTGACTCAAATTCATTTATAATCCTTTATAATCCGATACCAGAAAATCATGCTTAAGATGATATTGTCTTTATTTTAAGTTCATTACTAGTTGTTTTACCACTAACACCAGCTATTCAATTATTTACTTAACTGATGATTGAATCTGTTAAGCAAAATTAGAAATCCTACAATTCCCCCTTTTAATGTTAATGCATATCATGTCAAGAGTTCTTATGCTTATAAATCCGAAGCTAGAGTTTATACCTGCTGGGATCACACACGGTGCTTGAGATGACTTCAGGGATATCAAATTTTTATTGTTCATTTTGTGGCACAATGATTCGTGAATTGGATTCCCAGAAGTGTCTCGATTGTGGAGCTGCATTTTGCCAGCGATGTGCTTCACATTTACAGGTTAATTCATCTCAGTTTAAGTGCTCTTGTGGATCAACAAATATTGAGAAAGATTCTTCCCCCCAGAATATGAAAACAGAAGCTTTAGAACAGATTTTTGAGTTAAAGCGTGCACTTAAACAAGTTGGTTACCGACCCGTCATCGTGCTTAAACGAACTGGACATCTTGAATCCAGATTACGCTCTTTTAGAAAGCAATTCTTAATCCCAGGAAATCAAATTGACAAAATTTTTCTTGAAACCAAGAAAATTGAAAATTTCACTCTATCTGAATTTCAGGAATATTCTTCTAAATTAAACCGATTGTACCGTAGTTTAATGGGTTTAGATTCCTCTTTTTCAGATCATCGTAATTTTTCGCTTCAGCTTACTCTTTTTCAAAAACAAGTTAAAAGTTTTGATCAGACAGTCCAAGACAAAATCAACCCAATTCATGTACTGATTGAGGATATTGAGACCCAATGTGATGTCATTGAAGAAATGTCACGTCATCTCAAGCGATGTTTTGACGCCTTTGTCTTTGTTCCTGGAGAGTTAATTATTGGCTATTTTCCAAATATTGAACTTCAGAATAGTCGGATGAGAAAGACCAGTATCGATGTGTTAATCACAACAGATAGAGTTGTTTTAGTTAAATGGAAAAGATTCAATCTCAGAGGACAAAGGACGAAAAAATTGGATGAATTTCCACCAGAAGATTTAATAGACGTCCAAAAAACGAAAGTTGGCCTTTTAAAGCGTCATAAACTTCAAATTACAACAATTAAACATGATTATGAGTTACGAACTGATGGAGATACTCTTATGCGAATCTTTGACGCCCTACAACTCAGTTATTACGGTCGGCCCAGTGAAATCTATGTTCATGAACCTTTCCGTGATTGGTCCTCAGAAAATTATCAAGAAAAAATTCTTTCCGCACTCAATTTCAATACAAATGAAATGAGTACTGCAAAAGGAGCCACTGAATTACAATCCACCCAGCAAAGAACACCAGATTTTGTAACAGGGGTCCTTGATGATAGATTACGTGATCTCCGATTGCGTAAGCTTGCTAATGAAAAAGCACTTCAGGAACTCAAGGAGGGACGTAAAAAGGTTTCTAGTCGTGATTATTTTGAACTAATTAAACAATTTGAATTAGAGCTTGCTAAAATAAACGAAGCTATCACTGAGCTCCTTGTTCGAACCGGAAAAACTAATCTGTTTGGGTAAGAATATCAGAGATTACTCATTTCTCTTCGAAAATCAGATAACCATCTTGCGACCTGCAATTCTAGCTTCTGCAGCTCATCTTGTTTTAACAGCTGACCTGGTTTTTGCCTATCCATCCATTTAATCCATTGGTCAATATCTTGAGTGACCCAGTGATTGGAGCCATATAACCGAGTATTAGTCAAAATGGCACATAATTCATCGAGATAAGGTAGAACACGATCTACTGTTGCTATAGCTTCAAGACGTAGAAGATCAAGTAATTCAATGGCATTAGCAACAAATTCAGCAGCAATACTTGGTAATTTCTTAATTTGGCTGTAATCAATGCGATTTCGAGGAGTTTCATCAGTTCCTTCGGTTTTTCGAAGTTTTTCTAATCCATATGGATATTTTTGGTCGATTTTTTCAGCCCGAATGAATTCATTCAAGTTAAAATTATAATCTTCCAATTTTGCTCTAATAGATACAATCGTGGACAATAAATTCTTGTGTTGCTTGTGAAAAATATTGGGATCAATCTCACCTTTTTCATACGTTCGTGAAAGCAAGTCAAGTGTGCCAATACATGCATATAATTGTCCTTCCAATTCCCAACGGTTCACTAAAGTCATGAATCCTATCCTATCCCTGATATTCCAATTGTTTTCGAATTATATAAAGTTCTTTAGTATATTTTTTGTATAAGCGTGAGTATTCGAAAATGGAAATCTCACCTGAAGCATATCGATCTTCCAATGCTGCTAGTAATTCAGATAGGGCAATATGTTCTGATTCGAGATTAGCTTGAGCTGAAAGCCTTGTGGGTTCCACCTTCTGTGTAGATGGCATTTGAACCATCTGTTGGGCACGTAATCGCGCCAATTCTTCATCTTTAGCTTGCATCTGTTGAGTTAGTGAAGATATCTCCATTCTTAATGCAGATGTTTCAGCGGAGGTCGTTTGACGCTCAATAGTAGGAGGGGTCTCCGCTAATCTAGCTACTGTTTCTCTTACTGTCTTGGCAGTCTCTCCTCGTGGAGTTGGAGGAACTCGTGACATAAGATTCTTCAATGCTATAATCACTTGATAGAGATGGAACTCCGCACGCCAATTATCCAAGATTCGGAGCTGGATAAACCCATCATTATCGATATTTGGATGATCCATGACTCCAACAGCAGTTACGACTGGTGCCACATTAGGGAAGTACTCTGGGAGAAAAATTTCGAAAGTAAACATATTACGCCCGCGATTTGTAGTATAAGTTAATGTTCCTTGCCATTTAGCTAGGGATTCTCCTACGGGGTTAAAACCTGACGCAGCTGAATTTGAAAAAACTAATTGTGCCTCACGGGCTAATATAAAATCTCGATCCATCTTGATAACCATTCTGTTTGTGTTTATTTCGGCTTGTTTACACTTGTTTGAAACCTCTTAAAAAAGCCTCACAATAAGGAACCTTATAAAACTGTTCACTAGTCCTAATATGTTTTTTCTTTGCTAAAATCTGCATAATAATTATATTGGTTTAATTCTCGACTCTGATAGGGACAATGACCTGAAAAAATGATCCTTTTGAAGTATAAAATTTCTTATTTACCTTAAATTATAAAATATTCTCATAAAATTCTTTCTCATATATTTATCCTCTGGAATAGAGATAAATCTCCTTTATCTTCCCCTAGGTGTTTTCACAGAAGTTAAGAAATCTAAAATTGCCTCTCCCAAAAGCTCAAATGCTTGTTCAATATTCTGTCCTGTTTTGGCACTTGTTGGAAGATAATGGATCTTAAATCCACGGTATTGCTCTGAAACGTGAGACAATCTAGCAACGAACGCTTGTACCTTTTTTTCAGATACGCAGGGCATACCTACTTCCCGTAAGTCAACTTTATTTCCTAAAACAATTAATGGAACTGGACCCCGTCCATTGTTTCTCCATAACTCATTCATCCATTTTACAATATTTTGGAAGCTCTCTGGTCGTGTCATGTCGAAAACAACCAAAGCACCCACAGCACTCATGTAATAGATTTTTCTTACATTACTGAATCGGGGTTGTCCTGCTAGATCCCAAATAAGGTATTTTATTTGTTTTCCCCCAGCATAGACGAGATCAGATGTTTTAGCAGCTAGATCAGCACCAATTGTCATTTGATAATCGATTTTAAATCCTTCTCCAAGGTAACGTCTTCGAATAGATGTTTTACCAACTGCACCGTCCCCGATCAAAATGACTTTTAATGTATGATGTTCTTGAACGAGAGTTGCTTTAATGGATTCGATAGCACGATCGATAGCTGCTCGCAACTCTTGGTTACTCTGGATATCTTTATTTGGATACTGCTTCAAAATTTGGCAAACTTGAAATGATAAAGAGGTAATTTTATCCCTATGAACATGTTTAGAAGTGACTATTGCCACAATGAATAACTCCTCGACAATAAAAAAGTGGAAAGTCTGAGATTCTAGAGAAAGATCTTCTAGCAATTCCCCCAAATTATGTGTATAATGTGTTATTGTATTTAGGATGAGACTAACTGAATCCTGATAATTAATTGTTTTTGATAATAGATAATGAAACAATGGATTCCCACTGTTCGTAAAACACGAAACCATGTAGATATCTTCAGTGCTTTTAGCTTCCAACCTAAATTCTCTAAATTTTTCTTTGTAATCTTTCTCAGTTTTTTCAGCTTGAGAATAAGCTTCTTCTAAGATGCTTAAGTAATCCCTCCGTCCAGACATGGCATCTTCTAGATCCACTTTTACTTTTAGTGCAAACTCTTCCATTTCATCAGCTTTAGATTTATCAAATAATCTTGTGTCAAATGCTTTCTGTTTTTTTTCCTTTTTCTCTTGGAAAAAAGGATTATTTTCGCCCATGTCGATTACTTACTCCGATAACTTATTAAAAAGTTGAGACATTTTATCCTCTAAAAGTCTTTATCATAAAGCCTTTATTATCTTATAATATCATATTCCTTTGAATCTTGATTAAAAAAATGAAACTTATAAAAGAAAGATAATTCTTCTGTTTTCTCTCTGAACTAAAATATATTCTTGGAAGAACAGCTGATGGGTGAATTGTTAGGTCCTTTGGATGATCAGATAATTATTTGGATACAGACTTTTAGTCCACTTTTTGATTTTATATTTGGATTAGTTACTTTGTTTGGAGACGAACTCGTTGTTGTATTAATTATTGGTTTTTTATTTTTCTGTATTGACAAAAAGATAGCAATCAGGAGTGCATTTCTGGTTGTTATTACATACTTTTTTACAATTTTGCTCAAAGGTTACTTTGGACTTCAACGGCCATATATTGTCAATAGTGCTGAAATAAAAGGAATTCCCGATTTATTAGGCCAGCTTCCTGATGATTATACCTTTCCGAGTGGGCATTCATCAAATGTGGGAGCGTTTTGGAGTTATTTAGCAAGTAAATGTCGCCATCGTAGTTTTTGGGTCTTAGCGATCTTGATGATTATAATTATCCCTATTTCACGAGTTTATCTGGGCGTACATTGGCCAACAGACATCATTATTGGCGTTTTTCTAGGTGTATTGGTTAGCCTCATTTTTATTTTCCTTTTACCAAAAGTTGAAGGATTCATTGATAAGGCCAATCCGATATTTTTAGCATTTATGGCTATTATAATCCCAATTATGGGTGTTATCGTTTCTTATCTACTCATACTTAGCATGGGTAACCAAATAGAATATGCAGACCCCAGTCCGATGGGGGGATTGTTTGTTGGCTTATCAATAGGAGCGATGCTTGAGCATAGATTTGTGAATCTAAAAGTAAAAGAGTACCGAGAGAATAAGAAGGTCCTTGTTTATCGTGCGGTCTTAGGCCTCATTGTTATCCTTGGTACATATCTAAGTATGAGTGTGATATTCGGATTACTGTTTGAAGAATGGCCGCTCAAACAGATATCACGATTCTGTAGATATGCGATACTAGCATTCGTTGGAATCTTTTGTCTTCCTTGGTTGTTTGTCTTTATTGAACAAAAACTTTCATTAGAGCCAAATATTCCCAAAAAAATGATTTTGTGATTTAGATTCCAAAAGAAAACAAATAAGAAATATTATAGGAAAAGAAATTTAAGCGTTAAGAAACACGAATGTATCACTCTTTCGTGAGAGGAAACTTATGTCTGAGTCTGAGTCTCTTCTGTGTCCCAATTGTTCGGAAAGAAGTCCAGCAGGATATATTCTCTGCCCATATTGTGGCTTCGATTTAACAAAGATTATGCGTGCTAGAGAGAGAGTTCGAGTTACGTTTAGAGAAAAATTTTCACGTATATATCGAAGTTTTATTGATCCTAGAGAGAGTAAACGTCTTTTTAAAGAGATTGGAGTCAATCCTGACCGCATTGGTGCCTTAATTGTTCTTTATTTGGTTTCAGTTGCCTTTGGTTTTCGAGTTGGAGCTTTATTTGTAAAAGGTTCTTCTCCTTCATGGCACGGTTGGGAATTTATGTACTTCTTCATTGCCCCCTGGTTTGTTGCGATCGGTCTTATCATTCTTGCGATATTTGGATGGTTTATCAGCAGTCTTATAATTTGGTTAATTGCAAAAACTCTTGGAGGAAAAGCTAGTTTTCGTGATACTCAAGGAATAGTTGGTTACTCACTTGGACCACTCATTCCCGCGTCATTAATTGTAAATCTTTTGATTACATTCATAGGGACTAATTTAGATTCTATTACTACAACATCTTGGATTAGATATTCTATATTTGAAATCCTTTATATCCCCTTTCTGGTACTCGCAGCGTATCACTGTGGTAATGGTATTCGTACTGCTCATTTACTCAGTGAATATTATTCTTATGGTATTAGTGGTGGCCTCACTCTATTTTATGTTGTACTTTTTCTATTACCAAATATCCTATAATGCAAAGATTAAATTACACCTATTTTAATAAAATTTAGAATAATTCTTCTTACTTGAAAAGAAGAGCTGAAAAATTCATTTTTCATAGTTTAAAATGAAATCTTGATACAAACATCAATCGAGATTTATCACAAATTTTAGTGGGGCTGACAAAGTGGGATCCACGACTCTAATAATTTCTCCAGATCGAAGCACATTACCAACTTCTTCTTCAGAACTAGTGAGTTCCCGTGTTTGGTATAGTAGTGCCATTTCTGAACTAAGATTGAAAGAATAACGAAGTTGATCTATAAAGTTTCTTAACTTTTGATCCAATGGTGACCGAATCGGGATAGCTTCAAGTTGATAACGTGGGGAGCAAACAATGCAATCCTGCCGACGTTTGAGAGGCACAGAAGTAAATATCCCTGCCTCTCCATCCCAAAACAAGTATTCTTGTAATGGGGGTAATTCCAGAATAATTTTAAGGGCTTCTTGAGCCATGAGTCCTCCAATTACAAAAGAAATACTGGATACATAAGGAATATATTCTTCCTCGATTTTATCAGCCTTAATTTCTTTTCTCTTTTCTCCAAAGGGAGTACAGGCTTTTTGAAGCTCTTCTTCAGGAATTAATGATTGACATTCTAAACAAGGAGTTTTTTGGGGAATTACCACTTGAAGATTACCAAGAAAACTGTACATTCCTCCTGAGACTAATGGGATCCCTGTTCCGACTGCAAAAGAGTTTACCCAGCGTCTTGTTTGAAATGTATCAAGGCCATCAAGGATAACGGTTGAATTTTCTAAGATGTGGCGCGGTGCCTTTTCAATAGGCATGTATAATATATTAACATTGATTTCTGGATTAAGTCCCTTTATTACTTCTGCACCAACTTTTACTTTAGGTTTTCCAATGTCTGCGGCCCGAAAAAACAACTGTCGATTCAGGTTACTCATTTCAATTGTATCGAGGTCAACTAGAACGAGTGTACCTACTCCAGCCATAGCTAATGAGGCAGCAGCAACACTTCCCAAAGCGCCTAAACCAACTATTGTCACTGTGCTTTGTTGAAGTTTTTTCTGATCCCAATTTTTGATCAGAAGTTGACGATTATACCGTTCTCTCATTATATGATCCCAACCACCGCCTCTGGTCAAGAATTTAAAAGTACTTCACATGCTTTACGATGTCATTTCTGACATATGAGTTTTAGAAAAACTCTCTTTGTTTACTTATTGCCACCTGTGGTTCGAGTGATCATGTACAATTTATCCATATCCTCGATTCCAGCCGACTTTAGAGTTTCACTCTCATCAAGTTGTTTCCCCTGAAATACAAGTATGACTGATCGAGCAGGGATTCTTTTTGTTTGAGCTACCCGTTCCTTAATGGCAGCAACGGAGTCGGTCTTCTCACAACTCAATGTAAGTTCCCCTCCTCCAATGGCTTGGACGACATTAATCTGCATTTTGAATTCCTTCATTTATACTGCTTAATCTACATAGCAATTTTTCAGCTTTTAAAATATATTGAAAGCGGTACCTGAATCTTTCCCCTCTGACATTCATTAATCATTTTCAGGATCAAGGAGTGTAATACCATTAGTAGTAATCTTAAATCGTAGTGTTTTTGTTGTATGATTGGTTCCTCTCATCTTACTGATTCGGAGAATGCGCATCATTTCCCCTCGTATTGAAAGCATGTCAAGATGAATTATAGAATCGACAATATACTCCTCCCCAAAAAGTGATTGATCCATCCCACTAGTAATTTCTGATATTGCAACTGTGGTAACATTCAATGTCGCTATATTTGCTATAAATCCTGTTGTGAGTTTTCGTAGGAATCCAGAGTCATTACCATAATCATAGAATTGAAATGCAGCAAGAGGGTCTATTACAATTCTCTCGATCTTCTTTTCTTCTACAACTTGGCTGATATGATAATATATTTTGTGTAGAAATGTTGGTAACGATGTCTCATCATACGGAACCCCTTCTGCTTCTATCATCATTTCAGATTGTTCAGCATATGTTAAACTATCAGGATCCCATAATTCCCACCCAGATGGTGTGAAATCAAGCATGGTGATTTTTTGAGGTTCAGCAAAAAAGTTATGATCAAAGAAAGAGAAGCTACTTGCATCCCGACGAATAGCCCAAGGAGGTTCTTGCATAGCAACCAAAAGGCCATTTTCATTCCGACGAGCTCCTTCTAACAAGAAGTGTAATCCAAAAATTGTTTTACCAGCTCCAGCAGGACCAATTACAAGGTTTGTGGTACCCCTAATGAATCCACCTGATGTTAATGCATCTAAAAAGGGAATACCAGTTGTCACACGAACAATCTGCTCAAACAAGTTTCCACACTCTTTTTTTCATATGTCTGAAATATTATAAAGTTAAACGTACGGAAATGAGAATTCAAATGATACATACTAAAATCCTTAATTTTTTATGAAATAGTGATCTTTAAAAAAGATTATATTTGACGTTGTTTAATTAAAACCTTCCGATTTCGCCTCATCTGTTTAACAAGGAACTGGAATGCCTGTTCAATATTTTCTCCACTTCTAACTCCTCCAGGGTCAGCAGCAACTGTTCCGAAAATATCATATTTGTATTCATTCATAATTTTGTCAAAAAAATTCACTCTTAAAAATTCAGGTGAAAGGGCACCTTGTAAATCTTGTTTATTGGCTATAATGAGAATTGGTGTTCGGTTAGAAATTAAACGTAAAGCATCTTCTAGCCATTGTTCATCATATTTGAAATCTCTTCTCGAACTATCTACAACAAAGACCAATCCATCAGTAGTACGGACAAACCGCTCATGATAACGCATATCAAGAAATTTTTGCTGACCTCCCACATCAACCAACCCCAATACCGATTTTTCGATTACGATATGTGATATCCCGAATGCAATGGTAGGTCGAATATTCCTTGGGGGAGGATAGCCATGTTCTAGGTAAAAGGCTATTGAAGATTTCCCCACTCCGCTTGTTCCTAACAATACTACCGTGTATAGGTCTTTTGAACCGCTTTGCATCCCAAGTTTGATCCTTTCGTGAATTTTCTAAAATGAAGTTGTAAGTAAAGCATTTTCTTTTCTTTAATTACAATAAATGCGGTATCAGTTGATAATCTTAGATTTTGACGTTTATAACATCTTCGGAATGCATGGATATCAAATACCCAAATTTTTATCCTAGGGTCACGAATTTATTTTAATTAGATTGCATTTAAGAAATCAAAAGATAGTAGGATCCTTGGGATTGACAATGCCTCTAGAGCCCCGAGAAGTCGAGATTGAGTCTTTAAAAACTCCAAAAGGTGATGTTCCTACAGTTAAAGGCCTTGAGACCGCAGTTAACACAGTATATACAGAAATAGCCTCACTAAACACCCACTTATCAAAAATTGAAGAGTTTCTGACCCAGATCAGTCAGTCTTTAATGCAGATTAATGAACAACTAGATAAACAGAGTTCTAGCATTAGGAGTCTAGGAGAAACTTTTGCAGATCTTATTGTCCAGCTAGCGCAAAATGAATCACTACAAGAACATTACAGAGATTTTTCTAGGAAACAATTGATCATCGAAAAGGCTGATTTATTGGCATTGAAAGAAGAGTTATCCAGCATCCTAGAGCGATTGAAAGACCAAGTGACTGAAAATGAGTCCTAATTCTGCAAAATTAATTCCAAAATTTCGATTTCGATCATCTCCTGTTGACAATAGTGTTAGGAAGAATCAAATTCGAATCCCTACATATCTTGTTTCTTCTCATCCCTCCAAATCTTCTTTCATACAACTTATCAGCAAAAATAAGGACAATTGGAATCCTTTTGAAATAATTAAATGCATGATTTGTTGGAAACCTATCGAAATTTATGGAAGAGATGCTGATTCCTATATGGAATGCCCTCATTGTCACCAAAAGGCTCATCAAGATCATATGTTTCGATGGCTTGTTAAACATAAAACCTGTCCTTATTGTCGTGGGAAGTTATAGCTCATTGAGTACCAAAATCCTACCTGAGGTTCTTCAACTACTTGTTCCAAGGATTGAAGATCTTATTGATTCATATTTTTCAAACCGATTACGAACATTACCAGTTCGGATAAATCATCGAAAACAAAATATCACGATTACATGGAACATTTATCCAACAGACAGGATTTCATTGGAAGACCTATTTCAAATTCTTTCAAAGTTAATTGATGAAAACTTGGATGACATTAATGGAGAAATAATTTGTTATACTATTAGTGATGGCACTATTCGGGATAGAAAAGTCCAGGAATTTCAAATTCATTCAGGAAAATCTTGGGAGATATATTTATATGAACCTGAAACTTTTATTGATGTACGACTCTTACTTGAGTCTTATTTAACCGAGTCACACAATAAATGGATCTCTATTGATATCGATATTGTGACACAATCAGCATGGTTTGAATATCAAGAGAGTAATGCATGAGTATGTTTCTATATGCATATTAAATTATACTCCACCGTTGAGTATGTGTTTCATACCGAACACGTCCCTCTTTTTCCAGTTGTCTCAGAAACGCAATAACTGTTGTTTCACCAACACCTAGCTCTTTGAAAGGGGTTTCCCAAGAGAATCCGAGTATTTTCTGGTATTCCTCCGCAATATAAAATGATTTAGCTTGCCCAGCGTTAACTATTAAGTCGTAAATAGTATCTTTAGTATGTTTATGCTCGAATATGAGATTTTGAGTGTATAGTTCAACTGGTTTAGGAATGGGGCTTTGATGAGAAGGACAGATGACTTCGGTTTTAAGTTTACTCACTAGTTCGAGTAATTTCATACGCCTTTCGGAGTTTCCTGTCCCATCAATATAGAAAGCAGCAGGTTGATCTGGATATATGTTCCCCTCATCACCAATAAATGTACATCCGCCTCTATATGCCTGTATTAAAATGGAATCAGAGGAATGCCCTCCAGAATTCTGTAGAATTAGTTCTTCCCCCCCTAAATCAATGGTTTCACTTTTATCAAATGAATGGATGAGTTCTTCTTTAACCCTTCCAAGTTTAAAGAACAAAGAAGATTTCATTACTAAACTGAACTTAGAAGGCTTAGGGAATTGTTTACTTAGGATATGATCACTCCCCTCTTTTAAGGATTCAACGCCTGATTCGTGAAGCCATACTTGTGGTTTAATTTTATTCATCGAATCTATCCCTGCCCAATGATCAGGGTGTGTATGAGTAAGAATAAGATATCGTATTTCTGAGGGGTCACGATCTGCTTTTTTGACAAACGAAATAATATCTTTTCCGATACCCCGAGAAGGTAGGTCTATAATGGCAATTTTTTCGTCACCTAATACTAGGTAACTAGCGTATTCTTCCCCCCCTTTTCCTACATCATCTACAACCCGATAGATTCCTGAAGCCCATTCTGTGAAATTAGCCATTCTGATTCACCCTTTATTTCTTGTACTAATCTTTGAATTTTTAATGGTTTTTGGTGGAGGCGGACATATCTCGTTTTAGTTTACTGGTTGATGATTTTAATAATAATTTTTAAAAGCAATACAAAAAAAAAGTCTCTAATAGCGAAGTAGTGTTAAGTATCCAAGTTAAAGATAGTAGGTGCCAGAATTGAATATTGATGAATTAATTGATCATAATTATATTCCAGTCATTGATCCCACTGCTAAGGATTCTCCAGCCGAAAAAGGCGCAAATACTTTTCTTGCAGAGTATGGTGGTATACTAGAGGAAGTGGCTCTAGTATGCAAAAAAGAAGATGGATTGGTGACCTACAGGTCGGGAGCTGCGCCCAGTGATCGGAATTATGAAAACTTTTTTACAGATTTCACCGAATTAGCAAATGATTTGGGCCTTAGAACCCATGCAATTGCCTATGCTTTCGGTGATTCCTATCTTGGAGCGGATCCAAATTATTCTATAGGCCGTTCAGACGGTACAAGTATTTTTGACTATGTTGATCCCTCTATGGAGGGATACTGGAAACATCTTAGTTATATTGCGCGGGAGGTTACCACAAAACCTATTAAATCATTAATTTTCCAGGAATTTCTCTTCCCGAGGCAAGAGTACTCGTTTTCACGAAGAAGCGTGAGAAAGTTTGCTGAAATCTCAGGTGTCAGCCTAGATGTTACATACATCGACATTCAAAAAGATCCTGCAATCCAAAGAATATTTGAAGATTGGCGAGTGGAAAATATTACCACCGCGTTTCGTGAGACTACAGAAGTGGCCAAAGGAGAATATCCTGACCTTGATGTTGGCATGATAATCCCTGTTGACCCAGAAACAGAATGGAATGAAGGTTTCATCAGACATTTTGGAATTAATCTTGATCAGATTATTGAAATAAGTGGTTATGTAATTTATCATCTCATGCCATATTCACCAATGTATCCTGAACCCCATACTCCAGGATGGGATACATTACTCCGTTCAATACGTAGTTCTGGGTTGTATGAAGAAAGCGGGTATAAAAAAGCTCTTTTTGTTTGGGGACTTGAGAATGAGGAAGATGTTGATTGGCTAGACGCACTGAGAGATGAAGTTAAAGCTGATCATGTCTTCGCACGATTGGAACATCCCCCAAAATATACAGTAAAACGTGAAATACATAGGGGTGTTTAAGCGGAGTAAACTATAAGCGAATCAGTATTGCTGATTCCAGTGAGCATACATTTTCACATAATTTACCGCTTGGAGTTTAAAAGACTCACGATCTCTCTTCCACTGTTTGGAAGCAGAGGCATTCAATGGATCATCGGGATTAGGGCTATTTAATAGAAAACGAATAGTTTCAACAATCTGAACAAGACTATAAGCAGGGCTCCATTCCTTACCTAATATCCCCACACACACTTTCTCTTTGAAAATGTTTACATGCCAAATCGGGGTCTTAAAACGAACCTTTGGTGGCTCAAAAGGATATTTTCGCGGAATGTGGATCTCAATAAAGAACACTCCACCTTCATATAAACCTGATCCTAATATTTCTCCCCGCCAATGAGTTAGATCGTTATTTACTGTGCGGAAAGTGGGCTGCTCACGGGCAAGCTCTTGGGCTTCAATTGACAATCTATCTAACCATTCGTCCTCTGTAAGCATAATTTCATCCAGCGTAGTTTTCCAGAATTACTTATTATCATAAAAGTTCCGAGTGATTAAAAGCTATATTTCTTATAAAAACGAATATTTAAGAATATGAGTGTAGATAATCCTTCAGATCAAGTAAATATATTATATGGATAATATAATAAAATTTTTTATATATAGTTTAATACAAGACCGAAATTAGGAAAATATCAGGTAAAAACGCCAATTTCTTATTAATAACTTTGTAACTGAAATTATCCAAATATTACATATAAAAAGAGGATAAAAGAGAATGTCTGAAGCCTATATAGACGTATTTGACCGTTTTGTGAAACTCCAAGAATTTATGAGCGCAGATGACAAAAAATTTCGCAAAGATCCCCGAAAAACAGCACGAATTGCCTCACTTCTAGCAATGGCAAGCTTATACTCAAAATATCCGCTTGATAAGCAATATGCGGTTTATAAGGCAATGATACAAACGATGAGGGAAAAGATGTCAGACTTCAAGACACTAGGTGAGACAGTAGACGATATTGCAGCAACTCTAATTCTTGCGTCAGAAATAAATAAAACATTGAGATAATAAAGACATTTATCACCCTGTAAGGTAGATCTCGGGACGATATAAGGCTAAATGCTTTTCTTTGTTAAAGCTCCTTTCATTAATACCTCCAATAAAAAATAGAGATTGACATAGAGGTTTTTTTGTTGATTAATTATCACAACAATCGATTACCCCCTATTCTTCCAAAAAATAAGAGACTCTGATTTTTTTAACTATATCAGAGAACAAAGGTATTAAACAGTAGGAAATTGTTTCTATTAACAAAAAAACTAAATCTTTCAGATACATATTTCACAGGATCTTATAACTTCATTTCGGAAGAAAGAATAATAAGAAAAGTGCAACTTGAGAACAAAAGAAATAATGAAATACATAGAAGTATAATTAAATCAGCATATTAGGTAGAAAAACAAAATTTGGGGGGAGGGAGGGGCTCCCAACGTGTTTAAAAAGAAATCTTTTCATTTCGTTGGAAGCCCAGTGTTTTCAGAATTTTTTTGCGCTACTGCACTCCTCTCGTTGTTCAGTGGCTATATATACTCTTTCTTGTATGCCTTATAAATACTTTGGTTCCTTTTTTCGTAATTACTTCATGAGTACTCTTCCTTTCTTTTGCTTTTATAAAGGGTTTTTAAGACTGATTTACTTTGCTTTCTTTATTTTTTCTTTGTTTTCCTTTTTCTGCCGACTTTTCCCTCCTTTCAGTTATTTATTTTTAAAATGATATCCTGTTTTAACTGATTTATTGATTGTTAATCCGTTTTTGTTTAGGAAGATCAAAGTTTTTGGGTATCTTTCATCGAAACCCATTTATATAGTCTCTTTGGCGGGTGGTATGAGGCGATTAACAATGTGGGATTGCCAAATGGTTCGATCAAGGTAGATTCTCTCTTTTCTTTCCGTCCTCCCGCTGCCGTTTTCGTCATCTTTTTCAAACTTTTCAAACTTCTGTGTTTTTCTTCAATAATGGAACTTTTCTCCTTTATGATAATAACAGGGGGATTTTTTCCTCTCAATGTTTTGGATGTGTTTATTATGCAAAAATTAGCTAATAAGAAATATGTTGTTTGTCCTGCGTGGCCTTATGTTAATGCTATCCCTCATCTTGGTACCGTTTTACATTTATTAGGTGCGGACATTTATGTTCGCTATTTAAAATTAAGAGGGGCAGATGTGATTTCAGCTACTGGTTCTGACTGTCATGGTACTCCTATTGAAGTCGCTGCTCTTGAAGCTGGTGTTTCTCCCCAGGAATTAGTTGATCAAAATCATACCCAAATTATCGATCTCCTTCAAAGGTGGAATATTAATTTGAACTATTCAAAAACTGCGAATCCCTTCCATTATGAGTGGGTTCAAGATTTCTATCGCCGCTGTTATGAGAATGGATACATCTTCTCACAAGAAGTGGAACAGCTTTATTGTGAGCATGATGGGCGTTTTCTCCCTGATCGTTTTGTAGAGGGTACTTGCCCTCATTGTGGTACAATCGGAGCTCGTGGTGATCAGTGTGACGCTCCTTCTTGCGGTAAACCACTGCAGCCCATCGAATTAATTGATCCTTATTGTAAAATTTGTGCTAATCCACCGATTGTTAAATCGACCACTCATTGGTATTATGATTTTAGTGCTTTTCAGGATCAACTTGCTAAGTATATTCGTCAAAACAAGCAATTACCTGAAAATGCTCGGAAATTCTCTGAAAATATTCTGGATGAAGGCTTACAGGCTCGTACCCTGACCCGTGATCTAGCTTGGGGGATTCCTGCAGATAAAGCTATCCCTGAAGCTACTGGAAAATCTATTTATGTGTGGTTAGAGGCAGTTCTTGGGTATGTCTCAGCTTCCGCGGAACTTGGGGTAAGAGAAAACAATGATCCTGACTTTTGGAAAAAATATTGGTTAGATCAAGACACAAGAACGGTTTTCTTTATTGGGAAGGATAATATTTTCTTTCATACCTTACTCTTTCCAGCTCTTCTTCTCGGAACTGAGGAAAGTTACGGCAAATCCTTTGTTCTTCCTTATAATGTAAGTACGACAGAATTTTTAAACTTTGAGGATAGAAAATTTAGTAAATCCCAAGGAGTAGGTATTTGGATAGATGATGCTGTAGCACTTCTTCCTACTGATTATTGGCGATATTATTTAGCAGCAACTCGTCCTGAAACTAAAGACACCAATTTTACTTGGGAAGAATTTGAGCAACGAATTAACAGTGATCTTAATGATGTTTTAGGGAATTATATTCACCGTATTTTTGTGTTACTCCATAAATATTGTGAGGGGAAGATTCCCGAATGTCATCGTCTTAGTGAGATTGATCGTGACTTTGTTACCGCTATTCACACTGTTCCTGAAACTGTAGCTGATTTTTTTGACCAATTTGAATTTAAAAAGGCAGTTTCTGCAATAATTGATTTTGCCCGAATTGCTAACACCTATCTCAGCACCAAGGAACCTTGGAAACTAGTGGATACGGATTTTAGTACGGTTGAAACTACTTTGTTTCTCTGTGTTCAGTCTCTTCAAACCCTTAGTACTCTTTTGTCCCCTATTATACCAGAAACGAGTGAAAAAATCTGGAGTACTCTTAATCAAGAGGGAAAAGTAGCGGAGCAAGATTTTGATGAAGCAGGTAAGCTCAAGCTTCAACCAGGTGTTCTAATTCAAGAGTCCAAACCACTATTCTCAAAAATAGATATTGAAGACCTTCAAACACGTCTTCAAGAGCTGAGAATAAAGGAGCAAACGGATTTAAAAGAGGAAATGATTGTGTCAGACAAGAACCAAAGTCTTATTCCCTTTAATGATTTTCAGAAATTAGATATTCGTATTGGTACTATTGTTACTGCCGAAAAAATTCCCAAAACAGAGAACTTACTAAAACTCCAAGTTGATCTTGGTTCAGAAATAGGCCAACGACAACTAGTTGCTGGTTTGGCTGCCTTTAGGGAAGTAAATGATCTGATTGGACAACGTTTAACTGTTATTGTTAATTTAGAACCAGCTACCATTCGTGGAGTTCGTTCAGAGGGAATGTTGTTAGCTGCAGTTGAGGGGAAAAAATTAGGCTTGCTTGTCCCAGATCAGGATGTTCCAGATGGCACTCGAATAAGCTAACTTTTTTAACCCATTCTTTTCTAATCATCGTATTCTGATGTCAAATCGACTTACTAATGTAGTAACAATTTAGAAACTAATTTACTTGTGATGATAAGAAATTGAAGGAAGTAGATGAGAATGGATAACTGGGATCTCGTTATTTTTGAAACTCCTGATAAAAAAGCTGTTCTTAACCGTTTTCGCCTTACTGAAAAAACAATGTCTGCAGCAGGCCAGCATGGTATGGCTACTATCTTAGAAGATGACAATGGTAAAGAATGGCTTCTCAAGACCTTTGCAAATATCATCGATTTTGAATTGAAGGAGATTTTAGATTTGGAGGTTGACCTTAAAGAATCTCCTGAGGATAGTCGGGATCGAATGCATCTATGGCGAACATTTAATGAGCTTACAGCTTCACGTTTGGGCCGTCGCTTACGTCTCAATGTTCCTGAAGCTCTCATTGTTTGCTCCCAACAGATTGCGGATCATCCTCTTGAAAAGAGCTCAGCATTGCCACTTGGTGATGTAATCATTCTTGATGAAGATGAAGAAGCAGAAACTGCGGAAGAGTATTACGAGTTTTCCCAGCGAGAAACGTATTCTTTAGAAACCTCGTCTAGGTTTGAACAGATTTTAGCTGCTAAAAGCGGACGTGGTGACCCTTCAGTAGTACTTGCTTTACTTCTTGAAAAAATTTCCAATACAATTAATCTTGATGAATTTCTGGACTCCCTTGAAGGAGATTTGGATGGAGCTTTTGCTACCATTCAGCAAGTGGATGATGGCTACTCTCTCCTACCATTTGATATTTGGTTAAATGATCCGGATAGAAACGCAGGGAATTATTTAGTACAATTAGATGAATCTAAACAAATACATAAGATTTGGGGTATTGATTATGAAATGTGGGCCTTAGGGTCTGATATTTGGATGGAAGAGGATGAGATAACACAAGGCCGAAGCTATTTAACCGCAATTATTCATCCTAAGAGCAATATTTTTGATCCAAGAATAAATCAAACTGTTTATCGGATTCGAAATCTATCTGATGATGATCTTTCTGCAATGACCCGAATGCCCCAATTAGCATGTAAATATTTTGAGTATCATATTGGTCATAAGAATCTTGAACCCGATGAAAGGATTAAGCTAAAACAGGTGGAAACAAATTTAGAAGATTTTTTGATTGAATCAAGACCTCGATCTGATAAATTAAGCGATATTCTTGTTAGGCAGATCGGGCTTCCAGATGATTTTGAATCCTAAATGATTAAATCCTTCAATTTCCTCGTTTTATTAAGGGTTTGAATAATCTAACTTTTCTTGGGTAATTTCTCCATTCAGTACTCTAAAAGCTTTCTTAGCAAACTTTCTCCTTTCTTCAGATTCACTTTTAAGGGCCATTTGTCTCCAAAAGGAAGGAATTATTGCTGTTGCGAGGAAAGATCCCAATTGTTGGAGAATTTGGTCACGATTTAAAGGTAAAACTGATTGAGAAAGAATTTCTTGATTAACAAAGTCAACCCAGTCAGCAGCCACCAAAAAAAGTAATTTTGAATGATTAAACGAGAGTTGTAACCCTACAGGACTCCAACATAACCAATAAATGACTGCATTAATTATTGTTGCCATTTCTTTTATTGTAGAATCTTCTGTTTGTAAAAGAAATCTCTCCAAAGATTGGGGAACAAGATTCAAGTTCTTAATTTCATTGCGTAAATCATGGATATCTATACGGTCAAAAAATGAAATCTCTTCAGAAAGTCTTTTCATTGGAATGTTATTGAATGGATTTTGTTTATCAATCTGTTCTCCCAGATAATTTTTGTAATTTAATTGTGATTTGCTTAATAGTCTTTCAAGTTCTTGATCTGAAATACGATTATCTGGATTTGCTATCCATTGAAACCCATTTCCCCTGCAAGGATTTATCCACACCAAAATAAGATCTGGTTTCATTTTCCAAAAGATTAGAGGATAAATTTGACATATTAATGGTTTATTTGGAGTATTATGAAGTATACACAGCCCGTGAGAATTCAGAAAAGGGCACCTATCTCCCCGAAGTAGCCAACTTCCCTCTACTGAATGGTGTATGAAAATATTGCAAAAAGGATATTTTTGTCGTAATATTTCAGTTTCTTGGGGTAATAATGGTAGTTCATATTCTGTAGCACAACATTTATGATGACATTCTAAACAAAAATAACCTGTGGCTGATGAAAAACCTCGGATGATTCTCTTCATCCCACAAACTCCATTTATCTATCTTTCATTTAATGACTTTTTTTGTAAATGTTATTGATTAGTCTTCAACTCAAGTTTTGTTAGTTTTTCCTTAGTTGGTACACCGCTTTCATCCCAACCTCTAATTCTATAATATTCTAGAAGCATTTCCTGCAGTTTTGCTACTCGATTTCGCGAACCACCAACTGTTAAGGGTTCTCTCAATAATCGTATTGGTAATGTATCATCTTTCGCCCTAAAACCAGCTTTTAGATTGAAAATACGTTCTAAATTCCAAATTCTCTCACCAATTTTCATGAATTCACTTTCTGAATATTCTTTTTCATGTACTACTGATAACATCCTCGCATAATCAACAGCAGAAAGGGCAAAGCTTGAAAACCTGCATAAAACCAGTGAGTCAACACCTGCAGAAAGATCTTGGAATACTCGTACAATACTTGCCTTTCCTGAAGAAGAAAAGCGATCCATCGGAATTGGTGCCCCCAATACTTCCGTACTTATCATGTAACCACGAAGGTGACAACCCCCTCTATTAGATGTCGCATATGATAAACCTTGACCTTGAGCACCTCTAGGATCATATGCAGGTAGTTCAAGGGATTTTACAGTCATTGAGAGATCTGGTTCTCCAAATTTCTCTGAAAATCTTCTAGAACCTTTACTTAATTCTGCTCCTATTCCTTCTTTGTAAGCAATTTGGGTAATGATTTTCTTTAATGAATCGACCTCGCCAAACTTAGGAAAATTAGAAACTCTATTCTTCTCAGACAATTCCATGGCACAACCAATGGTATTTCCTGTAGATATAGTATCTAAACCTAATTGATTACAGAGATAATTGACTTTACAAATCAAAGCTAGGTCATTGTTTCCGATTTGAGATCCAAAAGCCCAAATAGTTTCAAATTCTGGTCCTTTTCCTTGTTCCTCTTCAGTTACTTTTGTTATACGTCCACACGCAATACTACACCCTGCACAAGCATGATTTTTAATAACATACAATTCCTTAAGCTTTTCCCCTGAAATACCAGGAGCATCATCAAATGTCCCTTCCTTAAAATTATTTGTTGCAAACATTCCTAATTCATTGACAACATTTACTAAAACTGATGTACCAAAAACTGGTAGAGCAGATTTAGTAACTGGATTTTTCCTTATGGCTAAAGTTAAGTGTTCTGATAAATCTTTCAATTCTTCATTCTTTTGAGGTCTTTGTCCCTTGACTACTATGGCTTTCAATTTTTTTGACCCCATAACCGCACCTATCCCACCACGGCCAAGGGCGTGACCCTTATCATTGATGATACAAGACATGAGGCCAATATTCTCACCTGCAGGCCCAATACAGGATACTCTTGCCTGTTTTTTTGTTATCTTTGTAAGTATATCAGTTGTCTCCCAAGTAGTTTTCCCTTTCAGCTGGGATGCTTTTCTTAGTTCAAAGGTTTCATCCTCAGCATCCAAGTAAAGGTAGCTAAGATCTGTTGCCACATCCTCAATGATTAGGGCAATAACTCCAAGATTTTTCAATTCTGAACCAAATCTTCCCCCTGAATTAGTATCAAATATTGTTCCTGTCAATGGTGATTTTGATACTGCACAAAATCGGCCAGAGGTTGGAGCGTAGCTCCCAGTCAAAGGGCCAACAGCATATATTATTTTATTAGCTTGACTCAATGGGTCAACTTCAGGAGGAACCTCGTCCCACATGTATCTTACTCCCAAGCCTCTTCCACCAATATATTGTTCCAAGAGTCCTTTTGGTATTTCTTCCTTTGTTATTTTTTTAGTAGCCAAGTTACATCGGAGTAAGAACTGTTTTTCCATTTCACAAACCTCTTTAATATCTATATAAAGTGATTTTAATCATAGAATTGGTTATAATTATTATACTGACATGTATGACACTTACTTTTATGATATGAATAATGTATTTCGTTCATTTTTCCAAAACTTGCTGCTCTTACTGGACATAAGTGACAGGGTATTTCATCTATAACCCACTCTTCGCTTAAAGACATCCACTTCAAGTTATTGATTATGTTAATACCAGCACTAGCGCCAATTCTAAATTTAAGAGGATCAAGAATAAGTCCACTAGCAATTATGACTCGGGCAGCATCAACATAGTTACTAATTCCTCCAGCTGCTTTTACACCCATATCAGATCCTACTGTTTTCCTCATCAATTTTACATCATAAGGGAAAGAGCCATATGCACCAAATCCAGTTGAAGTCTTTACAAAGTCCGCACCAGCATCTTTACTGAGTTTACACGCCTTAATCTTTTCTTCATCAGTAAGATAACAAGCTTCAATAATGACTTTTACTAATGCCTTATCTGCAGCGCTTACTACAGTCTCAATATCAGTTTGGACATACTTATATTCGCCACTTTTTAACATACCAACATTAATGACCATATCGACTTCGTTAGCACCATTTTTGACTGCAGTTTTCGTCTCATAAGCTTTTGAATCGGTATCCATCATCCCTAGGGGAAAACCAACAACAGAACAGATTTTAATATTCGTATTCTTAAGAGTTTCAACAGCTAATGGAATATAAGAAGAATTAACACAAACAGAGTAAAAATTGTATTGAATTGCTTCTTGACATAGATTTCTTATTGCTTGAGGCCCTTCCCATGCTGATAGTTTAGTATGATCTATCAATTGAGCCATTTGGGCTGGAGTAACATCAAGTTTAAAACCTTTAAAATCAATATCCATTGGATTGTTACAACTCCTTTCTCATTTTTTTAAGAATTTTTGCATAAATCCTTCTTTCTTTAGATTATATCTTATTGAGCCAGCTTTATTAGAGAATAAGATATGAAAAACTCTCAAGCATTACAATGAATTGGTTTTCAATGCCTAGAATACATAAATGATTTGGTTTGTTTTAATTAACCTATGTTGGGTTTTTATTCTAGAATTATATAGTAATACTTTTGAATTAATGATAAGTAAGGTTTACATAACTCAATTAACATTGGAAGAATATAAAAATGGCAGGTAGTCACGGTTCTCTTACAAAAGCTGGAAAAGTCAGAAATCAAACCCCAAAAGTTGAAGCACGACCCCGAAAAGGTCTTATTCCAAGCTTACGTAATAAAAAAAATTATTTCAAGCGGGTAGAAAGAGGGATACCAGCTGGTCAACCTGAATATCGACCTGATAGTCGTAGATAACGATTAATCATTTTGACAATATTCGTTGGCCACATCGTTCACAAAATTTTCCTTCAGGATGAATTACCGCACCGCATTTTCTGCAATAACGAGTAATTCTATTTTTATTTTCTCTCTCATCATCATAATATTGACGCCACGCTGATTTATGAGGATCTTCACCTTTCTTTTCAGTGTATTCAAACCAAAATGATTTTTTTGCTTTTTTTGGTTTTTTTTGATACTCCTTTGTATCAGTTATATTATTCACCACACTTCTTATCCTTTCTAAGGATATAATTCACTATATACTTAAAAAATCTTATTATCACAGAACTCAGAATTAACAGCTAATTTACCAAAATTGTGATAAAAATTCCATTATAGAATAGAAGGAATTAGAATAGGCTGTAAAAACTTTTCTAAGGATTATTGTTATTTATTCCTCCTTAAAAGATTGACTTCAAATGAGAAAGAATGATAGCGGCCGGAGGATTTGAACCATCCGATCTCGGGGTTTCTCAAGATAAAATTCTTTATGAGCCCCGCGGGATAACCTAGCTACCCTAGGCCGCTTCATTATTCATACCATTTTCTAGATTGATTAAAGTTCTCTTTTCGTTTATAAAAATTCTCACTTATTTCGATTTATTGTCAGATTTACGTTATAATAAAAGGTCATTGTCTGTTTTAAATTTTTCCTCTCTTTAATTTACAACACGTATTAAATTTATTAATATTGCAGTACTAAGTCCCAAACCAAAGGATCAATTAACAATTTTCATGTAAGCCTGCAATTTTTCGAATAAAACAGAAATTCAGCCAAGAAATTATTCAAAGAAAAAAGCCTTGAACTCTGTATCCTGTTGAAGCAATTCAGTAACTTGTAGTCCAAGAGGGGTCAATTGCCAACCTTGTTCTCCTCTTTCGACCAACCCAAGCTCGAGTAATGACCTACTATACTTACCTGTTCGAATATGACTTCTAATTGTGTCCAATCCTACCCCAATGATTTTACTCAGTCTTTTATAGCCTACCGAGTCTCGATATAATTCAATTAAGATCCTTTTTTTGGTTCTCCCAAGTCTCTCCATCATCTGAATGGGATCTAAACTCTTTTCTAGGTCTACCTCCTGTTCATTATTCGTTAAACTTGTATTTGTCATGTCCTTGGATTCTTTATCAGACATTTTACTTTCTCTCGATAGATATATAAATAGGGATTGTAACTAAACCGATTAAACACGTGCAATTTCGGTTCTTCTGGCTCTTGGTCTACTACGTATCAACTTTTTTCCGCATTCAGGACAAGTGAGACGAAGATCGACTTTTTTTGTTGTTTTGGAAGTCATATTTCTTGATGCAATTGGCCTACGAGAATATCTCCCTTTATTTCCGATACGACTCGTCCATCGAGCCATCCTTCGACTCCCTCGACTCATACCTCCACCACGCTGTTTAGCTTTCTCAATCTTAACATTATGTGCTGTATATTTATTACAATATGGACAGAAAGTTCGCATTTTAGCAGGAATTTTCATCCTAGAGTCTCTCCATTCCTTATAATGGATTCATTGTTTTTCATAGTATCGCTGGGTGTCATAAATTCATTTCTACATTTATGTTAAAAATTAAATGTTTTTAGAGATATTAGTGTTTAGCTATTTTTTATAGATGGAACTCGATAGAATTTCCTTTCTTATACCTCTAGTAGAGCTCAATAAATATTTCTCTTAAGCAAATTGATATAAGAGCACATTATTTTTCTTTTTATAAAAATATTTCATCGCATATTAAATTTTCTTCCTTAAGAGAACTGTTTTTGTTACCTTTAGGTATGTTTTGACGAATTTTTCCCCCTATCACGACAAAAAAGGTGAAATAACATTCTTTCCTTCCCAAATATGTTTCTGATTTTTGTGTTTTTTCTTTTATAAAACAAAAGTCTTTTACTAGTGTAAAAGAGAATAGTTATCATCAAGCGATACTTCTAAAAGCTTCTGACAAGAGTCCATCAATTGATAAAGATTGCCTTTGAGTTCAAGACAGAAATCAATGATTGAGTTAGTACTACTTTTAATCTCTGCTGTTATAATGGCAATAACTATTTCTATTGGATTAACCTTTCTCTTGGGTGGATCCAGCCATCCAATAGTAGCAGTGACCACAGGCAGTATGCTTCCCATATACAATGGATTTCAAGATAATGATGGAACAGATATCTATCCATTTAGAGGGGATATCCTTCTAGTAAAAAAAGTTCCAATTGAATCGATAGAAGTGGGAGATGTTATCGTTTTTAATACTACAAAGGTATCTGATCCTGTTGTACATCGAGTTGTGGCAAAATGGCAACATGATGGTGAATACTTCTTTAAAACAAATGGGGATAACAATCTCTTACCAGATACCTGGGAAGATCAAGAGGGATCGATTTCTGGAGATAAAGTTTATGGAGTTGTCGTATTTCGAATCCCTCATATTGGCTGGTTCTTGTTGGTTGTACAGACAACAATTGGAAAAATACTAATTTTAGCACTTGCAGTTCTCATTCTGTTCGTTGGAGATGATTCAAATGAGGAGACCCAAGCCAATATTGAAGAACAAAATGTTTCACACAAGAAGGATTCATCAATTTTTTTAAAATTATTTACCATAGGAAAGTCAATTTCACGAAAAAAAAGTTACACATACTCTGTACTAGCTTTACTAATTATTATATTATTCTTAGGAAACACTATACTCAGTTCATTTCTTTCTCCTCCCTCTATTAGGCTTTATCGCTTAGAAGATGAATCTCGAACGGCCAATCTTATAATGGCTCCCTCACCTCTTACTATTGGCTCTAAATGGGAAGATAATTTTAACCAGACGACTTTCTTCTTTCCTATTCAAATTGAAATTCAATCTGGAGGCATTTTTAATAATATTGATCATATTGAGATACGAGTTAACGAAACGAAAGGATTGTATCGCTGGACAACTGTATATAACTTTATTGGCACACGAGTTTTTAAGGGAGCCATCATTGCAATGATGAACGAAAATACAGTTTCTTTTGCTTCAGTTTCAGTAGAGTTATTTTCTCGTGGATTACTCGCTTCACCTCCTCAAACATTTAACTTTTCAATTGAATTAATAAGTTAGTGATTATAAGAAAATGACTAACATTTGTTATTTAGTTGGAACTGCTGGTTCAGGTAAAACGATGCTTACCTCTTCTCTTCAACAATATTTAACTACAAAGGGTGCAACCCTTACCACAGTTAACCTTGATCCTGCGGTTCAATATATCCCGTACAAAGCGGATATTGATATTCGTGACTACATCGATTTTGATCGGTTAGTAGATGAATACAAATTAGGCCCAAATGGTGCGATGATTGCAGCAGCCGATTTAATAGCAGATTATATTAATGATATCCGTGAGGATGTCATGGAATTAGGTGAGAGTTCTGCGGTCGTCTTAGTGGATACTCCTGGTCAAATGGAACTTTTTGCTTATCGTAATTCTGGTTTAAAGATTGCAGAGAGTTTTCCAAAAGATACATCTTTCCTAGTATTTTTATTCGATTCTACTCTTGTGTCAAATATTGCAGGATTTATTTCAATCAGTTTATTGGCCACATCTGTACAAATCCGTCTTAATCTCCCTATCACCCATACCATGACCAAAATTGACCTTCTTAAACCTCATCAAATTGATGATATCTTATCATGGCGTGAAGATCCTTATGAAGCTATTGAAGATCTATATGGAATGACCCGTGAATTTTCCATTCGAGCAGGCCAGGTAATTGAAGGTATGGGAGAAATTCCTTTAATACCTGTGAGTTCCCTCTCAGGAGATGGTTTAGAGTTACTAAGTGCCCAAATAAGCCGTATATTTGTGGCAGGTGAAGACTGGTCGATTTAAAATATCATCCAAACCAAAGAAGTCATAACAATAAAAAGAACTAAGAATGTAAAAGTTCCTGACAGCCATAATCGCTTTTGATCAATGTCTTCACTTGAAATTTTCAGTACATACCGAACAAATAGAACACAAGTAACTAAAGCTAGAACGAGAATTAAGAGCCACCAATTCAAGAACACTTCAGATACTACAAAAAGAAATCCTGTTACTAAACCTGTACAAACACCGAAAGAAACTTTCGTATAATACATTTTTGTGTTAGGTGCCAAACCTGTGGTTGTTTCACTCCTAGATTCAACCTCTTCAGGTTTAGTTACTCGTTTAATCCTGCGGATTTTGCGTTGACTGATATGTCTTCTTTCTTTAGACACTTTTAACACTTATTGACAATGGATTGAGTTTTTCGAGACAATGCTTATGACATCTCTTCTTATGTTTTAATAATAATCCTTTTTACTCATATGAGAATAGAATGATGTTCATAATTAGGGTAAAATTACATCTAGATATGTTCAAAAATTATAAAAATGAATAAAAAAATACTGACTCAACTGATTTCGAGGTTATTTTTGTAGACCCCAATATTTATTCATTATTTTCTACAAAAATAACGTTTACGCCGACTTTCTGATCAAAAAAATTAAGGATATTAGACTAATTCAATAGAGATGAGAAAAAATGAATTACTCTGGTGAATACCTTGTTAAATTAGCCCGTTTAACTATTGAAACATATCTTAAAGAAAAAATAAAGATTAAAATTCCAAAGGATGCACCAGAAGATCTTTTTGATCACTCGGGCGTTTTTGTAACATTGCATCGTATTGTAAATGGGAGAGAACCAGATTTGAGGGGTTGTATCGGGAGAATTGAAAGTCGTCATGGATCTTTAATTCAATCAACGATAGATTCAGCAATTGATGCATCTATCCATGATCCACGGTTTCCTCCTGTTGATTTTAGTGAAATGGAAAACATAACTGTTGAAGTTACAATATTGACTCTTCCTGAAGTACTTAATGTCCATAATCCAAAAGAATATTTTGACCTAATTGTTATTGGTAAACATGGATTGATAGCAGAACGAGGTAAATATCAACGAGGTCTTCTCCTCCCACAAGTTCCAGTTGAACAAAAATGGGATCTTCAGCGTTATCTCGATTATGTCTGTTTGAAAGCGGGTCTTCCCAATCGGGCTTGGACTGATCTTAGTACGAAAATTTCACGCTTTGAGGGGCTGATTTTTACAGAAAAATCACCAAATGGTATTATAGAACAAAAAGAAATCGAATAATAATTAGATTTTTAGCTTAAAGGATAAAATCTCTTTTAAATTTGTATCATTGAAATCCTCAAATGGCTGTAGAGAAACTGTTGTCTTAAATTGACAGCAAGCTTTTTTATCTAATTCTTTCATTTTAATTTCTTGACCATAATATCCTAGTTGAAGAGGCCTTAATATTGCCAAATTAATATTTTTTTCAAGGATTTTCAGAGCTTCTAACGACATAATTTCGTTGTTATAATTGAAACATGTTGGAGACACAATGGTTGAGACTTGATATTTGTTAGCAACTTTTTTACAAACCTGTTCACAATATATCTGACAGTATAAACACAAAGAAGAATGGTGTTTGAACAACGCTAAAAGCTCTTCTATGCGTACAATAGTTATGTCTTGACTAAACAGCAATTGTATATGTTCTAGGAAATTTTCCTCAGATGTTTTTCCAGTTTTAAAAAAAATTGGGGTAATTTTAACTCCTCTTTTCTTCATTAACCAAGCTGCTAATATTGAATTGAAGTTAGGCTTTAGTAAAGCAATCGCTGTGCCTTGAGATCGAGATGGTAAGCCATCCATCCCTTTATAAATATGTGAATAGATAAAACATAATATCCCACTAATATCCAAGTGAATTTGAAATTTTGGCGCTTCAAGATCTACTTTGATTCCTTCCAACGGATAAGCTAAGATCTCAGCGCCAAGTTTACTGGCAATTTCTATTGAGGAGAATGGGTGAGACCCCTCACGACGAGCCCTTATAGCAAAACTAGTATAAGGTTGAATTATATTAATTGCTTCTGACTTTCCTGCAGAAAGTATGGAATTTTCTGTTGCTTCAACAACGAGCACGGGACTTACAGAAGACACTCCACTGATTGAGGTAACGATACTGAATGCAAGTTTATCAAGATCAATGCTCGATTCTGAATAGATGATTAATCGATTTCGATAATTAAGAATATTAAAGGTAAATATATGCCGAAAACGAGCTTTTATATTATGTTGAAGCTGGTCTATCATATATCGACGAGTCTGTCGGCTTTTTATCCCTAGTTCACCACCAATACGGATTAATAATACACGCTTGTTTATCAAGAAAGAGTATTTCGCGTTATATGCCATATTGATGCCTTACTTGAAGACCAGTCTTATTATGATGCAAAGAGCTTAGATTCTCTACAAACCTATACTTCAAAGGATTCTTAACCTCAAGACAGCTAGCGAATCAGAGTAACTATAAGATTTCATTGCTTAGCTCATCCTTGTCAGGTTTCATCATTTCGCAGCCGTGGAATCAGAATATAGGATTTAAAGCTCTTCATCTAGCTCCTCGTCTTCTTCTTCAGTGAGCTCTTGGGAGGCCCGTATTAATTCTGCAGCATTAAATTGTTGTTCAAATCTCCGCCAAACTGCTGGTTTTAATTTTTCATTAAGGCTTTTAATTTCCTTTTCTACTACCTTTTTAGCTTTTTCACGATCTTCAGGTAACTCTGTGAAACCCCATGTTGAAGCAGGGGGAGCTTTTGGATCTTTTTTTATTAAATATACAGAATTTTCTTGTTGTTGAAACGAAAAAAATTCAGGTTGAACAAGGGGGCAATCAATATATCTACATGTTCCTGTAACAGTAAAGAGATGATTGCAGCGCTTTTTCGGAGATGTGGCAGCCGATTTATAGGCACATTGCCCATTTGCGAGGTATCTCCAGGTGGGGATTAACTGAGATGATTCCATTTCTTGTCACACAATTATAGGTCATATAGTAGCTTTTAATACTAGCTTGTAACAGCCGCTGGTGGGATTTTCATACATGATTCATCAGGATCCTATATCTTGAACCCACGACCAACAGATTACAAGTCTGTCGCTCTACCAACTAAGCCACAGCGGCATGGATTTTTCTTTCTACCATTTTTTGTATATGAGTTATTTGATAGACCTTTCCATACCTTATTTCTAATTCCTCCCTTTTTGGAAGAATTTAAATTTGTTTCATTGTAATTCAAGAAATCGTTGATTGCGGATATAGAGGGATTTTATTCCTTTTTTACGGGCCATGCTTTTCAGTTTTCGATCATTTGTGGCAATTATCCCGCTTCTTTCTTTTCCATAATATAACAGTATAAAATCAATATTCCGATGGTGGTATTCTGAGGGCCATTGTTTACAATATTTATGCACAAATTCTATTGCAACGCGAGAAATCTGCCGTTCTTTTGGAGTTCCCTCTAAATGTAACTTTTCAAGTTCAGAGAATATTGGGTCTAGCACGATCAATTCTTTTTTTCTAGGAATGACTCGATCTAACTCATATGACAAGTTGAAACTGGGCATTTGTCCAAGTGCCATTAAAAAATTTGTATCTAAAAAAATCTGCAAACATTCTTTATTTGATAATGAGGTTTCTAATTTGTTCGTTGTTCTTTCCCACCTTCAATAACTCCCCACCCTATTAGTCTCCATCTACGATCTATTTGACGGCTAATTGCGACTCGGGTGCCTAATTCAGCACAAACAGGAAGACGAAGATCTACTTGAATACCCTTTTTACTGGTTTTTGTTACTTTACCAACGGTTTTGGCAGTAGCAACGCTCAACATAAGGTTTTCATTTAATTCAATGTCATGAACTAAAGTCTGAACTTCACTCCCAACGACACGCTCTAAAAGATGTCTATCAAGTTCTAAAAGATTCCAAACTGGTGGAAGTTCTTCAGGATATCCAACTACATGCCCTACGAGAGAATCACTTTTCGTTAAAGAGGGATCAACTTCTGTTCCAATTCCGATAAGCCCTCCTGGTAATGCGGTCTCTAGTTCACCAAACCCACTTCTTAAGCTTACAATTTTTGTGCGGATAACTTGCCATTTACTACCTTTTCGATTTCCAGGCAGTATTTCGATTTCATCGTTAACTGAGAACTTTCCTTGAACAATACTTCCTCCCACAACTCCGCCCTTCAAGTTTGTAGGAGATTGTCCTGGTCTATTCACATCAAAGGAGCGAGCTACTAGCATCCGAGGTGTAATACTTTCATCTCGTTTTGGTGTTGGGATCTGCTCCTCAATATTTTGAATTAACATATCAATATTAGTGTGGTGAATGGCGCTAATAGGGATTATGGGAGAATTTTTGGCACTAGTTTTTGAAATAAACTTTACAAGATCTTTATAATTTTGAATTGCCGCCTTTTCAGAAACTAATTCAATTTTATTTTGACATAAAATAACTTTCTCCATCCCTATGATCTCCATTGCTGCAAGATGTTCACGAGTTTGAGGCATAGGAACTCTTTCATTAGCTGCAACGACTAAAAGGGCTCCGTCCATTATACTTGCTCCAGATAGCATGGTTGCCATTAGTACCTCATGGCCTGGAGCATCAACAAATGCAACTCGACGAAGGAGAGTTGTTTCTTTCCCACAGATGGGGCACTTTTCTTGAGTAGTATATTTTGCTGGACTCTCACAATCAGGACAAGCCCGGAATTCTGTTTCAGCATATCCTAATCGGATAGAGATTCCACGACGGATTTCCTCACTGTGTGTGTCGGGAAATTTTCCCGTTAGGGCTTCGGTTAAAGTTGACTTTCCATGGTCTACGTGCCCAATCATTCCTATTGAGATCTCTGCTTGTTTGGGCTTTTCTGGGGATTCAGTCTTTTTTTTGGCTGGAGATCTTCTTTTCTTTTTTGTCATAAGAATCCACGAAATGATTCATAACAATTCTTCTATAGCTTTGCTGCTTTCGTCTCTTTCAAGGATTTTAAGATTTATCTGATAAATATCTTCGCTAATCATTCTACCACGAACGCGTTTTCGTCTTCTTTTCCCTTTTCTATCTGGTTTATATCCAACTCCCCGATGGCCAATAAGTATTCGTTTTGGTGTTGCACCTTCGACTCCAGGAGCCATAGGAAACCCAGAATGATCAGACCCCCCTGTTATTTTAAATGAATAGCCATCAAAACCTATGAAACTTCCTTCTAACTCATCCCCAACTTTTTTTCCGATTAAATGACGAGTCAGTGCATCATCATCTATTTCTTTCTTGTAACTCTGCTTTCCATCAGCTAAATTAAGTTGAAATCTGACCATTTTATCGTCTCATATCTTTTTATTGAATAACTTATTAGAATGACCGTGGTGATCTCTATCTAGATGTTCTTTAGGTTATACGTGTCATATCGTGTCAAATCTCTTTCTATTCTTAATAGTTCTTATAATTCTCGAACAGCATTACATGTTATTTTCCACCCATTTTTAATCCATTAATATTCATATTATTAGATTAATAGGGATAGATTAATAGGGAAATTACCTAAGAGATTTTTTATTTATAGTAATCAAAGTTTAAAGCAGATTTTATACTCTTAACGATCGTTTTTTAAGAAATAGTTGATGGATCAGTCCATCTATTCATAAACCCCAATACTTATTCACTGTTCGCCGTTTAATCTCGATCAGCTCTGTAAGAGCGTCCATCTCTGATCCAGAAAGCATCTTTT
Source organism: Candidatus Hermodarchaeota archaeon (assembly GCA_048886185.1). Taxonomy (GTDB): domain Archaea; phylum Asgardarchaeota; class Heimdallarchaeia; order Hodarchaeales; family Hodarchaeaceae; genus Hodarchaeum. The sequence continues at coordinate 64,412 of JBHLKY010000014.1, forward strand.
GTTCTGTAATTTTCCGTGCATCAGATTCAGGGACGTCAACCCACAACTCATCTCCTTCTTTAATCTGACGTCCCGCGGTTGGGCCACGAATAGCTACTGCTACTTGATCGCTCACTTTAGCTTGAGGAATATTTTTTCCACTATCTTGGATTTGTAACAAGAAACCGATTCTTTTATTCTCTCGATTAATTAGATTGGTTTGAGGCGTTAACAGACCTGCTAGTACCTCAACTCCTAATATACATGGTTTACTTTGTCTAAATACATATGGAAGAACTTTAATTTTACTTGGACGAACAATACCTTTAAGCGCCTCCTCCTCAAGACGCTGTTGAATCTCAAAACGATGTGCCTCATATTCTTCTGCTAAACGATAAATTATGTCATTCTGAATGATTGGAATGTCTGACTTTCTTGCTTCCTCTTGTGCATCTAGAAGGGCATTTATTCGAAATCCTAAGATAACTCCATAATATTCATTTTTCTCTTTGGATAATGATGCCTGATATACGTCTTTTTTCGTAATGTCTCCTACTGCTGCAAAACGAATTTGGATATTTGAATCTCTAAGAAAATTTACAAGCGCTTCCAAGGAACCTAGGGTATCAGCTTTAACAATAACTCCTGCCTCATCAGTTTCAACAAGTATCCTTGCTAATTCGTCTTCAATTTTTGAAATTGCTTTTTCTACATCTTTATCTTCGACCACATAGAGCGAAGAGCCTGCAATAGCCTCATCAATATTAGGAGCTGTCAATTTAACTCCAATTGCAGCTACTGCTTTATCAACGCTATCAAATTTTTTCCGTGGATCACGAATTTCATCTAAATCCTTTGGAAGTAGGATTGCACGAACATAGGTAGAAATAGGCCCATTTTTTCCAGCTAGAACTATACGTGAATTTTGCTTGATGGTACCATCAAAAAGAATTACATCTAGAGTAGTTCCTAGTCCCACTTCCTTTTTCACTTCCAGGACAACCCCTTTTCCTTTGTCTAAATGCAATTCCAACTGTTTTTTCAAGTATTGCTCTGTAAGACTGGCAAGAACAAGGAATAATTCAGGGATACCCTCTCCTGTTATTGCAGATGTAGGAATGATAGCGATTTTCTTAGCAAAGTTTTTTATTCTATCAAATCTATCTGGTTCAAGATTATAATGACTTAATTCAGTCATGATTTCATAAATAATTGATTGAAGAGCTTCTAATGTGCCACTAGACTGTTTTGACAGGGATTTCACTAATGTGAGGTCAGGATAACTTTTCCAGCCTGGAAGACGATCGATTTTATTAGCTGCTATTAAAAATGGTACTTTCTGTTTAACTAAAATCCTTAATGATTCTACAGTTTGAGGTTGTATCCCTCGCCGAACATCAATTACCAATATAGCAAAATTAGCAGAAGAAGCCCCTCGACTTCTAAGATTATAAAAAGATGAATGGCCTGGTGTATCAATGATGAGAATCCCAGGGATTTTCATTTTTCTTTTAGATTGTTCTAACAAGGTTCCACAAAGAGCAATAACAGTTTCGATAGGGAAAAAACTTGCGCCTATATGTTGTGTTATTCCCCCTGATTCGCGAGCTTGTACTGCTGTCCCCCGAACTTTATCTAATAAACTAGTCTTACCTGAATCCACATGACCAAGAATGACCGTGATGGGACTTCGCATTTGACCTATTTCTTCCTCTTTGTTTGTCAAATGTTTTCACGCCACCAAACTGACTTCTTGATTCAACAAAAGCTCCAATAATTAGTATACACCTTTGAACTGTGTCTGATCTAATCATTATTTTAGAGATTAATACAGATTATATTAACAGAGAGATTATGGTTCAAGTGTGTTGTTCTAATTTACTAAACAACCATATTATTCTCAGATCTATCAAATTACTATTCAATCTATATCTTTTTCTTTTACAAATAGTTGGCGTAAAAAATATAATTTCTTCTCAACGAAGGTGGATAGAATAAATATAGTGTTCCCTTGATAAAAAGGAGATTGAATTAACATTGAGACGGGATACTACTCATTACTTTATTTTTCCTGAATATTTAAATCAATCACTTACTCGTAAAGAAGGGCGTCGAATATCTCTAGAAGAAGCTGTAGAGAATCCTACGATTACTGAAATTCGATTAGCAGCAGAAAAATTAGAACTTGACTATGAAATCAAGAAATATGCTGCGTATCCCCGACATTGGTGGGAAAGGAACGGTCTTATTTTAGTCGAGAAAAAACAATCTAAATTACAGACTCTGAAAGATTTATCTAGTGAAATCAAGACATATATACGTCCTGCAATAGAGAAACAGAAAAAAGCATTAGTAAAAGAGGCAAAGAAAAGGAAAATAATTAAACATTCTCCAGAAAAAAGATCAGTAGTTAGAAAATCCCAAGAATTCCGTCCAAAACGACGAAAGTGATGATAAACATTAGTTTGACAAAAGATCATTTTTTTTAGTACTTTTTTCTTTAGCCTTTTAATAAGAAAAAATGGTGTTTCTCCTGCCAAAAAAGCGCGATTTTTATTCTAAAAAAGCTAAATACGAGGGATACAGAAGCCGAGCTGCTTACAAACTTCTACAAATTGATAATAAGTTTAAATTGTTTCACCCAAACCAGACAGTTATTGATCTATGTGGAGCACCAGGAGGATTCTCTCAAATAGCTCGAGATAAAACTAATGGAGAAGCACGTATTTTTTTAGTTGATATAGCTCGTACTAAACCAATTCCAAACATCACTGAAATTATCAAAGGAGACATCACGAAATTGCAAACAATTCTTCAATTACAAAAAAGTCTAGAAAAACAGGGGGCAGATAACAACGAAATTGTTGTACTGGCTGATTGTTCTCCGAACGTTTCAGGTCACTGGACAATGGATCATACTCGGCAAATTTGGTTAGCAGAAGTGGCTTTAGGAATATCGAATTATTTTTTAGCTGAAAAATTTGTAACCAAGGTATTTCAAGGTGAATTTTTTCAAGAATTACTAGATAAGATCAATGTGTCATATCAGAGTGTTAAAATTTTTAAACCACCTACCTCACGAAAAAAAAGTGCTGAAACTTATATCATTGCATTAGAGAATAAAAATAGGGGAACAGAACGATATAACCAGAAACATCTTGTTAAAAACATTTAAATCGTTAGTAGGGAATTTAATGAAACTTAAAGAAATAACAGAAGGCCAAGGTACTTTTTTTATTCCAAAGACAAAGACCCAGAACTATACACCAAGACGCTCAGATGGAGTATTTTTTAATCCTCATCAAGAAATAAATCGTGATTTTTCAATTCTATCATTGCGTGCATATGGCAAAATAAATTCAAAAAGTGAATTGAGAGCATGTGAACCTTTATGCGGAATAGGGATACGCAGTGCCCGCTATGTAGTGGAGGCGCCGATTTCTAGCATTTATTGTAATGATATCAATACTAATGCAGTTAAGATAGCAAAAAAAAATATTAAACGTCTTTCGAACGATAAAACGAATAAGATAAAGTTTTTTAATTTAGACGCTAACTTTTTCCTTCAAACCCTTAGCAGAAAGCATGTAATTTTTGATTTTATAGATATTGATCCATTTGGTACACCTATCCCTTTTATTCAGAACAGCATTCAACTGATTACTCTTCATGGACTACTTGCTTTTACAGCTACAGACTTAGCAACCCTTGCTGGAATATATCCACGAGCGCTTTATGCAAAATATAGTGTGAGTCACTTTGGTACTCGTGTTGGGAATATTCATGAAATTGCTTCACGAGTCCTTATAACAGGTATCCAACATGTTGGATTGACTCAAGGGCAATCTCTTATCCCTATTGTTACGTTGTACCATAGGCATTTTGTGAGGTGTTTTTTGATTCGGAATAGAGGAGTTGATGGTGTTCTTGATCACACTGGATTTATTAATCTCTGTAAAAATTGCCAAACTAGGTATTATAGCCATTTAGGTGAAAAAAGTTTTAACTGTCCTAACTGTGGGGATTTTGATGTAATTAAAATTGGCCCCTTATACCTAGGGAGTATTCAACAGCCAAAATACTTATCGTCAATGCTTCAGGATGAACATCTAAAAAAATTAGGAAATGAGAAAAGACTGAGGAAACTTTTACATTTAATGATTGAGGAGTCGTCAATAGAAATACCTTGGACGTTTGATCTACCAAATTTAGCTAAAAAATGTGGGGTTCCAGTTCCACCAACAGTGGAGATAATTAGGATCCTACAAGAAATGGATTACAAATGCTATCGAACACACTTTTCGGGAACTAGTCTAAAGACTGATGCGAATGAAAACGAATTATGCTCAATTATTAGTTCTTTCAAACCCTGACCACCTTAAAATCAATACAGAGTTTAGTATGCCTTCTTAATTTAGGTTGATTTACAATAAAACAAAAAAAAGAGTTATATTTTTGTATAAAACACATTTTTATGTTAAAATAAACATTAAAGATTACCCGAGGGGTGTAGTCTAGCATGGTTTTTCTCATATTTCTGGCAAATGTGAGAGCTAGATGATTCCTGATTTGGGATCAGGTGGTCGTGGGTTCAAATCCCACCACCCCTACTTTATGGTTTTTTTCTTCTAAAAGAAATGATTTTTACTCCATTTTCTTCGAATTATGATTCGTATTTATCGAACTGACTTTGTTATTCCATATTCATGAGAATATTAAACATAATACATCAAAAAAAGAGATAAATGAGTATAAACTGACTTTTGATTAGTTGAGAAGGTAATTTTACTCAACTACTGTTTCATGACTCCTGAAGTTCACTAATTAGTTCTTCCACTAATACTTTTGGAGAGGGAAATCGGACACGATTAGCAAATAGTTCTTGACGCTGAATCGTTTCTCCTTGTACCTCTTGAGTTTGTAGTTGTACTCGTCCCTGAATCAGAATCGTTTTTCCTTCTGCTTCTTGTTGGACTATTGTGAAAATTTCATCATCACTCAGACCATTATCTATTAATTTTTGAATATCATTACTCCCTAGACCTGTAAGAATTTCTCCTGAAAGACCAAAGAAAACTGTTCTTATTGTGCTTGTACCATCATCAACTGTCCCTGTGAGTCGAAATCGAATTTGTGATTGAACAATCTGATGTTCTTGACAAAGCCACCCTGCTTCTGTTTCTATTACTTTTTTTCGACATTGAGAACAAGCATGATAATACGGACTCTGTTGAAAGAGTCTGACAACTTTTCCAAGAACTTCTACCAAAGCTCCATCTTCCTCTTCTGATAACTCTGAAAGTTGAACTTTCTGATAGTTTGGTATTGATTGGGGGGTAATTGGTTCTTCTTCAGTGATTTCAATACTTCTTAAAGCAACTGGAACTCGTGATGATGGTCTGAGATGACTTTGGGGGGATAAGTGGATTTCCAATGAATCATTATCTTTTTGCCGAATCCTCCCAAAAAATATCTTAACATACTTCATCTCTTTCTCTCGAATCGAATTTAACTCATCAACTGTATCATCCCACGCAACCACTCGTATTGATCCTGAAGAATCTTGTATTGACATGTGAGCGACGCGGCCTGTACTTCCATCAGATCGATTAAATTCTCTCTCCTCGGAAATATTCTTAATTACTCCTTGTACACATCCTAAACCTTGCGAAGCTTTAATTTCTGTGATGTTCTGAACAGGCGGATCCTCAGGAATTTCAGAAGCTTTAAGTGGGATAAAATTTGTGTTAAATAGTGAATGTAACTCAATTGTCTTATATCTTGACATATTAACACGTAAGTTCTCTACGCGAAAGGGTTCGTCTCCTAATTCGTCGAATAATGGAATGGCCTCATTCCAAAGTACTAATGTTGTCACACCCGTTTCATCAAATATGGTTGCTCTTTTTACAGAACCTGTTGACCCATCATTTCGTGTGAAATTGCTTAATTTACTTACAGGGCCCTTTCGGGCAATCGTCGTGATGATGACATCACTCGGTTCTATTTCAATTAGTTTTTTTTCCATTACTTGCCGTTCAGTAAGTTCTGAAGCTTTGTCTTCATCAATATGTGGTAAAGTTTTATGACCAATCTTTGTGAGGTAAGTCAGACGGGTAGATTGTAACTCTGGGTTTCCTTCTCGATCTAATTTTACATTTGCAGCTTGGATCAAGATTTCGTCTCCTGGAGTGAAATTAAATGCTAATTCAGCGCGATCATCCCAGAGGACCATTCGTCGTGTTGTTCGTACACCCTTGAGAAGTAAATTAGAAACACGTCCTTCTGTCCCATCAGCTCGGTTAAAGGTCGTAAGATTACCTATTTTTAATACAGTAGCTTTAGTATCAATTTCTTTCATCTCCTCATCCAAGGAGTCTATATTGAGGATTTCATTCTCAGGGTCAGGATAAGTGTCTGTTTCCGCCTCTGTGTCTACTTCTACTACTCCCCGATCGCCAACATGAAGTTCTAGCTCCTCATCTCTCCCTAATTTAGTATAACCTTGCTTAATTTTAATGATAGATCCTCTTTCTATCTTCTTTTCTGTAATAAAACGAGCCATTGTTCCCCAAAGAAGCGTTCTGATAGTATCGGTGCCGTCATTCAACAGAATAGGAGCTAGAATCCCTTTGGTTCCCTCTTTTTGGAATTCAATTGGATGATAAATACGCGTTACAATTGCAGTAAGACTCACTCCTGATAAACCTGGTTCCATTTTCTTAAGACTTTCAATTGTAAGTTTAGGTCTTTTTTTAAATTCAGGACGTCCCAGTGGAACATCAAGATCTTTCGCAATAATATGAGCTGCTGCAATGTCATTTACAAAGAATCCTAATTCTTTTTGTTTTTCTTCAATTTTCTTTTTAATTTCAATTCTAGAAAGCCCTGTTTTTTGAGAGATTTTTTGTATAATTTCTTCTATATTACTCAAATTTTACTCCTCATCACTGTTTTAATGAAAGGATGTTTAATAATAAATTAAGCTTCATCTCAACATTAATTCAATTCTGTTATTATCATTTAATGATAGAATTTGTTCTCTTAAATATTCACAAAAATATTACCAATTTTGATAACTTGTCCCCAATTTTTGAACAGATAATTCTTTAACCCGATTTCGGAAAGGACGACATCCATTCTTCGTTTTCAATGATAGGAGAAACAGTTCAAACTCAGGAAGATTATAGGATTTTAATAATGCTATATTTTGTTCTACAATTTCTCTTTTCACTTTATCAATTTTATTCAGCACAACAATTGGAGGAAGATTAGTTCTATCAGATATGAATTGGATCATTTCAATATCTAAAGGGACAATCTGCTTTTTCTCTAAACTAGCCACCACTAAATGGAAGGTTGAAACATCAATAATATGTATTGCAAACAATAGTTGGTTTGATGGATCCTCTAAAAAGTGAACAATGTCATCCTTTATCTGACTTTCACATTTCTTTGAGCGTTTTGTTATCCGTCCAAACCCAGGAAGATCTACCAAGTGCAGATTTTTAATAAGAGGGATTGAGGTTATTGTTATAGTTGTTCCAGCTTGTTTTCCGACAGGTCTTTTTGAATGGCTTAGATAATTTACTAAAGAGGTTTTTCCTGCATTTGGGCGGCCTGAAATGGGTATTAAATAGATTAAAGGCATCATTAGTACTTAAACTTTTATCGACATTAAATATCAGTAGTTTCACTTTTTTCCATTAACAATTCATCTAACCAATCACCAAACACATCAACACGTTCTTCAATGGGACGGATTGGCCGAGATTCTTGGACTTTACATTTTCCACATCTTATGATTGCTATTCGGATTTTTCTATCAACTTCAATATGAATTGACTTCCCCGTCCCACATATTGGACAATCAAACACAGTTGGCAATGTAGGAATAGGTTTAGTACGAACAATTCTTTTTCGTTTCCGGCCCATAAGATTACTCTCCTACCTTCTCCTACCTCGCTGCCCCTTTTTTATTTGTCGAAGTCGTCTATCACGTCTTGATTCCTTAGATTGAGCGGGAAGAGGTTCCCCAGTCTGATCCGCGGCTGCTTGAGAGACAGGTTCATCCAAAATACTCTGTTCTGATTTAATAATCAATATCTTTCTTCCTGATCCAATTAGATAGGCAATACTTCCGCAAAGAAAGAAAATAATAGCAAATCCGCCCAAAAATATTAACATTTGAATTAAATCCTGTTCTGAAATAGTATAAGGTGGAAGAGGCTCGGATTTTGTCGCTGCTAGCCACTCAATACTATTAAGCCATAATAGGGAGTTGTTTTCACTTTCATACCAAGAATAATTTTCGATGGGACCTTTTAAATCACTGAACATTAGGCTGGAACCACTAAGTAGGACACGTGCCCCAGTTTTAAGGTCATCACCAGAGCTACCAAACAATATGATATCCGTCGTGAGTCCACCTGTTTCACTGAATTCTCCTGATATTGTTTTAGCAACAGCCTCAGGTGTAGCAACAAGAATATTTTGACTGGCATCTTCTAGTGAACAAGTATAAGTGATAATTGAAGTTACATTCTTATTTATATTTAGAATAGCATGATTGGAAGTATTAGGTTTGAGGTGTAAGTAATTAGAAGCCCCAATATTTGAAAACTCATTAAGAACTACATTAGAGGGTGTAATATCATCCACCACTTTATAATATGTCCAGAACTTGCCCATAAGAAATCCATTTTCAAGATATCCTAAGAATTCGTTAAATATATCCCCACGACCAGTTAAAGTTTCATTATCTTCATTTAAGGGATTTGCGAGTAGAAATATTGCGTTACCTTGAGTAATAAATCTGTTAACATAAATACTTTCATCTCTTGTATATCTTACTTGGGGATTTGTAGAAATAAATATATCTACACCCTCAAAACTAGTGTTATTGATTTTTCCTGTATTGAAAACTACTTCTATTTCCTTACTTATTAAATCTGATATTGCTTGACTATACAAAGAGCGATTAAAAAATTGGCCGTGGCCTTCATCAAATAAAACAACAATTGGATCATCTATTGCTTGATCAGCAATTCCAAATGCCAAAACATTATTAAGACTGAATATAATACAAATGGCTACGTATAAAAAGATTTTTTGGGATTTAATAATCACAATATCTTCCTCAGCTTTTGAATGGGTCTTATTGCCCGAGAAGCTCCAGCAAAAGATAAAATCTTCAAAAAAGAGGGAAAAAGAAAAACTCTTTTGTGTCTTTTCTTTAAAGTGATGGGGAATAGCTCACAATGATAACTACTAAAAATATCAACGAATTCCCCTATAGCCGATTATAGATGGTAACAGCACAAATGGTTCCCAGTAAATTGCTAATAGAAGCTATTTCTGAGGAGTTAATGTCAAGTGACATTTTTAGACCACCTAAATGGGCTGAATTTGTTAAATCAGGGGTTTCTCAAGAAAACGCACCAGAGCAAAGAAAAGAATGGTGGTTTATTCGTGTTGCTTCGATCTTAAGGAAGATTTACCTATATGGGCCCGTTGGAGTGATGCATATTAGAAAAATGTTTGGTGGAAGAAAGAATCGAGGAAGTAAACCAGAAAAAACAGCTCGAGGCTCTGGTGCTATTGTCCGTCACGCAATTCACCAACTAGAAAAAGGGGGTTACGTCACACTTGTTTCTAACGGAAGGATTGTTACTCCAGAAGGTCGAAGATTTGTAGATAGTATAGCCTATAAAGTTAAACAACAACTTCCAGAACTCGCAGCATATTAAACCTGAAAAATTTTAATAATTCTCATTTAGATCCAATAAAGTGTGTTTAAGAATAATTGAGTGAACGAAATATAAAGCAACTAGTTAAAGAACTTATTTACAAGACTTTAGAAGAGGGTTAACCGCAATGGCTGAAGAAGATCCTGAATTGGAAGCAATCCGTAAAAGACGTCTTGCGCAATTACAAAATGAACAACTTGCTCAGCAACAAGCGGAAGAACAACAAAGAATAATTGAAAATCAGCGACAGGCAATTCTAAAAGGAATATTAACAAATGCAGCACGGGAAAGACTTGCTAATATCAAATTAGCGAAACCAGAATATGCAACCACTTTGGAGAACCAATTAATTCAACTTGCTCAAACCAGACGAGTATCTGGAAAAATAAATGACTCTCAATTACGACAGCTTTTACAACAATTGACAAAATCTCAGCGTGAAAGTAAGATCACTTTCAAACGAAGATAAACCCCAGGGGATATCATGACCACAGCTGTACAGTTCTCATGGAGGAGATTAGAGGGATTGGGATTAATCATCGTTGCATTGGGATGGGGATTTTTAGCTCAATTTCCACCAGCTTTCTTTGCTTTAACTCTTCTTTACTTTGATCTCGAAACTTATTTTATTGCCTTCTTTGGAACTCTAATTGGAACGAGCATCATCTTGGCAACGATCTCATGTTCACTAACTGAAGATTGGGATGATTCAACAATACCTACTTTGAAGAGTATAACAACATTCTCTATGATTTTAACATTGATTTTCTTAGGAGGATTTTTCCTCTTTTTTATTCTTGAGCCATTTTTTCCACCTGAATTTACAAATTTGGTACCATCTCAACGATATTTTTCTGCAATAACATTATCATTAGCAATAATTGGAATAACGACTTTTTTTATTTATAAAACTAAGAAATTTTTCATAGGGTAACTTGGGAATGTAATAAAAAGCAGAACTATCTAGGTTATTTCTGTCAATCCGATGACTTTAGGAATGTAAGGGATTTTAGATCTAGTTGATTATATTATGATTACAGTGATAAATTCCAAGCTATGTCCAATAATATACAGCTATAAAGAAGTGAATTCTACAAACGAAGTAGCTAAGGAACTTATTGAAGAAAAGAATCAAATTGGATTTGTTATTTTCGCAGAAACACAACTTGCAGGTAAAGGTCAGGGAAAAAAGGTTTGGGAATCACCTTATGGAGGATTGTGGATTTCATTAGCCATTCGACCCCAAATAGATTTATCAATGCTTGGAATAATCCCTATTATTTCAGCTGTTGGAATTGCTAGAACATTAGAACACTTTAATATCAATGTAATGCTAAAATGGCCGAATGATATTTTGATCAAACATAATTTGAAAAAAATTGGGGGGATATTAGTTGAGACAAAAGTTACCCGACATTTTTTGAACTATTTAATCATTGGAATTGGTCTAAACATTAACAATACACTGGACCAATACTCTATTGCATTGCAAGACCATATTACGACCGTTTATGAAGAATTTAATAAAGAAATTAACCTAACTACATTATTACACGAAATTATTCATCAAATCGAAGAATCTTTTGAAACATTAAGATCAGATGGTGCACAACCTCTTCTCAAAGAATGGAAACAGGTGGATAATATCCTTGGAATGAATTTGACCATCCAAACTTTAGAGAAAGTGTATCAGGGCAAGGCTATTGATATTTCTCCATATGGTCAACTAATATTGGAAGTTAAAGACGTTGGTAAAGTCACAATTTCTTCAGGAACGGTCATTCTTCCAACTAAATGAAAACGAGGAATATTTATTGATTTATAATATCTTGAAAGGAGAAAATACTGTATTAAGAGGATTAATTGCTGAAGAATTTGTTCGTTACATTCTTTCCCAGCGATTTCCTATCTTAATTGTTCGACCTTCAATCGCCTTAAGATATTTAGATAATGCGTCAATTAAGGGGAGATATGTTGACTTTTTAAGAAAAAATCAGCAAACAATGGATTTCTTAGGATTAACTCCCTTCTTTAGAGATAATCATATATTAACAACTCCAGAAGAAACTGTATGCCGTTTTTTTTACGAGAAAGAGGGATTGAGTCTCTACCTAAAGAAGGAATCTCTATTTCCTCAACTTCAGGGATTTATTGTAGAAGTAAAATCTCGAACATCAGAGAATTCTTGGGCACCATTTAACTACTCCTTTTCTACAAATCAAATTGAAATGTTTCAACAAAGCAAAGATTTTGATTTTACCATCGTGTTGTGTGGTGTAACATTTACTTCAGATTGGAACCTTTCAGTAGTATTCTGTGACGAAAATCAAAAGGTTTTACCACAAGATTTCTTTGTTATAAATCAATATGGATAGGATGAGAGTTCGTAACTACTTGAGGACCTTTTGATGTGATAATTACATCATTCTCAAGCCTAAATCCGCCTACATCCTTTTCATAGATACCTGGCTCTATTGTAATAACCATACCCTCTTCAATTGGTATATCAATCCACTCTTTTAACAATGTTTCATGAGTGGGCTTTTTTCTGAGATAAGGGGAATCATGAACAGTCAATCCGATGCCATGTCCTAAACCATGAGGCATTTTAAAATTGTTTGATTCAATAATCTCTATTGCGACTTCGGCAACTTCATGAAGAAAAGTTGCATTTTTTAGAGTATCTATTGCTTCATTATAAGCAGATTCTACTGTTTCCACAATTAACTTCATTTTACTATTTATTTTCCCCATGATGAATGGTAGCGTTACATCAGAGGTAAAACCCTTTGCACTCACCCCAAAATCAATTAAAGCTAATCCAGGTCGAAACATTGGTAATTTATCAGCACGAGGATAGGTATGAATTTGCCATGATCTTGCACTACTAGCAACTAAAGTTTCGAAACCAACTCCAAATGCTCCTAGCTCCCGCATCCTATTTTCTACAAAGATAGCAAGATCTACTTCAGTTTCAATGTTTAAATGATTCGTCATTAGCTCCTCCATCTCTTCAACGAGTTTATTACTTATTTCTACCGATTTTTTTAATAATGATAATTCGTAAGGAGATTTAGTTGACCGTAACTGCTCAAGAATATTATCGATTTCCTGAGGATTAAATACAATTTCAGCATCAGGAATTTGATCAAGAATAGTTTTAACATTAAAGTATGGAATGGCTTTAGGAATACCAATCCTTGGATTAGATTTCACAATACTTTTAAGAGTTTCAGCAGTAGCAGGAATTAATCCACCTTCATGTTCTGATATGTTTATTAATTGATCTACTTCTGAGTAATCCTTTGCTAGTTGATAATCCCATGGAACAAGAATTAATTGCCGATTTTGGACATCTATAAATAAACTGGCATCCTCAGGATGTCCTGAAAGGTATTTTAAATTCACATCTCTGTGATCTTCCGAATCCCTAATATAAAGAACATCTAATTCCAGGTTTTCCAACCTATCGTACAAATCATTTAGCTTTGCCTTTGTTATAAATCGTGACATAATTGATTCACCACTCTATTTGATTCTAGGAACTATTGGATCTAATTCATAAAAAATACTTAATTTAAGATTGATGAAATATCTCTCTAGAAATATTAGAATAATGTAAATATTCTCTTCATAGTTATTTTTCTTAAATAAGAAGTTTAATAACTGAAACTACTAAATAGCTTCTAGAAGATCTGCTATTTTACTCATTATGAAATCACTGATCTTTTGAGACGTTTCTTTAGAACTAGGCAATTTATAATATTGTCTTAAATCAAGAGGTGCCCCAAATTTTACTTTTAAGGTTATTTTTCGTGGGCCTCCTCCCAAAGTAATTGGTTTCCCGACTGGCATAGCAATATCAGTATTCTTAACAGCACAAGGTATCACTAGCGCGTTTGTAGAATGAGCTATTAACCCCGCACCTAATTTGCCAAGTTGTAATTTGCCATCTTTAGTTCGAGCACCCTCAGGAAAATAGCACACTGATCCTCCATTATTAACAACAGCAATATGATATTTGATTATATCCATTCTCTTAGAACCCTTAAAAACGGGAAAACAATTCATACCCCGCAAGATTGGGCGGAAAAGGGGGAGTTTCCATAACCTAGCGTCAGCAGGATAAAAAAATGGTTTATAAAAACGCGGAAATGCTGCCAAACCGATTATAAAGGGATCTAAATGAGACCTATGATTAGCCATGATAATAATTCCCTTGTTATCCCAACCTCTTGCAGGAATATACTTTTTCCCCCAAACTTTGACCCGAAAGCATAAATGAAAGAAGGCAAGCAAAATAGGGATAGCATACAGATGAAGCATAATTTTTACTTTTATTTTAGCCATAAAACACAGCCAACCATTCAGTAAACAATATAGCCTAGTCTTTTTGTTGGGCTAAAAAAAATTATGTTTTCGAAAGAGATTACTTTCCTTGAAATCTATAAAAACACTGTTTAATCGATTTTTATCTTATAATACTTCCTTTTAGGTTTTTTAGGAGGAGTTTCATTCTCTTGTCGTGATTTATAGGGTTGAGGGTGACTGAATTGTTTTTCAATGTTTCTAGCAGTCATTTGAGAGATTTTAGAGTTGATTAATTGTAATTCAGAGGTATTAGGACGATATTTTTTTAAAATCTCTTGAAATTCTCGGAGAATCAAGTTGACCTTGTCTTTTTCGATTGACATGACACATATCTCACAAGTCACAGTGATAAAAAAGGCTTTTGATATCTTTTTCGCCTTTTATGGAAAGGTTGATAGTAGCTTTCTTAAAAGCCCAGTCATGAGCATTTAAATCAATCTAGACCATTTCAATAAAGGATATTACACTATTTTGATTCATTAATTATACAACATGAAAGTATCGATATAATTCGTCTTCATAATTCATAATAAGCATAGGTAATCTAATAAAGTGAAAAAAATGCCTAAATTTACTATTGAAGAAGCTGAAAAATTGCTTATCAACCGAAAATTTGTTCGTAATCTTGGTGTGATCGCCCATATAGACCACGGTAAATCTACACTAACTGATTCCCTCCTTGCAGCCTGTGGACTTCTAGCTGAAAAGATTGCTGGAGAAGCTCGAGCTACAGATACCCGAGAAGACGAACAAGAGCGCGGGATAACAATTAAAACGACAGGAATTTCACTGGTTCATGAATTTGATCAAAAAACATATCTTATTAATCTTCAAGACACCCCTGGGCATGTTGATTTCTCAGGTGAAGTTACTTCTGCTTTACGAGTAGTCGATGGCGCTCTAGTTCTCGTCGACGCTGTAGAGGGAGTTATGGTTCAAACTGAAGTTGTTACTCAACAAGCTCTAGCTGAACGAGTTCGTCCCGTTTTGATAATCAACAAAGTCGACCGTCTAATTACTGAAATGCGAATGTCACCCGAAGACGCCTATGAGAAGTTTAAAACAATTATAAATGAGTTTAATATTCTCATAGAAACATATGCACCCCCAGAATATAAGAAAATTTGGCGAGTAGATCCTCGACAAGGTACAGTAGCTTTTGGTTCGGCAATCCATCGTTTTGGATTAACAATTCCAGCTTTAGCGAAAATTTGGCATGAAAAAACAAGCCAGCCAACTGAAGTACTGATCAAAAACCTCTGGATGAAAAATAACTTTGTAAATGGGGTTCTAAAACCAACTTATGAAATATATCAAAAAGCGGAAGACAATGATCTAGATTCCCTTAAAAAAGTAGCAAAACAATTAGAACTGCGCATCGACGAAGAAGTATGGCTTGAACCTCCAAAAAGAATAGCTAAAGCGTTATTAGAAAAATGGCTTCCTGTAGAGAAAGCTGTTTTAGACATGGTTGTCCAATTTTGCCCCTCACCTATTGAAGCCCAGAACTATCGATTTAAAAGTTTTTGGAAAGGAAAATTTGATACACCTGAAGGAAAATCGATGTTAGAATGCGATGAAAATGGACCAGTCATGATAGCAATTTCTAAAATGATCCCGGGAAAAGCAAAGAGAATAATTGCAATGGGAAGGATTTTTTCTGGTACAGTAAGAACTGGGCAGAAAATTACAGCATTACTTCCAGGATATAAACCAGGTAAGAAAGAGAGACAATTTACAACGAACGTACAGCAGGTTTCAATGCTTATGGGAGCAAAAACAGAAAAAGTTGATTCAATTCCTGCTGGGAATATTGTAGCATTGCAAGGATTACGTGGAGCTACAGCAAGTAGCACTATAACTAACCTTGAAACGACAATGCCATTTCATGCTCTTTCTTATGCAGTTGAACCTGTTGTTACTATTGCCATAGAAGCAAAGTCTCCAAGCGAATTACCAAAATTAGCAGAAGGAATGCAGCTTATGGAGTTAGTTGATCCTTCATTGAGGACAAAAATTAATGAAGAAACAGGAGAGTATCTACTTTCAGGAACAGGGGAACTACACCTAGAAATTGCTGTTAAAGATCTTCAAGATCTTCAACATATAGAGGTGATACAAAGTGAGCCAATAGTTGTTTTCAGGGAATCTGTTAAAGGTGTATCTTATCAACAATCCTTAGCAAAGTCCCCAAATAAACATAACAGATTGTGGGTTCGCGCTGCACCACTTGATCCTACTGCTATTAGACTCATTGAGGAAGGAGTAATACATCAGTATTCAGACCGAAAAGAGATGGCTAATATACTCAGAGACGAAGCTGGATGGGATTCTAAGGAAGGAAGAAGAGTTTGGGGAATGGGCCCAGAAGAAGATGACCCGAATTTCTATATAAATGCGACCAAAGGGGTCCAATACTTACGAGAAGTCAAAGATTATATTATTCAAGGTTTTAGGTGGGCCGCTAAGGAAGGACCTCTTTGTGGGGAACCATTTTATGGAGTTCAGTTCCTGCTTGAAGATGTGAAACTTCATGAAGACCCAGTTCACAGGGGGGCAGGACAAATCATGCCAGTTTCCCGGAGGGCATGCTTTGGAGCTATGTTAATGGCAGAACCCATCCTTTTAGAACCCATTTACAAAGTACAAGTACAAGTCCCAGAGCAGTACCTTGGCAATGTTTACAAGGTTCTTACCAAGAGACGAGGGAAAGTAATTGACACTCAGAAGCGAGAAGGAACACCTTTAAACGTTATTATTGCTGAGGTTCCAGTTACAGAATCATTCGGGATTACAACAGAGTTACGTTCTGAAACTTCTGGTTTTGCTTTCAGTCAAATGGTATTTAATCATTGGGAAAAAGTACCAGGAGATCCAACTAAACCTGAAGACGAAGGGGGTAGCTTAGCTCGTCAATTCGTAATAGCAACTCGAAAACGTAAAGGTTTTCATAATCCTCTTCCGCCCAAACCAGAGGAATATTATGATAAGTTGTGAAGAAAATAGGATATTTCTATGAGCTTGACTATTGTCTATTTTCCCCTTTCTTTTTCATTCCTTGAAGAAAGTAAAAAGCGGATCCGGAGGGATTTGAACCCACGACATCCTGGTTACTTCAGGTACCACCTTATCTCAGAATTTTTCAGGATGTTGGTATTACCTTCCGAAGCCAGGCGCTCTATCCATGCTGAGCCACGGATCCAGGTTTTTTTAAATCGTTTTTTCCAGCTATCACCTTAATCAGAGTTAGCTTTACTTCTTAAAGGCTGGAAAACAATTATTGACGATCCTTTCGCTCATCCTCGGCCCTAATTTTGACATGATGCCTGTGAATTGCACATGAGACACAATAATACCTCACATACGGAACACGAGCAATATGGGTGCCTTGTTGCCGCAATTCTTTACCTACTGCATAATCGACAAGAGTTTTATAGCTCGTTTTCCGTTTAGCTTTATCACGTGGTATCATACGATTACAAGAAGAACATTGAACCTTTGCAAGAGTACCTTTTTTGCCCTTACTTCGTCCACCAGACTTACGTTTCTTACCCAATGAGCAAACCTCATATATTAACGAAAAAATTCCATATTAACGCTTTCAGAATGCATTAATTAATTTTTTATGAGAATTCATTTTTAATTAAATACATTTGATTAATTTGATGATCTTCTTATCTTACACTTTTTTGCTCTCTTTGATTGTTCTTTTGAATTTTACTGAAATCTAGTAACATACCATCAAATTAAACAACTTTTTATTACACTAATTGATGGTTAGGGCATAAATCACTAATAATTTTACTAAAAATTATTTTCTAGAGAGGTCATCTTTTTGGTAAGAAAAATGGCTAAATTCTCTAGATTGAGCCTGAAAGCTTGGTTTTGCGAAAAAAAAGGAGATATAAGCTGAAATTCTTGTTGAATATAATGATAAAGATAATTTTGGACTTTTTTCAACTGTTTAATATAGTCATTTGAGTAACGTTCTGTCATCGTAAGGAGTTCTGAGGTTAATTCGATAAATTGAGGTGCCTCATCTTTTTGAAGCATCTCTTGATATATTAAATCATATAAACGTTCTTGATCCTCATTTTTCATATTAAAAATAAAAAAACTGGGAAAAGGTAACAACATAAAAACCATTATATAGCTAAGTGATCCAAAATTCAGTTCAAACTGGGTGAGACTTGAATCAGGGATGATCAATGCCCCTAGCAAAATATTTACTATCGTTATTATTGTAGCATGAAATGTTCCTTGACTAATCCAATATAACTTACCTGCTAATTGGTAAAGGGGATTTGTCGCAGAGAATCGCATACTTTTGAAACATAGAACCGTGTATATGAATAAAGTCCACGGTATAATGAGAATGAGTAATAAAAAACCATTTACTGAGATTACAACTCCTATGAATATAAAGTTTAGTAAGAGAACCAAGAGAAAAAGGGATGGCATTGAAATAATTTCCGTGAGAAGGATTTTGATAGCTAACTCAACAAATCCTTAAGTTCTGAGACGAGACTGGAGATATCTTTCTCTTCTTCCTTAAAGATTTCAGGTATTTTACGACTGTAACGACGTAACACTCTAATGGCTAATCCTAAGGAGTGTGCTTCATTGGAAGCACCAATTAAAATGAAATCTTCAGCTGAACTTAACACAGTGTAACCTTTTTCACCACGAACTAAGACTTCCCATAAATGACCATGATCCATTCTATCTACAACCATCCCACCGGTAGAGAGTACGGCTGCAGATAATGCAGAGAAAAGATCGGGATCGGCATCCTTCTCAGAGAAAAATGCAACACTCATTCCAGTTCGGGTAACTAACGCTAATGCTTCAAGATCCGCATACCGAACTATTTCTTGCAATAATTTGATTAATTTCTTCTTTTGTTCTACTGTAAGTGCAAAAGCCATTTTTCCACCTTCAAAGAAACCCATAAAGTACTAGGACACGTTATTGTTCCATGTGGAAGATAGAACTGGGTTTCTGGTTGTTACGACAGTTATTCTTTGGTAATAAAATTAACCTTTACCAAAAATTTAAACCTTACTGTATTTCCTCCTAGATTCATCTAGGCTGATTGCAGTGAGAAAGCAGCATATTACCATAGCTCTTGGCCAAATGGTATTAGATAACGTAATTCACGATTTTCAAGACTTTCCTCAAACCAAGGTACAGAAAAGTCTCTTATTAGGAGGGCCACCCTCTTTTGCAGGAATTGTGGGTTTAATTCTTTCAAAAATATACACTTGGTTGCCTCCTCCACTAGTTTACGCTTATGCTTGCCCCAAAGCCATTACACTTATCAAAAATATTCCTGATTATAGTTTAATTTTGACTAATATAAAATTGCATTCAAATTGCCCTCATTTTCAATTAGAATACTCAAATGAAAAACAGGGAAGAACTCTGTTTTTAGAAAATTCCCCAATTCAATTTAATCCATATAATTTCAATTGGAAGTTCGGGGAATCTCTTCCTACTACTATAATAGGCTCTGTTTATCATGAATTTACTAATCCAGAGATATTTACTTTTCTCCGAGATAAGTGTTCCTACATAGCTTTCGATGCCCAAGGTTGTTTCCGTCAGCGCACACAAGAAGGAAAAATAGTATTCCGTGACTGGTGGGACCTTAGAATTATCGAAAATATCGATTGTCTAAAAATTTCAGAAACAGAAGCGAAATTCATGAATTTAGGAGCTCATCCTTACGAAATCATTTCAAAAGTTTTGGAAACAAATGTTTCATCTGTTCTTTTCACCCGTGGTAAACATGGTTCTATCCTAGGTACTAAAAACAGAAATCGAGGGGAGATTCAGCTATATGAAGTCCCTACATTTACAGAAGGTACAATTGTTGATGAAACGGGAGCAGGTGATGTTTTCCTTTATAGTTATGTCATCCATTTTCAATCTTTTAATGATGAACTAAACGCAGTTGCATTTGCTACAAGTGTAACTTCTCTTTTCATCGAGCAAAATAGATTTCAGGCAGAATTCTCGGAAAAAAAGATTCAATTTCGGCAAAGAAAAATCAAAGCAAATATTACTGAATTTTTGAGGTTGTAATTGGTCTAATTCCATGTTTATCAAATTCAATTGGAAATACCTTTGAATCAACACCTAGTAGTTTCTTTATGCCTAATACCCTTTCATATAACCTCGTTTCAGTATTAAGAGTCATAGCAAATTCTAATACAACATCACTGTAGTGAGAAAAGATACTTTCAACATCATTACCATGAACTCCGCGAACCATAGTAAGAAAATGCCACCCATTTGATCCTTTAATTATGGCAGAGTATTCATTAAGAAACCGTAGAACTGATTTCATGCTTGATTGAATTAGCATGAATGTCACGCTATTGACCACTGAATCGAAAGAAGAAATTATCTTATCACTTTTATATTCATTAATTTTACGAAAAAAATTGTGAGAAATAATATTTACTGCATCTCCCTCCCATAAAGTTGAGGGCGTTTTTGATTGGTTTTTTCTTGTTGAAGGACTTAGATCATTGAAAAACCAAGTGAGATGATCGAATTTCCATCCAAAAGTAGCTAAATCACGCCGAATCTCACTTTCAGGCCTATCAAGTGAATTATATATAGCAGGAACGCCACTCTTAGCGCGTGTAATTAAGAGTTGGTGCATAAAGGTGATGAAACCTGACCCAGGATCCCCTATTATCAATATAAGGGAGTCCCGTGGGATTCCTGTAATGAACTCATCTATTACTGGTACACCAAGTGGAATTAGTTCCCTACTCATACAATATTTCCCAACAATAAATTTCAGAGATAAAAATTATTAAAAATCTAATTTTTTCAGTTATTCATATATCATGTAAATGGGATCTCTTTTTGCTATTCGATTTTAATAAAAAGAATATTATTTCCACGGAGGAACGCTCGCCCATAACGTTTACTGATTTTTCCCTCTTCAACTTCAGAACAGTCCTCCAAAATCAGATTCATATATTGATCCGTGATTCTAAGGCGTCCAGTGTAAAGTTGATTACTCTTGAGCTGAACAGTTATTATTTTCCCCACAGACTTTTCTAATGTTTGTAATGGCTGCGACATCGTTCTGATACCTCATTGGCGATTTATTGAAGGAAATCCAGTTGGTTGAGTCTTTAAAAATATTAATTCTATAAATTTTTCTTCGGTGTAGCTAGATCTTTGGAGAGTCATTCTTCTTCAGAGGGATTTTCTATTTTTTCTTCATATTCAGGATAGTATTGTGCTATGTAATCTTCCTTGAAATCATTTAGAAGTCTATCAATATCTAAATCAGTTTTCATTTTTGATACAGTTGAATTTTTTGCTTTTGAAATTAGTCTCATTCTTTTTTGACGAAGATTTTCACGAAGTTTTAGTTCTTGTTTCCTGATCTCTTCTTTAATGCCTACATCTGTCAAGTAAAGACCATCATAGACCCATAATTCTAGCTTTGGATGGTTTATATCCTGACTCCGTAATGAAAAATCTCGGAGAGGTAATTGAAGACAGGGTACACAATTATTTTCAAACTGAC
The DNA here is from genome assembly GCA_048886185.1 of Candidatus Hermodarchaeota archaeon. Classification (GTDB taxonomy): domain Archaea; phylum Asgardarchaeota; class Heimdallarchaeia; order Hodarchaeales; family Hodarchaeaceae; genus Hodarchaeum. The sequence continues at coordinate 86,069 of JBHLKY010000014.1, forward strand.
CCAGAGCTTGATCAGAAAACTGAGCTGAATTTTCTGGAATGATTATCCCTCTAATTCCAATATCAATCATTTTCTGAGCGGTTTGAGCTCCACCACCGCTTGGATCAAGGACTAACACAATATCTCCATCATTTAAACCATAAGCCTTTTCCGTTTCTCGTATTGCAGAGTCAGAGAAGGTTCTTATGACCTTCAATGGTATTTCTCTTCCTTGCACCCAGAAATTCTTTATTTGTTTTAGCTTATCCATTTCTTGTTGGTTTTGGCGAAGAGTTCGTCTGAGTTCCTGATTCTCTTCTCTAATTCTCCCCACCTCACGATTTATAGCTGTTGAAATCCGTTTTTGTATCACATCAGATTGTTTCAACTGTTCTCTTTCGTATTTATCTTTCCATTGTTTCATTTTTGTCATCATTTCTCTTGATTGATTTCTCCAGAACAATACCTCTTTGTCCAACTTGTCCATTTCTTCGTAAATCGCTTCAATTTTAGCTTGTAACATTTCATTCTCGTGTTTTATAGAAACAGTTAGTTGATCTTGATCTTCTTCAGCCTCGATGCTTTTCTGGGTTCTTATTTTCCCATGTATCATCTGAATTGCATTAGAAATGCTATTTCCTGCAATGACAAGTCTTTGAATCTCAGATAATTTTGACAGTAATTCGGGATGTGAATCTTGAACGAGGTTATTAATCTTATCTAACTGCTCTTTCATTGAATTATAAGCTTTAACTGCTCCGAAAAGGGCATCTCGCTCATGGGAATTCAAATGACTATAATTAACTGTAATATCTCTATAATCGTGTAAATATTCCCGCTTAGCGGCCGCAGATACAAGAACAGTAGGAGAAATTAACTTCGCTCCGGTAATCTTTGCAATTTTCTCAACAGTTGCGGGGATCGGGATCACATCTGCAGCAACACAACATATCTTGCCATATTTAGATACAATTCTAATGATTTCAGAAATCCCACATTCTCGTTTAGACTTTAAATATAGAACATTTCCTTTCATCAAATCAATAACAGCAATTCCAGTTGTTGTACCTGGATCCACTCCTAAAATTATGTTCTTGAGCGAACGACTAGTTGGTGCAATATTAATATCAAGTGGTTGAAAATCCAGATTTGATTTAGTGATTCGTTCAAGGTTTACTCGCACAAGTTCTGTTGTTAGAGGTTTAATCAAAGCTTGAATTTCAGGAATCAATTCTTTTTCAAGCAATGCTATGTAAACGCGACGCTGAGGATATTCAAACACTTCCCATGTTATTTTCTTTTCACGAAGGATTCCCTCAACCTCGTCTGCTGCATGGGTAACGGCTGCACGACTAATTCGTTCAAAACGTGGAGCTGACCAACCGCCCCGACCATGTTTCTTCTTTTTAGAAATTCGTATCCGTATTTCTTCTTCAAAAGCCAATATTTCATGTCCAACATGTTTTTGGCACAAACGTGCACAAATCTCTGCTGTTTCCAGTGAATTAAGCTTTTGAGAATTAAAAGGAAAACTAAGTTCTTTTTTTAACCGGTGTTTTCGGATTAAAGTTGTAATTTTTTCCATGCCAGTCCGTGGTGACCCAGTAACTTGGACAAGCATAACTTTTGGAGGAATTTTTTGAAGAAATCGTGTGATACCTTTGGCACTTGGAGATAGCTCAAAAATATTATCCATCGCAATATAATCAGGTTTTATGTCATAAATCTTCTTGAATAGTGTTTTTCGGCTCAATTTTGAGTATTTATCTAGATGATCTTGTGTAAGCACGACAAGAGAGAAAATGGATCCCTTACCTGCTGTATTAGAACGAGCGAGGATATCTAGTCCAAAAATAATAGATGAGTCTCTCATAATCACAAAACCGAGGGTGACTCCAAACTATCAAAGTATTTGAGCATCAATTCTGCAACACTTAACTTAATCGTTATTTGGAATTTTTTCTTGAAATAGTTAAGAATATTACTCAAATCTCTAGTTAAAATTCTTTCAGCCTGTTCAGATTCTATTTCAATGTATTGCGGCCAATCAAAGAAGACAGGATAGTTGTCTTCGTTTAGGCGAATATTATATTCACTTAAGTCTCCATGAATATATCCTTGTTTTACTGCGTTCTGCATCTCATGCAAAATATTATTGAACAATGTAATAATCTTTTTTTCGGACTGAAATTCGTTTTTCTTTACTCGATACAAATCTTGACCAATAATAATATGCATAGCAATGATATGTCGATTTTGGACAATTGGTTCAGGAACGCTTACTCCACCCTTGTGAAGATCACTCAAAGCTTTGAATTCTCGTTCCGCTGATAGACGACTCTCATAAAGAGGAGAAATGTGACTTTTTTCAGCAATAAATGCTCGTGCTCTCTTTGTTGCCCGAAAATCTAATTTACCTAATCGGTGCATCTTTAGAATGAACTCATCCCCATTATCATTTACAGCTAGTCGAATGTCACTTTCTTTTCCAGCTCCAACTTCTGGACCAATTTGGGCAAGTATCCCTTTTTCTACTAAAGCCTTTAACGCCAAAGCATCATACCCTGAAAATGTTAACGCTACCCCAAGATAATGCCGCTGAGTTATCAGGATAAGTTTATACTGACGAAGTCTGTTCAATGCTTTTAATATCTTTTTTTCTGTATAATGCATATATGCTGCAATCTCCTCCGTTGGTACCAATTCATATTTTGCCATTAATATCTCAATAACCGAAAGTATCCTAAAATCAAAATTGGTGAGTTTGAGAAAGATTTCTGCTACAGATACTGGCATTATTAAACACATAGTACTAATTATAAGTCAGAAAGTGCAACTATCGTCATTAGTTTATAGGAACAGGATGAACTGATCCTTAAACTTCAGGAGACCGTCTTACTCATCATAGGGGATAATTCAAAAGAGAATTTCCCTTTTTCTTCCATTCTATTGTTTTATAGATTCTTATTAAAGGAGGTTTAATTTGTCTTTCATTAAAAATTTCTCTTTTTACATTTTAACAGATCTATGAAAGTAATTGGTCCTTCACTAGATTACTGATAAGGGTTTTTTTAAGACTTCTACGGTATTTTTGAAGATGATAAGAGATATAATTTTTCTAAAAAGGCTTTTTAAGGGGAAGAATTTAACAGAGATGCTATTCAAATAATGGTTTATTGATGAATTGATATTCTAAATTCGCCACCATAGACATAGGCTTGATTTGGATTAATTCCTATAGAAATCATCTCACCAGGATCAAGAGGCGCTCCAGTTAATAGCTTTCGGTGTATGGTTATTGTAACCTGATTTGGTAATTTAACCTTTATGTATTCAACTGTACCCATGAACATTGATTCAACTACCTTCCCAAAGATCTGATTTTTTGAAGTATCTTTTTCACGAGAAACCTCTAACACTTGAGGTCGAAGTATAACTTGAGCTTTCTCATGAAGTTTTAATCCTTTAATTTGATTTGACCTAAAACATTCTTCTGTGTCTGGTAAACATAACAAAGCGCTATTTTCTTCAAGCTCTTTTACATTGCATTCCAGAAGATGTGCTTCCCCAATAAAGGCGCCAACAAATGAATTATATGGATTTTGCCAAATTTCTATGGGTGAACCAACCTGTTCAATTACCCCATTATTCATAATTGCTATTCGATCAGAGATTGATAGAGCTTCACTTTGATCATGGGTAACAAAAATTGCTGTAAGGCCAATTTTCTTAATTAAAGACCTAATCTCAGAGCGAGTTTCTACTCGCAGTTTTGCATCGAGATTAGAAAAGGGTTCATCAAGAAGTAATACAGAAGGGTTAACAACGATGGCTCTTGCAACAGCAATTCTTTGTTGCTGGCCACCAGAGAGTTCAGAAGGTTTCCGGCCAATCAATTTATCAGCATAAACCATTTTTAAAGCTTTTATGACCCTATCTTTTCTTTCTTTCTTCGGTACACGCCTTTTTCCAATAGTCATTCCAAACTCAACGTTTTTTTGAACAGTCATATGAGGCCAAAGAGCATATGACTGAAAAACCATTGCCATATCCCTCTTTCGAGCTGCAAGGTTAGTGATAGGTTCGAGAGTGTTTGTTGTTTTATTATTAAAGTAAATCTCGCCTCCATCAACCTTTTCTAGGCCTGCAATGCATCTTAAAGTTGTAGATTTTCCACATCCAGATGGTCCCAATAACGTGAGAATTTCTCCTTCATATATATCAAGATTTATACTATTTACCGCGATAACTTCTCCAAATTTCTTTGTAAGGTTTTCAAGCCTGATTATCGGATTTTTTTCACTCAAATTTTAATCCTCTTAGACTTTTGTTCTTATTAAAGGGTGGGTGTGCCTTCGAGTACTAAATTAAAAGATAAACTAACGCAGATTCGTTTATTTAAAAGTGAAACGCATTTTAAGTAGATAATTTTGAAACATTGATATTCCTTGAGAAAGAAGAATAAATTCTAAAATAGGATTGTTAGCTATAAGGAAAGGGCATTATATTTAAAAAAATCCGACTATATTAATTTATAACTGCTTTTTTCGTTTTGGTAGAAATAATTGACATAAGCCCATACTTACTTGAAAAAAAATTTATAAAGTAGGTTTAGATTCAATATGAATTGTGAATTATACTGTGTATTCTCAATTATATCCAAAGGGAATATTGTGGTTATAGTTCATTTAAGGAAATTGATAAAAATCAGAAAATGCCATAAATAGAGGTTAAAGTAATGAAAAATTTGCCTGTAAAACTTTTAATAGGATTATTGGCTATCTATCTACTAAGTGGGTGTGTTGCAGCACCAAAAGACACACTTGTTATTTTACACCCCCATAGCTCTGATTTTGCGTCCCATGTCATTGATGGGTTTAAAGAATGGTATAAAGAAGAGACGGGTAATGAAATAACGGTTGATACTATAGAGAAATACTCTGGTGATTGTTGGACCGACGTTTCAACATGGAATGGTACTTCACCTGAAGCAGATGTGTGGTGGGGCGGTGGTGAATTCTACTTTGAACAAGCACGTTCTGCTGAACTACTTGTCCGTTATGAAGTTGCCGAAGATGCAAATATCAAGGCTAATTTAGGTGGATGGCATCTAAAAGATGATTCGGACACCACAAAAGCACCCATGTGGTATGCAGCTGCCATTAGTGGTTTTGGGATAATTTACAATGAAGAGTATCTCGACACAGAAGGTTTGGAGATCCCTGAAACATGGGAAGACCTTATTGACTATTCTTATTACGGACACATCTCCATGTGTGATCCTGCTGAAAGTGGATCAACTCTTGCGGCAGTAAAACAGGTTTTGCAACTTATGTCTGATGCGACTGATGAAGTCACTTATGAAACAAATGTCACCGAAGGATGGCAATACTGGCTACAGCTTTCTGGGAATGTAGGCACATTTACCACATCTAGTTCAGCAGTTCCAGCTGCAGTTGCCGAAGGTAACGCTGGAGTCGGCATATGCATTGATTATTATGCATTAGACAAAATGTTGACCGATGATAACATTGGTTTTACATATGGTGGCGGCACTACGGTCAGCCCAGATCCAGCTGGGATACTTAAAGGAGCAGCAAACTTGGATGCAGCAAAGAAATTCATGGATTATCTTATTGGTACAGAAGGTCAAACTCTTGTTGGTGACTATAGGACACCAGCCAATTTTAAGGCCGATACTGCAGATCACGTCCCAAAAGCTTTTGACAGTACTGGAAAAGCGACTACTGAATTCCCAGCAATAACTCCATTCAGTCCTTCTCTTGATGGGGCAATTCATTCACGAGTAGAGGCAGTTTATAACAATTACATTGTACAAAATCACGCAAAAGCTAAGGCTGCATGGGACGCTATTGGCAAACAGACTAACACAGCAACACAGGCGGCTGCACTAGCTATTTACACAAAACTACCTTCTGATTGCAATGGTACGATAGCAGGCTTTAGAGATCTAAATTATAAAGATACAACAACAATAAATAACTGGAAAACTGAAGGTACTACCAATTTTGATGCTGCCAAAGATGCAGCTACAGATTAGCCTTTAAAAGAGAATATAAAAGTAATATACTCGAGAAGAAAGATTATTCAACAGAATTTTCTTTCACTCTCCCATTTATTTTTTTAATAACTCCAAAATTTAACTTTCTTTGATTTTTTTGTTAGTTTGACAAAAATCTAAAGTAATATCCCATATAGTATTTTAGTAAATATCCATTTTTTCTTATTCTTAATTTTTCTCTAGAGTTCATAATTTCTAATCTTTCATCCTCTGATTAGAGAAAGGCAACTTATGGTGATGTTAGGGGAAAAAATTCCTTTAAAACCGAGATACTTTTAAGTAGAAAAAAGGAATAAAGAAAAAAATTTGGTTATTATGCAGAGGGCTTCATTGTGCTACCCACTCAAATTAAGGAGAAAATAGAAGGAAAAAAAACCATTAATATTCGTGAAATTACTAGATCATTGTTTTTAAATTACGAGATTAGCGCTTTAGCGCTATTTTCCATTCTAATGTTTATATTCAGTTTTTTCATGTTTTTACCGATATTAAGCATCTCTATTTCGGCATTTAACTTTACTGATCCTTCAAATTTCTTTCAACACTTCATTTATTGTTTTGAATCCGTTACTTATCGTCAAAGTATTTTTAATACGCTTTTTGCAGGATTAACAACTACTATCATTTGTTGTATCATCGGTCTCACCGTCACTATTATTTTTAGTAGATATCAATTCTTTGGTAAAAGATATTTCCAGGTACTAACCATTTTACCCTTAGTTGCCCCTCCTTTTGTTGGTGCTTTTGCGCTAAGACGGCTGTTAGATAATAATGGCATTATTACTAACTTTTTTCAGCTATATATTCCAGGAATAACAAATTTACTAGGAGTATCAATCTGGGGAATTATTTTAATGCAATCAATCCACCTCTGGCCTCTAATATTTTTCAATACCGCCGCGTCTTATAGTAAAATTGATCCAGCTCAAGAAGAGCAAGCTAGAAACCTAGGAAGTTGGAGCCTAAGCCTTTATAGGCAGATTATTCTGCCTCTAATAACACCTGGTTTCGTAGCTGGTGCGGTACTTGTTTTTATCTGGTCCATCAGTGATTTAGGAACACCAATAGTACTCTATTATAGAGAGTATGCTCCATTTTTAGCTTTTAGCGAACTTAGGAAAGAAAGAGGGGCGTATGTTGAGGGTGCTTATGCTCTTGTGATCATCCTACTGATTGTTAGTCTATTAGCTCTTTTATTTTCTTCAAAAATTGTAGGGATGAGAGATTATGCTCCAGAAAAAGTTTCAGGAATGGAACAAACACGACTAATGCAGAAAGCCTCTAAGCCTAAAACATTTCTAATATTATTAATACTTATTTCTCTCCTAGTGATTTCTCTATTGCCCCATATTGGAATTTTTACTGTTGCTTTTGTTGAGAGAATCAAAATAGGTGAAGTGATACCTACCCTTTGGACTTTTGATGGTGTAATAATTACTTTAGAAAAAGCAGATGTAGTCGCAATGATCTTTAATTCTCTAGTCTATTCAGCTCTAGCAATGAGTATTACTATTGTTATTGGAATAATAGTAGGCTATTTGATTGTGAGAAAACAAAATCTTAAAGGCATTCCTTTAATAATGACCGTCATTGGAGGATATGTAGGACTAATATTGGGAGCTCAAATAGCATCTAGTCTTGGTAACACTCTTGAAAAACAATCGGTTATTTTTGGATTTTGTATTCTTATGTCTGTAATCTTTTTTGTTACTGGCCGATCGATGAATCTTAGAACTTTGGAAGTCTTTTCTACAATGCCTTTTGCAGTTCCCGGTATTGTTCTTGCTGCAGGATACATCGGATTCTTTGGTTCGACCACTTCCTTATGGGGATTCTTACCATCAGAGCTGGATCTAATTCCTATTGTTGGTATTGTTACCTCAGTAATAAGAAAATTTCTACTTTCATTCCCTAATAATCCATTAGAATTTCGTTTTACGTCGTTTTGGTTCATTCTTGTTGTTTCATATTCTATGAGAAGGATGCCTTACGCAGTACAATCATCAACGGCTGTCCTTAGACAAATCCATGAATCATTGGAAGAAGTTGCCCATAATTTAGGAGCATCAGCAACAACTACCCTTAGACGTGTAACCATCCCACTTATGGCTAGTGGTGTATTAGCAGGAGGAATTTTGACATTTATAACGAGTTTCACGGAAGTATCCACCTCTATAATGATAACACCAATCAATCCACCTTTTAGACCCATCTATTCTGTCAGTCCACTTTCAGATCCATTAACAAAAGGCATCTATGATGAAATCACTCGTGGTGGTGATTGGGCTCCAGCAGGAGTAATGGGATTAATTCAATTGTTAGTAGCAGGAATTGGTATGATTATAACTCAAAGGTTGCTTGGTGAAAAGACAGGAACCGCTTTCGGAGGTTAATCCCCTTGACATCACAGGATGAAAGCGGAAAAGTAGCGAATGAAAGGAAATCTAAAAAAGAACTCCAGTGGCAACAGTATGCCAGAGAGGTACTGGATTTTATACTAGGATTCAGGAATGCTATTATAATTATTTTTGCCTGGATTCTAATAAGTCAAATTTCTGGCTATTCGGTTCTAAATATTCTAGGATCAATCGTCAGCCTTTTATTCTATCCCATTAATTTGCTATTATTTAATACAGGATTTAATGAGATAAATGTTCCTGAAGTTTTTTTCCTGCTTGTACCGTTAATGATATTAATAATTGTAGGTTTCTTGATCATTATATCAACAGAAGATTGAATTAAAGAGTGATTTATCATTGAATTTGACGTGAGGGTAGAAACTCTTCTTTGAGGAACGTTATCAGTCTTTCAACCGATTTAAAAGTTTTATCAGCAAAAAAACTTGTGAATGGACTGTGGTTTTCGGCAGGAAATACAGCAAAAACATATTTATTATTACGAAATCCATAAGCTTGTTCGTTTACGACTCCTGATGAGTGTACAATCTCAGGATAGAACACAACAACCATTGTTGATTGATCAATTAGCTGAAAATCACGATATACTGTTTGATAGAAATCATAAAATCGAATTTCTTCAGGAATCTTCTCATGAACTTTTGCCAGCTCCATTGTTCCAGGATCGAAAACAACGAATCCTAAATTACGAAGCTCTTGGGCAAGTTCTTTAATCTCTTTTTTTTTTTCCTGATCACGGATGTGTGTCATAGGATAGGACAAATAGACTTTCTCACTGATCTCATGTTCAAATATAAGCTTGTATAATGTTTCTGGGGGTTGACGTCTTGCTACAATGTAAAAAGGTTTCTTTAGAATCTCAGCCATTAGTTTTGTTGTAAATGCTTCTTCCTCCTGCCAGATTCCTAACTGAAGTCGGTTATTCATCCCTTTCCAAAGTGGATTTGCTTCTAATGTCTCATAAATATCATTAATTATGTTAATAATTGTGAGAAAAAGATCGGGCTTCAATTTTGTAAGATAAAAGAAATCCCAACCAGCCAAGAGATGTTCTCGCCATCTAAAAGTAGCATGAGTATTGATTATAATAGCAATGTCCTTATGTTTTTCTTCATATTCTTCTACTTCTCGAATGATACGTTCGAAGACTGTTGATCTTAACGCTTGTAAAGTGGGCGGGGATAAATCCAGCATTTTCTCCCGTTTAACATCCATACGTAGTTCTTGTGCGGTTTTCCACATCATTCGATTGGTATTCATTACCACTAGTTTCTTCCGAGAATAATTTTTTTGAAGATAATTCTTCAGATCAGCAACCGCTTCAGATCTACTAGAACCACTGATGCCACTGACAATCACGCGCATTCCTTTCTCATCCTTCGATTCAGAGAAAGCTCAACAAGCTTTCAAATAGATGATGTGAGGCTTTTACTTTCTCTTTTAGAATACATGTAGTCATTATTAATTAAACTTTCTCATCTCAAACGAAAATGATTTTTGATATGTTGATTTGGGCTCTTTTTATGCGACAAAATGGTCAACGTGTTCAGTTATCGGAATCTACAGTAATAGTATTTGATTTTGATGGAACTTTAACTACAAATGAATATAGATCCTCATGGCAGGCTGTTCACGAGTATTTTGGAACATGGGAAAGTCATGGAAAACTTATTTTACAACGTTTTCTTAAAGGAGAGATTTCATATTATGAATTCTGTAAAGCTGATGCGGCTGTTTGGATTGGTAAAACAGAGGAAGATTACCAAGAAGCGCTTAGAACTATTAAACTACGTGAAGGAGCTCTTGAACTTGTTTCATTTCTAAAACAAAGAAAGTGTAAACTTGTCATAATATCGATGGGCCTTGAAGACATTGTAGAGAAAATCGCAAAGCAATTTGATTTTGATTATTGGATTGGAAATGAACTGATCCGACGTGATAATCGAATTACTGGAGAAGTTAAGGTGAAAATAGATTGGAAAGAAAAGGGAGCTTTTCTGAAATCAATCCTTCGTGAACGATTTAAGGTACCCCCAGAAAATTCAATTGTTATCGGAGATTCAACAGCTGATATTGACATGTTCGATGTCGCAGGATTTTCAATCGCTATTGAACCCAGTTCTGAAAAAGTAGCTGAAGCTGCAGATAGGGTATGCCAGACTAAGAATTTGCTAGAAATAATTTCGTTTTTTCAATAATCTGACTCTTATTTTGAGGTATCAGATATAAAAACAGGGTCAACAAAAGATCAGGATTTTTTACCGAAATGATTTTTCCAGTTGATTCCTATCAGATACGAGAAAAATATGAGGGTGAGATTCTTAGGAAGAAAAAATATATTTTAAAAATAGGGAAAGGATTAGTGAGCGCCTTACTATATAAGTAAAGAAAAAGGCCGATTTAAGTAAATATTAATTGATTTAATTATTCAAATTATGTTGAACTCTGATTTGAAATAAATAATGGAAAATCTGGTGATATGGAGAACCAATTATGGTTGATAATCAGGTTTTAAAAATTTCCCATCTAGTTGCAATCCGTGATTTACTAGAACAAGATATCCTAAGAATTCTAGATTATGCTGAAACAATTAAACGAAATCCCCTAGATTTCCAAGATCGTCTAAAGGGAAAAATATTGGCCTTGGCTTTTTGGGAACCTAGCACACGAACTCGGTTATCTTTTGAAACAGCTATGTTAAGACTAGGAGGTAGTGTAACTGGATTTTCAAGCAGTGCAGGGACATCTCTTGAGAAAGGGGAATCGTTATCAGATACTATCACAATGTTGGCCAATTATTCAGATGGAATCGTAATTCGCCATCCACTACGAGGATCCGCTAAGTTAGCGGCTGAGATATCTCATAAATTTGGAGTTCCAGTCATCTCAGGCGGATCAGGGAGTCAAGAACATCCCACCCAGGCACTTCTTGACATCTTTACGATTCGTGAGTCTTTTGGCCGACTATCCGGATTGAATGTTGCTCTTATGGGAGATTTGCGATATAGCCGTACAATTTCATCTTTGTTGTTAGCATTAAGTAAGTTTGGAAAGAACACTATAAACCTTATTTCTCATCCCTCCTTACGTTTGCAAGAGGAGCTATTGGTGGATCTTAAGGAGACAAATTTAGAGTTAATTGAAAGAGAGAACCTCTCAGAAATTATTAGTGAACTTGATGTACTTTATATGACCAGGTTACAAAAGGAAAGATTTCCAGATCCAATGCTTTATCAAAAAGTCAAAGGTGCTTTTCAATTAAATCCATCTTTAATTAAGTCTATTAAGGATAAATCCTTGATCTTGCATCCTTTACCGAGAGTGGACGAAATTCCGTTTGAAATTGACCTGTTCCCTCAAGCAAAGTACTTTACTCAAGCAAAGAATGGTGTTTTTGTTCGAATGGCGATTTTGGATCACCTATTGGGAGATGACTCTGTTGAATAACAAAGAAGAAAAAATAGAAAGGGAGCTTATTGTAGCAAAAATCGATAACGGAATAGTAATTGATCACATTACGCCTCCTGGACGAGCTTTTTACGCGATGAAAGCATTAAAAATAGATGAAAACTTTCCTCATTCAGTATTTGTTGCTATTAATCTTCCGTCACGAAAATTTGGTAGAAAAGACATCTTAAAGATTCGTAATATGAACAGGGAAGATTTAGACATTGAGAAATTAAGTTTATTAATATCTGGAAGTAATATTGCATATATTAAAGACTATATGATAATAAAAAAGGAAAAAATAAAAGCACCAAGTAGAATCTCTGGTGTAATAAAATGCCCAGGTTTGAATTGCATAACAAGCCAACATGAGGATGTTGAACCAGAATTTATTGTTTTAAGTGATCATCACCCAATAAATTTACGATGTGTATATTGTGATGTAATTTTCAATGTACATGAGCATATCTCTTTAATGCTCTAATTATGATTATGAAAAATTTAGAAACTACAATTGGAACTGTTAAACTTCGAAATCCTATAATTCTAGCTTCTGGTATCTTAGGATCTACGTACTCGACTCTCAATCGATCTTTTTATGATGGGTTTGGGGCAGTTACTACTAAATCAATTGGAATGAAATTACGGAAAGGATACCCGAATCCCTCCGTCCTTTACATTCCTGAAATTCAATCTGTTATCAATGCAGTAGGCTTAGCTAATCCAGGATGCGATAAATTTGGAAAAGAACTCTATAAAATTAAGGAGGATGTAAATCTAATCATTTCACTGTTCGGTTCGACAGCCGAGGAATTTACTGCTGTAATTAATTGCATTAGAAAACATAAGATAAATTCTAAACTAATCGCATTTGAATTAAATTTAAGTTGCCCTCATGGGGAAAAATTCGGTATGGCGGTTGGAACTGATCCTGGGATTGTCAAGAAAGTTGTAAAAAACGTTAAAAACACCACTAATGTTCCAATTTGGGCGAAACTAACGCCTAATATTTCTAATATTTCAATAATAGGAGAAGCTGCTATTTCGGAAGGAGTTGACGCCCTTGTAGCGATTAACACAGTCAAAGCTATGCTTATCGACGTTCAATCAAAGAAACCTGTTCTAGGGAATATTAGAGGAGGGCTCTCTGGTAAGGCTATCAAACCAATTGGATTAAGAGCTATTTATGATCTATACGAAAAGCTAGGCCCAGAAGTACCTTTAATAGGATTGGGAGGAATTTCTAGCTGGGAAGATGTTGTAGAATATTTCTTAGCAGGAGCATGTGCAGTTCAGATAGGATCCGCCCTTTCTAATTATCCCTCACCCAAAATATTAATCACACAATTACTTAAAGGTCTAGAAAAATATCTCATTAAGGAAGATTTATCCTTAGAAGAGCTAAGAGGATTAGCTCATGAATAATGTCAATCGATATAGTCTCCCAATTTGCTTACCAATGTACAGAAAATACATGGAAAATGATAACACAGCAATTTGTACTTTTCTAATTCCTGAAAAAAATGAGATTGGAATCAGTCCGGGACAATATTTCATGTTATGGCTCCCTGGAAATGATGAAATTCCAATTGCTATTAATTACTATCAAAAGAATAAAATTACATTTGCTATTTGTGGAGTTGGATCCACTACAAATAAAATACTTCAATTAGAACAAAATTCTATTTTAGGGCTTAGAGGACCCTTTGGAAAAGGATTTATTCTTGATCATAACAGGGATGCATTGATAATTGCTGGTGGTATAGGAATTGCACCCTTACGTTTTTTACTTCATCAAATTATCAAGAATACAGCTAAACCGAGAAAAATTGTACTTTTATATGGAGCTAAGACTAAATCTGGCCTATTATTCAGAAAAGAGTTTGAGCAATTATTTATTAATGTAGATTTTTGCACAGAGGACGGATCTCATGGTTTTTCTGGATTGGTTTCAGAGAAAATGGATAACTTCCTTCAAGATCCCTTAAATAAGCAGGCTGAATGGGAGATTTATTCTTGTGGACCAGAGTTAATGCTTAAAAAAGTATTATCTATTGCTCAAAAACATGATCTAGAAAAAAATACCCAAATCTGCTTAGCGGACCGCTATATTAGATGTGGATTTGGAATTTGTGGCTCATGTTTTTTAGATGATGTAGGACTCAGCATTTGTCAAGATGGCCCAGTATTTCGTGGGGATGTCTTATTGCAAGTAAAGGATTTTGGAAAATTTGGAAGAAGTGCTGATGGGTCTAAATATCCATTCACATGAGACTTTTCATGCTTTTAGAGATCGTTATAAGTAATTTTGCCCTTATTAATTGTCAAAACTGGCCATCCCTGTAATTCGACACCTTCCCAAGGACTCCATTTACATTTTGTCTTAAGATCGTCCCCCCGAACTTTTCTCTTCTTTTTTGGGTCAATTACGGTTAAATTTGCAGGTTCATCCACAGCAATTACCCCTTTTTCAGGTAAATTCATTAAATAGCGTGGATTTACAGCTAGCGCATTAATTATTAGACGTAATTTCCTCTTATCTAATGGTTTACATTGATTTAATAAAAGGGGAAGGCAAGTTTCTAGCCCAGGGATTCCAGCCAACTCAAAATCCTCCTTCTCTTGGATTGTATGAGGAGCATGATCTGTACCAATGATATGGATCTCCCCTCGGAGAAATGAATCCAACAGTTTTTTTTGTTCTGTTTTTGATCTTAAAGGAGGATTCACCTTACCCCTCACACCAAGTTGAGAAAAGTCATTATAATTCAATAGAAGATGATGTGGAGTCACTTCAAATGATATATGTCGTGAATGTAATAGATTAATTGATTCTATTAGAGTGACATGAGCGATGTGTAATTTAACTTTACTTACTACATCTTTGGTTTTTTCTAAAAGGTTTTTTATTGCTAAAAATTCTGTTTGAGGATCTCTTATCTTTATATGATTTTCTAGAGTGTCCTGATATAGCTTCAGATTCGCAATGATTCTTAAATTATCCTCACAATGAACAGTAAGGACTCCAGCTCCTCGATTCAATAAGTCATTAATATCAGTTAAATTAGTTAAATATTCGCCAGTCGTAATCCCAAGATAAGCTTTAAAATAAGGATAATCGTTTATGAGCGCTTCCTCTGTATTTTTTGTTAAAAGGGCAAAGGGGACAATTTTAACTTTATCAATTTGCTGAGTCTTTTCAACTGCCTTATTTAGCCTTTCAGAACAATCAACTGGATGAAGTTTGTTGGGCATATCAAAAATAGTTGTAAATCCTCCTGATGCTGCAGCAAGAGCCCCTGTTTCATAAGTTTCCTTATGACTTTCTTCAAAATCCCTTAAATGACTATGAATATCAACTAGACTTGGGATCACTAACTTGCCTTTTAAATCAATAATTTCATTTGAGGAACCAATTTCTGATAGTGATTGGGAGATCTTTTCAATTAAACCAGACTGTTCATTTACTAAGATATGTCCTTGAATTATTTGCTCGTAATACCATATGGAGGCGTTCTTTAAAAGCAATTTACATACCCAACGAGATTGAAAAGGATTTCACAGATTTATTGTACTCTTTCAAGATCGCTACTGGATTTTGATTATAGATTATTGCGCGACCTATGTTGAATATCACATCGTTCTTGAATATCTTCAATAATTTATCTATTTTCCCTCTTTGTGCCCCGAGTCCTGGAGATAACACAACTTTCTCAGAGATTTCGTCTGCGATGATTCTTAATTCATTTTCCCCAATGTGACCTGTTGCTCCAACAACAATGCCATCAGCAAATTTGTTTGCTAAACGTGCAAAATGTTGATAAATTGGGATTCCATCTACAAAACTTCTCTTCATCCATTCTGCTTCTGGATTAGACATTAAAACTAGAATTATTGGAGATAATCCGTATAAATGCGATAAATTACCGATTTCCTCTACATTTCCAGGAAAAGGGCTTGCTGTGAAAGCATCAAAACCTTCCTGTTTACAATGATACAACATTTGCTCGTTTGAAGCTCCTATATCCGAGATTTTATGATCAATAATTATGGGGCGACCAGATTCATGAACTTTTGATGTAATCATCTGTATCTGGGGTAATGATAGATCAAGTATATATTGACGGTTTACTTTGAAGGAACAGCAGTGAGGGTGAAGTTCTTCAATAAGTTTGAGAATTAATTCTGATTTTTCCTCCACTTTTTGGAGAGTATTTTCTGTTCGACTCCCGTAGGAAGCAAGATCCAACCCAACACAGATGCTACTTCTTGAGTCTTCTTTAGAATCAATTAATAGTTTTGAGAAGCTCATGATTCAGAAAAAATCTTTCAACTTTAAAAATTTTAAAATAACTGTTGAATATTTTCAAAGAATGGTGCTAATTTCTAAACTCTTGTGTAAAAGTAACTACTATGAACCACAAACCAGATACCAAAAAAAAGCTGAATTCTGATGAATGCATTACCTTCAAATGTAAGAAAACAGGTAATTAATACGTTAAAAAAGATTAGTGTTCTAAAATATGGGCAATTTAAACTTAAGAATGGATCAATATCATCAGTATATATTGATTTACGAATATTACCGAATTTTCCCAAAGAATTTCAAAAAATTATTAAGATTTCAGCTGATTTTATACAGAAGAATGAAAAAATTGGATTTTTCGATGCTATCATCGCACCCCCATTAGCAGGTGTCCCTTTGGGGGTAGCAATAGCTCTTGAATTGAAAAAAGAATTCTATCTGGCCCGATTGCAAATAAAAAATCATGGAACAAGGAAATTAATCGAAGGGAATGTTCAGAATAAACGTATTTTAATGGTGGATGACGTTATAACTTCAGGTGGAAGTAAAATTCCATTATTAGAATCTATTCGGAGTCATGGGGCCAAAATTGACTCAGTATTTGTTTTCATAAATAGAATGCCTGATAAAAATAGTCTTGATGCATTTGAGCAAGATAATAATGTATCTCTCTCTTTTTTATTGTCATTGAACGATCTTCTTAATTCTACTGAAATTGATGTTTAAAAAATTTGAGAAGGAACTTCGTCAAAGAATTATTATAATTGCTAAAGCTAGCTTTCTAAACATTTCATGTTATATTCATCCTGGAGCTATAGGAACTACTAGTTGTGTAAACTCCTTATCGAACGATTAGGGGAAGAATTAGATGAGAGGGATGCGTGGCGTTATGAAAAATGCAATTAATCGCTGGTCGATATTGATCGCTACTTTCACTAGCGATAATCCCACCTGTGTTGCTGTTACGGTCAAAACGCGGAAAATTACTGCTAGAAACCTCCAGGCGGATACAATGACCAGGTAGAAACACATTTGCTGTAGCCCACAGGTTTAGCTGGAGTTTGTACACTTTACTCGGTTCAAGAAGTTCAGGATCGATGAATGAATTGCGATAGCGCGCTCGTAAGATGCCCTCAGTCAGGATTATTGCCCGTCCATCGGGGTAGACATCTACCAGCTTACCCGTAAAATCTGTATCAGGTACCGAAGATGACACGAATAACCACAACTCGATTGGGCCTATTACTTCGACAGCTTGCTCCAAGACTGGAGTGCTATATACTAGAACGTCATCGCGCAATTCAACTTCACGCTGGTCGCGAGGTCCAATAGCATTCCCACCAGGTAAGATAACCTGTCCCCCAACTGTAGGCACGGGACGTAGCGGGTTGTACAGGTACATGTCCGATGGTTCATTGCTTGGTAATTCGGTTGAGAGTGAACCATCACCATGAAGTGTATTTGCTGTTCCATTACTATGCAGGTAAAAACGGTAGTATTGCGTTTTGGGTAGCGGCCAATCAGCCTCATGGTGCCATTTGTCAACACCCATCACAAAGATCATCACTGGTGGTTCTTGGTCTATACCATTGTCCACATTTTTCAACCAACGGTCGAACCAACGAATATGTATACCAGGTAGATCGATGGCAGCACTACTACTACCCCAACCAAATTCACGTTCTGGGAAGCTACCACTAAAGTTCATATGACTCCAAGGACCGATGATCAATCGCTGATTCTGACGAGCCTTTTCCGTTCCGCCTCGCAACTTCATGCCCAAGTAATTCTGGATGGTGCTCCACAGAAAGATGTCGTACCAGCCACTGATGTTGAGAGCAGGTACAATAATCTGCTCGTATCCAGCCGTGGGTGAAGAAGGTAACCAAAAGTCATCTGCAGTCGGATGAGCCAACCAATCAAGGTAGAAAGCTGCATACTTATGGATTAATGGATGTTTGGCGAGTGGGAGTTCAGTTAGTACCATATCCACGTCCAAAAGGATCTCACTATCTAATGACTTCTCACCACGAGCTATACACCGCTCGATTTCTGTTGGAACGATATCTGCAACCACCCAGCGTAGATCATGAAGTACTTTAGCTCCACCTTGGTATGCGCAACCCTCATAGCTATCTGAGAAGGTGATCGATGGAGCTATTGCCCGTAACGTTGGAGGTTGTTTACGAGCAGGAAGCCACTGAGTACCACCCAGATAAGAGCCACCGAAAGTGCCTACTGTGCCATTTGACCAAGATTGAGCAGCTGCCCAAGCAAAAGTATCGAGACCGTCAGCTGTTTCTTGAATGTGTGGATTAAATATCCCTTCGGATGCATAACGTCCCCTTACATCCTGAGTCACTACCGTGTAACCATTTTGTACTCCCTGTAGAATATTGAAGATATCACCATTTATAACCACGTGGTCTTTGTTGTATGGTGTGCGAACAACCAACACAGGTGCTGGAGATGCACCCTCTAGCCGATAAACGTCAGTGGCGAGCTTTACCCTATCACGCATGGGAACCATGATATTTTTTTTGATTATAATTTTTGTCATTAAGTTCATCCTTTTTAATCAGTCCATTTACATAATTATTCCCTCTTCGGGAATAATATGCAATTAACGCTTTTTTCTCGTCTGATTTCACTGTTTTACACTTTTTTTCTCCTCTAATTATTACTACTTTTTGTCTATCTTAGAGCTCACTTACCCTAATGAGCGATTTTATTGTTTGTCGTTCATCCATTGCAGTATAAGCTTCTGCAATATGGTCAAGATCCGTCTTTAGATCAAATACTTTACTGGGATTGATCGTACCTTTGAGTACATCTTCTAGTAATTCCAGCAAGTACGCTCGTGTAGGGGCGGAACCACCACGCATACCAACATTCCCAAAAATGTAGCATTTGCATCAATCTCAACATTATCGCTCTTCGATCACTATCTTACCCTTACCTCTGAATATTGCTACTTTCATTGATATTTCTCCTCTGTTACTGGTCCGTACCATTCGGCATTTCCTAAATTAGGATTCGTACTTATTCCAACATGAACAAACCAACTATCTTTTGATGCCCCATGCCAATGTTTCACATTTGGTGGTATTTTCACAACATCTCCTTCCTGAAGCGATTGT
This sequence comes from Candidatus Hermodarchaeota archaeon, assembly GCA_048886185.1. Lineage (GTDB taxonomy): Archaea > Asgardarchaeota > Heimdallarchaeia > Hodarchaeales > Hodarchaeaceae > Hodarchaeum. The sequence continues at coordinate 105,440 of JBHLKY010000014.1, forward strand.
GCTGGTTTTCCTTCTTCTTGATAATATCCTTTACCTCCTGTTACAAGAAGAATTTGACCTCCTGGATGTGAATGCCATTTAGTTCTTGCTTTTGGTTCAAAGGTTACATTGTATACTGGACAATTAAAGAAATCTTCTGTCACTAACATTTGAACCCACACATTCCCTGTGAAATAGTCGCTTGTAGCTTTTTCTCCTTTGGGAAATATCACACTTTTATTCAAATCATTTATTTCATTCATTTATTGATTCTCCTGAAACAACTATATCTCCTTTACCCTTGAAAATTGCTGCTTTCATTCTTCACTCTAACTCAGGTATGTTTTGAATATTTGCTGGAACTAAAATACATCTGGTTTGAGCGATTCAACATGATGGAAGAACTGACGTTAAGAAATCTAACAAATAGTGAAAAAATATTTTACATAAAAAAAATTGAGAATTATGAAACTAAAGAGGAGAGGTTAGAATATCTAAGAGCAATGAAATCTCAGCATAGGAATAATATGAGAATATGCGAAAAAAATCCCAGACATTTGTTAAAATGGAAAAACTAATTACTCGTTTTATTGAAAAGATTGAAAATGAAGACTATCTGGATAAAGAGGAACTCGAACAATTCTTTGATCTAGTGATAGATATGGATCGCTCACTTGAAAATAAAGAAAATTGAGTAAGATACCATTAATTGTCAGTTGTTAATATTTTATTAATCCTTAAAAAAAATAACAAGGAGTTGGGGAAAATAAAAATGCAAATCATTATACAAACAAATGACTATACAATAGTTTTTGAGCTCAATAACAGCCAAGCTGCCAAAGAACTATATGAACAGTTACCTTTTACAATTACCGTTGAAAATTACGGTAACAATGAAAAAATCTTTTATCCACCAAAAAAACTTCATACAACCGGTACACCTTTGGCAAATGCACAATTTGGAACGCTTGCATATTATGCGCTATGGGGAGACGTGGTAATGTTTTATGATAGTTTCGGTTCTGCAAGCGGTTTATATGAGTTGGGGAATGTCATTTCAGGCGGTGAGTATATCAAAAACATGTCAGGCACGATACAGATCAAGAAAGTGATAAATAGAGATAAAATATGAACGCAGTAAAAGGAAGACAGACCAGAAGACCTGATGTTTTTGAGAACGGTACGAAATCGACTCACCCAAATATAATGTCGTAAAAGATTAATTTTACGCCATTAATATTAGAATGAACTTGTTGGTCTCTTAACTTGAAACTTGAATATTTTGAACAGAACATTCATAAATTATATATTGTTGTGTGTTAAGCTAACGTGTTAATTTATTTTAAAAGTTTGATTTACTAACAGGATAGGGACTAAAAATGTCATATACACAAGCCCCAAATATGACAGAAGAAGAAATAGAGAAGTTTCTAAAAACCGAAAAAATAGCTCGTTTTTGTAGTCTTAACAAAGATAATACAATACATGCCACCCCAGTTTGGTTTAATTACGTAAATAAACAGATAATTAAGAAGCTCCTACCCAAGGAGTCATCCTTTATGGAGAGGTAGAACTAACATATGATGATGCCCGATCAACGGCAATTTCAATCTTTGAACGATATATGACGAAAGAACAAGCTGAAACATCTGTAGATGGATTAATGAAAATAGGAACCTTTATCATAATGAAAGTGAGTGTAAAGAACGTTGCTAGTTTCGATTATTCTAAAGATACTGCTTATCGTCAAGCAGTGACCTATTAAAAATTACAACTTAAATTAATGGATGAAGTTTAAGTTTTACATCCCAGTTTCCGACATAATCCCATAAATACTATATAAATGTATAATAAAGATATTCTCGTATGAAAGATAGATTTTACGATGTTCAATTGTTGATATTTTATTGCTTGACAAACTTGTAATGCTGTTTAAATACTCCTATATTATTTAAATAAAGTTAATAAAATTCTTAAGGGAAAATTTCCTCTCTAATTTAATAATGTATCAAAATTAGTGTTCCTACTTCATTTCAATCAACTTTAATATTCATCTACTTTCTGATTGGTCATTTCCTTGGTTGAGAGAGGTTGTTCTTTTTGCAACTCGATGTGGTTTGAAATTTCATATCCTCGAAAAACCTCTTGTTTACCTAATGGATTAATGTCGATAAACTGTGGAGACCCAATCAGGATATTAAATTCAGAGTCAGATTTCAACAAAAATTCACTTGAAAAGAAGAGATATAAACCAAAAAGACTAGGATTTTCTCAATTAATACAGATTTTAAAGAGTGAAATCATATAAGCTAAATTATTATTCAGATTCTTAGATAAATTATTTTCTCTAAAGAATTGCGATTCCGAATTCTAAAAAAATCCTATTTTATTAAGTAAGAATAATGTATGGTGAAGCATTCTAATGAATACAGGATCTAAGAGAATACGGTACCTTTTCCTTGATAATATAAAGCTGCTTTTTACTATTCTTGTGATTTTCTGGCATACGATGAATACTTATGCTGAAGTAGGTTGGTGGTACTATAAAGAGATTAATCCAATTGATCCTTTGAGTGATACATTTTTTTTACTTTTAAGCTCAATTGGAGGTGTGTTTCAAACCTCACTCTTAGGATTATTCTTTTTATTAGGGGGTTATTTTACTCCTAACAGTTATGATCGAAAAGGCGTTCGTAACTTCTGGAAAGAAAGACTTATTCGTCTTGGTATCCCCCTCCTTTTATATATAGTAATAATTAATTCTATTATGATTTATGCCCTATCCTTATTAAGAATTCCACCGTGGAGTACCACCCCAATGCTACAAGGAACTTTTCTAGATTATTTATTCAGTAGATTTCTATCGTGGGAAGATTTCATTGACTTTTTAACATTTGCGGGGCCAATGTGGTTTCTTTTGGTTTTACTAATCTTTACTGCCGTTTATACTCTTTGGCGTCAGATAACCAAGTTAGACTTGGTACAGCGAAAAATGCCAGAGGAACTTTTCATCCCAAGATACCCATTCTTACTCCTTTTAGCAATTGGTTTAGGATTTTTTACTTTTTTAGTTCGTATAGGTTTTTCAATTGACTTCCGTCCACTAGGAATACCTTGGGGTCAACTCACTCAGTATCTAATGATGTTCAGCATTGGTGTTATCTGTGTTAGGTATTTTTGGTTAGAAAAGATATCTGAAAAACATGTCAAAATCTGGTTAATTACATTAATAACCTCAATTGTGATAATTTATCTGGATTTTTTTATTGTACTGATAATGGATGGAGACTTTAGTGAATTTTCAGGGGGGGCCAATTTACATGCTTTTTTATTTGCCTTGGTAGATAGTATTATGTGTATGGGAGTCATTTTTGTCTTAATTAAGGTTTTTTATGTAAAATTCAACAAGCAAGGGCTTATACTACAGAACCTATCTGCTAGTGCATACCATATGTACCTCGTTCATCCACCTGTCCTTGTCTTTATATCCCTTGGATTATCATTATTAGACCTTTTTCCCATTATTAAACTAGCCATTGTATTTCCCTTAACAGTCATCGTTTGCTATCTGTTAAGTCATTATGTCCTCGAAAAAATTCATTTGAAAAAACCAGCAAGAGTTAATCAAAATAGTTTAGACCATTTATAATACTCCTAAAACAGGTATATCATTAAATATATTGTATTATTGATTGATACAAGCTTCCTGAATAAATAGCAGTATCTACGAGTATGCAAACCAATCCAACGTTATATCACATCAGAAATGAGAAATACAGCCAATTAGTACAGCATCAAAATACTCCAATAGGTATTCTTCTACATTATCTTTAAGGAAGTATCTTGGACATATTTTCCTTTTTTATTTTCAAAATAGTCTTCAAGATGTGATTAAACATCAGTATTACTGCAAAAATCAAATATAACTGCCATTTGATGACACTTTATTGCTTCACTCATGAGTTTGAATGACTTAAAAAAAAATCTTCCATAAATCCTTCTATGTGCTTAAAAATTTAGGTATTAGTAATGAGTCGAAGAAAGTCTCTTGTACCTGTTGCCAGACCTAATAAGAAAACTACCCATAGTAGCCATTTCTGAATATCCTCTTTTTCAAAACCTCGAACTGCATAAATAAAGAATAAAACAACTACAAATTTTAAGATTAAGAAGGGCCAAGATCCTAAAGGAGTATCAAACAGTAAAGCGGGTAAATAGTGCTTTTCCTGATAATTAAAGAATTCTATAGCTATGACCGTATTGAATGCATCAAACATTTGTGTTCCCATTGCTAAGACTTCTTCTTTTTGTACAATAGCGTCTGGAATATACTTTTGTGAAATACGAGTGGCTGTAATGTTAAACAATACCCCAAATATGCCTGATAAGATTAGAATAATTAAACCACCCCCAATATAATAAGGATCTGTTAACAAAAATACAATTGGCAGGAATAATATAACTTCAATTATAATTCCAATAGTTAAAAATGTTGTTCTCCAATCTGAAAATCGTTTAGTATAATTTAGGTATTCCTGAGAAATGAAAATCGAGGCGATTCCGACAGTCAAAGCTAGTAAAATGGTTATGACATAAACATAAGGAGTAACAAAAATTCTAAGTTTGAAGATCTCATAGGGGGAGATGATTTTGTTTTGATCAGCAATGTCTTGCAATGCTCTTATCGTTGAACCAATGAAGATATATGGTAGTATAGAGACAAAAAATTGGGAATCCATTTGCACTGGTATAAAATACTCTTCTCCCCATCGTTCAACTCCTTTCTGATTTACACGAACAATTATTTTCCCAATCAGGAAGATAGCGAGAATCCCTAGGGTTGTATAAACTATTGTATTGTAGAAATTATATCCTTGTTCTAGGATGAAATAGGTTTCAATAAACTTAACTGGATTAGATATTTCCTGTAAAAAGGTTTGAATTGCCTTAAAGATTTTATCCAAAAGATCTTGGATAATATTTTGCTGTAGTGCCATAATACTCTTACACCAACAGTTGATGAATTTTAATCTAAATAATTTTCGCCTTTAGATCTTCATCTGAATGTTGTTTACCACTTTTTCAACACTAATCTACTTGGATATTTTGAGGAATTCTCGATTCATCACTATAACAAATCCTAAACCTATGAGAATAAGAATCAAATCTATACTGAAAATTGCTGTAACAAAAAAAGGAAATAAAGGATTTATCGTTGGTAATTGAGCTAGGGTTGGTTTAAATATTCCTAGAAAACCGAAAAAGTCAGTATAATCATTAAATAATGTGATACTAATCGGAATAGCCGTTATTTTGGTGATTTTCATATTAACCAATAAAGGTAAGATAGCTATTGCTTGAATAAGCAGTAAAAAATGGCCAAGTATTACAATTTCTATATCAAGAGATCCAAAGTTTAGAATGATTAGATAGGTAAAAAATGCAGCACGAATACCTTGTATAAAAACAAAGAAATTGTAATTTAAAAAACGTTGGTTATCAAATTGTAGGTATACTCCCAACAACAGTAAAGCGGCCATTGGACAATCAGGAATTAATACCCAGAAGATAGGAGAAAATTGGGGAAGACCAACTACATTGAAATAATATAAGAAGCCGATAAACGCGCCTAAGAAATTAGCTATCATTAATATTATTATCAAAGGTTTTGATGCCAAAAGTTTCAATTCAAACTCCTGAATTCGTAGTATGGAAGTATGCAATGAAAGTTTCATCCTAAAAAGTAAGACTCCTTATTGAATAATATTTTCAGGTATAGTTTCCAAGTAATTTGAATCAGAAAAGATCCTTAAGCGAGCTTAAATAATGATTAATGAACATTTCAGGTTACATCTACGACCCCAATCTCTGTTAATCCAAATATTGCCTCATTTTCAGGAAGAAGTGGACTATCCACAATTCGAGCAATACGTCGTTCGCCCTTTGATTTTCGGAGGTAGACCCGTGTTTGAGCTGCATGGGCAACAATATGGCCTCCAACAGGATGGGTGGGATCACCAAAAAATTGGTCTGGTTTGGCATGAACTTGGTTTGTGACTATAACAGCTAGATTTCCGATCTCGGCTGCTCTCAGAATAGTATGAATATGTTGATTTAACTTTTGTTGTCGAGTAGCTAAGGTTCCTCGACCTACATACTCAGCTCTAAAGTGAGCAATCATTGAATCAACTACAAGTAATCTAATATTTTTAGTGGGCAGATAATCTTTAATCATTTTTTCTACTAGAACCATTTGATGATCAGAATTATGAGCACGTCCATGTAAAATGTTTTCGAGCAATAAATCTTCATCTAAATCATCCTGCCAACGAGAAGCCATCGATAATACTCTTTCTGGGCGAAATGTTCCCTCGCTATCTATATAAACTACTCTTGGGTAGTTATCTCCTTCTCGTAGGCCACCCTTTTCACGAGGGAGTTGGACAGTCACACAAAGTTGATGGGCTAGCTGAGTTTTTCCAGTCCGAAATTCGCCAAAAAGCTCCGTAACGGTCCCTGTTTCTATTCCACCACCAAATAGTTCATCTAACTTCTGGCTACCTGTAGTAACTTTAGCCAATTCTTTACGTCTAGCCAACACGGATTTGGCAGTTTCAAAATCTATATCAAGTGCTTCTCTTGCAGCTTCAATTATTCTTTTTACCGTTTTTTCCCCCAAACTGGCAATTGAGGTTAATTCCCCAACAGAGACCGTAGCGATAGATTCTAATGTTGAGAATCCCGCTTCCACTAATTTCGCGGCCGTTGATGGCCCAATTCCGGGTAAATCAGTTATAGATGTCACAGCACTCTCTTTATTAACTTTTGTTTCAATCGAAGTATCAGTTTTCTCATTTTTTTTCTTTGGTGTCATTATCTTACCCGTCCTCGAGAGAGGTTCTCTCATAAGACTAATGAGAACTATCATTTTTTTGAACCCATGAACACCTTAAATCTTTTCTGCTTTTAAGGATTAAAGTGAAATTAGGAACATTATAAATGGATCAGGAGGCTCTATCTCTAATATCCTTTATGGCAAAATAGGCATAAGATTCCCTTCATCATTGTCACCAAAAAGCTCCTACGCCAAATTTAACTCCCAAAAACGAGTAATAGGCATTTATTCCCTCAATGTGAAATTACCTACCCTCAAGAAGTATATTTTTACAAAAGGTATACCTTTTTTGGGGAATACAAAAATCCTTAAATCATTACATCTTTGATTATAAATCCCTGAGGTATGATTTATTTATTGAGATTGATGTTAAAAGAAAGTGATAGAAAGGGATCGAACTTGAAGAAAGACTTTATTAGCCAATTAAAAAACCGTCGTGGAGTTTCTCCTGTTCTAGCGACTGTTATGATATTCGGTTTAATTATCACTGGAGTCATGATCACTTTCGTTCAAGTTGTTCCATATATCCAACAGGCTCAAAGTGAGGAAGCGATAGCATCGGTACGGAATAGCTTTTTAGAGCTGGATACTACTATAAAATCATTACTAAGTGAAAGTGGAGCGCCAGGAGGTTTTCGAACCATTCTATTCACTAAACCCTCCGGAGTCGTTCAATATGTTGAAGATCGCTATTACATTTCCTTAAGATTACTTGATCAAGATAGTAATACAATATATAAAATACTGGATGAAAAGAAGATTGGAGTACTTGATTGGGTCTTCAATAGCCCTCGATCTGTCATTCCTAGAGGTACTACAAAATATTTAACTGGACCAGATCCCTATAGAAAACGAGAACCTGTTTTTTTAACAGGAACTTTTTCATCCACGGATTATCAAGACCTAACTAATTTAACATTAAGCCATCTTAATGACAAAAGGCATCATGTGACTCTCAATTACCGAATATCTATCTATTTAACAATTTCTACTCAACCAGAACCAGAAATTCGTTTTGAAGTCTTTTTAGTCTTAATTTCTTCAGATTTCGACTCATTTCATAGACAATATCAACAAATAACCATTCATTCATATAACAATTTTTCCAGACCATATACTTTACCTGAAAATGACTCCATTGGGGCGATAGAATTAGTATGGGATAATATTAAAACTTCAGGGTCTACAACCACATCCCTTTGGAGTACTCAATTGATTCAAGGATTTAATGTCCAATACTTTAATATTGTGGTACAAACACTGGTTTATGAAATAGGCCTCTCAATATCTTAGTGAAAATATGACTCTGGTCGATTGTGATGGCATCGCAATATATTACCTTTATGATTATCTTCATATTAGGTCTTAACTTGGTCATAATTACAAACACAATGTTTTTGGGTTTGAATGATCAGTTTCAGGAGAATCTTGCAGAAGCTGAGATGATACAAATCTTAGATTTGATTCAGATGCAAATTATGCAAACACTTCTTCTTCCTACAAAATTCAATCAGACAAGTATGCAAAAAATTGAATTACCAACCCTTTTGGGAAAAATGTTCAGATATACTATTGAAATTTCTAATTTAAGCAACAATCAGCTTATATTGCATGGTTTTTCCAATAATTTGAAGATTGATCAGGTGATAACTTTTTCTGTGGCCCCAAAGTACAATATTGAGATTTCTAAATCATCGTTTCAAAGTATAAACTCAATATTATCTTTATATATAGAGAAGAACTTGATTAACGTTATAATAAGCATATCTTAGATCAAACAATCAATTAATATAGTAAAAAGTGCTCATTCACAATAGAAAAATCTAAAAAATTATGATCACTGAAAATTATTAAACTAGCAAAAGATCAAACACGAAAAAAAAATCATAATTATTTTTAGGCTAAAAGTAAGGAGTAACAGATAAATGGCAGAATCAAGCAGTCTAATTCGAGAAACATATCCTTTAATCCCCCCATTTAGTTATGCGTTGGTTGCAACTGATCCAGAAACCAAACAAACTAAATATACTGTTGTTGAAGTTCCACTAAGTACAAAAGAGAAAGATATATTGGATATGATAAAAAATATTCTCGAAGAAGAATTAGATGTAGATTTTAATGTACTTAAAAATCCTGAGATAGCACGTGATTACCTCCGATCTAAAGTAATTAGGATAGCTAAAGATTATGGGCTAAAAATAGATGAAAAGACATTCGATAAGATTAATTACCACATTACTCGTGATTTTGTTGGATTCGGTCCAATAGATGCAATGTTGAAAGATCATAATGTTGAAGATATCTCCTGTGATGGTGTTGGAATTCCTGTCTATATTTGGCATCGAAAGTTTGAAAGTATTCAAACAAATGTTAAGTTTGAGGAGGAGGACTTATTAAATGCCTTTATCATCAAATTAGCTCAACGAGCTGGACGACATATCAGTGTAGCCAGACCTCTACTTGATGCTGCATTACCAGATGGTTCTCGCCTTCAATTAACATATGGAAGAGAAGTTACTCAACGAGGAAGTACATTCACAATACGAAAATTCCGCTCTGATCCGTTAACAATCACTGATATGGTTATTTTTAATACCATTGACGAAGATTTAGCTGCATTCTTATGGTACGTTTTGGAAAATAGGAATTCAGTTGTTATTTCAGGGGGAACAGCAGCAGGAAAAACTTCTTTGCTTAATAGTTTGGCTATGTTCATTAGACCAGGAATGAAAATCGTTTCCATCGAAGACACAGCAGAACTTCATCTTCCTCATGAGAATTGGATCCCTGCCGTGGCTCGTGAAGGTTATGGCGGACGTGAAGCTGATGGTTCTCGAAGAGGCGAAGTATCAATGTACGATCTCCTCCGTGCAGCCCTTCGGCAAAGACCAGATTATCTTTTTGTGGGAGAAGTACGAGGCGCAGAAGCATACAATCTTTTTCAAGCAATGGCTACTGGCCACACTGGAATGGGAACAATACATGGTGACAGTGTAACTGGAACTATTAGACGATTAGAGAATGAACCAATGAATATTCCTCGAACACTAATTCAAACATTGAACTTTGTTCTTGTCCTTCGAAAAGTGCGTCGAGGAGACAAACAGGTTCGACGAGTAATTGAATGTACAGAAATTGTAGGAATTGACCCTGTAACTACTGAATTGATTACGAATAAAGTCTTTGGATGGAATGCACGTGAGGATGCTTTTATCAATTATGGACGATCCTATGCACTTGAAGGAATTCAGGAAGCGCAAGGATTAACTGAAGCACAAGTATTTGATGAGCTGGAACGGCGTAAAACAATTTTAAGATGGATGGTAAAAAAGAAGCTGGCTCATTTTACCCAAGTTTCTGAAGTAGTGAACAGTTATTATCAGAATGCACTTGAAACTGTTGATCGAGCAAAACGTGAATTAAAAGCTATTTAAGGAAGAATCGTTTGGAGTGTTTATTTGTGAGTAAGGTCATTAGAAGGGTCGGTTATCTCAGGTTTGGTAGATTATTAGAATCTTGGATTGAAAAGGGACGATTTGAAAGACTCAATAAAAGCCTGAAACGAGCAGGGATGGATATTTCAATCCGAGCTTATCTTGGGAGTGCAATTTTTAGTTCTATTCTTATTGGATTCTTATCATTTTTCGGGACAATTATTGGAAGTATTGTGCTTTTTCAAATTGCTGATCCTACAATGCACTTACAAAGTTTCTTTATGCAACTTATTTTGATTGGACTGATTGTTGGAGTGCTTTTTTTCATCATAACATATGTACCATTCTTATACTGGCCCCAAATGAAAGCTGCTGATCGTAAAATATTAATGGAGTCTGGTTTACCATCAACAGCATCGTATCTCTCTGCAATGTCAAGTTCAGGTGTTCCCCCTAATAGACTATTTTTTTCACTCGCAGGAGAAGCATCTGTTGCTCCTGAAATTTCCAAAGAGAGTAAAAGAATAACACGAGACATTCAGATTTTTGGGTATGATATTCTAAAAGCTTTACGAACCGCCAGTGAAAGATCTCCCTCAGAAAGATTCTCCAAGTTTTTAGATGGAATGTCAGCTACTATCACAAGTGGAGGGGATCTAACTTTCTATCTTAGTGCTGAAGCTAAAGCCCTAATGAAATTAAAAGAGGAAGAAACTAAAGAATTTATTGATCAATTAGGGGTACTTGCTGAAATTTTTATGATTATAGGAGTAGTTGCTCCCTTATTCTTTGTAGTAATAATAGCAATTCTAGCTGTCATTTCCCCAGAAACAATAATTGGAACGGTCATAATGCTGCTTTTGACGTACTTAATTATGCCTATTCTATTAATGATAATGATTTTATTGATCTCAACTATTTCACGAGAAGTTTAGACGTCAAGAGGTTTAGAGTAATGAGAAAACTGTCACCAAAACTCGAACAACGTATCTGGATTCTCTCAATATTTCTCTTCATAATTACAGCAGGAATTGCCTTATATTTTTACATACCCGTCATTGAACATATATTTCCAGTAACTAGCCCTTCTGATTTAGATCCCGAAGAATTGGAAAATTATCTTCATTCTGTGAGTGAAATCGTCAGAGATCCAATCATTGGATTTTTTGACATCATAGATATAACAACAATATCTATTTTCACGCTGATTCTCATCCCAGCTTGGGCCTATCGCTCAGATCAAAGATGGCGAGACAATATTGATGATAATATTCCCTCTTTATTACGTGAAATTTCTGATGCTCAAAAAACTGGTCTTCCATTACCAAGAGCAATTATGTCAGCAAGCAAGCATAATTACGGCGCCTTGACGCCTGAATTGAAAAAAATGGCAGCTAAAATTAGTTGGGGGATTCCCTTCAGCAAATCCTTACAAAGTTTGACGCAAACAGCAGATACACCTATGATGAAACGAACATCTCTACTAATATTAGAAGCAGAGCGTTCTGGCGGGGCTATTGAAGACGTTTTTGAATCGGCTCACAAGCATGTGTCTGAAGTACTCGGATTAAAAAGAGAACGCCTTGGATCTATGAAGCCTTTTACTTGGATCATCTTCGCTTCCTTTATTGTCTTCTCCCTTGTAATGATTATTCTACTTATTTCCTTTTTCCAAACATTAGCTGTCCAAATGGTAGATGCTGTTGCAGAAGGACAAGACCCAACTGCAGGATTACCATTTAACCTCGCTGGATTACAGTTGATTTTTTTCCACTTAATGGTGATTGAAGCCATTTTTGCAGGTCTTATTGCAGGGAAAATGGGTCAAGGTAATTCAAAGCTTGGATTGCAATATTCTTGTATACTTCTAGCTATCTGCTATCTAATCTTTAAATTTACAATAACAGATATCATTTCACAAATATTTTCATTATTTGTATAATAGTAATCAGAGGTTTAAAGTCATGGGTAAAGAAGAAAAGATGCTTCAAGAGTTATTAGACAAAGTATCTACTCTAGAAGATAAACTTACTAATATGGAGTTTTTGATGGTACAGGGCATGGGAACAGGGGGAGTAACTCCTATATCTCCAACGATGATGCCCTCTTCTACTCCAAAAACTGGCCCTGTTGAGATTGATTTGGCTCCTCTTGAAAATAGAATCTCTGAAATTGAAAATAATATCTCAGAAGTTATGAATAGGATTAATAGTTTAGCAGAGTTAACATCAGGATTAAAAACTGAAAAAACTCAGAAAGCTGACGAATTGATAACTCAAGCTACTTCTTTATTAGAAAAAGGCCTCCAGCTGACCGAATTAGAAACAACAATGCTTGAATTGAAAGATCGTATTCAAGAGATAGTTATCCAACTTGAGGTTGCCAATGTTGGTTCTTCTACTGAGGATACTAATTCCTAGTATGTTTAAATAGGAAATTAACAAAAGTGCACTGAAATGTTTTTTTCAAGCTTTAAAAGAAGACGCCGTGGACAGATAAGAGCAATTGATTTCATGGTCAGTCTTTTTCTCTTTATACTTATGTTATCCCAATTAATACTTATCATTTTTAATGTTCAATCTAGTATAAAGACTAGTACCATAAGAACCCTAGCTTATGAGGAATTTGACATTTTTGGTAGGCAAATCCTTTTTGAGGAAGGAGATTTAAACTGGGGTTATCGTCAACAACTTCCTTCGTCATTTGGACTTGCAGATTCCAATTCGCAGTCTTATCTGAGTTTAGATGGGGCAAAAATAGCCCGCCTTGTTACTCGTACTCCTTTGGAAATATATCTTGTTTCAGGATTCTACATGTATGATTATAAAACTCTTAAGGAAGCCATGAGTATATCAGGTAAATATGACTTTCAATTGGGATTTTATCCCTTACTAAACTCAGAAATCTCTGTTTCAGATACAAATTTTGCTCAAGTTACCGTCACTAATTTTTACAACACTCCTATTTCTAATGCTCGTGTTAATTTCTTTACCATTGATTTGACCAATGGAGAAGTGATTTCAGAAGGATCAACTTTAACGGACTCAAACGGGGAGACTGCACGTCAATTATCAAATCCTACCTTGAATATCCCAAATGGGGAGCATTTCGTCTTTATTATCGTTGAAAAAGGGCCTCTTTGGGGTATGAATTGGGGTTTTAATGATCCTGCCTCTGATGAGGTTTTCATTGGCTCATCCCTAAAAAATGCTATTTGGGGAGGAGGAATTAATTCATCCAGCCTATTGGTATCAGATAAACTGGGAGAGACGCCTGAAAACCATTTTATATCTATAATATATCAGGATAGTACATTAACTTATTCTAATAAAACGATAAACCTAAATAAGGCTGATGATGGGAATGAGACAATCACTATCCCCAATGAAGGCTTAGCTGCCTTTTTTAGTATTGCTAGAAATACAAATAATGAATATCATGTTGGAATAGGTTCATATCCTGCAATATTAGATCGTGATTCGGATAGTGGAGTATTTTATCATATCTTTGGAGATCTAACTGAAGGTAAAAGAGTTAAATCAATGCTATCAAAACTCTATCCCATTATTGTCAGGGGAACTTTGATGGGTTGTCAATTAACCTTATGGAGCGAATAAAAAGGTGAAAAAATGCCATAAAAGCGTCCATAGGGGACAGCTTCAAATTGCAGAAACACTTGTTTCAGTATCTTTAATGTTAGTTCTCGCTATTCTATTGATTGGTGCTACAAATCAGCTAATGTCGTCATATTCAAATCCAACCAGTCTGGATCAGACAGCAACAGACATTATGATAGCTGCAGATGAGGCAGGGTTATTAAGACCTGTCATATATCTTTATGGTGACTCTAAATATCAGGTGGAGTATTCTTCCTATAGAAATCTGCTTGATGAATACATTTCTACTATAATTTCTGATAATGTTGACTACGCATTAGTTGCTCATGAAATTATAAATGGTACAATTAAACTCGATTATTTCAGCCCTATTGGTTCCTCAACAGCCATTGTTGCACTCCAACAAAGAGGAGAGGCTGTAGTAGCGAACTACCATTTAGGTTCCTTTACTTCAGCTACTTTTGGTCAGTATTTTTCTCAATTTCTTGTACAATTATATTTGTGGGAGAAATTCTAGATGAAGTTACCAGGATTGTTATACTCGAAAGGTCACAGAGGTCAAATGTTTATCTTGGCAACAATGCTGATAGCAGTCTATGTTGTCATGATGACAGCTGCTCTGATGAATCTTGGAGCTAATCGAATGGAGTTTGATAGGGAGACGTTAAGAGAACCTTATTTAGATTCAAAACGTGAAATTCAAAATTTCTTAGAATTAATTTTAGCAGAGCATAGTAAAAATGAAACCACAATAGTAAGTTCTAGTATTGCACAAAATAAGATTAAAGAATTCTTAATGGATATGAGGGAGGTTTATATCTCACGTGGGGTGAACTTAGAAGTGAATTTTAATACTGATAACTTCAATCTAATAGCAACACATTCTCCATATGCAAATGTCTCAAATGTAGGAGTTTATACTAGCGAGATTTATGCTGAATTTCGGTTAAAGTTAAGTTCAGTGTCATCCTCATTTATTATTGAAGAATATTTTTCAGTTATCTTTATTGGTCGTGTAGAGATCCAAGGCAGCAGTGTTCTGGTTCAGCAATCAAAAGGAGACCAGTTTGAATTTATTGAAGCAGCTTCAGTCTATATTTTTAATGCTACTGATAAAATTACTCCCTCTATTCGTCTAGATCGTACTGGTATCTATAATTTTGAAGATTTAATTGATCTGAACAATATAGGAATCCTTAATGTCACCTTGATGAATGGAGTACAAATTTTTTCGTGAGAAGAAATGATTGAGAAAGAGTTTCAGGAGTACATCAAAAATCTGAAAAAGGATCTTGAAACTCAAGTTCAACTAGCCACACAAGCGCGAGGCTGTAAATTAGATCCTCAAACCTCAATAGAGTCCAAACTTACGTTTAATTCAAGAGCAAAGATAGCTTCAATTCTGAAGATACCAAAATTAGAGGACTATCTCCCAAGAAATCTTTCTCATCATGAAAATCCTCTCCTTTTGGCAGCTGATATTGCCAAACAGATTGTTAATGGCCGTTTTGTGAAGAAATCTCGTGAAAATCTTATATTACTTGCATTACACAGTTCACTTGTTATTATCAGCCAAGGATTGATATCTGTTCCTCAAGAAAGCATCCCAAAAATCACAATTGGCTCTAAATCAAATCATTTAACCATTTACTTCTCAAATACGATACGATATGCTACCGGAGAGACTATTGGTTTAATAATGTTAATTGCAGATTATATTAGGCAGGTTTTACATTTAAATCGATTTAATCCTTCACCCGATCTCATAAATAGGTATGTTGAAGAAATAGAAATTTATACAGCAATGAATGAGCATTTTTTAAATTTACGAATAGATTTATTAAAATTTTTAGTTCAAAATATTGGAATCGAAATATCTGGAGAAGCATTCGAACGAATTGAGGTTCGGAGATATAGGAACTTACCTAATTTAACAAATAAATTGAGGATGGGAATGTGTGTTGCCTTTGAAAAAGTGATTGAAAGCATTAATTCAATTGCTTCTATTCGTTTTAAATCAGGCATCCCTGAATGGGATTGGTTAAAAGGCCCCTTTGAAGCAATTAAAAGGGAAAAACACGAATTTGGGCTAAGGGAAGTACGCGGAACTCAACCTTTACTCTCAAAATCTAGGAAACCTGGGGGGTTCAGATTAAGATATGGCTTTTCACGCAACACAAGCCAAGGCGCAGCAGGAATTCATCCTGTTACAATGTATCTTTCAGAAATGCTCTCTCCAGGCACAAGTATTGCGATAGATTTTATGGATCGGCCGATTACGGTTTTTCCTGTTTCAACCTTAACAGGTCCTTTAGTTGAATTAAAAGATGGTTCTAGCGAAAGGATTGAATCTATAAAGAGAATTCGTGAAATAGAGGACAAAATAGCTCAGATTTGGGAGATGGGAGACATTTTACTCTCTCCGGATGACATTCCAGCAACAGAAACTATTGAATTATCTGCTTGGACCGAAGAATGGTGGAGTCAAGAAATCAAACTTTCAATTGCCTCAACAAATTTATCAATTGAAACATTGGCAACCAGCTTGAATATTTCCTTTAAAAAGTTAGAAAGATTACTACGAGAACCCACACATTATCATCCCTCTCCAGAAACAGCTATTAAACTGAGTAATATAACTAAGGTTCCCATCCATCCTTATTATTCATTCAATTGGAATGAAATTGCTATCAGTGACCTTATTAGACTGATTCAGATGTTAAATAGCTCTAGTAATAATTTCTTACCAAATGATAGTGACTTAAAGTATATTCTCAGACAATTAGGAGTTCCTTTCACCATTATCGAGGATCAAATTCAATCTGAACGATTTCAACCATTTATTCTGACATTAAGAGGAAAAGAAGAAGAATTATCTCAGATTTTATCTGAATCATCGATTCAAATTGAAACTGAAAAAATTGTGACTAGACTCACAAAAATTTCTGTTCGATCATCATGTCAGAGAAGAATAGGCTTGAAAATCATTCGAGTAGAAAAAGATGAACCACGCCATATAAATCCACCAGCACATATACTTTTTCCTATTGGTTCTCATGGAGGTACTCAAAGGAACCTTTTAAAGGCAAAAAATGTAGGTACTGTTAATATCCAACTGTCAGAAAGATTTTGTACAACCTGTAAAGAATCAACTTACGTTTCTTATTGTCAAAATTGTCAACAAAGAACTATACAGAATTTTGTGTGTAAAATGGGGCATGTTTCAGAAACACAAAAGTGTGAGGATTGTGGTCAGTACGCGTTCTCTGCAAAAATTAAATCCATTGATATCTCGGGATTATTAGACTCAGGATTCCAAAAAACAGGATTCCTAGATTTAAAGATTATTAAAGGAGTCTCCGTTCTCAACAGTAAAAATCGAATACCAGAACATATAATAAAGGGTATACTACGAGCAAAACACAAAATTTTTGTTTATAAGGACGGAACAAGTCGTTTTGATCAAACCAATGCTCATATTACGCACTTCACTCCGAAAGAAATTCATTCCTCTGTTAAAGATCTCATAAGGTTAGGCTATACTCATGACGTTTTTGGAGATGACTTGATTAGCGAGGATCAACTGATTGAGATCAACCCTTATGATGTTATAGTGAGTAAAAAGGCTGGAATATTTCTTGTTGATTTATCTAAATTCCTTGATGATGAATTAACATTCCTGTATCAATTAGCTCCTTATTACAGAATTAACTCCCTTAATAACATAACTGGTTCATTAATAATAGGTTTATCACCATTCTCAATGGTTGCAGTTATAGGGAGAATTATTGGTTACACAGATAACAATGTCACCTATGCTCATCCACTTTGGCACATATTAAAAGGTCGAAATTGTAATGGTGACATCGACTCAATAACATTACTTCTAGATGCCCTACTTAATTTTTCAACTGAATTAATTCCAGCCTTACGCGGAGGAGGAATGGATATACCCTCTATCATCAATCTCTCTGATCAATGGGAAGAAACCTCAGCTTATAGCAGTTATGATTCAGTTTCCATGAATCTCTCTTTTTACCAGATGTTAATCAACAATCCTTTAAAAGAGAAACTTTTATCTTACAAAATGTCTTGTCTTACTCCTTCTTTGCCTATCTTTCATACAATTGATAACATCTCTAGTTATAGCTTTGAGAACCTGTTTCGTGAGAGTAAAATAGTCTCCAAAATAGAAACAGAACTACGAGTTCTCAGTCGTATTAGGGGTGTCAAAGCAGGAGAGTTTGTTGACAATATTTTGGAGAATGATTTTCTGCCAAAAATAACCACATCTTTAACACGATTTTTTCTTCAACCTGCACGCTGCAACACTTGTAATACTACTTTTAGAAGGGTTCCTCTCTCAAAATGCCCAGTTTGCCATCATCAGACCATTGGATTAACCTTATCAGAAGGATGGGTTCTAAGATACTTACAAATTATTAATCAGTTGAAAGATAGATTTAATTCAGACATTTCCGACTATTGTCTTTCCTGGACAGATTTAGTAGATCTAAATAAGCGATTATTATTTGAAAAAGGGCCTCGTCCAACAACACTTGTTTGAATTTAAAATTATTTACATTGTACTTTATTATCTTCATTTTAATTTATGAAATTATAGTTATGCCCAAAAAAATAGTTTAGAATTTAAAATAGTTATGCATTAATCCCTATTCTTTTATTTGACACAAATTGTTTGTATTTATGAAAAGGTTTTTTTAGTCGATAAGAACAAAGAACTTAGAAATTGACTTTTGCCTTTAGATAATATAAAGATTAAAAGAAAAATAAACATCTTCAGGTGATTAAAGGGTTGATTGATAATGAAAGAGAGGTTTTAATAGGTAATCTACTAAAAACTCAGACAATGGGGAAAGTTTCAAAGCTTAATAAAGGAATAATTTCAATGCCAAGTGACCAACCCGTGACAGAAGCAGCGAAATTAATGGTAAAGAATCAAGTTGGTTCTATCATTATTAAAAATGCCCAAATCAAAGGAATAATAACGAAAGGCGACATTATAAATCGAGTTGTAGGCCGTGCATTAGATCCAGGCATTGTCTTAGTAGATGATGTCATGAGTAAACCTGTTTCTTATGTCTCTGCCGATGAAACCTTAGAAAACACTATGTTGATTATGGGGCAAGAGAATATTGAAAGGATTTTAGTGGTTGAAGACAATGATCTTTCTCGACCCTTGGGAATTGTTTCAACAAATGACATTTTAAAATTTGCCCCAGGCTTACTTAGGATTCATAGAGAACGTCTTCTTATAGAAAATCACCAAAGGATGCTCCCTGATGATAATAATCGAGATTCCATTAAATTCGAAGGATTTTGTGATGATTGCGGAAATTATTCTGATAGCCTGAAAACAGCTAATGGTTATACCTTATGTCCAATATGTATAGAATCCTTACCTGAAGAAGATGAAGATATTATGTAAAGGGTTTGAGAGGCAGCAAAATTAGCTTTCTAAGTTAGTTTTCTTGTTTTGAATCAGATTCGTTATTCATTGATCTATAATTTACCTTAGAAATCACTGAATTGTGTGGAATAGCTTGGATAAATTCATTAAAGTCAATCCCCTTTATTTTTGCCTTATCTATGGGTGAAACGGTCTTATCAATTAGAAGATGAAGGATTTGTTTAGCTAGTTTCCCTTTCGGAACATCGCCAGGTTTGATTATTATGGTAATCGGACTAATGGAGTTAACATATTCCTCGGAGCCATAGATAACTGTAGCATTGAATTCATTCATTTTAATCCCGATAGCTAAGCTCATTTCGACACCTCTGAGATAGTTTCGTGTCCCACGGATAATTATTCCTCCTTTAGGAATATATTCACCACTTGGTGCAGAAAAACTTGCACTATTTGCAGGAACATAATATACATCTACAGCAGCATATCCAGCTTTCCAACCACTAGAAAAGGCCGCTGCTATGAGTGCAGCAGTGGAAAAGTCTTGCTCATTTGCATTTTCTTGGGAACTATCACGAATTAAGACAGTATATGGAGCTCCACGTAGCTCTGTATGAAAGAAAAGATCATTTTCCTTCATATGTCGTTTAACAATTTCTTCGTTGCTGGAAATGTCTTTCCCACCAATAATAAGGAATCCATTCAGAGTTTTTGTCCAATGATATTTCTCATACCAATTTCTTTTTCTTCGTTTTAAAGAAATACTTTCTGAGATTTTTTGTTCTGAAAGTTCTTTTCTTAGGAGTTCAATTTTCTTCTCAGTCTCAAGAATAGCTTCTTTAGCTGGTGAAATTTTCCTTGCAGCTTTTTTCGCACGCTTGTAATACTCATTTGCAATCTCGGTCACAGATTTTCTGAAATCTACTTCAATTATTTCTTGATCAAGATTGATACGAATGGTACCTCGTTCAGGACATAGTTCTTCAAAGATTTTTGCAGAAATCATTCCTTGATTCTTTGCTTGGGTTAATTTGTGTTGTATCTCAGGCCATTCAATATTCTTCCTTCTGGCAGCTATTATTGTTGATAATAATTCTTCTATCTCATTTAAGTGAAGATAAATCTTATCACCTAGCTGTTTATACTGCTTCTTTTTTACCTGAAAATCTTCAACAGCTTGTTTTTGAGCGTTTAACACCTTAAGAAGCTTTTTCTTCTTCCTTTCATGACTCTTAAGCTCAATAGACTTTGCAGGAGTGATATTAGAATAGTAGAAATCTAGAGCCAGAGAATACGTCTCGAAATATTTTACATCTTCAAAAACTGTTTTAAGGTTAATCGGTTGAAAGGAAAGTGGTTTCTTATCCGAATCAAGAACCACAGAAGGTTTAAGTTCTTCTAGATCATATTTAATTTCCTGTATAGCTTTTAATATTTGATTAATCTCGTTATCACACATTTCCTTATTTTTCTTATTTTTGGGGATGTTTGCTCTTGCTAGTACTTCCTCCATTAAACCCCCTCCTCCTCCTGCTTTTTTAGCTAATGTCCTCACAATTTCTTCATGTTCAACATCAACTGTTGAAATTAAATCCTTTAATTCTTCTTGTGTCATATCTAAAATTGATTGCCCTCGGCTGGGTGGAAGAACAAATTCTTTTCCAGGTAATAAATCTCGATGACGCATTTTTTTATACCAAAGTGCGGAAATTACTTGATTTTGATCTCCAACAACCACAAAATTTGGCCGATTCCCAAATATCTCTACAATGATCCTATATTGTTGTTTTCCCTTTATTGTTAACTCAACTATTCTATCAAAATCAATCTGACGAATACCTGATACTTCTGCTCCTTTCAAATGGCTTCTTAATCCTAAAATCTTGTCGGAGGGCCTTTCAGGAATTAGATGTTTCACCTCTGTTAAATGTATTCGTATTCCTGGTTCAATCAATAGAAAAGGATTCCTATATTGACCTTTTCCTTTGAATTTGAAAAGATAGAAAGAATCTGTTATGTCACGATAG
This sequence comes from Candidatus Hermodarchaeota archaeon, assembly GCA_048886185.1. GTDB lineage: Archaea > Asgardarchaeota > Heimdallarchaeia > Hodarchaeales > Hodarchaeaceae > Hodarchaeum. The sequence goes on from JBHLKY010000014.1 coordinate 126,820, forward strand.
ATATTATCTATGCGATAGCCTACTAAATTTTGTAGTTCCTTCAAAATGGCATAAATATCTAAACTAGACATTCGTTTCATGCCTTACAAACGACTCCTTTCTCAATTGCAATAAGACTGTTTAATAAATACTTCTCCATCAAGAACTACGCCAATTTTAGACTATTTATTAATGATCGTAATTTTTACCTTTTGTGATAGTTCTCTGATCCAACATACTAAATATAAATATAAAGGAAACTCTGAATTAGAAAGAGAATTTACTAAAAGAAACACATTTACAAATGTTAGTTATGATGAAAAGGATGAATTTTAATGGCAACGATGGGAAATAAATCCAAAACTACAAATCCTTTGATCAATACCATTCTTGTATTCTCAGTAGGGTTATCTGCTTTAGAAATCTCACAATTAATATTTGATCGGGCGAATGCGGCTTCTCTAACTACCTTAGAATTCAATGCTGTGATAGAAAGCATGTTTAGAGGTATGTTTCTTTCTGCAGAAACATTAGTCTCTTTTATGGCTGTTTTAGTAGCTTGGATCATTTCAGGCATGATTGCAGGAGTTAGAGCCAAAAATGCTTTCTGGGGAGCTGTCGCGGGTTTTTTTGGTACGATTTTGGGAGCGGGATTACTAGTAACCTTAAATTTAAGCTTATTGGAAGAAGCAGCGGCTCTAAATCAGTTTATACTAGGAACTGCGTCTTGTATTATTGCATCATGCGTTGCTGCTTATGCAACTGGCTCTGCTACCAAAATAAAACCTGAACCAGGAAAACCAAAGCCAACACGAAAAGCATGGGTGGCATCCAAAGCTAAGGAAGTTTGGACTTGCAGGAAATGTGGGACTAGTATCCCACCAGGTGCCTTCTCATGCCCAACTTGTGGTGAGCCTGTAATAGAGTAAAAAAAAAGAGAAAAGGACTTTTGTTATAAAACAAAAATACCTAAAGAATTCTTTTTTGGCGTAAATCTTCAAGTTGACTTGATCTTCTATTAATATCAGTGAAAAGCTCAGTCAATACCTCATTTAGTTCAGCAAATTTTTTGTTATCAACAATTGAGTAGAGATCATTGCCAACAGACCCAAACTCATTGGAGTGGAGTGATTTATAGGCATTCCGTACGGTTGATTCCATTTGTGTTAGAATTTTGACAAGATCCCGAGATTGTTGAGTTCCTTGTTTTGAAAGATTGCTTTCTAATAGCTCTATTCCATCCAATTCAGTTAATAGGTCTGCAAGATCCCAATATTGTTCTTTTAGTTCTTCTAGAATAACACCGATTCTTTTGAATCGATGTTTTTTCTCATCCACACTATCAGATCTGTTATTAGAGGTCTTCAAGTAGGAGACATGTGCCTTTAACTCCTCGTAAAAATCCGAGGCAATAGCACGTCGATTCTCTATTTCACGTAGCAACCGAGTTATCTCGGAAGCAATAGAAGTAGATGTGCGAAACTCGGTGTTGTTCAACTCTTAATATCTCCTTTTGTTTTAGCCAAAATAAATTGGGAGAGGAAAGAACGCAGTTTTATTACAAATCCATTGAACGTTGCTTTCGTTGGTACTAAAACACCGTAAGATTCTAATTATGCCTCATCTTT
>JBHLKY010000015.1:0-102297 GCA_048886185.1 Candidatus Hermodarchaeota archaeon
GTTCTACTGGAATGTATGTAAATGAAAGAGCTGATATAGTAGGTCCAGTTTCAAATGTTTCTGGGAGGGTCGAAATACACATACCCTATTGGCCAAAATTGAAATATGCTATCCAATGGGATACTGCTGCTACTGCCCCTAATTTGACTAGTGTGCTTGCAGGATATTGGGTAGGCTTTAAACGGAGAAATGCTGGACATACTTTCACAAAATTAAGGCCGTTGACTTCAGCAATGAGAGGTAATCATGAAATGATATATCAAGAATTCGAGTGGCTTCAACAAGATCAATCATTTCCAGGTGTTATTGGTGCCTGGTATTGTGAAGAATCGTCTCGACTTTATATTGTCACTTATTACGATCTCGATATCGATCTAATCCCAAATGCTCTAAAATTTTTTGATTCCTTTGTATGTCATTGACGAAATTATCTTTCTAAAGACTTTACAAATACCTTAGTATATGAAATTAAATAAGAATATACATTCATCCAGCCTTTTACGACAGTGATTAATAGAGTTTTAGCAAATATATATAGAATCACTATTTGTCCTAATAATGCTTTTTTTAATTATTTGTCCCATTTTTTCTGTACTCGTCCCTAATGACGTAAAACCGTAAGATCTCATATATACTTAGAAAAAAACGGGGAAAAAAACTTTTTGTGAAAATCAATATGCTAGTTATGAAAAGAAACCATGAGAGGGATTTTTGATTTCAGAGTTGATATCAATGGAGGTAGTAGAAGGGAGATAGAAGATTCCAAATTCATTAATCCATTGATTTATGACAATACATGGGTATTTTTCATGGTATTTGGACATTAACCGTTGGTTAAGTGACATTTCATCAAACTTCGTAAAATCCGTATTTGAAGACATTTCTAAATGATCAGAATCAAAAAATTTCTCGGGGGAAGTGTTCTTTGATTTTCTTATTATTTGAAAGAACCGAAAGATCCCTCCTCACAATGAATGAGGTTCTTGAGGAAGTGCATTAAGATGAAAAGGAAGACAGAAAATGGTAAAATCCCGTTTTAGTATGTTTATCACTTAAATCATTCTTGCATTGGATTCATGATCTTTCGGTCTTCTTTATCACTACACATTCTCTCTCATAGTCGTTTTATAATTCGTTCTAATACTGATTTGACAATTATTTCAGCCATAAGGTTCCCTCCTTAATCAACAATATTCTTTAAAATAATTATTCCAACTCTATATAAGAAATTTGACTCCATCGTCATGGCTCTGTCGATCCCCTCACTTTCAAAAAACATAGTCTTATTTTTTTCTAGATATCCAGATTGTCATTATACTTAATAAAAGAAATGCGAGATAAGTTTCAACATAAGTATAACCAATAACAGTACCCTTCTTTTGTACAATAACGAATTCGAATCGTGAAACATACCATTTATTTGTAAGAGTTAATTCAAGTTGGGGAGCAATTGTCTTGTCCCAGTATCTGATATCTGATTCATTTTTTGAATTGCAATCAAATTCTACTACTCCATAATAACGATCGAATGTCGAATTCTCTTTATATGGATCACCTTGGTAAAAATCATCGTAGTCATGCATAATATGGGTGTACTCAAAATTGAAACCTAGGATTAATGGGTATTTTTGTATTTCTAGTGAAAGATCTTCGTTTAAATATTCCCGAAAAATATCATTAGGACCAATAATGGAATCATCAGTTGAGTTTATTACCCATGGACAGGCAACAACATTGCTATTATTTTGACCAGAGAAGATTATTCCTCCAGCTTTGCCTTTGAAAGCTTCAGGATAATCATCAGGTAAACTAGTAACCGTATAAAATACAGTAGAGGTGGTTATAAGGATTATAAGACATAAGAAAAGAAAAAAACCAATTTTTCTTTCTTTATGTTGTGTCATAATTGAAAAAGAATCAAAGCTATATTTAAGACCTTTTTTTTTCTCGTCAAATAATTTCAGTAGAAGGCGTTAATAGTTTTTTTCTAATACTGATATCGTTTAACGTTGGAAGGGACATAAATTTGAATTAATATCATTAATTAGATGAATAATATCTTCTGATCGTCAGGTCATGGTAACGGTTCTTGAGGAAGTGCATTAAGATGAAATGGAAGTCAAAATAATGGTAAAATCCCTTTTTAGTATGTTTAACGCTTAAATCATTCTTGTGTTGGATCCTTTTTATACCTGGATAGAAGTTTACGAATATTAATTTTTCTAACCTTTAAAGGAAGAATTGTGATTTCTGCTCCTCTATCATAACCAAGGCGGAAATATTTTATAAAGAAATATTTTAGAGGATGAATTAGTATACCTGGGATTTCTGGCTCTTTTACAGTAATCAATATAGAAAGACAAAACAGGATAATGAAACCTCTTAATAGAAAGACAATGGGGATATTATTAATGATTTCGATAACTATACCGCCTAAAAGTGGTCCAAGAAACATTGCAATCCCATTTATAGTGTTGTAAATTGCTATTAACTGCATTCTATATTGGGGATGAACAATATCAAGTAAAAAAACAGATAATGAAGCATTAAAAATCCCCCATCCTATTCCCATCAAGATCCATGTAAAAAATCCCCATTCATAGACAGATATTTTAAAATAATATGGAAAAGTTACTCCAATTGTTCCTAAAGCCACAAAAAAAGCCCCAATGATAAGGGGTGGTTTTCGCCCGATTTTGTCCAATAAGCCAATCCGAACGAATAATAATCCTAATATTACTTGTGATATGGTAGAAAGACTTGTAAAGACTGAAGCCATAAAGAAGGAGATGTGATATACTTCTATTTTTAGGATGATGAAGAATGGTGCAGCTAGATTAACCGCAAAGTAAAAAACGCCCGAAAAAACGCAGAACCGCCAAAAATTACCAAATTTCTTATAATATCTGTTTATTTTTTGTAATGTTGTTAAATTTGAACGAGTTTCGGGATAAATCATTTCTCGGTGTATGGTGAGGGAGGAATCCATCTTATTATAAGGCTGGTAATCTGATACACTAAAATAAAAGATTAATGATGCTAATAATCCTAATATACAAGTCCATACAAACAATAAAGCAAACGATATGTTCAAATCAATAAGTAAATTATCCGATAGAGCACTAACAGCAAAACCACTGAAAATTGTCCCGCAAAACGCTCCTCCTAAACCCAACCAAGTCATAGTACCTATTTTATGGGCCCGTTCTTTTTGTGGTATATGTTCTGCAAGTAGTGATGCTTGAGTTGAAACGGAGGCAGAATAAAAAAAGCCTTGAATTGTCCGAATTATAAGGAGATAGATAAAATGGCCTATTTTTATTAAAGAGATTGGAATAAAAAGACAGAATGTTATCATCCAACCTAAAAGGACAAAGAATTTAGATTTGCGGATTTTCAGAGAAAGGTTAATCCAAAATAGTTGAAATATACTCACTAATGAAAATAATCCTGACATAAATCCAATTTGACTAGAAGTTGCACCAATTAATCGTGCGAAAATGGGCATAAAATGATCAACACCTCCTCTACTGGTACTCTCTAGAAAATTGGCTAAAGCCCAACCTGTAAAATTATATTTAGATTGATTCTCCGTAGTAAATCTATTTGTAAGATCATTAATTTGAGAAGGTTCGTCCATTTCCACTTTCTCTTTACCTGTTTTTCCAATGGAAATATTTTTTATAACGATTTGAATGGATATAAGAGATTTTTTTAAAGAAGCTTAATTTAGATATGGCTGTTTTGAATATTGTTCTTATTTCTAATTTGAAGTTATAAGTGTTAGAAAAAGAGAAAATATCGATTAATAATATTTAAATCTGTATTGTTGAGACAAAATCTTATTTAAGGTTATTAATTCAATTTTTAATGAATCATTAATTTACACTGGAATATTTAATGTTCTTTTTGGCTATAGGTATTTTTATTCGAATAGTATTGAGATATTAATCATAATAATAGCTGCTGTTTCATGTCTAAGGCTATATTTTAGTAGAAAACAGAAAATGTCGCAAATTTAAGCTAATATTTCTAATTGTTCTTTTAACTGGGCTCTCTTTCCCTTTAATTCTTTTAATTTATCTTTTTCTTTTTCAACAATATCTGGAGGCGCTTTTTGGGCAAATGGACCTTCCAACTTGGAATATATCTGTTTAATTCTTTTCTGAACATTTTCTAATCTATTTTCTACCTTTTTCCTTTCTTTTACCAGATCTATTACTCCTTCTAAAGGAATATAAGCGGTTATTCCCTGTATAACAAGACGAGCCGCCCGTTTGGTGTCTTCTAAATGAGGTAATATGTAAACTTTTTCTGAATTAATTTTACCAAGAGTTATGATTTCATTTCGATATCTTTCAAGGAAATTTACTCTCACATCTGATTGCACTATTAATGGAACTGTTTGTGATAAACTGACATCAAATGCAGCCCTGATTCTTCTTATCTCATGAATGAAATCCATTATGAATTTGAACTCCTCTTCGAGTTCTATGTCTATGAAATCTTCAATACAATCTGGCCAATTGCCCACGATTAATGCAGGACCTTGTTTAACAGTTTTAGGTAAATTTTGCCACAATTTCTCGGTGATGAAGGGAACCATTGGATGCAATAATTTTAAGCAGTAATCCAAGACATGTAGTAAGATCACTTTAGGGATAATTTTATCGGTTTCTTCTTCATCATAAAGTCTTATTTTACTAATCTCAATATACCAATCACAGAATTCATTCCAATAAAAGGCTTTGATTTCTCTGGATGCTTTCAGGTAATCAAAGTTTGTCATATTTTCTGAAACAATTTTTACTAGTGAATGTAATCGTGATAGAATCCACTTATCTGGATATTGTAAATCAGCTATTTTGAAGTTCTTAATCGAAGGTAATTCATCATCTCTCTGAACATTATTAAGTATAAAACGGGTTGATTGCCAGATTTTATTTAGAAAATGATGGGCTGATTCCAATTGGCGGGGATCCAAGTTTGTGTCTATACCAGGAATACTATTGGATATTAGAACGAATCGCAATGAATCGGCCCCATATTCAGATATAATGTGTAATGGATCGTATTTATCGACATCTTCCATAGACTTGCTAATCTTTCTGCCCCTTTCATCTCGGATAAGACCGTGCAAATAAACAGTTTTATACGGCGATCTGCCTGTTAATTCGATTCCAAGCATCATCTCTCTAGCAACCCAAAAGAAAAGAATATCATATCCAGTTTCTCGTGTATCCGTAGGAAAGAATCGTTTAAAATCAGGGTGATCTGTGTTCGGCCATCCAAGTGTTGAGAATGGCCATAAACCACTTGAAAACCATGTATCTAAGACATCTTCTTCTTGTCTCAAATTTTCACTTCCACAACTTGGGCATTTTTCGAGCTTATCAACACTTGGAGGAGGACATATCTCTTCATTACATTCGCAATACCAGATCGGTATTCTATGCCCCCACCAGAGCTGTCTACTGATACACCAATCGTGTATATTTTCCATCCACAGGAAAAATCTTTTTTCTTCTCGTTCAGGTATAATAATTGTTTCTTTCTTACGTATTCTCTCTAGAGCGGCATTTGCTAAAGTTTTTGTTCTAACAAACCATTGCAGAGAAATTCTAGGTTCAATTATTGTATCACATCGTTGGCAATGAGGCTCTTGGTGAAGATAAGGTTCTATTTTAACTAATAGATTTTCTTTCTTCAAATCCTTTACAATTGCTTCACGGCCCTCCTCACGTGTCATACCAACATAAGGACCTGAATGTTCAGGTAGTAAGTGTACTCTTTCATCTAGGACAGTTATTACTTCTAAATTATGTCGTTGGCCAATCTCAAAGTCATTAGGGTCATGGCCAGGAGTGATTTTTAGAGCACCTGTTCCAAATTCAGGATCTACATAATCATCAACTATAATTGGAATTTCCCGTGCATTAACAGGCAGTATTGCTGTTTTTCCTTCGAATTTACCATACTTTTCATGATTAGCAGCGATAGCAACAGCTGTATCTCCTAAGAGAGTTTCAGGGCGGGTTGTAGCAACAACAATAAACTCTGGTGCTCCTTCAGCCCACTTACCACTCCCCCACTCAGCTAGTGGCTTTTTCCAATCCTCATCCACGATTGGATATTTGATGTACCATAACTGACTTGCCTTCTCCCCAGATATTGTTTCTAGATCAGAAATTGCAGATTCACAACGAGGGCACCAATTAACCATATATTCCCCTCTATAGATCAATCCTTTTGAATATAAACGGTAGAATGCTTCACGAACAGCTCGTGTACAAACCGAGTCAAGCGTGAATCTTTCTCTGTTCCAATCGCTACTCATCCCCATCCGTTTTGATTGTTCTGTTATCCGTGTATGATATTTTTCCTTCCATTCCCAGACTTTTTCGATGAATTTCTCTCGTCCTAAATCCTTTCTTTTAATTCCCTGTTTCAATAGTTCCCTTTCGACTACATTTTGGGTTGCAATTCCTGCGTGATCCGTACCAGGGATAAATAAAGCTTCCTTTTGTTGCATACGCGCGAATCGTGTCATAAAATCTTCAATAGAAATTGTAACTGCATGACCAAGATGAAGCTGACCAGTTACATTTGGCAATGGAATTGTAATACAAAATCGGGGGCTCTTATGTCTATCCACTAATCCCAATTCGATTTGCTTTTCAGGTCTAAAAAATCCATTTCCTTCCCACCATTCATAGATTTCTTCTTCGAGGCCCCGATGATCATAGGAGGTACCAAGTCCTTCATTCATAGTTATTTCTCCATATTATAAACCACTACTTATTTTGATCTATTTCATCTTTATGAACAGTAGTAGAGGTGAATCCACATCATTGTGAAATTTTTTATAACTGAAATAAAAACTAGTTCTTGCAATCGAGGTTACCTCCAGATGAGCTCGTATGATAATTTTTTGAAACCAAGTGAACCTCACTTAGTTGTGGGGCGGCGAAGCCATGAAAAACGATTTGAAGCGATTTTGGCCGATTTTAAAGAGAATAATCTCAAAGGAAATTTCATTCTCATATCTGGGTCACCTGGAATTGGGAAAACAAGTCTGTTGAAAGTATTTGGTGAAATTGTAAAGAATGAGATGATGATTTTTGTTCCTGTTAGTATTGGAATGGGAGGGAAAATGAATCAATATCTCTTTCGTGACATATATCAGGCGATTTCCCCTCATTTGACGGAAGAAAAAACAGGGTTCTTTAAGAAATCTAAAGAGGAATCAATAAAAGCTTTTACTCCTAAATCAAAAATGTCTGAAATCATCAGTAGCTTTTCTAATAATCTAACTCATCGCCCCATTAAATCTCCTATTGTAGTTGCTTTAGATCCACTAGATAGAATTCTAGATTCCGGGCAAAAATATGTTATTGAGGGTTTTCAAGCTCTAATAAAAGTTCTACAGAGTAGGTTTCCACAAGTATTGTTTATTGGTACTTGCCAAGAATACAATGCTGAAGAGATAAAAGAACTTGTTCAAATTAGTGAGTATTTTGTCTTAGATAAGTTAGATTTTTCTGATTCAAAGCTCTTAATCTCTAAGATCGCTCGCGGAACATTACGAAGTAGTAGTCAATTACGAGATGAGTTAGTGAAACAAAGTGATCGCTCCCCTTTCAATCTTGTTTTCATTGTAGATGTGATCCATTGGGTTGAAGACAAAATTAAGCAGGAGGATTTAGATGACAACGAAAGAACAATTAAAGAGATGGCTCAACCTTTCGTCCGTACCTTTGCTCTTCGCTCTTTTCTTCAGGAAATACTTAAAATTAATGAGGGGGAAAATGAAGTACTCCAACTTATGCTAGGATCCCCTCGTAATGCTGTTTCTCAAGAAGTATTTGACTCAGCCAAGATTCCAAGTAGTAACCTCAGCAGCTTAGAAACCAAAGGATTAATATCTAAACACGGAGATTATTATCAATTATCAAGTTATGCATCTTTTACTCTGCTAGGTTCAGGTCTTTCAGTTGTGGATTTAAAAGCTGAGGCAGGTCTATTACTCCAAATTCTAGAAACAGATATGATGATGGGATTTGAGATCAATCCAAAGGTTTTGGAACGGTTAGAACAGGCTTCATTCTCTGCAGGACGATTAGAAGATAAATCTATACCAAATCGTACAAAATCCCTTTTTCAAAGTGCTTTTGAAACCAGAAAATTCTTTGAAGCTTATCGTTTAGCTTTACTTACAGGTAATTTTTTACGGATGGCGAAGGATGTGGAGGGTTGTGGTCTTTTCTTTGAGGAATGTGCCCGAGAGTTCTATAATCAAGAGAAACTTCCATATACAATTGCACTTTATCGAAAATCTCTGGAAGCATATCGTTTAGTAAAGAATGAGAGGAAACGTAAAGATATCAGTCAGCGAACTGCAATGATTTATCTTCAAAATGCTGAAAAATATGATAAGCAACACCAATTAGAATTAGCCCGATCATCATACTATCACGCTTTTAAATTATTTGAAGGAGCAGATGACATCAATTCAGCAACTGATGCTGTTAGTAAGGCAATTAAGACATATTCATCAGATGCAGAGGCATCTTTCTTTAAATCACTTCAAAAAAATCTCAAACCAAGAATAGTAAAATCTCCAACAGAGATTAATAATTGAAACGGGTGAGAAGTTATGAGTACAGAACAAAATGATAAAATTAGTGAAATTCAAGATCAAAAAATAAAAATAGAAAGCGAAAACACTCAGATTCAGCAAAGAGTTTTAAATTTTCAAAAAGAAAGTAAAAAAGCAGTGGAAAGTTTTACCAGTTCATTGAACCAATCTAAGTCAAAAACTCTTTCTGAAATTAACTTATTAATGGATAATATCGATAATTTAACGAAAGAACTAGAGGATTACAAGAAAAGAACCCTAGTCTCGGAGAAAGGAGCTTTAAGTAGCCGATTGGATGGCTTGTTAGGACAGGTTAACTCTAGTATAGAGGGATTACAGAAATCAGTTATTGAATTATCTACTAAACAGGAAGAAGACGTTTCTACAATCTATTCACAAATGGGGAGAAAAATTAACACTGGATTAAGTGATATTTATTCCAACCAACGAGCTCAGATAACTGAATTTGAAAAATCTATTTCTAGTAAATTAGCCCAAATTCAACGTGATATTGTTAGTACAGTTGAAAGTGAAAGTGCTAATCAGCGAGAGATGACCGAAAATATTGCTACTTATTTCTTAGAATCATTAGATGATTTTCAATCAAAAATTAGAGATCTAAGTGATTCCAAAGAAACAAATGTGGATGCAATCTTTACTAGTACAGTCAGCGAGTCTGTGGGTCGTCTAGAGATAGCCAAAGAGGATTTACTAGCAAGTATTGATGGTGTAATGAATAATCTTGAGGAAAGTCTTTCTAATCAAAAATCAACGAATGAACAGATGCAGTCAGCTATTAAGGATTTAATTACAAAAACAAAATCGGATGTCAAAACAAGAATTGAGAATCAACTATTGGAATCAAGGGAAGACTGGAAAACAATTCAAGATACAGAAATAGAATCTCTTTCATCTGTTAAAGAAACTACTATAGGTTCTTTTCAGAAAGCCTTGGAAACCAGTGAATTATCTCAAAATAATCTATTAGCTGAATTAGAAAACCAATTAAAAACCAATCTTTATAATGAAATTGATAATATTACCCTTTCTTTTACGAAATTTCAGGACTCGATTATCAATCAAATTGATGCTCTCATTTCCCGGTTAACAAGTGCTCGTGATGAGATGAGAGAAAGCTTAAGCAGTCTTCTTGTAAGTAATTTGAATAAAATAGGTGGGATCGGGAAGCAGCTTGAACAACACCTTTCAGGAGTATTATCCCAAATTTCTGATGAATATGAAAACAGTCGAGAGAGCATTTACACAAGTTTAATTGCTGCTATCGAAGAAAGATTCAGTAAAATAGTTACTTCTCTGGAACAATATACAACAACAACCAACTCTAAACTCCAAAAAACCGCTACTGATCTTGATGTTTCTCTTCTTGACTTTTTTGATTCAACACAGAAGAATATCTCTGAGACAGTTGATAAAAACAGTTCGACACTTAATCAACTAAGGAACACTGTTAATGAGTCTTTTAGAACCCTACAAGCGGGACAGGAAAAAAATATAGAGACTACACTTACTGATGTTCGAGCAGCTTTGCGAACGAAACAAAGTGAATTGGTTACCACCATTAGCAGTATTTCTCCAGCTGCTGAAGATCATATTGAATCCAATCGTGAATATATTGAAGGAAAGAAATCAGAAATATCAAGAACAAGTTCTACTGCTTTTGACGACCTTAGAAAACAGGCAATTGCTATTGAACAGGATGGAATGACCACTATTCATTCCATTGTCGGAGAAACTAATCAGAAACTTGATGAAAGTATCAGTATCAGTGAGCAGAGTACTAAAGAACTCATTGAAGGACTAGAGGATGAACATAAACTATCCGTTGCGAAATTCCGTTCAAATTCTACTCAAGAACTAGATAAACATTTGGAAACTCTCACTGAATATCAAAATAATCTCCAGGAAAAATTCACAAAGTTTTTTGATAATCAACAACAAAGTCTTGATTTGTTTGTCAACGCAAACCGAAAGGGTCGAGAAGCAATAGATGATCAACGTCGTAATCTTGATGTTAAGTTCGAAGAGATTAATAATAGCATCGAGACCGCTGCCGATTCACTCTCTATGAATATTACCACTAATACAGGAAATGTTACAACTTCGGTAAAACAGGTTTTAAAGGATGTTAATGATGTTATCAAGACTATAAAATGAATTGATACTTGGAATTTTTAATAGTAGGGATTATTTCATTATATATTAATACTCCTTGTTTACTTGAAGATCATTTTAACTTAAATACAGGTGTAACAATTATGTCCTATCCCAAAGAAGTCGCGTGTCATTTTATTGGGGTTGGAGGGGTTATATTTCACAATACTAGAGTACTACTTGTTAAACTGAATTATGGCCCTGCAAAAGGTAGATGGCTAATTCCAGGGGGCTTAGTTGATCCAGGGGAGACATTACGAGAGGCAATAAAAAGGGAAATTCTAGAGGAGACTGGACAGAATATTAGGCCACTTGGAATCATAGGAGTTAGAAGTATGGTGCGTACAATAGATAATCTGACCGATCTTTATTGCATTTTCCTCTGTCAATTGGAATCTGAACCAAAACCTCTAGTAAGAGCAGATGAAGAAATTAATGATATTAGATGGATAAGTATGAATGAGTTACATGAAGACTCAGCGGTTGCTGATTACACTAAAATAATTGTAACAAAAGCCCGTCATTGTCAACTCTTGCAATATGATTTAGAAATGGAAGAACTCGCCATTAGACGGCCTAATCTGAAAAAATACGAACATTTCTGGACGTGTTTATAAATCTGGAATGAATTCTTAAGTTAAATATTGTCTTGGGCAAGGAAATGATTGAGAAAGAATACTACTCTAAAAAACTCTCTGCATTACGTTTGAAGCGTTGTTATGAGATTGCATCACCAAGAATCAAGCAATACTTAGAAGCTGAAATCCAATATGTTTTGGGACAAATTATTCCATCAGATACAGTTCTTGAACTTGGTTGTGGATATGGGAGAGTTTTAGGAAGACTTTCTAAGAAAGCACAGACTGTATATGGTATTGATATATCAGAAGCAAGTATTATTCTTGCACAGGAATTCTTAACTGATTTATCTAATGTTAAATTACAAATTATGAATGCTCAATCATTAGCTTTTGCTGACCAAGTTTTTGATATGGTTATAGCGATCCAGAATGGTCTTTCCGCCTTCAAAGGTGATCCCAATGAAACAATTAAGGAAAGCATTAGAGTCACTAAACCTGGAGGTAAGGTATTATTCTCTAGTTATTCAGAAAAAATCTGGGAGGAGCGACTTAATTGGTTTATTCAACAATCTAAAAATGGATTACTCGGGGAAATAGATTTGGAAAAGTCCAAAAAAGGTGAAATTATTTGCAAAGATGGGTTTAAAGCAACAACTTATACACCAGAATATTTCTCCCTTTTATCAATGAAATTAGGTTTAAAAACAGAGATTAAGGAAATTGATCAATCAAGTATCTTTTGGATTATTCATGTTAATCATTAGAGTGCAATAATTTATGCAATTCTTCTACATTGAACTTGTATCCATTCCATATCTTATATTTTCTGAAGCCTAACTGTTTATTGATTGCTATCATAGGTTTATTAATGATTGCAAAATCCGTAGCAACAAATCTTACCTCTGGAAACATTTTCCTAGCATAAGTTAACATTTCTGCTTTCAACCATTTTCCCAACCCACGACCTCGATATTCCTTTTTAACTCCTGTAAGACCTTGATATAAGAGGGTTGCCTGATCTGGTTGGTAGAATGTCTCTGTTAATCCACTTATTACTCCATCTTTCTCTTTGGATATTATTGTAGTCCAAGTTTGGTTTAATATTTTAGAATGCTTTTCTCTAATTCTTCTTGTTACAGGAGTTTCAACCTCTTCCCATTCAAGTTCCCCTTTTGGAACTTGGTTAAGTGTTTCAGTAAATAACTTACAATACTCTTCTATGTCTTCTTCTGGTACGATTTCAAATTGCGCAATAGTCACTCCCTCAGTACGCTGTGATCCTTTGGTTATCCATTCATTTACTATCTTCCAATCAACCTCATCCAGCGATAATCGAGATTCTTCTTCTGTTAACGCAATTTTCCCCCCATATTGTTCACAAAACGCTTTCCCAGTTTTCAAATGGCTTCCTCCTTGAATTATCATTTTTCCTTCCTCTTTTACTTTGTTTACTTGAATTTTTAGTAATTCGGAACCTAATCTAAGCCTTCGGTGCTTCTTATCAATAGATAGATCACAGAAAGCGATGTGCTTATTCATTTTGTAAGCAGGAGCTGATCTATCGTAAATTGAAACTTTCCCATATCCAATCACTTTATCTTTTTCTTTAGAATGGATCATCCATCTGTAATTCTTGAAATTAGGGTCGGGATTTTGTAAATTTTTCTTAATTCTTTCTCTCGACGGTAAGGGGTCATCAGGAAAGATTTCTAAAAGGATCTTCTCGTAAAAATCGAATAATTTTTTCCATAAATCATCAGAAGCAGTATGTGGATCAAAAACAGTAATTTCTGGTTTTGGTTTACTCATAAATTCACTCTTCAGGTATTAAATAATATCAAAGACAGAATCTGTGTAAAAGCATAGTGTTTAAAAAATTCTCTAAAACTATTTTTAAACGTAAAAGATACTATATTTAGGCAAATAATAAATTCATAAGTCTGAGAATATATGGCTTTCAAGTTAAAGCAAGTGATTCCCTTTTTGGGGATAAAATCATATGTCTAAGAAACAAGAACATCCATTACTGTTTATTATCACCGTAGCTTTGTCAAGTGTGATAATGCTTATTCTTTTCTATACTAATATTATTATTTTCTTCTTTGTCTTTCTTGCAGTCCTTGGTTGGAATATTGGACGAAGAATTCAAAGAAGAAAGGCAACTGTTATCCATCCTGATGATGAGCTTCAAAAATATATTACTCAGATAGACAACATGATGAAGGAGCGATAATCATCCATTTATATTTAAAAATTAACCAAAATTAAAAACATCCCTAGGGGCGCAATCACTTGTGATATCAAGTATATTTATCTTTCATAGTTTATCAATATCTTAATCCATATTCACAATAGAATTTAAGGAGGGTTAATGCTTCTCCCCATCCAACTGCACACTCAAGACAACGTTGGTGCCCTTCTATTGTATTTGCGTAACCATATTCTTTGAGATTAACAACAGTCCCTTCTTCTACTTCAATGAAGTCTATCTCAACTGTTGTATAATGATCTTCCCACCATCTAAACACAATACGTTCAGGGATTTTGACTTCTACAATCGGACAAGTTGCTTGAGTATTCATTTTATCGACTCCCCAATCTACCCATTTAAAGATAATTCTACCTCCAGGTCTACGGTCAACTTGAGCTCCCTTAGTAAACCATCCATCTAATCCATCTGCGGTTGTCAGGCTATCAAAGACTTTTGTTTGGTCTGATCTTATCATAACCTTATGAGTTATTGGTGTAGCGATTATCGACATCATTAATCATCTAACTTTCTTTTTAAAACCGCTATATTTATTTTAATTAAAAAGGGAAATCATAAAGAATAAGTTAAATCAAATTTAATATCGGAGTTCATAATGAATCCAAATCTTCTTAAAAAGGATTCGAAGTGATTGAAACGAAAGGAATAATCTTCGACATAAAGAAATTTGCCATTCACGATGGCCCTGGAATACGTACAACTATATTTTTAAAGGGTTGTCCATTAAACTGCTGGTGGTGCCATAACCCAGAAGGCCAGAACCCAAACTCTGAAATAATATGGAAAAATCAGAAGAAAGAGCTAGTTGGACGAGTGGTAGGTGTTAAAGAGGTATTAGTTGAAATAGAAAAAGATCTAATTTTTTATGATGAATCTGGTGGAGGTATTACTTTTTCTGGTGGGGAACCATTAATGCAGCCTGTTTTCCTGGAACACCTGTTAATTGCCTGTCAGAAACGAGAACTTTCAACAATTCTCGATACGTGTGGATATGCTTCATGGAAGGTTATTGAAAAAATAAAGGATAATGTAGATTTATTTTTATATGATCTAAAGATGATAGATGATAAAAAACATCTTAAATATACTGGAGTGTCAGTTCTACCAATATTAGCTAATTTAAAGAAGCTCGATAGTATAGGTGCAAATATTATTATCCGTTTTCCAGTCATAACAGGAATTACCGAAACAGAAGAGAATGTTAGGCAAATGACTGAATGGTTATCCAAGCTTCAAACAATTAAAGAAATTGATCTTCTTCCTTTTCATAAAAGCGGTTTTAATAAATATAAAAAGTTGAATCGGGAAAATAAAATGCTAAATCTGAATCCCCCATCAACAGAAAGGCTGAATCAAATTTTAGACATTTTTAGCGAGCTGGGATTTGTCAGTAAGCTCGGAGGTTAAGAAATGAACGAACGTATTCGAAAATTACGTGAACAGAGCTTAAAAGCTAAACCTTGGTTAGATCCTGAAAGGGCAATTTTAATTTCGCAATTTTACCAAAGTGAGATTGCTGACAGAGTTTCAATCCCTGTAAAGAGGGCCCTAGCCTTCAAATATATCTTAGAGAATAAGACAATATGCATTAATGACGGGGAGTTGATTGTGGGGGAAAAAGGATCGGAATCAAAAGCTGCGCCTACCTATCCAGAATTATGTGTTCATAGCATGAAAGATCTTGAAATACTAAATTCTAGAGAAAAAATATCATTTATGGTTAGTAAAGAAACACAGAATACTTATACTAAAACCATCATTCCGTTTTGGAAGAATGGTAAATCTATCAGGGACATAATTTTTAGATCAGTTTCGGAAGAATGGAAAGCTGCTTATAAAGCGGGTGTATTTACAGAATTTCAAGAACAAAGAGCTCCTGGACATACAGTTCTGGGGGAGAAGATCTATCAGAAAGGATTTCTGCATCTCAAGAAAGATATTAAACAATCTATAGAAAGTTTAGATTTTTACAATGACCGTGAAGCCTTTGATAAAAAAGAAGAATTAGAGGCAATGGACATTGCTGCAGATGCACTAATTTCTTTTGCTAATCGTTATTCAAAAGCATTAAAGGAACTCGCCAAAGAGGAGAAAGATGAATTTCGTTCTCAAGAATTATTAAAAATGTCAGAAATTTGTCATTGGGTTCCTGCCCACTCCCCACGAACATTTTGGGAAGCTTTACAGTATTACTGGTTCGTTCACCTAGGAGTTACAATTGAATTAAATACATGGGATTCTTTCAATCCTGGGAGGTTGGATCAACATCTTTACCCCTTTTACAAAAAAGAGCTTGAGGAGGGGATTTTGTCTGAAGAGAAGGCAACAGAACTTCTTCAAGCATTTTGGATTAAGTTCAATTCTCAGCCAGCTCCCCCAAAAGTTGGTGTAACCGCTCAAGAAAGCAATACTTACACTGATTTCTCATTAATTAACATTGGAGGAGTAAAGGAGGATGGATCTGATGCGACAAATGAACTCTCTTATTTATTACTGGATGTTATTGAAGAGATGCGGTTGTTGCAGCCTAGTTCTATGGTTCAGTTGAGTAAAAAGGGTCCCAATCGCCTACTTAGAAGAGCTTTCAAGATTATTAAAACTGGATATGGTCAGCCCTCAATTTTCAATACTGAGGCCATTATCCAAGAAATGATTCGCCAGGGGAAATCTCTGAGAGATGCAAGGAAGGGTGGAGCTAGTGGATGCGTGGAGACTGGTGCATTCGGAACAGAATGTTACATATTAACTGGTTATTTTAATCTGCCAAAGATTCTTGAAATTACTTTGAATAACGGTGTTGATCCCAGAACAGGAAGAGAAATTGGTTTAATTACTGGTGATCCCGTTTCCTTCCAGAATTTTGAAGAGTTCTATGATGCCTATGAGAAGCAGTTGAATCACTTCATTAATATTAAAATCAAAGGAAATAACATCATTGAAAGGATTTATGCAAAATATATGCCAGCTCCTTTTCTTTCCTTGTTGATTGATGATTGTATAGTTAATGGGAAAGATTATAATGCTGGAGGGGCTAGATATAATACATCATATATCCAAGGTGTAGGATTAGGTAGTATAACTGATTCTTTAACCGCAATAAAATATAATATATTTGATCATGACCTTATTAATATGAACGAACTTCTTCAGGCTTTAAAAGCGAACTTCGAAGGATTTGAAGATATTAGAAGTCGTTTACTTAATGAAACACCTAAATATGGAAATGATGATGATTATGCTGATTCTATCACAACACAGATTTTCGAGAGTTATTTTAATGCTGTTGATGGACGGCCTAATACTAAGGGGGGCCATCATAGGATAAATCTTCTTCCTACAACTGTTCATATATATTTTGGACAAAAAACTGGCGCTATGCCTGATGGAAAAAAGAATAGAGAACCCCTCTCCGAAGGGATTTCTCCTGTTCAGGGAGCAGATAGGAAAGGACCTACTGCAGTGATAAAATCTGTATCAAAAATTGATCACTTAAGGACTGGAGGGACTCTCCTAAATCAAAAATTTACTCCAGCACTTTTAGCCACAGATGAAGGGATTGAAAAAATGATGCATCTTGTCCGTACTCATTTCAAACTTGACAATCACCATATTCAATTTAATGTAGTTACTGCTGATACTTTAAGAAAGGCCCAGATGAATCCTGAAAGGTATCGTGATTTAATAGTACGTGTTGCAGGTTACAGCGATTATTTTGTTGACCTGATACCAGAATTACAGAATGAGATTATTAAAAGAACTGAATATGAGAGTTTTTAATCCTATTCTTCAGTTGATAATTTCATTTCTGTGTTTGTTAGATAAAAACCTGTTTTTTCGTACACACTTCTTCCAATTTCTGTTGTATGTAAACTTACATTAGTTATTTCATTCTTTTTTAAGAATTTAATGATTTCCTCTAACAGTTTCGATGCTATTCCTTTACTCCGCCAACCAGGCAGTGTATACATATTCATAATGTACGCTTCTCTTCCAGAGTTATTACCAGGTGAAGGAGGTTTTTGAAAAAAAACTAATCCACTTGTTGCGATTATTTCACCTTTATTTTCTGCAACCCATGATAGGAATTCCTCTTTGGAGATAAATTTACTAAAATAGTCTTTACAAGCTTCTTGAAAGGAGTCTAAATTTAAATTTCCATCTATTAGCCCCATCTCCTCAAACAAAGCGACCCTGAATTGAACCAATGAATCTATGTCTTTAATGCCAGCTCGTCGGTACAGAATCATTTTTATTCTCCTACAAATTATTTTCTTGAATATTCAATTCATCGAAGTAAAAGAGATAATCTGCATCAATTCTCTCCCTATTCATCTTTCTAAGAATATAGTTAAGCTGACCCCGATGGTACACGGTATGTAAAATATATTGGAGATAGAAATCATCTAAATTTAGAATAAAAGAGCTAGTGTCCATTCTTTGAATTGTTACTTTACCTTGGTTTTCTTGTTGTAATGCATTGGCGATTTCAGTATCACGAGATTCCCAATGGTCTAATAACTCTTTATTGGACATAGATTTAAGACGGTTTACTATTTCTTCAAAAGATGAAGATTTATCTGAAATTTGGTTAAAGCAAGATTCTATTGCTAGAATAATGTGTTCAATCTTGTCTCTAATACTTCCTAATAAGGGATCTGGAATAATTTTAAATTCTTCCTCTTTTAGTGATCTTAATAGTCTTCTAGATTCATTTCCAGACCATAAATGATATTTTCCAAGACTTTTAATACCCATTTTACGTATTCTCCTCACTTGAATAACTTTCATCGGATTAATAAAGAATCAGCACTCCTTGAGTGGTGACATAACCGATCCTGCAGTCTTTCTATTTAATGGGATCATTGAATCACATATCTTTATGAGTACTTCCTTAAAGGTAATGAACTCACCGATTCTCTTAGCTTTCAACAAAATATCACTCAATATAGCTTCTTCAGTTGCTTCAAAGAGAAATAACTTTATTATTGGATTTTTTTCTTTTAAAATGTCCCAGATTCCAATTACTTGACCATTGAGTAAAATTGTAGATGTAGCATTCCCCGTACGATCAAAAACATAACTGTAGTATTTAGAGTGAATTAATCTTTCACGTTCTTTATAACCCATTAAAAAAGGATCCAAAGCTGGCAACAAATTGACATTACTTTTTCTAAAAGAAAGCTTTTTCCTCAAGAAAGCAGTATCTGTTTGTAGTATGAGGAGATTCTTATTCAAATCCGAAATATCAATATAAACGATTTTATCTTGAAAATGATTCAATGCATTAAGAATAGTTATTTTTCCCAACCCAGTCCACCATGCAATATCCTCTTGAGAAGCAGGACCAAAGGCGTTTAAATAGTGTTGAACTAATTTGATTATTGCTTGTTGTTCATTCCACTCTGATAATTCCAGATCTGGAAAATATGTGCTAAAAAGTGAATACTTTCGTGGTTTAGCTCTTATTAGTAATTTCTGGTCACACATATGATATAAAATATAAGAGATATTTTGTTCAGTTTTTAGAGCTTTCTTAATTTCAGAGGCGGTCATTTCTCCTTTATCGGCGATTTTTTTTAGTACCAATTCCGAAATTTCTTTGTACTCCTCTGAGGAGATCCCTCGAAATTCTAAAGCTCTTTTTGATTGATTTAAAACTAAATTGTTTGTTGCAATAGAAACTATTGGGATTATTTCTTTAGGAAAGATATATAGAGTTTTTCTAATGCCTCTTATTTTTCCAAGGCTTTTATTAATATATAATGCATTATCTAACTTTTCTGGTGTAAAATCTCTGGTTCTAGCGAACAAGGAAAGGTATGGAGTTGTCGAACTAGTTGCATGCAGCCCACCAATATCTTTTATTACTTTAATAAGGTCTTGACTTGTTGAATAATCTATTAAATGTTGTTTATATAAAACAAAGTCATTAATATCGTTTAATGTAGTACTCTGCATATTAATCATTTTTGTTGGTTTTTTTACCTGAATCTTTTCGTTATATCAAATTTCTTTTTTTTAATTCATCTAAAGCACTTTTAGTGGCTTCTGGATTTAGATCATTAGCAATTTTCATTACTTCCTCAATAGTTTATACTAATCTGGATACTGATATACAATATACCCGAACCTCTTCAATTTAAGCCCTATTTTAAATACAAATCTGATAACATAAACATCAAATACAAAACGAATTATATCACAAAAGATTTTTAATTTTTAACATGGTTTCAAATATTATTACTATCTTGTAGTTTTATAATCACTTTTATAATTAATTATTTTGGCTTGGTAGACGATTAATCAATGAATAGTATTATTCAGCAGAGACAGTATCAGCACAAAATATTAGAGATGCTGAAAGATAATTATATTCAAGGATATAATACTATCGTTGAAGTTGATACGGGATTGGGAAAACGTGTTCTCACATATTTACTCATTAAGGATATTCTTAAAGATAAGAAAGTTCTTCTTCTGTTGCATTCAACAATAAGTTATTCTGAAACAATTCACTACTTCAAGGAACACTATGGTGGTTTTGTAAATTCTGAGTTTCAAAGTTTTTCTAGCCAAACTCCTGGATTTATTCGACAAAAAATTCTTGAAGATGCTCAAATCGTAGCATCCACCCCTCAAACATTTTTAAATGCTTTCAATAAACTAACTATAAAGCCAAAATTTGATGGAATCATTATTAATGAAGTAGATAAAATAGTTCGACGTCATGGGGATTCGAGGTTACTGATTTATCCCTACAACACTCTCATTCCTTATTTTGTAAATTTAAATTCTTGGATTGTTGGTATGACGGGCACTATTCGTGATAAACATATTTTCTATAATGAAAGAAGAGATACTATTGAACTGCAAGAAGAACTCGTTGCACTCGATAAGAGAATTCCAGTATTACATATCATTCGGATGGATTCTCTTTTAGCACATACTGATATCCAAAATTACATTCAAAATACATATATTCGGCAATATCACGTTAAACCAAGCCCTGAATTACGATTGGTTCTAAAATTGATAGATCATGCTATAGAGAATTTACGTCAGGAAATCATAAACGAAACCATGGAGGAACGACCAACACTTCTTGAATTTATTCCTTCCTCCGAGTATGCTCTTGTTTCTGGTATGTTGGATACTGAATCTGGGGATAATCAAAAGTATCAAGGACTGCTATTAATACGAAAATACTGTACTGCAATGCAGGTACAAAAGTATCGGAAATTTCTCTACCGTTTGAAGAAATTTGGAATAACAAAAGATATTATCCAAGCTTTACCAGAACACAATTCCAAAACTAGTACATTACTCCAAATTATTAATGATCAACCACCAAATTCTAAAACAGTTGTATTATGCTCATTTTTGGATACAGCCCAAAAACTGGATGAAGAAATTCAAAAGATGGGTATTGCTACCTTTCGTATAACCGGCAAAGTTCGAGACAAAATATCCATTTTAAATAGTTTTAAGGAATTAGAAGGAAAATCTGTTTTAGTAATAACATCTGTGGGTGAGAGAGACCTTGATATCCCCCAAGCAAAGCTATTAATTGTTTATGATGTTGTGAACACCGTGAAAACAATGTATCAGAGATTTAAGAGAACCCGTGGGGGATTAGTCTTATGTTTATCTTACCAAGAGACTTTTGAAGAGAGGAAAGTGGCCCGATTACTTCAAGAGATTAGTAAACGTTATCCATGGTCTTCTATTATTGAATAGAAGAAATCTAAAATAAGAATATACCAAAAAATCCAAGAGCTATTAAACTCCCAATTAAAGAAATCCAAATTTTTGGATCCCATGCTAAGACTTTTGCTCCATCTAAGACACCTATAGGAAGAAGGTTGAAAACTCCTAGAAAAACATTCAACCATACTCCAGCAGACCCAATCATAATAATCACAGTAATATTAAAAAGCAAACCAACTCCTTGTAGAAACATAAACAGTCCTGCTAGTATAAAATTAGTTATTGGCCCAGAAGCGGAAACTCTACCACGAATTCCAGGAGATGCTGTGGCTTCTCCCCACCAAAAAACTGCACCAGTTGCTAAAATTGGGAAACCAACAATAAGGCTAACCATCATCAGAAATACTGCTTCTTTACTTAGTTTGTAATAAGCTCTTGCGCCATATTTAATTGCAATGAATTTGTGAGATAACTCGTGGGCAAAAAAACTTATTCCTAGGACAAATAAATAGATCAACAGTTCAGTTGGAATCTTTCCTTCTTGAATAATTGTATTCAGAGTTCCTCTAAGAAAGAGAATGACAAAACTTATAATTATCCAACTAATTCCTAATTCTGATATCTCCTGAACAGATAAATGGAGTCTATCTAGGATGCCTTTTTTGGTAAATTCTTTTTCCCAATTAGGTTTTTGACTCAACTATATCTCATCCTTACAGATGTGACTTCCCGCAAGAAAGTGACTTCCACATAGGATTTGTCCACATCTAGAACATTGAAATGGTTTGAAAACCTTTTTTCCACAAGCACTGCAATAAGCTACTTCTGGAACTTTCGGATGCTTTGGTCCACTATCGGGATAAGTTTTAACCACTTCAAAATGGGTCAGATCTGGGGAAACCTCATATTCTGCTTTGTATCCTCTTATTCTTTCTGGAGAGAATAAAGAGTTAATAAATATAATTCCAATCATTGTTGAAATGATACCAAGTACAAGATAAGGTAAAGCAATAAAGGCATCCTCTCCTAAAATCATATATCCAATTAGAAATCCAATGGGAGAAAATAAACCAATACCAGTCGCAACAACAATTATAAACCCAGTAATATATTTTGAATTGAGATTCATACTAATTCTCCTTTAGAGTGTTGGTAAAATGTGAATAATCTCGGTTAATGTGTTAATAACAAGTGTGTTTGGAATGATTTTTTGGAAATCCTCAAGTTTAAACATACCTACTCTTCCGATAAACTGAATATTGTTTCCTCTAGCGCGTATTGCATCATTTAAAGAATCCCCAACAAATAAAATTTCGGAGCTTAATAGATTGTATTTCAATTTGACAAAATCGAAGTGATGCTTACCTTTTTCAAATCCTTGTCTCCATCCAAGAATATCATCAACTATATCCATGCCTTTTTTCCTAAGATATTCTATAATTATTGATTCAATGGTTCCACTTGATATTCCTAAAAAATATCCAAGCCTCTTCAATTCTGTCAGTACTTTATATGATTCTGCAAAGAGTTTTTGTTCAAAAATTCGTTCTAGTTTTAATTTTTCAAATTCATCAACGATTACAGTATTATCTTCAGTTGGTGCAATGATCTCCATTTGTTGAACGAAAGGTAGTCCAGTTGTTTTTCGATATTTTATTCTCGCTTCGGTTGGGGAAAATCCATAATGATTTGTCAGAAGATAGATTGCATTATTTTCTAAAAAAGGCATTGAATCAACAATAGTTCCATCGAAATCAAACATAATGTATCTTATCGAATCTTTCGTCATTATTATCCGATGCCTAGGGTTTTGATCCTTTTTTTCCAGTTTTTTCTGTGTGATGTTATTATTCACGAATTCAATTAATCAGTTGAATCATGGATCAAATGTTTTTAAAAGCCTCTTTCTGAAGCAAGCAAAAATGTTTATAGCATATTCAGAAAATGTTTCCCCTTAAATATGACTCAATAATCCCAATGATTCTCCTTCTCACTGGAGTGAAGCCTATTTGCGTACTTATGACAAACTTTTTACGTGGTTTATAATATCCTTGGTGCTCATATTTCTATATTTTTTCCTTCCACTTATGTTGTTACCAGAATTAGCTGTGAGTGAAGTATATGAGGCAATAGGGGTTTTAATTATGTTATTGGGAGGTTTTATGCCAATAATCTACTTTCTAGTTTTGAAAAAACAGCGGAAACAAATTCAAACAGATCTTTTAGACCTCCAAGAGGCAGGAATAACGGTTTTCATAAAGAAATATGAGAGACTACTTTATGGTAGAGATATAGGTGATGTGCCCAGAATTGCACGTTTACTTTTTAACATGAATTGTCTAGCAATAATTCAGCCCAAAGAAATTACAGAGTTAAAAGCGATAATACATCTTTGCGAAAAATACCGTATTCCACTTATTCCTCGTGGAGCAGGAACTTCTGGATATGGTGGGACCCTACCTATAAAAAATGGAATAATTGTTATCCTGACAAATTTTGAGGAAATTGTAGAGATAAATAAGGAAGAGAAAACAGTTGAAGTAGAGTGTGGAGTTACTTGGGAACATCTTCGTAAATTTTTAGAATCCCAAGGTTTAACACTCCAATCTTACCCCTCATCTGGGCCATCATCAACAATTGGTGGGTGGGTGGCTCAAGGGGGTTACGGTGTAGGATCTGCAAAATTTGGAAGTGTTAATCAAAGCGTTTTAAACATAACTGTACTTGGGACTGAGGGGAAAGAATTTCAGCTTCAGAATCCAGATATTTTTATTGGTTCTTGTGGAAGATTAGGTATTCTCTGGAAAATTACTTTGAAAGTTAAAGACCTTTCAAATATGATTCATATGGCTGTTTCATCCTCTCATCAAAATCAATTAATCAAAGCAATTTCAGCTTATCAAGACCTTCAACCCTTTTTTTTAAGATATGATGACCATAAAACTTTATTATGGAAGAATACAACACAAAATCAATCAGCTTGGGAATCAAGAGAATATACAGGAGGTGTTATATCATTGAGCTTTCAGGAGGAGGATTGGAATCAAGATAAGTTTAGTGATATTACCCAAAAATATCATCTTTTTGAACTTCCCAAAGAATTAAGTGAAAAATTTTGGAAGGAACGCTTTAAAACAATTAGATTAAAACGTAAGGGGCCTTCCTTAATAGTAGTTGAGGTACTTGTACCTACAATTTATTTGGATAAGATAATTAAGGCGCTATTAAAACGTTATGATCAGGAGATATATGCTTTAGAGCTTCTCTCCACGTCTGATGACTATTGCATTGTTTTTGTTTGGTTTCCTACCGACATGAGAAATAAAGCTCTTCCAGTAATTGGTTCATTGCCCTATACTTTTCACTGGTTGAGATTCTTTGATATAATACAGATAGTTCGTAATTGGAAAGGTAAACCCTATAGTAGTGGTTTGTGGTTTAGTCCTTATTCAGGAGTAATTTTCAAAAGGCAATTAAAAGAAATGAAACAATTAAAAAATAAAATCGATCACCTAGATATATTTAATCCTGGAAAGGTATGGGGAACCCGGATACCAAGGTTTTTTCCTTTCTTTTCTTATTGGCTCATCATTCGCTTTAGCGTTCCAATTGTGAGCCTTTTTTATCGATTTATACCTAAAAAGTTTAGGTAGGGCCCCTTTATTTGGCCTAAACGTTCACTGACTTGAGAAAGTACTAATCTTCACTAGATTCTTTAAAACAATATGTTTCAATGAAACTATCAATTTTTTCAAAGGCTTCTTGGGCCTCTTCTCCATAAAAAAACCAGCGAGCTCTTTTTTTGTGTGTCCAACGTTCCTTATACGGACAATTCACTAATTGATCAAAGATGAAATCTGGGGATAAGCTATCATTTTCATTATGAATAATTAATGTGGGTTGAGTAATAAGAGATAAACGACGATTTGTGAAACCAATGACTCTGTACAGTTCAATCAAAGATTCAGTAGGTCTTTTTGAATAATAAAACTGGCCTCTCTCCTCATCTAATGTTTTCAACATTTTAACATGTTCCTCTGAAACTGTAGAGAAATCCTTCTTGATATATTTAAGAAAAGGAAGCACAGTCTTAACTAAAGTGGATGGAGGATGCTGACTGGGTGATATTAGAACTAGTCCGCCAATTTGCTCTCTTTCTGGAGATGCTGCTAGCATTGTAGCCAGTACTGATCCTAAAGCAACCCCAATGACAACCACTTTATTATAATTCTGGATTAAATAAAAGAGTCCTTCTCTCGCGTTTGAGTACCAATCTAACCAAGATTTCTGCCTTAATTCTTCTGGATCACTTCCATGGCCAGGTAGTAAGGGAGCAATTCCGGAGTACCCGCAATTTCTTAAGAAAACTCCTAAGGGACGAACTTCACTTGGACTTGCAGTAAAAGAATGAAGGAGTAAACATCCAATTTCATTTTTGGAGCCATGTCCCTTGAATTCAAAAGGAAGGGCAAGAGGATCAACGTCGTACATCGTAAACGCTCATGTGTTGCTTATTAAGTCATTTTATTTGATTCAGTAATTGAAAAATAATAGAAAAAAACACAATTATTTACTCTTATAATACTCTTAAATATTTACATTAGAACATTGTTAGAGAAAATGAATATTTTAAGAAATACTTAAAATGAATATGTATTAGTAAAAACACAAAAATTTAATTCAATCCTCTGAATTCACTCAGTTTCTCGAATTAAAAGTATTTTAGATGTCAAAAATACACAGAGATATTAAGATTATGAAAAAAGTTAATTTTTAAAAATTGGAGTTGTGTTAAGTTTGAGTTCCAAGAATGTAATTCGGACGGGAGTTCAGTCTCTGGATATTTTCCTTGGAGGAGAAGAGAACCCTGGACTTCCAGATAAAAGCGTTATACTTGTACTAGGAGAACCAGGGACTAAATTTGAATTATTTACACAACAAGTTCTTTTCAGGGTTTTACAAACTAAAGTAACTGACAAAGTTATTTATTTATCATATGATGGAAGACCACAAGAAATTATTGAAGAAATGGCAATTTATAATTTCCAACTTCAACCTTTTGTAGCAGCTGGAGAGAGGTGGCAATTCATGGACGCATTTACTGCTAGAATTGCTGCCGAGGGAGCAGTAATCGGCTTACAGTCACTCCCAGGTGTTGATTTTGGATCTGAGTACGCCCAGGATTCATTACGTTATTTTTCGAGAGTATTTGTACCGGCTATTCTGGAATATGACAATGTTTCTACATGTATCCACTCCATATCATCAATGATCCGCAGCAATTCAATTGAAAGTGTATCAATAGCTATAGAAACACTAAAACATATAGTAAGACAACGAGGTTCAGGGATTCATTTTATCCTAATGGTTAAGAATTTACATGGATCGGAAGTAGAAGTACTTGCGTCTCATCTTGCTGATTTTGTATTTGACATCTCGTTTGGAAGGGTCGGCGGGGGAAAAATTTCAATAAATTTTTCTGTACAGAAATCGTGGAAGAGTACATTGTTACCTATTTCAGTTCCAATAACAATCGATAAGAAAGGTATCCGCCTAGAAACTACTGTTCGAATTTAGTCCATAAAGTAGGATTAAATGAATACAAGATTGTTATTCATCTTGGTTTTTAACAAACGATAATAATAAATGATATTTTTATAATCATTTCTCACAGGAATCATTTTTTTGGAACTCACTCTCACTCTAGATCCTTCAATATCGATCAATGAAAAATAATAACAAGTTAATGGTCCAGGATTCAAATAAATGGTGTTTTTCCATTTTTTAATCGTAGGAAGTTCATGATAATGCCCAAATATTGATATTCTAGGCTTCATATGATTTATTAGTTTTGAGATGGAAGTCGATCCCCCCTTCCTTATCTTCCCTTCTATTTCATATTGAAATGCGGGTGCTTCATGAGTGACCAAGATGTCAACGGTTGATTTTTTTATATCCCTTTTTTTTCTTAATATTGGTTTCAAGCGAGAATAAAAATCGTTCGGATGGAATTCCATATCACATAAAGGAATATTATACTGTATTGGAATGAATTCTGATCCACCATAGCCCGCTATTTGTAAGTTACTGAATTTTTTCCTTGTTGTACACAAAAAAGATATTTTCGTGTTTGGCCATGTTTTTAACAATCGCTGTACCTCATAACTATCTACATTACCAGGTATATAAACTATAGGTGCTTTTAACGAACCTAATAAGGTTAGGATAGTTTTGACAGATTTGATCTGGGCGTGTACAAATTGTTTTCTTCCTCGTCCCTTGTAAACCCAATGTGTGTATTTTCTCTTTGAAAGATTGCCATGAGTCAAGATATATTGAAGAATCAATCGGATAGGTGTAGTTTCAGGTAGATCCCCCGCAATTAAAATAAGATCTACTTTGATTTTACTCTCTTGAATTGTTGTTAGTAATTTGGAAACAGCTTTTGTGTTTCCATGAATATCCGCGAGAACTAAAATTCTGTAAATATACATCACACTAACCAATTCTTGATAATCATGATTTCCCAAACAAATTTGAAATAATTTTCCCATGATAAGGAAAAAAAATTTCATTATTCCCTGTATAGAATAATTATTTTCTTAATTTAACGTTCAAAGGTTTTTTGGAATTTCAGAGCTGATTTATCTTATTGAGTGGTCTAGAATGTGTTTTCCTAGTAAAATAAATGGTTCCAAAGTGTTTTGCTGCTCGATCGTACTAGTCTCAACAATTGGTGTGGCAAGACCAGTCTGGTTTGTGATAATTTTAGATAATAAGATACCTTCTTCAGCTGTCACAAATTCAGACATTTGATCACGTAAATCAATTTTATTTGCAACTAGCACAATAGGAATCTTTCCTGTGTGTTCTAATAACTCATTTGTCCATCGTGGTATGTTTTGATACGTTTCACGACGAGAAACATCAAAAATTAGAATTGCCCCGTTTGAACGACTGTAAAATTGATGTCTAATAGATTGGAAAGATTGTTGCCCTGAAAGATCCCAGATTTGGAAAACGATCTTACGGGAATCAACATCAAATACTTTACGACCAATATCCACTCCAATTGTAGGTTTATACGTCCCTGATATCTCGCCTCCTAAAAATAATTTAACAAAAGTTGTTTTACCTACTGCATAGTCTCCACAGATAACTATCTTTGACGTGTGAGTCAACATTTGTGAGCCTAAATTTTATTTAGGGTTATCTATACTTGTGTCCTTCTTGGAGTAAGCGCTCATCGATTTTTTCTTCTTCATCTGCTAATGTAAATCCTGCTCCAATTCTTTTTCCTGTTGCTAGTAGAAATCCTGATCTACAAATGCTTTCTGCTTGCCGACGAGCTGTTCTTCGCATAATTAAACCAGCTTCGGGGGAGTACTCCAACTTTCCTGTTTGCGTGGCTTCATCTAAGATCAGAACTGCGTCGCCAGTCTCCTCTCTACCTTCAGTAAACGACTTGTTCTTGAAAACTAGTCTAACCATGTTTCTTTACTCCTGTTAGTTTTTATTTTCTCTTTTTCCTTTAGAGTTATTATTTAATTGATCTGTATTCAACCCTTTTAGAACTCATTAAAAGTATTTGGAAATCAATTGTTGATACCTGATGTATATAATGATATTAATTGTGAGAAATTATAAACATATTCATTTGTATGTGAACTAGCATTTTTTAATGGATCTGTGATAATGGTGAAACATCCTAAATTTGTCACCTCATTAGCGATAATTGGTGACTCTTTTGACCAGTGGAAGAATATTAAGAAACTTTGTGATCAATCTACGCAATCTTATGGTCTTGGTCTTGGAATTTTATCTCGTACAATTGAGACAGATTTAGGCTACTTTCCTGTAAAATTTCTCGTTATATTTATAGAAAAAAAATTCACTCATAATATCAAACCCACTTTTAAATTTACAATGAATGAAATAACAAATGAAGGAATTGAAAATATTCTTACAAGAATCGGCCGAAAGACTATTATTAAAGCTCATATAAACATGAAAACTAAGATAAGCCAATTGTGATCTAGAGCTCGATGTTTATTGTCATTTAAGATATGAAAATCCTTATTTAGTACCTTCAATTTCATGCAATTTTGTTAAAAGGTCTTCCTGATCTTTTGTTAACGTCTTAGGATATTTATATTTCACTCTTACCTTTCTTTGTTTTCCATTTGCTGTATTGAAAGAAAGTACCGCATTTTCCTTCGTATTTTTAGGAATTATTCCTTTCAATTCTTCTCCCAAAGGTGATTTAATTGTTAGATCTGATCCTCGGATAGCTAAAAAAATAGATATTGGGATTTCTAAAACATCATCTATTAAAGAGATTTCAACTAATAAATCTCCTGGGGGTCCTCCCATCTTCCCTAGATTTCCCTTGCCAGATATTCGTAGCACTTTACCGTTTTCAATATTAGGTGGTACCGGTATACGAATTTTTTCTTTTTTAATCGTTCCATTTTGAAATTTACGACTTAAACTGATCGTTTTTTTTAAGTTTGTGGGCATATCTTCGATTTCAGATGTTTTTATCTTTAAAGAAATTCTCACATTTGAACCTTTTTGAGGGCTTGGAGTACTTCTGAAAGGGCTTCTCTGACTAAAAAATGGAGAACCCTGGTGTTGAAAGGATGAAAAAATATCATCCCCCCCAAAAAATTGTGAGAATATTTCAAAAGGATCAATATCCATCCTAAATCCCCCTGGTCCCCCTCGAGTATGCTGAGAGAAAGCTTCATGGCCAAACATGTCATACTGTTGTCTTTTCTCCTTATCAGAAAGAACAGAATAAGCTTCAGAGATTTCTTTGAATTTTTCTTCTGCAACTTTTGGGTCTAAACCACTCTCTTTTGCTCTATCAGGATGGTATTTCAAAGCCATTTTACGATATGCTTTTTTAATCGCTGAAAGATCAGAGTTACGAGAGACTCCAAGAGCGTCATAATAATCAGTTTTGCCCACAGAAGAGACCTCGTACAATTAAATTAAGTAGATTAATTAAAGCTAAAACCAGTTATTATTCTTCGAGTGTCTTTATAATCTCTCTTTCCAGTTTTTTCATGTCGGCTCCAACGATCTTTGAGACAACTTTATTACCAATTATGATTGCAAATGTAGGTACACCATGGACCCGAAGTTTAGCTGCTACCCCCTGGTTGTAATCTACATTAATTTTTATAAAGTCCGCCCCTTGATATTTTTTACTTAATTGTTCAAAAATAGGAGCGCTCACTTTACAAGGGGGGCACCAATCAGTAAAACAATCTACTACCAATGGACGTAAAGAATTGGATTCCGTGTTAGCTTTGATTAAATCAGCAAATTCTCGTTCGTTGACTATGCGTGCCATGATAACCATCAATATGATTTTGAGCTGATTTTTTCACAGGATATTTATATTGACTAGCCTACAAAAAAATGAAAGACTGTCTAGGAATCTTAATTTTAAATAGAACATCTTGGAGGAAATTATTATTCCGTTTTTAGAAAATTTTTTTGATTTAATTGCACTATTTCAACAAGATAGCTTGATTTTTTCTTTATCATTTAATTCAATAATTTAGAATTTACAATAAGCACAGATTCGAGTTTTCGCATGTTCCTAAAATTTCTAGGAAAAGTAATCAAAGCAAAACAGTATTAGAATATTAAATGAAGAGCCAAATTGTTCTGTAAATGAAGTGAAAGTGCCCAAATTTCTAGGAATTCCATTAAAGTGAAACTATAATGGTTCTATTCGTCGAACTTACTCCATATATACCTCTATTTAATATGATCTTTTTCATCGCAGGTGTACCTTTTGTATTATGGTTGAATAATAAAACTCAAAACGACTGGATTTGTCTAACTCTTGGAATAATCTATATGATTTGTTATGGATTGATCGCACAACCGGAGTGGGATGAATGGCTCTTTTTCTTTTTTGGACTAATTGTAGGTTATGTTACAGATTATTGGGGAGTAAAAGCTGGTAAATGGAAATATCATCCTTGGGATCCAGAATATGGATATTCCGCATATGTGGGATTTAGTTGGGGAATGGTCTCGATCTTCACTTATAATATTGGAAAGGTAATATTAGCTATCCCTGAGCTTGCTTTCCTACCAGGAGTATTATTCATGATACCCACATTCTTTTTTGAATGGAGATTTGGTAAAACACGTAAAGACCAATATTTCTTGTTCGCTCGTGTGATTTTTACATTCTTCGCCTTTCTAGCTGCAGATAGTTTAGGGTTAATGTTCATTGCTTGCTTTGTTGGAGCATATATTGAGTTTGCAGGCGTTAATTGGATCAAGAATTGGCTTTATATTGATACCATGAGTTATATATTCATTTCTTTTGGCTACTCTTTTATGATTCTTTGTTCAAAGATGCTAGTAGACTTGATAAGTGGTATAATTACACCTGCAGTATGGATTTTTTTCATTTTGGCTATTTTAGCTGCTTTGATAGACATATTTTGGGCACAGAAAAAAGTAGATGTAGATACGAGTAAAGCAATAGTTGCTGCAAAGCAATTTCACGAGAATAGATGAATAGGACTCATTCTGTAATATCAAAATGAATTCATATTAAAAGAGAATAAAGATTAAAAAAAATGGAAATTCGTGTATGGTATTCTAAAAAAACACGATTAATCCATTTATTTGTAACGATCAGTTACCATTTATTAACTCAGATTTGATCTTACCAGCGGGAACGTGAATCTCGATCGCGGCCAGAACTACGAGGACGATCACGGTCGTAACCAGAAGATCTTCCTCCATAACCTCCACCACCATAACTGCCGCGTTGTCTAAAGGATCTCCTCCGTGGATCTTCTACATGTTCTGAAGATCTATTATTCTCTTCTTTAATTTCATCGAAAATTGTTGAATCTTCAACAATTGATCCAAATTTCCCTTTGGATAATCGTAAAGAATTCTGGAAAACATTAGCAAAACCATTACTAAGCCTGTAAACCTTACCAACATCGAGTCCATCAATATCTTCATTCCATAAAGTTAAGGTTATCGAAGCAGTATCATCTGCAACTGTGAAGTCACACACTCTGTGAGTTTCACCTGATCTTTTATTTATTTCTCGGGTGTCACCACTATCGGTGACCTGAAAAACGACATTTAATCTCTTTTCGAGAGGCTTGACATCTCCAATTTTGACATCGTGCGTCTCATTATCTGATTCCGAACTATATGACATTTCTTACACTTCTAACGTCGAATAGAACCCAAATCCTTACAAAAAAGTAAAATCATCCTACATGTTCTAATTTTCGATCTCTATTGATTATAGAGACAAAATTGTTCCATTCGCACAATTATTCTTTCATTTCAGAAATTGGGCTTATTTATCTTCGTCTAATTATGCTATATAAATCTTCGGCATTTTTCATCGAAAAATCGCAATATAGAAAATTTGTAGCTTATTTATGTTTTATAGTTAGTTAGAGGAAGAAACTATTCTTCAAGCTAATTGAAACAATCTTAATTACGAATTAACAAGACTAATTTGACAAAAGTGGTGTGAGATTAGAGATGCCCCGTAAAATTAGGCCCCAAGACCTTTTCCCAATGGATCGTAAAGTCGAACGGGAAGAAATCTTGGCTGTGAAGCGAGTTATGCGAAATAAGCGGTTGACTTTTATGAGTGGTACCGAAATTCAAGAATTTGAAAATGCTTTTGCCAGCTACATGAATAGTAAGTATGCTATTGCTGTTAGTTCTGGTACTGCTGCATTACACGTATCTTTGGCTGCTGCTGGAGTTGGAGCTGGAGATGAGGTTTTAATCCCCCCCTATACCTTTGTGGCTACAGCAACAGCTGTCTTACATCAGAATGCCATTCCTATATTCGTTGATATTGATCCTATTACTTTCTGTATGGATCCTACTGATTTAGAAAACAAATTAACAAATCGGACTAAAGCTATTATACCTGTTCATTTATTTGGACACCCTGCTGATTTAGATTCTCTCCTAGCTTTCGCAAAGAAACATAATCTAGTTCTGATTGAGGATGCATGTCAGGCACATGGTGGTGAATACTATGGGAGAAAACTAGGAACATACGGAAAAGCAGGATGCTTCAGTCTATTTGAATCGAAAAATATGATGACAGGTGAGGGTGGAATGATAATTACAGATGATGAAGACTTTGCAGAGCAATGTCGATTAGTTAGACACCACGGGGAACCATCTTGGTATACATATGAACGATTAGGATTTAATTATCGGATGACCACAATACAAGCAGCTATTGGATTGGAGCAGTTGAAAAAGCTCGAAACAATGAATGAGGGACGAATCAAGAACTCCAATTATTTGAGTTTGTTATTGAAAGATATACCAGGAGTGATTTTACCTCATACTCCCGAAAATGGTAAACATGTTTTCCATGCTTATGCTATTCAGATCGACCCATCTAAAATTGGTATGAGCGGAAAAGAACTAACTGATCGTCTAAACCGTGACTTTCAGATAACTCAATTAATATACCCAACAGGACTTTATGCTTCTACTCTCTTCCAAAAACAAATGGGGTATGGTGAAAGGAAGTGTCCGTTTACATGCCCATTTTTAGAAGGTGAAGTTACTTACACTGATCCTCAGTGTCCTAATACTGATCGAATTGTTGAAAATATAATTGGTTTACCTAATTGGCATCAATTATCCTATATTGAATTATCACTTATCGCAGGAAAATTCTTAGAAGTCTTAGAGGAGATATTGGACATACCCTTAGGAATTGAGGAACGCATAATAGGTACAATGCTTATGACTGGAACACCCCCCAAAATAAATGAACTCGTTGGCAACATTCCAAAGGTAGATAAACCATTAAAAGTAGGTGTCATAGGTTTAGGAGGCATAGGCCGAGTTCATGCAGCTGCTTATGCTGCTAGTCCTTGGACAGATTTGCATTCTTTTGCCACGAGGAGCTCTATCTCACTTCAAGGAGCAGCACTTTTCTTTGGAGTAAAAAATATCTACGAAGATTATCTAGAGGCACTTAAGGATCCTGATTTACAGGCAATATCAATTTGCGTTCCAACATTTGCTCATAAGGAGTATATCATTAGTGCAGCAAGAGCAGGGAAACATATCCTATGTGAAAAACCTCTTTTATTGAACCTAGAGGAATATAACGAGGTTGAATCAGTTATAAAAGAGACAAAGGTTAAATTAATGGTCGCAATGATATGTAGATTCATACCTCATTATGCTAAAACAAAAAAAGTAATTGACAAAGGTGAATTAGGTCCATTAGTCAGTTTTTATGCATGCAGACGAAGTCGAGGTCCACCTGCTGCAAAATGGTTTTGGAATGAAGATGAGAGTGGTGGAATACCTGTTGATCTTGCGATCCATGATATTGATCTTGTTCAGTGGTATCTTGGGCCAAAAGATCCAATTACAACTGTTTTTGCAATTGGTTCTAATAATGTGTATCCAGAGATCCAGACTTGGGATACCGTAATGATCACTTTAAAGTCGAAATCTGGCGTTCTCGCCACCATTGAAGCTTCTTGGACGGCACCCAACCTCACAGACCAGTCAGGTATCAACACATTCATGGTTATTCATGGTGAAGATGGAAGCATTCGAATTGATCCCTCCATGCAACCATCAATCAAGAACACGGAACTTGATGGGCCAGAACCAACGTTTGAGGAGACAGATCAGCTCCCTTTCTTTGTAGAACAAGTTAATTCATTTGCAAAAGCGGTATTAATGGATGAAGAGCCACCCGTTACAATAATTGACGGAATTTTAGCTCTTCGTGTGGCTCGGGCTGCCCTCGAATCACTACAAAGTGGAAAAGTCATCTATATAATGTAATTATGTTTCACGTTGGAATTAACCATTTACCTGCAGTATAGATAATTTCGTTATCCAAAAGTATCTTTGATTCTTCACTCTTCATATCCTTTAAAATATCCCAATGAATTGCTGATTGGTTTTTTGAACCAGATTCAGGATAACCAGATCCTAGTGCAAGATGAACTGTACCACCCAATTTCTCATCGAAGAGTATATTTTTGGTAAATTGAGTAATCCCATAATTTGTGCCTACAGCAAGTTCTCCAATAGTATCTGCATTCTTGATAGTTAACATTTTTTTGAGAAGTTCTTTTCCCTTTGCAGCATCAAAATCAACAACTTTACCATCCCTAAACGATAATCGAACATCCTCAATCTCTTGGCCCTCATATATCCCAGGATAAGTGAATCGAATTTGGCCATTCACTCCTTCCTCATGTGGGCCAGTGAAAACCTCGCCATCAGGAAGATTTTCGTGACCACAACAATTAACCCACTTACGATTTTCAATTGCTAATATTAAATCAGTATCCTCACCAATTATCCGAAATTCAGATCCTTTATTTAAAATGTCTACTATCTTTTTTTGAGTTTTTTCAACATTTTGCCAAAACTCAAGTGGACTCGTTTGGTGAAGATTGATAGCGTGATAAACAAAATCAGTGTACTCGATTTGGCCCATATTTGCTTCTTGAGCATAGGCATCACAAGGATAGGGTGATAAATTCCACTTTAATTCCTTTTTCGCGGCTCTTTCTAGGTAAATTTCATTAATTTCCTTTTTAGCCTCTTTCACTATTACTTTTTTATCTGCAGAAACATTTGTTAAGGCACGGGTATTATAATCAGATAAAATCGCTATTAAAACATCTGCTTTTTTCCAATATTCAACTTCGAGTTCATCGACATATTTCAGCTGTTCATCAGAAGCAGTATTATAAAAAATTTCATCTCGTCCATTAAAGAGGAACTTTTCTCTGATGATAAGGCCTCCTGCTTTAAGAATTTCTCTAAAAATTTCCCTGAAAAGATTTTCCGCAATTATCGGGGCTTGAATCATCACAAGATCATTAGGTTGTACATTAACTGAGTATTGAACTATTAATTTCGCCAGTTTCTCGCTATAATCAGCGTACATGATTAACCCTCACAATATTAAGATTGTGCTATCTCCCTTTACAAACCATTAAAGGAATTATTATTGTGGAAAAATTAGAATTTTCCACTAGAGAGATACTGAGTTACGAAATAATTTCAGCAAACAAAATATAGCTAAAATTCTTGAAGGGGTAAATTCACTTTATAAAACATTATATAACTTTCATGAGACGTTATTATCGAACAACGTCGAATGAATGAGAGCTTAGTTGTGGGTTAAAACCTTGACTTATGCTAAACAGATGCTAAGAATTAATTTAAAGACACAAGAAATCATAACTGAACCTTTAAACCTTGAAATTTTACAACAATATCTTGGAGGAAGAGGATACGGTGTTAAAATTCTGTATGATGAGCTATCACCAGGAATCGACCCACTTGATCCTGATTCGAAATTTGTTATTATGACTGGTCCAATGACTGGAACCACATCTCCAACTTCTTCTAGATGGTGTATGATATTCAAAAGTCCTTTAACAGGCCAGACTCTTAATGATACTCACTGTGGTGGCCGATTAGGAATTGAGTTAAAACGTGCTGGATATGATGGAATTATAATTGAGAATTCATCCAACACTCCTATTTATCTCTTAATAGACGATGGTGACGTTACTATACATGATGCTTCAGGATTATGGGGTAAAACTATTGATGAAACTGAAGTACAGTTGAAAAAAACTCACAGGAATCATTCCGTTGCAGCTATCGGCCCTGCAGGTGAGAATTTAATTCGGTTTGCTTGTGTAATTAATGGTACTCGAACAGCTGGAAGAGGGGGAATTGGAGCTGTATGGGGTTCAAAGAAGCTGAAAGCGATTGTTGTTCACGGTTCCCGTAAAATAACACCAGTTAATGAGTATGCGTTTAAGAAATATAATAAAAAGTTTTTAGAAATTTTAAAAGGTCATCCAGTGACAGGTACCGGAATGGGTCTGTATGGTACTCCTATTTTGGTGAATCTTGTCAATAAACATGGTGTTTTTCCTGTTAATAACTATAATTCAGGGATTTTTAAAGAGGTTCGCCAAATTGCTGGTGAAACACTTAAGGATTACTTAATAAAGAAAAAATCCTGCCGAGGTTGTCCTATTGCTTGTGGTAGGATAATGAAATACAAAGATGTAGAAACTTATGGTCCAGAATTTGAATCATTATGGGCATTAGGTCCTAATTGCGGAGTTAGCGATATTGAGATCATCTTCAAAGCTAATTCGCTTTGTAACAAATTAGGATTAGACACTATATCTACTGGGAACGTAATTGGTTGGTTTATGGAATGTAGTGAAAAAGAAATCATTCCTGAATCAGTAAAATTCGGTGATGGTCAAACATTATTATCTTTAATTGAAAAAATTGCATACAGGAAAGAGAGAGGTGAGTTATTAGCTAATGGTGTACAAATAGCTTCTAAAAAAGTTGGTTTAGGAGCCGAAAAGTTTGCATGTCATGTTAAAGGACTTGAGATGCCAGCTTACGATCCAAGGGGAGTAAAAGGTATGGCCCTAAGTTACGCAACTTCAAATAGTGGTGGAACTCACTTAAAAGCTTACACAGTCATTCAAGAAATTCTCAGCTTACCTCACTTTGTTGATCCGTTCGCTAATGAAGGTAAAGCTGATTTAGTAAAGGTCATGCAAGATGTTTTTGCTGTAATTGATTCAGCAGAGTGGTGTAAGTTTACAACAATGGCAGTGTTTACAACGCTCAAATGTGAAGTTGATATATATGCGAAGCTTTTAACAACAGCTACGGGTTTTTATATCGATGAAGCAGAGTTCAGGAAAATTGGGGAAAGAATTTACAACTTGGAACGACTGTTTAATATTAGAGAGGGATTGACCGAAGAAAGTGACAGTCTTCCTCCAAGATTTTTGAATGACCCAATGCCAGAGGGCCCTGCAAAAGGCCACATTGTAAACCTTGATAATCTTCTAAAAGATTATTATCGTATTAGAGGATGGAATGAGCAAGGAATCCCCTCAGATCGTAAATTAGAAGAGCTTGCTATTAAGCCTCTACAGAATTTAAAAAAGCTTCAAGTAGCATTAGATTTGAGAGATCTTAATGAAGCTATTAAAATCGCTCATAAAAGTGCACTTGGAGGAGTAGATTGGATTGAAGCTGGGACACCATTAATCAAAGCGAGTGGAATGGAATCTGTACGTAAGCTTCGTGAGCTCTTTCCGAATAAAATAATCGTTGCAGACCTTAAAACTATGGATGCTAGCTTCTTAGAGACTGAAATGGCTGCATTAGCTGGGGCTGATATTGTTTGTATTCTTGGAATTGCTCCTGATAGTACTATAGAGGATGCTGTTGGTGCTGGGAAAAAGTTCAATGTTAAGATTTTTGCGGATCTAATTGGAATTCAAGATCCTATAAGCCGAGCTGTTCAACTAGAAGAATTGGGGGTCGATATTATTGGATTTCACATAGGTATTGATCAACAGCTACGTTCTGGTTTTGATAAAATACCTTTTCCAATTCTTAAGAAATTAAAAGAAACAATTAAGATCCCAATAGCCGTAGCAGGCGGATTAAAGGCTGAAACAATCCCGCAAGCCATTGAATGTGGGGCAGACATCCTTATAGTTGGTTCAGCAATTACTCGTTCAGCGGATCCTCAAAAAGCCACTCATCGCTTTAAAGAAATAATTCTAGCGAGTACAAAAAAATGATAACAATAGAACTTAATTTTTTTGCGATTTTACAAGCAGTTTTTGGAGATGAGTATCGCATCACTATTGAAGAACCAATTCCTTTAATACAACTTCTTGATTTATTCCATTCTAAGGATGGAGAAAAAGGGAGCCATTTTTTTCTTGAAGATGGAGAATTAAAGAAAGGATTTTCAATACTTATAGATGGACGGAATATTCATGCTTTGGAGGGATTAAACACAATCCTTGAAAAAAATTGCGAAGTATCTTTTTTTCCAATAATTGCAGGTGGAATCTTTAATTATTCGATATTAGCATGTTCTTCTTTCATTTCTGTCTCAGTAATGCCAAGATCTAATGCTAATTGAGCCACACATGAATCTAAGGTTATCGCTGCTGCATACTCGAATGATGGAATTAAAAAACTGAGGTTTGAAATCTGATGTAAGTCAGCACTTATTTCCTCTGTTCTTCCTTCAATAGCGAGACATATGTTAGATTCTAAAGCTAATTTTGATTTAGGAAAGGAAGTTAATCCAACTATATTCATTTTAGCTGATTTTGCGCTTTCAATGCGTTCTAATGTACTCGTAGATACCCCAGAACCCGAAATACCTATCAGTAGATCGCCCTCTCGTCTAAATCTCCAGTCATAATTAGATTTACAATTAATTCTTAAATGACTTAATCTAATAGAAGAAATACTAGCAATTATAGAGTCTAGACCACTTCCAAAAACGAATAATTTCTTTTGTGGTTGGCCAGAATAGCTTTCTAGGGTAGTAATGAAGTGTTGTAAGGGTTGTTCATTCTTTTTAATATTATGTAAACTCATTTCTGCTGCTCGTAATACTTCATTCACTCCTTCATTAAACCCTTTGACTATCGATTCATCTCGTAATCCTGAAATAACCCCAATTCCTAATAACATTGTTGTCATTTCGAATACTGTTCCAAGAGGTGTTAAAGGTGCGTGAGAAACAGGCGTTAAGGGGGCATGAGAAATAGGAGCGAACTTCTCTTTTATATAACCCCGAGGGATATGAATAATTGAATCCGCTAATCTTGCTGCTAAAGATTGTTGATCACCTGTAAAAACTAGGATTTTTGCGCCTCTACTTATTGATTCTTGCAGAGTATTGATTGTAAACCTTGTCCATCCCGAACCCGTGATTCCAATGACCACATCATCCTTTCGAACGGGTTTTGCTAGACTTTTTCCTAAATATGATACCTTACATCCTATATTCTTGAGTAATTCTCCAAGTAACATCCCAACTTTCCCTGACCTTCCCATTCCGACGAGATGTATTCTTTTATCTCCTTCTCTTGCTTCGTCGAGTGCCTTACAAAATTCAACCAAGCTAGGTGGATTCTCATTGATTGAATTTACAGTCCTTTTAGCTGATTTAACCAAAAGATTAAAAGCTGAATAAAAAGATGACAAATCTTGGGATGGATTAGTTTCCATTGACATCTCCTGAGAAGTAATTTAATAATCAATGCGAGATATATGTAATAAATGTTATCTTATTTACACTGACCATGAAGCAATATATTGTAAAAAAAATTTCTGAACAATAAAGTTGTTTAGTTAAATGTTTTATGTTAATTTATAATGAATAAACTTGATTGAAGAATTTGGAGATCTGGTGTTCTAATATTTACCAACATACGAATTTTATGATGAAATTAGGGACAACTCACGATTTAGAGCCACCTGAGTAAGTTTTTGTGTATCTGCTGTTGACCAGCTATCAGATTCATGTCTTTGGTGAATAATTTTTATTAATTTTTTCTCAAATAAGTGGAGCTCGTGAATTATATTATCATTTTCTAATAAGTCAAGTTTTTCACGGTGTTCAAAAAGATTAATATCTTTAGAAGCATCTAGAGGTGGAACTACAAAGGGTTTAAAGAAGCTAATACATGGATGGGGTGATCCAGTCATCCAATGAATACTATGTGCACTTTTCTCTGAAAGATAGGAAACTTGAGAAGCTATTGTTCGGAATGCTCCATGCATACAAATGCCCCCATAATGATCACGAAGGATCTCCATCATAATGGTTGGATTTATTTTCTTATAGTTTGATTGTAATAGATAGTTACCCCAACCTTCCCGTGAATACTTTGATGGGTTTAAGTATATTCCCTTTGTAAAGCATTTAGCAAAATCAAATTCATCTTTGTTTTCACAATACCCTTGTTCGATCGCATGATCAATAATTCCATTTCTAGTAGTCGTGTATTCCGATCTGATCGATAATCCATTAGATATGTTTCGCACTCCATCTTTGATCTGCTGGCTAATCCACCATTTGCCTGCTGTTTCTAGAACCCAAGCTTCTTTAGGATCAGCTATTAAAAAGGAATTGTGGTACACTAATGTAGGATCATCTTCCGCACAAATACCTCCTTGGCCATACATTTCTAGTAAATCACAAATAATGTGGACAGCCTGACTAGCAGTTGAAGACCGTTCAAGAGCCAGACGTACTAGATCCATTCCTAATAAAGAAGGAGGTCCGAAGGGTTCTTTTGTATCAAATATAGCCTCATTACCAATAACAACATTATGCTCATTAGCTCCCATTTCAGCTCCCCACATCCATTTGGGCTTTGAAAGTAAAACAGCATGAGTTTTTTCCACTTGAGGGATAGTTATATAGGTACACTTTACATATGAATTCTCAGAATAGTGTTTTCTAGGTAAATAAAGTATAGAATGGTTTTCAAGATAAGGACGATCACTATTTTTCCCAAAAATGGCTTTTCCATCATCTGTCGCTGATCCTAGAGCGACAAAAGTATCACACATATCATCTACCTCTATAATGAGGAATAATTTCCTAATCTTGTTTCCTATATGGCTAGATCACGAAGTAGACTATAGGCATACTCATCTATTTGTTTCTTTTTTCGGGTCTCTTCTAGAGAGATCTTTGTGAGTTCTTTGTTCTGTTCTCCGACCATGATACCAGTATCTCCAGCAAGAATACAATCAATTGCATAAGCACCCAACCGTGTAGCAAGCCATCGGTCTCGTGCGCTGGGAGATCCTCCACGTTGTATGTGACCTAATATTGAAATGTAGGTTTTATACTCTAAGTGTTTAGCTAAAGTTTTTGAGAAAGTGAAGATATCGCGATCATCTGCTCCTTCAGCCACAATGACAATAAGACTTTTTTTCCCCCGTTCCTTTGCTTCTCGAATACGATTGGCAATAGTTATAAAATCTATCGGTTTATCCTCAGGAATCAATATCTCTTCAGCACCACACCCAATACCCACCTCAAGAGC
Source organism: Candidatus Hermodarchaeota archaeon (assembly GCA_048886185.1). Taxonomy (GTDB): domain Archaea; phylum Asgardarchaeota; class Heimdallarchaeia; order Hodarchaeales; family Hodarchaeaceae; genus Hodarchaeum. The sequence continues at coordinate 42,325 of JBHLKY010000015.1, forward strand.
GATAAATCCAGCTTCTCTGCCCATAACTTCTACAAGAAAGACTCGTTCGTGACTTTCCGCGGTATCTCGAATTCTATCTAACGCTTGAATTGCGGTGTCAATCGCTGTGTCGTAACCAATAGTGAAATCAGTTCCATAGATGTCATTGTCAATAGTCCCTGGAATGCCGATAATTTGGCCAGACCAATATTTCTGAAGTTCTATTAAGCCACGAAAAGTACCATCACCCCCAATAGCACACAGAGCATCAAAATTATGTCTTTTTAAGATGTTGGCTGCTTTCTGAACGCCAGTGTCAGTATAAAACTCCTGTGATCTAGCAGTTCTTATTATTGTGCCTCCTTTTTGGATAATATTGGAAACAGAGCGAGGTGTCATTTCTTCAAACTCTTCCTTGAAGATTCCTTCAAAACCTCGATAAATAGCTACCATATCTAGACCTTGTGCAATTCCTCTTCGAACTATAGCACGTAAACACGCGTTCATACCTGGAGCATCTCCACCAGAACAGAAAACTCCAATTTTTTTATTCAATATATCACCAAACCTTGATAGGATAGGATTTCTTTATTTTAATTGACTTTGAACATTATTTTTGAGACTTTTTAAATAAAAAGAATAATTACACCTAAAAAAAGGATGAGTGAGGTTCTATGAAAATTAGTTTTTTAATTAGCTTATTATTGGTTTTTGGACTATGTTTCTCCGTGATTTTGATAGAAACTATTATAGATTTTTGTATAAATTGTCCCACGACTGTTGAATCACTTAGTAGGTATGATAAATGCTCTGGAAACAAATTTTAGGAAAACCAGATGATACATATATCATTGGTAAACATTGGGTAAAAAAGAATGTCCCCAAAACAAACCGTATACCCAAAACTTTGCACAAAGAGTCGTGTCCTGGTGCTATTTATGACATAGGTTTTCATTATCTTCCTGATGATCCTTCTAAACTGCAACAACTTTGGATTTGTATTGAAACGGGACAATTGTTTAAAAAAGAACCTCTCCTTGGAAAAAAGGCTACTCCAAAGCCCAAGAAAGTCGAAACCAAACCAATAGTATCTAAGCCTCCTGTTAAGCCAAAGAAAAAAGCTGAACCTGTCATTGAAAAGCTGCCTGAACTTGAACCTGAGCCAAAACCAATTGCTGAACCAGCTAAACCTCCTGTATCTAAACCAACCATAAATACACTCACCTCTGTCTCAGAAGTGAAAGGTATTGGGCAAGCTGCTTTTGACTCGTTAACTGCCGCGAATATAAGGACAATTGGTGATTTATTGAGTAAACATAGCCAAGAAATTGCAACATTAATTGGCCGTAAGAGTGACAAGCAGATAAAGACTTGGCAAGAAACCGCTCAAAAAATGCTAACTGGCTAATTTTCCTACTTTTTAATAATTTAATATGATTTATCTACTAGGAATATACGCTTCTATGTATTCTTTGAGCATTCTTCGACCAGAGAATGCGGGAGTAACACTTTTGATTGAACTTCTAACAATTTCTAACCATCCCGTTGGTATATTTTCACTATCCCTATCATAGAATAATGGTCGTATTTCTTCTTCTAACGTGTAATAGATTGAATTAGCATCGTGACGATTTCTTTCTTCAATATTATTGAATTCTTGCCCTCCAATCGACCAACCATTTTGGCCATTATAACCTTCAGGCCACCAACCATCTAAAATTGAGAAGTTGATGCATCCATTAATAGCAGCTTTCATCCCAGATGTTCCTGATGCCTCAAGGGGTTTTCTTGGTGTATTAAGCCAAATATCACAACCTTGGACTAGATATCTAGCGACTTGCAGATCGTAGTCCTCGATGAATGCAACACGACCTCCGATAGCTGGGTCAACAGCCTTCTCGAAGATTTTCTGAAGTACATCTTTCCCAGGATCATCAGCAGGGTGTGCTTTTCCAGCAAAAATAATTTGAATTGGCGTATAACGGTCTAATAGACTTTTTTTCAGTCTCTCGAGATCATGGAAAATTAAAGATGCTCTTTTATAAGTTGCAAACCTCCTGGCGAAACCAATCGTTAATGCATGAGGATCCAGAAGAGCACCCGCAGCAATTGTTTGGCGAGAATCTTTATTTTCCTCTGTTCTTTTAACTCTTGCTCTTTCACGAAGGAAAACAAACATTCGGTCTCTTGCTTCCTCTCTAGCAGCCCATAATTCCCTGTTTGGAATATCATCAATCTTTTCATACAAATCAGGATCATCTTGTCTGGAAAACCAATTTTTTCCAAGATATTTTTTGTATAATGTTTGGAACGGAATACTTAACCACGTTGGAATATGAACTCCATTAGTAACAAATTGAATTGGTGAGCGATCTCTGAATTCAGGTTGGTTAAAAAGGCTAGTCCACATATTACGACTAACCTCACAATTGAGTCGTGAAACAGCATTTTGATATCGGCTTAATCTTATTCCAAGTACAGTCATATTGAATCTAGCACCTTGGCCATGTCCCCAATCAAATGCACCCAAAGCTAAAAATTCATCACGATTAATCCCCAAACTTTCCCAATAATCTTGGAAGTACTTCGATACCAGCTCAAAAGAAAATTGATCGTGGCCAGCCTCAACTGGAGTATGGGTCGTAAATATTATTTTATTCCGCACATTCTGTACTGCTTCCTTAAAATTCTTACCATTTTCTGTCATTTCTCTTCTAATGAGCTCAAGCCCTACAAATGCGGTATGACCTTCGTTGCAATGATATACTTCTGGATCATAACCAAGATGCGAAAGAATCCTTATTGCTCCAAATCCAAGTACAATCTCCTGCCGGATTCTCATCTCTTGATCACCTCCATAAAGTCGGGCAGAGAGCCCACGATTCCATGGTTCATTTTGATCAATATCAGTATCCATTAGGTAAAGCCGTGTTCTTCCTACTTTTAGATTCCATACTCTTAGAAAAATTGATTTAGGGAACTTTAATTCAATAAACAATTGTTTTTTTTCGTTTTCATAAATGGGGTTAATTGGTGTCTGTTCAAATTTCAAATATTCGTACTGTGCTTCTTGCCAGCCATTTCTTAGCATGTTTTGCTTGAAATAGCCTTGTGGATAGACAAACCCTACTCCCACAATGGGTACTCCTAAATCGCTGCTTTCTTTTACATGATCTCCACTTAGAACTCCCAATCCCCCCGAATAAATTGGTAATGATTGATGTAATCCGTATTCAGTGCTCACGTATGCGATCTTCCCATTAAAGTTCGGATAATTTTGAGAAAACCAAGTTTCTTGTAAATCTAATTCGTGATCAAAAGAATGCATAACGCCATCATAATATTTAAGAAAAGCAGGGTTTTGAGAAGCATTGACTAACCGTTTTTTCGGCATAATTTGAAGCATTCTAACAGGATTGTGACCAGTATATACCCATAAAGGATGATCCAAGCGTTTGAAAAGCTCACGTGCCTCAGGTTTCCAAGCCCAAATTAGATTCTCTGCAAGTTCTCTGAGTCTTTCGATTCGTACTGGTATTTCAAACATTTTTTTCTCTCCATAGTCAATGGCATGTTTTATTTTCTCTTTTTGCTAGATTTTATGAAAATAAAGACAAGCTTAAAATGAATAGTGATCACAATGATCAAAGCTCAGTTCTTTCTTTTTTTCCGTGTACCATGAAATTAATTTATTAAATCATCTAAAGTATGTAAATTGTGATAGAGATGATATGATGACAGGTTTAAACTATTCAGAGATAAAAATAGGCCAAAAAGCTGAATTAAAGCGAACTATAACTGAAGAAGACATAGTAAAATTCGCAGATGTCAGTGGTGACAGGAACCCACTACATCTAGATGAATCTTATGCCAGCTCAACTTTCTTTAAAGGTCGAGTTGCTCATGGTATGTTATCTGCAGCCTTTATCTCAGCCGTTCTCGCCAATAAACTCCCTGGTCCAGGTAGTATCTTTTTAAGGCAAGAATTAGATTTTAAGAGGCCTGTTCGCATAGGAGACACCCTTAACATTACTGTAGAAGTAATTGAAAAGAAAGATGAAAAAGAACACATTATTTTGAAAACAACGTGCGTAAATCAGCGAAATGAATTAACTGTGAGTGGTATAGCGACAGTTATGCCAATGAGAATGTGAATTAAGCAATTGGAAGCTTTTACTATGCCTTCTTTAGGTATTTTTCTCGCTTTTTACTCCACGGACAATATAAAATCGTGCATCTTGTAATATGGTTTCAATGTCCTTAAATCCAATGTTTTCAAGAGATCTGATTAGTTTATATTTTGGTATTGGATAAGGAACCCAAGGTAATGGTTCTTCACGAGTATAATCAAAAACAATGATATTACCACCTAATTTCAAATGATTAAACGCGTTTTGTAACGCTCGATTTAGATATGGTCCATAATGTAATGAGAATCCAAAGAGTATACCATCAACTAACTCATTAAAGAGAAGATCTTGGTTAAAATCTTTTTTAAATACCTCTATATTGGTTTTTGGAGGAAGTTTAGATTGTAATAATTTCGTATTGTAATGATTGTTATCAATTGCGATAACGCGGTCAGCTAACGTCGCTAATGGGAATGTATAGGTGCCACTTCCACATCCTGCGTCGATCCAAACTCCTCTGGCTATGCCACTCAGCTTAAGTTGATTAAGAATCTTTTGGAATTTCACAGGATAATCACAGATTTATAATGGAATCTTTTTGTTAAGATTCCTCAAGTGGGTATTTTCTGAACCACCAAACAGCAAAGAGCATTATCATTGATGCGACCAATACAACAATTCTTATTCCCAGACTACCTGTTCCTAAGATTCCAGCGTCTTCTGCTCCGCCAAAATCTGAAGATCCGAAAATTGCTAAAATTAAGCCCATAACTAATGCACCAGCACTAGCAGCTCCCCAATCTAATACTCCTTGGACTGCAAAATACATGGATTCACGCCGCTCCTGATCACCATAATGATCATTATCAATAACATCAGAGAAAACGGAGTATAGCAAGACAACAATACCTCCTGCAGGAATACCAGTTAGGAGGATGCTGATAACGAGATGATAGAAGAGAAATAAGTAGTATTCATCAGTCCCAGCTGAAGGTGTCCCAGGTATAAAACCAAGGAAGGCTATAGTGGAAGCAAAAAACACAAATAGAATCATGAAAAGTTGAAAACTCTTTTTCTTACCTAATCTTTGTTGAATCTTAGTAATAAATGGAATTATTAGGATTGCAGTAATTACGAAGATTCCAGAGACGATCGACATAAGAATAGAAGGTTTCAATCCTATCCATGATAATGGTTCTGTGGAGTCAATATCTACCCCAAAGATTCCTTCAACAACCAGTGGTAGTTGCGCAAGTAGCATCTGGGATGCAGCCATCCACCCCATAATCGTTACTATGTATGATCGAAATGCAGGATTTCGGAGAACTGTTGTAGCTGATTCTTTAAAACCAATAGTTGTAGGTTTAACCCTCTCATCTTCTTTGGAACCACGCACCATAATTAACGCGGTTATTATCATTAAACTACCAATTAATGGGGCTCCTAATTCTTCTCCAAGAATCGGCCATGCAATTGCAGCAACAACCATCCCAAGAAACGTGAATAGGGTACGAAATTGCTGATAATGTGTTCTCTCCAAAGATCCTTTAGCAATTTCAGGCAACATTGCTAAGTAGGGATTAATAACAGCTGCATTCATAATATTGTAGAAAATGTACCAGAAAGTAAGCCAAGAGATCGAAATGATTAGTGAGTCCCCAAAAGGCTGTGGAAACATAGATGGAATTCCATACAACATAAAAACACTAAGTCCCCATGGAATGGACCCAAATAATACAAAAACTCTTCTTCTTCCCCATCGCGTCCGAATTCTATCAGAAAATTGAGCTACTGGTAGGTTAGCAAGACCCTGAATTATCTTTCCAAAAAATACTACACTCCCAATGAAAAACATTCTCTCAACAGCCCCTGGTCCTGTGTATTCACCTAGTACATCAAAAAAATAGAATGCTACAAGAAAAGTATCAAGAATTCCCGATGAAACAGCACTACCAAATTCAATTGCACTCCACCACATTACTTGCCATTTAACAGGTTTATAATCCGTACCAATCTCTTCAACTGTCATACTAATTCCTCTAAATCAGATAATTTAGATTAAATTGATCTTTTATGTAAAAATATAAATGTACTCCTCGAATGGTAAGGTTTCTATAGCTTTATTGAGTCAAAAACTTCCTATTTGTGAAACATGGGGTAGATTGAAGATCACTCTTCGTGAAAAAAGTTCTATTTTTTCTTTTTCTTCTCTTTTCTTCTTTTTTCTCGTTCTTCTGGATCCATTAATTTCGTCATATCGTCCAAAAGCCCATCAAATAAATCCACAAATGCTTCTTGTGTCTTTTCCTCTGAAATTTCAACAGTCGATGTCTCCTGTATAACTGCTGCATGATTTGAAAGTGCAATATACTCTTCTGTCCCAATATGATATTTTGCAGCTGTTTTTAAACAGACGCTTACAATATCACTTAATCCATCCTCATCGTCCAAGTCTTTTAAAATAGTAGTTGCTTGAGAAATCAAATCCAAGCCTTCATTCACATTCCCTGCCTGAAAACTCAGTTTTGCGGAAGTTACTAGAAATCGTCCTTCTTCTTTCCTTCTACCTGACTCTTTAAAGTGCTGAAGAATCTTTGAACGTTCGTTTTGAGCAATTTTTTGTGTTAACGGAGAATTATAAAGTGCTTCATAAATCTCAGCCATTTTTATACAGTAATAATCGTAACCAGATGGTTCATAATCTTGTAAATGATCTGAAGCTGCTTTTATTAGATTAATACCAGTATCAGTATCCTCTGTTAATAATCCACTTCCCACAGCAAAAAACATGTCAGCGAATTCAAACAATGATTCTTCAATCTTTGATTTAGAAGCAATTTTTAATCCTTCTGTCCCCAGTTTAAGAACTGCATTAAAATCGCTAATTGATAGATTAAATCTTGTGACATTTAACATAACTTTGAGAACAGATTCAGAATCTCCCACTGTTTTATAAGCGTACGCTGCTGCTGAATACAGTTCATTCACAGCACGAGGGATCCCTTTCTCAGCATAAAGTGGTATAAAATCCTCTGTGATGGTTTTAGCTATAGTGATTGCAGCATTATTATCATTAATTACCTTAGCTTTGTCTATAGCCTGACTCCACATTGTTAAGGCAAGGTCTAATCTGTGTGGAGCGAAGAGTTGAGCGTTGTCTATATACAAACTAATTGCTTGTGAATGTAATCCTGTTTCATCTAACAGTGAATATAAACCCTCAAGAATTGGCCATGCATCTTCGAATTTCTCATCTGCAATTTTTGGTTTGATGTTACGATCTAATAAACTAACAACTTGGCCTGTTATCTCATCCCTAACCTCCTTAGGATGTTGTACTCTCTCGAAAGTCTGATCAAGTTGTTTGAAATAGGCTACTGCATGATCAAAATCCTCTTTGGAAGCGAATCCATCGAAAACTTTCCAGAAGAATGTAATGTATTCTTCAATCTGCCCCATAGTTTCGTGAAAGGCTAGATTCTGAACTGCCAATTCATATATCTGATTGTGTTGTGAGTCTGAGTATGATTCTGAAATATGATTACTTGTCCATGTAAGAATTTCAGAGAGTTTTGTGTGATTTGAATCCATGGAATGGAAACCATAAAACGCTTTTACAAGAAAGTTCTTCATTTCATTAAAGAAGTCAAGTCTCTCAGATTCTTCAGCAAGATTCTGTGTGAACGTAAACAGAAAATTATTGTACATTAACATTTTATCTGCGAATTTAGTGAGAAGTTCTAATTTATGAGCTAATAGAACTTTCTCAGCAAGAATAGTTGAAGTAAGAGCACGTTCTTGAATGTAGTTAAGGTTTCTTTCAACCAAATCACTAAGTGGTTCATGTTTAACTGAAAATTCTGTTGACTTTGTTATTAGTTCTAATGCTTTGTCCATATCACTGTCAATTAAACCAGAACCAATCTTGAAATAAAGATCTGCAGCTTCTTTGAAATCAAACTTCTTTATCACTTCAAATGCTTTATCAGCTATGTCAATCCCTAAATTAATTAGTCCTGAATTTAAAGCTTTAAAAGTTGTAGCCTGTAGAAACTTTCCATTAGCCTGATCAGAAATCGCTGACGTAATTTGATCTCCAAGTTGAATTAATTTGTCTCTTGGTTCTTGAGATTTAGAATCTAAATTAAATAAGGGATCTAATTGTTGTGTAATATAATCAGTCATTCTCTGGAGTTTTTCAGATGCTTTTACAGATTCAAACGCATCATAAGCTCGTTTTAGAAAATTAATTTCAATGTCTTGCTTTGCTTGTTGGCCAGCAGCTTTAGCTAGTGAAAAAGCGGAGTCTCCTGCTTCCTCAACCTCTCCAATGAACATTTTGATAGAGATTATACTTCCAAGATGTTGTGATGCTTGATTGAACTTACCTATTGTAATTAAATTTTTAAAATTTGATTCCAGATAATCAAGAACAACTCGAGTTTGAGATTGATTAGATAGATCCCACCAATTTTGAGCACAAAATTCAAAGTAAGGGAGTGATTGTTTTGTTAATTTCTTTTCATACATTGATCGACTATATTGAAAGAGGAAGTTAAGAGTCTTCTCCAGAATCTCAACATTATTGATTTTTTTTGCTAATTCCATATTTTTTAATAGATAATGAATCCCTTCATTATTTTGAAACTCAATTGGAGCCTTCTTGACCATCAATAATCGTGAACTAATAATGCTATTACAGATCTCTGTGCCTTGCTTCTCCAGATAACCTAAAATAGAATTTTGAACTGTAATATCTTCATACTTTAAAACCGTGTCAAAACTAGAGTCTATAAGAGTGAAAAAGAGATCTCTCTGTTTGAATTCATCGTAAATCATTGCTAATTGCCATAAAAACGGACCAATTTCTGTGTATTTACCAGCATTTTCAAATCCTGCTTTTGTTGTCTTCACTAAGACGTCTGCAATATTGAATTTTTTATTTCGTGCAACATCTAAAGTTTTTTTAGCAAAAATATTAGCAATATTCAAAGAAAGAACTTCTGTCGTGTATGGGAGAATATTCTGAGGTTGAGACCGAAAATACTGTAACAAAGTTTCGACATTTTCAATTCCTTCTATGTGTCTGCCAATATCTATAAGTTTGCTAATTTTGTCAAGTTTGACGTTTAGTATTTTTTCGAGTGATTTAGTATCTAGTCGAATTTGTTGAAAAGCTTCGATGGCGCTATCAAACAGATCTAATCCTCTTTGCCACTTTTCTTCCTTCCCTAGAAGATGACTAGTGGATAAAAACTGTTGTCCATAAGAAAAAAAGGCATCTCCAGCTTCGTGAGATATTTCATACGCAGCATCAAGATTCCCCACGAGCTGGTACAAAGCAATTGTCCATTCTAACACATCAAGCATTTCTTCTGGGGAATCCGCTAATCGGTCGCGTTCACGGCCAGAAATCTCTAAAAATGTCGGAATAAGCTCTTTGATTTTTTCTTTTTGATCCTCCTGATCTAATAGATCATAGTAAGTTTTTCCCGTTTGGAACATTAGACCAGAATTGCCTGATTTCCTCGCAGTAAAAAATGCTTTATTAAAAAGCCTCAGATCATTAGTTAGTTCGGCAGCAGTAAAATAATTACGAGCAGCTTTATCAAAATTCCCTTCATCTTCATTTGCTTTCGCTTTTGATAGCGCTTTTTGAACTTCTGACATTTATGTCACCCAGAAACGGATTAATTCCCTCTGAAAACAATCATATTTAAATAGTGTCAATTCCTTCATTCTAATAAGAACGAAACAGTTATTTTTTATTGTTTGCGAATGTCGCGGAAAGAGTTCAAGAAAACTTTACTGCGTTCAAATATACTGAACAGGTAAATTATTTTAGATTAATAGCTTAGAAGTGTTTTTGTGGTAAATAATAGTCAAAAAATTCGTTTTCAGGTTCCCTCAAGCAGAAATCACTATTGTGAGATGCAAAAGACCAAAGAGGGTTATCGCTTAACTTTCTTTAATGTTGCAACGAAACTGAAGACTATAGAAATCACAGAATCACAGCTGGATCGGGAATATCTGAGAAAAATGGCTGTAAATAGCGGGATTGAATTTTATGCGTTAACTGGGCCCTATGATTGTAGTGATGAAATTCTTAGGAAGTGGCATAAACATTTCAAGAAGAAAGGGTTGTTAAGGCGACTTTTAGGAAAATAATCTCCAATAATCATTAGAACGGATCCATAACAACTTTAACAGCTCTTTTTTCATCGATTTCAGTCATTCCCTTTTCCCAATCTGACATATTAACCCGATGTGTTATTAACTTCTTTAATTGATTCTGAAATCCTTTAGATTTTAAAATACCTCCCATAACTTGCCATGTTTCAAACATACGCCTCCCAGCAATTCCATATATACTAGCACCCTTACTAATCATTAATGAATTTATATCAAATTCGATGGGGCCAGGGAAGAAGCCTAATAAGGAAACACGTCCACCTAATGTTAAGGCTTCTAAACCTTGACGTAGAGCGTGAACATTACCAGACATTTCCAGGAGAATATCAATACCATTTCCATCAGTAGCTTCCCTAATGATTTTAGGAATGTCTTTATCTATGCGCGCATTAAGAACCATATCTGCTCCTAAATCTTTAGCCATTTCGAGTCTTAGGATATTTCTTCCTCCACCACTAGCGAATACCTGTGCTGCTCCAAATGATTTCACAACAGGAATAGCCATTAATCCTATCGGTCCACATCCCGTAATGAACACATTCTTGCCAGCAATCCCCTCATCTTCAGTTAAGCCCTTGGGAAAAACTGTGTGGATTGCATTTCCTAGAGGATCTTGAAGTGATGCAAGAGCGGGATCAAGATTAGCATCATTTTTTACTAAATTAAGTTCAGGTACAACAGCAAACTCTGTAAATATACCATCCTTGTCAACACCAAAAATTTTAGTATAACGACAAATGTGCATTCGATCACTACGACATTGATAACAAGTACCACAAGCCTCATGACACTCCAAGGAAACTTTATCCCCTATTTGAAGGTTTTTGACATTAGCTCCAATTTCTATAACCTCTCCTCCCAATTCATGACCTGCAATAAATGGGATAGCAGGAGGAAGTCGATTTTGAGCCCATTGGTCGTACTCCCATATATGATGATCTGTACCACAGATAGAAGCAACATCAACTTTAATTTTGACTTCATTCGCATGATTTATCTCTGGTTCAGGAACTTCTTGAATTTCGAATCCTTTCTCCTCTTTTGTCTTCATTATAGCTTGCATATTTTACACCTATTGACTATCATTACAAATCAGGGTATTTCTATTGTGTTATCAGGATAAAATAAAGTGGAAAGTTTGGTGTAAAAGACAAACATTAATCAAATATAAGTCTTTTATGTCTTTATCGGAAATGCTTCCATTTTAACAATGATCTTGAATATTAATGGTAAACCGCTCAAGATCTTCAATTTCATTGATTCTATATGCCCTGCAAAATTTATAAAGCAGTTGTCTGGCATAGGTATCGATTTTACCATGTCCTTTCCTATGTTGTATCTCCTTTTTTAGGATTTTACGTAATTGTTTTCCTTTTTGATCAAAATCTGTCAATATCACAATGATTGGAGCGTTAAAAACCATATCAATCAATTCATTCAGAGGGAGTTGTCCTTTTTCAATAATTTTCCCTGTCAATCCTAATGAACGTAGAGACTGGGTATCCCTTTTTCCTTCGACAATAAAAAGAGCTGAATTATCAAGGTCATTACAGTATTGGATAAATTCTGTAAGCATTAGTTGAAGTTCAGGTTCTAGCACCTAATCCACACTTATCTATATATTTGAAAAATTTCTAGATTGAATTACGTTGATCATGCTTTCCTTTTGAGGTCAAGTTTCTTCTGCCGCTTGTTTCTTCATCTTGACGACCATTTGAAAATTCTGTGCTAGTGAATCGTAAAAATCAACGAGCATCTCCAAATCATCAGCCATTAGTGATCCACCTCGACCAATTTCACCTATACGGCGAAGCATCAGCCTATCAGCCTCTCCTAGGCCAATTGCGTAGAGAACTGCTTCAGGAATTTTTTCTATTTTGTTACGAACGACAGGAATAGGATTTACTCCGAGGCCATTACCTTTATTGGGATTCCCATCAGTTAAAACTACAATCATTGTAGGATTACGTTTACCTATTGTTGAATTTACTTCGAAATTTTCTATACTATTATAAGCCTCATCGAGCGCTCCACTTAAGAAGGTAAGACCAGAGCTTTCAGCTGTTTTCTGAACGACATGCCCAATAATGCTTTCAATTCCAGCTTTTTTAGTTTCTCCAACACAAGAAATAACTTGGGAGTCTCCTAAAGAAAATTTTTCGACATTTCCAGAAAATGTTATGAGTTGTACTTGCTCTCCCCACCCCTTTGCGATTTTGAGGCTCATGAACAGCATGATTGCAAAACTTGCTGCATCTACTCGACTTACTTTCTTTCCCTCTTCAAATCTTCCAAGAAAGGCACTTAATTCATCTGTTTCCTCTAATCCCTTCCTCAGTCCTTCAAGAGCGCCACTAATGTTTTGTACTTTCATATCTTTTTTTTGCATACTCCCACTCACATCTAAAACAAGAACTGCATTGAAGCTCATCTCCGTGAACGGAATGATATTAATCTCAACTTCTCTGCCTGTTGGATCCACAATCCCAATCTCACCTTCTTGAATGGGGGGTTCAGAACCCATAAATCGGACTGTTATACTGCCAATCGGACAGTCTTCCCATGCAATCTGTAATCCATTAAATACTGGACGATTACGAAGTATAATCGATAATTCTTCAAATTCCGTAGCAATCCACAAGATTGCCTCCTCGACTTCTTGACCAGCTAGAGGTTCTATACCGAGCTTAATCGATTTAATACCGGCAGCAATTTTTGCTGGTTCCACCTCACAGGTATCACCATCTGAAATATTAGCTGAATTTAGCACACTTTCATCAACAGCTATAGTTCCTTTGGCAACTTCATCAGATGATAAGATTTGAACAGCTCCCCAGTCTTCCCACTCTGTTGAAATTTTAACAAAATCAAATTCTTCAATACCAATACTACTAATGTCAGATGGGTGCAAATATGCACGACCTTCGATTTTCCCTACATTTACGACATTCAGTTTAACCATAACTAAGCCTCTTTAAATTTCATTAATATTTGAATTATTTAATCCTTAACTAACAGTATTCTGTATCAAGATTCTTAATCCTTTTTAAGCTAATTTAATTCCGTTTAATTTTTATTGTTCAATTATAACATTAAATCAAGTCTCTCTTCATATGTAGCTGGCTGTTCACCTTTTGTTTGGACTCCAATTGGATCAGAAATGAGATCTAGTGGGATTTGTCCCATTTCATTTCGTATTTCCACATCAAAATAAAGATAACCACAATCTTTTGGTGTTTTAAACTTAATATTTGGGATAATAAATTCATCCCCCGCATCGATATCTCTTTTAATTTGAAAATTTGCTAGTCGCTTTGTTTGTCCCCCAGGGAGGGTATTTACATTAATTATTATAGTTGCGTAAGGCATTGATTTTATAAAATGAAAAACAAAGTTCACTTCATACTGTTTTTTTGGCTCCACACCTTCCCAGAGATTCGTCTTTTTTGTTGGGTCTACTGTAAAATTCCAATCAACACATATTTCCTTAAGCGGCTTGATCGGGCCTATTGTCTTAAATGACCTATTCTTCTTAAATCGTCCGATCGTGGTTTGAGATACAATGTAAAAAGGAGTATGTTGGTAATTTATTAATAAATCAATACTCCGGGCTAATTCTAGATTTTCTTTTGGTTTCAAGTTAAATTTAGTATAATATATTGGGACTGGATCTGTTAAAGTTTGAGTTACGAGAAATACTTCTAGTTCTCCCTTTTCTGAGTCTTTTGATTCGTTGATTGCCTGAAAGATACATTCTACAAGACCATAATTCCCTGTTACATAAAATTCTTTCGGATTTATTGCTATTTCATCTTTTCGTGTCAAAGTGAATGAGAAGTTTTTTGGAAATAAATTTTCATTTGTTGCTGTAACAGCCTCCACATCAACTGTTATTTCCCCATATAATTCACCAAGATTAATTGAACATGGAATTTTGGTCATCCCTCTTTCTTCGAGACTTGCTATGTCTATTAAAGTATTTATCTTAGACTCCACATTATTATCTTTTTCTTTTGCGTTAAATATTAAAGTGACGGGATTATTTCGAAATTTATACATAGCTCGTCTAGTATCGCGAAAACTAAGTTCAATATATCCAAATACTTCAGATCCAGAAATTAATGCAGGAAAGATTACAGAAACTTTTTTTGGGGAAGGTTTGAAAGCTATACGTTCTTTTTTGAGGTGTTCGATGAAAAACTTTCGTCTTCTCACTTCTATTTCTTTGCGTCGTGTTCTCATTACATTTGCTATTTTTGATTCAATTTTTTGGTATTTAGCTTCAACTTCTATTGTTGGTGAGAAAACCTCAAGATCTTCACTTTCTTCAAAAGCAGATATTTTGATTTCTTCCTTTAATACGTCAACAGGGGGTGCAGCTAGTTTAGAAACAGTAATATCACTTTTTGCTACTTTCTGTGCTGGCTTAGTTAAAACAGGTGGTTTTTTCACTTCTACTGTGGGTAATATGGCAGAAGTCTCAACTTTTCTTTTCTTTGGTATTATTCGGGGTACTTCCTTTTTTGATGATTTTGTGGGAGGTTTTTTCTTAGGTTTTTCAGGTACTTTTAGGACTGATATTTTCCTCTTAATCAAATCCTCACGTAATGACTGCTGGAGTGCTGATTCTATAGTCTCTATTTCAGTTGAATCCTTTATTTCAACTTGTTGAAGTGATGAATAATCACCATCAACAATCAATGGGTAACTATTCTCCTTACTGTAAAACAAATTTGGTAAGAATGAAATAGTTTCATCAGATGTTTTGTATAAAGAAAGTAGGTACTCTGCTACAGTAAGAGGGGGATCATAATCACTGGAGCCAAGAATAGGTAATAATAAATAATTCACCAGCTCCGAATTAAATCCCTCGAGCTCCTGCTTAACATAAACTAGTAATGATTTTATGGAATGCATCAATTTTGACGCTTTTTTTCCAGTTGTAATATCATAATTGTAAAATTTGGAGAAATTCCCGGCTAGACTGTCATCAGTGGTAAATTGAGCGAGTAAGCCAAATTGCACAGATTTTCTTCTGTTTTCATAAAGACATCGTGATGCAACTTTTGGGACTTCTTCATTATTATTAATTAAATTATTAGTTTTCTGTGCAAGAGCTTGAATCAAAAGTACAATTGCCAAGCGGATCTCAGACCAAGGTTGGGCGTCGAAGAAACGAATTTCTATTGTGGAGTAATCAGTAAAAGGATATAAATCGACCATTCGGTCGTCTGGAGGAATTTTTCTTACTGATTTGGCGAAATCCATTCTGGTAGACTTATTGTCTAAGGCTGGTAGATAAGAGGGTATGTTTGGCCCCATTTGACCGCTATTTTTCAGTAATCGGTACGAATGAACACATCTTGCAATAATTTGCTCTTTCCTGTTGCTTTTTCGAATTAGAACCTCACCGCTTGGTTTTTTATCTAAAAATGGAGAGGTAGTACTAAGCGCAATTAAATGGGGAACATAATTTCTAAGCATATTGTAGATTGGAATACGTATTTGCTTACTCATCCCAATATGATGATGCTCTCCACAGGTTAATCCACTTCTTACTCTTTTTTCTGTTGGATTTAATCCAATTGGGAGTAATGCAACATCAGGGGGAAGGCCTTGAAGGCCTGCAGCAAATAATGTACTAATCCACCAATCCAATTCTTCTAAATATTCACATGGAGGGGTTACCAGCTCAAGTAACCATGTAATTTGCCCAATATTAGGATCAGGACCAAACGCGTTAACTCGGATGATATTTTTCCCGAGCCTATAGTTTATAAAAATAAATTTTAGGCGTCTTTCTCTTTTAATCTCCTCTTTAACTTCAATTTTGTCGATTTTTTTTAAAATTTCTTTGGGAACGTGCTTATCTTTCTTCAATTTCTGTAAAAATTCTGCTGCAGCTGAAAACATCTTATCCCATGCGTTAAGAAGTTCGTCACCAACTACTACTTCACCCGTTTTTCGGGATACTAAATGATTTTCTATTTCGATTCCATGGGTGAAATATAATTTTGTATTCATTGAATAGTCTTTAGCAGTCATGCGAATCACCCATTAAACAACTCAAGAAATGTTTTTTCTTTTAAACGTGGTCTTTTTCTTCGCGATTTAGAGAATAATTCAACAGGCTTTAACAATTTGATGGATAAATCATTAATTCTATCGACATTTGATATTGGATTAAGATTGATATTTTGATATTCATTCTTTGTCTCAAGGGTGTAAGATATCCTTTGATCTAATTTACCAACCGTTAGAACTTGAATTGATAGATCTTTATTACATGGTTTAGCAAGATCCAGACTTCCAATATTATTCTCTTTTGTTAATAATTCTTTTAGATTTGATTGTAAGACTGATAAGGTTGTTGAATACCCTTTTGAGCTTTTTTTCGTCGAAGAACTGTCCTTTGTAAACCATAAAGGAGGGATAATTCCTAGAGCATTAGCACCAAGTATTTTTGCTGCCAAAGTTAATATTTCAGTATCTGACCCATTATTTTCTGCAAGCTCTTTGAATTTCCATGATAATAAAAAAGTAATGAAATCCGCTGCTTGTAAGACACCAAAATAGTTTGAATCTGTACCAAAAAGTATTTTCTGTTCCCATCCATTTACATTTACAATATTTTTGAAAAAAATCTCTATGTCTTTACCCCTCATCCCTGATGTTTCCGCAAACATATTATTTTTTGATAAACATTCAAAAATTTCTTCCGAGTTATAATCAAAAGCAGAGTGACCTAAGATAACATTTATAGGAAAATCAACTTCTTGTCGTGCTTCTTCGGCAATTGCGGTGATATCAACAGCTACCCCCTTATTAGGTACATCAAAGATAATTGGTATAGATAAATTACCAGCTATTCGTAAAACATCTTTGCAATCAGGTGAAATAATCTTCTCAATCCAACCTTGAGACATTGGGTGAAGTTTTAATCCTCTCATTCCTGAACTAATAGAGTTCTTAACTTCTTCAGCAGCTCCTTCATCTGTTACATCTATCCTACAAAACGGAATAAATCGAAAAGAAAAGTCAAAGGTCTGAGTTTGATGCCGCACATATTGATTACTTTTAATAAATTTTGGAGATGTCTTTGTATGAAAAATGTCGTTGAAAGGAAAGCAAACAATATGATCTACGATCCATCCTCGGCTTTTTGTGCCATTTAATTCTAATAACTTTTGTACAACAGGGAGTAAAGGTCTTGAAAGTTCTTCTGCTTTAGGAAGAGTAACGAAATATTCTGACTGGTTCTGTGAAATACGTCTATGTATTTCGTACTGCAATTTTTCATAAAGATTGATTATATCTTGAGGGCGATTTACTCTTTGAGAGGCTCCTTTAGTAGTTTCAATCTTGACTCTACCTATATGAGTGTGAAAATCAACAAGAGGAAGATGAAATGGTGAACCCTGTTCGTCTAAAACAACAATCATGTTGTATCACAGCCTGCTTTACATCATCCAAATAGAATTAGGACAGCAATAGTCAATTAACCGATAATTAATTAAATTTATCGAAGTTATAAACTTAAGAATTTATTGTCATTTAGATTAAAACTATTCCTAGGATAAATAGTGATGATTTCTATTTTGATTAAGTTATTCTATACAAATTCTTAAAAAAGAGACGTGCTTGACGTATCAATACAACCCACGGATGTTCTTCTGTATTGACATTTTTTGTTAAAAATGATTGGAAAATGGACTGATCGATTGATAACTGTTTAATCATTAAGGCTATAACAGGTAGAATAAATACTCCCAAAGATGACAATCGATAGAATTGCGTTTTATCTAGTTGTTCAACTAAAATAAGAGGACTTAATTTATTAAGATTACTGGTTATTGAACTTTCGAAATGACTGGCTATATCATCTTTTGAAATACCAATATTTAGATTTAGGTGATCCCAAAGTATTTCTTCTAAAATTTTGAACGTGTCAATACCCCCCTTACCACTAAAGGTTTTATTGATGTCGAGATCCAGCGGTTTACTCATCCTGATTGTTTTTGGTTCTTTTCCACTTTTTAAAGATGTCCAGAATTTTTCTGTTATTTTATTACTTTCGATCAGTGAATTGTTCAAGAATCTGACAAGGTTATCCTCACGATCACCAGAAATATATCCCACAAACATCAACTTATCCCACTCTACCCCATGCATTGGATCTTTTATAATGTACATTATGAGAATATATAATAAGGCAATAAGACCCAAATGACTAATGGAATGGAACGAAACTTTAGTTGAACTGATCATTTTAACGCTTTCACGTTCAAGAATGTTGACATTGATTAAATAAGTTATCAATCTACGAACTTTTGCGGGAGTTGCTTCTGTTTCTTTTCCTAAAAGTGCTGAGAAGATATCTGTTATTCCTTGAACTGTATTCTGGTCAGCTCTTTGGCCTAGATATACGGCTATCAAACAGAGGGCTCGGTCATAGTTCTCTAAAACTGCAAGGGTCTCGACAAGCTTTGAAAAGGGATCTTCTTCGGACGTCATAACATCTGATCCATATATTTCCTGGAATTTTATTGTCCTTCCCAAACATCAAACGCTGAAGCATCACGATCAAAATCACATAGACTTAAGATACCATTCAAACAATTTTCTTGGTATTCTTTGAATTCTTCTCCTGTTGATCGTAATGCTACAGTAGGGAATATGGCTTTTATCAATTTCCTCTGTTCATCAATGAAGAAGGACTTTACTTCTTCCTCATATTCTTTAAGATTCTTTGCAGCTAAATCATATTTATTTAGATATATTACAACTGCTTTTGTAGGTATTTCAAATGTTCGGTAAAATTCGAGCTGAGATTGAAGAGGTTCACTTAAGTCGAACATACAAAGGAATCGGTTAGCGTTTCGCAAGACGTAAACACGGTAATAATCAGTTATCGGTGTTTGATGTCCTCCTGTGCCATAAAGGACGTGAATGAAGCCTTTTGAAGTGAAACGGATAAAATCAACAGTTTGTGTTGTATACATTTCTGGTCCTCCAGGAGCGCCTGCGATGATCTTTTCATCAGAACTAGCTAAAGAATTCATAAAAGAAACGAAGACAGATGTTTTTCCGCAATTCATTGTACCTAAAATACCGATGTTGACCAATGTTCGACCTATCCTTATGGGATTTCTGTTCAGAAGTAAATCCATTGAATTAGTTAATAATAGTATCTAGTAAGCTTTAGAAATTAGAGTTTTTTCAATTATTTTCGCATTAATTAAAAGCAATTTTTTAATATATCATATGATCAATAAAGCCATGTTGATAAAGTTTATTTAATTACTTACTTTGTGGTTTTTCGGATTACTGACTACTAAATCTGATTAATTATTATTTAATATTTCCAATGTGGTAAATGGTGCTGATATATGTCAGATCCAGAATTCTATCTAGGAAGAATAGGGGAGGAGCAGTTTAAAATACCAAGTACTACCTTTTTAACCCATGCAGCTATTCTTGGGGCAAGTGGTTCCGGGAAAACTGTAGTATGTAAATCAATTGTTGAGGAAGCTATTCGTGCGGACATTCCCATTATTGCTATTGATCCAAAAGGAGATATTGGTGCGCTAGGTATAGGACTTGGTGAATTTACCAAGGATAAGCTTTTAATTCATGCTGAAGTAGAGGCTGAAGATCGTGGCGGTGGAGATCCAGGGCAAATAGCTGAGGATTGGATTGAACTTTATCAAGATAAGCTAGAAGACTCATTCGGAGACGAATATGCTGCCATCGAGAAAGATTTCTCTGATAAAGTAGCTGTCATTCTTATTACTCCTAAAAATTCCGCTGGAGTCCAAATATCCTTAACTCCCAGCTTTGAGAAACCCCCTAACTATGAAGAGTTAATGACTGAATCTCCTGATGCTCTACTAAGCAGCCTAGATTTGAAAATTCAATTATTACTCTCTCGCTGTGGTATTAGTACGAGTTCTTCAACTGATAATAGAGTGATTTTTCTAAGTAATTTAATCAGAAATTACTGGGAAGAAGGAAAACAGAAGCATGTATCATTAGATCAACTGATTGACGGGATTCAAGATGCTCCCTTTGAAAAAGTTGGTTCTTTAGAAGTAGATAAGTTTATTTCTAAAACAAAACGATCCGAACTGGCTAGGAACATCAATGCCCTTATGGTACGAGCAGTACCAGGAGTAGACCTAGACTTCGATAAAATGATAGAATTAGCTAAGAAAAAACAAAAAACACCGATAATTGTATTTGATCTACGTAAGATTACAGATACAGATGAAAAGAATAATTTTGTTGCTGAAATATTAGGAGAAGTGCAAAGATGGGTATGGTCGAAAGGAGGTACGAGTCGTTTACGGGCAATACTCTACTTTGACGAGCTCTATGGCTTTATGCCAGCTGGTGCGTTGAGTCCACCTTCCAAAACTGCATTATTGATAATTCTGAAACAAGCACGAGCAGCAGGTCTAGGTTGTGTTTTAGCTACTCAAAATCCAGGAGATCTTGACTATCGTGGTCTTTCAAATATTGCAACTTGGGTTTTAGGAAGATTAGCTACAAATCAGGATATCGCTAAGGTCGAGGGGGCCTTAAAACCAGTTTTTGAAGGAGCAGGAGGAACATCTGAAGAATTTACAAAATTAATGAGCCAAATTAGAGCTCTAAAACCAGGGAATTTCGTTGCGTATAATCCGAAATATGGTGTAAATAGACTAAAAACCCGTTGGTTATTAAGTCTGCATAAGGGGCCTTTAACAGATAACGAAATTAAAGTATTGACTCTCAGACCACCAAAGCCAAAGAAGAAATCGCAACCAAGAAAAGAAATAGCTACCGCTGAGGCTATAGAAGAAGCACCCGAAATAGATTTTGAATTTAGTAAGAAGAAACCAGCAACAGGAAAGATAACAGAGCGCTTTCTTATCCCTAAAATCCCCTTAAAGGGAAAACAAAGGGATAACGTCATTTACAGCCGATTGAGTATAAGTGGTAATCCAGAAATTGATGGTTTCTCGACTTTATCTGGAAAAACAACAAATTTTTATTCCCCTCTTTATTATTCAACAACCCTGATTAATATTAAACGAACAATTAAAGAGGGGTCTCTCGATTTTCCTGTAGCTATCACAGAGGAAATGACCCGATCATTTGATTTAAGTAAAAAGATTGAATGGAATGCTACTACAATTGAAGGAGTTCATGCCTCGTCATTACCCCCAACTGACCTGCAAATACAACCTATAGATGGCATAGAGTTTTACAACCTTGATAAAGAGATAATCAGTAAATTACCTGACAATATTGTATGGTATTTTACTCAGAATCCCTTCAAGGAAGCAGAGGTGATATATCATCAAAAATTACGCGAATTTGAAAAGGAGGAAGTGGAAAAACTTGCTGGGCGGAAGGTTAGGGCTGAGTTATCAAAGCTTTCGACACAAATAGGCCGCCTTGAAGAAAGAATGGAAAATGAGAATCGAAAAGTCGATGAGACGATTATAAGGTTAGAAACCCTCCAAGCAGAAAAACGGGCTCGTGATGCTGAAGGAAAATCAAGTAAAGCCACTGAACGTTCAATTGAGTCAAGTGAGAATAAGCTAGCAAAGCACGAAGAAAAGATACGAGAACTTCGTGATCAAATTAAAGAAGCTGAGAGTCAACGACAAGATTTAATGAAAGAACAACAGGCTGCTTATGAAGAATTTCATAATGCCATTGCTAGGTTGAAATCGAAAGGAGTTCCTCAAGATTTTCTTCGTCCAGGTAAGGCTGACGTTTCCATCTCTGAAAAAGCTATTTACTGGATTCCCAGATTACTTGTACCCATTACACTAAGTAATACTATTAAGGAAGGAGGCTTCGAAAAACAGCTTTTAATCAACTTAAACTTATATAATGGGAATGCAGATATTACCTGTGATGGCTGCGGTCCACAGGTTAGTACTGAAAATTATTATCAGTCTTTGTTAGAATCAGAAATTTCTCCGCCAACGTTTATTTGCCTAGAATGCTTGAAAACCTTCTGTAGCGAACATATTACATTCTGCTCTGATTGTGGAAAGAAAGCTTGTATCGACCATTCACAAGAATGCACAATCTGTAATAAACCACTGTGCACTGCTTGTGGTGTTGTTGACGAATCAACAGGGGGAGTGCTTTGCAGCGATCATTCATGGAAGTGTTTTGTGTGCAAGAAAGGATTTAGTGAGGAAGTTCCATATAAAATGGGCAGAACAGAACAAAAACCTGTGTGTGAGGAGTGTAAAGACGATCATCTATTCACATGTCCTGAATGTGGAGAGATTGAATCTCGTACAGTAGCTAAAATCTGTGATGGATGTAATAAAGCATATTGCCCAGAACATATGTCGGTCTGCAAAAAATGCGAAGCTGAAGTGTGTAACGAATGTGGAAGGGTTAAAGTTAAAATAAAAAACGAGGAAGTTGTGGCTCGCTGTGTAAATTGTTCATAACTAGAAAGAATTGAGTGTACAAATCTTTGAAAAAATACTTGAATATTGGTAGAGAGCTTCTAATCTTATCTCGACCAGAATGGGGTTTCATTTTCGCAGGTGTTGCCTATATGTTAAGCCTTCTCTATTTACTACCCTTAATGTCTATAGTTGTTACATGGTGTAGCACATATGCTTTTGTCTGTGGTCATTTCAGTCTTAATGGCTTTTTTGACAAAGATTCTGATATCAATAATCCCCGTAGTTTTTCTCTACGAAATCCCTTAACAGCTTCAGATTTATTATCTTCACGCATTATTTATCTATGGGTAGGTTTTTTATGGTTTTCAGTAATTCCCCTTAATATTTTCTTCGTACCAAATGCCCTTACTTATCCAAAATTTGTTCTTGCTTTCATAGCATATTTTTTAGCGGTAGGAGGATCCATTACGTATTCTGTACCTCCTTTCAGGTTAAAAGCGAGGCCCTTTCTTGATTTAATTATAACTCTACTAATAATTGGATTTCTTATTCCTTTCTATATTGGATTACTCGGAACTAATACCCTTGTCGATATTAAATTAATTTTTTATGGGATTTTTCTCTGCATTTTGCTAGTAGCAGGAATTCATTTACCTACTATTTTAACAGATCTAGATACAGATCAGAATAATGGAGAAGTGACTACAGCTGTACTCTTAGGGTGGAGAAAAGCTTCTTACCTGACTTCTATAGTCATACTTATTAGGGTTGTTGGTTTTGCACTAGTTAATTTGGTTCTAATGAATGAGGGTTTACTTAATCCAAGTTTTTTACCATTCTTACTTGGGATTGTTGAACTAATACTTGGTACTAATTTAGCATGGAGAAAAAATCGGGATGCGGCTCTACTTCTATGGAAGGGTGTGATCCTCACTAGTATCATAGGAGGAATTCTTTTCGGTTTTTTGTATACTCCTATATAACTAAACAGGCGAACTCAATGATCCATAGAGCCTATTTATTTTAAATCACTGATTAAATCAAGAAAATCAGAATATGGAATAGCTGTCCAACTTTCTGCAAAAGCAGCTCCAGCAGCTCGCGAAAGCAAAGATACTTTCGCTGCTTCAATTTCATCCGCAGCTTCAAAAATGTCCAAAAAATCATAGGGCCCTAATATTGCATAGTGAGAGATCCATTTAACATTTGGAACTTTTTCTTTAACTAATTCAAGCCATTTTCTGCCTTGTTCTTTCCGCTTCGCTAGATCTTCTTGATCAAAATCGATTCTTGTGACGAGTACATAAAGTGGCATGAACTAAGAATACTCAAAATACTATAAAAATGTTCTCTACATGAAAGAGTAGGTTTATTTTATTTAAAACCAAACATATTAAAAAATCGCATACTTCGGGTGATTTATGAACCTAAGTAAATTAACAGAAAGTAAAACGAGTTTATTTGTTGGAGGATTGATTGTTAGTCTATTAGGAGGAATTTTCTTATTAATAGACGATTTTGCTGGATGGTACTGGTATGTGTGGGGAGAAGGTTATGGTTGGGGTTGGATTGGATTCCCCTCAGTTTTGGAAAACCTACCAGAATCGCTTATAATTATGCCGCTTTTTCTTGTGGCTGCGGGTGGATTATTCTATTGTTCAATAATTTCTGTTCTTGGACTTATCAACAAAGAAAATCCTCCCATGAGGAATTTTTTTCTGATTGGACTTATTTTATCAGTAGCTACCTTTGTGATTTGTTTAATCGGCGGATTAGTTGTTGCAATCGAGATGATATTTGAAGATTTAGAATTCTGGTATGGTGGTGCATTTTGGGGTGGAGTAATAGGTGGCGCGCTATCAGCACTTTTTATGTATTTGATATGGCGAGATTACTAATATTTTACTGCACATTTTCCTTGCCTCATTTCTTCAGGATTAAAAATAAAATGAAGATGCTTGGACCATGTCGCCTGTAAATAAAATTATAGGTTCCTTAAAACAAGAAGAATTAGTTCAAATATATGCTGATTATGTATCGAAACATAAAGCGGCCTTTTTCGAGAGTCTCGGCCTTGGATTAATCCAAGGTGAAAGAAAAGGGATAAAAATAAAGATGTTGGAGGGAATTGAAGAAGGAGAATCTCCTTTGGAGCTGATTGATTGTCACACTAGTGGAGGAGTTTTTAATCTTGGACATCATCATCCAGCAATCAATAAAGCCCTCAACGAAGGTTTAGAGGCGGGTCTTGACATAGGGAATCATCATCTTCTTAGCGAACAGCGCGCTTTGCTAGCCAAACAGTTAGCTAATCTTCTTCCAGGAGATATTACTAAAACAATGTTCTCAGTTGGCGGAGGTGAGGCAATTGATTTAGCGATTAAACTCTCACGAGCTTTTACCAAAAGAAGAAAGGTTATTTCTGCAAATAGAGCTTATCATGGAGTCACTGGGTTTTCTCTTGCTACTTGCGCGGCTAGTTTCAAAGATCCTTTTCTTTGGAATTTACCCGACTTTAAACAGGTTCCCTTTGCGGATATCATTAGTCTCAAAAAAATTATAGATGAAGAAACAGCCTGTATAATTTTTGAAACAATCCCTGCCACAGGAGGCATTCTTATCCCTCCAGAAGGGTACTTTGCAGAGGTTAGAGAGCTATGTGACGATTTGGGAACAGTACTAATTGCTGATGAAGTCCAAACTGGACTAGGACGAACAGGCCAAATGTGGGGGATTTATGGAGGATTGTATCCAACTGAAAAAATCGTTCCTGATATGATCGTCCTAGCAAAAGGGATGAGTTCAGGTATCTATCCACTCTCAACTACCAGCTATAAACCTAAATTTGAAGAAGTTTTTGAAGATGACCCTTTTTTGCACATCTCCACGACTGGGGGTTCAGAATTAGGTTGTTATGTTACAAGAAAGATGTTAGACATAATATCTCAACCTATCTTTCTGGAACAGGTGCAAAATAGAGGAAAACAATTTCGTAATGGGTTGACAGAACTTCAAGAGAAACATTCCAATAAAATTGTGGATGTACGAGGACGTGGATTAATATGGGGCGTTGAATTTAAAGATGAATTTACATCATTACACTTCACTCTTACTATGATCAAAAATGGTGTTTGGTGTGATTATTGCGGTAATTATAAGGTCACCAACAAATTTTTACCACCATTAATCATTGGAACTAAGGATATAGATGAAGTTCTGAATCGGATAGAAGTTTCCTTGGAAGAAATCTGAATTAGAAGAAAAATGAAGACTAAAGGGAGATAGAACAATCAAATAAATAGAATAAAATAGTAATCTCAGTTATCTTTAGTTTTTGGCCGATCTACATAATGTTTATGGAATGATTTTTTGTAAATAATTCTTGTATGAATCAGTTTCTGGAAAATTGGGCCTCTATGGACATTATGTATTATTTACTTCTTCTCAAATTTCTATTATTCCACTCAATGTTGAAAATAGCACATTCCACGTTTGTATTAGTGCGATCAGTATTATTTTATGACTTAGATCTCGTCCTATTTGAGATTTTGAAAGCTTATGGTACTCTTTCCTGTCCTAAACTGTCCTCTTTACCAGTATTCCATTTAGCACAAATTTTTGATAGTTCTGCTTGATTCACTCTAAAAGTGTTAAATGCTTAATATCCAAAGAGGAAAAGCTCCATAATACACCACTTTAGCATTTTTAACACAGTAAAGTGATTTATCAAGTTAATTTTATATGGAGAAAAATCATATTAATTTGAACTATAGTAAACTTGCTCAAAAATGTTAACAAGTTTTATCCACACGATTCTAATCTGGTTAACACTCTTGTTGGTTTCATGTTTTACTTGGATGAACATTTCTAAAATAAATTATATATGATATTTGATTCATTCATTTTTTGTATTACCGATCTTAGAATGAAGTTAAAAAAAACCGACATAACCTTTAAATAATTGTAAATTTCAAGATAATGCACTCACACAAACAATTCTCAAATAAGATGAGGGATCTTAAATTCAATCCTCTTTCTGAAAAATAGCATAAGAAAAATTCGAGATACCTTATGGTTAAACTCTATGAAGAGGGGTAGCGACCATAACATACCCCTCAACCCTAAATACACTGAATTCCCGATTATGGTCGCTTATTCTCTATAGGAACACCCTATTAGACTGAACCGTACCTTATTTAAACAGAATTTAGTGAATTTGTTAGAAGAAGCACTCTGGGAGAGTATTTTTCCTTATCGTACAATATCATGTTTCTTGTTTATATTTTTTTCCAAATAAAGACTCAATAATATCCACCAATCATCATCTGTGCTTAATCACGATTGTTCTGTAAACAGCTGCTCAACCTTTCACCTTTGATGATACCTTTTTTTAATCATACAGTTAATTTAAAAGGAAGAAATAACCTCTTATTTTTTTTATATACATTTGAAACCAGAAAGCTTTAATTTAAATTATCTTTTTTGTCGGATTGAATTTGGTTTTCGCGAATAAATCGGCAAAACTCCTCAAAAGTGTCTCCATTTGGTTCACACCATTTTTTAAAAGACTAATTTCTCTTCATACGCTTTATAATTATTTCCATGGTTTTGTCGGAGAGAAAACTTCCTTTAATTCTTAAATACTTTTACTATTTACTGATAGATTATTCAGAAAGCCTTTTATATGGTTTTTCGCTAATATAAATCGTTGTTATAGAAGTAGAGGTCAAAATATATTGTTTGAATTAACAAGTACTAAATTGTCAAAAACAGTAGAGATTGTAAATAAATTGAAAAAACGACATATTAGACAAATTAGTATTCTATTATTAGGATTTTTTATAATATTAATGTCATCGTTGTCTCCACAAGATTTTCAACATAACCTTATTTTAATTAACACAACTCCACCAAGATTGGTTTCTAATTCTCGTTTCACGAGCGAAGAAATTTCTTATCAAAATGGTGATAGTAAAGGTGGTATTATTTCAAAAGAAGGAACTTATTTCACAACTTGGGGTGAAATAACTGAAAGTTTAGAATTTTTTAAATTAGTCAAAGAGACTAAAAAAACAAATTCTTCAGTCAATTCAAAGATAAAAGTGGACGAAGGAAAAATAGAATTGGTGATTGGCTTTAATCACAATCTTAATATTAATGAAAATACTTATGAAGATATACTATTTTCCTCAACTATAGAAAAAACTGTTGAAAAGTTAAATGCATTAATTGTAGGTGTTCCTCTCACTTCATTAAAGTATTTTTTTAATCAGTGGCTTTCTTTAGAGGAAGTCCGTTATATAGAACCAAATCAAATTTATTCGATAGAACTAGTTCCAGATGATCCAGATTGGTCTACTCAATGGGGCCCCCGAACAATTCAAGCAGATTTGGCTTGGGATATTCAAATGGGAGATCCTTCAACAATTCTGGTTGCAGTAATTGACACTGGAATTGACTATAATCATCCAGATTTAAATACTCAATACGTCCCTCTTGGATACGATTGGGTAAATGATGATGATGATCCAATGGATGATCATTCCCATGGAACACATTGTGCAGGCATCATAGCAGCAACAATTAATAATGCTATGGGCATTGCAGGGATTGCCAACGTGCAGATAATGGCTGAAAAGTTTCTCGATGCTGGTGGGTCTGGTACTGAGGATGATGCTGCTGAAGCCATTATCCATGCAGTCGATCAGGGAGCAGATATCCTTTCAAATAGCTGGGGTGGAGGTGGGCCATCTACAATCCTAAAAGATGCATTCACATATGCAGTTGACCATGATGTAATTATTGTTGGAGCAGCTGGAAACAGTGCATCTTCGTCTCCACATTACCCTTCTGCTTATCCTGAAGTAATTTCAGTCAGTGCAACCGATAGCCGCGATAGTTTAGCATCTTTCAGTAATTATGGATCAACAATAGAGATATCTGCTCCAGGAGTAGATATATATTCAACAGTCCCTGTAGAAATGGGGAGTTATGCTAGCTATAGCGGAACCTCGATGGCTTGCCCACATGTTTCTGGTGTAGCAGCACTAATTCTTTCAGAATTTCCAGATTGGACTACGGAACAAGTCAGAATACATCTAAGGGAAGGTACTGATGATTTAGGAGATCCTGGGTGGGATCAATATTATGGTTATGGTCGTTTGAACGCATATAAAGCAGTAGAACCCCCTCCTATACATAATCTCAAAATTTACTTAACAGCGCCTTCAGGATTGTCTCCAGGGTCATCCACATTGGTTAATGTATCAGTGTATAATGTTGGTCAAGAAAATGAGACGAATGTATATGCAGAGCTGTGGATAAATGAAAATCTTGTTCAGAGTACCATTTTTCCAAAAGTAATTAGTGGAACCTACAATTTCTTCTCCTATAATTGGTTAGTCATAGATGAAGGTGATTTTAATCTTACTGCATATGTTTCACCTGTAACGAATGAATCTAATATTATTGATAACTATGCTTACAAACTAGTAATTGTAACATATAATATGATCGGATTTATTTCTACCCATGGAGAAACGAATTTACCGAATAATTTAAAACGATTTTATGAGAATTATAATTATTTTGTTGATGAAATCACCTCACCCCTTACCACAACGTTATTAAAGAACTATCAATATCTTTTCGTTGGAGAGAGTGGAGGAAGTTGGACACCTAGTGAAATCTTGGCAGTAGAGAATTACATTCAAGATGGTGGAGTATTTGTTGGAATTGGGGATACTGGTCCTGCGGATGGCACATCACAGATCGCTGCAAATCACGGGATTTTTTTTGCAGGTTTTAAGTCAGCTAAAGGTAGTGGACCTACTAAGATTATTGATCCCTACCATCCTTTAATGAAGAACGTTACAACTATCTTACTTCCCAGTCCCATTAATACTCTGAATGTTAATAATCCTGCTGTTCCCATTATTTGGGATTGGAATGGATCATATATTTATGGAGCTGCTGTTGATTTTGGTTCTGGCCATCTTCTTGTGTTATCAGACGATTTTTTTGATGTTATATATGCAGAAGACAATGAAGTAATGTTTGCTAATATATTAACTTGGACATATCGTCTAGATCACGACATCACAGTGTTTCTAGAAGCCCCGATAAACGTTCCCCAAAATAAACTGACAATACTCAATGCTACAGTCAGAAATATCGGATTGAATGATGAAAATAACGTTGAGCTCCAAATTTGGATTAATAAAACCTTGAAAATCAGTCAGAACTATCCTAGCCTCCCTGTGGGAACATCTAAGACGC
Source organism: Candidatus Hermodarchaeota archaeon (assembly GCA_048886185.1). Taxonomy (GTDB): domain Archaea; phylum Asgardarchaeota; class Heimdallarchaeia; order Hodarchaeales; family Hodarchaeaceae; genus Hodarchaeum. The sequence continues at coordinate 72,329 of JBHLKY010000015.1, forward strand.
TAAGCTACTCGTGGACACCAACTGTTAAGGGGACTTTCAATGTTACTACTTATGTTGTTCCCGTAGCCAACGAAAACTTGGTTCTTAATAATTATGATACGGTTTCGGTTAGAGTTGTGTCTGATAGCAGTATAATCCTCTTCGATGAGGCTCATTACCCTGTTTACTCTATTGGTTCCAACCCTGCTTATGTTAGTGCTGGTGGATACTCTGAGTTTGCTAACGAGGTAATTACTGGAGGGTACAATATTGACACAATTGATCCAGGGATAGTCATTGACCCTTCAATATTGAATGGAGTCAATGTGCTAATTATTATAGCTTCTCAGAATGCTTATACAACAGCAGAGCTCGATGCGATCGAGGCGTGGGTAAAAATGGGAGGATGTTTGTTATTAATTACAGATTGGGGAACATTTGGAAAACAAATGGATCCCTTAGCTGCTCGATTCGAGTTCGATTTTGCAAACGATAGACTTAATGATTCTGATGATAATGTAGTGACTGGTTACAATTACCGTATATTCTATGATAGTACAAACATCCTTTCTCATCCTATTACGTTTGGAGTTTCCCGTGTTGAGATGTATGCTGGAGATGGTTTGGTCGCTGCTCCTATTGGCGAATTTCCCATCATTATTACAGATAATGATGGAACTGCTACTTGGAGTGAAGGATCAATTGCCTCCGCGGTTTCTTTAATAAGTGTCCTTGAGGGGGGTTCTGCTGGTGACGGTAGAGTTTGTGTTGTTGGTGACTCAAATCTATGGGATAATTTTTCTGACGCGGATAGTGATGGTGACCCAAATTTCTACGATAGTGATAATGAGATTTTAGCCCGGAATACTATTAATTGGCTAGCCACAGTCATAGACAACATGCCCCCTATATTCACTGCATCTCCTAGTAACCTTACTTATCCTGAAGGAACTACAGGATATACACTTAGCTGGACTGCTACTGATACTAACCCAGGGACATACACCATTACCCGAGATGGAGGAAAAGTTGCCAGTAATGTTTGGTATTCTGGCGTACCCATTAATTTAAATGTAGACGGTCTTCCTTTTGGTACTTACATCTTCAACTGTACTATATTTGATAAGATAGGCAACTCTAATTCTCATACAATCACCGTCACCGTGGTAGATTTTACACCTCCAGAGTTCATTATCACTCCTAACGACCTTATCTATTCCAAGGGAACTACAGGACACACACTTAACTGGGTTGCTACTGATACAAATCCAAGGACATATATCATCTATAGGAATGGAACAAAAATCGAGACTGGATTTTGGGGATCTGACAATCCGATTACTATTAATGTAGATGGACTAGCAGTCGGATCATATTACTTTACAATCTTGGTTGAAGATTTGTATGGGAATTCTGCAATTGATACAGTGATAGTGACTGTAGTAGACACCACCCCCACTCTTACTTTGACAAGTCCTACTGATATCATATATAATGAAAAGGAAACAGGATACAGCATCAACTGGACAGCCACGTCTCTATTCCCTGACACTTACATCATCTACAAAAATGGTACAGAAATCGATACTGGATCTTGGACATCTGGCGATCCGATTATTATTTATGTGGATGGACTAGCAGTCGGATCATATAACTTCACAATTGTGGTTGAAGATTCGTATGGGAATTCTGCAATTGATACAGTGATAGTGACTGTTGTTCATATCACCCCAACTCTTACTTTAACGAGTCCTACTGATATCTCATACAATGAGAGGGAAACAGGGTACAATATTAACTGGACTGCCACGTCTCTATTCCCTGACACTTACATTATCTACAAAAATAGTACTAAAATCGATATTGGATTTTGGACATCTAGTAATCCGATTACTATTAATGTGGATGGACTAGCAGTCGGATCACATAACTTCACAATTGTGGTTGAGGATTCGTATGGGAATTCCGTAATTGATACAGTGATAGTGACTGTTGTTCCTATCACCCCAACTCTTACTTTAACGTGTCCTACTGATATCACATATAATGAAAAGGAAACAGGGTACAGTATCAACTGGACTGCTATATCTCTATTCCCTGACACTTACATCATCTATAAAAATGGTACAGAAATCGATGCTGGATCTTGGATATCTGACAATTCGATTACTATTAATGTGGATGGACTAGCAGTCGGATCACATAACTTCACAATTGTGGTTGAGGATTCATATGAGAATTCTGTAATTGATACAGTGATAGTGACTGTTATACCTATCACCCCAACTCTTACTTTTACAACTCCTGCTGATATCACATACAACGAAAAAAGAGGTCGAAATAATAACAATGACGGATCTATACCCCCAGAAAACACCGAAGATTGGTTTATACCAGCGATTTTGTTAAGTAATGGAGCAATAGGTGGGATTTTCAGTTTAATAAAATTAAGGAAACGTTTTAATCACAACATAAAACGTAAACCTAATATCGAAGAGTTATTCAGATTAACCGACTCAAAATCTATTCATGAGGATCCTATAATGAACAGGCAAATAAAGGAGATGGAACAGAAAATCGCGATTTTGAAAACTAAAGTATCTAAGAACGAGTGACAGAATATTAACAAGAATAAATGATTATTTTCCCAACCACACTTTTCATGATATTTCTTAAATTAGGGAAGAATTTTTGTTCAAGTTTAATTGATGATATTAATGAGTCTCCATTTAGAAAGAAACATAAACAAGAGATAGTGTATTTTACAATATAGAAAAAATCACCATCAGAATGTTTCTGTAATTCCTAAATTTTTTGTGTAAATAGGTTCAGTTTAATCTAGTAGGGTGTTCCTATGGAGAGTAAGCGGCCATAATCGGGAATTCAGCATACTTAGAAAATGAAGGGTATATTATGGCCGCTACCCCTTTTCATAGAGTTAAACTTAAAGATCATTCTACCAGGTTTTTTTTGGAATTTCTAATAATTCCTCATTATTTGTGTTAAAAATACACATAATTATTATATCTTATAATAAACAGTTATTTAAACCTTTTTTCTAATAATAACTGCAGTAATTTACAAAGATAAAGACTTATATTTAGTATTATACCTAACTCAAGTCAAATTGAATATCTTTATAAATTTCTTTTGTTTTTGCTTAATTTTTGCTCCTCTAGAGAAAATGAGGAGTGAAATAATAAGAATATACTTTGAGAATGAAATCATAATGGAAAAAGAATGGAAATTAGATAAAATTATTAATTTAAACAGGCTAATTATACTGCATGAGAAGAAATACAAACATACTTGGAACTGTATGGATAATATTCGAAAATTCTCGGAGAAAAGACTAATAATTGTTACAGATGACTGTTACTGAATATATAGTTTCAATTCTATCTGATTGTAAAAAGGAGAAATTATATTATAATCCATTTCCTAATGAGGTCCTCTTTGTCCTGTATTATAAACCAGATTTTGAAAAAAATTTTAAAGACAATTTAAAAGCCTTAAATAAGTATGATTCGATAAGCCACCTTTTAGACATGATTTTTCCCAGAGTCCCATCAATTTATCAACATCATATAAAACTCGCTTTCAATAAGCTAGTAATGATGCATTACCATAACAATACAAATATCCAATTTAGATAAATGTCTTATAATTATGAATCTGGTTGTTTTAATTGATTAGATTTAGGTTTTTTTTCAATAAGATTATTTTGAAGAGATTTTGGGGGAAAATTAGTTGGAATTATTAAATTATTATAACTACTTTAGATATATGTGCAATCATGCACCATTTTTATAATTGTAGAAAGACTTATAAGTGAAGAAGAGGGAGAAAGGTGAACGTTTAGAAACGTGTGAGAAAACCCCAGACCACTGGGTAATCATACCTTCGCTGAATTCCCGATTCAGAATATATCAGCTAAATCCCTGACTTCTCAAGTGTCATTTAGTGTCATGGGTAATGCAATAGCTAAACAAATGTGGGAGAAACAAGGCAAGCACTAGCCTGGGGAATCTACCCAACAAATTGTTGTTTTTAAACATCACTAAACTTTGTTCGTTATATAAAATTAGCGAATTTAGTTAAGGTGATCTAAAAGAAAATAAAAAGAAAGGTGAAAACATTAATGAAAAAAATAAGTATGAAAACTCTAGTACCCCTAGGAGCCCTAGTTATAACAAGTATAGTATTATTTGTTGTAGTAGCTCAACATACCCAGATGAGTAACTGGGAAAGTGTCACTTTTAGTGTCGAAGATACTGATGCATTTGATATCCAGATTGAACCCCAATATCCTATTGATGGATCAGTAGATTGCTATAGTCTACGTTATCGTTGCTGGTATACTGTAATTATAATCGTCACCTATCATTGCAATGGTATTTGGGCGAAGTTGGTTGTACGTTTCTGGTCGTATGATACAACAGCTGGGAAATACTTACCATTCCCCGAAATTGATCCCTCTGTTTGTGAACTTATGTTGTCTGACCATCCAGTCGATCCTATTGGTCCACTAATCACCCCTAGCGACGTGGCATTAACTTATAAAACAGGTACCGTAGGTACTCCACTGCCCAATTACCTTGAAGGTGAATCTCCTGAATACGAATGGGCTGATAGCACTCCTTTAAGTTACTCACTTGCATACGAAATGAAATTCAGGGTTAATCCTGGTTATCCCCCAAATTCCGAACTCCGAATTTTCATCAGCATGTGGGGAGACCCAACCATACCCCTAACACCATAAGATGTTGAGTATGGGGGGATTCCTCCCTTATTCTACATCTTGTTTAAGAATAAACATGGTATAATAATCACGATAAAGCATAATGAAAAATTATTTTGCGAAAAACTACAGAGGACAATTAAATGGGAATAATCACTAAAATTCGATCGCAGCGGAAGAGGATTAACTGGTGGAGAGAGTATTCTCTTTCTCTAATAATTATTTTAGTGATGACTATCGCTTCTGGACTAGCATCTTCTCAGTATATTCTTATGAGCGATTGGTACTCTGTGGGTCCTTTTCTCGTAGGATCAGAAGAAGATACGTGTCCTCCCTTGGTCGAGGCAGCTTTTGTTCCTATCCACGTAGAAAGGACAGAAGGAACTTTCACAATTGATTTCACAGTAATTGATGATATAGATCCTGAACCAGATGTCACCGCAATTCTCCAAGTTTTTTTGCCAGAAGGCTGGCGAGATTGGGATACTATTGAACATGAGGATGGATCTAAGATCAAAATAGAAATCGATTATGATGATGAAGAAATAGAAATAAAAGGTCCTAATTCAGAAAAAATCTTGAATGATCTCATAAATCTCGGGGGATTAGTAATAGATAATGGTCAGCTTCTGAAGATCGAGCTAAAAGATGATAAAGTAGAGATAGAGCTAATAGAACCCCAAACAGGTAAAATAGAACTAGAAGATTTTGAAGGAGAGCCTATTTCAATGGTGAATAAATTACTTAAGGTTACAGCTGTGGATGACGCTGGGAATTTAGGTATCGCTACTGCGACCCCATCTTTCGATGATGATAAGATAGACACATGTTCCTCACCGATAGAATTTATAGAAGAACAGATAGTCTTATTAGAAAATATAAAGAGTTCAGAAGCAGAAGAAGAAATTGAAACCGCTATAGAATATCTTAGCATGGCGATTGAAGCCTTCAAAATAGACCTCATAAGATGTGCAATGAATAAAATTAGACTTGCGGTCGAAAACTTGATAGATGCCCAAGATGAAGATGGGGCAGATACTCAAGAAGTAATAGATAATCTAATCAATTGGGTTCGATGTATAGTAGATCAAGCTATGAATACTGCTATTGATTTGCTAGGAGAGGAAAATTCACACATCATTGAAGCACAAGAAAAATGTGGAACTGCTTTCTTAAAAATAGACCAAGGAAAATACGATGAAGCAATCACGAAATTCAAGGAAGTATATACTGATCTTATGAAAGAATTGCATAATTATATTTCTACCCTCAGCGTATCTACAACAGACACTTCTGCAACAATTACACTAAGATTATATAGAGTAGGTTTTGTGGTATGCTATTATGGTATTGGTACGCCAACATACTCAACTGAAGTTACATCATTATCTCGTAATCATGAAATCATTTTAACAGGACTCATTCCCGACTCTGAATATTCATACTATCTCGAAATTACTTTTGATCTTGAATTTCCTGATAACCCTGGGGGGAATACCGATCGATATCCATATGATTTAAGCTATCTAACCTTTACAACGACTGATGAGATGAAAATCACAACTGAAGAACCAACCACTAAAGATGATTCTCTAGGACTTTCTTCTAGCTGGAGTATTTCTTCTGATTTGAGTGATAACACTCCAGGATTTGAAATAATTCTTATCATAGTGTGCCTGCTTTCAGGTGTTTTCTTATTTAAAAGAAGAAAAAAATCTAAGCAACCATGAATAACTAAAAGATTTTCCCTTTATTCGGAGCAGTAGCCCTAATACTGAGCTGGTCTAGGGCAAACTGGCCGAACATGGGGGATTTATAGAGGATTGTACTCAAATGAGAAAATCGTCCGCAATATCGTCATACTAGCAAAAGGGATGAATTCAGGTATCTATCCCCTCTCAACTACCAGTTATTAACCAAAATTTACACAAATCTTTGAAGAAAACCCATTTTTACGTATCTCCAGCACAGAGTGATCTGAATTAGGTTTTTACTTAATAAGAAAGATGTTGAGTATTATTTCTCAACCTAAATTCCTGAAGCATGTCCAAGATATGCGATCTGAGTTCAGTGGGGGATTATTGGAACTTCAAGAAAGTTATTCTGAGAAGATAGTAGATGTCAGAGGCCACGAACTGATGTGGGGGATTGAATTTATAGATGAGTTCACCTCATTACATTTTACTTTAACAATGATTAAAAAGGGGGTGTGGTGTGATTATTACTGTTATCACAAGGTTACAAATAAATTTTTCCCACTGACTATTATTAGAACTACGGATATAGACGAGATCCTTAAAAGGACAGGAAAGTCCCTAAAGGAAATTAAAATAAATCATGAAATAAAAGAAAAATCGAATGTAATACAAATCTCTAGATTCTTATTGAATAACATTAAATACATCATGTAATGAATTGATAATCGATTTCAATAAAGGGCAGGAAACCATGATAATCATCAGAAATAAAGTTCTAAGATTTAGTCTGAGTATCTTCTGGTTTTTAACAACATTAATTTTGGTTGTTCCATTACTTCAAACGGATTGTATTGATTATTATCCCTCTGATGATGAATTTGAGATCCTAGGGTTTAATGTGCAAATTTACTTTGATCCTAAACCCGAACCGGAACCCAAAACCATTTCTTCAGGCATTGATAAAATTAAGGGGATCATTAATATCACTGGGGAGTTTTCAGGGTATTTTTTTGGAATTATAATTGATTCTTATGGTACCATCTATAACAATGAGACGATTTTTTCAAACGAAAATATTGGTAAACTCACCATCCAACTCAACTCTTCCCATAAGGCTTATACGGAAGAAATTCTAATTGAAACACCAAACTCAAATGGTCAATTCACAGTTTACATGGTAGCATACTTTGTTTGGTGGGAGGAAATGACTTACGATTTTTCTGGTGATAAAGTCGTAAAACTTGATGCTGAATACCAAAAGCTAGGGTTTGATCTAGCAAATATAATCATTCCAAGTGCGATTTTTCTCTTCTGTATCAGTATGATATTTATCTCTGTGTTTGCATATAGGAAAATACACAAGCAGAAGGATATTGATACTAATGAGATTAATAAGCGATTAGAGCAAATAATCATATTTAATAAACAGTTTTTTACTCGGTCAGGTGGTTTTAAAGATTTAGATCTCAATTCCATGATTTCTTGGGACAAACCTGGACAGCTCAATTTATTAGAACAGAGAAAACAAGAGCTAGAACAAAAATTGAAGAAATTAGAACCAAGACAGAAAGAATTAAATGGGATTGCTAAAAGATTAGAGGAAGCTAGAAATCCTGTTCTCAATAATGATCTCTTTAAGGTTATTTCATCTCACTTTATTCATGCAAGCAGAAAAAGAGAAAATTATCCATCAATCAATCATGTTGAAGAAAAGGTTCGTGAATTAAGGAACTCTCTCAGGGAAGGTAGATGGGATGAACTACAAGATCTTGAGAAGGTAAAGCTTGCATGGATAATATGCGAATCCTACATACGAGAAACAAACACCGAAGAGGTTTTATTGGGAAAAAACAGAGATCCTGAAAAAGAAGCTATAGCGCTTACAATGTATGTCAAGAACTTTATTCAAACCGAAACCAATACACGGTGGCCTCCAGATCGTAACCTAATATTAAAAACAATAGAAGAGTCAAAAACAGATTTGGATATAATTAGTAATTTAATAATAAAATTGAGAAAATCAAATAAAAAATCCATAAGAAAATACTTGAAAAAATGTGAAACCATAAAGCAAGAAGCAGAAGATAATTTGAAATGGCTTAAATCAAGGGAGGCTGATATTGATACTGATATAGCAAGTCGAAATTTAATAAGATTAAATAAATTAATCAATTTGCTAGATAATGAGCTTAATTTGTTAAGCTGAATAAATTTAATTCAGAAATTGAACGAGATCCATCATAATTGAGCCAATAAAATGAATGAATCAATAAAGTTTTTGTACCGTGCTTTGGGAGGCACCCTCCTAATCATCCTGATAATTATTTGTGGAATAATAGCACTTGCTTTTCTTGTGGCTGGAGTTGCCCTTGCAGGGCTTTCGTGGTTATTATTTATTTCTCCAGATATCTTAAAGACTTATCGTATATCATTCTTAGGTGAACGGGTAGTCGATCCCTTTCAGGCTTTTTTATTATTCCTTTTATCAGGATTAACCTTAGCAGCTTTTGGTATTATTCTATTTGGATGTCTATATTTTGCTAGTAAAGCCATTCAAAAAATAGCTAAAGACTTAATAAGTGAAAGAGCGCAAAGCAAGGAAACTTCATGAAAATTCTAATTTAGAATTTTGATGATGAATTAATGTAGAAAACGAAATAAAAGAATTCTCCCACCTAGATTGAAAAATAGATGCTGTGTAAATGAAATGAGTGAACCAATAAAGTTAGGGTACCGTGCTTTAGGAGGCACCCTCCTAGTTATTCTGATAATTATTTGCGGAACAATAGCAATTGCTTTTCTAATAGCTGGAATTGCCCTTATGGCATATATTTCATGGTTGCCCTATATCGATCCAAGCTTCTTACAGACTATTCGCATATCATTCTTAGGTGAACGGATATTAGATCCTTCCTATGCTTTCTTATTGTTCTTTATATCAGGATTGACCTTGGCAGCGGTCGGAATTATTATATTTGGGTTTTTATATTATGTTGCTAAAACTGCTGAATTAATTGACAAGGATTTATCAAATTCAGTGGAAAATACTTTGCCAAGTCTCAAAGTTCTTAAAAGCCGAAAAGGAAAAGCAGTCTTTATATTGGGAATAATGTTGTTTGGCACAGTCCTTACATTTCTCGCTTTAATTTTTTAATAAATCATATATTAAGTCTGAATCCATGTCCAGCTTTGATGTCATGTATTTTTCTTTCGCTTTAATAACAATGTACTTGCCGTGAAAGACACTATTACAACTACACTAAAAGCTCCAAGAAGAAGAATTGGATCAAAAATAACTTCTTCAACTATAACTTGAAATGACTCTTTTGCTGTTTCTACAACATTCCCAGCCCTATCCTTAATCTCCAAGTACCAATAGTATGTACCATCTTCCAGTTCATCATGATTGAAAGTATGGCTACGGCTTTTAGTAATATCCAATGAACTCCAAGATGCTTCTCCTTGATCTTCATGACGATACCATAACAAGACTTTCTCTATTCCAGAAGCATCTTTAGGTTCCCAAACAACTATAGATATAGTATTGTTCATTCCTGCTGTTAACACCTCCTCAGTCTGGTTTATTTTAGAGTAACTTGGAGGATTAAAATCACGGACTGTAGAGGACATGGTTTTTGTCGTATCGTTATTCCCTGCAGTATCATTATACCAGAAATACCACACCCATACATGACCATAAACTAATAGTGAGGAGTCAATCCTAAAACTCTGGTTTTCAGTAACAAGAGCGTTTAGCCATTTAGATGATGTACTATTATCTTTATAATAGAAATATATTTCATCCACTCCACTAGCATCTGTTGGTTCAGCGATCACAATTGATATTGTAGCAGATTTATCATATTCTAGGGGAGAAATATCCTGCTGCATAGATAGGAATGAAGGAGGGGTATTATCGGTTACAGTGAAAGTATAGATGATCGTTTGATTACTATTCCCTGCAGTATCATTAAACCAGAAGTACCAATCATAAAAATCAGGATATATTAGTGCCTTATTATCAAATGTATAATTGGCAGTGTTTGAAACATCTATTGGATCCAACCATAAATTATTATCATGATTATTATGCCGATAATACAATAATATAGTGTCAACTCCACTGGCATCTTCCGGTTCTATCAAATTAACAGAAACAGTGAAATCAGCATCGTATTCAGGGTGGCCTTCAGTTAAGTGCCCTGCAACAGGTGCTATAGTATCGATTACTGTAAATGACAAGATATCTGTGCTTCCATAATTCCCAGCAGTATCGTTGAACCAGAAAAACCAGTCATATACTTGGCTAAAAGTTAACATCGAAGCTTTGAAGGTATAATTCTGGATATAAGAGACATCTATATGTTTCCATGCTTCATTGTTCACACGATAGTAAAGAAGAACTGTATCTACACCACTAGCATCCTCAGGTTCCGAAATATCGACAGAAACAGTATTTGACTCACAATATTGGATTACTGTATCTTCTTGGAATGGATCTTCTGAACCTTGAGGTATTGTTGTATTTTGTTGAAATAGATCAGAAAAAGTTGGCGCAGTCGTATCGATTATAATAAACGATTGAGTGGCAGTTAGATTGCTATTACCAGCTGTATCATTAAACCAGAAATACCAGTCGTAATTTTGGTTATAGCTAAGCATGTCTGCTGTGAATATGTAACTGCTTGTGTCTGAAACATCAACAAAAATCCATGAACCATTATTATTTACCTGATAGTAAAGCAGAATAGTTTCTACTCCGCTGGCTTGATCAGACTCAATTACGTTAACTTCAACAATATTTGTTTCATCGTATTCAATATGGGTATTTGTTTGAGTGGGATTTGTATAAGTGGGAGAGGTCTTGTCTACTACACTGAAAGAATAAATTGCTGTTGTGTTTGAATTGCCAGCTAAATCATTAATCAGGAAGTACCACTTGTAAAATTGACCATAGATAAACATATCGGATGTAAAAGTGTAATTCTTCATTGTAGTGACATCAACCATTAACCACGCTCCATTATCTACTTGATAGAAAAGTAGAATAGTGTCAATACCGCTAGAACCTTCAGGTTCATCTGGAATAATAAAAACAGTGTTAAACTCAGTATATTCTGGTAAAGAATTCGTCTGATTCACTTCAGAATAAAGACGAGGTCCGATATCTGTTATAATAAAGAATAGAATAGGAGTCTGATGACTAAATCCAGAAGTTTCATTGATCCAATAATAACATTCCCAAATTTGTCCATAAAACAGAAGATCTGAATAGAACATGAAATTATGACTTGTTGAGATATTTATACTAGTCCAGGTTTCATCATCTACCCTATAGTAAAGAAGACAAGTATCAATATTTGAAATATTTTCTACTCCAAAGAAGACAATATGATCAAGATCATAATTTACTTCAGCTGTTTCTTGATAAATCCAGATATTATTCTCGCTATAGTAATTGAACTGAAGGTACTCGTGATTTCCATCTGGATTACCTAATCCTGGTTTAATATTGAAAATAACTGATGAAATTGAATTGTACGAGGAATTTACTAGGTATATACTCGTACTATTTCCACCAGGTCCATTAGATGACGCATACCCCCCTTCTCCACCTATTCCACCAATAATATCAGAAACGATGTTGTTTTGAATAATGTTATAAGTTGAATTCAAGAGATAAATGCCAATTCCTACACCACCAGAACCCCCAGAGGCTTGATATCCTCCTGTCCCACCTATTCCTCCCTTTATGTTCTTAATGGTATTATTTTTGATGATTATGTTTTCAGAATTTAAGAGAAAGATAGCAACACCTGATTCTCCAAGATAACCAGGAATAGTCGATGCTCCAGTGGCTCCAGCAGCTCCTTGATAGTTTGATATGATATTATTCATAACAGTGATGTTATGACAATTGATTAATACAATCTTTCCAAGATTGGTTGGATTACTTTGGGCAGTAAGAGTGTATCCTTCAATAACTGTATCTGCTTGACCGAAAAGGTAGATGATAAGGTTATAATCAAGACGGTTTGTTTGAAGGAGATTGTTAAAACTATTATTTTCGAGAAAAATGCCAAAAGCTGATCCTTTAGTCCCATTAACATTACCACGGCCACCTATAGCTTCCATTATATTGTTGATATTATTATATCGTAACAGATTTTCAGTGGAGTTAGAGAAATATATTCCTGCACCGATTCCGCCATTCCCTCCAGAGCCATAGGAGCTATCTGCAGTTCCCCCTATTCCCCCTATAATATCATTAATCCAATTACTATAAAAACGATTCTTAGTTGAATTAGACAGATATATCCCTGTTCCGATGCCACCATTCCCTCCCGAGCTATAGGAACCATTTGCGGCTCCCCCCATTCCACCAGTAATATCAGTAATCAAATTGAAAGAAAAGTAATTATCATGGGAGTTTGACAAAAATATTCCTGCACCGATCCCATCATTCCCTCCCGAGCTATTAGTGTCGTTTGTTCCCTCTCCTATTCCCCCACTGATATCAGTGATTGAGTTGAAAGTGATATAATTATCGTCGGAATAATACAAGTATATTCCTGTTCCAATATTACCAAGTGAATAAGGGTTTTTTATTAAATCTCCCGAATGTTCAATATTGTTAATTTGATTTTCTTGGATAACATTATTAGTAGAATGACTTAATGTAATCCCATTGAAACTGATGTTGATAAAAGTATTCGAATAGAGATTATTATTCGAGGAATTTCTTAAATAAAGCCCAAAATAATTATTTTTGAAAGTATTATCTTTAATAAGGCAATTACTGGCATGATCAAGTATCAGAGGATAGTAATTATTTATGAAATAAGAATTAGTGATCTGAACACCATCAGTATTGATCCATAAGCTTCCAAATTCACTAGAAGCATTTCCACAATAAGAAATAGAACTGCTGTTCATACGGAAAGAAGAACCATTTTTTACTTTTATTTGGTAGGAGTTGGTTGAATCTATGGAAGTAATGGATGACCCAGTTTCAATAGTAAGACTACCACCTTTGAAAATCTCAATACGGGATTGACTACTGGATATGTAAGTCATATAAACGGTAATGTTTCGAAGAGTTAGAGTTCCGTTTTTAAGGATAAGTAAATTCCCATTAAGGGTTAAAATATCATTCTCAAGAATTATCGTGTGATTTTCGATAATCCAATCACCCATGGATGGTAAATTGAAGTGTTTTACAACAGAGAGCCATACTGTATCTTTTGCTTGGTTATTCTTTTGATCAAAAACTATCAATGTGTAGTTGTAATCGCCTATAGGAAGTTCAGTGATTTGAAGATCGATTGAAGATCCATTCCAAGGGCCTGAAAGAATAACAGTTCCATTTTGATAGATGACATAAGAAGAGGGATAAACATCATTAGGAAGCCAACTAAGCTCCGTGTCAGTTACACCTTCAGAAATAGTCACATCAAAAGGATGATTAATGTTGGGAACTGTCAAATCTTCCACATAGAATGATTTAAATCCTACATAGTGGCTAGTATCGTCACTATTACCCGCTGTATCATTATACCAGAAATACCAGTTATAAATCTGACCATAGGTAAGCATCTCCTCAGTAAAGGTGTAAGTGCTGGTCTCCGTGACATCCACGATTATCCAAGACATAAAGTTTATTCGATAATAGAGTAGGATAGTATCCACACCACTTGCGTCCTGCGGTTCAGTTATAGTTACTGATACGGTATTAGATTCATCATATTCTGGCTTGACACTAGTCTGTGTTAGATCAGAGAAACTTGGTACAGTGTTATCAATTACATTGAAAAACTGCTTTATGGACTGATCATTGTTACCTGCGGTGTCATTAAACCAAAAGTACCACTCATAACTTTGATTATATGCAAGATCTGCAAAAGTGTAACTGCTAGTAGTACTGCAGTCTACCTCTTCCCAAGAATCATTGTTGATACGATAGTATAATAAAATCTTATCAACACCACTTGCGTCTGATTCTTCACTGACTACGATAGAAACAGTATTGATCTCATCATATTCAGGTGTATTTGCTACCTGATTTGGAGGTTCTATAATTTCAGGTACAAAATTATCAACTACTTCGAAAGAGAACTCATTACTGAAAGCTATATTACCAACAGTATCATTATAACCAATCTTCCATTTGTAAACCTGACCATAGAATAACATTAGATCATTAAAGGTGAAAGATTGAGTAGTTGTAATTTCTACAATTGTAAATGTTTGCCAATTATTTATTGTATAATTGATCCATACTGTATCGACACCACTAGCATCAAAGGATTCAGTCACTAAAATGGAAACAGAAGTAGAACCATTAAACTCGGGAGTGGAATCAGTTTGAACTGGTTTAATCTCGACATCTGGGGCATATGAATCTATAACTACAAAAGAAAATTCAGAGCTAATTGCATAATTTCCTATGGAGTCGTTATATCCAATAATCCATTGAAAGGTTTGACCAAACACCAACAATGATTCATTAAAGGTGTAGTATTGCGTTTTACTAATATTAGCTACTGTGAATGACTGCCAATTATTCGAAGTGTAATTAATCCATATAGTATCGATACCTGCGGCGTCAGAGGGTTCAGCCACAACAATAGAAGCAATTACAGTACCATTATAATCAGGTGTGGAGGTAGTTTGGCTAGGTGTTATACTAACATCAGGTGAATAACTATCGATAACAGTAAAGGTGAATTCATTACTGGTAGCAAAATTGCCTGCAGTGTCGTTATAGGCTATTATCCATCTATATATCTGGCCATATTCAAGATTTGTATCTGTAAAGATGAAAGTTTGAGTCTCTGTTATGTTAATCACTAGAAAATTGTTCCAGTTGTCAATTGTATAATTAATCCAGACAGTATCCACGCCACTTGCATCTCCAGGTTCAGACACAGTGATGGAAGCAATAACGGTACCGTTATATTCAGGGGTAGTGGTGGTTTGAGCAGCTGGAGTGATTAAATCAGGAATATAAGAGTCGATGACTGAGAAGGAGTGTTCCTCACTCGAAGCGGTGTTTCCCACAGTGTCGTTATAAAGAATAACCCATTGATAGACTTGGTTATAGAATAATAATGAGTCTGTAAAGACAAATGTTTGTGTTTTTGTAATATTGACCATTGTACTTGTGGCCCAATTGTCGGTCGAATACTTAATCCAGACAGTATCCACACCACTAGCATCTCCTGGTTCAGATACAGTGATAGAAGCAATAACGGTACCGTTATATTCAGGGGAAGTGGTGGTTTGAGCAGCTGGAGTGATTAAATCAGGAATATAAGAGTCGATGACTGAGAAGGAGTGTTCCTCACTCGAAGCGGTGTTTCCTGCGGTGTCGTTGTAAAGAATAACCCATTGATAGACTTGGTTATAGAATAATAATGAGTCTGTAAAGACAAATGTTTGCGTTTCTGTAATATTGACCGTTGTACTTGTGGCCCAATTGTCGGTCGAATAATTAATCCAGACAGTATCCACGCCACTTGCATCTCCAGGTTCAGACACAATGATGGATGCAATAACGGAGCCGTTATATTCAGGAGTAATGGTGGTTTGAGCAGCAGAAGTGATTAAATCTGGACTATAGGAGTCAATGACTGAGAAGGAGAATTCCTCACTCGAATCGTTATTTCCTGCATTATCGATAAATACAATCTTCCATCGATACATTTCACCATATGATAAAATTTCATTTGAAAAAGTGTATGATTGAGTTGAGGTAATATTTTCAATCATAAAGGTTTCCCAGTTGTCTGTGGTATAGTTAATCCACACAGTATTCACACCACTTGCATCTAGTGGTTCTGTAACAAGGATTGATGCAGTCACTGAACCATTAAATTCGGGAGTAGATGTTGTTTGACTAGCAGCATCTTCAACATTAGGTAGATAAGAATCAATAACAGTAAAGGATTCAATCGTTGTTTGATCACTATTTCCAGCTGTATCATTAAATTTAAAGTACCACATATATTTTTGACCAAAAGTTAGCATATCTGGGGTGAAAGTAAAGTTACTTGTACTAGTAACATCTATCTCTACCCAAGAACCAGTATTTACACGATAGCATAGCAAGATTGTGTCTACGCCACTGGCATTTCCAGGATCACTAACCATAACGGAAACTGTGTTTGATCCGTTATATTCAGGAGTGGAACTAGTCTGAGTCAGATTAGTGTACTCCATGGAAGTATTATCAGTAACAGTGAACGTTAAGATTTCTGTCTCATCATTATTTCCTTCTGTATCATTAAACCAGAAACGCCAATCATAAATATCGCCATAATTGAGTATGGCTTCCGTAAAAGTAAAATTACTTGTCGATGTGACATCTATCTCGATCCACATACCACTATTAATCCGATATTTTAGTATAATTGTGTCCACTCCACTTGCATCTATTGGTTCAAATACATTCACAGATACAGTATTCGATCCATTATATTCGGGAGTTTCTGTAGTTTGTTCTAACATAGAATAAATAGGGGCAGTATAATCATCAACATAAAATGAATAATTCGTTGTTTCGGCACTGTTTCCTTCTGTATCATTAAACCAGAATCGCCAATCATAAATATCGCCATAATTGAGCATTTCTTCAGTAAAAATGAAGTAGCTTGTTAAAGTGACATCAACTTCTGTCCATGACTCACTATTAAGACTATAAAATAATAAAACAGTATCCACTCCTGCAGCATCTGAAGGTTCATTCACAACTATAGAAATAGTATTGGATCCATCATATTCAGGAGAAGCAGTCGTTTGTTGAGCAATTTCCTCGATATCAGGTGCATAGGAATCAATCACTGTGAATAAGAATGCTTCACTAAAGGCTTTATTACCTGCAGTATCATTGTAACCAATAATCCAGTTATATGTTTGGTCAAACTTTAACATCTCCGCAGTAAAAATGAAAGTTTGGGTTGAAGTTATATTTACAACTGTAAAAGTAACCCAATTATCAAGTGTATAGTTAATCCATATAGAATCTATCCCACTAGCATTCCCTGGTTCTATAACAGTAATAGAAGTAGTTACTGTACTATTGAATTCAGGAGTAGCAGTAGATTGAATTGCTGAACTAATTACATCAGGGGCATAGGAATCGATTACTTCAAAAGATAATTCTTTACTAAAAGCAGTATTCCCTGCAGAGTCGTTATAACCTATTACCCATTGATATTTTTGACCATATACTAATATAGCTTCATTAAATATGAAATCTTGAGTAAGAGATATATCAACTAACATGTAATTTAACCAATCATCTATTGTATAATTAATCCAGACAGTATCCACACCACTAGCGTCTCCAGGTTCAACTACTTGAATTGAGGCAATTACAGAGTTATTAAATTCAGGTCTTGAAGTATTTTGATTGGCTCTAATTAACACATCAGGAACATAAGTGTCTATCACAACAAAAGTAAACTCACTACTTGAACCTGTATTGCCAATGGTATCATTGTAGCTTATTACCCAGGAATAAATTTGGGGGTATTCTAACATCTCTTCAGCAAATGTGAACCTTTGAGTTGAGGTAATATTCACAATCGTGAAATTAATCCAATTATTAATGGTATAATTAATCCAAATGGTGTTTATTCCACAGGCATCTTCAGGTTCAGTTACCTGAATAGAAGCTGTAACAGTATCATTAAATTCTGGTGTTGAAGTAGTTTGAGATGCCTCAACTATCACATCAGGCGCATAAGAGTCGATAACTATGAAAGAAAGTTCCTCGCTATAAGCTATATTTCCTGCAAAATCGGTATAACGCATTATCCACTGATATTTTTGATTAAAACGTAACATGTTTGAAGTAAAGATGAAAATCTGCAATGTAGTAATTTCAGCAACAGTGTAGCTAGACCAATTATCAGTAGTATAGTGGATCCAAAGCCTTTTAAAGCCACTCGCATCCACCGGTTCATTTACATTAATTGAGGCTATCACACTAGCATTATATTGAGGATTGAAAGTTGTTTGACTAGCGGGGATTATCACATCAGGTGCAAATGAATCAACCACTGTAAAAGAGAGTTCCTCACTATATCCGATATTGCCTAAACTATCGTTATATCCAATTATCCACCGATAAATCTGATTATATTCTAGCATTGCAGCTGTGAAAATGAATGATTGGGTCTGATTAATATTCACAACAACAAAATTATTCCAATCATCTATTGTATAATTTATCCAAACTGTATCCATCCCACTAGCATCAGAAGGTTCAGTTACTTGAATAGTTGCCTCTACAGTCCCATTATACTCTGGAGTAGAATCAGTTTGTGATGCCTTCACTATTACATCAGGTGCATAGGTGTCAATAACTGTAAAGGAAAACTTATTAGAATACCCCATATTACCTACAGTATCGTTATAGCCAATATACCATCGATAGGTTTGATTATATTTAAGTATAGCTTCAGTAAATATGAAAGACTGGGTTGTGGTTATATCCACAATTATAAAGGTTAACCAGTCGTTTATGGTGTAATTTATCCATACGGTATCTATACCACTAGCATTAATAGGCTCATAAACTTGAATAGATGCCTCTACAGTCCCATTATACTCTGGATTAGAATCAGTTTGTGATGCATCAATTATTACATCAGGCGCATAAGTATCAATTACTGTAAAGGAAAGCTCATTAGAATACCCCGTATTACCTGCAGTATCGTTGTAGCCAATATACCATCTATAAATTTGACTGTATTTAAGCATTGTTTCAGTGAAAGTGAAAGATTGAGTAAGGGTAATATTCTTCACTATATATGATACCCAATTATCTAATGTATAATTAATCCAAATAAAATCTAAACCTGCTGCATCCCCTGGTTCTGTTACTGTAATGGAAGTGGTCACAGTTTCATTAAATTCAGGAATAAATGTGGATTGAGTGATAGGCACTTCAACATCAGGAATAAAACTATCAATAACATAAAAGAGAAATTCATCACTGAAACCAGTATTACCTACTGTATCATTGTACCCTAATATCCATTGATAGGTTTCTCCATATTCTATCATGTCTTCGGTAAATGTAAACATTTCTGTTAAGGTAATATCTATTATTATAAAGGAATCCCAAGAGTCTGTTGTGTAATTAATCCAAATAGTATCCACACCACTGGCATCAGAAGATTCACTTACATCTATTGATACAACAACACTGCTATTAAATTCAGGATAAGCTGTTGATTGAGATGCCACAGAAATCACATCTGGAATGTAAGAGTCCTGAACTGTAAAGAAAAATTCATCACTGTACCCCATATTCCCCAATGAGTCATTATAACTGATTACCCAATAATAATTCTGATTATATTCGAGCATAGCGTCTGTAAATATGAATGCCTGTGTTTCTGTGATGTCAAAGACTGTGAAATCTTCCCAATTATTCAATGTATAATTGATCCATACAGTATCTAATCCTGCAGCATCTGCAGGTTCAAACACGTTGATAGAGGCGATAACTGTGTCGTTATACTCAGGAGAAGAAGTTGATTGAGATGCTTTCATTGTAACATCTGGTTCGTATGAATCTCCGACAATAAACAGGAATTCACTACTTGATTTCATATTATTCATTGTATCATTAAACCATATTTGCCATAAGTAAGTCTGATCAAATTCCAACATAGATTCGGTGAAGATAAATGTTTGAGACAGTGATATATCTTCAATGGTAAAGGAGTTCCAAAAGTCCATCGTATATTTAATCCAAACGGAATCTAATCCTGCTGCATCATCTGGTTCGCTTATGGTTACTGATACATGTACAGTTCCATTATATTCTGGATTTGAAGTAGTTTGAGTTGGTGCGATTATTATATCAGGTGCATATGAGTCAATTACCGTAAAAGAAAATTGCTGACTGTAACCTGTATTTCCGATACTGTCATTATAACCAATCATCCATAAATAGACTTGATTAAATTCTAACATTGTATCGTTAAAGGTAAAATCCTGTGTTGGAGTAATATTAACAACTGTATAAGACTGCCAGTTATTCTTTGTATAATTCATCCAAACTGTATCTAATCTTGCAGCATCATCTGGTTCACTTATGGTTACTGATACATGTACAGTTCCATTGTATTCAGGGTTTGTAGTACTTTGAGTTGGTCCAGTTATTATATCAGGAGCATAAGAATCAATAACTATGAAAGATAATTCTGAACTATCCTCTGTATTGCCTTCAAGATCGCTATATCTAATAAACCATTGACAAAATTGATTATATTCTAGCATTCCTTCAGTAAAGGTGAAAGATTGTGTTGATGTAATATCAGCTACTGTATAAGAATACCAATTTTGAAAAGTATAATAGATCCATATTCTGTCTAATCCACTTGCATCAGAAGGTTCTGATACTTGAATGGAGGCTATGACGGTACTATTATATTCTGGTGTGTTCGTGGATTGAGTCGAGGCAGTAATAACATCAGGAGCATGAGAATCAATAACTATAAATGAGTACTCTAGGCTTTCTTCACTATTTCCTGCACTATCATTGTAACTTATTTTCCATCGATAGGTTTGTCCAAACTCTAGCATTAATTCAGTAAAAGTGAATGATTGTGTTTGGGTGATATTCAAAAATATAAAATTAATCCAATCGTCTGTTGTATAGTTAATCCACACAGTATCCAATCCACTGGCATCAGAAGGTTCACTCACTTGAATAGAGGCCTCTACAGTCCCATTATACTCAGGAGTGGAATCAGTTTGTGATGCTTCAGTTATTACATCAGGGACATAAGTATCAATAACTGTAAAGGAAAACTCATTAGAATACCCCGTATTACCTGCAGTATCGTTAAAGCCGATCCTCCACTGATATATCTGGTTATATTTGAGCATACCTTCAGTGAAAGTAAAACTTTGCGTTCCACTTATATCAACGACAGTAAAGCTATTCCAATTGGTTATCGTATAATTGATCCATACAAGATCCAAACCACTAGCATTAAAAGGCTCCTCTACAGAGATTAATGCACTTAACGTATCGTTAAACTCAGGATATGATGTTGTTTGGAAAGCATCTTCAACAATATCAGGTTGATAAGAATCAATTACAGTAAAAGATTCAACTGTTGTTTGATCTATATTTCCTGCTGTATCATTAAAGGTGAAATACCACTCATATACCTGATTGTAGCTAAGCATTCCAGGAGTGAAAGTGAAATTACTGGTAAGTGTGACGTCCACCTCTATCCAGGGCCCATTATTAACATTATAATACAGCAAGATTGTGTCTACTTCACTAACATTATCAGGATCACTAATTACAACTGAAACAGTATTTGAACCATTATATTCAGGAGTTGCACTTGTTTGAGATAAATCAGAGTATTCTAAAGCAGTTTTATCAACAACAGTGAAAGAAAGAATTGATGTTTCTGCACTATTTCCTGCAGTATCGTTGAAAACGAAGAACCAATCATATATCTGACCGTAGTTAAGCATATCTTCAGTGAAGGTGAAATTACTTGTAGTTGTAACATCTTCCTCTATCCAATTCCCACCATCAATTCGATATTTTAACAGTATAGTGTCTATACCACTCGCATCTGTAGGCTCACTCACTGTTATGGAAACAGTGTTATTTTCATCATATTCAGGAGTAGCTGTTGTTTGTTCGGCATCCTTTATAACATCAGGGGCAAAATTATCAATTACTATAAAAACAAACTCATCTGTAAATGCTAAATTACCTGCAGTATCGTTATAGCTGATTCTCCATTTATATGTTTGATCATATTCTAACATGGCTTCAGTAAAGGTAAATCTTTGCGTTTCAGTAATGTTAACAACTGTATAAGACTGCCAATTATCCAAAGTGTAAATAATCCAGACTGTATCCATTCCACTGGCATTTATAGGTTCCGATACATGAATAGACGCCTCCACAGTATCGTTGAACTGTGGATTAGAAGTAGTCTGACTAGCATGGGTAGTAACATCAGGTGCAAAGGTATCAATCACAGTAAAAGCGAATTCCTCACTAAAAGCAGTATTACCCACAGTATCGTTGTAACCAATCCTCCACTGATATATCTGGTCATATTTGAGCATCATTTCAGTAAAAGTAAAGCTTTGCGTTTGGCTGATATTAACTACTGTATAGGACTGCCAATTGTTTAAGGTGTAATTAATCCAGATTACATCCACTCCGCTAGCATCTGTAGGCTCATTAACTTGTATTGAGACCTCAACAGTATCATTGTACTGTGGAGTGGAAGTAGTTTGACTAGCATGGATAGTAACATCAGGTGCAAAGGTATCAATCACAGTAAAAGCGAACTCCTTACTAAAAGCAGTATTACCCACAGTATCGTTGTAACCGATCCTCCACTGATATATCTGGTCAAATTCCAACATGATTTCTGTAAAGGTAAAGCTTTGTGTTTCAGTAATGTTAATCACTGTGTAAGATAACCAATTATCTAAAGTGTAGTTCATCCAGATAGTATCTACCCCACTGGCATCAGAAGCCTCTGCTACTTGAATTGACGCTGTTGTTGTCCCATTAAATTCAGGTGTGGAAGTGGTTTGACTTGCTTCAACGATGACATCAGGGGCAAATTCATCTATAACAGTAAAGAAAAACTCGCTACTATAAGCCGTGTTACTTTGAGAATCATTATAACCTATTATCCAGCGACAAATTTGGTTGTACTTTAGAAATTCTTCGGTAAAGAAAAATACTTGTGTTGTTGTAATGTTTACAACCATAAAAGTTTGCCAGTTGTCTAATGTATGATTTATCCAGACCGTATCTATCCCACTGGCATCAATGGGTTCATCTACCTGAATGGACACCGCAACAGTATCATTGAAATTAGGTGTTGAAGTGGTTTGGGATGCTGTACTTATCACATCAGGTGAATAACTATCAATAACTGTGAAAGAGAGCTCTTGACTATCTTTTGTATTCCCTTCAAAGTCTCTAAATCTAATAAACCATTGATACAATTCTCCAAACTTTAAGATTTCCCCAGTAAAGGTAAAGGTCTGTGTTGGAGTAATATCAGTTACAATATACGTGTCCCAATTATTAATAGTATAATAAATCCACACCTTATATAATCCACTAGCGTCATTTGGCTCAAATACTTGGATAGATACTCCTACTGTTCCATTATATTCAGGAGTTGAAGTAGTTTGAGCGGGAGTAGTAATCACATCAGGCGCATAAGAGTCAATTACTGTAAAAGAAAATTCATTTGTATATCCTGAATTCCCAATACTATCATTAAATCCTATTTTCCAATAATAGATCTGACCAAACACTAACATTTCAGGAGTAAAAATGAAGGTTTGTGTTATAGTAATATTCTCCTCTATAGTGGTTACCCAATTATCATTTGTATAACTAATCCACACGGTATCCACACCACTGGCGTCTATGGGTTCACTCACAAGGATAGATGCAACAACAGTGCCATTATATTCAGGTGTGGATGTGGATTGGTTTGCTTTAACAGTAATATCAGGTGCAAACGAATCAACGACTGTAAAAGTGAATTTATTACTTGAAGCAGTATTTCCCTCTGTATCATTAAAATTAATTATCCATTCATAGGTTTGGGGATATTCTAGCATTTCTGGAGTAAAAGTGAATCTTTGCAATGAAGTTATATCCACTACAGTAGAGCTAAACCAATTATTTGTAGTATAATTGATGTATATTATATCCAATCCACTGGCATCAGTGGGTTCATCCACTTGAATAGACACTTCTACTGTTCCATTATATTCAGGAGTTGAAGTAGTTTGAGCGGGAGCAGTAATCACATCAGGCGCATAAGAGTCAATTACTATAAAAGAAAATTCATTTGTATATCCTGAATTCCCAATACTATCATTAAATCCTATTTTCCAATAATAGATCTGACCAAACACTAACATTTCAGGAGTAAAAATGAAGGTTTGTGTTATAGTAATATTCTCCTCTATAGTGGTTACCCAATTATCATTTGTATAACTAATCCACACGGTATCCACGCCACTGGCGTCTATAGGTTCACTCACAAGGATAGAGGTAACAACAGTACTATTATATTCAGGGGTGGATGTAGTTTGACTAGCGGTGACTTCAATATCAGGAGCAAAACTATCAATAACAATGAATGACAATTCCTTACTAAAAGCGATATTCCCTTCAGTATCATTGAATCCAATCTTCCAAAGATAAACCTGGCCATATTGAAGCATCTCTGGAGGAAATGTGAAAGACTGGGTTGAGCTTATATCCTCTGTGGTGAATGAAAGCCAATCGTTTGTTGAATAGTTAATCCAAACTTTATCCATCCCACTAGCATCAATTGGCTCTATTACATTTATTGAAGCTACAGTACTTCCATTAAATTCAGGTGTTGAAGAAGTTTGACTTTCTCCAATTTCAACATCAGGAGCATAAGAATCAATCACTATAAAGGATAGTTCTGAACTATATTTAGTATTTCCTTCATTATCACGATATCCTATCACCCATTCATAAGTTTGTCCAAAGTTTAACATGGACGAGGTGAATGTGAAACTCTGGGTCTGTGTTATGTTTACTACAATAGTGCTATCCCAATTGTCTGTTGTGTATTCTATCCAAACTTTATCCAAACCACTAGCATCTTCTGGTTCTTCTACTTGAATAAACACATAAACTGTATCATTATATTCAGGAGTAGAGGAATTCTGAGATGCATAAGTTAGAACATCTGGAGCATAAGAGTCCACAACTGTAAAAGTAAATTCCATACTATAAGCTATATTTCCAATGGTATCATTATAGCCTATTTTCCACTGGTAAGTCTGGTCATATTCCAATAATCCTTCTGTAAATATATAGGATTGTGTTTCTGTTATATTTTTCACTATATAGGTAACCCAGTTATCCGTAGTATAATTTATCCAGACTGTGTCTAGTCCCGCAGCATCAGAAGGTTCGCTTACTTGAATCGAGGTCGTTACTGTGCCATTATATTCAGGATTTGATGTGTTTTGACTTGCTGTTATTTCAACTTCTGGTGCATAAGGATCCACTACTGTAAAAACAAATTCTTCACTTAGCGCGGTG
This sequence comes from Candidatus Hermodarchaeota archaeon, assembly GCA_048886185.1. Classification (GTDB taxonomy): domain Archaea; phylum Asgardarchaeota; class Heimdallarchaeia; order Hodarchaeales; family Hodarchaeaceae; genus Hodarchaeum. Next base: position 97,872 of record JBHLKY010000015.1, read on the forward strand.
TTACCTAATGTATCATTATAACCAATTAGCCAATTGTATGTCTGACCATATTCTAACATTCCCCCAATAAAAGTGAATGATTGTGTTGAGGTGATACTCACTACTGAAAAAGTCGTCCAATTGTCAGTGGTGTAATTAATCCACACGGTGGCTAATCCAGCAGCATCCAAAGGTTCACTAACACCAATAGAAGCAATCACTGTATCATTGTATGAGGGAAAATTATTTGTTTGAGCTGCTGGTTCATCTACATCCGGTACATATGAGTCAATAACTGTGAAAGCATGTTCCTCGCAGTACTTAATATTCCCTTCAAGATCACTAAAACCAATTTTCCATTGATATATGTCAGGATATTTCAATATCTCCTCTGTAAATGTGAATGATTGCGTTGGAGTAATATCAACTACAGTATAGCTAGCCCAATTATTGGTAGTGTAATGGATCCAGACACTACTTAATCCGCTGGCATTTGCAGGTTCAGCTACTTGAATTGAAACTACTACTGTTCCATTATATTCTGGCGTTGCTGTTGTTTGACTAGCAGGGATAATCACATCGGGACTATATGAATCTAATACTTGGAATGAGAATTCATTACTGTATCCTGTATTCCCTGCAGTATCATTATAACCAATTATCCAATGATATATCTGGTCATATTTTAGCATTGCAGAGACAAAAGTATATTCTTGTGTACTAGTTATATTCACAATGGTGAAAGAATTCCAGTCATTGATTGTATAATTCAACCAAACAGTGTCTATTCCAGCAGCATTAGTGGGTTCACTTATTGTGATAGAAACTCGAACAGTTTCATTATATTCAGGAGTGGAATCTGTTTGAGTTGCAGCTTCATTAACATCAGGGGCATATGAATCAATTATTATGAATGATAGCTCCTCACTAAAATCAGTATTCCCTGCTGTATCATTATAACCAACTATCCATTGATAGATCTGGCCAAAACTTATGATTGAAGGAGTAAATGTAAATGATTGCGTTTCGGTAATATCTACCACTTTATAGGTATCCCAATTATTTATTGTGTAATTAATCCATACAGTATCTAAACCACTCGCATCATCTGGTTCAGTTACATTAATAGAAGTCACCACAGTCTCGTTATATTCTAAGATAGACGTATTTTGGCTAGCAGCTTCTTCAACTTCAGGAACATAAGAATCAGTTACAGTAAATGATTCAAAAGTTGTCTGGTCGTTATTTCCCGCTGTATCATTAAACCAGAAGTACCATGTATACACCTGTCCATAGAAAAGAATACTTGGAGTGAAAGTGTAGTTACTCGTTTCTGTAACGTTTACTGTTATCCAGTATCCACTATTAATACGATAATACAATAGGATTGTGTCCACTCCACTAGCACCACCTGGATCAATAACGACCACTGAAACAGTATTTGAGCTATTATACTCTGGAGTTGCACTCGTCTGAGTCAAATTGGAGTATTCTAAAGCAGTTTCATCAACTACAGTGAATGAAAAAGTTGAGGTCTGTTCGTTATTTCCTGCTGTATCATTGAATAGGAAAAACCAATCATATACTTGACCATATTCAAGCATATCTTCAGTAAAAGTGAAATTACTTGTAGTTGTAACATCTACTTCTATCCAAGATCCGCTATTAATCCGATAATTTAGTAAAATCGTGTCTATACCACTCGCATCTGATGGTTCATGAATTGTTATTGTTACAGTATTATTTTCGTCGTATTCAGGGGTAGATGTTGTTTGATTAGCAGCTTTTATAATATCAGGGGCATAAGAATCTATTACATCAAAAATGAATTCTTTGCTAGAGGCACTGTTACCTAGAGTGTCATTATAACTAATTATCCAATGATAAATCTGGCCATATTCAAGTATTAGATTGGTAAAAATATAACTTTGCGTTAAATTGATATTGACCACTGAACTAGTTACCCAATTATCTAGCGTATAATTAATCCAAACTGTATCAATCCCACTAGCATCTGGAGGTTCAGTTATTTGAATCGATGCGATTACTGACCCATTGTATTCTGGAGTAGTAGTGGTTTGGTTGGCCTCTGTTATGACATCAGGAGCATATGAATCTATAACTGTGAACGATAATTCCTGGCTATAAGCAGTATTTCCTACAGAATCGTTATACCCGATTATCCACCTATAGACCTGATTGTAAATCAGCATTGAGTCTATAAAAGTGTAGGATTGTGTTTCAGTGATGTTCACGACACTAAAAGTTACCCAATTATCTAGTGTATAATTAATCCAAACTGTATCAATCCCACTAGCATCTGGAGGTTCAGTTATTTGAATCGATGCGATTACTGATCCATTATATTCTGGAGTAGTAGTGGTTTGGTTGGCCTCTGTTATGACATCAGGAGCATATGAATCTATAACTGTGAACGATAACTCCTGACTAAATGCGGTATTCCCTGCAGAATCATTGTACCCGATTATCCATCGGAAAATTTCACTATAATTTAACATTTCGGCCATAAACGTAAATGATTGTGTATCTGTAATATTCACAACTGTATAGCTGACCCAGTTATCCCATGTGTAATTTATCCAAACTGTGTTGATTCCACTAGCATCTGAAGGTTCGTTCACACTAATTGAGGTTTCAACTGTACCATTGAATTCTGGTGCATTAGTAGTTTGATATGGTGCTGTTGTTACATCAGGAGCATAAGAATCAATCACTATGAAGGAAAATATCTGACTGAAACCTGTATTACTGATTGTATCATTAAATCCTATTAACCAATTGTATGTCTGATTATACTTTAACACCCCCTCTGTAAATGTGAATGTTTGAGAAGTGGTTATATTCTCAATTATGAAGCTCACCCAGTCATCTGTAGTATAATTGATCCAGACAGTATTCAAACCAGCAGCATCTGCTGGTTCACTAATTCCAATTGTTATATTCACTGTATCATTGAAATCAGGAGTATTTGTAGTTTGTGTTGGTGCAATTGTGATGTCAGGTGCATAAGTATCAACGACAGAGAAATTAAACTCCTTACTATCTTGAGTATTGCCTTCAAAGTCAGTATATCTGATAAACCATTGATAAAATTGATTATACTCTAGCATTCCTTTGGGAAACATAAAAGATTGAGTAAGTGTAATATCAGTGACCGTATAAGAAAACCAATTATTAGAAGTATAGTGGATCCACACCTTATTTAACCCACTAGCATCTAAAGGTTCCTCCACTAGAATAGAAGCTGTCACCGTACCATTAAATTCAGGTGTAGAAGTTGTTTGGTTTGCAGCAACAATAACAGTAGGAACATAACTATCTATTACAATGAATGAAAGCTCTTCGCTAAATGCAGTATTACCTGCAGTATCATTATACCCGATTATCCATTGATATATCTGATTATATTCTAGTATCCCAGCTGAAAAAATGAATGCTTGTGTCAAGGTTATATTAACTAAAGTTGAATCAATCCAATTATTTGATGTGTAATTTATCCATACAGTATCGATTCTTGCAGCATCGGGTGGTTCGTACACCTGAATGGATGCAAGGACACTTTGGTTGTATTCAGGCATTGTAGTGTTCTGATTGGCTGCCACCGTAACAGTAGGAACAAAGGAATCCACAACAGTAAATGAAAGTTCGTTGCTATATCCTGTATTACCATAAGAGTCATTATAGCCAATTACCCATTGATATGTTAAATTATAATCCAACATTGAGTCTGTAAAGGTGAAAAATTGCGTCTCGGTGATATTCACGATAGTAAAGGTTACCCAATCATTTAAGGTGTAATTAATCCAAACTGTATCTATTCCCGCGGCATCTGGTGGCTCACTTACCTGAATAGTTGTCAACACGCTTTGGTTGTATTCAGGAGTAGTATTATTCTGATTGGCTGCAAACTCGACTGTGGGGGCGAAAGAATCAACCACTGTAAACCAAAATTCCTCACTGAAGCCAGTATTCCCTATGGTATCATTATAACCTATTTTCCACTGATATGTTAAGCTATAATTCAGCATTGAGGCTACAAAGGTGAAGGATTGCGTGGTGGTGATATTTACAACAAAAAAGGTTACCCAATCATTGAAGGTATAGTTAATCCAGACAGTGTTTAGTCCCGCGGCATCTGATGGCTCACTTACCTGAATAGCTGTCAGCACGCTTTGGTTGTATTCAGGAGTCGTGGTGTTCTGATTGGCTGCCACCGTAACAGTAGGAACAAATGAATCCACAACAGTAAATGAAAGTTCGTTGCTATATCCTGTATTACCATAAGAGTCATTATAGCCAATTACCCATTGATATGTCAAATTATAATCCAACATTGAGTCTGTAAAGGTGAAAGATTGCGTCTCGGTGATATTCATGACACTAAAGGTTACCCAGTTATTTGTAGTATAGTTGATCCAGACAGTGT
>JBHLKY010000015.1:102397-128237 GCA_048886185.1 Candidatus Hermodarchaeota archaeon
GAAAGATTGCGTCTCGGTGATATTCATGACACTAAAGGTTACCCAGTTATTTGTAGTATAGTTGATCCAGACAGTGTTCAGACCCGCAGCATCAGTGGGTTCTGATACCCAAATAGACACTTGGATGCTTTCATTATACTCAGGATTGGTAGAATTTTGGTTAGCTGGTACTTCAACAGTTGGAATGAAGGAATCTTTAACAAAGATTGATAATTCTGAGCTATATCCAATATTACCAAATGAGTCGTTATATCCAATCACCCATTTATATATCATACCATAATTCAGCATTGAGTCTGTAAAGATGAATGATTGCATAGTGGTAATATTCACGAGAGTAAAAGTTACCCAATCATCTAAGGTGTAATTTATCCAGACGGTATCTAAACCCGCGGCATCTGGTGGCTCATTTACCTGAATAGTCGTCAAGACACTTTGATTGTACTCAGGATTAGTGCTATTTTGACTGGCTGGAATCTCAACTGTGGGGGCAAAAGAGTCAACTACTGTAAACCAAAATTCCTCACTGAAGCCAGTGTTCCCATAGGAGTCGTTATACCCTATTGTCCAATAATAAGTTAAGCTATAATTCAGCATTGAGGCTACAAAGGTGAAGAATTGCGTGGTTGTTATGTTCATAACTTTGAAGGTTACCCAATCATCGAAGGAATAGTTAATCCAAACTGTGTCTAGTCCAGCAGCATCCACGGGTTCACTTACTCTGATGGTTGCCAATACACTATGGTTGTATTCAGGATTGGTGCTATTCTGATTAGCTACCATCTCGACTGTGGGAGCGAAGGAATCAACTACTGTAAACCAAAATTCCTCACTGAAACCAGTATTCCCATAGGAGTCGTTATACCCAATAAACCATTGATAGTTCTGACCATAGTTCAGTATGATAGCTGAAAAAGTAAATGATTGTGATGTAGTGATATTCACGACATTAAAAGTTACCCAATCATCCAAGGTATAATTTATCCAGACAGTGTCTAGGCCTGCGGCATCTGGTGGCTCACTTACCCTGATGGTTGTCAGTACACTTTGATTGTATTCAGGGGTCGTAACGTTCTGGTTGGCTGCTATCACAACAGTAGGAATGAATGAGTCTTTCACTGTGAATGAGAGTTCTTGACTGTAACCTGTATTACCATAAGAGTCATTGTACCCAATTATCCAGTGATATATCATGCTATAATTGAGTATTAAATCTGTAAAGGTAAAGGTTTGGGTTTCAGTGATATTTACGAGAGTGAAGGTTACCCAGTTATTTGTAGTATAGTTGATCCAGACAGTGTCTAGACCTGCAGCATCAATGGGTTCACTAACTTTGATGGTCACAAATACACTTTGGTTGTATTCAGGGATTGAAGTGTTCTGATTGGCTGCAATCTCGACACTAGGAATGAAAGAATCTTTCACTGTGAATGAGAGTTCTTCACTACATCCTGTATTGTCAATAGAGTCGTTATACCCGATTCTCCATTTACAAGTTTGGCTATAATTCAACATTGAGTCCATAAAAGTAAAAGTTTGTGTTTCAGTGATGTTCACAATGAAAAAAGTCACCCAATTGTCAAATGTATAATTAATCCAGACTGTGTCTAGACCCGCGGCATCTGGGGGTTCTAATACCCAGATAGATACCTGTACACTTTCATTATATTCAGGAGTCGTAGTGTTTTGATTGGCTACTAGCTCGACAGTTGGAGCGAAAGAGTCTTCCACTGTGAATGAAAGTTCGTAACTATATCCTGTATTACCATAAGAGTCGTTATAGCCCAGTACCCATTGATATACCAAGCCATAATTAAGCATTGAATCCGTAAAGGTGAAAGATTGTGTGGTAGTGATATTCACGACAGTAAAAGTTAACCAATTATCTATGGTGTAATTAATCCAAACAGTGTCTAAACCCGCGGCATCTGGTGGCTCACTTACCTGAATGGTTGTCAGTACGCTTTGGTTGTATTCAGGAGTCGTAGTATTTTGATTGGCTGCTATCTCGACAATTGGAGCAAAAGAGTCAATTACTGTGAACCAAAATTCATTGCTGAAGCCGGTATTCCCAAAGGAATCGTTGTATCCGATTATCCACTGATATATCATGCTATAGTTCAGCATAGCTTCAATAAAGAGGAATGATTGGGTGTCAGAGATGTTCATAACAGTAAATGTTGCCCAATCATTGAAAGTATAGTTAATCCAGACAGTGTCTAGGCCTGCAGCATCTGATGGTTCACTGACTTTGATGGTTGTCAGCACACTTTGGTTATATTCAGGAGTCGTGGCGTTCTGATTGGCTGCTATCTCGACAGTTGGAGCGAAAGAGTCTACTACTGTGAACCAAAATTCATCACTGAGGCCAGTATTCCCAAAGGAGTCGTTATATCCGATTATCCACTGATATGTCATGCTAAAGTTCAGCATAGCTTCAGTAAAGAGGAATGATTGGGTTTCGGTGATGTTCACTATAGTATAACTTACCCAATCATCCAAGGTATAATTAATCCAGATAGTGTCTAAACCTGCTGCATCCAGTGGTTCACTCACCTGAATTGTCGTCAGCACACTTTGGTTGTATTCAGGAGTCGTGACGTTTTGATTGGCTGCTATCTCGACAATTGGAGCAAAAGAGTCAATTACTGTAAACCAAAATTCATCACTGAGGCCAGTATTCCCAAAGGAGTCGTTGTATCCGATTATCCACTGATATGTCATGCTATAGTTCAGCATAGCTTCAGTAAAGAGGAATGATTGGGTATCAGAGAGGTTCAAAACAGTAAAGGTTGCCCAGTCATTGAAGGTGTAGTTAATCCAGACGGTATCTAGGCCTGCAGCATCAACAGGTTCACTTACTTTGATGGTTGTCAGCACACTTTGGTTATATTCAGGAGTCGTGACGTTCTGATTGGCTGCTATCTCGACAGTTGGAGCAAAAGAGTCAATTACTGTGAACCAAAATTCATCACTGAAGCCAGTATTCCCAAAGGAGTCATTATATCCGATTATCCACTGATATGTCATGCTATAGTTCAACATAGCTTCAGTAAAGAGGAATGATTGGGTGTAGGTGATGTTCATAACAGTAAAGGTTGCCCAGTCATTGATGGTATAGTTAATCCAGACGGTGTCTAAACCAGCAGCATCAATGGGTTCTGATACCCAAATAAATACTTGAACACTTTCGTTGTATTCAGGAGTTGTAGTGTTTTGATTGGCTGCTAGTTCGACAGTTGGAGCGAAAGAGTCCTCAACAGTAAAAGAAAGTGCTTGACTATATTCCGTGTTGCCATTAGTGTCATTAAAGCCAATCCTCCAGTGATAATTAAGACTATAATTCAACATTGAGTCTACAAAGGTGAAGGATTGGGTTTCAGTTATGTTCACAATAAAGAATGTAATCCAGTCGTTATAAGTATAATTAATCCAGACAGTATCTACACCGGCAGCATCTGATGGTTCACTGACTTTGATGGTTGCCAATACACTTTGGTTGTATTCAGGAGCCGTGGTGTTCTGATTGGCTGCTATCTCGACAGTTGGAACGAATGAGTCAATCACTGTGAACCAAAATTCATTACTGAAGCCAATATTCCCAAAGGAGTCGTTGTATCCGATTGTCCACAGATATGTAATACTATAGTTCAACATGGTCTTGGTAAAGAGGAACGACTGTGTGTCGCTGATGTTCACAACAGTAAAGGTTGCCCAATTGTTGATGGTGTAGTTAATCCAGACGGTGTCTAGACCTGCAGCATCAGAGGGTTCTGATACCCAGATAAATACTTGGACACTTTCATTATATTCAGGAGTTGTAGTGTTTTGATTGGCTGCTATCTCGACAGTTGGAGCGAAAGAGTCCTCAACAGTAAAGGAGAGTTCTTGGGAAAATCCAGTATTACCGTTAGAGTCATTAAAGCCAATCCTCCAATTACAAACATAATTATAATTCAACATTGAGTCTATAAAGGTGAATGATTGTGTGGTAGTGATATTTATGACAGTGAAAGTCGTCCAATCATCAAAGGTATAATTAAGCCACACAGTATCTAGACCTGCAGCATCAGAGGGTTCTGATACCCAAATAAATACCTGGACACTCTCATTATATTCAGGAGTTGTAGTGTTTTGATTGGCTGCTATCTCGACAGTTGGAGCGAAAGAGTCCTCAACAGTAAAATAGAGTGCTTGACTATATTCTGTATTACCATTAGAGTCGTTAAAACCGATCCTCCAATGACAGACATAACTATAATTCAACATTGAGTCTATAAAGGTGAATGATTGTGTGGTAGTGATATTTACGACAGTAAAGGTTATCCAATCATTAAAAGTATAATTAAGCCACACAGTATCGACACCGGCAGCATCTGATGGTTCACTGACTTTGATGGTGGCCAGTACACTTTGGTTGTATTCAGGAGCCGTGGTGTTCTGATTAGCTGTCATCTCAACTGTCGGAACAAAAGAATCTTGAACAGTGAATAATCTTATTGGCGTTTGATCACCATTTCCTGCCAAATCAGTGAACCAAAAGTAGTATTCGTAAACCTCTCCATATTTGAGTTGATTGGCTGTAAAAGTGTAACTGCCTGTTGTAGTGACATCCACCATACTCCAAGGATCTCCGAAATTTATACGATAGCGAAATAAAATAGTTAAAACACTACTAGCATCAGAGGGTTCAGAAATTATGACTGAAATGGTATTTGATTCATTATACTCTGGCGTGAGCGTAGTTTGATCAAAATCTGAATAAGTTGGAGCCGTGTTATCACTCACAATGAAATTATAGATTGAAGTGTTATCAATATTACCAGCAGTATCGTTAAATTCGAAATACCAATTGTACACTTGATTATAAATTAAATCACTTTCAGAAAATGTGTAATAACTTAAGGAAGTTACATCTTGTTTAATCCACGAACCACTATTAACTTGATAATAGAGCAGGATTGTATCAACTCCGCTTGCATCAAGAGTTTCTCCCACTGTAATAGTAACTGTATTCGATTCGTCATATTCAGGATTCGAGGTAGTTTGACTGGGACTAATTAAAATATCAGGTGCGTATGAGTCAGCCACTGTAAAAGAGAATATGTTGCTATAAGCTGTATTTGCTTCAGTATCATTGTACCCAATTCTCCATTGATATGTCAAGCTGTAATTAAGCATGGTCTCTGTAAAAAGGAATGATTGCGTAGCAGTGATATTCACTACTGTATAGGATACCCAATTATCAATGGTGTAATTGATCCAGACGAGATCCACTCCTGAAGCATCAGGAGGTTCGCTGATTTGAATGGATGCCAGAACACTTTGGTTGTATTCGGGATTAGTAGCGTTTTGGTAGGCCGCAATATCAATTGTGGGAGCGAATGAGTCCTTAACGGTGAAGAAAAGTTCAGGACTGTAGCCTGTATTACTGATAGAGTCGTTGAACCCAAATCTCCATTTATATATAAACCCATAATTAAGCATTGCATCAGTAAAGGTGAACGACTGAGTACTAGTGATATTCACAACGCTAAATGTTACCCAGTTATCCAAGGTATAATTAAGCCAAACAGTATCCAGACCAGCGGCATCAGTAGGTTCACTGACTTTGATGGTTGTCAGCACACTTTGGTTGTATTCGGGATTAGTAGCGTTCTGGTAGGCCGCAATATCAATTGTGGGGGCGAATGAGTCCTTAACGGTGAAGAAAAGTTCAGGACTGTAGCCTGTATTACTGATAGAGTCGTTGAAGCCAAATTTCCATTTGTATGTAAGACTATAATTGAGTATTGCATCAGTAAAAATGAAAGACTGTGTATTAGTGATATTCACGACAATAAAAGTTACCCAATTATTAGTTGTATAATTGATCCAGATGGTGTCTAATCCTGCAGCATCGGTGGGTTCTGATACCGTGATAGAGACCAGTACGCTTTGGTTGTATTCTGGGCTTGTAGTATTCTGACTCGCTGCTACCTCAATTGTTGGGGCGAAAAAGTCTATAACTGTGAATAAAAAGACTGAGCTATAACCTGTATTGCTAATCGAGTCGTTATAACCAATTTTCCATTGATAAGTTAAGCTATAATTCAACATGGTATCGGTAAAGAGGAATGATTGGGTCTCGGTAATATTCACGACAGTGAAGCTCACCCAATTATCAAGGGTATAATTGATCCAGACAGTGTCCATCCCAGCAGCATCAGGGGGTTCTGATACCGTGATAGACACTTGGACACTTTCATTGTATTCAGGATTTGTAGAATTCTGACTGGCTGCTACTACAACTATCGGGGCAAAAGAATCTTCAACTGTGAACAAGAAGATTGGGGTATACCCTATATTCCCACTAGAGTCATTATAGCCAATTCTCCATCGGTAGGTCAAGCTATAATTCAGCATGGTATCGGTAAAGAGGAATGATTGGGTCTCGGTAATATTTATGACTGTAAAGGTCGCCCAGCTATTAATGGTATAATTGATCCACACTGTATCAACTCCTGCAGCATCGGAGGGTTCTGATACCGTGATAGACACCTGGACACTTTCATTGTACTGGGGGTTTGTATTATTCTGACTGGCTGCCACTAAAACTGTCGGTGCAAAGGAATCTTTGACAGTAAACCACAGGATTGGACTGTATCCTGTATTTCCACTAGAGTCGTTATAACCAATTCTCCAGTGATAGGTCAAACTATAATTCAGCATGGTCTCAGTAAAGAGGAATAATTGGGTCTCGGTAATATTTATGACTGTAAAGGTCGCCCAGCTATTAGTGGTATAATTGATCCACACTGTATCAAGTCCTGCAGCATCTGGAGGTTCTGATACCGTGATAGACACTTGGACACTTTCATTATATTCAGGAGTTGTAGAATTCTGACTGGCTGCTGCTATAACTATCGGGGCAAAAGAGTCTTTAACTGTGAACAAGAAGATTGGGGTATATCCTATATTCCCACTAGAGTCATTATAGCCAATTCTCCATCGATAGGTCAAACTATAATTCAGCATGGTATCGGTAAAGAGGAATGATTGGGTCTCGGTAATATTCACGACAATAAAGCTCATCCAATTATCACTGGTGTAATTGATCCACACTGTATCTAGTCCTGCAGCATCAGGGGGTTCTGATACCGTGATAGACACTTGGACACTTTCGTTGTACTCAGGATTTGTAGAATTCTGACTTGCTGCCACTAAAACTGCTGGTGCGAAGGAATCTTTGACAGTAAACGATAGGATTGGACTATATTCTGCATTTCCACTAGAGTCGTTATACCCAATTCTCCAGTGATAGGTTAGGCTATAATTCAGCATAGCCTCGGTAAAGAGGAATGATTGGGTTTCGGTAATATTCACGACAATAAAGCTCATCCAATTATCACTGGTGTAATTGATCCACACTGTATCTAGTCCTGCAGCATCGGGAGGTTCGCTAACTTGAATGGATGCTATTACAGTCTCGTTGTATTCTGGATTTGTGGTATTTTGAGCTGCTGGTATCACAATTGTAGGTGCAAAAGAGTCTTCTATAGTGAATGATAATACTTGACTATATCCTGTATTACCACTAGAGTCGTTATAACCGATTCTCCATCGATAGGTCAAGCTATAATTCAGCATGGTATCAGTAAAGAGGAATGACTGGGTCTCAGTAATATTCACTATTGTAAAGGTCGCCCAATCATCAAAGGTATAATTAATCCAGACCATATGGATTCCACTGGCATTAATCGGTTCAGTCACATAGATCGACGCTATAACGGTGTCATTATATTCATAAGGAGGATTAGGGGTTTGATTCGCAGCTTCTATTGTATTTGGCAAATAATCATCCACAACGGTGAAAGAATATTCTAGACTATAACCTGTGTTTCCAGCAGTATCGTTATACCCAATTATCCAGCTATAAATCTGGCCATACACTAAATTAGTAAAAGTATAATTTTGGGTTACAGTAATATCATTAATTGTATAAGTTATCCAGTTGTCGATTGTATAGTTGATCCACACTTTATGTAAACCACTAGCATTTTCAGGTTCCATCACTTTAATCGACACCAAGACTGTTTCATTATACTGTGGGGTTGTAGTGTTTTGATTCGCGGCTTCTACAACATCTGGTGCAGAAATATCCCCAGTTGCAATAAAAAACTTATCACTATAACCTGTATTGCCTGCAGTGTCATTGTATCCAATAATCCAGGTGTAGTTCTGATTATATTCTAATTGATCAAAAGTATATTTTTGAGTAGGAGTAATGTCTTTAATGATATAGGTTAACCAATTATCCATTGTGTAATTAATCCAGACTTTATCAAGCCCACTAGCATTGATGGGTTCAGTCACATTAATCGATGCTACCACGATATCATTAACTTCGTAGGGAGGACTGGGGGTTTGACTCGCAGGTTCTATTACATCAGGCGCGTAGCTGTCTACAACCGTGAAAGAGAACTCAGCACTATAACCTGTATTGCCTACAGTATCGTTGTAGCCAATTGTCCAATTATAGATCTGACCATATGCTAGTTGAGCAAAATTGAAGTTTTGAGTCAGAGTGATGTCTTTTATAGTATAGGTTACCCAATTGTTAATTGTGTAATTAATCCAAACTGTATGAAGTCCACTAGCATTGATTGGCTCCGTTACATTAATCGAAATTGCGACAGTTTCATTAAATTCTGGCATCGTTATATTTTGACTAGCAGCTGCTACAACATCAGGAGCATAAGTATCTACAACTGTGAAAGAAAACTCCGTACTGTGGCCTGCGTTACCAGCAGTATCATTATAACCGATTGTCCAGTTGTAGAACTGGCCATACACTAAATAAGTAAAGGTGTAATTTTGTGTTTCAGTAATATCCTTAATCGTATAGGTTGCCCAATTGTCTATTGTGTAGTTAATCCAGACTTTATGGATCCCACTAGCGTTAATTGGCTCTGTTACATTGATTGATGCTACTACAGTGTCATTAATTTCGTAGGGAGGACTAGGAGTTTGACTTGCGGCTTCTATTACATCAGGTACATAGCTGTCCTCGACCATAAAGGAGAATCCAGCACTATAACCTGTATTCCCAGCAGTGTCGTTATAACCAATTGTCCATCTATAAATCGGCCCATACACTAAATAAATAAAGGTGTAATTTTGTGTTTCAGTAATATCCTTAATCGTATAGGTTACCCAATTGTCTATTGTGTAATTAATCCAGACTTTATGAAGTCCACTGGCATTGATTGGCTCTGTCACATTAATTGTCGCTATAACAGTCTCATTATACTCGTAGGGAGGACTGGGGGTTTGATTTGCAAGTTTTATTATATTAGGCGCATAACTGTCCATGACTGTGAAGGAGAATTCAGGACAATAGCCCGTATTTCCCACGGTGTCGTTATAGCCTATTGTCCAATTGTAGGTCTGACCATACATTAAATAAGCAAAGATGTAGTTTTGAGTTGGAGTAATGTCTTTAATTGTATAGGTTACCCAATTATTTATGGTATAATTAATCCAAACCTTATGGAGCCCACTAGCGTTGATAGACTCAGTCACATTAATAGAAACCATGACTGTTTCGTTAAACTCTGGAGTTGTGGTGTTTTGGTAAGCAGCTATCACAACATCAGGTGCAAATGTATCTATAACTGTGAAGGAGAATTCATCACTATAGCCTGTATTCCCTACGGTGTCATTATAGCCTATTGTCCAGTTGTAGATCTGATCATACATTAAATAAACAAAGGTATAGTTTTGAGTCAGAGTGATGTCTTTAATTATATGGGTTACCCAATTATTTGTGGTATAATTAATCCAAACCTTATGGAGACCACTAGCGTTGATAGATTCAGTTACATTAATAGAAACCATGACTGTTTCGTTAAACTCTGGAGTTGTGGTGTTTTGGTGAGCAGCTATCACAACATCAGGTGCAAAAGAATCCACGACCGTGAAGGAGAATTCAACGCCATAATCTGTATTCCCTGCGGTGTCATTGTAGCCAATTGTCCAATTGTAGGTCTGACCATACATTAAATAAACAAAGGTGTAGTTTTGAGTTGGAGTAATGTCTTTAATTGTATAGGTTACCCAATTATTTGTGGTATAATTAATCCAAACCTTATGGAGCCCACTGGCATTAATTGGCTCTATTACATTGATCGATGCTATAACGGTGTCATTATATTGATATGGAGGACTGGGGGTTTGACTCGCAGGTTCCATTACATCAGGTACATAATTATCAACTACAGTGAAGAAGAACTCAGCACTATAACCTGTATTCCCTATAGTGTCATTATAGCCAATTATCCAATTGTAGGTTTGGCCATATACTAGAAAAGTAAAGGAGTAATTTTGTGACTGTGTGATGTCTTTGATCGTATAAGTTACCCAGTTGTCTATTGTGTAATTAATCCAGATTTTATGGAGTCCACTGGCATTGATTGGCTCTGTCACATTGATCGATGCTATAACAGTATCATTAAATTCATAAGGAGGACTGGGAGTTTGACTCGCAGGTTCTACTACATCAGGTACATAATTATCAACTACAGTGAAGAAGAACTCAGCACTATAACCTGTATTCCCTATAGTGTCATTATAGCCAATTATCCAATTGTAGGTCTGACCATACATTAAATAAGTAAAGATGTGGTTTTGAGTCAGAGTGATGTCTTTAATTGTGTTTGCTACCCAATTATTTGTGGTGTAATTAATCCAGATTTTATGAAGCCCACTCGCGTTAATCGGTTCCATTACATTGATCGAAACTATGATTGTTTCGTTAAACTCTGGAGTGGTGGAGTTCTGGTTAGCAGCTATCACGACATCAGGTGCAAAAGTATCCACGACCGTGAAGGAGAATTCAACACTATAGCCTGTATTCCCTACAGTGTCGTTATAGCCAATTGTCCAATTGTAGGCCTGACCATATATTAAATAAGTAAAGGTGTAGTTTTGAGTCAGAGTGATGTCTTTAACTGTATGGGTTGCCCAATTATTTCTCGTGTAATTAATCCAAACCTTATGGAGTCCACTAGCGTTAATTGATTCCGTTACATTAATCGACACTATGACTGTATCATTAAATTCTGGAGTCATTGTAGTTTGACTAGCAGCTGCCAAAACATCAGGAGCATAGTTGTCTACAACCGTGAAAGAGAACTCATTACTATAGCCTGTGTTACCAACAGTATCATTATAACCAATTGTCCAATTATAGGTTTGGCCATATACTAAATAAGTAAAGGCATAATTTTGTGTTTCAGTGATTTCCTTAACCGTATAAGTTGCCCAGCTGTCTAATGTGTAATTAATCCAGATTTTATGGAGCCCACTAGCAACGATTGGCTCTTTCACATTGATCGATGCTATAACAGTATCATTAAATTCATAAGGAGGACTGGGAGTTTGACTCGCAGGTTCTATAACATCAGGAACATAGCTATCCACAACTGTGAATGAGAATTTTGTGCTATAGCCGATATTCCCCGCAATGTCTTCATAGCCAATTATCCAATTGTAGGCCTGGCCATACACTAGAGAAGTAAAGGTGAAATTTTGAGTTCCAGTGATATCCTGAATCGTATAAATCAACCAATTATTCGTGGTGTAATTAATCCAGATTTTGTAGAGCCCACTGGCATTGATCGCCTCTGTTACATAGATCGATGCTATAACGGTGTCATTATATTGATAGGGAGGACTGGGAGTTTGACTCGCAGGTTCTATTACATCAGGAGCAAAACTATCCACAGCTGTGAAGGAAAACACTGTACTATAACCTGTATTCCCTACAGTGTCATTATAGCCAATTATCCAATTGTAGGTCTGACCATACACTAGAGAAGTAAAGGTGTGATTTTGAGTTCCAGTGATGTCTTTAATTGTGTTTGTTACCCAGTTGTTAATTGTGTAATTAATCCAAACCATATGGAGCCCACTAGCGTTGATCGACTCTGTTACATTGATCGACACCATGACTGTTTCGTTAAACTCTGGAGTGGTGGTGTTCTGGTTAGCAGCTATCACAATATCAGGTGCAAAAGTATCCACGACCGTGAAAGAGAACTCCATGCTATAATCAATATTTCCCGCAGTGTCATTATAGCCTATTATCCAATTGTAACTCTGGCCATACACTAGAGAAGAAAAGGTGTGGTTTTGGGTTATAGTAATATCTTTAATTGTGTAGGTAGCCCAATTATTAATTGTGTAATTAATCCAGATCTTGTGGAGTCCACTAGCATTAATCGGTTCTGTCACATGGATCGACGCTACAACAGTATCATTGTATTCGTAGGGAGGATTAGGAGTTTGATTCGCAGCTTCTACCACATCAGGCATATAATTATCCACAACAATGAAAGAAAACTCTGAACTGTACTCTGTGTTCCCAGCAGTGTCATTGTACCCGATCATCCAGTCATAGTTCCAATTAAATACTAGTTGACTAAAGGTAAAACTTTTAGTTAGAGTGATGTCCTTAATTATATAATTTGCCCAATCATCTGTCGTGTAATTGATCCAGATCTTATGTAACCCACTAGCGTTTATTGGTTCCGTAACATTGATCATTACTAAGACTGTTTCATTAAATTCTGGAATCGTTGTATTTTGACTAGCAGCTGTTATAACATCAGGAGTATAGCTATCTACAACTGTGAAAGAAAAATCGGTACTGTAACCTATGTTACCAGCAGTATCATTATAGCCAATTGTCCAGTTGTAGATTTGCCCATACACTAATTGAGTAAAAGTGAAATTTTGAGTCTGAGTGATGTCTTTTATCGTATAAGTTACCCAGTTGTTAATTGTGTAATTAATCCAAACTGTATGGAGCCCACTAGCGTTGATCGGCTCCGTCACATTTATCGACATCATGACTGTTTCGTTAAACTCTGGAGTGGTGGTGTTCTGGTTGGCAGCTATCACGACATCAGGTGCAAAAGTATCCACGACAGTGAAAGAGAACTCCATACTATAATCAGTATTTCCCGCAGTGTCGTTATAGCCTATTGTCCAATTATAGGTTTGGCCATAGACTAGTTGAGAAAAGGTGTGATTTTGATGCAAAGATATATCCTTAATTGTGAAGGAGCTCCAATTATCTGTTGTATAATTGATCCACACCTTATACAGGCCACTGGCGCTGAGAGGCTCCGTTACATTGATAGATATTACAACAGTATTGTTAAATTCTGGGATTGTTGTGTTTTGATCAGCTGCTTTCACAACATCAGGCGCATGAGTATCCACTACAATGAAAAATACCTCATCAGTATAACCTGAATTCCCTACTGTGTCATTGAACCAGAAATACCAAGTATAATTCTGGTTGAACTTAAGAACATCCATATTAAATGTATAGTTACCTGTTTCCGTAACATTAACTGAAATAAATGAATTATCATCTATTTTGTAGTATAATAAGATCGTGTCGACTCCACTTGCATCTCCTGGTTCTGAGACTGTAATTGACACCGTATTTGATTCATTATACTCGGGATATACGCTAGTTTGGGCTAAATCCGAATACGTAGGTACTGTTGAATCCCCAACAGAAAAAGTATTATTAGATGTTTGATCCCAATTCCCTGCGGTATCATTGAACCAGAAGAACCAGGTGTAATTTTGATTATATTTGAGAAGAGCTTTTGAAAACGTGTAATTACTAATGCTTGTGACATCAGTCCAAACCCCAGGACCAGTGTCGTTCTCAAAATATACTAAAATTGTATCGATTTGACTGGCATCCACAGGTTCAATTACATTAATGGATATTGTGTTATTTTCATTATACTCTGGTGATGGGTTGCTTTGAATCAAATTAGAAAAAGATGGAGCAATAGAATCAATAACAAGGAAAGTCATAACAGAGCTCTGATTAATATTTCCCTCCGTGTCATTAAACCAGAAGTACCAGTCATATCTTTGATTATAAACAAGAATATCGGCGTTGAAGGTATAATTACTTGTATCAGTAACATTATTTGATATCCATGGACCCTCATTGACCCGATAATAAAGGAGGATAGTATCTATTCCACTATCATCAGTAGCATTTATAGAAACCGTGTTATTTTCGTTATATTCTGGTGATGCACTAGTATGATTGAGGTCTGAATACATAGGAGGTGTAGTATCTTGTTTTTCAGTTCTTTTAATGTTAAAACCAATGCTTACCCATTCCTTGGTTTCATTTGTTGTCCACGACATCGTGACAGCTGGTGTTCCTGTCTTTGTACTCCCTGCTCCATAATGAGAGGAAGCCCCTGTTCCCCCCATCTCAATGTTCCACATTTGTGATTGGCCAGAATCAATTGTCGGCGTTCCATTTGCGAGAGAAGCTATAACATCCTGTACGAGATCCCCTGCACTACTAGCTACTGTGATGATTGGTGTTGTATTGTAACCTTGAGCTGTATTTATGTCGTCAATAGGTTCTGTTTGATTTACTCCTGTATACGATATAACTCCAATTGCTGTTTTATCCTCATTACTCCCTGATAGTGAAACTATGACATTACCTATGCCAAGAGGTGGATTGATAAGCCCCCAAACCTCAATATTCGGTTTACCATTATCATGCGAAATCTTTGTAATTAGGTTCAATGATTGGCCTGCAAACGTGATACTTTCTATACTAGTTCCACCATCTGTTTGAACAGATACAATTAATAATCTATTAGTTCCTGACACGTTATGACTATGCGTGAAAGTATTACTGTCTCCGCTATTGGTGGATACAGCATCAACTGTCACATGAATATAGACTGAAAAGGTCAGAATTGGTGTTACACTACTGAAACTTGCGGTATCATTAAACCAAATAAACCACTCCCACCTGCCATAAGATAAAAGAGTAGACGAAAAAGTATAGTTTTGTTGATTAGTCACTTCCTCGTATTCCCATTTTCCCATATTTACATGGTAATAGAGTAAGAGGGTATCATGTGTAGGATAATTGTGTAAACCAAAATAAACTGTATAATTTTGCTCATAATACAAATGTTGTTGCGTCTGATAGGCCCAGCTGTCATTAAACCCTCCATCAAGGTGAATATTATATGTGGTCCCGTTTGGGTTACCTTCTCCTGCAGATATACTATTTACTATAAAGGTTATTACATTCTCAGAGGAATTTATCACATAAAAACCTGCTGCATCACCCCCTGGACCATCAACGCCGTTAATACCTCCTAATCCCCCATCACCTCCGGATATGGTAGTTATATTACTGTTTGAAAACAAGTTAAAACTAGAATTTTCTATATAAACACCTGATCCTAAACCCCCTGGACCACCATCGCCATTATTACCTCCATTCCCACCCATGCCTCCAGTAACATTTATTATCTCATTCCTATTGAATGTGATACTACTAGAATTTTTTAAATAAATACCTGCTCCTAAACCACCTAATCCCCCATTTCCTTTGGTTCCTCCTGATTCTGCTGTTCCACCAATGATATTATTAATGATATTATTTTCTATTGTATTATTAAATGAATTGTAAAGAAAAATCCCCGTGCCTGTCCCTCCTGGGCCGCCATTGACTTGGGACGGTGCTTTTCCATTATTTCCCCCAGTGATATTGGTCAAAATATTATCTAAAATAGAACAATTGTAGGAGTGACGTAATATTATTCCAGCACTTAAATTTTGTAAAATTTCTTGGAAATCTCGTACCATATTATCTTTTATGATAATAGTGTTAGAGTTGTTGATATAAATTCCTGTTTTTCCACCAGCAACTAAATTGCCTGAGACATTTAAATCCGAAACTCTTTCTAGAATCAAACCATAATATTTCGATTTTATGATATTGTTTTTCAGAATAACTTCTTTACTTGCATTTATCCATAACCCTGCATTATAAAGAGGAAGAGAATAGCCACATCCTTCTATAAAACTATTCAGCATACGAAAAGTACTTCCTGATTTTACCCAGAAACTGTAACTGAAGGAACTAAACGGTGAAATTGTTGAATTTGCGAAAATATTCATTTCTCCTCCATTTATTACTTCAATGTTGAGCTCTCCATCATAATTGGAGTTTAAATTAATGCTAGAATTCGTTATTGTAAGATTTCCACCAGTCTGGATTTTCAAATTTCCATTAAAAACGATTATTGAGTTTTCAATTGTACAATTACTTGTATAGAGGTTAGTATGGCCAAAGATACTATTTCTCACATCAATGTTTGAGTCAGTAGAATTTACTAAAGAAGTGATAATACCCTTAAGAGGTAATGTAGAGTTTACGATATTGACTGAAGTTGAATTGTCGCTATACACCCAATCAATACCCTGTTCTGAGGCTGATAGATTTATAAGCCGAATTCTTTGATTGATACCAGAATATATGTTCGTTTTGGTAGAGCTGATTGTTGATCCAGTCAAATTAACATTCTGAGTTACGTAAGATGTTAAATTGTTAGGTGTAACCGATTCATTAGCAAGGATAGTTGCTGTTTTGCTAAGTTGTTGTATCTCATCATTTATTGAATTCAAGGATGAATTACCAAAGAGGGAGATATCAGTCAAAAGGGAGTCAGTAGAACTTAGAGTGGCGAAATCTAATAATTTGATTGTATTTATAGATGATGATTCCTGTATGACTATTGAAGCATTGTTTAAACCTTTGAGATATCCAACTTGTGACTCATTTAGCTCAATTGTTGAATTTCCTTTTAATAGAATGGCAGTTGTGTTAGTTTTGGTGCCATAAGTAGTACTATTATTTTCTCCTCTGAATAATTCTATTTCACTGCAAGAGGAATTTACTATCGAAGTTGAATTCGCAACAATCAATGAAGGCCTATTAATAGACTTAATAGTAGAATTTATTAAATGAAGCTCTCCATTTCCAATGACTTTAATTCCCCAAAAGGAAGTTGTACAATTAAAAGTTAGAGTGATATTAACCAGTCGAAGAATTGATGAGTTCACAATAATTGTATGATTAACAGTTAAATGGATATTTTGCCAAATTGTAGTATCATTAATTATAATGTCTTTTTCAGATAGATCAATATCTTCATTTAAACGACTAATACCAACTTCTGAACCATTTGCTGCTTGAACTGTCCCTGGATCATCAGTTGGATTAGTTATAATTATTTCATGTATTCTAAAGTTTGTACTGTCATCTTGCAGTACGTTTAAATCATTACTTTCCGCACTTGTCATGTAAGCAATTGTTTCGTTAAAATTTTTACTAGATACTTTAAAATTCATATATTGTGATGAATTTAGATTGTTGCGAAGAGGAGGTATTTTAATTTTTGGGACAGATTCATTTGTTTCTAAACTTCTTAAATTATCGCGATATAGAATGCTAGTAATAGATATCAAAATAATAGATGCAAATAATAATGAGTTAAATATTCGATTGAATTGTTTCATGGCTATTTATCAGTCCATTCATATTTTTTTACTGGAAGACTGTGGTGGAAACTAATATTTCAGTGAAATCAAATGTACACTTCTCTCTAGTCAAGCAGTTTTGGTAATATATTTATCTGATTGGTGTTGGACATCTGCTTATTCTATCCTAAGTGAATTTGTTTGTTATTAAGTTGTGATTTTACATTTGCGGATAAATTTATTAGATGATTTTATTAATGAGAGTAGTGAATCTTGTAATGGATGGTTCCCTGTACTGATAGTACTTTGGGGTACCTATATCGGTATGGGGACTCCATCATTCCCAAAAAAGAACTTTAGAAGGATTCAGGTCAGATTTGTTGCGGGAATTGATAGCTGTCTCGTAGCGGCAATATCGTGAAGCCTTGGGTATTATAGTCATCGCATCCACACCAGTCAGTTTCAATATCAAAGTCAACTTTCTTACCACAGATGTAACCGGTGACTGGGTCTGTGGCCCAGTTGGTCCAGCAGGTTGGACCATATACATCTGGATATTGGGTACTATCTAGTGAGATGTAATCTTTTGCTTTGATCTCACCAATATAGGTCCATGTCCAGCAAGGTTCATATTGACCTGGACCCCACTCAATGTAGGCCTCATGGACAATACCTTCTTTATCTTGATCAAGCGTTACTGTTTGTGTTTCAAGTAAGCTTGGGTGGTAGCCTCCAATGGCTACAGCAGTTACAGTTGCTATGTACTCATTTGGTGCATAGCATATTTTCATTTCTGGTATGTCAAATGAGAAAGTGATTGAACCTTTCTCGACGATGCCTTTATCTTCTCCATGGCCTGTTTCCGCTACCGCTACGATGTCATCAATTCCCGTAATCGAATTCTTTACTGATTGTATCTTTCCCCCATCGGAATCTTCAAGCACTGTTTGATGATCAAACAATGGGTGAATATTCCCGTCAAGAATTTTTGTCCCACCCAGCATCCCACTCAAATTACTGATAACTAGTGCTATAAATACTAAAATTATGAGTCCAGTGAAGAATGCTAGGATTTCCCCAACGGGGAGTTCCTTTTTATCTTCATTTTCCTGGAGATCTAGTGGAAGTATTAACTAGCACCTCATTTTTTTTGAGCATAACTTTACTTTAACTAGTTTTGTCGGACTTATTATTTGAAGTAGATAAATCCAAAGCTTGACTATTTTTATTGTCATTGGTTACTGGGTTGTGTTATGTAGATCTCAGCGTTTATCCAATATCTCAATAAATAGAGATAGATTTTTTTCTCATCCGAGATATCATAGATTCTAATTGATTTGACTGCGTAATATGGTAATTTACCTTTTTCTTGATTGGCTAGATAATTCCTTCGGATTTCTTTATAACTTTTTCTAATGAGATTACTTTTGATTAGTTAAAACCTTTAAATCCATTTCCTACTATTTAACTCTTTCTCCTTTTATATATTGAAATCTAAAAATGTGCATACTTATGCATGCATCTAAAGAATATGAGGCAATAGTCTTTATTTTTGGAAAAATAAAGTTTTGAGGGATAGGGGTGACAAGTGTATTTTTGTAGTATTTGAACTTAACTTTCCTTTTTCTCTCTAATAGCTGCCTATAATTTCTGAACAAGTCCGACAAAACTTGAAAATATTGGTCTCATTCGAGAATTATACTATGAAAGGAGTTCATATTAATATTTAAAAGTTTAAAAAAGACTGATACTACTAGAATTGTAGATTTTAGGCCAACTTCTCGTCTTAATTCATTAATAGCTCTGATTAGAGGTCATCAGATCATCATAATTATATTTTTTATTCTTATAGTTCAGTTTGGAAATCAAAATTTCTTTTCTATTATTTTATGGATTTTGAATGAAAAGTAATTAATCGAATAATTTAGCTAGAAAACTTATTCGCCTTTTAATAGATATACGGATAATTTTTTTAGTACCTCATTTAATAGATGAATCCTTGATCATTTAAAGTGGAAGAAACTAAGTTTTATGCGATAATTCCCGTTTTAGGGTTTGTATCAATCGAATAATGTTTCTAATTCAATTTGATCATGGATTCTAGAAGTTTTAAACCTAATTTGATCAAATATCGTAGTAGGTGAGCTTATCCTGAAATATCTTAAAGAAAAGGGGTTTAACGTCTCAGGTGAATCTCAATATGAACATTTAATTGATAAATTGTCAGTAAAATCCATAATAATGTTGAATTTAGTAAGAGATCATCCTGGTATTAATGCTACAACAATTCAAAAACAATTAAACCTTGAAAGTAAACACACTTTCTTGAAATATATGAGACAATTATTAAATAATGGTTTAGTTGAATTTCAAAAAGGTGAGAAGGACAAAAGACAAAAACATTTTGAATTGACTAGTAAAGGTCATGCTATTAGGCAGTTAATTCTTAAAAATGAGTTAGAAGACGCTTTAAACTTCTTCTTTAAATACTGCGAAGAAATATTTCTTAACTTCTACCCTGAATATATTAATTCAGATGAATGGCTAAATTTCAAAGAAAAGATAGGATATGTTGATGCTCTTGTTGAGAATTTAGAAAAACAAGTTCTGTCTTATATTAAGACTTCTTTGGAAAATACAAACGATTTTAAAAAAGAAAAATAAATTAAAATTAAGCAAAAGAGATCTCTGCGGAGTAATATTATAGACTTGAGAGAAGGCCAAGAAAACTATTTTTCATAAAACATTGAAAGCGTATTCTAATCAGGCTATAAATATCGTTGTCGATTCATTTTTCCAAGGATTAGGATTAAACTAATTACTATAAAAAGGGAACCAAAGATTATTCCAGCAGCCACTCCTTCTGCGGTCAATCCTGCACGAATATCATTTGAATCTTCACTAGATGATTTTTTCTGAATTGATAGCAGTTCTGAAGAGATTTCTGCTGTTTCTTTTCTTTCTTCAGTAAAAAACGTAAATTGGACATTATCCCAGTTACCAGCTAAATCGCTTGCATAAACATTCAGTATGTGCTTTCCATCTTCTTCTGGTAAAACCATTTCATATATAATACATGTTTTGTTTAGAGATCCATCCCAATTGTAAACAACTGTATCAAGGTGTGAGTCATTAATTTCTAGGGTAATTACTGAACCTGATGGTAGTGTACTCATATTTTGGTAATCTAATAACCTAATTTCTGGTTTAGTGTCATCAATTGTAAAAGTGATGACTTTTATTGTCCAATGTCCAACATAATCTCTAGCAAAAATGTATAGAGTATGATTACACTCGCCTTCAGGTAATTTAACTATATAAGGAGGAATTATAGAACTATTCTGAGTTCTATCCCAACAGTAAAGTACACTATCAAGATTTTCATCAGTCACATTGAATTTAATTTCAGATCTAGATGACAATATACTCTTATTATTAAAAGTCCCCAAAAATATGTCTGGGATTATTGTATCGATTGTAAAGATTACTGTTACATATTGCTCATTACCAACAGAATCATTTCCATATGCATATAGGGTGTAAATTCCATCGGAGAGTGTTCGGTTAACGTTTGTGGTCCATGTATTGTTTGAACTATCTAAGGTATCAATAATGTACCAATAATTGATGGCATCACCCGAAATTATAACTGTTATAGTATTGGCTGAATAAGCAGTTGGTATTGGTAAATCGATATTCACTGTTGGGGGCGTAGTATCGATTGTTAGAGTGATTGCTACATGCTGCTCGTTTCCTACTGAATCATTACCATAAGCATTTAGTATGTAGGTGTTATCGCTTAATGTTCGATCTACAGAAGTTGTCCATGTCAAATTGTATGAATCTAATCCGTGAATGAAGTACCAATAATTATTGGCATCACCAGAAAGTGTGACAGTCACTGAACTGGTTGAGTAAGTTATCGATACTGGTGAATCAATGTTCACAGTCGGTGGAGTAGTATCGATGGTAAATATTACTGAAGTGTGAGCTACATTCCCCACAGAATCATTACCAAATGTATGTAGTGAATAAATTCCATCACTTAATATTCTATCCAATTTTGATATCCATGAACTATTTGTATCATCAATACCTTGAATGTAGTACCAATAATGCGTAGCGTCACCTGAAAGTGTAATAAATACAGTACTGGTTGTATAAGTTGTTGTAGTTGGTGAATCGATATTCACTGTTGGTGGGGTGGTATCAATGGTAAAGATAGCTATTATATGTTGTTCATTGCCAACTGTGTCGTTTCCATAGACATGTAAAGTGAAAGATCCATCAATTAAAGTACGATTTTCCTTTACAGTCCAGGTAATGTTTGAACTGTCAACATCTTGTATAAAATACCAATAATGGTCTGCATCGCCTGAAAATATCACAGTTATTGTACTGGTTGGATAAATTTCCGCATTTGGTGAATCTATGAACACCTCTGGCGGCGTTGTATCAATTGTGAATGTTACTGTTGTATGCTGGTCATTACCTACTGAGTCATTACCATATGAATGAAGCGTATAAGTTCCATCACTCAGTACACGAATTTCGTCAGTCATCCATGTCTTATTAACAACATCAATATTTTGGATGTAGTACCAGTAATGGTCTGCATCGCCTGAGAAAGAAATTGTTATTGAACGAGTTGTATAGGCTATTGCAGTTGGAGAATCAATATTAATTGTTGGGGGAGTTGTATCAATTAAAAATAATAATGTTACATGTTGTTCATTACCAACAGTATCATTTCCATATGCATGTAGCGGATATGTACCATCTAATAGGATTCGGTCAATATTTGAAGTCCAGGTATTATTGAAATCATCAACTCCCTGAATATAATACCAGTAGTTAACTGCATCACCAGATAGCATAATAGTAATTTTTGAGGTAATATAAGTAATAGCTATTGGGGAATCAATATTTACCGTCGGAGGGGTCGTATCAATTGTGAATGTCACTGAAACATGTTGTTCATTTCCAACAGTATCATTCCCGTACGCATGTAACGTATAATTTCCATCTGATAGCGTTCTATCCTCATTACTGATCCAAGATCTATTTTTAAAGTCCACTCCCATTATGTAGTACCAATATTGGTCGGGGTCTCCTGAAAGGGATACACTGATTATACTGGTTGCATAAGTTTTAGCTATTGGTGATTCAATTGTTATTGTGGGAGGAGTAGTATCAATTGCGAATACCATTGACACATGTTGTTCATTACCTACTGAATCATTACCATAAGCGTGTAATGTGTATGTGCCATCGTTTAGCGTTCTATCTTTGCTTGCTGTCCAAATTATTATAGCGTTGTCAATATCCTGAATATAGTACCAATAGTGTACTGCATCACCTGATAGTGTCACGGTTATTGTACTGGTTGCATAAATTGTTGGGGTTGGTGAATCGATGTTAACTGCTGGCGGGGTCGTATCAATTGTGAACGTCGCTGAAACATGTTGTTCATTTCCAACTGTATCGTTTCCATAAGCATGTATTGTGAAAGATCCGTCTACCAATGTACGATCTTCATTAACTATCCAAGTTATGTTTGAACTATCTATATTTTGGATATAATACCAGTAGTGATCAGCATTTCCTGATAATGAAACAGTTATTGTGCTAGTTGGATAGGCTTTAGCTGTTGGTGAATTGATATTTACTGTTGGCCCTGTTGTGTCAATTGCAAAGGTTACAGATCTATGTGTTAAATATTCACTAGTATCATTTCCATAAGCGTGTAATGTGTATGTGCCATCTAAAAGTGTACGACTAACATTTATGGTCCATGTGATATTAGAACTATCAACATGTTCAATATAATACCAATAATGCAATGCATTTCCAGATAAAGTGACTGGAATAGAAGAGGTTGTGTAGATAGTATCTATTGGTGAGGTAATATTCAAAATTGGACCTTGAGGTCTTGATGTAGACGATAAACTAAATTTTCCTGAACCAACATTTGTAAATGATGTTTTTACCACCAAATAATAAGTTCCATTCTTTTCTGTTGTATAAACGATTTTTTCATCTACTCCAAGTTCAAAATTTGTTGAATTTGCAGCTATTACAGGTTCCCCAAATTGGTTTGGGTCTGGTTCATATAAAAAAAGATCAAAATCCGCTCCATCTGGAACAGTAATTTCAAAGGTATAATTTGTCCCTTTAATCAATGTTACATTTTCTACCCAAACCTTCCGTTTTCCTATTTCAGAGGATAACGTATCATTTACTAATGTTCCAATTTCATAAGTATTTTCGATAGCTTCAATAGCTGCATAAATATTTAACCTTCCATAACCTTCTACAGGATCCTTCCCTCCTCTATCATCTGAATATATTTCATTGGCGGTCATGAGGATCAATTGCTTTATTCTAAATGGATTAGTGGCTGATCCATAGCCTTCTTTCCAAAAATTATAGCCACCCATTGCTTGAATTAATAAGGCCAAGGATCCAGAGACAAATGGACAAGACATCGATGTTCCCTGAATATTAGTGAAATCGTTTGTAAATTTATCACTCCACGTAAAAGTTTTGGAGTCTGCATCATTACTATCAACTTGAAGGATACCTCCTTGAATCCTTTCCCCCCCAGGCGCAGCAATGTCTGGTTTTGTTGTATTAGACACTTCACCTGGTCCTTCCGAAGAATAGCTAGTGATGATGTCATAATCATCTGAAGCTGCCACAGTAATTGCTCCATCAACTTGTCCAGGACTATAAATTGAATTTGATCCCTGACCATAATTACCTGCAGATAATACTACTGTTACTCCAGAATTCACAAGAGCAGCAGCAGCAGAGTCAACCGACGTAACTGTATCACGAAAGCTAAATGATCCAGACGCGACAATAATATGATAAGGTTCTTTATTATTCTTAATCCAATTAAAAGCTTCGATTACTTCAGCTGATGTACCATACCCAGATTTATCAAATATTTTTACTCCTACTAGCTTTACATCTGGTGCAACACCTGTAAAGCGGCTATGATTATCAGTTGGATCTGGATATGGGTACTTATTGACACCTGCGATATCTAATAATCCTCCACTCATTCCCCAACTAACACCAAGGACTACTTTCCAATACCCAAAAGAATTTTCTGAGGACACAAAATGGTTCACAGTCATATTCGATTTACCTGATCTATCACTTACTATCTCAGTTCCGTTTGGAGCATATAGTTCCAGATATGTTCCCTTCGCATCCTTTTCCCCTTGCCACACATAATTAATGTCTATTACACCTGTTCGATTTACCCACAGGATATAAAAGAAAGAACCCGATTTCCCCCATTCTTCATAACTGTAACTCCACGTAGATACTATTCTCCCATCGTCATAACTATCATTCAATTCATTTGCAGCAACTATTCCTGCTACATGGGAACCATGTCCAATATAATCTTCTGGTGTTGTTGACCCATCAGTAGTTGCATCATACCACCCGACAATCTTTTTTGACCAATCTTGATCTTCATATCCAGGTGAGAAAGCGATATGTGAATCATCAATTCCTGTATCAAGAACTGCTACTGCAATATTAGGATCACCAGTATAATTCAGCTCATCCCACACAAATGTACGCACCATTCCTAGATGTGTTGATACATCGGAATTTCTAATGGTAGGTAAATTTTCTTCTATCAATACAATATTTGACCCTACTTGTTTAGAAAACTCTTTTATCTTTGAGGTGTCAATTTCACCACTAAAACCATATACTATATCCGTAGGATCATTCCATTTATGATGAACTACTCCTCCTAATTTCTCAAATAATACCAATTCATCCTTAACGATATCAGTTTTTGTGGTAATAATTATGGATACAATCGAATTGTCTTCAGAACTATTACTAATGATCTTTTTTTCTAAACTATCAGAGATATGATTCGCATTTTCGTCTAACCGATTAATTTGTTCATTTCTCATTTTTTCAATGTCAATAAGGTTATTCAGTTGTTTATCTTTGATTAATGGTGATTGAATTTCAAGATTTGCTGATATGTTTGCTGATAAAGGAGGAATGGAAGATAAAATTTCTCTTTTAGATGTAAGTAAATTCCTTTTATTTTCTAGTAAAAATTTATATCCATGAGTTGAATCTTTTTCTTTTGAAAGAACACCATACATTGAATTAGTATAGGTAGAGACCGTAAAAAAGCTTATTAGAATAATAATTTTAATTAGCGATAGGAATTGAACTTTCACTCCACAACACATTGTTAAATTATCTTTATAGGAACTAGAAGAGAGAGTTTTTGTATGCAATTATTAAGCTCCAAAATCATTAGGTATTATGATTACTGTTATAAAGCACTTATATCCTATTTATGATAAAGGATTCTATCTGGACTGTTCGTACCGTCACAGAAATTTTTATTAATAAGCTTATTATTTTCAGGTGTAAGAGCGCGCAACTATTTTTCAAAAGAAGAGAA
>JBHLKY010000016.1:0-120559 GCA_048886185.1 Candidatus Hermodarchaeota archaeon
AATATCTCGGGCAAGAAACAATGTATCTACCTCATCAAACGAATACTTATTCGCACCTCGATTATATTGAGCGTAGATCGGTTCTAATCTCAAATTATAGTAATCACCATAGTAATAAAGTCGAATAGTAAGCGATCGGGTTTTAACACTTATTTTATCACAAATATGATGATAAACACACCGACTAACGTAAGTACTCCCCCTCCAATACCTAATACGATTATCGTATTTTCCTCGGTAGTTAATCCTGTTTGGAAATGCAATACTTGTATAAATAAACCAACCAATAGACATGGGAGTCCAAATACCACAACATGTGCTATTCAATCGTTTCAACATTGATTAGACAGATGTTTAAAAATTCTCTCCCGTTTATTTGATGTTTCTCTTAAAGAATTCCAAATGTTGAGAGGGCAATTAGATAAATTGTACCTATTAGAAGATGAAGAAAACCTAGCAGAGCACCTACCTTAAGAAATTGTACAAATGTGATTTCTGCCCCTTCCCGATTGGACAGATTAATTGCGAGGATATTTGCAGGACTTCCAATTGGAAGAATATATCCTCCCAGGTTCACAGCGATAACTAATGTCCACCATTGGATTGAACCGATGATACCAGCATTTTGAAGATCAAAGAAAACAGGAGCTAACGCAGCTGAGATTGGAATATTGTCAACAACGGCTGAGATTGCGCCTATTCCGAATGAGATGAAGGGGAGTGAGAAAATAAGAGGAAGCTCAAGAAATGGAGTTAGAAGTTCTCCTAGAAGTTCCAATAAATAGAGAATTTCAATTGAACCGACTAAGATGAAAAGTCCGATAATAAAATAGACTGAGATCCATTCTACATCTCTGAAAATTTCTTTTGGGTGCATTCCTGAGAAAAGGAGTAAACCTGCAGCTATCAGCAGTGCAATTTCAGCAGCTTTTAAGTTCAGAACACTGCCAAAGATAAATCCCATTACCAATACAAACAACCCCACTATTACCACATAAAATGTTCTTTTATCTTCAACGAGGACATTTGGGTCTAGTAGGAAAATCTCTTTGACCAAGGTGGTAGGGGGATCCGAAAATGTCTTTTTTGCCGTAAGATAGTAAATAGGTAGAGCTGTAGCAAATAACATAAGACTTAGAGGCCCCATTACTATTAAAAAGTCGAGAAATGTTGCACCGCTCTTATCTGCTAAAACTATGTTCGGAATACTCCCTACCAAGGATGGAATTGATGCAAAATTAGCAGTAATTGCTTCTACAATGAGAGTAGGCCGAAAGTCAAATTCAAGAATCTTATATATTTCAACTGTTAGTGGTGCGATTATTAACATAGTAGTGATGACATCAAATACGAAACTGATGATAAAGGTGAGCATGGATAATGAGAGTAGTAATGTTTTCGGATTTCCTTTTGTGAATCGGACAATTATGATGCTAATATACTGGAAAAGGCCTGAACGGCTTGAGATTATCGTGATAATCATCATTGCGGTGATAAAAAGGAGTGTGTTCCATTCAACTCTTGAGACAATAGTATGGAATGTTGTTACTTCACCTTGGTATTCCCACTCTGTAACAATCAATAAAATTGAAATAATACTGGCTCCCAGAAGAGCTGAGATTGGTCTATGTAATTTCTCTGTAGAAATCAGAATATAGGTTCCTACGAAGATTATCAGACCAATCAATTGCACAGGATGTAAAGCGATAACCAAACCACCCGAAATAGTGTTTTCATTTAATCTCCTATATAGAATGGACGACTTAAGCGATTCCAGCATGAAGGCTTGTTGATACAAGCAAAGGATATTAACATTATAAAGACAATTATATGCTATATGAAAACTTTCAATAATTGATAAAGATATGACATTCCAATAAGTCAAAAGGAATGGAATTCCTCATATGAATCACGATAAACTTTTTTTTACATAACATTCATGTTTGACGTTAGCAATACATTATAGTTAAAGAATTGATTTAAATGATTAATTGTAATTATCATTGAAAATCATTCTCATCAGAGTTGTTTTCAAATGGAAGAAATTATTCATACTGAAATTGCCATCCTAGGGGGTGGCCCTGCAGGGTACGTGGCAGCTATTAGAGCATCTCAATTAAAAGCAAAAGGTATTGTATTGATTGAAAAAGGCCAGATTGGAGGCACTTGTCTTAATCGAGGGTGTATTCCTACAAAAGTGTTCGTTGAGTCTGCAAAACGATGTAAGGCTCTAAGAGAAATGTCTCGGTTTGGATTGCAGTCTGAGTATCTCGGGGTCGATTTTTCTAGTATTCAAAAGAGAAAAAACATGATTGTTCGACGTCTTGGGAAAGGGATCGATTATTTGTTAGAGAATGGTAATGTTCGTGTGCTAAATGGAGAAGGAAGATTCATTGATCCTCACACTATCTTTGTAACAGCAATAGATAAACAATACCGTGTTTCTGCTGAAAAGATAATAATAACAACTGGGAGTAAACCCTTTTTTGTTCCTATCCCTGGAATCGACGGTGCAAAAGTCCTAACAAGTGAAAAATTACTTGAATTACAACAAATTCCTGAGAGCTTGATCGTGATTGGTGGAGGCGCGATCGGTGGAGAGTTTGCATGTGTTTTTAGATGCTTTGAGGAGACAGATGTCACTATTGTTGAAATGCTTCCACGTTTAATCCCAATGGAAGACCCTGATCTCAGTGCGGAACTTGAAGCTTCATTTAAAAGAACTGGAATCAAAGTTCATACCAGTTCTCGTGTCACCCGCATCTCAGATACCCCTGTTGGTAGAAAAAGAGTAACTTTTATTGATGCTGAAAAAAACGAACGAAATATTGAGGCTGATTATATCTTGGTGTCAATCGGCCGAGCTCCAGAGATGAGTCGATTGAATCTTGATAAGATAGGAATTGAACATGATCGTGGAATTATTGTCAACACAAAGATGGAAACTAATATTCCTGGAATCTATGCTGCTGGTGATGTAGTTCAAGGAGTACCATCACCAATGTTGGCGTACACTGCATCTCATGAGGGAGAAGTAGCTGTCGAAAATGCGTTGGGTCATGAAACTGAAATGAGTTATCACGCTATTCCTACAACAATATTTACCAATCCTGAGATTGCTTCTGTGGGATTGTCTGAGGAGAAAGCGAGAGAAAAGTATAGTGAGATCCTTATTGGGAAGTTTCCTTTTCAGGGAAATGGTAGAGCAGTTATTTCTGGCCAAAATCGTGGATTTGTAAAGGTAATTCTTGATGCTGAAAGTACTGAAATAGTAGGTGTACATATTATTGGTCCTAATGCGACCGAGTTAATCGCAGAAGGTGCCTTAGCAGTTGGTAACCATATGAAGGCAGAGGATATTATTAAAATCGAACACTCACATCCAGTATATTATGAAACGATCAAAGAAGCAGTCCTTTGTGCTCTAGGCCGAGCTATTCATACATAATTGTTTTTTACTTTAGTGTCATGAGTGATGTTCTTCCCCCAACTCACTTTTTTCTTTCAATTACCTTAGGAGTTCTCTTCATATTTGGATTTTCTAGCTCTATGATCATATCTCGTATTTCTGCAGCTTTTTCAAACTCAAGATTCTTCGCAGCTAGCTGCATTTCCTCTTTTAAGGCCTTAAGATACTCTGGAAGATCTTCTGCTGAGATTTTCTGGTGTTTGATATTCGTAAAGGATGTTTGTAACTCAATGAGTGGAGATCTTACCTCTTTGATTATTGTTTGTGGGGATATCCCCATTTTTTCATTATAATCTAGTTGCTTACGACGACGTCTTTTGGTTTCAGCAATCGCCATTTCCATGGATTCAGATATTTTGTCTGCATAGAAAACTACTCGCCCATTTACATTTCGAGCGGCACGACCAATGGTTTGTATAAGAGATTGTTCATTTCTAAGAAATCCTTGTTTATCTGCATCTAGAATCGCAACCAAAGAAACTTCTGGTAAGTCGAGTCCCTCTCGTAAAAGATTGATTCCAACAAGAACATCGAACTCCCCTAATCTTAATGATCGCAAAATATCAGTTCTTTCCAGCGTTTTTATCTCTGAATGCAAATAACGTGCTTTTATATCTATTTCATCAAGATAATCTGCAAGATTTTCAGCCATTCGTTTGGTTAGGGTAGTTACTAGTGTACGTTCTTTTCGTTCTGTTGTTTGACGTATTTCGCTTATTAGATCATCAATCGGATTCTCAAGTTTTATCTTTACTTCAATCTCTGGATCAACTAGTCCTGTAGGGCGAATTATTTGCTCTATTACACCTTCTTTTGCACTTTTTTTCAGAGCATATGGGCCTGGTGTTGCACTCACAAAGATAGTCAGTCCCATTCGAGCTTCAAATTCTCTAAAAGTAAGAGGTCGATGATCAAAAGCAGAGGGTAATCGAAATCCATAATCTACCAGGTTCTTTTTTCGAGAAAAATCTCCTTCTCTCATCCCTCCAATTTGGGGGATTGTCATGTGAGACTCGTCAATGATGAGAAGATAGTCTTTAGGAAAAAAATCCATCAATGTTGAAGGAGGTTCTCCTTCAGCTCGCATATCGAAGTATCGAGAATAATTTTCTATACCTGGGCAATAACCAATCTCTTCTAAAAGTTCTAAATCATACAATGTACGTTGTTGTAGTCTGTGGGCTTCAATTATCTTATTTTGTTGTCTTAATTCTTTGAGTCGAAGTCTTAATTCTTCTCGGATACTACTAAGTGCCGCTCTAAGTTCTTCTTTAGGCCTGACATAATGCTTTGCAGGGAAAACGATAACACGATTGAGTTCAACTAAAGTTTTACCCGAAATAGGGTGAATCTGGGAAATTCGATCTACCTCATCACCAAAAAGCTCAATTCTCACTGCAACCTTTTCTTCATAAGTTGGCCAGACATCAATCGTGTCTCCCCGTATCCGGATTTTCCCTCGTAATAATGCTTGATCACGTTCATACTGAATATCAATTAGTCTAGAAAGAATCATCTTTTTAGATATACTCATACCTTTTTCTACAAATAGACTCATGCTCTTATACGTCTCAGGTGACCCAAGGCCATAAATGCAGCTGACACTTGCAATTACTATCACATCATCGCGTACAAGAAGGCTTCTTGTTGTTGAAGCCCTCATCTTCTCTATCTCTTCATTAATATTAAAATCCTTTTCAATATAGCGATCTGTGGTTGGAAGGTATGCTTCAGGCTGATAATAATCATAGTACGAGACGAAGTACTCTACAGCGTTATGAGGGAAATACTCTTTGAACTCCTGATACAATTGTGCAGCAAGGGTTTTGTTATGAGAGATAACTAAGGTGGGTTTCTGGACTGTTTCAATGACATTCGCAATAGTAAAAGTTTTCCCGCTACCAGTGACTCCTAAAAGAGTTTGGTTCTTTGCATTCTTTTCCTTTATACCTTGCACAAGTTTTTCAATGGCTGATATTTGGTCGCCACGTGGCTCATAGGGAGATATTAGTTGAAATTCTGGCAGAATTATTCTCTCCAACTTGAAGCTGTTGGTTTTTCTTAACTTACTCCTGCTTAATTCAGATTCATAAATGACTGCTTTGGGGTAAATTCGGTTTCGGTTACTATTTGATTATATCAATTAGTTTTTAAATGACATTTCTTTTTGATTGTCACAATATAGAGACAGTAGAGTGACTCCGGCGATTAATGCCAAATACGAGGTTCCAGTGTGTTTGATCGTGATATACGTGTAACGGTATTAGGAAATACAGGCGTGGGGAAGACAACGTTAATTAACAGGATGACGGGGACAGATGTTCACAAAGTTGTAAGTAAAAAGACTTTAGAAATTAATATCGAGGAAAAGAAAATCAAATTGAAGAGTTCTGAAGCATACCCTTGGTATTCACCTGAAAAACATCGAAATTATCGAATAATTGCAATAGATAACCCAGGTGACTTCAAGCTCCGTCGTAAATGGCGTGAGGCAATGCGAAAGTTTAAAACTGATGGTATGCTCTTCCTACTTGATCCTGAACAATCTGTTGAGGTACAACGGGTAGCAATGGAGGACAGCTATAACTATTTTCTGGATTCACTTCATTTAAAGCCAGAAAAAGCTGATAAAAAAGCGAGAGAGACTAAATATATATTCCATTTCGTTGTTAATAAATGTGATCGATTTTTACAAGAGAAAAAAGATAAGAACACATTTAGAATGAGCTCTTCTGTTAAAGAAAAAGCAGTAGACTTTCTAAGTCGCTTTGGGCCTACAATGGATGAATTTAAGATTACATTTCCTCTCTCAAGATTTGGGATTTCTTATATCTCCGCTCTTTATAGTCCCTACAAAGATTTAGACAAGTTGTTTGAAATCCTTAAAGTTTATATTTATCAGACATAAAAATAATTAAATCTATAGTCTAATTCTATTTAAATCAACTAATAATCCAATCTTTTCAGCAATTTGCTCTGAATCTATTTTCATAGGCTTTATCTTTAGTTCAATACTTTTCTTTTGTATATTGAGGTCAAGATATTCTTTCATTGAATTAAGTATGCGTATTTTTCGTAGTATTGGAGAAAATATGCTGAAAGATAAGTGTTGATGGTCTGAAACCTCTTTGGCTTGACTGAGGAGAATCGTTAACAGATCATCATGAAGTCTGAAGAATCTGGGAAAGTCACGAGAAAAAGTTCCAATAATTGAATTGGTTTCTTCAGTTCGTTTGTGTATGGAGGCAACAAATCTTCTTTTGAAGGGGATAAAGACATTTTCATCAAAAGTTGTAATTGTGGTGTTCATGGTGTCCTCAATAGACATTGATCTTCTATAGAATTCTTCGTAGATGGAGTCAGGAAGCATTCTTAATTTATAGAAACCTGAATCAAATTGTTTCATTGTGAACGGGAGGATTTTTCCAAAAATAAAATCTATTAGTAAATCCTCTTTTCTTTTTCCATCAATTGAAAAGCAAATTTCCGTCATCCCCTCACAAAGACGATGAAATAATTGAAATGCATCCATCTTCACATAAGACGGTAATTCTGTCATCACCCCTGTTCCCTCCTGTGGATGCAGGACTAGGAAATTAGTGGTTAGGCTATTGACTTTATATTGAATTAGATTTGAGGAGATTTCAAAATAGCCCCTTTTAGTGACGATTACCTGTTTCTTCCCTTCAATTTTAAAAGGGGGACACATTATGAAGAAGTGTGTTGTATTCGTCAAATAACTCACCTTGTATCAGAATTAAAGAACATAAGTTATATTTTTTTTAATTCTTTTTGCCAGTATCTGTAGTTTTAAGTTATATCTTTTTCAAATGTTAATATAATTACTGGCCATTCGTCCTGACTAGGGTGAAAGCAATGACTAAAGACATTCATACAAAAGATCCCATCCCAAATATAACTAAACATCAAGCCACACAAATGGAAAACATGGAAGTTCTATATCCCAATACTGTCCAAATGACGAAAATTCGGGAAATACAACCTACTTTAGAAGATTCTAGACGACTTGCTAATTGTGTGAATGAATGGTCAGACGATGACAGCTGGGGTGGGGGATTTGGTACTACTGAATTCACTGGAGAGAGAATACTCAAAGAATGGTTTGCAACAAAGCTAACAAGGCGAATGGTTGTTGATGAGCAAGGAATTATCCAAGGATATTGTTCTATTGATGATCATTGGACTGATCAAGATGCAATGTATGCTGAGCTGTTAGGAGTTCGTCCATCTCAGCAGAAAAAGGGTTTCGGGAAAGCTTTGTTATTAAAAGCTGTTGAAACAGCAACTCAATATGGTAAACGACGTTTAGATCTACATACATGGGCTGGAAACCTTCGTGCGGTTCCTGTTTATAAAAAAACAGGTTTTATGTGGCGTCCTAAAACTTCTGTACTGATGGAAAATTTTATTCCTGCAATCCTGAACACAGCTTTTTTCAGACCATTTTTCAGTCAAAATGAATGGTACCAGTCACGTGAACTTACCGTAACCCAAAAACCAGATAAATATGAAACTAAAG
Organism: Candidatus Hermodarchaeota archaeon; assembly: GCA_048886185.1. Taxonomy (GTDB): domain Archaea; phylum Asgardarchaeota; class Heimdallarchaeia; order Hodarchaeales; family Hodarchaeaceae; genus Hodarchaeum. The sequence continues at coordinate 8,010 of JBHLKY010000016.1, forward strand.
GTATAAAATCCTATTTTTATCGTTTTATACAAGATGATCAAAATTCCTTAACTGTGTATGTAGATCGTCACGTTAAAGAGATCTCAGGATTCTCTTATGTTGTTAATGGGGAAGAACTTTTTGTACAGCTAGTCCCCAATCTACATGAAGTATTCTTTGGAATTGATTCGACTAGAGCTGAACTAAGAATTAAGAACCTTTCTCAAAGGCCTATTATAATTAAAGGTAGCTTTACTTTTTTCAAAGGTATTAATACGGTTTCCATTGAATCAATACATGAAGTTGTTAAAGCTAAATCTGAAAAACAGATCTCTATTGATGTTAAACTAAACCCAAGGGTTGAAACTTATATTCCAGATCAAAAACCTTGGAAACGAACCGATTGTCGTCTTTATGGGAACCTCGAAATAGACAGCAAAGAAGTTCAATTAGCAGTAGGATGGGTTCCCAAACAATCTTTGCAAGTAATAATGAGTAACCCCTCTGCTTACTTCGGAAGACATAAAAAACAGATAGTTATTCCTGTGGGATTTCGTAACATTATGGATCGTTCATTTGATGGACGGGCCGAAATCACTGGAGAAGGGTTACCTATTCCTCATGAAGTTAGAATTGACTCTTTAAAACCTGGTGATGCTATTGAAACTCGAGTAAAGATTCCAAGACCAAAAGAATCGACAGTTACAGCATGGAGATGGAATATCAAATTATATCAACAGAAATCTGATGGAGAATCAGCTCTTCCTTCAATAATTCGGCATATTAGTTGTTACACTAAAGTGGGTGCTGTTGCTTATATTAATCCTCATAAAGCAGCAGTAATCGAAAATGAACAGATTCGATTTGAATTTAGCCTAAATGAGACAAATGAACTACATACTATAATATCGAAGGATGTGGGGGAATTTAGATTTATGACTTTTGGGATAAACATTGGTAAACCGTTTCCAGCCGAATCTTCTGAGTTTTGGAGGCTTGATCGGCCATATAAAATCATACATCGTGACTCCGGGATTTCTTTTAAGCAAGAGATGCTAAGCGAAGTCGAAAAACCAGGATTACATGTTACAAGGTGGATCCATGTTGACGCTGGGAAACCATTTATCTCATGTAATTACGAGATGACAAATACTTCTAATCTCACAATAAAAAATATCGCTATTCGTCATTGGAGTTCTTGGAGAACTCCAAGAATTTTGATAGGAAAATATACACTACCACTTAAGTCTGGCTGGCTTGTTTCAGATGATCCTGAATTCAATGATAATTTCGATTTTCCTCAAAATGCTGATGAGTATGCTGAATCATGGTTAACAAAAGAGAATACGCTTGGTTTTGGATGTGGACTTATTTGGGATTCCTCTGAGGTTGAATCAATTCATGGAAATCCGTTTAATGGGCCAATAATAGATACTAGAACCTATAAGCTACAGCCAGGAGAATCAATCACCTTGGGAAACTTTACATGGGTTTTTGGAAGGTCGATCGTTAGCTTAACTCGTAACATCTGGTTGAATGAGTTTAATGATAACAAAACTTCCCCTATTGAAGAAACCACAATCGAATATTGTAATTTTCCTCTTGAAATCCGTTTTGGGCAAGGCCTAACAATTCCTGAGGTGACAAAGAATCCATTGCCAAGTCTAAATTGGATAGATTTGGATTCCACTACTGTTCCATTAGAAATCTTTTATTACATTCACCGTGAAACGCCAATAGAAGCCCAAATTGATCTCGAAAGTACTTTATGGGATTCTCCACTTCAATGGAAGACAAAGCTTGAAGCTAGAAATAAACCATTCCTAAAAGAAATCTTACTAGATAAGCATTCAGATTCCCAAATTATTACTTTCAATGGGAAAATCCATCTCCCTTATACTTCTCGTCCTTTTTCTGGGGCAGTTATTCCTTTTAAGAGTTCAGGAAAAGTAACACTTGAAAGAATCGGTGGAAGTTGGCTTTTCTCAAACAATTTGTTGTCTTTTCAAACGAGTGCGACCCATGGTGCAAGTTTGTACTCAGGCAAAATCTTGAACAGAGAAGAGTTGTTTTTCTCACGTTTTCCTAACAGGGAATCTTTTGTGTGGTTCAAACGATTTATTGGCGGATTTCATCCTTTTATCAAGCCTTTATATGATTGGGATTGGTTAGAATTTCTTGATAATGTTTGGATTGGCCCTACTCTTGTTAAAAAAGATGATTGGTTTTGTTTGACTTATCAACTGAACTCTCCAGTCAATGATTTCCGTTTGAAGGACATTGCTTGTAAAATTACTTACTATACTCGGTTTGAAAGCCCATTAGTTTGGGCCCGGCTTTCATTCAAAAATAACTCAGGTATTTTTGCATCAATTGAAGCTGGTTTCCTTCTTTTCCTGAAACCAATTCATGAACTATTAACGAAACGCCATAACATGATTTGGACCTATTCCAAGACTGAAAAAGAACGTATACTAAATACCCTTCCACCTGATAATTGGGTAATTGCATCCTTCGGAGATGAGAAGGAAAAAGTTATCATGATTTCACCTGATCCAAAAATCACCTTAAATGGGGATTATATGAATGCCAATGAATATTGCCATCTAGCTTGTCATGATAGCTTTAAACTCGCTCAGGGAGTAACTAGAGCTATTGATGTAATACTCCTTTTTATTAATAAGAATACATATGAAGACATTTTCCCCTTATTTAACCAGAGGCGTGAATTTACCCCTAAGTAATTCAGAGATGATTAAATCTGATGTACAGCTCAAAGAAGAATTTGTTCAGATAAAAATCCCTTCTCTCTTCTCCATAATCCCCCCAATGTAAAATTTTACTAAAAAATCACCTAAAGGACATTTGGTGATATTCAAAAGTGCTATCTTACGTTTAATCCTAAAGGATTACATTTAAGCAAATGTGTTGTAACAAAAGTTAATGAGTAGAATGCCAACTGAGGTCTCTGGTCTCGATTCTATCTTAAGTACATTACCACCTCAGCCCGGAGTCTATCTCATGTTAAATGAAAAAAACAAAGTTATCTATATTGGAGCAACTTCGAACCTAAAAAAACGAGTGGCTTCATATTTTGGGAAAGATTTACCCGATCCTAAAACAAGACGATTAGTATCAAAAATTCGATCAATCGATTATGAGATCCATAAGGATACTAGTAGTGCTTTTCTAAGGGAGCGAGAATTGATTAGAATTCATTCACCACGTTTTAATATGGATTGGAAAGATGATAAGTCTTACCCTATGATACGAATTACTGCTCCTTCGGAAAAGGAATATTTTTCTCGGTTATTCATTGTCCGAAGCATTACAGATCCCAACGATTGGTATTTTGGCAGGAAAAAAGATGTCAAAGCGCTTCGTGCTTCAATTAGATCTCTCCGTAGGATTTTCCCTATTGCTAATAAGAGCTATTGTTTTCGTACAAAAAAAGAATGTCTTGATTATTCCATACATCGATGCTCCGCTCCATGTGTCAGAAAAATTTCAATTGAAGAGTATCAACATATAGTTGATCAATTTGTCTTATTTCTTCAAGGCAAAAAAAAGGATTTATTGGAATTATTATACGAAAAGATGGATCAAGCTGCAAATGAATTAAATTTTGAGGTTGCTGCCATACTCCGCGATCGTATTAGCCAAATTGAAAGCATAATAGAATCTCAACAGGAATATTCTCAGCCCAGAGATAAAGATGTGATTATTCTCCTTGAAGATTCAAACTATTATCAATCCATAATCTTCTGGATTCGTGATGACATCATAGTTCACGTTGAAACACGCTTTTTGGGCAGGCTGGAAAAACTACCAGAATCAGAGATCTTCAAGTCAATGATTACACATTATTACTTTCAAACAGATTTTATACCTTCTATTATCGAAATTTCTTGTGACTTAGTAGAAGAATTAGATATTTTAGAGATTTGGCTATCTAAAAAACAGGGAAGAAGTGTTAAAATCAATGTTAACCCATCCATACCTGGCATTTCTAACTTCAAGAAACATATCTCCAGCTCACAGATGGATCTAGGTGAAAAAGTTCGATCGATTCACAAAAATGAGGAAATCAAAAAAGATGCCCTTCTTGAACTTCAACGTTATATTGGGCTAACAAATTTACCCCGACGAATAGAAACCTATGATATCTCTAATATTCAAGGTACTCTTCCTGTGGGATCTATGGCGGTTTTTCATGATGGAGTGCCAATCAAATCCCAATATCGTCGTTTTAAAATTAAATCTGTTGAACCTGAACCCAATGACGTTGCTATGTTACAAGAGGTGCTAAATAGGAGATTCAAACATGATGATTCTCAGTTTGCTGCTTCTTTACCAGATTTATTACTAGTAGATGGAGGAAAACCTCAAGTCAACGCTGTTTTTAAAATCTTACAAACATATAATTGTAAAATCCCAGTCATTAGTCTCGCAAAAAAAGAAGAAAAGGTCTTTTTGCCTTTGCAGCAAAAGCCTATTCCAATTCCCCAAGATAGTGCAGCGCTACGCTTACTTAAGCAATGTCGTGACGAAGCTCATCGCTTCGCTATTGCATATCACCGAAAACGGAGACTTTTACAACCAAGATCTCAACTGGATAGAATCGAAGGTGTTGGTCCAAAACGCAGAAATGCTCTACTACAACATTTTGGAGATTTATCTCGAATTCAAGAAGCAACTGTTGATGAACTGTGTCAAGTTGAAGGAATCAGTCAAGCACTTGCAGAACGGATTCATTTATTCTTTGTTACAAAACAATCACAGAATTAGGAGAGGTATTTTCATTCGGGTTTCTCGATTTTGGTGATTTGTGCCCCTAATTGACGGATAGTCTCTTTGATTGTTGTTTCTAGTATAGTCTCAGGAATTATTTTATCGCATTTGATATCTAATTTTAGCTGAATTGAAATGTTCGCATTTCTTGATTCTAGTGGTTTGAGAACTCCACGATAAAAAGCTGGGAGAGACTTGGATTTAAGCTCATCAACCTCTAAAGAGAGGGAAAATATCTCCTGGGGTTTAATTTTGGTTTTAAGAATGTTAAAATCCGATGGAAGAGCTTTTTTTAGGTCCTTAGGAATAATGCTTTCTTTTAATTGGGAGTTGTTCCTAATATAATCAGTAATTGCCGTTGCAACTTCTTTAACAATCAAATATTCATCTGATGTAAATTTAACTTGTGCAGGAGTAAGTTTATTTGAAAAAAAGAATAAATTATTTTGTATCTTATTATTTCTTACTGTTGCTTTAGCGAAAGCTCCTTCCTCGACTCCCCAGCAGATGGCTTGTTTTATTGTATCAACAGATTCAATCTTAAATAAATTCAAATTGATAAAAAATTGTAGAAGTACTTCCTGCGTTGAAACCCATTGATTTATGTTTAGAAACAATTCCTTTAGCTTACGATAATGGAGTTTAGATACAATATATTCGCGTGCAAGTAGTTCACTCTTGAACCATTTTGTTAGAGGTTCATATTTAGCCTTGGGTAATCCCAATGATATAGTGTGGGTTCCATCATAGAGTTGTGAATATGTTTTCCTGATGCTGAATGATAATGCATTTGCAATTCTTTTTTGTTGCTTAATGATTTCTGTAATGATATAATATTGCCTTTTTTCACTTATTTTGCTAGCTCTTTCCTGTAATTCATTTAACGCGAGTTTAGTCTGTACAAGACTTTTTAATTCTTTAAGATGCGATTTATCTGGTATTGCAAAAATTAACGTGTTTTTATTTCTGCGGAATGTATTTCCTCTTATATCAAGCCATTTTCTTAGAGATTTTCTTGGAGTAGAGGGATGAACAAACACAATTTTTAGCTCATTGTCATCTGGGATATCTCTTGATGAATTCGGCCAAATTATAGTTCTGAGTTCCTTCCCACAGTGTTGGTTAATCTCCAATCTTAATTCTTCTTCGAAGTCTTCTTGGAACAATTCCTTAAGGTCTTGAATTTGTCTATTTAAATTTGGTTCATGACAAAAATAATAACGTCCATCATTATTGTGTAGAAAATGGAGAGATCCATTTAGTTTGTCAAGAATCTCTTTAATTAGTGAGATTGGAATCTGGGGTTTCATTATATTTATTTTCAATTCTGAGAGTGTTATTCCCCTTAGATTCTCACCTTGGTTGAATGAGGACAAGAAAATCGTCCTTGACATCCCCGATGCTAAATTATTCCATTCAGGATGAAGTTTATCAAGAGAAACAGATTTTGATTCCAAGCCAATTATGTCTGACCCAACTATTGACTCAAATTGAGGTTCGACATGTCTTAGGAATTCATTTTTTATGCTGGTCTCCCGAAAATTAACATTCATAAGTTGAACTAAATCTAATTCTTCTTTGGAAGACCATAAATCAGCTAATACTCGTGTTAATATTCTTAGAATAGCTCTTGTCCCCTGAAATGATGTAAAACTGCTCCATTTATCATAAAGTATGTCAATGAATTCAGGATGAAATGGATATGAATCTTTCATGCGTTTAATAAAACTTGGATCTTGGACCCGTTCAGGAAATAGGTTTCTCCTTTTTTGGTACATTTGTATATACTTTGATATTATTTCATCTCGCTTTTCTTGTAGAAGAACCTTATCTATCAACCTTTTTATGATTAATTGATAAATATCATCCCGATCAACCGGTGTTTCGGTTGTTTCCAATCTTCCAAGGATTTGGTTTATCCTATTAACAACATCAAGCGGCGTCTCTGAAAAATCTTCATATTGATGAACTGGGAGAGTTATTATCAACAATCCTCGAGAAAGTGAGGAGATTGCTTCTGTTAATTCTTGAAGGAATATTAATGTTTGAGTTCCAAGATTTGATTCATTCACAGATACTGCTCGGGCTTTAACAATATATTCAGCGATTTCATCAAGCAAAATAAGAAATGGCTCATGTTTTCTAAGAAACTTACACATTTTCTCCTTCCCAGGTGTAATACGATTTTCATCATTAGCTTTAAAGTCGTTATATCCATTAGTTCCTGCGATTTGGTGTGCTATATCTCCCCAAATTGTGCGGATACATATATTATTTTCTTTTCTCCCCTCTAACGGATTTAAATTCGTTCCGACAATTGTAGCTACTTTGGATTGAATAGGAGATAAATTTTTTGAAAAAAAATCAGTTAGTTTGGTTCCACTTGTAGTATAATGGTATATTGCGATTAAGGCGTGTGTTTTTCCTCCTCCGAAGGGTGTTTGTAGTTTAATTATTCCACTACCTTCTGCATTATGAAGTTTTGTCCAAATATTGTTAAGAAGACGAACTAATCCTCTTGTAAGATAGGTTTTTTGAAAGAACATCACTGGATCAGAGTACTCTAAGGGGGGAGATTGATGGATTACATTGCTTAAATCAGGTACAAACCAACTTTCCTTAATCTGACCTGATCTGATCATACTATTAGGAATTACTATTTCATACCAGTTCGTATCTGGTTTCATAGACTATCATCTCATTGAAACGAAAATACTCTAGTGATTACATTATTTCCTTGATTTATATGGGATCGTGCTTGAAAACAGCTATGCAATGATTTTTGAAGAGTTGAGATATAGTTCTTTCGGGTATAAATCTTGAAGAAAATTACTAAAAAGATTGTGAAGGGTGCTTCTAAAGAGGCTTTAAATGTTACAACTAGAGCTGTAGGAGGAGCTGCAGCAGATATAGCAAAGGAGTCAATCAAAGAAGAGCTAGAGAGGAGTGGGGTGACTGAGATGGTCAAAGATAAAATTCAAAGAACAACTAAAAAATTTATTGAAAAATAAATGTCACACCAAGCAAATAATCTTTAATAGTCAAAATAGAGAGCCTCTAATGATACTTAGCTCATAGTAATGTATGAGGATGTCTGAGAACTTGTCAAAAGAGATAAAAGCAGAATGGTTAGCTACCTATCATGAAGGAGATTCACGCATTCGTGATAAACGCCATGGAGTGTTACGACTCAATACGGAAAAACGAAGAATCGAATTCGCTGTTCAAACAGCAGAATCTTCCCCAATAATTATTGTAAACTATCCAATTGAACAACTTCGTGATGTCATTATTATAGATAAACGTCAAAAAATGAAAAAAAGACTTTTTCTCCAAATAGAGCTGGGGGAACCTCCTCATGAGATGACTCCTCTTTTCTCATTTAGTTTAGCTGATATTAAAGCTGTAAAAACTGAGATTCTTGAATTTAAAAAGGAAGTTCAGGCAATCCAGATCAGTGATGATGAACATTCAGAAACAGATGTTATTCAAACGTTCGCTCAGCTCCTGATGACACCTATAGAGCAATTCCAACAATTCCTAGGAGATATTACATCTCGACTAAGATTGTTAAGCTCTAAACCTAGAGAAGTTACAAAAACCGTTTTATCACCATTAGAGCCAAAATATCCTTATCAAATCCAGAAAACGGAAATTAATGGTCGAAAAGTAAGTTTTTATAGTACTTCGTATTCTCATCCCACTGTTCTATTATTTCTATCCCCTATTGGAGGAAAAATAGAAGATTTTTATCCTTTAATATCATCATTGCTCGGAAAATATCAATTATTTATTGTGGGGGTCAGAGGATTCATTCAACCAATTGAACAGGATGCAATGTTTACATTAAAAGATTATGTACAAGACCTGAAAGACTTTTTAGAATATCTTGGGTCAGAGAAAGAAATTGTACTGGCAGCTCATTCTCTATTTTCGGCGATCATTTTAGAGGAGTTCTTGAATTCTAAATATTCAAATATAAGAAAATACATTCTAATTTCTGGTGCTCATCGTGCTCCTGATAATTTCAGGAATGGCGTCAAACTCCTCCCACCAACTCAGATATGGGGATCATTCAGAGGACAGGTGAAAAAGCTTGCTCCAAAGATACTTTACTCTAAGGATACCGAGAGAAGTATTATTGATCCATTTATTCAACATGCTTTCAGTATCCCTGATCAAGTCTATTATGAAATATTCAAAGATTTCTTACCACGAGATTATACTAAAAAGATCCAATCACTATCAAAACCTCTATTAGTAATCTGGGGGAATAAGGATCAATTCATACCGAGGAACTTGAAAGAGGAGATGATAAAATGTGCCCCTTCCGATCTTTTCACTCATAAAGAGATTTCAGGCAGTCATATGGCTATTCTGGAAGAATCAAACGTGGTTGCTCGTGAAATCAACAAATTTATGGATCAAAAATGGAGTCAAATTAAAATTGAATAGTTCTCAAGAGTATAAAACATTCACAGTACAGTTTGCCGACAAATCAATTTGGAATGATTTCAAGGAAGATCTGAAAGCAACACTCAACGATAATGAAATCAAATTCCAGTATTCAGAAAAAACTCCAACATTCTATGTATTTTATAAAAGTGATAGAATTAAAATAAAAGTGCTTTGGGAGGAGGAAATACTATGTTTTGTATTACAGGCGGAAACTAGTGTCAATTCGGAGCAGATAGCTGTTTGTAGAGACATTTATGATCTTTTAATTCTTTTTGAGGGAGAATTAATTGATGGTGATTCCCCTTATAACTGGTAAGATGGATTTTAAGTCCCATAGTTTTTTTCTAACTGCTTTATGAATTCTTTTAGAAAGGTATAGAATGGGCGTAATTTACCTTGTTCCCACTCCTGAGCAATTTTTCGATACATTTCTCCGTCAAGAGTAAGCTGGAGTCCTTTTCCAGTATCTTTTACAGATATTCCTGATTCTGCCAATTTTATCTCTCCAAACCGATGGTATGATCTCGTTATTCAGATTTACCCTTATAATAATTAATACTTCTTAAGCCTTCCTTTTAGATAGAAATTATTAGAAGTTTTCTATGTTATTTTAACTGTATTTAATGCATTAAAGAGATAAAAATCAATGCAATTGAGAATAGTTCTTATTTTAATTATATATTCAAGGATCTTTTATTAAAAAAGAAAGAGGATTGATGAGAAAGGTTAGAATCCAGCTTTCCTTAGTAATTCTTCCCAGCGGGTATCGACATCTTCCTGAAACTTGGTAATAAGATCTGTTCGTTCTTTGGGTCTGAATAGATGTCTCCATCGCCCTTCTTTTTTTAGAAATTCTACAATTGGTATTTTCTTGGAAGGATCCTTGGCAATGCGTTCACTAGGGCGACTGAGAATGTATTCACCCTCAATAACAGCATATAATGGGTGTAAACATGTTTCTACTGCCATCTTGACATATTCAATCGATTTAGCTGGATCGAATCGTTGTCCTCGATTACATGAAGCCTCTACATGAAGAAATGCAGGGCCATCGACATCAAGTCCAGCTCTAACTTTCGCAACTAAATCTGCTGGGTACCCTGGGGCTGCTGTGGCCACAAAAGGGATCCTATGGGCAACCATGATTTCTGTAATAGGTTTTCTAAATTGAGTTTTACCAGGAATAACTGAACCCGCGGGGGAAGTAGTAGTGGAGGCGCTGAATGGGGTACCACCAGATCGTTGGATTCCAGTGTTCATGTATGCGCCGTTGTCATATAAGATATAGAGGAGATCATGTCCTCTTTCAAAAGCTCCAGAGATCGCCTGAATTCCAATATCGTAAGTACCACCATCTCCACCAAAGATTACTAAATCAGTTTTTCCTTCTTTGTATGTACCTTTTTTTGACATGGCTTTGATTGCTGCTTCTACACCACTAGCGACAGCTGCAGAGTTCTCGAATGCAACATGAAGCCAGGGAACTTCCCAAGCGGAGAAAGGATAGATAGTTGAGGCAACCTCGAGACATCCTGTTGAGTTAAAAATCATCGTGGGGCGATTGAAAGCCATAGTTACTTGTCGGGCCATAGAACCAGCTGCACATCCAGCACAGAGGCGATGACCACCCGTAAAGTATGTGGGTTTGTCTAGTAAATCTTTCAGTTTATATTTTGGAATTTCGATTGACATGATATTACCTCCTTTATTCACGGACTCCCCACCAAAATATCGGTAGGTTCCTATCTTCATTGAAAGCCTTTATTGCCCTGTTGTACATCCCATGATAACCCCCAATGAGAGTATCACGCCCACCAAGGCCAATTGTGTATTCTGCAATTAAAGGAGAAACACCACTGCCATAAAGTGCTGATTTGATATCTTGACTTAAGATACCACCAGGTCCACCAAAAGAATGAGCTCGTTCAATTGTAATTAATCCTTTAAGGTTTGTGCAAAGTTTCACTATTTCATCACCCCAGAAAGGACGGTAGACTCGAATTTTTATTAATCCAACCTTTTCACCTTTCGTACGGAGTTCATCCACAGTTGTTCTTGCATTACCTGCGGAGGATCCCATTGTAATAAAAGCATATTCAGCATCCTCCATCATATAAGACTCCACAGGCTTATATTTCCGTCCTGTGAAATTTTCCCATTCATCAAATACTTCTAAAATAATTTTTCTTGACCTTTCTTGGGCATCCTTAATTTGAGCTCGTGCTTCCATATAATAATCTTGTAAATGGAGAAGACCAATACTCATAGGTTTATTAATATCTAATTTAAAATCCGACTTTCTATCACCACCTAGGAACCTCATTGCTTCATCACGAGAAATTTCTTCAATTCCTTCAATGGCATGTGATAGAATGAATCCATCGAGACCCACTGCCACTGGTAATAAGACATCAGGATGTTCTCCAATCTTGAATGCCATGATAGTTTGATCATGAGCTTCCTGATTATCTTCACAGAATAAGCTGATCCAACCAGAATCTCGAAAGAGCATTTGGTCAGTCATTTCACCATGGATATTAATTGGTCCACTAATTGCCCGATTTGCAAGTGCCATGACAATGGGGGTACGTGAAGATGCTGCGATGAAGACTATTTCGTACATAAGCATTAAACCTGCGCTTGCAGTACTTGTGAAAACACGAGCACCAACAGAACTAGCTCCGACACAAGCAGACATGGCACTGTGTTCTGATTCGACTGTAACAAACTCAGTATCAACCTCACCATTAGCAACAAAATCTGCGAATCGTTCCACAATAATTGTTTGAGGAGTGATGGGGTAAGCTGCAACAACATCAGGGTTAACCGCTTTTGCAGCAATGGCTACTGCATCATCTCCTGTAACAGCAATTCTTGCCATTTAGAGATCCTCCATGATGATAGCTTTTTCTCCTTTTCTACCAGGACATTCGTTTGCACAAACACCACAGCCTTTACAATAGAATAAATCAAACATCGGGCGATGTTTACCATCATCACCTACTTCCATTGTAATTGCACTATCTGGGCAGAGAAAATAACATTCTAAGCAAGAGATACAATTTTCAGCAATTAGAACAGGGCGTTGAGCAGCCCAATCACCAGTACGAAAGAATTTTGCACTCCCTGCAGGTGTACTTCCCGCAATAGGTAATTTTTTGTATCCCCATTTTTCTTTCACCCATTGTTTGAATTCATCATCTGAAACATCTGTTGGAAGAACAGGCATTAATTTTTCACCTCATTAAAAGAACGATCAACAGCATTTACATTTTTCCTAGCTGGTTCTTCTCTGAATCGAGCCATTATAGCTTTTTTGACCGAATCGAGTGTTATGATCTTATTACTAGTTCGATTGACCAGAGCTCCTAGAATTGCTGTGTTCGTTTGCTTAATCCCAATCTCCTCCGCTGCGATTCTAGTGGCATCAATAGTAGCAAACTGAGCATCAGGACGGGAGTTTTTCAGATTTATTACTCCCTCTGAATTCGGATCATCGGTATTAATGATGACGAGTCCTCCTTCCTTAAGGCCTGAAAGTACATCAACTTGACCCAATAATGTTGGATCCTGCACAATGACAATATCTGGTTCATAGATTTCAGTCTTTACATAGAACCGTTCATCAGAGATGCGAGCAAATGCGGCAATGGGGGCGCCAGATCTCTCTGGGCCAAACGATGGAAATGCATGGACAAATTTGTTCTCAAGAAGGGCGGCTTCAGCAATCAAATACGAACTTGTCATTACTCCTTGTCCCCCTCTACCATGTAAACGTATATCAATAATATCTGTTGTCAAAACAAGTACAACTCCTAGTCTTTTTTGGTTAACTGATTAAAAAATTCTATTTTACTAGGCAATTCCCTCTAATTCGTGAACATTTTTAGTTATCTTGCATAACAATGGTTAAGAATTGTGAAAAGAAGTTATTTGGAAAGTCCTAAATAAACATTAAAACAAAATTAATTTAATGGTTCTAGAACTATCTGATCGTTGAAAGAAAATGAATTCTTAAGAAGTTAATGAGGTTCTTTTTGTTGCAGAATGAGTGGGTCTTGAAAATCTGTTCTGCTGGATCCTATCAAGTCGGTAAAACCAGCCTGATCCGCCGATATGCAGAAGGAAAATTCATTTATGATTATTTACCAACAATTGGTGTGGACATCACAACAAAAAGAGTAACTATTGATAACCAAAATGTTAAGCTTGTCCTTGTCGACACTGCGGGGGAAGAATATTTTGGGCGCATTCGCAAGACATATTTTGAAGGTGCGTTCAGTTGTATCATTGTTTTTGATATCACTCGTCACGAGACATTTGAGGAGCTAGATCGTTGGATTTCCGATTTTAGAAGTGTTGCTGGAGAAGATGCTGCTATCACAATAGTAGGAAATAAGAATGATTTAGAAGATCTTCGTAATGTGACATATCAACAAGGAAAGAAGTTTGCAGATCAATACAAAGTGCCATTTTACGAATGTTCAGCTAAACTGGGGGGAGATGTAATCCCAAAAATTTACGAAAATCTAATTCGGAAATATCTCAGAACATTACAGGAGAACGAGGCATTGGGTGATTAATTTTTCGCTTATCTATTCCAATAAACTCTCTCACAAGTTCAAAGTTCCTCTTTCAATAGAAATCAAGAGGTTAAAGAAAGGAAAATATAATATATATATTGGTGTAAAACACATAAAGAAGATATTTTTTGTGAGAAAAATACCAAAATCTAGGTTAAGTACTACAGAATTTTGTATATTCGGATAAATAAGGGGTATATTAATGAGTGATGATTTAATTTTAAAGATCTGTTCTGCTGGGTCTTATGGAGTGGGTAAAACAAGCCTTATCCGACGTTATGCTGAAAATAAGTTTTCTTCAAGCTATACACCCACCATTGGTGTAGACATCACAACAAAGCGAGTGACAGTAAATAACCATAAAATCAAACTTCTTTTAATTGATACAGCGGGACAGGAGTATTTTGGCAAGATTCGAAAATACTATTTTGAGGGAGCTTTTAGCTGCATAGTTGTTTACGATATTACAAGGTATGATTCATTCTCTGATCTCGACCGATGGATTACTGATTTTAAAAGCGTAGTTGGAGAAAAAGCACTGATAGCAATTATAGGAAATAAAAGTGATTTAGAAGAATTACGGACAGTACAAAGTGAGGAAGGACGAAACTATGCAGAAAAGCACGGATTTCCTTTCTACGAGTGTTCTGCAAAACTTGGAGGAGAAGTTATTCCCAAATTATACACTGATCTCGTTCATCAATATCTTTTTTCCTTAGGAGAAGTAGATTGATACTTATTACAAGAAGTATAACCTAAGACACCTGAAAATAACCTCGATGAATGCCCTCATTCTTCCTCGGGTAGAACGAAATCAGGTACAGTCTTAGGGAGGGTAGATTCAGTGTTGTCAAATTTTTTAAGATCGTTTATATTTACGTTTAATTCCACTTTAGACTCTTCTGATTCAGTGGGTTCATCGTCTACGGTTTCCACATCACCTTTTTCAGGTTCCTGAGGAGATTCATCTTCTGCAGGTTCCACTCCAACCTCAAATTCCTCAGGAGACTCAAATTCTTCAGATTCAGTCTTAATCTCCTCTACTGATTCTTTGTCTACTGTTATTTCTTCTGCTGGTTTCTTTTCCGCTTCATTTTCTCCCTTGTCTTCGGCCTCTTCTATTTCCTCCTCTTCCTCCTCTTCTTCCACATCACCCATTAAGCGCTTCAGACGCCACAGCATTTGGAGCTTCAGGCGTCGACTTTCATCATCAAAACCGAAATCATTAGCAAATTTCGGTGTTGTCGTATAAGATGTTGATCGTGCGCGGTCTTCCCCTATAACGTACCCCCTATTTTCCAAATCTCGGCATATCTCAGTTATTTTTACTGGGCCGATACCTCGGATTATTTTCTTTACCAATGCTAAGGAGATAGGTTGTCGATACGCAATTTCTGTAATAACACGTCGTTCTTCTTCTGTCATGAATTTTTCAGGAAAAAACTCGTGGAAGAACTCGTGATAGATTGGATTGAGCTGGAGCACCCATCGATCTCTTGAAATTTCTTCAATAACAATTGGAGAAGTCCGCTTTCTTTGGCGTGAGAGTTTTCTTATGGTCCGTTTTACAAGAGGTGATTCTTCTTGTAGACTCTCAATGAGTTCATCTGCGTGTATTGGTCTTCCAATAGAAAACAAAGCACCCTCGATTCGTTCCTCTAGGCTGATGGGCACGAGCTTTATTGGAGCTATAATGGCTGTATCAAGTTTGGTTTGAACAGGAAGTTGAGCTTTTAAGAGTTCAGGTGATATGAAGCTGTTTATTGACACCTCAGATTCAACTATTGCCCCTGCGAAGGGAAGAAAATCTAGAATGGGTTCTAGTATCGCGGGTTCCTCGGGAATTGGTTCTGAGATTACTTTGGGAAGTGTGGCGAATTGTTCTTCAAATGGAGTTTCTGTGGTAGTATAGACTTCTATTGATTGCATCTGCGATTCTTCTTGAGTTTCCTGTGATATTTCCGCAGCTGGAGTAATTATATCACTTTTAGTGTCTACTTCCTCCTCTATAGTTTTTTCCTTCTTCTTATCTTTCTTTCTTCGACGGAAAAGACGAAACATGGGTTATCACAGATTTTTAATCTTCATACTGAAGTTGACGGAGAGCGTAGTCTTTTAGTCCTTTTCGAATAGCAATTTTGGTTCTCTCTGATTCAACTGGTAATTTGAACAAATGGAGAAAATCCTCTGTTACATTAATCACATTTCTTTTCCCCTTAGGAGTAATAGTTATCAGATTCATTGCTTTTAATTCTTCTAAGTCATCCTTAGCCCTTGTTCCAAGAATTTTCTGGAGTTTACTCGGTGTAACCTGTTCCTCTAGAACGTACTCCTTGAAAGCAACGAGACTCAGTACCTTTAATAGGTGTCTAGGAACCTCTGAACGTTTAATAAATGGCCAATGTAAATGAGCCGCTACCTCCTCTCTTAGTCTTAATTGAACGGTATGGTCATCCGTACGGAAAATAGTGTAAGCTGTTTTTTGATCAAGATGAACGTCAATAATTTTCTCAATAAGACGTTCTACTTCTCCTTCATCTTTCTGAATAAGTTCTGCTAGCTCGGTATAGCTCATTGGCCTATCAAATAGGTATAACGCTGCCTCTATAACATTTTTTTCTTTTAAAGCTTTAATCTCCATTGCTAGATCCGAGTCCGAGGAAAAGAATAATCCATTTTTAAAGTCGAGGAGCTATGGCTTTATATTCATTTTTCAATATTATCCATTCTTCATAAATCATTTCTGTTTGATCATTTTGTTGAATGAAAAACTTAATTTATACTAAGGCTGTATGAAACTAAAAGTGTTGGAAAATTATTCATAAATAAAGAAATTTCTTTGGAAGTGAGATAATGGCTAGTCTAGGATTAGAATCTCTTGATTTAGATCTTCAAGAGTCGAAAGTATATATCACCCTCCTCGCTTTGGGTCCGCTTTCACTTGGTGAAATTATAAAATATGCTGAATTCTCATCAGCTGACGTATTCAAAGCCCTTGAGGGGTTACAGAGTAAGGGTTATATCCACCAAATTCCAGGAATAACTGACCGATATAATGCGATGCTTCCTTTCAATGATTTAAAAGCATCGACTAATACAACTATTTCACAGATGGAGCAGCTTGCTTCTCAACTTGATGATCATATTGCACAGAGGTTGGAGATCATTTTGGGGAAGTTACGCGAAGAATCTCAGAAAATGAGTGCAGGAATTGAAACAGCACGAACTGCAATTGGTCAGGTAGAAATGAAAGGCGAGAGTGAAATTGAAGAAAGAATCGCAAGATATGCTCTTGAAGTAGAGCAGGGGACTGATCAGACAAAAAGTGACATTATTAAAACATTTGAAATGAAACAAAGCGATCATGAGGCATTAACATCAAATCTAAAGTCAAATTCACAACAAAAAATAAATGAAATAGGTGCAAAATTTCAGGAAATTAATCAACAATTCCTCGACAAGTATCAGGCGGGAATCGTTGAATTAGAAACTTCTGAGTCTCAACGAAATCAGAATTTAACCAACACAGCTGAAACTTTAATTTCACAATCCCAAGAATCCTTTTCCCAAGGCATTCAGAATGTTAATCTATCAATGACTACCACAGGACAGACGTTGTTCCAATCAATTGATGAAAGAAACGAAAAATTGAGTACACACATAACTAACGTTTCAAATGAGATGGCCAATACTGTTGCTGAAGTAAGTAGTCAAGGTCAAGAAAAAATTATTGCATCTCTTGGTTTATGTAATGAGAGATTTCAACAACAGCTTGAAGCAAGTAAACAGAATGCCATGGCAGCTTTTACTTCCACACGAGATGAGCTCAAATCAAAAGCTGTAGAGAGAACAGAAAACTTGCAGCAGCAGTTAAGTGAAACTTTAGTAACTACTCAGAACCAGATTATTGAGATGTTACAACAAGCACAGGAAACACTGACAACAAAGGTGAAAGAAGCCAGGAACCTGTTAGAAACCTCCCTTGGAGAGTTCACAGAGGCAGTTAAAATACAAACAGATAGTGATATGCAACAAGTAATTGTCAATACTGAATCAACCTTTGGTGGGCTCACTCAAGATACTCAATCCACATATGAGCAAACTCATAACCAAGTTGAAGCTGCTTTCAACGAAATGACGTCTAATGCAAAGGGAAAATCAGAGGAGATCAAAGGAGCCGCTATAGTCGAATTAAATTCAGTTGTTGAAACCTTAAAAGCTGAAATCACATCACAATTAAACCAGTTCAAGCAAATATTATCCCCTCAAGCACAATTTTTGAAAGATGAACTTACTAAATTTCAAACTGAACTTACAACTTCACGAACTCAAGCAGTAGAGACATTCAAAACTATGATGGCAGATTTCAAATCATCTGTCAGTGTAAAACACCAAGAAGTCGAAAACCTAGCTACTCAAGAGACTAACGCTTTATTAGAGAATATAAGTCAATTTATAGAATCCCTAAATGAGCAAATAAAGGAATATGACAGGAAATTCAATACTACACTAACCGAATCGGCTGTAAAAGGGTCAGAGAAACTCATTGTTCATACACGAGAGCTCCAAGAAAAAATGGTTTCATTAGTGAATGAAATGAGTAAAAACGCCACCGATCAACTCACTGCTACTAGTGAGATGATTTCTACAGGAATTCAGGCGGAAATCACTACATTGGAGGCAGAACTAAAAGATTATTCCACTAAATTTTATGAGGTGACACAGCGAAATGAGGATGTATTCAAAAACTACTTATTTTCGTTGGAAAAGCTATCTTCTCTAGTAACTGATACAAAGTATCCTGAGGTTCAAACAGCTCCGATTGTTTCACGGGAGGCTGTATTAAACTATTTGCAAAACATGTTCTCGAGGATGAAAGGAGGTATGACTTTACTCATTCCTCAAGCAAATGATATTCCGCTTGAACAGATTCTCGAAACAAAAAATCATCAAAGAATCAATTTAGTATCAGTCATTGATCCGAACACACACACTGATCTATTGAAAAAACTATTCTCAAAACCAAATGTCCGGATTCGAAAGGTCGATATTGCCAAGTTTGAGGATGTCGAGAAATACATTGCCGCGGATCGAGATGGTGAAGAGGTTCTGATTGGGATTACGGAGGATCAAGGAGAAACAGTCGCTATCGCCAGTTTTTCCGACTCATTTGTCACTTTAATGGGAAAAATCGTTCTTGGGGATTACTTCCTCGCCCGCTCCATAGAAATTAATCGTGCAGAAGTTGGAATGTAATTCCTTATTCTTTTTTCCTTTTTTTACCAGTTACTTGAATATAAATCTCATAGGGGGGATTTAGCTCTTGTTCTGCTGTAATGAGCTCATCTCGGAAAAGATAGAGACAAGAGATCAATACTCGTGCTCTGATCAAGCGTCGCTGTTCATCAGATTTACTACCCCTCTCCATCTGGTTCACGACTTTGGTAAATTCTGCTTCTTTATTTTTATCTTTTTGGGCAATTTCCTTAATAACCTCAAAGGTGTTATTAACAATATCCTCAATCGCAACCCGATCCAGATCAAGTTCGTAATCAAACCTTTCAAAATCTGCGAGTTCGAGCTTACGACGATGCCTTCGTGTTTCTCCTTTTCCTTTTAATAATAATTGCTCTTCTTTGATTTTTTCAATTTTCTTCTTTTCATCTTCTTCCTGAAGTCCCAATAAGAGCTCAGCATAGAAGGCTTCAGGATTGGCAGATTCTGCTAACGCAAGGAGGTCTCGGGTTACATAAAAGTGAAGGGGAATTTTAAACTGGAATTCTCGTCGTTTAGCTCGAATTGCTAGCTTTTCCTCTTGTTTTTTCTCATATTGAATAGCAAGACTAACCTTCTTCTTATGGATCCGGGAGGCAGCATAAATGGCTTGACCAAGGATCCGAAAATCAAGTCCTTGCTTCTGTAATTTCTGGTGAAAATCAGGTAGGATTTCTTTCATCCTAAAATCGCGAATGTAAGCTACCCGTTCGGGGAAGAGATCTGGATTGATTAGATATATATAGGGTTCTTCAAGGAAAAATTGACCGCTGTGACTGAATAATCGGATGTAATCATCTTCATCGTCATCTTCCTCCTCCATTATGTCGGATTCTTCCAATTCAGCCATTTTGAAACCTCAGAAAATAGTTCCTTTTTCTAGAACGCTTCAGCTCGTTCTAGTTGTTTTTCCTCACTCATTTGAATTGAAAAGACCGAACTCAGTCCTTTAACATTGGTGCAACCATATAGCCTGTCTGCCCATGCCATTAAAATATCTCGATGACTAATTACAAGAAATTGAGCCCCGGGGGTTGTCTTTTTGGCATTTTTACCATCATCTTCTTGGCCAACAGTTCTACTCATTCGGTGAAGTAATTTAGCTACTCGTCGGACATTCATAGGATCTAGTGCTGCATCAATCTCATCTAGGATGTAAAAGGGTTGAGCATCAACTGTTTGAACAGCGAAGATGAATGCCAAAGCAGTTAATGCTTTCTCACCACCAGACATGGACTCTAGAGAAGCGACCTTTTTACCCGCAGGATGGGCTTCAATAAACATTCCACCCTCGAAGATATCTTCTCCTTTTTTAGGGTCTTTCTCGAGGATTAATCTAGCGTCTCCCCCCGATAATTCATTAAAAATTGAACCAAAATGTTTGTTTACCGATCGAAACACTTTCATAAAGACGCTGTACTTCTCTGTTTCAATTTCCTCAATGAAGTCTAAAATTACTTGTCTTTCTTCTATAAGAATATCTCGCCGATCGAGCAGTTCAATGTAACGTGTATTCTCTTCTTGGAACTCAGTAAGAGCCCTCATGTTCACTGGTTCCAGCTTTGTTTTTGCCTGTGACTTTTGATTGATCTCTTGAGTGATTCTGTCTTCTTTTACTCCCTTTAACTCTTCTGCATCAGGGGGGAGGATCTCAATGTTGTTTTCTACTGCTTCATTCTGTAGATTTTCAAGCTCAACAGTTAATCGTTCTCGCTGCAGTTTAATTTCGGTTATTTTTTCCTCAAATTTAACGATCTTCTCATTCAACTTTTCTTTATCTTTAACAAGCTGTCCCTGATATTTCTTCTGGGTGCTAAGATCGGATTTAACTTCTTGCATCTCTTTAGTAACTTCTTCTTCATTCGCTAAGATCTTTCGAAGTTGCTCCTCTAATTGAGTATGTTGGTCCTCTAAGACTTGTAATTCACCAGTTAAGTTCGCATTTTCAACTTCAACTGAGTTTATCTCGTTACTAGTTTCTGTTGCTCTGTGTTCTTTCTCTTCCTTGCTTGTCATTAATCCCTCTATCCGTGATTCAATTCCCGTGAGCTTTCCTTGAAGTTTTCCGAGTTGTTGTTCGACTTGATTCATCTTTTCTAAGAGTGGTCTTGTATCTGCTGCTTCAAGTCGTTGTCCTATTTCTGTTATTTCATTCGCAATTTTTTCTACGTTTTCTTCGTAGAATTCCATTTCCTTTTGTTGCTCATCTCTAGCTTTCAAACGATCCTGAAGTTGCTGTTGAAGAGGTGCTAATTCCTGCTTGTTTTTCTCCATGTTACTTTGGTAGAGTTTAACCTCATTTTCCTGTTGAGTCAATTGGATGGTAGCATCTTGAATTTGTTTTTCCAGTTTTTCGATAGATTTATTGATTACTTTCTCAAGATCGAGGAGTTTCTTTCTATTTTCCTGTTCCTCTTTCAATTGACTGTTAATAGTGTCTCGTTGTTCACGTGTGTCATTCATTTCAGTCCGAAGTACATCTACTGTTTCTTGAGCCGCAGCTAAATGAAAACCACCATAAATTATCCCATTAGAATAGAAAACATCGCCATCAACAGTTGACACTGTTTGATCTCGTTTTCGCCATGTATTAGCTGCTTCTCTAATATCTGCAACTATTTGGTTCTGTTCGCGGATTTTTTTGACAATGTTGGAAAATTTCTCCGAACTTTTTAATTTAAACCTCTCTAGTGGTATAAAATTAGCTGCACCCACGGCATTATCCTTTAAGAGTTGGATGCATGCTAAAGATGCATCAATTGTTTCTGTAATGATGGCATCTGAAAGATGGCCTACCTCTGTGGGTAAGCTTTCCCCCTCACTAGACAAATTCTGGAATTCTCCCAATACACCTTGAAGTTCCCCATTATTTGCTTTTGTACTGATAAAAGAAACTGCTGGATTTTCTTTTCCTTCTTCTGCCTTTAAGAATGAAGAAATGGTGTCAACTCGTGCTTTAAGCACGAGATACTTATCGTTAAGTTCGCGATTTCTTGTTTCTAATGAGCTTATTTTTTCTTCAAGGTTGGATTTCTTTTGATCTATCTCTCCTACTTTTGATTTTGCTTCTTCAATTTGCTTATTATTTTCTTCTAAACTCTGGGTTAATTCTTGAGATTTATTTTGTGAAGCTAAGATTTGTTCTTCCAACTCTTTCTGACGTTTTTCAAACTCATTAACGTTGTTTTGAAATGCAGTAACCATGTTTTGAGAAACTTCAAAAGAAACCTGCGTTTTTGTCAATCTATCATTTTCTACTTTATGTCTACGTTCAGCATCATCGTATTCATTCTTTATGTCTTCATATTGCTGATTTTTTTGTTCTAATTCTGTTTCGATTCCTGTCCGTTGGTTTTGGGTTTCTTCGATTCTTGATTGTAGTTCTTTTTTTGATTCTTCTAATTTTTCCCTCGTCTGAACTTCCTCTTCAGTTTTTCTTTCAATTTGATCAAGGCGTTCCTGAAGTTGTTTAATTCTTGTTTCATTGGATTTAATCGTTTTCTTGTTATATTCTGTTTTTTCTTCTATCTTTGCTTTTTCAATATTCTTCTCTTCAGCTGAAGTCCGAATTTCAGATAGCGAAGTTTCTAACCGAATTGTATGATCCTCTAAAGATCGTATCTTTTCCGTTACTTCCTCAATGTTCTCATCAATCCGTTGACGGTCATTGATCATAGTTTCTTGACTCGCTCGGATCTTTGCTATTTCTTCGTCAAATTTATTAGCATTTTGCTGGTTATTGTGAAAAGCGTATGATATTAAAAGCGCTTTTAACTGTAAGATTTCATTATCAAGTTGAGTCCAGCGTTCTGCATCCTCCTTTTCCTTACGTAACAATTCAACGCGCTTATGAACTTCATTCACCAATAATTGAAGTTCGTCCATTCTTCTTTGTGCTTCATCTAACTCTACAAGAGCTGTGCTTTTTTTCTCATCAAATTGTCCCACCCCCGCTAGGTTTTCCATCAATTCTCGCCGTTGAATTGGATTCATCCCCACAATCTCCCCTACTTGCCCCTGAGCTATAATGTTGTATGAATTGACAACATCTATTCCAGCAATACGAAGTTTGTCTAGGATATCTGTACGAGTAGTACGTTTTCCATTTAATCTGTAAGTTCCAGAACCATTCCTTTTTAATTCTCGGCTGACAATTACTTCTTCTTCTTTAAGAGGTATAGCGTAATCAGAATTATCAAAAACTATCTCAACAATGGCCTTTTCAGCGGGTTTTTTTCCACCAATCCCATTATAAATAAGGCCAATCATTTTCTCTGCTCTCATTGACTTTTTAGATAACGCACCCAAACAAAAATTAACACCATCAATGCTATTTGATTTCCCACTACCATTAGGACCTACAATTACCGTAAATCCTTTAGCTAGGGGCATTCTAACGGTACCAGATCCATAAGACTTCCACCCTGTCATCTTGATCTCCTTTATATGAACCATTAATTGTACCTCGGTGTCGATTGGCAGTATTTGGATTAAAAAAGGCCTTACAATAAGAATATGATTAGATGCAAGCCATGAAAACCATTATAATTTAATGTTTAAACAATTCTCCTAATAAGATTATGGAATTAGCATTACTACCTACATTATAAATGTATTCAATCATTGTGGTTCAAAAGGAATAAACCTTCTTTTATAGAATACTTATCACTATTCTTTATTTTTCAACATTTTTTAAGGGAAATCCTCTTCTCCAAAAACGATTTTCAATGAATTACCAAAAACTATTGGGTGTGAATAGGTTTTTGAACTTCTCTAGGAATTACTGTTCCTTCCTGAAGACTAATTAATCCCTGATTAAGTATCTGACTTTGGTGTTAAACAGGTGAATGAGGTAACTCCCGCTAATACAAAGGAATATAACTTCCTCACAACCGAAGAATTGAGAGAATCAAGAACTTTAACTCAAAAGATTCGAAATGTGGTTGCTTTGGGAATTTTTGGGACAGCCAATGCCATTTTTATTGCCTTCATTATTGCTTATTTTAATTACAGTTATTTACAGGGATTTTTAGAATTATCGGAAGATATGGCTGAAACTATTTTCAGCTATTCGATTGCTGCAGGATCAATTGGATTCTTAGGAACTGTTATCATTGGAGGGGCATTTTCTGATGATTATCGATCTTCTTATGGATCACGTGCTCCTTATATTTTAGGAGGGAGCGTACTTGCAGGAATAATGCTCCTACTAACTCCTATCTTTGCAGGAACTGCAGATGAGGATTTAATGATAATCCTTTTTCCACTCTGCTTTTTTCTTGTATATATAGGTTTAGGATTAGCCTCTTCCCCTAATGGAGCCCTTTTATCAGAGTTATTCACTCAAGAACAGCGGGGATGGGTGGGATTGATTTTAGCTGGATTCACAATATTAGGTAGTTTAATTGGCTTAGTTTTTTTTGATTTTTTTACAAACTTCCTATTAGACTTAGGTAATATCTTTCAACTTTCATTCTTAGCGGAGTTCAGCTTTTTTCTTCTGCCTGCGTTAATAATAATCCTGGGAGGATTTTTAGTATTCGTGTTAGTAGAAAAAGCAAATCCTCCATATCCCCCTATTGACTCTCCTATAACCGATATTTTGAACACTCCACGTTATCTTTTAAATTTCTCTGGATCAGATTTTGGTAAAATGTTTTTTGTTCAATCTTTCTGGGGTTTTGCTAGTGAGGCTGTTGGCTTATACTTAATTATTCATCTAGTATCAGTAGGACTTCAAGAGGCAGATGCTCCACTCGCTTTATTAATAACAGGATTGGTTTCAGCGGCTATGGCGATCCCTGCTGGATTATTCATTCAAAAATTCGGTAAAGTAAAAACTGCAATCGTTGGATCTTTAATCTATTCTATTTTCTGTTTTCTATTAGCAGGTATGGGAATTGGAAACTATTATACTCTATTCCTAATCATTGCAGCTATTGGAGGATTTGGAGCTGTCTTTATCGAGTCTGTTCGTGCATCCTTACCTGCAGACCTCGTTCCAGAGGGAAAAGAAGCCCAATTTATGGGTATTAACAAATTCGGGTCACTCTGGACCCAACCTTTCGTAGCTATATTAGGTGGCTTTTTAGCTGCAGAAATGTTTGACCAGGAGTATTCCTTTACTGTTATTATGCTTTTATTAGCAGGAGTTGCTTCTATCATTGCAACTGTTCTTCTTTTCCTTATGACATATGAAAAGATGGTTCGTGATGAATATAAGAAATTCTATAAACGATATTTAGCCGCAAGAGGCTTTTTTGAGGAAAAAATCAATGGTATTTTGGATGCTATTTTGTAGTTTCTTTTAATATCATCAGAATGGGATTGAAGCATTTTATATTCAGTGTCTTCTTTTTTTACTTTCAACGATAAGGATTCCTAAGTGTGCGAAGGGTGATTCCATTCCTTCACCTGATTTTGCAGAGCACAAATAATAGCCTGAAAGGTTATGTTTCTTAACAAATTTATTTGCAGATTCTGCTATTAAGTTTCTATTCTTTTCTGGTACCGTATCTAATTTATTCCCAAGTAAAACAATAGGAATATTTGGTTCATTATGTTCTCTAATCATCCTTAACCATTCAGGTAGCTCTGCAAGAGTTTGAATTCGGGAAGTGTCAAAAGCCACGAATGCTCCTGAAGAACCTTGGCAATAACCAGGAAACAAAGATCGAAATCGATCTTCCCCTGCATAATCCCAGTAAGCAATCCTTAATACTGTTTCTCCAACTTCTTGATCCATAACTAGAAAATTAATGCCAACAGTACTAACTGCTGGGATGAAATTATTTGTTTCATAACGTTTTAACAGTGTGGTTTTGCCCACTCCTCCAGGGCCTGCAACTACTACCTTAACTGTTAATGTACTTGGGTCGACAATGAATCTAGTTCCCATAATGAAATCATCCTTTTTGTCGTTGTTGTAGTATTATGATGGCCATTCTTTGAAATACTCGTTGTGTGTTTTCTCCCGTTACGGCACTTGTTTTAAAATATTCTGCGATAGGATGTTTATTCCTAAATTCGTTAATTTTGAGAGGGGATGTAGAAATTCCCAAGTCAGCCTTTGTAGAAACTAGAAAATTAACACTCTCTTTCTTACGCTCTCTTTGATCATAAACTTTTATCCAATCATGTAGAGCGTCTAAAGTCTCCTCTCGCGAAGGATCAAATGCAAGAATTAAACCATCACTCTCAGATGCATACTGAGGAAAAATCTTCTTAAAACGTGGCTCACCTCCAAAATCAAATAGATGGATTACAACTGTTGAGCCATCTGATAAAGTTAGGGTTTTGATTGTAAAGTCAAATCCCACGGTAGAATATAAACCTTTCAATGGAAATTGATTGTGAATAAACCTATGCACAAGGGTTGACTTACCAACATGTTTTTCTCCTGCAATTACTACCTTGAGTGGTTTTTCCATTGTCACAGTTGTTTCACTTCAAATATTTATAACAGGAATTACTTCTAATTGAGTGGATCACTATATTGCTAATAATCCCATCTTTTTTGTTATAACTACATTAATAATGGTAATTATTTAATAATTCATTCCATATCTTCTCTCATAGGGTCTTTTGATGAAAATGTCTCATTTTTTGTTTCATGGGAGCTCTCATTATTATCAGAGGAAATCTTGTTCTTTGATGAGGAAGACCATGGTATTTGAATTTCAGAAGTTTTAATGAGATGAGCGAGTTCTTCAGCTTGAATTACGACCTTTGATAGCAAAGAAAATACCACTTCATATTTTTCATTAACCTTGCGATCAATTATAGCCAATATTTCATCTTGAAACTGTTCTAGTTGTTGTTGATACTTTTTTATGTTTGAATTTTGCTCCTCCATTATTATTTCATAATCTTGAACATTCTTCTGTAAGCCTTGTATCAAATCATCACGAGTTTTTTGAGCCTCTGTTTTCAATTCACTAGCCAGATCAGCGATTGATTTTTGAAGTTCGCTTCCTATCTTTTTAGGCATAAAGCTAGCAGATACTTCATCGAGGATCTTTGTATCTGATTCTTTCAATGATTGTGCCGCGATAGTTAATTCAGTGCGGATATTTTCATTATAACTCTCGAGAATTCGTGAAAAATTCTCAAAATGGGCTCTTTGATCCTCCTTAGAAAGACTCACTAATTCTTTCAGTTTTAGTTTACATTGGCTTAAGCTTTCCCGTTGTTTTTCTAAAAGAGTAGCGTGATTTTGATTATGTTGTTCAAGTTGAGTTAGTCCATCTCCAAGTAATTCAATAGTTTTCGCTAGTGTTTCAAAGTGAGCTTGAGTTTCTTCAATATGATTCTTTAACTCTAACTGTATAGATTCTTGAGTTTGGCTCAAAGAACTTGTTTCCTTATTAATAATTTCAATTGCTTCATCCAATTCTGCTTTAAAATCGTCTTTTTGAACTCGGTTCTGAATTTCGAGTTTTTGCTCATTAAGTACTTGTTGAATGGAAGAAATATTGTCTTTTTGGGCGTTTTGGACTACTTTAATTTCATCAATATGGATTGAGAATTCTTCAAACCTTGTCTTAGTATTTTGTACTTCTTGATCAATACTTTCTTCTATGCCAGTTAATTGGGTCGAAGTATCCTTGAATCTTGTTGCTACATTCTGAGATTGTTGCTCAATATTATTCTTCAATTCAGTCATTTGGGTTGTGATATCCTCAAATTTTGATTTTAATTTCTGAGTTTGTTGTTCCACTTTCTCTTCTAACTTAGAGATTTGACTGTTTAATTCATTAAATCTTGTCTCTAAATTTGGTTCCAAATCTTGTAGGTGCTTTTCCCATTTTTCAATTGCTTTGTTAGCTTGTATCAATTCGGTACTATTTTTTTTGATCATTAACTTGTTTTCTTCAACCAGTTTCGTCAAATCGATGATCTGTTGAGTAAGTTGAAGTTCAAGGTCATCTTCAGAATTAGAATTCTCGGTCACTATTCATTTTCTCCTTCAAAATTACTGTTGTATCTTGGAGCGCTACTCGAATGTCTTCTAATCGGTTAACCAGTTTTGTTTCTATACTTTCTTGGCGAATAAATTCCTCTATTTCAATTTGTTTTTTCACTACGGGAAGGAATCGTTTCCAGTGGGCTGCTATCTCTTGGATATATTTAGGAGCAGCGACAATAACAATGTTTGTCTCATCATCAAGAGATTCTGTTAAAACACCCATAATATTATCATCAATCTTTATCTCAGTAATACCAGCTTGAAGATTGGGGTGGCGTTTAACTATCAAAAGAGAGTCTGCTTTTTGTTGAATTATTGGAAAAGTTTCTTGAGGTGTTTGCAAAAAAATCCCTGTTACCGAGAAACCTTCCGCAAATTTCTCTAATATTAGGCGCAGACTCATTTTAAAATCCCTTGGTTAGATTGATAATAAACTTTAGAAGTATATCTAAAAGTAATGCTCTTAAAGCTTACATATTGAATGGTTCAGTAAAAAGTTCTAAAAGAATTCCCCTTAGGAAGGATTATTATGAATGAAGTTACTCTAGCAGATCAACTAACAGTTATTATTCCCACATTAAATGAACAGAGTAATATCGATAGAATGATCACTCGATTACTATCACTATACCCTCAAATCTCAATTATAATAGCCGATGATGGATCCGTGGATGGAACTACTGACATAGTTTTAAATTGGGGGACTAAAAACTCTAAAATTCGCCTTTTAGACCGAAAAAATGAAAAAATTAAAGGATTAACAATTTCGTTGGTTGATGGGCTGAAATTAACTTCAACAGAGTATTTTATGGTCATTGATTGTGATTTTCAACATCCCCCTGAAAAAATCCTAGAGGGCCTGAGGTTATTAGGAGAAGGAAAACAACTGGTAATTGGTACTCGTTCTAGTGTAGAGGGGTGGGGTTTTCGTCGTAAGCTTATTTCCTGGGGAGCAACCACACTCGGAAAAATCTCTTTATTAATGAGACGCCGACCTCGTCCAAAAGATATTATGAGCGGATTTTTTGGAGGAGAAACGTCTTTTATAGTAGATTTAATTGACCAAAATCCCAAAACAATTTCACCAAAAGGTTACAAACTTCTTTTTGATCTTCTAAAAGTTATGCCACAGAAAGCTCAAATTGGTGAATTTCTATATGCTTTTCAAACTCGGGAAGCTGGTGAGTCAAAAATAAGTATGAAGCATATTTTGGTTTATTTCAGATCACTGTTTTAAAAATGAGAAAAAAGAGAAGAGTTTGTTAATATTTCCTTGAATAGGATTGCTGAGCACGTTGTTGAGCTGCTGCACGCAAACGACTGGTAGCTTTACGACTAGTAGGGCGCTGTTTGTTGACAAATCTCATGATGTTTTCACCAAGGAGGGAAAAAGATCTTTGAATATTGACTCCAGTTTTAGCAGATGTTTCGATAAAGAAGCAATCAAAACCCTCGGGTTTAGTTAGTTTCGTAAGTCGTTCAGTGAAAATCCTCCCTTGTTCTGAAGAGACAGTATCATCAGATAATTCACGCATATCAATCTTATTAGCGACAACCACGATCGGTACTCTACCTCGGCCATTATTTGTCCACAATTCGTTTATCCATTTTGGTGTATTGAAGTAGGAATCTGGACGAGTCACGTCATAAACGAGTAAAGCTCCAACGCATCCTTTGTAATAGACTTCTCTCACGGCATCAAAGCGTTGTTGGCCTGCTAAGTCCCAAATTTGGTATCGGACGGGTTCCCCTCTGATTTCATCGTCCCGCATTGCGAAGTCTGCGCCAATGGTTAAAAGGTATTGTGCCTTAAAACCTTTCCCTAGATATCTCTCCCGAATAGCGGTTTTACCAACACCACCATCGCCAATTAATACGATTTTAAGAACTGTCACAAGCTATCTCTCATTTATGTTTGTTCGAGCTTCCATAGACAGGTAGTTTTATTGATGAATTTTAATATGCTTTACTCGAGAGTTTGTCCGAAGGTACCGAATTTGGTCTTTGAGAAAGTCTTAATTTTAATATCGTTTCTAAATGAAAAAAGAATCCATCTATATCTTTTTCGACTTAAATTCATGATTTTAATCCAAAATTTTTACTTGCTTATAGTATATTAGTATTCACATAAAAACCATTTCGAAGAACCAAATGACATCTTTAAGTAAAGAATACCCAGCATTTATGCCTCTTATGGTTTTAGGGACTGTGATCTCAAATATTATCCTCTCTTTGGTAGGTTGATTTCTCACTATGACCTTTGTTCGACCTGTATCTGCAATCCGGTGCGCAATTCCAGTTCGATCAATTAATTTTTCCACAATATCCGGAGGACCAAAAACATCGATGTCTTTCCAAGCATTACTCCAGTCTATTGGTCGTGCTTCATTCTGAAAATTAATTTGGAGCTCAAATTCCTCTGATGGAGAAAGATCTGAAAAAGTTGTGAACGTTGCTTTTTCGTTTTCAGGAAAAGTGACAATAATTTCTTCCGAAGCTCTTGAATAAGTCACAATTCTTACTCGAGAGGGTTCAAAATCAATGCTTTTGGCTTGATAATGAATGGAGCTAAAAAGTGATTGATATGGGCTCTCAATAGGTTTTTCCTGGAATTTGTAGGATTTTGCAACCTCTGCTGATGTTTCAGGTAGAGGCTCCCAGCTAATAACAGGTTCTTGTGGAGGTGAGATGGACTCTTCAATGGTGTCAAGAACATTGGATTCTTCTTTAATATCAGAGACTTTAACTTTATCATAGTCTTCAACCACTTTTGTGGGAGTATATGACGGAATATGAATGATAGGTTTCCCACCCGTCCCTGCACTTCTCGTTAAATAACCTTTATCGGAAAGTGCGCCAACGGTACCAAGAAGGATGTTAAAAGCTTGAATGAAGCTGTTTGTGTTCATCGTTTCCATTTCAACTTGAATGATAGGGCTTTTAGCAGATAACCACCTTATATGATAACCCTCTAAATCGAAACTCTTTTGGAGGAGATTTCCTAGATCACTTTGAGTCAATAATTGACGGGGGAAGTGTGAATCATCAGAAGAAATGATAAAACGATCATCCAAGCGGGGAATTCCAATTACAATATCGTGATTGTATTTTTGCCATCGAAATTGGGGATCTAATGAAAGGCTAACTGACTTTTCTCCATGGAATTTTTCAGGATTAACTTCTCCACGTAAAATTAGATCACGATCGCTCCTATCAGTAACTTTTTTTGTGACAACTTTGACTTCTATGAGCTTAAACGGGCCAGCATCACGAGACTGAATAATTGGGTCAGAAGCTAAGCCTCCATAATCAACTACAACAGTTTTGGGGTATCTACGATTGAGATAGCGGTAAACATCAAGAGCAAAATTCTTCTCTTCTTTGATAGAGGAATAAATCAAAAAAAAAACGACATAAATGACACCGCATATGATCAAACCAAAAAAAAGTGTTTCAAACATCAGAGTATCATCCATTAATAGGAAAGAAGTTCTTTTCTCTGATTTTCTTGATGTATTTGATTACTTTAAATAAATTTATCATAATTTTTCAGAATAAAGTTCATTTTTCACCTATAGAATTAGAACATTCATTCAGGGATAATCTTAAAAGCAAGATTGGTGTTATAGAATTTCAGAGGTCAAGAATTTTGATCGAGTTTGATTAAGGATGGAGAATCAATTAAATCACAGAGAAGAGTTAGAACAATCAAAATCACTTATAAAAACTACGAAAATTGGTTTAGTTCTATATTTACTACTTCCATACATTTTATTTTCCATTTGGTCACTACAAGATCCTTCTTTCCTTGTTGAATTAATAGATTGGCACATAAGTAACTGGCTTGATCCAATTTACATTCTAAATGTCAATATGACTTTTTTCCTTTATTGGAGTCCGGTACTTTTTATAGTAGAAGGATTTAGTTATTTTTACCAAATGGCTAATATTTCAAGAATTCCTCCTACTAGTTCACTATATGATGCAATAATGTCACCTACCATTCAATATGGACCATTAAAGATTAATCTACCTGTCTTTGGTGAAGAAGAGCTTATTAAGGAAAATCAGGATTAAGTAAAGAAATTTAACTCCTCTTGGTAAGGATTAAAAGAGATGATTTTTGTTACGCCTACAAATCATCTCACTTGGTTGATATATCTGTGAAGAAAAATAATTTAGAAGGTTCCAAAATCAGCTATAATAGAGAAAATCCTTTTCTTTTAACATATATTGTTAGAACTTACCGCATTCCACAGAATAAGAGTTGAAAATTTATGAAAACTCGTAGAGAAAAGATAATTGAGCTTCTATCAGAACATGAAGAAATGTCATTGTTAGAGCTAGCAGATTTAACAAATGTCCCAGTGAAAACAGTAGTCGATGACCTTAACTCGGTTAGAAAAACAATTCGTTCAGATTCAAAACGAATTGAGGTACGACCTGCAGTTTGCATGAGATGCAATTACACTTTTTCAGGCAGATCTCGAATATCGGATCCTCACAAATGTCCTGAGTGCCATTCAGAAAGGATAACTCCGCAAAAATTTAGAATTATTACTTATTAGGTTTTGACGCAAACATTGTATCTGAATACTTATCAAAATATCTATTGATTCATTGTCTCTTCTCGATTTGGCGTCGTCGTGGGTTGGTAGTTTCCTTGGTACACTGTATCATCATCAACAGCACTAATGAAAATCATTTGAGCGATCGCAACCGAGAGATGGATTTGGAAGGGGAGAGACGTTTGTAATAAAATACGTCCACGGTTATCACCAACTCCATGGAATCCTTTATCCCATATACCAGAGAATACCGTAGCCCCCATACGAATTAAAGTTGAGCGTGGTGCTACAAACCCAATAGCATCATTAGGGATAATTATTTCCTCTTTTACTTCCACGAGATAGGATCTTGGGTCTAAATGCCAAAAATTATCTAGAGGTTTTAATTCATTTAACTTTGGATATTGGCGTTTATGCTTCTTGGAGGTCATTCTGACTGTTCCAGATAATTGAAACAACCGTCCGATTGAAATGTCAATTCCATTCGGTTGAACATCCCCTTGTGGAATATATTTCTGCATTTCTGAGCCTGGCCAAGCTGCTGGTCTTAAGTGTTTCCAACTCATTATGTGTACCAATCCCTATTACAATAATAATCTTTTATGCATTAATAATTGAAAGGATCTTAAAGCAATTTTGGAAGCAAACAGAACTAAATTAAAGAGGGAGATAAATGACTGAAAAAAAAATTCATGGATGACTCAGTGTAATGGCAAATCGAAAATGGCATTTAATAACAGCAATAGTCACATTCATTCTCTATCTAGTGATTTATTAGTTTCTTGATACGAATTACATACCAGATCTACCAGATATCTCACCATTATGGGCGATTTCTGCCTTTTTTATGACATTAATTGGAGCTGAAGCCCCAGATTGGGATCTACTACTAAATTGGATGCACCATCGGGATATAGTTACTCACAGTATATTTATTCCTCTATTCATCACCATTACATTTTTAATCCAGATATTTCTGGCTATTCCTGACGATCAGAGTCTTATATTATCGTTAATTTTCTTACCATTTTTTCTAGGATTCATGTCACATTTATT
The DNA here is from genome assembly GCA_048886185.1 of Candidatus Hermodarchaeota archaeon. Lineage (GTDB taxonomy): Archaea > Asgardarchaeota > Heimdallarchaeia > Hodarchaeales > Hodarchaeaceae > Hodarchaeum. Next base: position 41,687 of record JBHLKY010000016.1, read on the forward strand.
ACTAGATCTTTTTCCAAGCGTAGATCCAGAGAGGGAGGTAAAAGAAAGAGGAGTGACTCGAACTACCGCAATGTTAGTTGGTGGATTTGTGTCTGGATTAACAGGAGTGAAGACAATTAAAGCACTACAAGGAACTTATCTGATCCACTTGCCAGTTAAAATGCCTGTGAAAAATGAGAAAGAAAGGGATATTTGGGAAATGAGGAGAACTCTGCCACTCCATGCGTCACGATGGTGGTTGTTCCTTAATGGGCTCATCACAGGAGTTTTGGGAATTTTTTTAGTCGGGCTGCTGATCTGGGAATGATTTGATATAGATTCAGCCTCAGTGATGATTTAGGAACTAAGAACTCTTTTAATGATAGCTAAAGCCCAATCCAATTGTTCTTTGGTGATAACAAGGGGAGGGGCGAAACGAATAGCAAAATCATGGGTCTCCTTCGCTAAGATCCCTTCGTTGATAATCTGTTCAGTATAGGGGCGAGCTTTCTCGTGAAGTTCTACCGCAGTAAACAATCCCTTACCACGAACCTCTTTAATCCGAGGATGTTCAATTTTACGCAATTCCCCCAAAAAATAAGCCCCTAATTCCGCTGATCGTTCTGCTAATTTTTCCTCGACAAGAACATCCAAAGCCGCATCACCAACAGCACAGGCGAGAGGAAAACCCCCAAAAGTAGATCCATGAGAACCTGGAGTGAAAACTTGCATGATCTCTTTGCGAGACACAACTGCGGAAACAGGAAGTAAGCCACCCCCTAAGGCTTTACCCAAGGTCATCACATCAGGAACAATCCCTTCATGCTGATGACAGAACATTTTCCCAGTACGACAAAAACCCGTTTGGATCTCATCTAGCACCAGGAGAATATTATGTTTTGTACAGATTTCTCGAACTTTCTTAAGGTATCCTTCTGATGGTACAATAACACCTGCTTCTCCTTGAATTGGTTCAACTAAGAATGCAACGGTATTGGGATTGATAGCTGCTTCTAACGCTTCAGGATCATCGTACGGGATGATAGTAAACCCAGGAGTGTAAGGACCATAATTTGTATTCGCCACCGGGTCAGTAGAGAAACCAACAATGGTTGTTGTTCGACCATGGAAATTATTTTCACAGACAATTATCTCAGCTTTGTTTTGTTCAACCTTTTTAACCTCATAACCCCAACGACGAACCATTTTAATAGCAGTCTCAACAGCCTCCGCTCCAGTGTTCATAGGGAGGGCCATATCGAATCCGTCGCCGCAGACATCTAGGAGATGCTTCAAGAAAAGGCCCATACGATCATTATGGAAGGCGCGTGAAGTTAAAGCCACCCGATCAAGTTGGTTTTTCAGTGCTTGGACGATTTTTGGATGGAGGTGTCCTTGATTAACCGCCGAGTAGGCTGATAAACAATCTAAGTACTTTTTCCCCTCAGGATCATACACAAAAACACCTTGGGCTTTTGCTACAACCACAGGAATGGGATGATAGTTATGAGCCCCATACTCATTGTCAATATTCATGAATTCTTCTGAGCTAGTCACTTTATAAACCCTCAAAACTATTATTACAAAGTTAGATATTTTAGATTAATGAATTAACAAGTGTTCATAAACATTTGCTTTACAGAATCAAGTTAATATAAAATGATGGGTTATATTCATCAAGAATAATCTCTGTAAAAGGAGTACTAAAGCTGATTGATGATTACTAAAAAATCTCAATTAAAAAAGCAATATTACTTAAGAAAGCTAGGATTATTGAACTGGATTAAGTTAACCAATTTAGTCTGAATGGGATTTTTGAATGAAACGAATCACACTTCAATCGTTGATATTGTGTCTAGTACTGTTATTGTTTGTCCCAGAAGTCGTATTGGAAAGGAGAACAATATCATGGCTGCCACCTCCCTCAGAAAGACCCCCATTCCCCGATTATTCAAGAAAAAGAGCGTCTACACTCCAATATCAACCTCATTCCTCCATTAGCATTGATGGCAATGCTGATTTCACAGATCAGGCTACAGCTGAAAATTGGCCCGGGAATGGGAGTGATTCAAATCCATTTATCATAACAAATTTATTAATAACGGGGACCCCTGGTGAAAGATTGATTGATATTCGGAATACCGATGTACACTTTAAGATCATTCACTGTTATTTAAGTCAAGGAGAGACAATCTTCCTACAGCAAGTGAGAAATGGGCATTTCTACTGGAATATCATCACAAACAGTAGTGGAGAGGGAATCCTTCTTGAAGGCTCCAATTATTGTAGTCTTGCTCATAATACAGTCATAAATAGCCATCGGAGTGGAATTCGTCTAGAAGATTCGGGGAACAACCATTTGATCAATAACACGGTCAATAGTAATAGAGGCAACGGAATTGAAATTCGTTACTCTTATAATACCAATCTGTTTAACAACACGATTTCCTACAACAGGAGGGGAATTTATCAGTATGAGTCGGATTATTGCGTTCTTGTGAACAATACGGCCACTACAAATCACGGCCAGGGAATTTATCTCCGGTACTCTGAATATAATGAAATATCAGGTAACCTAATTACAAACAATTCTGAATATGGGCTTATTTTTGAGAGGTCTGGAAGCAATATTATTAGAGACAATGTTCTAAGAAACAATAGTTTTCTTATTGAAGGTCAGAGTCTTGAGGATTATTCTCAAATAGAAGTAGAGAATAACACAATTGACAAAAAACCATTACTATTCTGGCAACAGATAACAGGGGGATCGATCTCAAGTGGTGTTGCTGGTGTAAATATTCTGGTTGATTGCCATTCTACTGAATTGATCAATCAAAATGTCACAGGCATCACAGCTGCTTTCTGTTCAAATTTATCTATTTGCAATAACACAATAATAAAGGAAGGGCTCCATATCGAAAATTCTCCTGCTAGTTTGATTTCTGATAACATTGTAGTCAACAGTAGTGATTATGGAATATTCCTTGATTTCTCTGAAAATAGCACTCTGGTGAATAATACTGTCACCAATTGTACTCTGGAAGGAATAATCTTTCGCAATTCTGAGAATAGTCTTTTAACCAACAACACAGTCACCAAGAATGGACGAACTGGAATTTATCTTGATGATTCTTTCTCCAGTACTCTCTCTCACAATAATGTCACCAATAACGGGGGAGAGGGAATTCTTGTTTATTATTCTGACAGCTGTATCCTCTCCCATAATATAGTCTTCAATAATGAACAAACTGGCATTTTCATTTATCGTTCTGAAACAAGTACTCTCTCTCATAATTTACTTAATGATAACAGCGGAAGGGGACTTACTCTCAGGTGGTCAGGAGGGAGTAATATTTTAAATAATCATATTGCCCACAACACCCAGACTGGATTAGTACTTGATTACTCGGTAAACAATCGAATTAAAGACAATACTTTTCAGGACAACAGTTTGGAGATCATTGGTAATGATCTCGGGGACTACCTTCAAGCAGAGGTGGATAACAATTCGGTTAACAACAAACCAATAATCTACTGGCAACATGTTACGGGGGATTCAATTCCAAATGGAGTTGCTGGTTCAATTATTTTAGTGAACTGCCATTCAATTGAAGTCACTAATCAGAATGTAATGGGAATTATGGCTGCATTCTCTACCAACCTCTCCATTCAATTTAACATTATAAGGAACAGTAATTATGGCATTAGGCTTGATTCCTGTGAAGATATCATTATCTCCTCGAATACTATCGCAAATAACACTTATGGTATCCAGATTGAACATTTTCAGAAAGTTCAGATCTTAAATAACATCATTGAGAATAATAAAGGAATCGGGGTCAAGACATATTATTCCCCCTTAAAAACACTCAGATATAATGGCCATGAATACCATTTACTCCCATTTGATAGAACCTGGGCTGATGCAAAAGCAGATTGTGAAGCCCGAGGAGGCCATTTGGTAACGATCACCAGTCCTCAAGAGAACGCGATGGTAACTGAATTATTATCGGGCTACTCTGCTTGGATTGGTTTGACTGATGAAAACACTGAAAGGGAGTGGCAATGGGTGACTGGAGAAGCAGTAACCTATACCAATTGGGGGTGGGGGCAACCTGATGATTCTGATGGAGAAGATGGAGAAGATTATGCAGAAATATATGGGGATGGTGAATGGAATGATTTTCCTGGTTCAAGGTATCTGTATTATGTCTGTGAATGGGATATGATTCAAACAACAGAACCTCACCCCTTTTCCTCCATTTCTGGAAATAAGATCATTAATAACTCCTGGGGGATCCATCTTCGTGAAAACTTCCAGATTCGACTCTCTGACAATTTTTTAGAGAATAATTCATTAAGCGGTCTTAAACTTGATGATTCAGGCGAGTGTAACATTACGAATAATCAGCTGGTTAACAACGGGGGAGGAATTGAATTATGGGCATCTTTTTTAAATAATATCATTAATAACACGGTGACAACCACCTTAGGTAGTCAGGGTTTCCTGATGGATGGAGGGGATTCAGCATACTATTTTCAAGCAGATGTACGCAATAATACTATTAATAAAAAGCCCTTAATTTTTTGGCAGCATACTGTAGGGGGCACTGTACAAAGTGGAGGGGGACAGATCATTCTTGTCAATTGTAGTCATCTCACGGTGAAGAACCAGCAAGTGGCTAGCATCTCGGGATTCATTTGTACTAATCTGACTGTTCAGGGAAATATAGTTGTGAATGGGAGTGATGGTATACGATTAGGTTACTCTCAATCCAGTCTAATTTCTGATAATATTGTACTCAACTCAACTCATGGAATTGATCTTGTCTTTTCTGGAAATAGCACTTTAATTAACAATATGGTCATTAATACTAGTACTGAGGGAATTAGTCTCAGAAATTCAGGTAAGAGTAGGTTGATTGGGAATATGGTCTCCAATAGTGATAGTACTGGGATTGCAATTGGTGGGGATTCTATGTGGCACTGCTATTATTCAAATCCTTCTGATGACTGTATTCTGACGAATAACACGGTTAAAAACAATAATAGAGATGGAATCGCATTGGTGGGATCCAGTAGGTGTGGTCTCATGAACAACACGGTTACAGCTAATACTGGGTCAGGTATTGCTCTTGAATGTTCTTCCGAGAATTATATTTTCTTTAATACAGTAGCTTTTAATAATGGAACAGGGATTCATCTTAACGGTCTTAGGTCAAACACATTAGCTGGTAATACTATTTATAACAATCAGGCTTATGGGATCCAACTATATTGGGGTGATAATAATCGCATTCACAATAACTATTTAGGGAATAATAATAAGGGCGAATCTCAAGCGTATGATGGTGGTGATAACAATCTCTTTGACTACAATTTTTGGGCTGATTGGCTCACTCCTGATGAAGATCATGATGGCATCGTAGATTATTCGTACTTAATTGAGGGCCCAGCAATCAATTCCGACCATTATCCATTGGTGACATCAAAACATCTTGTACTTGGTTTTATTATCAGTCCGAGGGAAGGTGAGACCATTCGTGGCATTTTTACCCTCGAATGGACAGCAATGGATTCACTTAACCATGATATCACTTACTTAGTCTCTTATTCCAATGATGAGAGCATGACTTGGACTTCAATTCAAACAGGATTAAAGACTCCTTCCTACAATTTGGATACCAGAACTGTATCAGATGGTTCCCCATATCTCATACAAGTTAATGCGAGCTGTAGCGAGGGACAATGGAGTATCCTGACTTCTAACTCCTTCACTATTGATAATTCTCGCCACTTTCAACCTTTCAATCTCCTTTCACCCACAGGAGGAGAGATATTCACTGGAGCAATCCTAATTCAATGGGCCCCTGCAGAAGACATCTTCAATCACAATGTGACTTACTCAATTTCATATTCCGCCGATAATGGCGTTTCTTGGGTACCTATCACCCTAAACCTCACTAAAACCACATATCTCTGGGACACTTTAACTGTCGCTGATGGTTTCTATTTTCTCCAAGTTAATGCGAGCTGTGAGGAGGGATCTTGGCAAATTGTTCTTTGCAACACTCCTTTTAAGATTGATAATGTGCCTTCTAGTAATTGGTCTTCATCAACTCCCCTGTCTAACTCTTCTGATCACTACTTCGATCCCTTGACTTTGCTTCCTTTCCTCCAGCTTCTGGGATTGGGGAGTACCTTGTTCTTTGTGGCGACTCTAGTGATTATTATCCGAAGAAGCCAGAAGGATTACTAAGTCTCACCCTATCAATTGTGATATTTGTAACTGAAGTGTAGATGCTAACTTATTTCAAGTAAACTATTATTTTTAACTATCATCTTAAGGTGGTTGTACATATGGTTACTCCAATTGAAGAATTATCTACATTACCGATAGACAGAGATGAGATTGCTTTCATCTACTTTGGTTATTCAGCAGTTATATTTCGAACACAGAACAAAACCATTGCCATTGATATGAGTAATATGAGTATTGATAGTGAAATTCAGATAAAAGCCTTAAAAGACCTTGATCTACAATTTAATACTCATACTCATCGAGATCATTTTGATGTTGCAACAACAACGAAAATTTTCCAAGTTTCTAATGCTGAAATTATTGCTGATCTCCAGGTTGCGAAACAATTAGAGGGAAAGGTTCCTACTGATAAATTATATGCCCTGAAATCAGGTGAAACACAATTAATTAATAATTTGGAGATTGCAGCAGTGAGGGGAATCCATCCTGGAACAATCACTCTTTTTAGAATAAAGTGGCCTGATTTCAGTGTCTTTCATGGTGGGGATTCAGGATACTTTTCATTAACAAAGTACTCTGCAGATCTAGCTTTTCTCCCCACAGGTGCCCCTTCTCCGAGTTGCTCTCCCGAGAATGCGCTTAAAATGGCCTTGGATATTAAACCAAAAGTGGTTGTGACGATGCATGGGAGCCAAGACCAAATGCAGAAGTTTAAGGCTATAGCCTTGAAAGAAATCCCCGATCTAAATGTAGTTATCCCCAAACTGAAGGAACCAATCAAAATAACTATATAAAGAAAAAAAAGAAGGAAGAATACTTTTTCTCATTTACTTGATTCTAGAATTAGTGCTTTCTCATGTTCAAATTCTTTATCCGTGAGGACACCACTGTCTCGTAATGCAGCTAACCGTTCCAACCGAGACAATCGGTCTTTTCCTGAGCCTGAAAATGCTTTATCTACAATTCCTGCTAGCTCCTTATCAACAATAACTGCTCCTTTTCCAATCCCATATGTTATTGCTAGAAAGAAAAATCCAACCGCTAAGAGAATCAATCCTGTAATTAATAATATAAAAGAAGCAATTACTGGATCCGAAATAATAGTTTGATTACCAATTACCATGATTGGTACATCTACCAATATCTCTGGGTAGATCAATGGAATCCAAGATAAGGCTGTTACAAGGCCTCCTGCAAATCCAAGAGCAACTCCCACTATACCAAATACAAACAGAAAGAGTAAAACGAAGAATCCTGCTACTCCACGATAAGCAAGTTTTATTAGTCCACTACTTACATCACTCATTATTTTAACCTCTTTTGACTGATATATAAACGATCTTTATTACTTTTAAGGACTTTACTTTGTAGGTGTTAAATCAGTTTAGTAGTCAGTTTATTTTTTAATTGTTATTCATTCTTTTCTTATTATAACCCTATATCTGTACAGATTCTCCTTGATCACCATAACTCCCGTTTAAAAAAAAGTTTTGATGATTGTTTGAATTTTTACCTCGAACTTCCACATAAACCTCGAAATCTTGGTAAATAACGAAATAATAGGATCGTTTGCTCTCCCTTTCCCTATAAATTAAACTTCACCTCAGGGTTTGATAAATTATAACTTTAGTACTTATCTAATTCATCCAGCAACATTTTCTTCAATTTATCAGAACCTTTCTTTTTCTCCTTCACTTGTGTTTCAGCGGGTGGAGGAGAGGGTGTAACTTCAGGTTTAGACGGAGGTGTGGGACCCCAACTCACTGATGGAGGAGGGGGAGGACTAGTTGGTGGGGGAATCGGGGATTCAGTTGTTTTTGGGGGAGGTGGGGCCTCGGTTATGGGAGGGAGAGGAGGAGCTTTTTTTGGTCCTTTGCTGACCCCCCAAAGTTTTTCTCGTGACGAAATAACGGTTATTACCATTGTTAGAATTGTTAGTGGTACACCTACAAGTATTAGGTCATTGTTTTGCTGAAATAGGCCAAAAATCGAAACACCAAGGTTAATTGTTGTCCAAGCTACCCACAAATATAGGAGAAGTGATTTAAATCTCTCAGAAATTGTATAAGTGGCAACCAGTAAGCAAAAAATAGCTAAAATACCAACTGCTATTCCGATCACATATGGTTCAATTCGCATGCTTTCTACAACAATTGTTTCGGTAAATAAATAGGTAACGGCAATACTGGTTAAAAGACCAGCTTGTGCGAGGAAAGCGAGGGTGATCGGGCCCCAATATGTTGTTGTTAGGCAATTCATTATTAATTTAAAAAACAAATAAGCAACTAAGACAAGAAATAGTACTGTCAGAAAATTAGAAGTTTCCAGGAAGTTCTGGTACTCTCCTAAGATGAAGAAAGCAATATACGCCCCTGATAAAGCTACTAACAGATCGAAGTACCATAGTATCGCGTGTAGATTAAAATACGTTGAATTTTTAGTAATTTCTCTCTCCTTGGAGATTATTGAAGTTCCTAACTTAAAGAAAAAGATAATCTCACTAATGATGAATATCCCAAGTCCCCCTAAAAGAAGTGAGCTGATGTCAAGCGAATGGAATGTGATGAACAAGAATCCACCTAATGACCAAATTGGAGTTGTTTGTAATAGATCAAAGGTGAATTCTAGTAATACCCATGTTTTTTCAGTATAGCTTGGAATGGGAAGACTAAAGTATTCCAAAGCGAGTAATGCTTCCATAACGGTTGCTAGAAGTATTAATCCTAATCCTAAAAGTCCATAAGACAATTGAAATGCCACTGTTCGGCCTTTTATTGCAGTCTTTGGTAAAGAGCTTTCAAAAATACGGAATGGGATATAGATGAGAATAATAAATAAATCTAAGCGAAATTCAGGTGTGTTTTCAATAGGAATAAAGACAAGTAACAGAAGCAAGAATATGATACCAGAGGATAGAGTTCCAAATATTCGGTGATAGAATTCGTCATTTTCCTTTTTCCAGAAATACAAAAACTCTCCAGCAATAAAAAGTGCTATTGCAGAATAATATATGAGTCCAAAATCATTAGTAAAAATAATTATTATCCCAGAAAAAATAGTGACCACTGAGCTGAAAAGAATTGCAAATGTTAATTCCTCATGGGGTACACCAAGATAGATTGTTCGAAATGGCAAATAAATGACTAAAAATAGCACATCAATACGTGAACTTATTAATTCAAGATCACCGATCAGGACAAAGGAGATTATAACGATTAGTAAGAATGAGGAAAGCAGACCAAAGGCGCGAGTATTCTTAATTTCACGTTCTAACATGAACCAGAAGATAACTTCAGCTCCTAGTAGGAGAAACCACCCGCCAATCAGTTGTAGATCAATCCCCAATAATAAAGCAACAAGACCAGCTAATGATGCAATTAAGGAGAGAAAATTTAGAAAGATGAAAATTACCACATGATCTGAAGACATATAACCACCAGAAAACAGGTAATGAACTGAGCTCTACTTCAAAACTTATGTTATAGATGATTATATATAATGCTTTGGTTTCAAAAAGAGAGTACTCAAGGACTTTAACTAGTTGTCAAAATTCAATATCTGATTCTGTTTAATTTTCTTTAAAGTTATAGAAGTATAAGTTTTATTCACACCAGGAATTGTAGATATTTTTCTTTCGACAATGTTATGTAAATTGTCAATGTTCTGAGCATTACCTAAACATAAAATGTCATGGATCCCTGTAGTAATTTTAATTACATGTATTTCTTCGATTTGTTCCAGTATTGCTAGTACATCATCCATTACACTAGCATTTATATCTAATTCACAGATGAATTCGATTGGATAATTTACTTTCTCTGGATCTATTATTATTGAGAACTTTTTAATTATCTGTTTATTCCTTAATTTCTTCACACGGTCGGAAATAGTCTGTGCTGAAACACCACACTGATTAGCTATATTTTCATACGATTCTTTCCCATCATGGCTCAAATAACGAATAATTGTTAGGTCTATATCATCTAAATTTGTCGTAACCATGTTTAATACTCCATAAATATGAGTTGAAACCTTATTAAGTCTATTAAATTCAGAAAGCATTCCTGAATTATATCCTTTAATTCAGGTATTTTTGTCATGTTGGTTGACGATTCAATCTCCAAAGAAGCCAATAACGATGGGCGATACTTGCAGGTAGGAGAGCTGGCAATAGAACTAGAAATCCCAGTACTATAAAAGAAGTGGTAATTTGATCAATATTTATTAATTGAAGAAAAATGTAAATTACGCCAGCAAATATTATATAAACCCCAATAAATACAATATAATCTGCTAAAGTTTCAAATGCTCCTTTTGCAAACCCAAATAATCCGTTTAATAATAATAGGCACAATTCAGCTATTCCTTGTAACAAAAGAGAAATAAACTCAAAGAAACCTCGAAAGATCGCCATAACTGTTGCTGTTCCTCCTTTAATGACAGATCGTGCACCTGCTAGGATAGAATCAAGTCCAAGATAAGCTCCAGGAATTGCGATAAGAATTGCATAGAGGAATAAAAGAAATATTGCCATAAGTTCATTAAGTATTCCGAGTATGATTAATGCTCCAATAAGAACTGCAAAAGGAACAATAAGAATCGAGAAACTGACTAATCCATCAATTCCTGGGTTCATTTCCTTTTTCTCTGGGTTACGAGAGAAAAACTGTACTGTGCGGTTAGCTTGAGTATAAGTCTTTGTAGGACGGGCACGACGAGTAAAATGAACGATTGATTCACCTTTGGGTTTCTTTGGTGCCTCTACGGTGACATTAGTGATATCAAAATCTTTAAATTCATCCCTAGCAATTTTTCCTGCTTTTCTAAGTTCTCGATCTATGATATGACCAGCGTCAACCGCTTTTTTCCCCAAAAATCGTCCTAATTTCTTTGTTGTACTCTCTTTCTTTTCTTTTTCACTCATTGTAACTTTCATCCTCATTTAATAGTAGAAAAAATAAAAAGAACAATCCTAGTTGGAAAAATTTTCATTTCACTTTAGAATATATAGAGAAATGAGATATTATTATAATTACTGTCAGAAAGAATGAATTGCCAAAAATCTCAATTATTGAAGAAAAAGAAGATTCTAACATGGTAAAATAATTACTTAAATATTTATATCCTTATTTCATAACTTTTTGAGTTATTTCTTTCTCCATACAACTAGTAATCCTATTCCAACAAGAAAAAGAATGTGAAAGATAATGGTTTTTATTAACTCATTTCTGGAAATAATAATATTAAATTGAAATAATAGAAGAGCTCATCCGCATAGAACTAATTTTTGATAGATAAAACTCAGGTTGACAAGTTTAAAATAATCCTAAGTTCAATCTTTTCCCAAACATTATTTGGTATTATTTTTGAATAAATTTATTAATGGTGATAGGGGACTGTTTTTCTGTTCACTCTGTACAGAGACAAAAAGTGGTATTACTGATCGTGTAAAATGCCCTGAATGTGCACGATTAATATGTAAAGAGTGTTTTGAAAGCCTCAGTTTAGTTGGCTTGGTTAATTGCCCATATTGCTCTTCTTCTCTCAATTTAGAGGAGATCAGTACAGAATCATCAGAAGTCATTGATATTATAAAGGAAGGAACGAAAAAAATCGAGACTGGAGATTTATTCACTGCAGAAGTTTACTTTCAACAGGCCTTAAGGATCGACTCAAATTCAATTGCTGCTTGGAAAAAGCTCGAACAACTTTATTTTCAAATGAAAAACTGGGAGAAAACAAAATATTGTTTTTCAAAAGTTCTTCAAATGAATCCAGAAGATCAAGAGGTAAAGAAAAACTATATTGAGGCTGACCATCGAATCAGAAGTTATTACTGAAGTCTTTTCTGAATATAGAACTCAATCAATAATATGTTTCTCTATCTGAAAATCTAATAAATATAGGCGAATTTAAGCAGTATGAGATGACTGAGCGTAAGAAGGGGAACATGGCTTCTAGGAAAAAACAGGTTTTTGGTGAAATTACCCGGAATGAACGCTTAATCCTTTTTGTCAAATTATTGATTGAATGGTTTCAATTAAATGGTCGTGATCTACCATGGCGACATACTCGTGATCCATATAAGATTCTTGTGAGCGAAATTATGCTTCAACAGACAAATGTAGAAATAGTCACTCCAATTTATAGAAAATTCTTGAAACGATTTCCAACCATTCAAAGCTTGGCCCTATCTCCAATACAGGACGTCAAGAAAATTACTGATCAATTGGGATACAAACGTAGAGGTGAATATTTGCATGAAATTGCTAAACAAATCGTTTTTGAGAAAAATGGAAAATTCCCCTCTACCTTAGATGATCTTTTAACTCTTAAAGGTATTGGCCGTTATACTGCCGGAGCGATTCTAAGTTTTGCTTTTGAAAAACCTGCTGCAATTGTCGATGTAAACGTTGAGAGAGTTTTTGAACGTATTTTCGGCTTATGGGAATGGGAAAAAAATGCTAAATTTGATAAAGAAATATGGAAGCTTTCAAAAGCTATAATTGAAAATAAAACGGACATTTGGACAATAAATCAAGGGATATTAGATCTGGGGGCCATGGTTTGCATTGCTCAGAAACCAAAATGTCCTTTATGCCCTATGGTTGAGATCTGTGAATATTATGCTATTATTATACCAAAAATCACTCCATTAGATTCATTCTTTAGTATTTAACACTGATAAAGGAATAAAAAACCACATGGAGATCCACAAGAATGACTTCAATTGAAAAAATCGCACCTCAGTATTTTCTGGATTTTTTTAATTGTTTATATCCCTCGGTGGAAATTCAGCTGAAAAAAAATCTCATTCAAGGATCCCCTATTTGTAATAAGATTAACGCTGTTTTACATGAAATTTCGTGGAGTGAGTGGCAGGACAATTTGACAACGTTAGTAAAACCCTTGTCGACTATTTTGATCACCCTTTTTTATGATAAAACCCTTTTCACGTTACAAAGGCTAGGAAATTCTGATGAGCTAGATCTTTTTCTAGATAATGTTAATATCTTAAATCAATCTCATATTATGGGAAAAATCACTTTTGATGAAGCTCATAACCAATTTATTAATTTATTTAGGGATCTTTGGAAATTGACAAGCAAATCAGACCCTCGAATTCCAATTTTGGATGTTCAGGAATTTCCTCTTAATAAACTTATCGACCAAATATTTATGGATTGGGAATCTTGCTTAAAATCAATTGATTTGATTCAAAACTTAAAAGCTGTTACTATAGAAAATAGTAAATTATTATTGCCATATATTTTTGAATTTGGAATTCCTGAGCAACGAAAACAATCACAAGGACAGGTCTTTACTCCATTACGTGTTATTGACTTCATTTGTAATCAAAATATTACAGAAAAAACCACAAGAGTTATCGATCCTGCATGTGGTACTGGGATATTTCTCTTAGGTGCGTTAAAAGTTTTATTTGAATCTAAAACACTTCTTTCTAAGCGAATTGAGCTAATTGGTATTGAAAAAGATCCATTATTAGCAAATATCGCTAAATGTGCTATTCATTATTTCCTTCAGGTAAATAAAATCTCTTCGGTTAAATGGGTAATATTCAATGATGATTTTTTCAATTATAGTAGAGAATCACCAATATTCTCTAGGAAGAGTTCAGGTACGACAACATTACTTATGAATCCCCCCTATACACGTCATGAGATATTATCATTAGGTTTTAAGGAATTTTTGAAGAGTAAAATAAAAGAGGATCTCCAAGAAATAACCCAAGCTATTAACTCTTCTGAAAAAGCATTCTCTGGGAGATCCGGACTATATGTTTATTTCTTGATTCATGCAACACTTTTCTTGGAAGAGGGAGATAATCTGGGCTTAATAATACCCAATTCTTGGTTAGACGTGGATTATGGCCTACAGCTTCAACAATTTCTTCTTAAGCACTATTTGATTGAATCAATTATAAATTGTACACAAAAAAAGATAATTCCTAATGCAGATGTTAATGTAGCAATCTTGAATTTAATACGAAAGAAAATTACATCAATCCATGATTTCAATAATAATGAACTGGTTAATTTCATATCAATTCGCGATAAAAACGATCTTAAACTACTGATCAACAATAAACTCTCTACTTTACGTAATTTTTCATCAGAACTCCGAGTATTTACAATAAAACAAAAAAACCTTTACAGAAAATCTAAGTGGGGAGTATATCTTCGTGCTCCAAAAGAATACTTCCTTTTAATGGAGAAATATAACGCGGCTCTAATCAGTCTTGGTGAAATTGCACGAGTACGGAGAGGGTTTACTAGTGGTGCAAATGAGTTTTTTTATGTAGGAAAACCTGGAGAATCAAATAGATTCTTCATATCTAGTTGGAATCCAGAAACAGGAGAATTGTTACTATATTTAAAGGATGAACTTATAATTAAGGAGTTTTTAGAGCAAGGATTTTATCTAAATGAGCCTATGTTCCTAATTGAAAAGGAATATTGGATGCATCGTGTTGATACCAACTTAGAAAACTCTTCTTGGGATTACTCTTTTAAAGATGCTGATGGATCAATCTGGGTACCAAATTACTTGGTAAAATCCCCTCGTAAACTCCCTACTTATGAAATACAGGAAAAAGACCTCATATATGTTGTGATATTGATTTCTCACCATTCTTCTAGTGATGGATTGAAAACAGGGATACAAGAATACATTCGTTGGGGAGAACAATGGATCCCTACTATGGGAAAAAAATTCAACCAGCGACCAACTTGTAAGTCCCGAAAATATTGGTATTCCTTACCATCAGATGAATATAAAGCATTTAATCTTTTATGTCTCATGACTATCAATGATCGGTTTCCTTTCTTCTATAATCCGCAGGAATTTTATTTTGATGCTCGTTTTTATGGTATTCAATTTCTCCACAACGAACTTCAGCAAAAAACTTACTTATTCGCCCATTATTTCTTGTATCTTAATTCTATTTATACCACTTTACAATTAGAACTATTAGGACGTAGTAATTTGGGTGAAGGTGGTTTGGATATTAAAGTATACGAATATGAATTACTCAAGATACCTAGTTATGAGTTTTTAACCGATAATTTCTCAAAAAACGCAATAAATGTGTTTTTTCAAGTTTTAAACCAGTCCCCCTTTTCTGTCATACAAGAAGAACCATATACATTAAAACAACTTACTGATGAATTTCTAGCTAATCTGTTTACACTTTCACAAATATCAATAGATAGGTTATTTAACAAGCTAAAGAATATCGTCCAAATGCGTGTTGAAAAAGCCAAGTAATGTTCTCATAACAGAAAATAGGAATTTCAAATGCTTTACAAAAACTCAATGATTGTCAAAAAAAAACAACATGGTCAATTCTTTACTCATCCTGCAATTGCACGGCAGATTGTCCGTGAGGTTTGTGAACCAATAATTTCAGAGTGTTTTTGGAATCGTCTACAATCAACTACTGACTATTCAACCATATCAGACTTACTTGACGATGTTTTAACATTACGTTTTGTAGACCCAGCAATGGGCGATGGTGTATTTTTAACTGAAGTTATCCATTTCTTTGTAGATTATTTAAAGGAGCTATGGGAAAAAATTCATTCATCTTCTTATGTAAACCATTTCAATACTTATTTTCAAAAAAAACTAGCACTCGATTTTTCTTTGGTGGGAAAAAGAGACAATTTAACATTAGACGTTTGGAAACTTCATATTATCAGATCAATGATATATGGAGTAGATGTTGATCCCGAAATTGTGCAACAGGCACGAAATAAGGTCCTTGAAGAGATTTTCACACCGGAAATAATGAAATTAGCATGTATAGCTGTTCAATTCAATCTGAAAACAGGGAACTCCCTGATTTCTCCTATTAGAATGAACATTGAAGCCAGAGATAAGATTTTTTCAGAGTATTCCTCGGAAATTAACCTTCTTCTTACTCAACGAAATCAGATACAAGAAACTCTTTGGAACGAATTAGATCGTGAAGAAATATTCGAAAATCGGAAAAAAAGTGAGCAGTTGCAGGTTGAGCTAGCAAGCAAAATCTTTGATCATATGATTCCAATCCCTATATTCTCTTTAATGTCTGATATTAAAAATAAAGAATTTATGGCATTCTTGTGGGAAATTGAGTTTCCTGAAGTTTTCTTTGCAGATAGGTATGGATTCAATGCTGTTGTCGGTAATCCTCCTTGGGATAAATGGAAGCTTTACGATCGTGAGTGGTTAGGCTCTACTGCGATTGGTAGAGGAAACCATGCCCAAAAAATTAACACTATTCGGATTAATGACACTGAATCCCATTCTAAGTATGTTAAGCTAAAAGAATTTTACAAAAAGACTACAGAGTATTTCAACAAGTATTTTAAGTGGCAACCTGGAGAAAAAAACTCATTTAAACTTTTTTTCGAACGATTCTATGATCTATGCATTTCTGATGGATTTATGGGCATCATCCTTCCTGGTGGACTTCTCGGAGAATATTATAGTCAGCCTCTACGACATGTAATGCTTACAAAAATGAATCTGCATTTAATTATTGAAATTATCTCAAATAGGGAGATGTTTCCTGACGCGGAATCTGGACTCAGTATTCTTATCATAATAGCTCAAAAAGGCGCTGCAGGGGAAGTATTCCCTTTTATTAAAGAAATTTCATCAACAGATGAAGTTTCAAGAATAAGTGTGAAGAACCTCTCAGAAGCATCTGAGAACCTCATTTATTTTACGCAAAAGGACGTTCTTAATGCCTCACCTCAATGTATCGTTCCAGCTGTAAGAAATCAATACGAGTTGAAAATAATTCAAAAGATGACCAAATTTCCTACCCTTTCATCTGATTTATGGGGTTGTAAAACGTCACGAGGAATAGATATGACTAATGATCGTGATTTACTAGTCACAAATGTTACTCCTCATCCCCTTATAGAAGGACGTCATTTGGTGCGGTTAGGATTTGATACTACTCATCCTCGATATTGGGTTCGATCATTTAAAGAATACCAGGGGAAAGTCTCGTTTTGGGATCAAACTATCATTGTATGGAAAAATTTTTCAGGGAATCACCGACGCAGACGAATGCGGATTGCAATTCTTCCACCTAAATCTGTTATATCGAATAGTGTTATTTGCCTCTATAATCTTCCAAATATTAGTAGCGTGGAATTCTATTTAGCCGGGATCATGTGTTCAATTCCATTTGAGTTTAGAATACGCCAGCTTTGCTATGGAATAAATATCAATCAGTATATAATGGATAATATGCCGATACCTTTGTTTAATCCTAATGAAGAACTCCACCAGAAAATGGTTTCTTTAGTCAAAAATTTTATTCCTCAAGGAAAAGACTGGGCAAGAAGAAAAATGGAGGTAACTTCCTCCATTTCGAAAGCTAGATTGGAAATTGATTACCAAGATTCAATCACAACTATAGATGCCCTTGCTGCATTAATCTTCAAGTTAACAAGAGATGAATTTTCTGTAACTTTAAAAGCTCATCCTCAGTTGGAACAAAGCTACCATAAAAAGGCTCTGGATTACTTTGACACATTAATTCCTAAATTTAATAAGAAATTATTCCTTTCAGCATAATGAGAATTTCAAATGCTTATTAATGTTATTAGAGAAAATTTCAGTTTGAAAACTCCATTATAAACTGTTTATCCTTTTGAGAAAGACCATAAATTCCAAAAATAAGATTATTCAGTCTTTCTTCCAATAAATTCTTTTCAATCTCGTCTTTACATTTTATAATCTTGGAAGTAAGCTTACACACGGATGTGTACTCTGTCGTATCAAACTTTGGTACAACTAGAGGAAAATCTTCGATTTGTTTCGGATAATATTCATAGAGTCCACCAAGGTCCTTAATAGAATTTAAAGCAAAGAATGTTAGGACTTTGGAATTTAGTAATGCGACTATAAAAAGAAGAAAATCTTTATCAGAGTATTTTTTCTTAGGAACTATCCAAACAACATCCTTCGAGGAAAGACAACCATTCCAATCAATTGCAAAGGTATTTTTTGGAGCTTTATAGGGAGTAACAATCTTAGGGTTTTCCCACTTTATTGTCTTTCTTTCATCCCCCGATCGCCATAAGTAATATTTCAAAATTCGACTTCTGTTAAATAGTTGGTTTTTATTACGCTCAAGGTAACTCATGATCTTCTTGTTTGTGCTGATTTCATCGTTTCGATAGTTAGGAGCAAAAAGAACCTCTCTTTCCGTTCTCCAAAGTGAGAATTGCGTAATGTCTTTTCCTTTGATCCAAGGTTTGACATGGGATTTGTTAATCTTTAAGACTCTGGAAAAATAGAATGGGTCTTTCGGTGCAAAAATATGATCACAACCAGTTTCAATTCCCTTGCTAATATTAGCTACGTCTTTAAGTGTCAGATTAGAATTTTCTCTAATTCTATAAAGGATATTAAGCTTAAGCCAATCAAGCAAAATCCATTTTTCTGGCTTTAGATTAAATTGATAGACTCTACAGGGTTTTCTTAAAACTTGAGAGCCATTTTTTTGGTACTTGTTATAGATAAAACTTTGATCAGCGGGAGTATGAGACTTCTTCAAATGTATAATGATACTCTTAATATTTATATTCTGAAATAGTGTAAAATCTGTCAAGTCATGTATTTCTAGAATGCTTGCTGATTTAGAAATACATTTTCTGATTTTCCTTGCATATAGACTGTGTAATATATATTTTGGGAGAATGAAAGATAGAATTCCGTTGTTGGTATTTAAAGCTGACAATGCTCTCGTAATAAAAAAATAAGATAGATCATTATTCCCAGTATATATTTCTGGATATACTTTTTGTAACATTTTTCGTACAATCATCGGCATATCCGTTAATGCTACAAATGGGGGATTGCCAATGATTAAATCAAACTTCGGGAAGTTAAAATCTGCCCAATGGAATTTTAATATTAAATTCCTTTTGCTTTCTAGATGATAAGCCAATGATTTATCTACAGATAGATCTATTGGGGATGAGAAAACAGCATAGAGTTTAAAATCAGATATTTGAGAACTTGAAATTGAGTATCGGATTTTCTTTAAAATTTTACTGTCAAGACTTTCCTTTTCACGATTCCAGACTGCCCTATCCCCTTCTAAAATGAAATATTGAAATCCTGGATACTTCAATAAGCTAGCACAAGTATTGAAAAGCTGATTAATCTTTTGGTTCGTGGTCGAAGGAATCATGATTTCATATATATTGAATTGTTCGAAAAAATAATGATCATAATAAAGGTCTAGTAACGTTTTTCTCTTCTTTAACTCCATTTCGACAATTTTATTTTCACTGTATTCTAATGGTAATTTTTGAAAGCCAAAAAGGGCGTCTCCACTGTAAAGATTACATTTAAAACTGATTGGATCAGTTAAATTGAAACTCTTCTGATTATAAATCCACAACCAAAATTTCATTTGTGAAATTCTGATAGCTATCGGATCTATATCTATTCCATAGAGGTTTCTTTTCAATATCAGAGATTTTATTTTCTCTATGGATAGAGTTGGGTTTAGAATCCTTAAAATCCGTATTAACAGATTTGCAGCTGCAAATAGAAACACACCAGTACCTAATGCAGGGTCACAAATTTTGATCGATTCCACTTTCCCCAGAATAATGTGTTTTGTTTTGAGATCTAATTCATCTATCTGGCGTAGATCAGAAAAGGTATTACTAAATTCATGGAAATTGTTTCTTAACCAGTAAATAAAGCTTTCTTCTGCTATATAGGCTGCAAACTGATAAGGAGTATAAACATTTCCAGCAATTTTTTTTGAAGTGGAAAAATATTTTCTTAATTGAGTTACAAGAGTATCAAAGATTTCTAGGGTAATTAGACTTTCAGAATTGGTTTTACAATCAGAATAATCTCTAATCCATATAAATTTTTGTGAAAGATTATCAGCAATGGGCCCCCAGTCAATTGAATTTATCTTATTATTCTGAAACTTTTTTTTGGCCTTTTTTCTAATAGGAAAAAGGATTTCTAGAGTTACTAAACTTGAAATGTTTTCTATTAAAAGAAATATATCTTTTGGGTTGCCATGATAGTTATATACTTCTATCCAATTTTTGAAGCGTTTTCCTGAAGACGAGGGAATGTTTTCTGGATTTAAAAAGAGTAGACAAGTGAATTTCAGCACTATGTTTAAGCTCTCTTCCTCACTTAATTTCAATGAGTTCAATTGAGTATAAATGTTTAGAAGAGTATTGATGACATTCTTTGAGCTAGGCCTTCTTTTCGCAGATTGAGTTAGTTGATGATGAATATTTCTTTTCCTCCATCTTTAAACGATAGATGGGTAAGTATTTTAAAATTGGATGAGACTGTTTGGAATTAATTTGAGGAATCCTCTGCTTCACTGGAATCCTTTTCACGGGTTTCGCTTATTTTCTTCTTGATCTTATCCATTCCCTTATATATCCATTTACGGGGCTTACTTGGCTCTTCCTCTTGAACAATAATGTCACCTTGCTCAATGAGAGTAATGAAGACTGTAGTAATGTTTTCTGAAACCCAGTTATCGAGTTCCTTTTTGGAAACAGACGGAAAGGCCGAATTTGACTGTAAAGCTTGTTCGAACACCATTTGATGTATTTTACGATGTTGTTGCTCCTTTAAATCATACCACAGGTTACGAATTAGCTTTCTTTCCTTGGTTCGTAAAGCTTCAATCTCGAGAAGAATTTCCCACACTTTTGAGGAAACAACAACAGGTTTTATTTTTTTGGGCATTAATCGACCTCTGTGTTAATTGTAGCAGGATTTGACAATAAGTTTCAGTACATGTAATCTTTCTTGCTTTTATGGAAAATAAATCGATGGATTATTACAAGCCAAACAAAACAAAGGATACCCATTCCAATGAGAAGTATTGAGATCAAATTTTTAATCCAAGTTGCGTCTTCATAACCAGGAGGCGCTCTTGCTAATTGATCAGGGATAAGGGTAGGAATAAAGAGGCCAGCAAGTATTAGAATAAGAGCTGCTAGTCCTCCAATTATTTCTGTTCTAAATCTTTCTAATTGTCGTCCCCAGAAGGACATTTTGCCAAAAACTCCTTATTTTGTTTATTCTCTTTCTTTTTGTTCATAATTGTGTCGTTAGTTTAAGTGTCAAAGTAATAAGAAAAAGTTTTCCTTTATTGATTCTTTCTCAAATATTGAAAACTTAATGAGTTCCTTCATACCTATTTGATTAATATGTCCTTTATTATGAATCGTTAAACTACTTCATCATCTTTTTAAGGATAGCAATTTCGATTAAAAGACCCTGATAGATTTTTCCAAGTAACGATTCAAACTCATGAGAGTTTTCAAAATTAAGACTCTTTAAAATCAACAAATCAAGGATCTTTCGTGGTTTAAATTGAACTCCGACAATATTTTCAAAGTTAGGGAATTGATTTCTTAATAAATTGAAATCTTGATTATTAATCTCTGAAACAGGAACATTCATGGCTAGTTGTTGCCATATTGGAGGAAATTCCTTATCTTTGAGCTTTTCAAACAAATCGTAATATGGAAGTCTCTGTTCATCCGTCCATGAGCAAATATCAGGGAATTCTATGTCTTTAACGACGTACTCATGTAGTTGCATCCATGCACCACGAGTTTCTACTCTATTGAGGAAAATTTGAAGTAAATTTATCGTGCTATTGAAAAACAAACACAAGACCTTTGCATCCTCCATTGAAATACTTGGGAAACTCCACATTACTCCTGGTGGCGCTCTTTTTTGTTTACTAAAGAAAGAAAAGAGAAAAGTCCCTGAAGCGCTAATATCAAAGCGCCTAGCAATCATTAGATGAGTAAGTCTCTCTTCCACGTACGTTCTCCAATCTTTGAGATTAATTGAAGAGATAGCGTTACTCCCCTTTTCTTCAGATCCAATAAACTCCTTAAATTGAGAGAATGAAGATGTAACTACAAACTCTCTTTTATTGCTAATGTCTAGTCTTTTCTCACCAGTTACTCGACGTAAATGCAGATGAACACACATTTTTGGTATTTTTATCTTTACTCTGGAATGACGATTGACTGCATTGACATGAAATTGAGTTTCATCATCAGAAATCCAAATATCTCTTGGCTGTAGGTAATTGGATCCAAAGTCATTTAATACCATGTTTTGAATCTTGAAACCTCTTGAAGTCTCAATCCCACGTTTGCATTCAATCCCTTTTGATCTTAGAAACACGTCAAATTTAATCAATGCATGATGTTTTGTAATAACTTTCCATTTCTCATTTAGATCAAACTTACTCATTGTAGCTATAGGTAGAAAAAGATTATTAGAAGAGACTTTATCGGAGGAAACTTTTCTTTCTTCCCATAAATCGGGTATTTTTCCTTGATTCAGAATGTTTTCAGGAAATTCTTTACTCTCAAGATCCTGAATGATGATATAAGTGATTTTTTTTGTGGATGCTTTTTTCTTGGCGATTAACACTACTTCTCGAAATGCAGTATTTTCAGAAAAATTTGGTTTATCTCGTTGACAAATGATATATTGAATTTGATAATGCTTCATTAACCATTTTCTTATTTTGAGCGTTGTATCAATTCTTAAAAAGCTTGCAGGAATAATTACAGCTAGTTTTCCTCCTGGCTTTAGAAATCTATCAGCAAGAAAAATGAAATAACAATGATAACCCATTTTTTTATCAAAATGAGGTGAATATTCACTAAAAGCCTTCTCTAATTCATCCTTATAAGACATCCTAATTTTATTTAATGTTTCCTGTCGAACAAACGGTGGATTCATGATCACAAGATCAACAAAATCAAGAGTTATTTGTTTTGGGATATTTATTACAATTTCATCATTTATTATATGTGATAACAGTGTAACTTTAGTATTTGGGGTAACAAAAGTGGAATCACATACTGCTAATCTATTCTGATTAATATTCCAAAATGGCGACTGGAGACTAAGATGGATTGCGGAAAGGTGGACTGCAAAAGGCATCACATCAAGACCTGTGATGTCAGAAGAGAGAAATCGTCGATGATCCTCAATCGAAAAGGTTCCTTTCTGGAATTTCAAAAGTTCTTTTTTACGCCTGTAGGCTGAAACTAATAGTGCTCCACTCCCACATGCTGGATCAAGAACTTTTACCGAGGGAATTGAAATAGCGAAATGACTCAAGAGTCTTGCAGTCTTAATCCCTGAATAATATGCCCCAATTTGTTTCCTTAGTGACAATGGGATTAAATTATTGAAAATGAGAGCTATTATCTCATATTGAAGTAATTCTGGCTTCATATTAATAATTACTTTAATTGAATCCTTTATATGCTTGAAGGTGCTGTCATCTAAATCTTTAATAATGTTTATACTAAAAATAGGATCATATTTAAGTCTTAAAGCCTTCTTAAGAAACCTAGCTAAGTCATTTGGAGTGTTAAATGAGTTTAGATGAACTTTAGGGAGATCACAACGTTTTTCACTCAATATTCGATAAACTATCATTTGAGCGAGTAATAAATATGCTGCACTAATCGTTATAGCTTTTTTTTGCTCTTTTTCTGTTTCAAGATGAAATCCAAACATATTAATAAACAAATTACTATTACCAAGGCGTGAAGAGAATTTGGAGGATAAATCATCAAGGATTCTTCGGAAAATCACTGTTAGTTCATATGGATCACTCATGGTAGTTCTTTGGGTATGGTTCACCTTGTCAAATCCTTTATAGTCATGCATGGCCACTCATATTTAAGATTCCGACTAAAATCGTTGAAGTTTATAAAGGCACATTAATAAAAGTATCCTCTTTATAAAAGCCTAAAGGTATCATGTAGCTTTTTAAATCGAAATAAGTCACTTTATAATACTTGATTAAGACGAGGGGCTTTTTCCAAATATGATACTCTTGTGTTTCAACAGCATCAAGAGGAAAATATCGCCTGAAAATTGCGATTGATATAAAAGGAAACGATTAATACTCTAAAAATTCACATCTGGAACAGTAAGCTGCGTTCCTATTGATTTGTCGTGTGCTTGTAAATTGTAGTCTGGGTAGATTCCATGTCGAAACAAGGTCAAATGAAGTCCTTTAATCCTGGTTATCGGTCATGGTTTACACCCTTTCGGTACAATCAGAGGGGACAAATTCCTATTTTCATATTAGACTATGAAACTCATAGTGAATGGGAGGATACATATGAAGAATACCCTCAATACGAAAATAGGGAATATGGAAAATCAACATTAATAAATGGAATCCAGATTTATTTTTTAGATGAAGAGTATCAGAAACATAAGGCATTTTTAAGACATGCGCCTTATTACTATTTATTACTTGAGAAAAATTTGCCACTACAAGAGATAAACAGAATAATAAACCAAATTAGGGAAGTTGGAGAGAAACAGGTAGTTAAAGTGGAGAAAGGAGAGTATTTTGACGCAGCTGATCTTACTTTTTTGGTAAAGCAATCATTTCTAAAAGTAACAGCTGATCGTCCAGGATCAGTGCCAAATTTAAGGGCAAAGACCGAAGAAATATCTGGTGTGGAGGAATGGCGAGAAGCCGATGTGCTGTTTCACCATCGTTGTGCAATAGATCATAATGTTCGTGTTGGAACATGGTACTTAGCTGAAATTAACCAAGGGGAAATTAGAAGTCTTTCTCCAATTCCTGATAAAACACCACCCCACTTACGTCTCTTAGCTTTTGATATAGAGACAGATTTTGAGCGTACACGTGATCCCAATCCCAATAAAGACGAAATATCGATGATTTCAATCTTTACTGGTAGTGAAAACAGATTAATCATTAATTCAAAAGTCGTTAATACAAAAGACATTAAGAGTTTCGATATACTCCTGCGTCAAATGGATGATGATCATCCGAAACCATGGGTCGATTGGGAATACTCTGAAACACCAAAGGTTAGTTCAGATGTCATCGAGAGATACTCTATACAAGTAATTATCGTAAAATCAGAAAAAGAGTTAATTCAATTATTCTATCAATACGTGGATGAATATCGGCCTGATGTGATTACAGATTTCTTTGGAGGGCGATTTGATATTCCCTTTCTTGCTATTCGTTCAGAAAAGCACAATATTTCATTTGAAAGGGAGACTGGTTTTGAGATCAAATTTAAAATCCAAAGAAGAAATCTAAGTAGAAAAGACCTCAATAAATATTATTCTTCAGCCCACATTGATCACGTGGCAGGTGCGGGAATCATCCACCTAGACGCATATCTGTTTAATGAAAAGTACAGTTACCTTCCTAAAAAAGATCTGGGACTCAAACCAAGTGTTAAAAAGAAACTGAAAATTATTCCAATTGGGAGAGAAGCGCTATTTAACATCAAAAATGATCCTGTCTCAGCAGCTGCGTATGCTGGTTGTGATGGCTACATCACCTGGAAATATGTACGGGAACTTGTGCTAGATTTTTTCATTTCAATGGGTCAAATATTTCCAGTACCAGCTTCAGAATTGCTTACAAGGCGCGCAGGATCATTGGATGACCTCTTAATTGATGCGGAAGATTACCAACATCAAATAATTGGAAAAAGACGTATTGGAAAAACTGATTTTCATTCTTTCTCCCCAAACATTATAATCGAGTCTTTGGCTTATACAGGAGGATTGGTTGAGGCTAAAAGACCAGGAATATGGCGAAGTGATCTTTATTATGATTACTCAGTTAATAAAGAAGCATTACTAGAGCTTAAAGAAATCATTCAAAATATAATTGTAAAAGAAAGCAATTTATTGGCTAAGAAAGTAATTAAAGAAGAATTTGAACAACAACTACTAGCAAAACTTGGGGAAGTGAAAGTAGAGTACATTGAAGATCCAATACAATACTTGAAACAAATAGAGACTGTACTCTTAAAAAATGGTATTCCACCTCAAGAGCGCTCAAAAAAACTTAATTCAATCAGAAACGTTTTAGAAAAGATATCTACTCTTCAACCTGAAAACGTAGAGGAAGTTACAACAAAAGTTTTGACTCAGATTGATGAATTAACTTCTTTAAATGGAAAAACTCAGCTTAGAGGTGTTCATGTTGATGTAACTTCTATGTATCCTTCCCAAATCCGTCAATATAAACTTCAACCTTCAAGTATCGTTTCACTAACTAGATGTCAAGTATGTCAACTATATGAAAAAGATAATAGTTGTTTCTTTGAAGGCGATTGGGTAATTAAGTTTACTGCAAATCGTCCTTGCAGGTTTAAAGATACAGGGCCTTCTAAATGTTCCTCTACAGTTTGTTCAGCTAAAAATGAAGCCCAATGTAAGAGATATGACCCTACTCAAAATGGTATCACTCGTTCGCAAGAAATTTTTGCTTTCGATGGAAAAAAGACAGAGGCATTTATTCTTAAAAATGGATTAGGGATTGAAAAAGTTCCTGTAAATCAAACATATCTAGGCTCAAGTTTATCTGGAAAGGATCCCTTTGTTGCACTTCAACAGTGGCTTCGTAACTCAATTGAAGCAACCCAGCTTACAACACGCCTAGGTGAGAACCACTTCGATATTTTTGAGGATACACCAGAAGTAAATCTCCCACGTAATTCCTTTCTTAGTTTGGATGTTAGAACAAAGAAAATGACCATTTTGTTGTCAGTTAATTCACGAGTCTGTCAAAAAGCCTATAATTTTGTAGCTCGGATAATGGATGATTTTTTTGCAACGAGAGTTCGTCATAAAATAGAAGCTAAGCGGTTATCACAGATAATTTCTCAAAGGAGAATTCAGAAAAAAGAGATTCCTGCTAAGTTACAACGCCAACAAAAATTCCACGACAGTACACAGATTGGGATGAAGGTTCCACTAAACAGTATTTATGGTTTAC
This sequence comes from Candidatus Hermodarchaeota archaeon, assembly GCA_048886185.1. GTDB lineage: Archaea > Asgardarchaeota > Heimdallarchaeia > Hodarchaeales > Hodarchaeaceae > Hodarchaeum. The sequence goes on from JBHLKY010000016.1 coordinate 68,791, forward strand.
TTGGGATGAAAGGTGGTGTTAGAAATGCTAGTATGCCTTGTGCTGGAATCACTACAAAATTATCTGCTGATTTGATATTTTGGGCTGCAAACCAGCTGGAGCAAATAGGTTTAGTAGTAGAGTTAGATACTGACGGTATATGGCTTTGGGTTCCTAAATCATTTCCCTTGGACTTTTCTGTTACACTTAATAGTCCCTATAAAGAATCCAAAACATATAAAGTGAGTCTTATAGATAAGGTTCTTAATGAGAAAGTTGCTTCTTTTTCAAGGAACGACAACTATTGGATAAATGATGGAGAAAGAATTAGACATACAAGTAAGAATCTTATTCAATTCGAACAAGATGGACCATACGACTTCCAGTTTGTAATGGGTAAAAAGAAATATATTGTATATAATTTTAATCATAAAACCCAGACATGGATAGAGAAAGAATTAACAGGATTAGAATCTAAGCGCGCTGACTTCTCTAAACTACAAAAATATTTCCAAGAAAGGATTATCAATGCTTATTTAGCCCAATATAATCCTGATAATCCTATTACGCTTTCCCAGATTTACGAAAACGCAAAAAAAGAAGCTAATCAGATTCGTTCCGAACTAGTAGACAGGAAAATGGATCCAAGCTATTTTGTAAAACCAAAAGCGATCAACAAGCCATTACGGGCATATAAATCCAATCTTCCACAAGTATCGGCCGCTTACATCTTAAAAGATCTCGGTTATTCTGTAGATCCAGGTACACGGATACAGATGTTAAATATAAAGGGAAATCATGTCATCCCTAAACAAGTTTTTGATTTTGATTTTAACACAATAAAAAAGGTTTTGATAAAACACGCGATCGCTACTCTTAGCTTTATGCTAGGGGAGCTCAGTACAAAAGAAGATTTACAAAAATTGATTGATGTTAATCAATATATTGAAGATGTGTTTGGTCCTGGACGAATTTACGAACGGATGGTTGAGTTTCCCATGGAAGCTCAACAATTACCTAGTCAAGTACAAAGAGAGCTGGATCTAATCGATATTCCAACTTCTCAAGTAGAGGAAACACCTATCCATGACCAAAAACCTAGGTTAAAGAAAGAAAAGGTAAAGAAATCTGTGGCGAAGACAAAAAAACCAATTAAGGTTAAGAAATCTCCAAAAATAAAGAAGAGAAAACCAAAAGGTTTAACCAGTCTATTTCAACAAGAGACATCCACAGATGCATTAGTATCATCAAAATCGTTGAATGAATACAAGGAAGTAAGAGAAAAGGAGATATCAAAATCTATAAGTGAGCTAATTGCTGAACCCACACCTAGTTCCTTAATGACAGGGATAGTCTCCAAACCTGAAGAATTAAGTGAAGAACATCCTCTTGTTTCATCAGAAGAGATCGAGGAATTAGAAACAAATGGAATTTTCGTGCATGGGGAAGAAAGTAATGACCAATATGAATTAGATATACCAAACGAAGAACAAATGGTCTGTTCTGAATGTGGGGCATTAATAAATTCTCTAGAAATTATGAATGAGGGATGTACATTCTGTGGAAGTGGGCGACCCCTTAGATAATGATTCGTCATATAATAGAAATTAATCTCTAACCTTGGTTTTTAGTATAATGAGAACTAAAGGCGTCGTAGTGGACTTTTCACATATAAAATCAATACTAAAATTCCTCCTGTGATCGCAATACGAGTGAGTAAGGGAGAGAGTAATACCCAGAGGGAGCAGAAAAAGAGCAATGACAAGGTTAAGATCACGGAAGGAGTCAGGATCAGTGAGTGGTCCTTTCTTAACTAGATGATCCAATAAAAAGGACGACAAAGAGATCAAACCAGAAGGAGCAGAGTAAGTTGATATAAAAATAATTTTTTTAAGTAAATTATTTACCTATAAAATGATGATCTCCGTTTAAAGAAAATTTCCAAGGTTAAAAGAAATGCAGACAATTGAATTTGGAAAAACAAATCTAAAGATATCTCGAATAGGCTTAGGAACGCTTGCTTTTGGTCATCCAACAAAAGGAATTCAAGATAAGAAAGAAATCTACGATTGTCTTAATTTCGCACTTGATAATGATATTAATTTAATTGATACTGCAGAGGAATATTCCCGTGGTTTGACAGAGAATTTTATTGGTGACGTGATAAAAAAACGAGGAGATCGTGAAGATCTAGTATTGGTTACGAAAGTTTCATACAATCACTTAAGTTATCAAGACGTCATAAAAGCAGCAAATCAAAGCTTAGAGAGATTACAAACAGACTATATAGATTTATATTTAATTCATTGGCCCAATTGTTACTTTCCTATTTCTGAAACAATAAAAGCAATGGATTATCTATTAACTGAGGGGAAAATAAGATCTGTAGGTGTGTCAAATTATCCAAATGCATTAGTGCAAGAAGCTATGGATAATTTACAGAATGGAGAGATAATAGTGAATGAACTAGAATACAATCTAATTAATCGAAATATTGAGAAAGAAATTCTACCATTTCTAAGACAACAAGAAATTACTGTACTGGCATATTATCCGTTATTGAGTGGTTTCCTAACAACTAACTATGATGAAAATACAATCTTTCTAGAAAATGATTTTCGAAATCATTGGGAATTATTTAAACATAAAGAGAATTTCATTAGATCACAAAACCTCTTTGAAACAATAAGACAAATTGCTATAAAGAATGATGTTAGTCCTGCTGAAGTAGCTATTAATTGGCTATTAAAAGATAAAGACATAATACCAATCCCCGGAGTAAAGAAAAAAAGTCAAATAGAGAACAACATTCATGCTACACAATGGAATTTAACAAGGGATGAAATATCTCGATTAACAACTATTACCAATAATCTTGAATTGAATATGTGGTAAAAATTAGGAATATTCTATAACAGATGCGCAATAACCAACGTTATAGACAATTTTTTATATAAATTTGTATATAATATTACAGTTATCTGTTCACACTCATCTTTATTCCTCCAATACACACCAAACTGATTTATCAGCTTATTCTCCTCTCTTAAAGAGAAAAAAACTCATTTTAAATTTACTCTATTTTTGAGTCGTTCAAGAGTCGCAAGTTGCTGCTTAAGTTTTTCACCATATTCTTTGAATTGAGGAATATCTGACTCTTTTACAATTTTAGTTTCGAGAAAACGAGTGATATTTAAAAGAATTTCTTCAAAAATCCACTGAGTCTTAATTAATCGTGATAAAAGGGTAAAATTAGCGTTTTTATTCTGTTGTTTTGCCATTACTGAAACTATCTCTGATTTGATTGATTGAATATTTCCCAATCCTTTTTCAAATTGAGGATGAAAAACTTCTTTTAGTTCTAAAATAGACCATGGATTTTTACGCCAATAATAACACCTATACGGTTCAGGATGGGTATATCCTAATTTTTGCGCTAGCTTCACAGATAATGGATTTGCTGCATCCCAATGTGGTTCAATCCCTTTTATTAAACAATATTCAATCATCTTGGCACTTACTAATGTTGCAAAACCTCTTCCACGGTAATCTGGATGAGTTGCAATATACAATTCAAGACTCTGAGTAATTGGGACAGATGCCAAAAACCCCATCACAATGCACAAAATTGTTTCATTTTTCTGAATACAGAACCCTACACCTTCTTCGATAAATTTCTCGGGACTTCCAAAATAATTTTTCATTTCTACCAAATAAGTTGAAAAATTTTGACTTGGGATTTGTTTTACTGCTTCTATATCAATCTTCTTCAGCTGAAATCCCTTAGGTAATGGACTGAATATCCCACGAATATTCTGTAGTGATAAACTCTTAGGAGAAAGTTCAGTACGTGGAATATATCCAAAATATGTCCATTGAGGTTTAAGACTTGATTCCCATTCTTGTGAGGGTACGTAGATATATGTTTTTTCTGGAATTTTCACTAAAAACTCTTTTAAATCCTCAGCTTTGTTATTTCCTGCTAAGAAACAAGGCCCTTGTTGACACAGAAACATTACTACCTCTGGATTTGTCAGATTATTCACAAAACCTCTCACATTGGACCACACTAAATTTTGGGCTAGTATGTTCCTAATTTTATGTCTTTCAAAATAAGGCCAAAAATCTATTAATTGGTTCTGTGGTATTTGTTGGATCACTTCTGACCGCTCATTCTTGCTTTTAGCTACTAGAATAGAGAACGATGATTCTAGCTGGGGGAAAATATCTGATGTATTGAAGTCTTTAAGAACTCCTGAAGAGGTAAGTAAGATGCAAAAGTCGATACTACTCCCCCAACTATACTACATATTCAACCAGTATTCGCTGTGATAATGTTCATCTCATATCAAGGTCGTTCATTCAGTTGTAGATCCTATCACATCTAGTATTTATAATAGTAAGCATATAATTTTTATTTGCTAAAACCCTTCAATTTCTTGCTATTTCTAGGAATAGGATCACCTTGAAGGCCTTCTATACTTTCCAAAATACTATTTATCAAAGCTTTTTCGAGTTTCTTCAAATCTTTATGAGCTGATCATTTGTATACTAGATTGAAGTAAATTAAACATTTTATTGCTTGTTCATAGATTAGTAGATTATACCCTAGTGAGAGAATACCAACATATACTGAGATTTTTCCACTTATCGCTTGTTTTATTACATTTTTTATAGCGTTTTATATAAAAAACTAGTCTTATCCAACGCTATGTTCGCAATTTATACAAAACCAGTTGGTCATTCAACATAAGGAAAAATCTATAGCATAAGAAACATTATAAAGCTGAGTTTTTTCTAGAAATTTAATCAAAGACATTGAAAACGATAAATTTCATTATCAAACTGCTGCTAATGCGAACACCATCAGATGAAAACGAAGAACTTGAGAAAGGATTCCAGTATGGAAAAAGAAGAAAAAAAGGGCTCATCTAAACGATCACCTATATTAGTATTGATCATGGGAGTAATTTTCGCGTATAGAGGACTTGTGATCTTCCCTCTTTATCATGTTCATCTGTTGGTAACTATTTTTGACATTTGTGCGCTAATCCTTACAGGGATATTCCTCGCTATCTTAACGATTCGTAAGTACTCAAAGATAATCATCTTATTTTTAGGACTGGTTTGGTTTCTCCCCCTCTTCCCTTGGGTGTGGTATTTAATTTCCATTTGGTATTTTTTTCAAATGCTCAGGTTTTTTGGAGTCGAACTGCTTTTTCCTTTGATTGTCTTCACTAGTCTAATAGTATCGTTGATCCTTTGGAAACTGATGAAAAATATGTTCAAAACACATTATTACTCTGTCTATTTAAAAAGATTTAAACTTCAACCAGAAACCTTAGTTGCTCTCGTTATTGTCACATTAATCGTTTTGGCAACACCTCTCCCGAGATTATCTTATAATTCGATTAGTTACAATTATGAGGGGGATCAAGAGGTTATCAATAATTACCTTCAACTTGAGATCAACCAGTACTTTCCTGAATTAGAAGCGTTTCTCAGTGACACTTGTACAGGATGGGCGTCATTTGATTTGGTTCCTAACTACATTGGGGCAACAGAAAGAAATATATATACTAATTCCATCCTTTCTTCAAAATATAAGGCGAAATTCTGGATGAAAATAAGTGCAACAACGAATGACACTTTGCTAGGTCAGGAGATTATTCAAGAAGCTGATAACCGCGAATATAGATTTGGATTTTGGAATAATTCCTTTCAAGACCTTTATTTGAATGATATGACGTTTTTCAGCAATTTGTCACAGGTGGGAGGACCTATTTACGTTATCAGAGAATTCATTCGGTGGGATAACATGGTTGGGACAGATATGCGATTTCAACAGTTTGTGGCTTTCTTTCCCGTTAATAATTCAATTATTACTATACTCTCTGGATATGAGATAGGGTGTTATGATTAAAGAAACTCGCAAACATTAGAACTATGGGATAATAAGAGTAGTAACCATTCTCAACAGAAGTCTTATTTTATCTTGGAATCCTGATTTTTCCTGTAATTATTTTTACTCCAAAGATAATTGAGTATACTTCCTCAGTGGATTATATCATAGAGTACCGTAGACATTTTGACTTTATCCTCCAGAATTTACTGAATGGTTTATTAATTGCTAATTTTTCAAAAGAAATGTTCTTATATTCCTTAATTCCGTCAACTAAGAATATTTGAAGAATCTGATTACCTCCCAGGTAATATTCATTTAATCAGTGTTATATCTAAAATTATATCCCTTTTTATATAAAATGGTAGACGTATCCAACGATAAACGAAATTTTGAAATGATTCAATATTCAGAACCTTGTTTTAACACATATAAAGATTATTTGATGAAAACCAGTTTTAAATATATAAATCTCTGTTTGACGACTCCTCGCTCTTTTTTCATAAAATCATGTCTGTATTATCTAATAACATTATATTAGTTCTTCTAAGGATTTTGTTATAACGTTTCTGTCATAAAAAAGTTACAACTGCTCTTTATGTCAAAAGGAGTTTCTTTCTAAGCAGGACTTGAATCAATATCAGAAAGATGCATGAGCGGAGTATGATTATCAAGAATCACGATTTTACGGAGGAATCAAATCCTTCAGGATTTCCCTTATAATAACCTAGATGCAGTGAAATCCAGAGAATTACAAAGGCTGGTGATGGAGATAGCAAGGAAACAGGGAGTCGAAAGAACGGAGTATAAGTTTACACTAGAGGAACTAAGGGGAGGGGATGAAATGGGGGACATACTTGGGACTTTTCAAGAAAGTATTCATATTGGAGAAAACCCCAAAAGTGTCCTGACTGAAATTCATTTAAATAAGAGAATCACACGAGCCGAAAACGAATGGGAGGAAAGATAAAATAAGAGATTCCTGAAAAAAAAGGGTAATCCTTTTAGGAGAAGGTTCAATCAATGTTAGTCAACTATTGCGAGATTTATTGCCCTTAAGGTATAAATACCGCATTGCAACGGCTTAAAAGTCCACTTCGTACATCTCATACAGAATAGTGTATAGGAAGATTCCAGCGGAAATCCTATCAATACCCCCTCTAATCGCTCGTTATAGATGGTTTATATACGAAGGTTGAATGTAACTTGACTGAACAGTTTCCACTCTCTAAATATCGGTCTTTAGAAGGATTTGCCTTAGACCAGACTGAACAATTTTTCAAACCAAGAACCTTTCTTGACTTAGTATTTCTTCTGTTGCTAATTTTTTGGTGGATGTCAGCATTTTTATTTCCTCAAACTGTCCTTTTTCGTGTAACAATATTCACTAGTCTTATTGCTCTTTTCTTCTTTACACCTTTATACATGATATTCTTTAATGATGATGAGAAATCTGCAGCTTCCCCTTTGAATCGTGCTGGTAAAATCTTTATCTTCTATATCCTTATTCTTATTTCTACTCCTAATAGTTCAATCCCTGACATTCTTGGATCTAATTTACCTATCTCGTATGGTGAGCTAGAGCGTACTCTTGTTTGCATTCTCATTCCGTTTACAATACTTCTGAACAGTTTTTCCCTGAAAACTCTTCACATTGGATATTTATTCTACATTCAAAGTATTCTTCAAGGTTTTTGGAGAGCAAGTCTGATTTTTTATTTTTTTAAAGGGATTCGTTTGTATCATCCTCTTACCATTATTAGTATTGACTTTGATTTGCTGTTAGTAGTAACATATTTCATGTTTCTATTAGGGAGTTTACTTCCAGTTGCTCCTAAACAAGTTACTTTATCTGCAACTGACCTATTCAATCAATATCAGGCCTTAAGAACTCCTGTGGAAAGAATTCGTGATGGATTACTTGCTGGAGGCTGCATTTTATTTATTATCCTGTTTTTGCAGTGGGTTACTTTAGCTTATGTTGAATTGTTTCAATATACTGCATTTTTAAGCCTCCTGATCGGTTTTATCTTAATTTTTACGCCAAAAAAGCAAAATAAAATTCGATTTGGCTCACTTATGAGTGCTATTTCTGGTCAAGCTCAAGTTATCGATCCTACAAGTCAGCTAGGTAATCGTATTCAGAATTTTGCGCAGACTATTCAAGAAACGGAATTCAAGACACCAGAACAAGTTTATACCATTCCTTCTGATCAAATGAAGCTTGTTAGCAAAGGTAAGACCTCATTAACTGCAAAAAAAGGGACTATTGCAGTACCAAACGTTACTGAGAAAGGAACCGCTTTAGTTCTTATGGGTAAATCAGAGATGGAGACAGAAACTGAAGAACAAGTAGTATCAAAAGAAGAAATTGAGGGGACAACCACCATTTGGTTAAGACCTGAAGAATGGGATAAAATCAAACTCCAATTAGAGACCAAAGATTTGAGTGAATTAACAAAGAATGAGTTAACAAATGCAGGTATTGATGCAGTTACAGAGATTTTCGAGAAGACCAAGAAAGCTTTAACTGATTTAAAGAATTGGCGAGGGCCTGAAGGTCTTTTCTCATCAGTTCTTGATGCTGCACCTTCTAAATACTCTATTACTGAAACTGCGGATTATTCTTTAGTCCGGTTACCAGGTATTTATGTTTTTGAATCTAGTATGCTGGAAATGGTCAACATTTTTGGGGGCTTTGTCAAGGTGATTGAAATAAAAGGAGTGGGGCAATATGTTCAAGTCTTCGGAGGTTTTGTGACTGTTTTAGAAACTCCTGATTACTCTTTTGTACAAACTCCTTTTGTTTCAGTCATTGAGACACCCCATGGAGAAAGAGTCCGAGTTTTCGGCATAGACATACAGGAGGGTGATCCTATTAATTTAGAAGAAATCCGCTCTAAAATCATTCAGGATAAACAGAGTTTTGATCAGTTATTTACTAGGAGAGTAGAAACACTTTTTCGTGAAGATCCTCAATTATTGCTAACCGATTCAAAAGGGAGAAAGATGGGTTTCATTGTGGGTGAGGAAGAGGTGATGACTGACGTTCCTAGAGATGTGAAAGGTCTGAAGGCGATAAAGGATATTAAAGGATTACATAGACATGAACCCAAGCATAAACGTCCACCCTCACCCCCCTCACCACCTCCTTCTCCCCAACCTAAAAGGAAAAAGATCATGGGTTTAGAAATAGGGAGAGAAACATCCTCTGATGCTGTTACATTGGATCTTAACCATGAGGGTGTTCCAGAAGATCATCCTCAGTTACTAGAAATAGATGAAGCATTAGCTCGAATTGAAGAATCGATTGCTGCAACTGATGATAGACTCATTAATAATGAAATTTCTGAGACTAAGCATACAGAGCTAATCAATCGTTTAAAACAACGCAGAGAGAAATTACAGAGAGAGAAAAGTGATCTTCATAATCAATTAAAACCAAAGTTAGTGTAAATGATCCATAAGTATGAATTAAGGATTTTCCTTGGTTGTTTTATGTTGTCAAGGTTTGAAGAACCATGTTCAGGCTTTCGATCATGGAATCTAGCTTAAATTTAGAATCTGCAAGTAGTAGAAGATCTCTTTTTGCTGATAAGCGGGAGATCCGAGTTTCAACAACACTCCTCACTTCTCGCTGATTACTTTTGGGATTCTTTTCGACCCAATCTAATAATAAGGAAATAGAATGTGTGAATTTTGTAATTGCACGACTTTCATCCTCTTCTTTTAGTAATATAATTGCAGCATTGTGATAAGCAGTACTTGCTCTACGTAAACTAATTAGGGCATTAATCAATGTTTTTTCCTTTTGATCAGAGGCATTAGGAAGTGTTGATAAACCTTTGGTACTAGAAAGAAACATTTCCGCAGCTTTTTCAAAATCTTCCAATATGAAAAGTGTATTAGCATATTGAATTTGAACCGGAATAATTTCTGAGACTGGAGCTTTTGCAGAGGTTAAACATTGAAGGGCAAGATCAAATGAATTTAGAGCTGTCGAAAACGTATTCATTTTCTCCTCTATTTTGCCTTTCTCAAAAGTAATCAATCCTAAAAGCCTATTTTCTCTACTCTCTGATTCTCTCTCCTTTAATAATGTAGATGCCCGAGAAAGTAATTTATATGATCTTTCTAGATCCCTAATCATTCGTGCGCCATCATATAATGACTTTGCTGCCGAGATACAATCTCCGGCCTCAATAAATAGGTCTGTAGCCTTCTCTAGAAGCATGACTCCTTTTTCTTTATTTCCAAGTGAGAAATAGGCACTTACCGCTAAAATTAATGATGTTGCAGCTTTTTGAGGACTTTCTTCGGTTGATTGTAATAACCTAGATGCTTCTTCTCTCTGTTCAGCTGATCTCCGAATTAATCCAAAGGCATAAGCAGGATTTTCTTCTTTTTCTTTATCAGCTTGATACATCAATCTACTAGCGAAAGTTGATGAATATTCTGCAGCAAGCTGTTTATCCATTTCTATTGCTAATCGAACTGCTTTCTCAAAACAGACATTAGCCTCTTCATAGCGAGCTTGCTCGTGGAGTACAATCCCCATATCATAATTAAGTGATGCAATCAGTGAGGGATCCTTTATCCAAAGTATTGCTCCTTGGATGAGTTCAATCGCTTTCTCATATTCTTCTAGATAATAAGCACACTTGCCTGCCAAATATGATGCTTCTCCTGCTTCCTCAAAAAGTCGGACACGAGTGTAGCAATTTGTAGCTTTTTCGAATGCCTCACCTGCTTCTTGATAACTATTTCCCATTAAAAAAATCTTACCAACTAATGTAAAAGCAAGTCCAGCTCCCTTATCGTCGATATTCTCTAATCGGTTTGCCACTCGTAAGGCAGTCCAAAGTTGACTTCTATCCTTAAGGTTCTCCCATGCATCTTTTGCTGTTTCAAGATCTTTCAAAGCTCGTGGAATTGCATATTCCATATCTTCCTCTAAGGTAATACCTTTAAATTCCTCTCTGTTTTCAGGAGGATGAAAGGATTCTACAATCTTTTCCCAAACAGTTTGAGCAGAGAAGTCTGATTTCTCTTTTTTCAAAATATCTAAATAGACAAAAATAGAATCATCTAGATGATCCCCAAGCATTTCTCCAGTAGCCTGATCAGCTAGAAATGCCAAAAAAAAAGGACGTTCTTTTCCCCGTAAAGAAGGATCTGGCCACGAATCAAACGCAACACGAGTTTTTACATCTTGGCCTAGACTTAACAAGGGAACAGAAAATTCTGTTCGCTGTGAGTGACCATGCTGGCCAAAAACTGTTACAGACGCGAGATAAATTTGTAGTGCAACAGATTCAGGATCGTTCAAAGCAGTATGCGGAAACAGAGAAATTATGGATGGGCCTGAAATGTCATCCCACCGAACTGCTAGGATTGTAAGATCCATTCTCATTGGTTCTGTAATATCTAGTAGATTAGACGTTTATTACTACTCCTTCACTTTTTTTCGTAGACGACGCAAGTCAACCATTCTTTTCTCTGATATACTTGATCTTTCAACAAGTTGAAGCTTCACCCCTGTTGTAAATTCTATAGATGGAGCTAGTGGAGTGAAGGATTCTGATCCATTTATTTTCAAAACTATTGTTGTTAAAACCTCATTTGAGCTTAATTGCCAAGTTAACAATTGATGTGTCTTTTCATTCTTAATAGAGGGATTTAAATGAGGTGGATCTACTAAGACTACGTTAAAATCAGATGGAATGCGATCAATTATTGTAAAATCCTTCGATATTGGATTTTCTAAGTAATAATACCACAAGTACTCACATTGATTTGAATCTACAACAGGTTGAGATATTTTTTCAATTTTAACCATCCCTTTATCGCAATCAATTTCATCTATATAGTGTCTGGTCAAAGGTTTCTCCCTAAAATCATAAAATACAGAAAAATTGTCTCCTGGAGAAAGTGTGCTGAAAATCCAACGATATAGGGTACTGTCATGAGTTGGTATTGTTACTGGTTTAATTTTTTTGTTTGTCGTTGTTTTGGTAACAATTAATTCTGGAGGAATGACATCCTCAACAAGGATTTCATGAAACACATTACCAGAAGTATTAACAAATTCTAAGTTTGTATGTAGATCCTGTTGAACTGAATGATAAACATTTACAATTGAAACCTTATTTTTTTCCTTACGCATGATAATGGATCGTTCTACTCGTTTTCTCAAAATATATTCGACTGAAATCTTTTCTCCAGGTTCAATTCGATCCTTTCTCCAAGTAAAAACTAATCCATTGTTCGTACGTTTTCTTTCATCCAATTCAAGATTCGATTTAACGTCGATAACTTGAAAATTGAAAGGTATGGTGTTGACTACCTCAATATCAAGTATTTCGTCCTCAAATTCATTGGTGATTTCTGATTTTGCAGAGTAGTCTAGCTCTAGAGTATCTTCTTTTTTCAAAGATTCAGATGGAGCTAATTCTTCTGTAGTACTAGTTTTAGCGGAACTAATAACTTTTGATCTCCCCTTATACTCTTGGCTATCAGTGGGTTGTATCGAGCTTATTGTGAACTCTGGTTCTAAGAATTGGGATTCACCAGTCACATTCTTTATAATTGCGCTTGTACTGATTTCTTGATTCGATTTCATCCTTGCTGCCTGTGAGGCAGCTGCAAGAACTGCAAAAGATCCTAAGCTTAATTTTTCTTCCATCTCCAACTGCGGAACACGAAATTGCTGTTCTTTTGGTAATACATCTTCTTCTAGAGAGAAGAGATCAGCGTCAAGAGGGATTAAATCCTCTTCTCCCTCCTCCTCAATTGGTAGAACATCAATATCTGGAAGTCTTTCTATTTCTTTATCCACTTCTTCAGTCTTATCCTCTTCAATTTTTGGTTGCCTTTCAAGTGCATCTAAAGCAATTCTATATTGATGAGTCGATGAAGAAAATCCATATTCTTTTCCTTTTTCAATCAGGATTTCAGCTGTGGTTATGTCATCAGCCATCAAATGACGCATAATTGCTTTTCCATAACATGTTGCAGCTTTTTCCTTTTTATCTAAATCAAGGAAAAAATCCCCCGCTACTGTTAAGTATTGGCCTGCTTTTTTCCGATCTCCCTGTTTATCGAAACACTTAGCTGCATCTTCAAAAATTCTTGCAGAAACCTCAAGAGAATGCCTAGAGGCTTCAGTTGCCTCACGTACTAATTCTTCACATTCTGATGGTTGCATTTGAGTCACGTTAATGGTTATTTTATTATCTTATATTTCGATGTTATTGTTAAAACTTCAGATACGCGAGGATTGTAGTCTTCTAAGGGATTTCGGTCGTCATATTTAATAGATTGAAAAGTCCTAGAAAAAATTACCCATGATACTCGCTTATTTTGGCTTTTAGAAAAGCGAGACAATCTTTGGAATGCATCTTCACCTTTAATACCAAAATATTGGTTGCAAAGAATATTTATCTCGTTGAGAACCTCTGGAACGCGGCTTCTAGAGTAAAGGCCTAATTTTTCCAGAAGATTTGCCTCTTTAGGGTTTATTTTCTTCTCTTTCAGTAATTGATAAATAAATGATGGATCTTGTAAAGTTTGGTTTGCTTCTGCGAATGAAATATTTATGAAAGGCACTCTCTAAATTCCTCAGATCGTTTTCCTATCAATGATAATACACATCTAAGGTCTGTTAAATATCTATGAATTAAATAGTTAACGAAACTGCATTTCACCTAAAGCTTTTTGTTACAAAATGACTATCAAAGGTCATAACCTATTCTTTTAAACCTTGATTTAGAACAACAAATCCTTGTACATGGTATAGTACAAATATACTTTATAAAGAAAGTTTCAAAGAGTTTTTTGAGATTTTTAATTGCCAACTTTTCCAATATGCCTTAAAGAATTACGTTCAATACTTCAGAGCGATTCCCGCTTAATCATTGATCTTCCAGAAGGTTTTCAAAGAGCAGCAGTATTAATACCTTTCATTCTACGTGAGAAGGGGTGGGCATTAGTCTTTACTCGTCGAACTGAAAATGTACCCCATCATAAAAAAGAAATCTCTTTTCCAGGAGGGAGGTATGAGGAGGAACAAGATAAAGATTTAATTCACACTGCTTTACGAGAGGTTCGTGAGGAATTAGGTATCAATAAAATAGTAACTTTTGGTATACTTGATGATCTGTTAACAATAAGCAATTATGTTGTCACACCTGTTTTAGGATTCATTGAAAATAATAGGGAATTAGATAATGCGGTAATAGACACCTCTGAAATCGATTATATTCTAGAAATTATGATTTCCGATTTAACTGTACCTAAACAGTTCTCTGTGAAAAAAATGACATACCGTGACAGATATTCCTTTCAAGTACCTTTTTTTGATTACCATGGAGAAATAATCTGGGGGGCCACAGGGAGAATTCTAGTTAATCTTCTAAAGAAAATCAACTTACTTCCCCCTGATTGTCGGTTTACACTGATGAAACAAGATCTTTGGCATGAAGATGTCAATATTGACAATGGTCTAGATTATCTCAATAATTTAAAAATCTTGAAAGATAAAAAATGATGGTCTGTTTAAGGCTTGAAGAGTTACAAAATTTTTTCTCATGACTCGCCTTTAATTTCCTCGTAAATCTCTTTTACACTATCAAAAGTGACTTTTAATCTTCGTTCAGAAATTTTTTCGACAACCTTATCTATTATTTCACCTTTTGCTCCCATGGAAGCAGCTAGGTTCCTCGCATGTAATTTCATATGCCCCGCTTGAATACCTACTGTAGCTAAGGCTCTCAATGCCCCAAAATTTTGCGCCAACCCAACTGCAGCCATAATTTCTGCAAGTTTAAGAGCTCCGCCTGGAACACTTAAACCAAGGATTTTAAAAGAAATTTGAGCAAGGGGATGAATACGAGCGACCCCACCAATTAATCCCACTGCTAGAGGAATTTCAATTGTACCTACTAGATCTCCATTCCCATTTTTTTCCCATGTTGTCAGAGAAGAATATTTCCCTGGAGTCTTGACAGCAGCATAAGTATGAGCACCTGCTTCTATTGCTCTCCAATCTTGAGCAGTAGCAATGGCAACAGCATCAATACCATTCATGATACCTTTGTTGTGTGTACTACATCTATAAGGATCAGCTTCTGCGAAGGCGTAAGCATGAAGAATCCCATTAACAACTTCTGTTCCTTTCATTTCTTTGGTGTTTAATTCATCAGATTTGAAAATTGCTCTTGCTCTCACTAATCTACGATCTGCTAGATTTGATATTATTCTTAAGAGGGATTCACCGTCTGTAATTTTTTCTAGAATGGGAGCAACTGCCTCATTCATTGTATTGACAGCATTAGCTCCCATTGCGTCACGAACGTCTACCAATAGTTCAGTAATGACCATTGTTCCATGTATAGTATCTGTCAATACTTTTACTTGTATTCCTTGACATCCTCCTCCAAATTTAACCAAAATAGGATCTTGCTTGTTTGCCAGCTCAACAATTTCTTTCTCTTTTTCTAGAATTTTCTCTCGGGCGTTATGAGGATCAGGTACATTGATCAACTGGATTTGGCCTATCATGATAGGAGCTGTGCTGCTAGTAAAGAATCCACCTCCTGCACGGGCGATTTTTGCCGAGTTTGATGCGGCTGCTACCACCGAAGCTTCTTCAATAGCCATGGGAATTAAGTAATCCACTCCATTGATAGTGAAATTAGTTGCAATACCTAATGGAATTTGCATAACTCCAATCGTGTTTTCAATATAATGCCCTTGACCAGCTCTGTCTAAAATTAACGTTGATTGTTTTATATAATCTATATCTTCTTGACTTAGGTTACACAATTTCTGAATTATATCCTGACGTTCCTTGGGGCTTTTCCTGAAGAAACCCGATATACGAGAATTTAATTTTTGATCAACACTCACTTTAAAGCATCCTAAACACTTTTTAGCCAACATAAATCGTTTTAATTCCAGATTCAGGAAGCGCTTAAAATTTCTTTTAATTTATGTTGCTTTTTAATATTAGAGCTTCTATACATTAACATATACTTTGATTAAATTTAGTTAAAACTAAAGTTTATAGTCAATAAAATGTTCTCTACAGGTGTGAAATTTTTAGGATTCTACGTTCACACCGATAAAGGTATCCGCGGGGCATGAAAAGTATACAGAATTACCTTTAGGTATTGGAATGTAAAGATCATCTAGTTCTAAGATTGGTACCCCTTCTTGAAGGTAAATGGCTAATATGGGTTTCTTTGTTTTACAATTCGATGTTTTGCCATCTTTGGGAATGCAATAAAAAGCAATTCTGCCCTCTGTAGCTGCTGTTGAAATATGAAGGGTAGTCAAAATAAGGTCTTGATTAGTGGCTTTGAATAGTAATATAGCCCTAGTTTCAGGTATAGCTGTGTCCACTTCCTCACTATAGTACACCATTTCCATTTTTTCTGATTCAATTCGTTGTGATTCGACTATTGGTGGAGAAGGTTTAAGCGAGCTCTCTACTGTTTTTGTTTTCATTGGAGTTTGTGTTTTAATTGAGTCAACCTTTTTTAAGGTAGTAGGATGAGTGATTATTTCTGTTGGTTTAGAATCTGGCAGGTCAATCGATATTGAAGGAGGGGAAACCTCTAATAGAGTACTAGCTCCAATCTCTTTACCTTTAAGACTATCAATAAAATCCCAAAATTTCAAAGTTTCATTTCCTTGATCTTCTGTGGATATTTTATGAGTAAGACCTCTTTCAAGTCTCATTTGTCGTGCAATTTGGGAGCTAATGAATCGTTTTCGAACCGAAGAATTTGAACCAGTCCAAATGAAGATATCTCGATTTTCTTCATCAAGAAAAATGAGGACTTCTGTTTCTTTCATATCCTTATCAGGACTTGTGAATTTAACTGGAACATATTCACCATCCATTGATGGTACGAAGACATGTACGCTCTGTTCATTCATTGTTAAACCTCTCTAACGAATAAGAAAATTCCTTTCTCTTTAATGTTTTGCATTGTTTCATCAAGCTGAACCAAGTTCGTAAAGTACTACAATTTTGGAATTCTTTTTATGAATTAAATACAGTATTTTGAGTGTATGATATGTTAAAATATTTTGTATTCATATGAATGCAGTGAAAAATACCATTCTCATCTAAAAATTGTGATTTAAGTGTTATAAACTAAAAACAGGGTAGAGATTAAGAGAGCGATAAAAAAGTTTATATTATTCAGTTAAAAGGAACGATTAAACTGGTATTAAAAGTTATTTAGATAATTATCTCTTAAGTCTTTGCGGAGGTACCAAAGTGGCTATAATATCGGGATTAATAGCCCTATTGGCTAAGGAGCAGCCTGCAAAGCTGTATTACGCGTGTTCAAATCACGCCCTCCGCTATTTCTTCTGATCAGTCTTAAAATTTCTAGGTAAAACTTCTTTATGAGGAGTAACAATGGCTACTACTCTTTTTGATGTTGTTGTACTTGATACTAATTTCTTCATTTCCTTACTGAATGCTGGTGTATCAGATATATTATTACCCAATTTACAACATATTGCTACTTCCGTTGGTATGGATGTAATGGTTCCCGAGGAACTTCCAAAATCAGATATCCCAAACCGATTTCGAGAATTAAGAAGCCTAATTCCAAAACATGTTCGGATGGAGCGAGTTAATCGTGGATCTAATCTTTGGAATCAAACAGCTAGATATGCGGTACAAGAACGAATGGTTAGGGTAAATGATGATCCTACTGATATAGATGTTATAATCCTAGCAAAAAAATTTTCGCTTAAGGATAACAATAAGGTTGCTTTAGTATCTGATGATGAGGGAGTTGCTCGAATTGTTAAAGAAAACCAAAAATTCAAGGGGATTGATCATCTTTCCTGTGGTTCATTTGTTTCTATTCTTGCTGCAGCAGTATCAGATCCAAAAATGCGAGATATTTTAGACAAGACTGTTGAACGTGTATTTCGTGCTTCTTGGAGTTACAAGAAGAAAACACGACGATATATCGATGTTGCCATGTTGATCAGTGATTTAACTGATACAGCTCGATTTGTACGGACTGCAGCTCAGGTTGGTGTTGAACCTTCAATCGAGGAGATCAAGGAAGATAGCGTTGAGCCTATTCCTACGAAAGAGCCTGAGGTCATGAGACCTGAAGATGCTTTAATTATTGCTCAACAATTAGTGATTAAAGCAAGAGAGACACGTGAGAGCTTTAATGTGCTGGAGGCAGAACGAGTTCTTATTGAAATCCTAACGAAAAGTTCTGAACTGATCTATACAATTGATAATCTTGAACAGCGGGTGATTGTTGAACGTTTGCTTCGTTCAGAGCTGTTTGAACATCATAGCTGGCTCCTAGATTATAAATTAACACGAAATCAAATTGTAGAGGCTTTTGTCCACGCGGAAGCATGCCGTGTTTTCATGAATTTTATATCGGTTGGAAGAGAGGCCATTGAAAATCTTATTTCTCTTCAAGGTTTATTATATTTATTGTTAGGTCAATATACTCAAGCTCTTCACTTATTTGAATCAATTCCTGTAATTGAGACTGAAATGCCTCCAACTCAGCTCCTTGGGCTTACTGTTTCGTTAATAGCGACTAACCAGTTAAATGATGCATTCTTACAATTGAAACGTTTTCCAGCTCTTCTTGACGGTATGATATCATCGATGCATACTTATGCAAATGATCTTTATACTCATGATCAGCGTGAATTAGCTATAGAAATCCTTAAATTTATAGTTAAGAATTTTGGCGACCGTAAAGAGACTTTCCCTTCAATTAAGCGACTTTTTATTCTCACTAGGATTCGACCAGACCTTGTGGAAATTGATTTAAAAGTTCAAAAATTTTTTAAAGAAAAATTAAAAGAGGAGGGAAAAGATCTTACATCACGGGGTATCCCTTCTTCTTGGCGGAAGATGCTTCCCATTGAAATTCCTGCTGCTGAAACTAAGGAACTAATTGAGCAGTTTAAGGGCTTTTATCATATACTAGATTTAGTTGTAGATCATGAACGTAATGAATTGAACGTTATTGCCTGGAATGAGAGTAATAATTCAACATGGAAGCTTGTTTTTGATGAAGCATATAAACCTGCATTAGAGGAGAGTGTAAAAATCAAAATAACTTCTGGAAGTATTATAAAAATCCATCAATCTGAAAAAAGGGAGAATTATCGTGGCAAAATAATATTTGAAGATCCTGCGATTCAACCTGTTCTTGTTAAACCTTGGTAGATAATTAAGAAGCTTGAAGCGAGTCACAATCCAAGCGATGATTACCTAAAGTTAAATTCCTCCCATATTTTTTCATAGGCTTTTATTTCTCCTATAAGAGGATCTTTTTCTAAGAATTTTGAAATATGTCCTGAAATCGGAAAGAAAATCTCATAACAGTCCATGATTAATGAAGAGATATATTCAGGTTGAATAATCTCGTAGTATTTATTCCAGATTTTAACAATTGGGCTTATATCACGTGTAATCTCCTTTGAGTTTCTATGGGGGATTTTTTGCGTCCAGTCATGGTTTTTTTTGATGATTGATCGAAGACAAATTTTGGAGGGTGAAGCAGCAATAATTACCTCTTTCGATTGCATATGAAAGAGTTTGGCAATTGTTGCAGATCCAATCTTATTAAGAACTTGCCCGTTAGAATGAATAACATCTGCTCCTAGAACAGCTACTTCTGCAATTTGTGAGAATTCATCGATTGCAAAATCAATACCCAGGTGAATATTTTTAAATTCTACATTTGCTAATATATTTGCTATTCGTTCTCCTTCTTTAAGCGGACGTGATTCCAGAATAAAAATTTCTTTATCACGAAATCCCTTTTCTGCTAACTGTAATAGCGCATTGGTTACAGTTGATGAATGAGAAAATGTTAGAATAGATTTTTTGTCTTGTAAAACTTTAGCAAGTTTTTCAATAGTATTAATTTCGCCAATCCTCATTTGTTCGCGGCGTGTTGCAAAAATTAATTCAATTGCTGCCTTAGGGTCTCCATTACGAATTGTATCAGGTTCAATAAGTTGAATCAATTTCAAAAAAACTGGTAGAAGAGCGTTTTCAATACTCGCCATAGGATGAGTATCAAGTAATAGTTCAATTGCTGTTTTCAAGCTATATTTATCCAATCTGGTGTTCAATCGAAAACATTCACGTTTAAGGGTGCTTAAACATTTATCAGCGATTTTTGCTGCACCACTTTGAGTGTCATTATGAATTGCTTTGACTTCTCTTCGGAACACATTGGATAGCAATTAAACCACTACTTTTACTGCAAAATAATGAAAATCAAGTAAATTGTAATTCATCAGAACTTTCCGAATTATTTGATCTATGATAAAACACATGTAAAATTTTGATTTTAAACAATTTCATTCTGATTCTCGCATTCTCGAAAAGCGTACATAATTAATATTTTGTCTTTTTTATTCTAGTATGCACTAAAGTGAATTCTTTAGCTAATTTCCCCAATTCACTTGCTTCTTGTATATTAAGATGATAAGGTGATTTTTTATCAATATTATTAGTCGCTTCAATGTATGCATGGGAGGCATTTCTCAGAAAATTGGGAAGATTTTCGTTCATACCTGTATCCCCAGTGAAAACAAGCCATTTTTCTTTTCCTTTGAATATGGAGTATCCTAGTGCAGGAATTTCATCTAATATTCCATGAGAGAGGGTCGATCCCATATGTTTCATTTGAGCTGTGACAATCTTCACTTCCTCTGAAATATAGATTTTATCTTGAGACTGTAAACTGGAAGTTTTAAGATCAAAAGGTATAGTCTCTCGATATGACGTTGAAAATAAATTAATCAGACCTTCTATTTCAATAGAACGTGAGGGGTAATAAATCTTAACTGGAGAGGACTGTCCAATCATTCGTAAAAAACCTAGTAGGGAAAATAGCCCTCCACAGTGATCATAGTGGCCATGTGTGAGAAATATATGCAATGGAACAGATAACGGAAAAGATATTCCTTCTTTCAGTAAATCTCGGATGATACCGTCTCCCACATCTAGTAAGATAATCATTCTCTGAGGTTCTTGTACTAGGATCTGAGTGGCAATTCCAGCACTAGAATATAGAACTTTGTGATACAATATAATGACCTAGTCTGGGAAAGAATTCCAATTCAAAAGTTTTTCAATCAATTGACATCGGAGAATAACTTCATTCTGAATACCTGTTTCTCCTCCGAAGATATCAGTCATCCCCTGTATATGAATGATACTCATTAGAATCATCAACGCTAAATGGAAATTCACAGGTATATAGTTTCCTTCT
The DNA here is from genome assembly GCA_048886185.1 of Candidatus Hermodarchaeota archaeon. Taxonomy (GTDB): domain Archaea; phylum Asgardarchaeota; class Heimdallarchaeia; order Hodarchaeales; family Hodarchaeaceae; genus Hodarchaeum. The sequence continues at coordinate 89,974 of JBHLKY010000016.1, forward strand.
GAATAATATTTTGAGAATGAAGTTTGTTCATGAGCTAAGACTTCATTATATCCAGAAAGGAAGGATTTTATGTTCATTCGAAATTTCGTTAATGATTTATCTTGACGATATTGGTCAACAGCCTCAACAGCAAAGAAATTACAGATATCCTCTAAACGATCATGTTCTGTGGATGTATCCAAATATTCCGGATCAATAAGATGTGTGTGGATCATTGGAGTTTGGCCTATTCGAACATCAAAGATTAAATTCCCAGGGTGAAAGTCTCCAAAGCTTAAAGATCCTGATGATTTAGAGGTTTGTTCTGCTCGAGGCACTACTTCGGCAAAGAGGTTTGTTAGAACTTGTTTGTAATCCTTTGTAGCTGGTAAGTTCTCCAAACTTCTTGATAAAAGCAGTTTATATTTATCAAACCAACATCGGCTTGATTTTGAACCATGAAAAGCGGCAAGACCTCTTCCTGCATATCTATATTTTTGAGGTCGAGGGATTTTTGAATCACGAAAAACGTCTCCTTGGATCCCTTCCATTACTATAACACTTCTGGAGAAAAATATGACAGCTGCTGAAGAGATTCCAAAATGAGAGTATCTTTCCTGCGAAAGACGAGTCTGAAGGATGTTTATTCGTTTAACAACCTCTAAGGCTTGCTCCTGTTTATCATATATCTTGACAGCTATACTTGCTTCATCTGAGCCTAAATCTGAATCGAGTTGAACTTTAACAATATGAATACCTGTTGCACCTAATTTCCGCTCAACTGTAATATTTCGGACTTCGATGGTATTTGGAGTTTGATTATAAGATTTTTCTAGACATAAAACGAAATATTCAGAGAAACCTTCAATTATTCGCATTAAAACTGCTTTTAACCGCTCTGGGTGGGAATCATTCATGTTAGCTTTCAATCTATCTTCACCGCTAATAAATTTATTTCAATCATTAAAACAAGAAAAAACAAATAATTCTATAAATAAAAAAGCAATTCCGGTGAAAATTAGCCATGATACTATCTTATCAAGATATTTTAGCAGCAATTGAAGCTCATGAGATATTTATCTCCCCATTTGATGGCTCTGCTGTAGGCCCATGTAGTATTGACCTAAAACTAGGTGATACCTTTTTAGTATTCCATCATGGCAGGTTGTTCCGCCCTAATGATCGAGAAGCCATTTTGAAAAATTCTGAAGTGTTTAGGATTAAGGAGGATGAGGTGTTTCTTTTGTCACCTAATCAATTTGTTCTTGCTTCAACACTTGAAAAAATATCAATTTCAAAGAAGTATGCTGCCACTCTGGAGGGGAAATCCTCAATCGCAAGATTGGGGATTGTTGTCCAAGCTGCAGGATTGGTGAATCCAGGTACAGGTTTAAAGGATCCTACGACGTTAACACTTGAAATAGCTCATCAAGCGAATTCACCAGTGGAATTAATACCAGGAATGCCTATTATTCAGATAATTTTTCATCGTTTAACCTCTGAATCTCAGATTGGGTATGATGATAGAGAAGGAAGCCAATATAAAGGCCTAGATGCGGAACCAAGAGTCTAGTCAAATTTGTAACTGATTGATTATCTATTCTAAAATGATGTTTCAAAGTTTCCTTTTACTAGTACTACTTTTTGCTTTGTTAATGAATAAAATGTATATGATTCCAAGGGCTATTATCAATAATATAAAAACCAGAGTATAAGGAAGTTCTGGAATACTCGTTGAAGTGTGAACATACTCTCTCTTTGCCTCTGCAAGCCAAGTGATACAATTTAGTGCTAAAATGCTGTTTGTCAAGCTATCTCCATTATATGCATAATTTGAGAACCCAATATTATCAAAAACTAGATCCGAGCCGAAAAGTAAAACCCTTCCTCCCATAGGATTTTTATAAGAGGCCATTGTCGGATTCTCATTGTATTCCGCAATAACTTGAGTATTTGACCCTGTTATTTGAATATAGTTGCCACGAAAAGGAAAAGAGGAAATATCCGCTGTAAAATCCTGTGGGTTGACAATGTCACTCATAACGGGGGCACCCCCTAAGAATCCACTTTGAATTTGGAGGTTGAAGTGTTCAAGAAATCTGTTTAATCCTGTGATATTGAAATAAGCGTCATTATTTGCGGAAATCACCAATAATCCTCCACCCATATTGATAAACTGAAAAATGGCTTCTGAGGAATCTGTTGTCAATGAAAGATATTCAGGGTCTGGATTTACGACCCAATCCATATAATTGTCAGTGGAATTAGAAAAAGGATTAGCCAAAATCAAAACATCAAATTTTAAAAGCTTTTCAAGGGTTATCTCTCCTTTCACATGGGGAACAACACTGTAATTATTCTCATAAGCTAAAAATTGGGTGAAAGCAGAATACATTCCAATAGTACCTGAAGTATCTCCAAAATTTTCAAAGGCCCCTGTACCATAACCATGTTTAACGATTTGATTTAGAGTTTCATCAAAAAGAATTTGAATATCTGTTTCTCTGATCTCAAATTTAACTTCTAAGGATGAATTATTTACATTGATAAAGCCTGATATACTCTGAGAACTAGCTGAATCTGGAATTGTGAAATTTAAGGGAACTAAAGTTGTATTATTTATTATGTAGTAAGGATTTGGTGTACTTACAAAATCAGTAAGTGTCTCAGATATATCAATTGTGACATTAATGGCTCTACTAGTAATCACCGAAAGATTGAATTCAACAGAGCTACCATTAAATAAGATTGAGTAAGGGTCAAACGGCAATTTCTGCGGATGAAGATATACTAAATCAGGAGTATTATCTATCTTATCTGTTGAGTTTAAAACTTCTAGAGAACGACTAACATTAATAAAACCCGCTCCTTCCTCCCAAATAGGCCTTCTAAGCGTTCTAGCTCCAGCAAGAAGAGCTGCTTTAATAGTTGCGGCTGAATAGTTAAGACTTTCGTTTTTAAGATAATTAATGAGTAAAGCGGCTGCACCAGCTACAATTGGTGCTGCAAATGAGGTTCCCTCCCAAGGTGTATTAATTCCAGGGGCTGTTATATCAGGTTTAATAGAATAATCTATTTTTGGTCCTCTTGATGCAAAATTTGCGATAGAATTTCCTGCGATATCACTTGCTGTCGCCGCAATACATTGAAGTGCAGAAGAAGGATTATTTAATGTTCCTCTGTCACCAAAAGAAGTCCCTGAGTTACCTACAGAAACACTAAATACGACATTATGTATAATTGATGCATAATTAATAATCTCGTCTCTCAATCCGCTGGGTAAGTTATGATACTGACCAAGAGATATGTTGATGACGTCAACTGAATTATTCACAAGAAAATCAATTGCTTCGAGCATTCCTGCTGTAGTTTCTTCAGCTCCTCCATTACCTGCTCCTGTTACCTCATACGAGTGTATGACCTTGGCACTATAGATCATAGCCTCTGGGGCTATCCCAGTTGTTGTACCAGCTGCTAAACTTGCAACATTCGTTCCATGTTCTAGAACTGGATCGGGATCAGTAATATCAGTAGAGTAACCATTTCTAATACTTACAAATGATTCCTGATCTATAACTCGTGTTCCAAATTTTCCTGGGTCATCCTCCACTCCTGTATCTATTATTCCAATTTTAACATTTTGACCTTTAAACCCTAAATTATGTAGAAGGCTTGCACCTATCGAATCTTGAATTTCTGTAGTAATCCTACTCTTACTAGAAACGGAATTTGGAACAATGCTCGGAAAACTCTTCAAAACGTGGTTAGACTCGATTCGATAGATTTTTTCATGATAGGTTTTAATGAAAAGGCTTTTTATCACAGAGTTATTGAATTTAATATAAATAACTGGAAAATTAGAATATTTTTTAACGATTAAGGACTCAAAAGTTGTTAGCTTTGGAATCCTATCGTAGAACATCACCAAAAGATCAAGAGAATGGTTTTTGTTATTTAAAAAATTACTACTTATGTTTGATTCTAATTTATAGGAGTTAATATTATCATTGATTGGATATTTAACTGAAAATAAAGGCATGAACGACACAATAAGAAATATTGGGAAAAAATATCGTGAAACTCTATAAATTGGGCGCATTTTATTCATTCCAGCATTTAAAGCCAGCTAAGTACAGTGACTACATTTTTTATGGATTTTTCTTCCAGTTGGTGGATTTGAATTCCTTTTCCAACTTCTATCATAAAATCTCGGGTTCCCACCCCTATCCATGGACCAGAGTTCATAAATTTGAGAGAAATTTCATGACGTTGCTCTAGAGTTTCCACACCCCTGATAACATTGTCTCCTTGGATTATAATCTGATTTAATCCCTCTATACCAGATGTTTCCAAAGAAATTTTGATTTTCAAACGAGTTAAAGTAAAAGATGGGTCATCACCACTCCTAGTTTTAGTTAAAGATCTAATTTCCCTCGCACGGATTGTCTTTTGTTTTACTTTATTAGGTTCATTTGTTATGAATGGGAGTATTTCATCATCTAAAATCTTTCTTGATAGATCTTTTGGTTCCAAAAGGATTATATTTATTGAAGGGAAGTAGATGTATCGGAACATCCTTCTGAGTAGAGTTGACCTAGAAGAGAATTCAATGAGTATAAGAATGGCATACTCACTGATTTTTTTAGTAGAAAAACATCCTCTAATCCTTGAATAGGCTTCTGGGGAGTATTTTTCAACATTAAAGGTTTTTTGCCGCTTTTGAAGGTGAGATAACGGTAATTTTGTAGATAATTGATAAACTTCCCACCATATGGTTGAAATATTAAGAATATCTGCGAACTTGCGAAGTTGTTTCAGTTTAGATTCTTTCATGTTCTTAAGAAGACGAATAGTGGTTTCTTGATTTTCACTGGATAGAAGTCCATTTGGTTCTAATTTAATAGTAGAATTATTCCACTTGTCTATTAATTTTGAAAAATAATGTGTGGGAAAATGTGCTAAATAAGCGAATTCTGCCTCAGGACCCACAAAAATCACTCCTGTTATTTAATTTCATCAATGTAAATACCCTCTTAAACCTCATCAAAAAAACTTTGAGCTAGGGTTTTAAAAGCATCATCGACTTGAATATTTTCTTTAGCAGAGGCAGATATATGACCAATAGCGTTGATTTCTTTAGCAAGTTTGATCCCTTCCTCTTCATCAATCATCCTATAATCCTCAAGATCAGCTTTATTTCCAACTAAAATAGTCTGAATGGTAGATTTTGCTATTCCAGGTTGTCCACAAAATTCCATCAATTCTCTGTACCAAGGATCCTTTACATTCTTTAATGATTCAGCACGAGTAACATCATAGACAAACATTGCTAGATGGGCGCCCTTAAAGAACATATGACGTATCGCAGCAAATCGTGCTTGGCCACCAATATCATTTATGGATAATGTTACAGTTCGGCCATCGTTTAATTTCACCTGTTTTGAGGAGATATCTAATCCAACTGTTAGTTGATAGGAATGTCGAAAACGAGCATGTACAAACTGTGAGATTAATGAAGTCTTACCTACTCCTGGATCACCAAGAAGAACTAATTTAAGAACTAATTTTTGTTTCATACGAACTTCAATTCCTGAGTCTGCTTTATATGGGGATATTTCTAACTCATCCTTCTTAATTATTGTCTCTTTAGTTAAAATTTATGAGGATTAATAGTTTTTTTAAGTTAATCTTATCGTAATTCGATAAAATAGTATTTGATTTTTTTTACTTTCGAAATATCTGCTTTTTTTCGAGGCATTACGAGATGTATTCTGAATTTCGTCTATTTTCCTCTCATTTCCATCTATATGTTTGAATTAGAGAAAAACTAGCTTACAAGATTAATAATAACTATAAACTAATTAGAACTTACGTAAAAAACGTCTTTGCCATAACTTGTTGATGAATCGTAATGAAAAACCAAATTCAATTACAAGTAGCATCCATCGAATTGAATCTATTAGAGGTTGAATTCTAGATTTACGTTGATTTTTTGGATAAAGCGTTCTCACAGGAATATCAATAACTTTTAAATCCAAAATCCATGAAACAAGTAAAATTTCTGTTTCTAGATCGAAATTATTTCTTTTTAATCCGTATTCAAGAATCGAGCGTAAAGCATTGGTTTTATAGCATCGAAATCCACATTGTAAGTCCTGAAGATTCCAATTTAACCAGTAATTAGACCAATTTGATGTTAATTTATTTGAAATCCTATTTATAGGAGGCATTCGATAATATTCACGTTTTCCTATAACGATTTCTGTTTCTGGATTTTGATGGATAGTTTGGAAAAAACGAGGAATATCTTGGATGTCATGTTGTCCATCAGCATCAACTGTTATCACCCATTTAACATTAGGAAAGTTCTTGATAATTACAGTAAACGCATTTCTTAAGATATGTCCCTTTCCTCTATTATTCTTATTTCTAATGATTCTGACACCAATTTTCCGCGCTATCTTAGATGTTTTGTCTGTTGATCCATCATCAGCAAGAACTATTTGATTATGAGGGAAAATTGTACTGAGCTCTTCTATAACTTCATGAATAGTATTTTCTTCATTAAATGCTGGTAGTAAAACTAAATAATCAGATATTTTCAATATAAAACACTCAAAATCCTGAAATTCTGTTTTTAGATTTAAGATCGGCCTCTTCTAAATATTGTTGACCGATATTGATCTCATGTTATAAAATTCAAACAAAAAAGTAATGGTTGAATTAACCTTCTCAAATTTTCTCTCAGTATTAATCGGTCTCTTAGAAGTACAATTCGCAGACTATTTTTCTTAAATTACTTCTTAACAATTTGTAAAAGGATTTTGATGAGTAATAAAGAAGAGCTTTCATTGTTTAAATCTAGTCACATGAAATGAATAAAATTGTTTCATCATTCGTAATAATTTTCAGAATAAATAAAAAGATATGAAAGAACCGACTATGTGGTTCTCTTCATTAGAATTTTTACAGAATATTCTTTGAAGTCATGGAGAACGACCATTATACAATCCTATTAGAACTAATAATCTTCTATGTTAGGAAAACCAAATCTATCAACTTAAAATCAGGTTATTTATATTATAAATAAAGGAAGAGCTTCCATGCGATCTGAAAAATCAGTCTCAAAATTCGTACGAGAAATACTTGAGCAAGATCCTTCACTAGTACATGAACTGCAGCAAAGGAAGACTGCTCAGCGAGAAATCGCGAAAAGAATAAAATCACAGCTAGTAGAAGAAGGAAATTTTGTTTCAAAGGATCCTGTGAAATTAGAGGGGAATGTAGCTGTTGCAATAACTCGCTATCTCAAGAGACTTCGCATACAGCAAGAAGAGCTACTAGGGGTTAAATTAGTTCAAGATGTTCTGAAAAAAGGAACCACAGAAGTCACAGATGGATTAAAACATTATAAAATACGTTTTCATGAAGACACTGATGTAAATGAAGTTATTGGGATACTGGTTGAACAACTAGAACGTGATGATATCTGTTCTGTGTTCCTCAACCGTTATAGCAGTGAGTTATATGTTAAGAAAATGGCTGAAAAGACTTTTCTAACTGAAACGCAAAGAATTAGTAATGTGGATACTCTCAAGCTTCAAGATTCTCTTAGCTTACTCAAGCTAATGTTGCCTACCCATGCTCAAGAGGTTCCTGGTATTTTGGCTCATATATCCTCCCTACTCGCCGATCAAGCCATTTCTATTTATGATACAATGGTTCAACATACTGATCATTTGATCATAATTTTCGTAATAAACGAGCAACATGCTTCGAAAGCACGGGATATTCTGCTAAAATTGAATAACGAAACCTTAAAGAACTAAGGGTTTAATATGAAAATCATCCTGCTTGGCCCACCTGGTTCAGGAAAAGGAACACAGGCAAAACTCATAATGAAAGAATATAATATTCCACAAATTAGCACAGGTGATTTATTAAGAGCTGCAATTAGCGAGAAAACACAATTAGGTCTAGAAGCAGAAAAATTTATGAATACTGGGAAACTAGTACCTGACAATTTGGTTCTACAGCTTCTAGAAGTGAGAATTAATGAAAATGATTGTATAAATGGATTCATTTTGGATGGATATCCTAGAAATCTAGCTCAAGCTCAAGATCTCCAAAAGATAACTAATATTGATCTAGTTATAAATATAAAAGTTGATTATAATATCTTAATAGAACGAATATGTGGCCGACGAACGTGTAAACAATGTGGTGCTATTTATCATATAAAATACAGTCCACCTAAGGAAAGAGGGGTATGCGACCAGTGTTCTGGATTATTGTTTCAAAGAGATGATGATAGAAAAGATATAGTAAAAAAGAGGATTAAGACTTATGAACAAGAAACAAAACCTCTCATTGAATTTTATCAACAACACGAAGTTTTAACGACCTTAACAAGTGATGGAACAATTAATGAAATGTACAAAAAGATTTCCTCACTTTTAGCTACAAGATTCTATCTGAAAGAATAATATACGATTATCACGTATGAATCATGTTCATATCTTACGTATGTAAATTTAATTAGATAAGATCTTTCTACTAAAAGAGTTGTCCAATTTGAGTAATTAACTTTACCATCACTGAAATATTTGCATCTCGGGGATTACCACTGAGCAAAAAAATGAATTTCTCTCCCTTGTCAGTATTTGATTGGAGTAAGAATGAACATATTTCGGCATCTGCGGGATTTTCTGCAAAAAAAATTAATTTTCGTGTTTTTCTGATTAAACCTTTTGTAGCAATGATGTCCGGTTCTGAGCCTCTTTGTGTGAGATTTGTGAAATTGAGTTCAACTGCCCACCCAGCCCTTTGTAAACGACTTACAACATCTGAGCGAATATTCTTATCCTGTGAAACAGTCGGACTTGGAAAACTACTAACTTCAGGTGTTTCTCTAACAGATTGGGTTATTGGTTCATCGGCGGTAGAAAATTCAATTCCTGTGGGATCTTGTGAAGAGAAGTATTGCTCAGAAGGTTCAGGGGAGGCTTGATGTGCTCTAAATAGCCTCTCTAAAGCTACTACCTTTTCTTGATTATGTTGAAGTGTTGTTTCTGAGAGTGTTGTTATTCCTCCTCTTTCTTCCAACTCGTCAACTAGTACACTATCTTGTGTGTTTATTGACAAGATGTCTTGATCAGTTGTGATTATTGGTGCCTCTTCTGACGTTTCAAATAATTCTTGAAGTGCTTCAACTGATGGCTGTTTCATTCTGGTTGACGCTGAAGGAGGAGCTATAATATCTAATCTTGGTACCTGCAAGCTTTTAAGGGTGTTCTGCGATGAAGTAATTTCCTGAGTTGATGTTGCTTCTGGGATCAAGTCATCAATGGGGAGATCTAGGTCTTTCCGTGTAAAATGAAGATCTGCATGTAACTGCCCCCTTTCACGGGAAATATTTAACATTTCTCGTATCTCTTGGATTTTTTGACTTATTTGAGGATTTATGTCATGTAATTGTAGTTCCGAAACTTGTTGAATGTAAAAATCGGCTTTACTATAGTGCTCTCCTTCCAATGCATGAATTATCAAAAGGAAAATTGCCTTAATGAAATATTCTTTGTTTTTTTCATCAACTTTGAATCGAATGATTTTTTCAAGAACCTTATTTCTCTGCCAATCTTTACCCAGTTTCTCTAATATCATAGCTTTTTCATAAAGAGATTTAATTATAAACAAGGAATCCTCTGTAAATGTAAATTTATCATTGCAAAGGTCTAGATAGGCTAGTGCTTTTTCTAAATATCCCTTCTGAATAAATTCCGAAGCAATTTCATATGACACCAAACCTTGAAAATATGCAATATCTTGTTGACTCTTATTGTCTCCAAGAATTCCTGCCTTATCAAAAGCTGTTTGCAGAATATCAAGTGCATATTCTTTCATTTTTTCCTGATAGTAAAGGTATGCTGAATTTCGATAAAGGTCAATTGCCATTTGAGGTTCATCCTCTAGATCAGCAGCTATTCTATACAATTTAGCAGAAGAGACATTATTTCCTATTTTACTGTAAGAAAATCCTAAATTGCGAGCCACTATCGAAATAGCTTCTAAATCAACTTCTACTGACTTACTTTTAACTGTTGAAAGTGCATTTTTTAGCAATATTATTGAACATTCATATAGCTCGATTTTCTGAAAGGATATACCAAGGGCTAGGAGTAATTGGGCAAAAATCAACGGTTTCGTAGGATTTTCTGGAAAAAATTCAGTTGCCTTATTAATATTTTCAAGTGCTAGTGCTTTAATCCCGTTTTTTCCAAAAGCTAATGCCAGATATGCATAAGAAATACCAATGATGCTGTTTAATGCAGGTGAAACCTCACATGCAATCTTTATAGCTCTTTCAAAAGAATTAATGGCAATTGCAAGATCATTTTTGGAAAGAGCTTCTTTTCCTTGCTTTAAAATCCCACTAAGCTCTTCTCTAATCTCTATCATGTTTTTCAATTCTCTATTAGTGTTACTCAACTTAAGTTTAACTGATCCATGTTTGATGAAAACAAACTTAAAAAAACAAAGACAAACACCTCCATTTAGACCTTTATAAGGAGTATTATGGCTGAATCTTCCCCTATGGAGAAATCTTTTCAGTGATTCGTGAAATAATCCGAAATATCAGAGTACGGTGGAACTGATGAATTTTTTTCGATATATATTGCCTTTGAGCTTTATTATGCTACTTTTTATGAATCTTAGCACTATTTTTGTATTAACAAACATTTCTTCTAAGGAAATGGTAAATCTCTTCTTGCAGGAAGAGGACAATTCGAGTTTAACATCCTTAAATCAAGCTCCTCAATCAAAAATTGGCTCTGAAATAACTTCAGGAAGAACTACTCTCACAACAGACAAAGATAGTTATACTCCTGGTGAATGGGTAGAAGTTGTAGCAAAGAGTAATACTGATGAGATGAATGGATCTCTTGAATGGCAATTGGAGTCACCTATCAGTGAGGTTGCATTCGACTTCCATAGTGAATTTCTAGATATTTTTGAAGATCCCTCTTTTAATAATCCCGTGATTCCAGATTGGATAAATGAAAGTTTCTATGCCGTTGAAGCAACTTCTGGTTACTTGAACCTAACTGAGGTCAGAGATGACGATATAAATGATGCTGAGGCCTATTATAATACTTCTTACAGCTTAGAGTCCAACTCTAGGTATAAGATTTCTTTTGATTATTTTTCTGCTAGCCAAAACCTCCTTCAAAATCCTGGGTTCGAAGGAGGAAATACTGATGGATGGGTGTTCAATAGTTCATATGTTATACCAGTTGAAGATCCTGATAATGCCTCTGCAGGAAACTATTATGTTAATATCAATGGGACTGAAGGATTTTTACTGAATCAGACTGTAGATTTCGTAGGAGGAGGTCGTGAGATCGTTTTAGTGGTTAAAGCTACTGGAAATACAGATAATAACTTTTGGGATCTTAGACTTGAGGCCTATAATTCCACGGGTCATAGGGTTGGTTCGAAAGTTTCATCTGATTCACGAGGAATCACTCCCGACGACAAAGGATATATCACTCTGATTATGACTTGGGTAACTCCTGATAATACTACTCAACTGCGTTTTTCATTCCGAGGCCGTAGTACTGAAGGTGATATCTTTTATACTGGGTGGTTGGACGATTGTTACCTTTATGAAGTTCCACCTTCATTAATATTTTCGTATTGGAGTAAAGAGGGAGACAATCTAAGATGGACAAATGAAACTCTTGTTACAGAACCTCATAAATGGGAAAACGCGTCATTTGAGGTTGATATGTGGGTCAATAATTCAAAAACGTTTAGATTTATATTACCTGATATAAACTCTTTTTCAAACAATGCAACAACTTATTGGTTAATAGATAACATTGCAGTTAATAATGTGACTGTTTCTACCAAGGTAATGGGACCAATAACAAACATTAAAGATAATTTTAGCGGACATATCAATGCTACTTGGTTCCATAGGGGCTTTAGGGAGGATCTGTCAAGTTCTTATGATATCGAAGTTGAAACACCTGAAAATGCTACCACTCCTTCTGAATGTCAGGCCACTATTCGAGTTCAATTACCAAGTCATCAAGTGTATTTCGGTTCGTGGATTTTTGTGTTCCAGATTCATCAAATTGATGATGATGGCATTTATCTTGACACCAAAGCTATCAACATCTCATTCATTGTTCAAGAACCTATGAACTATGTTGTACAGGATCTATATATGCTCCGTGGATCAACTAATAAGACTATTAATGAGAATGATTCAATTCTTATTGAATATTTTGCACAGGAAACTAATATCCAAGCGATCTCTCCAGGTGATAATGTTACAGTACTAGGATTCCTTGAAGCCAATTCGACTAATAGTGAATGGTACAGTCTGGATTTTTTGCAGATTGGTTCCGCATCAGTTGAATATCTTTGGAATAGCCCTTGGAAATCTCATGAGAACATTTCGTGGTCAGAATTTGGTTTTATCTCCTATGATAAGGAGGGAGAGTCAATTTTGGATGGGAATTTTTCCTCCCCACTTAATAATGTCAGCACTCTTGGATTTAATTTCAGGATACCTAATAGAGGAATCATAGGTAATTTATCTGCAAATCTTACAATTAAGCTAATAGGAACCAATCTAAAGGAAAATGGCGTGGGTGGAGCCTCCTTGGACATAATAATTCCATTAAATCTTCCTCCAGTCAAATTTAAAATCAATATTATCGAAGAAAATTTACCCAAAGATAGTTATTACATAACTGATTATTTAGGTGGAAATTTAACTTTACTATTCTTAAATTTTAATGATAGTCTTGAAATTGCTTTTCCAAATCGCACGATCTCATCAAACATTTCTATTCCGATGAAAGATTTAGAACTTACAATATTTCTAGATAATCTAAATCAAACACCTTTAGAGACAGATATTTCTCAAGAATTTCATTATCATTATATTGGGAAAACAGTTCTCTGGTTAGATTCTGTGGATCCTAGTTTAATGGCTGGAACATATGCGTTTAGGATTCGTTGGAATGCAGCTTACAAATTAGGGATTCAAGATCAGGAAGAATTAATATCAGCTCATTTCATAAAGATTAAAGGATCCCCTGTTGTCATTCCCGCAGAAGATTACGTTGAGATCCAACAAGGCGGACAAAAAACAATTAACTTCTCCGTTCGTCTCGAAAATGCCACAGGAAAGAGAATTAGGGGACTGGCCCTCTTTGGTAATGTTATAGGGAATGAATCACCTGGAAATATTGTAGTTTATGAAGATAAAGGCGTATATAAAATCGATTTAGATATAGAGCTTGATGCGGTAGTAAATACCTATACTATTGAAATTTTCATTGTTAGCCGAGCTGATTTCATTGGAGAGCTAAGTTACCAGGTAATAGAACGTCCAATAGATTCCGAAGATGAGCCTTCTTTTATAGATTTAGTTATTGGTATTGGAGGATTTCTATTTTTCATTATTGCGGCCATAGGAGTCGTTGGGGTAATGTTTTGGGCAAATAAATTTTTGAAATAGATTAATTGATGTTTTACAGAGTATCCTGTATACTGAAGATAGAGTTGATAATCTAACATTAAAGATGTTTCGTGCTAAATGATCTCTGTATATAGGTTTGCTAGCTTTTCTACTGATTTATTGATGTCGTGATCTTTTACTGCGGCTTCACCATTAGCTTGTAGACTTTTCATTAAATCTTGATCCAAAGCTAGACGTTTGATTTGTCTTGAAAAATCCTCAACGGTTTTTCCTTTTAGACAATTTATTTCAGATGTTAACCAACTAAATACAGGGTGATCTCGAACGATAGGTACTTTTCCATAAGCAATACTTTCAAGAAGAGCGATTCCTTGATTCTCTTCTCTACTAACATATAAGAAGACATCAGCTGCATTCCAAAGAGCTTCTAGAGTCATTCGTGACACATACCCAGTAAAATGTACATTTGAAGCACTTCTGGCAAGATTTAACTTTTCACGAAGGAACGTGGAGTGAGCTATTGTACCCAAAGGCAAATATTTCCCTACCCAGAAAAATTGGTGTTCTGGTGTTGAAAGAGCTACTTCAGTAAAAATATCCGGGGCTTTACGATAAATACATAGTCCAACCGTGATTACAATAAGTTGTTTTTCGGATATCCCTAAACTTTGACGTGCTTTAACTCTTAGAGACGAATTTTTTCTGTTTTTTGTGATATCAATTCCATTAGAAATTACTCGAATTTTGGATGGATCATACCCATATCGCTCTAAAATATCACGATTATAATCACTAACAGCAATGAGATAATCGGCATAGGAATAAAATTTCCGTAAATATGGAATAAGAGCAAAATCAATTCGATTTGAAAAAAGGAAACTGTTACGAAAATCTTCAATAGTTGTGTGACCAGTCATTAAGATACGATAATTCCCCTTATTTCTTTTGAGGATGCTTGCTTTCCATAAAGATTGAGGAAGAGATGTTTGAAAGTGATAGATATCATATGGGTGGTTTTTTCCATTCACATCTGTTGTAATTCCATATTCTTTTAATTTCTCTGCCAGTCTGGTAGCAGAGCTATACACCCCGCTACCTACAAGGCTTCTCTCTAAATCAAGAATGAAATTAACTTTCATCTAAGTCAACACACACCTTCTTAGATTTGGAATAAACTCATCGGAAAATATTATTTCTTTTTTTGTTTTTTTCTATTTAAAGAAACAGAAGAGTTTTTACTTGATACAGAGCTAATTAGTTTGAATCTAATTGATGAGAAAATAAAAATGTTCAATGTTCCTACAATCTATCTTTCAAATGATCCACTCATTATCTTACGACAAGCTAAGCCAACAGATCTCGATTTTATAAAGGAAGTTTCTCATTCAGAAATGGATAAAGTTGTACCTCAATCTTGGAATTGGGATAGTTGGTTTAACGATTTGAATAAGTTCATTAATGGAAATTACAGTCATAAAGTTTTCATAATAGAAGTAGAAGCAGCTTCCGCTGGATATATCTGGTTGAATGAAGAGTTGAACTCACTTTGGCTGACGGCAATTGTTCTTTCCTCTCCTTATCAACGGCAGCGTGTTGGGGAAAAAATCATGAATTACTTGAGTGAAGAGACACGTAAAGAGGGAAAGAAATCTATTGAATTGGGAGTCCAACATGATAATGCAAAAGCCCTTCGATTTTATACTAAACTAGGTTTTGTGAAATTTGATCATATAAAGTCAGTAAATACAGATTTATTCAGATTAGACTTAAAGTAAATAACTGTACGGGATTGTAAGGAGGATTTAACTAAAGAAGGACGTTGCAAATGGTTTTATCAGTAATAACGTCTTCTATAATAATCGTAGGGCCTGTTTCCAAGTAAATTGTAAGTATTGGAAGGCCATCTGCAGTTTCCAAATTCACTCGATTGATATTTTTTGACCTCAGGAGTTCTGTTGCTTTGAAAACTATTTCCTCTAAGCTATTACCCTCAATGTCGAACTGCCGATACCCTTGGTTAAATGGAGTAGCCACATAGAATTTATTAGATTTGTAACGTGGCACATTTTCAACAGTGGCAAAAATATTACGTAAACTATATTTTAACAGATTAGCTTGGTCTTCAGTCCAAACATCAGCCATTCATATTCACAACAAAAATTCTTTGAACTCTTTGTAATTATTCTTTGTAATGAATATAAATCTATCCAATAATGTGATTGGTTATTTGAGGATTAGTGGTGCCCCTATAAATGCGAAATCCTTGGAAATAATTGAAATTTCCCGACGTAATCCATCAAGGTAAATTTCATTGGACCACTTTTCCGGAAACACCTCTAGTAGATTGGGTCGAATTTTCCTTACACCAGGGATTGTTTCTTCATAGGATTTATTAGTAGATTCCAGTGAAATTTCATTAGCTATTTCACCATCAGCAAATTCTGATATAAGTACTCTCATAGGAGCAGTAGGGGAATCAAATTCCTCATATCTTTCTGTGGTTTTCTTTAGCATAACCAATGGCTCCTTGAAGGGGAAAACGAGTTGTGTGAGGATTATTCCTCTCCCAAACGCTTGTCGTGTGTATCCAGATGATTCTTCTTCTGTTCTAAGAGCGGTGAAAGAGAATTCTTGTAAATAGTCACTCAGAATCATGAAATCGTATGGTGGTGGGAAAACAAATGGCTCTGTATTGAAGTGATTGTCAAGCCATTTATTCTCGGGAATGAGTATACCAGTAATATATCGTGTATCTGTTGTTATTGTATTTTTGTAAACAGAAAATTTTGTCCAATAGACTCCTGCTCCATAAAGCAGTATATGGGACTTAGAATTATAGATTAATCGTGAAAAATCAACTGGTACAAAAATCACACTTGCATTGTTAATGGATCCTACAGCTTGATTCTTATAATACCAATTTGTTGGTCGTCCTGCTTCAGCAAAAGAAATCCAATCAGAAATCACTATTAATGATTTCAAACGACCTAAAGTGTGTTTTGTTAAGCCTAAGGGTCTCTTTCTCATTTAACCAAGCCTCTACAACAACAGAGTAATATGAAAAAGCTGAGTAGTATCAGTTTATAATCATTATTATTATCATTTATAGAAGTCTTCAAATATATTTATTTATTAAATATTTGACTCATATTCTTCTCTAGTATGTCCGATCCTTTCATAATCTACCCATTAACCCACATTTATCCAGAGGGGCCGCAAATACTGCAGAGTTGATAAAAAAAAGATCTGGGAAAGCTTAAGACATTAAACCCCTTGAATAATTGGTGTTGAGAACAATTGAGTTGTTATAATGTTGAATACATAAATCAGGAAAAGAGTTATGACCCCAATCCAAATACTAGCATTCCATTTTTCTATCTCACCACGTTCTGGAATTAATACGTATTTAATTAGGAATACTATGGCGAGATAGACTAGGACTGGTATAAGCTGCGCTGCTGCTCCTGAAAAAATATCAGTAGGATCTAGTTGGCCTATGGCACCAATAATCGCCCCAATTACTACTGCTACAAGTAATACGATCACTAAAGCAACTAGTAATAAGCGAATAATATATCCTGTGTCGGTCTCCTTTTTACCAACAATTAATCTAGTTCCAATATATAGAATGATAGCAACTAGGATAATTGCTATAATCAAAAGAATTAAAGTTGTTATTTCATCACCATTTATTTGTTGTAAAGCCATGAATATCACCTTCAGTAATACAGATATGTAAAGAGTATTTTCCCAAAGAAAGATAAAAACCTAATTGTTCGATTTGATATTTTTCTATTTCAGATGGAGTGAGAGAGCTTCTCTTGGTTTAGAGAGAATAGGAAAATTAACTAGTATTATGAATTTTCATTGCTAGACGGAAAGCTTTTTCCAAAAGGGAAATAAAACCAGTAGCTGAACATTTTTGCGCTGTTACATAAGCTCCTTTGGAATATTCAGCAACCAGGTCGGAATTTTCAATTAATTTGGCCATTGCATTGGCAAACAAGTTTGAATCATTTGGTGGGACAAGAATTCCATTCCATTCATTTTGAATATAATCTAAAACCCCTCCTCTAGAGACACCAATTACAGGAAGTCTTTGACTCATGGCTTCAATCACTGTTAACCCTTGGGTCTCTGTATCACTTGGCGTAACCATAAATTCTGCCATTCTATATATGTATGGCAGTTTGGTGTGACTGATGAATCCTGTAAATGCATAATTTTTCAGATTAAGCTCGGAAGCCTGCTTCGAATACATTTTAAGGTGAGGACCATCTCCTACTATCAATAAAAAGACGTTTGAGAATTTTTTCTCTATCTTTTTGAATGCTTTCAGCATTACTTCTAGCTTTTTCTCATAAGAGATTCTTCCACAGTAGATAATAACTCGGTGATGGGATTTAATTCTAAATTTTTCTCGAATTTGACTTTGAAATGTCTTTTCTTCTCGTGATTCTAAATCAGTTTTAAAAAAAACACTTGAAATCATATTTGGTAAGGCATAAACAGGGGGTTTCACCCCGTTAGATTTCAGGGCTTGCTGAAGTGTTTTGGAGGGTGTTACAACTACATTGGAATATTTATAAAACCATCTGATATATATCCAAGCGAATTTTCGGAACCACGGAGTAAATTTTTCTGCTTGAAATCCACCAATCAAATGCCCTGAATATTCTACTAAATCTGTATGATAAGTATTCAAGAGGGGAAGGTCATCAAAAACACGAGCTGTTAAAACAGCTCCATATCCTAACGAAAAGGGGCTATGTGAATGGATTAGATCAAATTTTTTTTCCTTACGAAGAGCCTTTGTTAGTAGTAAACTTGGGAAGGCAATATTATATCCTGGATAGGCTGGGAAAGGAATACTTTTCAGCTCATATATAGGAATGTCTTCTATTTCAAATTGTTTACTTTGCTTTAATTTAGGGACGAAAATAACGAATTCATGTTTATTTTTTAAGCTTTGAACTTCATTAATAATACTAATAACAACCCCATTTAAATTTGGAACCCAGCTATCAGAAAATAAACCGATTTTCACTGTATTAAACCCAAATCAAGTAGTTTAGTTTCAAGACTCATTGTTCCTTAAATTAATATACTTTATATCATCACCTTGGAGAGCAATCTTTTCTAATTCTTGTATTAATATCTCTGGAATTTCTTCTGACTTAGGAGAACAAGCAGCTGCCATTCGATGGCCACCACCACCAAATGCTCTTGCAACGATTGAAACATCATAGAGTAGCTGTTCGGATTTTGTTACTCTAAAACTTACTCGTAATGGTTCTTCAGAAGATTTAGAATAAATTAAAGCAATCACAGCGACATTTTGTTCAAATAGAGGTTGGAAGACTTCTTTTGCAAGCTTACTATGAATAGCTTGTCGTGAGTCAATTATCAAAATTCTTGGGAATGAAGTTATCATAGCAAGAAAATCTTTGATGGTTTTCTTCGTTTCAACATAGATTGAACTAATTTTGTCAAATTTCTCTTCTAACCATTTGGAACTTAGAATTCTGTTCCCTTTTCTAGCCAATAATTCACTAATTTGACGGAGAATGTCAAGATTATCACTATTCATACTTAATACAATTTGCAATGGTTCGTAGATGGAGGGTAATAAAGCAATGTCAGCTAAATGACCAATTTCTTTGATTTCTTCAGCAATGGAATCTCCACTCTGCTGTAAAAATTCAAAAACAAGATCTGTAGCTGAAGCTGCTGTCGGATCCACGATATCTTCTTGTGATAAGCGATTAGATTCTTTTAACTTTTCATAATTTGACTGGTGGTGATCTATATTAACAGAAAATCCTATCTTCGGTAAATCGCATGTATAATCAGTATAAAAACCAGTTCTAGATAATTCTCCTGCCTCTTTGACAGTTGCGTAAATAATGTCCACTTTGAAGTCATACTTTCGAAGAAATAATGCAGCACAACAGATCCCATCGAGATCTGTGTGGGTCACAACTTTCACAGTTCTTTCCCACAATTGAAACAGTACTTTGATCCTTTTTCATATCTTTGAGTATTACATTGAGGACATATTTGTAGTGTCTCTAATCCCGAAGGATGAGATCCTTTTCTTCCTTTTTGCAGTTCAAGAGCTACTCGTTGTTCAATAGGTGATTGTCTTTGAGGTTTTCGAGATGATAAAAGAAAATAAACAACTCCTAGGAGTACAAAGCCACCAATAATTAGTAAAAAGAAGCTATTCTGGGAAGAGGTATCTAGAACTTCAATAGCAAATACACCATTAGTTGGAGTTTTTGTGATTGCTTTAAGGTTAAGCCAAAGGATGGCTTGACCTTTAGTTAATGGTTTCCAAGAGCCCAAATATATATTATTTCTTTTCCTGAACACAATTTGACTAAAAGATCCGTTTGCTTCTATAATAGTGCCATTGAAATAAGGTATATTCATCTTTATGAAATTTGCCTCATTTATAGTTAGTTGAATTTGAGTTGATTGTCCTTTCGTGGGAGAAGGAGACGTGAGAAGAATGTCTAGCGGTAATTGTTGATCCTGAAGCATCCAACGGAAGATACGGGAGATTACCATGATATTATTCTTTGAGAAATTTACTCCAAGATCATTAAAAGGAAGAAATCCTCCAAATACAATTACTTTTCCTTTCGATTCTGGGTCCTCCCAATAGCCAGCAACATTATGTTCTTCATCGTTTACTTGATCAATTGCAGTTGCAAGGATGTTTCCTCCCTTTTTAGGTGAGACATTTATTGAGGTACCTGCATAATCAAAATCCCAACCCTTTTCTTCAAATATTGGATCAGAAATACTAGTTGTTGCATGGCTGAAGAGAGGGGGAGAAGATAAATCCTGATCAATGCTGAAACCATATCGCTTCAATAATTTATTAATGTTTGTTGGATTAGAGTAAATCTCTATTCCATCATAAAGAACTAAGAGAGAACGACCGCTACTCACCCATTCTTGAATTATCGCAATCTCTTGATCTGATATTTCGAGATCAATGTCTGTTAATACAAGAATATTGTGATCATTCAGATCTTCTGTCGTTATTTTACCATTTGATTGTTTAGTCTCAATTAGCGGTCCATATGTCTCTAAAATACTGTCTGGTTTAGTGGCTCCCCACGAGACCATTCCATAATATAGTTCGAGAAAATACTGCAACTGACTAAATTCACCAGTAGGTCCATCAGGAATAAATGTTTCATTATCATATCCCTGATAGAAGAGAATATTGCCTCCTGGATATCTATTTTCAATGATAATTGAGAGATTAGATGAATAAATTCCATTGGAAAAATAAAATTTAACATAACCCTCTCTCTTTGCCATAGTAAGGTTTTCGGGTATCTTCAATGATATATCAATGATATTCAAACCAGAAGTAATATTCTTTGGCAAAGACCCAACTGTAACATTTATTGGAAATTTTTGGGTTGCATTTTCATCAGAAAATACTTGATATGTATTGATCTCCGTCAAATTGCTATTAATTGTGGAATAAAGGCTAAGATGATAAGTTCTATTTATCCCATTGACTGCATGTCCAAAATAAATAAAATAAGAAGAGATTTCTCTTGGTGCAAAAATAAATAGTGGATTATTGATATTTACGGTTTTTAATAGCTCATAAGCTTTAGAAATATCCAAAAATCCATTTCCTTGTCTTATTGGGGAAATATTATTCATGAATTGGGCTGTTTCAAGAAGAGCAGCTTTTAATGTTGTTGGTGATTTGTCTGGAAAAGCTTCTTTTAAGAGGGCAAGTGCTCCTGTTACGAATGAAGCAGCATAAGATGTACCTGTATTGCTTACAAATTTTCCTCTATGGTCATATCCTACAATATTCACCCCTGGAGCTACTAGGTCTGGACCCATTAGTCCTGAAGGCCTTGGTCCCCGTGAAGTGGTAATAGGTAAATGAGTTTGATTGTAAGCCATTCCAACTACAATTGTTTCGGCATAGATTGCTGGAGATGACAAACTACTAGCAAATGGTCCTATATTTCCTGCAGCAAAAACAGTTGTAATGTTTCGTGAGTTAAGATCAGTAATTAAAGACGAATTAACTGATTCCAAGTTGGTGGTACCAACTGATGTATGAATAATCGTTGAGTTGTATTCTAGGGCAAGTTTTAAGCCTGCTTCAATGGACTCAGGTTTTGCCAATCCTGTGGAATCACTTACTTTGATGCTAATTAGGCTAGCATTAGGCGCAATCTTTGAAATAATTGATGCTACGAATGTTCCGTGACCATTATCATCATCAACCTGAGTAGAATTGAAGATAGTAGTATTTTTTACCATTATATTTTTGATCCATTCAACCTCATTGATTCCTGAATCTAAAATAGCAATAGTGACATTCTCACCAGTGAGTCCTTCATTATTTAGCGCCTGAGGATTAATTAGATCTAAAATTGCTTGAAAAGCATCATTTTCATTTGTTATTTTATGATTCGTTGGGATTATGCCTTCATTTTTACTGAAATAGTGCTTCAAACTAGATTTATCAGCCAAATCTGAATCGAAATCTGGAAAAAAAGAAGAATTATTCTCCGATTTTTGTGATACTATAATGTCTGAATTGAAGCTAAAGTCACTTAGAAGGCTTACATGAAGAATAAATAGAACAATAAACGCATTTTGTTTAAAGTTTTTTACTATACGCATCAAAACATCATCCGTTTTTAAATCAGAAGATCCTCAGTTCAATATTGTAAATATATCGGTAATTGAATCAATTTCTGCTGTGGGTAAAACATTTTTCATATGATTATCGGAAATTCCTGTTCTTACTAAGACAGTTTCGATTCCAGCATTAATCCCTGCTAAAATATCGGTAGACAGACGGTCTCCAATATATAATGCCTTCGTAGGATCAGAACATCCCATTTCATTAAGTGTAATGTCAATTAGGTACCGATTTGGCTTCCCAATAATTATATCAGGTTCTTTATTACAGGCATTTGCCAATGCAGCAATTCCCGCTCCTGTTCCTGGAACTAGCAAGTCTTCTAAGGGAAAACTATTATCAGGATTTGTGCCTAAAAAGAAACCCGAATCATTTAAGATTACTCTCATCGCGTCTGCCAGTTTTTGCCAAGTGAGCTGGCGATCCCATCCTATACAGACACCTTGCAGTTGGGATTCATATTTTATTGTTGCATAGATGTCTTGTAATTCTAGTTCCTCTCGCAGTCCTTTCTCTCCAATCATAAAAACTCGATTATAGTTTCTCTCTTTTAAATAGATGGCCGCTCCATATGCTGAGTTTATGATTGTGTAATTTCTAGGATTAAATCCTAAAGATTTAAATTTTTGTTTAAAACCATATCGTGATAAACTGGAATTGTTTGTTACAAAACCTAATTTATACCCCGCTTCCTCTAATTCCTCAAGAGTTGATTTGGCTCCTTTAATTGTCTGATTTCCCTTCCAAACCACACCATCACAATCCATAAGCATATAATGTTTCTTAGTAAGCTGGGTTTCCAATTTCTTTCAAATCCTTCGATCTTGAGATAGATGTAAAATCCTTTTTCTCGACTCAATCCATAACTTTGATCTTATTTAGAGAAATTGGCTGAAAAATGACCTCGATCGTAATTGAGATCGCAAATTCTTGTGTTCCTCAAGGAGCTTGTGCATGAAAATTTTAGCCTTTTCAGGTTGACTAAGGAGTAACCACGAATTAAGTAGTAGTTCCAGCTCTTCTAGTCGGTTAGTAGGATCTTTTATAACAATGGGTTCCAATAAATCGATTGTTCTTTTGAAATCCCGCAAATCGAATGCTAATTTAGCTGCTAGTCGGCTCCCAGGAACATGACTAGGATCAGCGGTTGCCACATCATTTGCTAGCTTGTATGCTGTTTTAAAATCCCTCTCCTGAACTGCAAGTAAAGCTAATTGTAATTTACTTTCATAAAATTTTGGATCCAATTCAATTGAACGCTTAAAGTTTTCTTTGGCCCCAGAAATGTCTTTTAACTGAAGTAAAGTCAACCCTAAATAGAAAGGAATAATGGGATTATATTTATCAAGACGTATAGCATCCTCTAAAGTCTGTTTCGCTCTAGCTGGCCGATCAAGTTCTAAAAATAATTCAGTAAGTAATAATGCAATCTCTAAGGTTGGTTTCCCATGTTTTTTTGCTTGATAAAGAGCTTCAATGGCTTCTTTTTCTCTTTTTAGATTTTTTAAAACTCGTCCAAGATTAACAAAAAGACTTTGAGGCGGTTTTTCGGGATGAAATAATTGTACCGCCCTTTGGTATGCATCATATGCCTTTTTCCATTCTGCATTCGCATGATATGAGATACCTAGTCCATACTGGGCATACTGTGATTTAGGAAAACGAGACAGTATCTCTTCATAAACAAGAATTGCTTGATTGTAATCCTTCTTGTCTAATAATGTTTGAGCTAACAAAAGACCTGGATCAGGATGGTTCGTGGTATGAATGGCTTTCCTCAGTACTTGTTCTGCTTTTTGATCTTCTTTCAGATCATTCCATACAATTGCCAATTCTATAGCAATTTGATGTGATTCTGGGAATTTTTTTTGCGCTGACTCGAGAACTTTGATAGCATTTTTATTTGCATTTTGTCTTCGGAGAGTTCTACTAAGTAAAATTGGTATTTCAGGATCTTTCTTATCAAGTCGTGAAGCCTGTTCAAAGCTTTTCGCAGCTTCAGAATATTGTTCAAGCTGGGATTCTGTAATACCCTTTTTTACCCATATTCTAGCGTTTTTTTTATCTAATCTGACCGCTATGCTGAAGGCTTTTAGTGCATCGGAGGGAAGTTTAAGCTTAGTTAAAGCAATACCATAATTAGCCCATACGCCTGAATTTTGCTGCATTTCTTCATCATTTAACGCGGCCTCGAATTTTCTGCGTGCTTTTGACCATTTCTTTCTGTTTAATGCAAAAACTCCAGATCGTACAAGACGCAGGGGATCTTTCGATTCCTTAGTTCGGGGGGTCACGTTAGAACCTTCTATTGAATTCTTGGTAGAATTACATAAAAAATCGATCGAAAAAAAGAAATCATAAACAATGGATTCTAATATGAACAATGGACGAGAAAAATTAGTTACAGTTTTTATTAATCATAATTTCTGAAGGTGATATATTATATGTCGAATGATCAGCTTTTACTGAATTTAATTTGAAATTAAACAAATGCACTACTAGCGTATCACTCTCATTTTTAGGTAGCCTAGGGGGTATATGATATATCAACTTTGAGCTTTAAATGTTCTCAGTTGATACAGAAAGAGAAAAGGTGTCGGAAATTAACGCTAAAGTAAATGAACTAATCGTAGCCAACAAAAAATCCAGGAAAAGACCCAAGTTACCTGATACTGAGGAAGTTATGCACCCTCTGGAATTGAAATATGGAAAAGAACCACCTCTTGAAATAAAACCCGAAGAACGTTGGCAATGGCATTAAGTTTTCCCGTTTTTGATTTTTTATTCTTTCTGCTAACTCACCATACTTTCATATGTCGTCAAATCACAGATTGATAAGTGAAATTAAGTCATTTCTTAGTCTTACTTCTTCGACTAGATTTTTTACAGAAAGAATTCTGAGTTCTCATTACCATCCTTTTTGTATCAGATCATCTCCAGTTATAGCTAATATCGTTAAACATTAGGTCTATTTTCTGAGAATAACAAAAAAAATAGAGAGAAATCTCGTACCAATTAGACAAAATCCTCCAATATTTGTTACAAAAGATTAAGATTGACTTTCACTTTCAATTTAGTAGCAATCTCATTAATACTATCAGTTGTCACTTAACCAACGTTATTGACAGCTTTTTACGTAAATTTTTCAGTATCATCAAGCTTGTAAATTAACCTAAGTCACATGCTATTTTACATATGTTTTTATGTAAATACATTGACTTATGCAACGTTCCTATTTTCCAAACCCTTACCAAGATTCAACCCCATTATGAAACACAATGATGACTTCTTATCGAATCTCCTAGAGAGTTAGAACACTATAAAACTGGAGGGATTTCGCTGGGGATTATGAAGGAAACTACACAGGTTAAGAATTTAATAAAATAAATTCGTAACTATAGCTTAACTTATAATTCTCAAAGGGCATGAATTCATCAAATTACCAAGAATTCAGTAAATATGATTGAGAGAAATGAGGGTGTCTTAGATAGTGAGAATCCCAGAAATCAAAGATCTTTGGGCTAAAGGAAAGTTCTCTGAAGCTTTGGACAAGATCGACAAGCTCAATGCTGAAGATAGACTAGAAGGGGAGATTTTAAAGGTTTTTTTTTGGTTAGTAAGCGGCCAAAGAACTCGGGAACGAGGGATTGAGTTTCTAGAGCGCGTCCAAAAAGAATACCGAGAAAAAGAAACAAAGATCCTCGAGGTAGCTGCGATAGCTATAAAGTTGGTTTATTTCTGGTGGGGGGGTTGGGATACTGAAAGAGGACACAAAGATCTTGATCGGGCAGAAGAACTTCTGGGATTGATGACCAAGGAAGAACGTCAGGATGCTAGGCTTTGGGAAGCTATGCTTTTCTTGGCTAGAGGATTACTTTTCAGTGAGAGAGGGGAAATCGCTTTGGCTCTGGAGATTGAATTAGAAGGTATACAAATTCTTGAGGAAAGTGATGAGAGGTGGTTTCTCCCACCACTCTTGAATGATGCCGCATTTTATTATACAATCCTTGGGAAATTCAAAGAGGCAATGAAACTTCTGGCCAGGGGCTTAGACATCTCAGAGGAGCTGGAGTACAAATGGATTTTACACTATCTCCTCAATAAAATAGGTACCATTCATGATTTGAAAGGAGAACTTGATCTTGCACTTGAATTTCACCAACGAAGTCTAGAAATCGCTGAAGACTTAGACCTCAAGCGCGAACCATCTTGGTGGGCTGTTGAGGTTGGTTCTATACATCTTCGAAAAGGGAGTCAGGAATTAGCTCACGATTATTTTAACAGGAGCTTGAAGGCAGCTGAGGAGCTTGGTGAACGGTCAAACATCGCTGAAATATTTCACTGGATTGGAACTGTTTATCGTGAAGTTGGTGAACTGGAAACCGCATTAAAATACTTCAACAAGAGCCTTGGCATCTTTCAGGAACTCGATCACAAACGAGGAGTCGTCTCAACAATGATTGGCATGGGATTATGTGCCAATCTCAAAGGAGAACCAACGGTTGCTATCAGGCATCATAAAAAGGCACTAGCTTTAGCTGAAGAAATTGGTGAAAATTTAAACATTGGGTATTCAAGGTTCATGCTCGGTAAAAACTTCCAAATGAGTGGAGATCGTAAAAAAGCCCTCAAGCAATTTGTTCTAGCACGTCAGTTGTTTAGAGATAGTGAAAATAACTATCAAACTGCGATGGTCCTTTTTCAGCTGATAATCTTGACCCTTGAAATGAGGCAAATCCAAGTAGCAAATGATTACCTGAAAGAATTGAAGGAGTTGAGCGGGAGGATGGGGCACAATGTGATGAAACTTAGGGCTAAACTAGGAGAAGTGATGATTCAAAAACATAGCAAGGACATGTTCGAGATCGCACTATCTCTGAGAACAGTTCAGGAACTGGTTACAGAAGAGTATCTTCCTCAGGATCTAAAACAACTTACTCTACTCAATGCATGTGAACTACTACTAATAGAACTCAAGTTTATTGAGAAACCAGAATCTCTCCAAAACCTACGTGAATATGTTAGCATGCTGAATGAAATCGCAAGACAACAGAACTCAAAATTCTTATTGGCGCAAACCCTAATCCTTCAATCCAAGCTGTCTCTCCTCGATCTAGACATTGAACAAGCTTTCAACCTCCTTGATCAAGCTGCGAATATTACTCAGGAGAAAGGACTCAAATCACTTTCTTACCAAGTTGTAAACGAACAGAATTCTCTCAAAGCAGAAGTTGATAAGTGGTTATCAATTACGGAAAACAAATCTCCGCTTGTAGATCGTATTGAACAAGCTCGCATAAAAACTTACCTCGAGGAAGCGATCAGTCTTGTTGCAAGTGTAGGGGTAAGAGACACAACCCTAAGTTCATCTACTAAAGGGCAAGGGGAACAAAATCCGCCAAAGTAATAAACAGCTTTAAATGAGGTATTTTATGTATGTTTCTCCGTAAGTACATTGACTATCAAACGTTAGATTCGCGATTTATATAAAAACTGTTGATTATACAAAGGAAGAATTTGGATTAAACAGTTTGACTGAGGGTTAATCCAGTTTGTAGGTTAACCAAAATCACATACTATTTTACATATGTTTTTACGTAAATAAATGGACTTATCCAACGTTCTATGTCAATGTAAGGTCCAGTGGAAAAATTCAAAAGTAGGGGATTGTGAGACTAATTTATTACCTTGGATATGGAGAATATTTTCCTCCTGTGTCTATCATACGAATAATTTTGGCTTTCATAAAATTTTGAAGAGTCAAACGCCAGATTTTTTTTAAGCGTCTACAAAACAAGATTAATTTACTCAACCAATTACAACAGAATGGAATTTGGTTGTTAGATGCGAGTATTGTAGCATTAGATAATCGTGGTCAAAAACCCAATGTTAATGATACCAATAAAATCCTCAATTTATGTTGAGACAACCGTATTTCTAAGCTAATTACGCTTGAACAACCTGAAAAGCTAATTTTAATTGGTAAAGGATTAGAAAGGGCTCTAAAAAACAAGCTTGTTGATTTATCTTGTCCTTTTTATGTTCAACCATAACCTCAGGCTCGTTTATCTTCCACCTGAAGTTACAACTGTACATCCTTTTTCGTGTAACCTTTGAATACCTCTCGTTAACAATGCTGAGTCTAATCCTTATAGTTGATGACTAGGCCGGACTCCCATGTAATTGATACTTCCCCTATGTTTTTGATCTGGATTATTCACATCAAAAGCGAGAAAACCTCGTTAATTTGGAAAGGAAAACAACCAAAGTTTCAGTTCTTACAAACAAGTGAAATATCCTGATAAAAAGATGTTATATTAGAATAATGCTTTACATTATATTATTTTTCGATATTCGTTATGATAATTACTAAAGTTTGATTTTAAAAAACGTCAGGAAGAATCGAAAAAGGAGAATATTAAATGATTCTAATAAAAAGAATAAAACAGTCAATAGTACCAATTCTATTAGTAGTAATGATTCTATATGTTGGAATACAGGCTAGTGTTGTTCAAGCAGCACCACCCATTGCACCAGGTCTTCTTGATCCACTAACAATTCCGCAATTTGTGAATCAATTAACTGGTCCCCCTCCAGTCTATGAGCCTACAAATGTTTTTGATACAAGTGGAAATATTGTACAACAGGAAGTCACTGTGAGTATGACTAGTTTTTTACAACAAGTCTTACCCTTACCTTTTCCAATGACACCTGTTTGGGGATATGGTGGTAATACACGTGATGCTTTAACTGGAGAATCTTTGGGGATGATCAGTAATCAACCAGGTCCGACTTTTGAAGCTGTTCGTGGTATCCCTCTTTATGTTACATATAAAAATGAAATCACAGCATCTCATCTATTCCCTGTAGATCCTACCCTTCATTGGGCCAATCCAAATAATATCCCCATGGATAGTTATATGCCTCCATTTATGCCATTTCCTCCTGGATATGTTGAAGCTCAAGCACCCGTACCTTTAATCCCCCATCTTCATGGTGGAGAGGTGCAATCAACTTCAGATGGTCATCCAGAAGCATGGTTTACTGCTTCGGGAATCCAAGGAACAGCATACAACACTGAAGTCCCAACAGCCCCCTCATCAGCGGTCTTCTATTATCCCAATATGCAACCTGCAACCACCCTATGGTATCATGATCACGCTCTAGGTATCACACGAATTAATGTTATGTCTGGCTTAGCAGGATTTTATCTACTCCGTGATACTAACCCTAACACAGATCCAGTAGCATCACTCCTTCCCTCTGGTAAATACGAAATGCCACTAGTACTTCAAGACCGGACCTTCAACACTGATGGTAGTTTTTGGTTCCCTGACGTAGGCATAGATCCTAATGTTCATCCTTATTGGCAACCTGAATTTTTTGGTAATGTTATCATGGTTAATGGATTAGCATGGCCTAATATGAATGTTGATCAAGGGCAATACCGATTACGGCTCTTGGATGGATCAAATGCAAGATTCTACACCTTAAAATTTTGGGTTCCCTCTTTAAATCTATATCTCCCCTTCACCCAGATTGGGAGTGATGGAGGTTATCTTCAAACCGCAGTAAGTTTAACTGAATTGACTCTTGCTCCTGGTGAACGAGCAGACATCCTTATTGATTTCTCTGGTTTACCAGTAGGAACCAAGATAATTATGAAAAATACTGCAAAAACACCATTCCCTAAAGGAGTTCCAGTAGATCCTCAAACAGTTGGTAAGTGTATGCAGTTTACAGTTGGTTCCAATCCAGGATCTGCTCCTGCCAATTTACCAGTTTTATTGAATCCTACACTTTCAGGAATTTATCCTACCTTACCGTTACCCGTTAAACAGCGCATTTTGCCACTTTTTGAGGTGATGGGCCCCCTTGGTCCTTTAATGGTTACCTTAAATGGACAGACATGGTCTGCGGTGGTCACTGAAACTCCAACATTAGGAACAACGGAAGAATGGGTGATTGTAAACCCAACAGCGGATGCACATCCTATTCATCTTCACTTAACGCAGTTCCAAGTAATTAGTCGTCAGAAAATGCAGACATCTAAATATGCAGCTGATTGGATAGCCTTGAATGGTATGCCCCCGGTACCTGACGATGTGGTTCCCACAGAAATACCAATCGGACCTTATCTCAAAGGACAAGTTATAGCACCACCATTGAATGAACAAGGATGGAAAGATACAATTCAAGTATACCCAGGTGAAGTCACAATCATCCGTGTTAGGTTCGCACCTATTGATAACAGTGGTGATTATCCATTTGATGCGACCGTAGGACCAGGTTATGTTTGGCATTGTCACATCCTAGATCATGAAGATAATGAAATGATGCGACCCTATATTGTTCAATCAGTATAATTGAAACAAGGATGGAAAGATGCCATCCATTCATTTTTTTTT
>JBHLKY010000017.1:0-70558 GCA_048886185.1 Candidatus Hermodarchaeota archaeon
CCAGTTCTTTCCATTTCATTGAGTGACCACAGTTTTTCAGTATTAGCTTCTAGCTTTGCTTGTACTTTAGCCCATTCAAGACTTTCATGACGGTTCATGTTTTTCTCAAAACGGGCTTTCAATGTTCTGAGTAATTCTTCACGTTGTTCTGGTGACAACTCTTTTTTGAATGTAGTAATTGATGACTTGCGCATAATCATAGTATTCATCCTGAGTTTTTAAAATTATCTATGCAGGGTGAAATTTACTTTACAAGTCACTATTCCAAAAGTAGAAGAAGGAATAAGCTGGAAAGTGCCAATCTACAAATATCACGGTATTCTTGCTAGATTTAGCAAGAGATTCACAGAGATCTAAAAATTTTTTTCATTATTTTGAAAAATATGATGTTAGGATTTTTAATTTAATGAAAAAGTATGAATTATCAAAAATTCGGGGAAAATTATCAATATTTTGACTAACATAAATAACTAATGAAGTTAGTATTTAATAGATTTATCACAATTTTTGAAAACCCACAAATTCAAAGAAGTGAGTCAAGAAACGACTTATAATTATCAAATTTGGTGACTATCTGCCTCAGAAAGCTATTATTAAAGCTTTTTTTCACGCCTGAGGCAGATAATTTTGTTATCAATGATTTATCAATTTATTGATGAACAGGTTCCTTTAACAATTAGTATAGGTTATTTCAGTCATTAGGGGGTGCAAAAAAGTCCGCTAGTACGAATACAGACCCATGACCAGGATATACAAGATTGATTTCATAACCTTTTAATTTCTCAATACTAGCGTTTAAATCTTCTTTTCTATCAACCAAGGAAGACCTCCCCGGCTTTTTAAGATTCATAAATAAATCACCACAAAACAGAGCTCCATCAGCTGTTAAAATACCAATGGAACCCTTAGAATGACCTGGAAGATGAAGGACAGAAGCGTTGAAACCATAGGAGGAAAGATCATCACCATGAGCTAATTTGACATCTGGAGTGAATTTTTCAAACTTACCAGTCCGATAAGCGATTAAAATAATTTTAAGAATAACACGTGTGAAAATATTTCTACCCTTCCTTTTCCAAAGCATATCTCCGCGTTCAACCGCTTCAACATCTTCAATATGCATAGCTATAGGACAATTGTACTTCTCCCGAATGAACACTGCATTCCCAGTATGATCAAAATCTTGATGAGTAAGGATAAGCAGTCGCAACGATCCAGACTCACATCCGGCCTCATTGAGCGCCTTTTCAAGGTCTTTTCGTTTTCTAGGAAAGCCCGTATCGATGAGAATAAATCCTTCACTAGTTTTTATTAGGTAACAAGATACAAAGCCTAATTTAATGGGAATAATGGTGTTACCGATTAAGATCTCACTATTTTCTTCAGCTACCAAGGCTTTTTATATCTCCTTAACTTGATTCAACCTAAATTTCAAGAAGTTCAATTATCTACCTCAAGCTTTTTCGTATATCTTTGAACATCATATACTAATCCACCGAATATCATTAGGAGGATTGGTATAAACATAACGACAGCAAGAATTTCTAATGGTTTTATCAATACCACATCGTTAACACCAATTATTGTTAAACCAAGCATAGTAGAAGATATAAATACATAAGCAATTAAGGAAAAAGGAAATAGTTTAATGAGCTTTAGTTGTTGGTTTGATGAAAGATGGGCGTGCAACCAGTTTAATGGTTTATCAATCCTAGTAGCCAAAATACACGTTATTAGAGCTAGATCAATTACCCACCCTCCACCAACAAGCATCTGTGTGATAGAAAGACCCAGTAAGATCAATGCTCCATTTTTCTCATGTACAAATCTCACTGACCATATAATCACCAAACAGCTAACGATAACAGCAAGTATTCCAGTTATCAACATATTTGGTATGATGGTTACTGCAAAATAAGTAAAATCACCTGCCATACTATAATTCGGACCAATAGTACTGATTATAAACCCATTTGGGTGAATACTCCCTTGAAGGATCTCAAAACACCCAGCTATTATCCCAGTTAATCCACAAAGGATCCCAAATGCGGTAACTACTACTCTTGTTCCATCTGATGCCATAAATTGCCCCCTTCAATGATTTGTTTAAGTTCCATTTCTTGTTTCACTAAAGATAAACTCCTCGCTAGTTTGTGCTTATGATTGTTCCTATTTCTTCCGCCCAAGTTTGAATAAGTCCCCAGTCTCGATTATCGCCTAAATGACTAAACTGTCCAACATACCGTCCTCCTAATGCCCTTCTAGAGGTAGCTTGAAGATTGAATTTGTTAAGAGTATTATCAATCCATTTCTTCTGAAGTTCTTCATACTTTTCGTAATCTTTCTTTTGAAATGCCTCTCCAGCACCACCAGATGACACAAATACAAACAATTTTTTCTCTGCAAGGATTTTTCTGTTCTTTTTGAGAAAATTCTTTCCTTCTTTTGCCCATCGAAATTTCGCTACGCTTACACCAAGAATTATATTCTCATAAGCAGAAATATCTGGATTCTTAGATTTTTTATCTTTCAGATTGATCAGATCAACCTCAATCTGAAATTTCTCATTTAATACTCGTATAATTTCTTTTGCTGTTTCTGTAGTTGCCCCCCACCGAGTTGCGTACACTAAAACTGTTTTATTCACGATCTCTCACCGATATCTCCATCTTTCCTAAATTAACGTTGAGAGGAACAAAAAACTACCTAATAGAAGCGAACCCCCCTCAGCTATAATGACTCCCATTTTTGTCCTCATCAAGCCAAGACCTACTTTCGGTGACTCACCAAATGGGTGAAGAAGCTTTCCAGTATCATTTGGAAAAGCGTATGTCATTGGGGATACAATAAAATCTATTATCCAGTGACTGAAAACAGTAAACCCAATAATTATACCAGTCAAAATGTCTTGAATAATTAAGGCAACAATCATCGCCGCAAGTATTGACCAAATTAGAGCCATGAAAAGGCTGTGAGACCAAGGAGTTTCACTCACACGATCATTCCGTGGGAGTTCTTCAAGACCTGCAAACATGAAAATTAAAAAGATGAGATCCAGAAGATATGCACAGACTACTAGAAGAATTACTGGGATTTCAGGAGCAATTAGTTTGAATGCCAATCCGACACCTAAATGTGCTATTCCAGCCATATACGACAACTACCTTTTTATACCTTAATAACGATTGTTTCTGCTAAAATATCTAATCCTCTCTGATTTCTCGCCTTTACTGGATCCATCCTTTCCAAAATCATCCCAAGTATTACATCAAGGGGTAAAAGCTCCTCTGATACATATAGTTTAGATAAATTTCGAATTATGGCTTGTTTCCAACTGATTCTAACACCATCCTGATCAACAACCATTAAATTCAGAAGTCGTTTTCCGATTGTGGCACCAAAGTAATACTCAAAAGCAGCATTATATCCTAACCAAACAATAAAGGCAATGATGAGTAGTATAGTGATAAAAATTATCATCAGAAGTACTTGAGTAGAAACAGTAATCGTGCCCTGTTCCCACTTCGAGAACTCACCAACAAGTTCGTCAAAAGGAATGATCGTAAATACTAGAACTAAAAATCCAATGCCAAGCAAACAAAGAATTAAACCGATTTCGATAATCAGGTCAAGAAACCAAGCAAACAAGCGAGTACGCCATCTAGCACGTTCATCATGCCAATCATGACTCTGACTCAAATTAATTGCAACATCTCGAGGATTACCGAACACCATGGACGGTGTTTCCCCCTGTGAGTCCTTCATTGCTGCTTGAACATCTATTCGTAACTCTTCTAATGCCTCAAACTTCTTTGATTTCGGATAAGGTAAGAAACCATTCACTTCATTAATATATTGGTCAATTTGGTTCAAATCTTCATACTTTCCCATTTTTTTTCACAATTCTCCAGGAGTATCAATCATTTCTTGAACTATTTGAGTAAACTCCGTCATTGATTGCAAAAGAGGAATCAGGAATTCCCTACCCTTTTCAGTGAGAGAGTACATCCTTTTCTTTGTTTGCTTATCCTTCTGACTACTAATCAAGCCACCATCTTCAAGGGTTTTTAGAATAGGATAGATATTAGACCCCGCAATGGCAATCTGACCTTTAGTTCGACCAATGATCGTTTTGGTTACTTGATAAGGGTAGTTCGGTTTTTCAGCGAGGGTGAGGAGAATAAACGGTTTGGAAAATCCCTTTTTGAATTCCGTTTCCCATTTTTGAAGTTCTATCTCAAACGTCATGATTTCAACTCGTATATAGATAAATACTATAAATCTATATATAGTTTGTGATAATGGTATTATACTATAAATAGAGTGAATTTTAAGTACTTATCCTCAGAAATAACTAAAAGAAGTGCGTCCTGGGCTGAAAATTCATTAATTAGCTACTATAATTTCAGGCTCATCTTGAAAAGTCTGTGGTGAAGTTTATAAGCCCGTTCTTCGCATAATTTGGCCACTTTAGGATAATCAGTGAATGTTATGCGAGTATAATCAAACTCCGGCAAACTAAACGGTTTCATTCCAACCAAGAAATCATCGAAAGAATCCACATAATCAAGCACAAATGGAAAACAACCAGGAAAACTAGGAGTAAATCTACAAGCTCCCACAATATCTTTATTGCTATCCTTAAGAGTCAGAACATAAAAATCATCATAAGTTAAAAACCGCCTTATCTGGGCAGCAGGGAGGGTATCATTATACTTCTCCCCAACAGGATCAATTTCATTCTCAAGAATCTTTTGGCAAGTATACATATTGAGAGGGTTCAAAGAGGCAAAAGGAACGAAATAGTGCCAAGTAGTTCCTGTGATAGAAAAACCAAATTTTCGGTAGAGATTTTGTGCTATTTTGTTGTGATCTTGGGTATAAAGATGAATTTGCTTGATTATTTTCTGTTTCCGAAACCACTCAATTCCATACATCATTAAGAGATTACCGTAACCCTTACCCTGATGATTTCGACTCACACCTATCCGTCCGAAATGTCCTTCATTTTCCCCAAAAAGAGCCACAATTAGCTGTCCGACGATTTGGTTATTATATTCTAATGCAAAAATTCCATCACGTTCAACTCGTTTTTTAAACCAATCTTCAGCTATTGAGTCTTCAGGAAAAATGTCTATATCGAATTGATGAAAATTATTCCAATCTTCACTAGTCATAGGCCGAATTATAGGTTCATTACTCAATATTTCTAGCTCCTTCATCTTACTCAGTTTTCATTCTTGTTGAAGCTTTCCTTATAGAAGGGAGTTCAGTCATTATGTTTTGTTTTTTTGTTTCTTACTTCTTCAATAATTTTTTCAGCCTCATTATCAAGAGAACTCGGAGTCCCTTCTTGAACATCTCGTATGATTTGATTGATTTCATCGTCAGAATCAAGGCCCATTAATAATGCATCATCTGCAGAAGGTGCATATTTCTTAAATCGTTTCAACAGGATTTTCCGATTGGATTCAGAACGTGATTTTCTTAAATCAAGTACTTGTTTAGTAATAAGATAAAAATCTTCTGTCAGAGTGTTTTCCTCTGGTATTCGCCGTGCTAGAACCTGAATTTTCTTTAGAAAATCGAGTTGAACATCATACTCTAATGTTTTTGTCAATTGATGTCTTCCCTCCTCTACCGCTTGTTTACTGCCTTTGAAATCTAGTTTTGAAAGCTTTTCATCATATTCTACTAAGTAATCCTGCTCTGCTAGCTTTGAATCTTCATACTTCTGTTTAATTACAGAAATTAAGCGTTCTAATCTCTCCTGAAATTCTCCCAAAGTGATAACTTCTTCTTGACCACTAATTTTTCGGAATAACTTGTCAAAGGGCATTACTAACTCACCACATATTTCTAGAGAATATCCTTACAGAATATTTTTCATTTTTGGAGCATCTTTGAACTTCTGGAAAAATGTCCGAATTTATTTGCCCAAAAACTTTCATCCTGAACACCGATAACACATTTTTTTAGAGTGAGTTTTAAGAATTCTTCCTTAGGATATGCTAAGTCATGAAAATCAATTGAATTTGTATCCAAATCTAAAATCGCAAATGATGAATTACCACTACCATCACGAGGTTGTCCCACGGAACCAGGATTTAAAATAATTCTGCTGCTTTTGAAGGAAATCGTATGAGGAAAATCTATAGGATTTTTCTCGAGAATATCACCAATCAGTGACCATGAAACAGAATTGTCAAGCTGGAGTAAAAAGCGTTGATGTGTATGGCCAATGATAATTATGTCACTGTACTTTGCCCCCTTTACCTTTTCAATCCGCCTTTTTATAATTTCTAATTCTTGAAGTGGTGGAGGTAAAAGATATCTACCAAAATTCTCACTTTTCCTAACAGATGGTGTACCATGGGTCAAATAGATTTTTTTTTGACCAATCTGGAAAAGCAGTTTAAATTGAAGGTTCTCAAGGAATTTACTCTCTTCTTGATGTAATTTACGAGCATTTAACTCTAACATCTCTGCAGCAGCCTTACGAAATCTGAAAGTTTTCAGGATATTGAAATCGGTCTTATTCTGTTGTGAATGAACTCGATTATAACTATCACGAACCCCCAAATCATGATTGCCTAAACATAGATAATTCGGTAATGGAAAATCTTTGAATATCTTAATACACTCCTGAGGTTGAGGACCATAACCCACGAAGTCCCCTGCACAAATTAGTGCATCAATCTTATCCTCTAAATACTCAAGTACTGTTTGTAACGCAAACTTGTTGGAATGAATATCTGCAATAACTCCAAGCTTCATTTATGGCATAATCTCCAAAGTAGAATGTAATAAATCCTAATTCGGTTTTTGATTTCTCATTAAAGCTGTAATATCTTTTCTCAGCCAACTTGTGGAAAACTTGATACATATTAACTTTGTGATAAAGTTTTTTAATTATGTACAATATCAACTGAATTAAGATCACAAGATGATGAAACAGATGGTAAAAGACGATGGTTGAATCAGAATTTGATTATAAGAATAAAACCTGCGGAGATTGTGCGTATCTAACTGACAAAGCATCTATTAAATATGCAGATTTGACAGAAAAGGAATCAGGTCTTTGTCGGCTTTTAATATTACATAATAATTTCGCCATAATGCTTCGGGATGAAAGAGCATGCCCAGATTATATCCCACGAGATTGAATTCTTAACATTTTCTTTTTATTAAAAAAAGTATTTCAGATTAATCTTAAATACTTCTTAAATCTGTATACTATTCATAATAACTGATTTTTTTTAAAAATTTAGTAAAATAAAATAAGTTAATTACGGAAATAGAATCCGAAAATTTATTTTAGTACTATTTTATAAAATCCTAATTCAGAATATGTTATAAATTGACACTAATCCACATCTGTCTGAAAAGAGGGACTTAAAATCCTTTATAGAGTAAAAAAAGATAGAGTTGGCCTCTGTACCCTCATCATATTATTGCTTTCCATTTTTTCACCTTTTCTGTTCCTTAATTCGAACGATTTGAGTGATCAAAATCAATTTCATGAAGTAAAAACTCTTCTTCCAGCACTAGAGAATACTGAAGAAAATTTTCAATCAGAATCTCTGATAAAACTCCCATCTCTAGCCATTCAACACATTCAATTCTCCAATATTAACATTTTATTCATTGTTGGAGATGAAAACTCACCAGACCCATTTCTTGATCAGCCATTCTACAATAATATTACAAATTTAGGGATGTCTGTAATTTATCATGATGCCAATAACTCATATAATTATTCGGATTATGATGCGATAATTATTTCAGATTCAATTGATGAGGTAGCGATCCCTGGTTCTGTGGATTCTTTAGAAAATGCTACGATTCCAATCCTTACCATGGAACCAAAGACTTGGAATATATTTAGTCTCGGAAATAGTTATGGAGTATCAATAGCAGATAATAAATTGATCGATGTGCTTGATAATTCATCCTATATCACGAATCATTTACCTCTTGGCCCATTAAACATATCAACTGATCCTAATGCAGATAAAAATTATCTAACTGGGTTCAATGCAGTACCTCCTGAATCTAATGTTATAGGTTTAATTCGTCCTACATATAACTTTCCTTCTGAGAAATTCTACAGATCACTAGTAGTTTTAGATAAAGAAGGTGTAGATTGGAGTGGAATACAAAGAGCTCCAGATCGTAGAGCTTTCTTTGGTTTTAGTACTGGTCCATCTCTCAATCTAGAAGGGTGGAAATTATGGAATAAAACTTTAAAGTGGATTCTCTATGATGATTATCTTGGAAATGCCAGTATAACAGTAAATGTAATAGATCGTAATTATGAAAGCATTTTTAATGCCACTGTTACACTTAAAAATAGTTCCACGAACATAATTCAATATACAAACGACACAGGGAGTACTGTTTTTAATAATATTTCTTGGGGACAGTATAATATTACAGTTGACTTCGAAGGTAATACTGACAATAATTTGACATTTATCGAGATCGTACCAAATCGTACTTATCATCAAACAGCACAATTTACATTTAATGTACAATTACCATTTTATTTAGATATTATACCACCGTGGTTTTTCAATATTCATTTTGACAAAGATCTGAGTCAAGGAACATTTTACGCTGAAGTAAAGGATGAAAATTTAGTTGAATCTTCTGTAACTCTTAATATCACCGCCATTAACTTAACAAGCGGATTAATAGTTGTTGAAGAGAATTTCACGATGGTTCAGCAAATAGGAAATACGTTTTATAATGACACAGCGCTTGATACTATAATTGATATAAGTAATATCAGTATTAAGTATAATATAATTGCAGAGGACACAGCTGGCAACATTAATAAAACTCAACTTATTACATTTTTCTTGAGTGACCCTGACCCTCCAATTATTCAGGAGGTGAATGTAACTGATTATGGGGATGGAACATTAGATTTTTATGCAATTATTACCGATGAAAGTGGAATTCAAGATGTATTATTGCAGCTTAATGGAACTTTCCACTACATGAATCTTAATGAATCAGGATATTGGATACATCGTACACAAGCATATTTTGGAGTTGTATTGAATTATACAATCTTTTCAGTCAATGATACAGTTGGTAATGAAAATGGTTCTAAGATTCCAAGTTTTCCAATGACTCCTGGTTATATCACTGTTTCTGATACTACTCCTCCCCAACTAGAATGGAGAAACGTCACCAATGACAAAGGATTGGTAGAATGGCAAATCAGACTATATGAATCAACGATTTTTCAAAGTGGTCTCGATATTAATAGTGTTAATATCACAATCTCAGTCAATTATGGAGTAAATCTTACATATCCTATGATTAATCTTGGGGGGGATTACTTTTATTTTTTTGGAACTTACACTTATAATGATATAGTCGAATTCTGGATTAATGCTAGCGATTTAGCTGAAAATAGTCGGGTTGATTACGGAATTATTGAGATTAATGACAGTGCTATTCCAGAAGTGGCATATAATGCGATTGACCTCGGAAATGGGACTGTAATATTCTATGTGACAGTTGTGGATTGGCCCAATAACATTACTACAGCCTTTGTTTATGAAAACTCTACAGGAATTTGGGTAAAATATAACATGACTCAAATTAATGATAATCTACATACCCGAATATGTAGAGATTTTACTTATTCTAATAGAGATCTATTCTATTATGCTGAGGCTATTGATGAAGCAGGAAACAATAATTCAATAACTCAAATTAAACAATTAATCTTGACTGACCTTGTACCTCCTGAGATAGATTTTACCGTTGAGAATTCTCTTGAAATAGATGGTCAAATCAGAATTCAAGCATTGGCGATTGATAGCTGGGGAAGTTCACAATATGTCATAAATCCTTTTTATGTTAATATAACAGAACAAGATCTTACCACAACCTATGAAATGGAACAAGAAGTAGTATATTATGTTTCAACACATAATTTTCATGTCTCTGATCAGTTAACGATAACTATATGGACTTATGATGATGCAGGAAACCAAGGGCTGACCACTAAATTAGTAATAATCGATGATTTGGCACCCCCCAAAATTATGAATCCCGATGCAATTATCTACCAAAATGGCACAGTTCTTATTTGGGCTGAAGTTGTAGATTATGGAAGTGGGCTAGCTAACGACAATTCTTCCGTTACAATCAATTATAATGACCCTTCTTCTTATAGATATAACTCTACAATGATATGGAATGGAACTGGAAATTTTTATACCTTTTTAACATCAGGATATGGCCCAGAACAAACATTGATATATATTATATATGCTACTGACAAAAATAATAATCCCAGCAAAACTGATCCAATATTTGTACCTATTATTGATTTAACTCCACCAGTTTTCAATAATTTTAGTTATTCACAAAAATTAGTTGA
This sequence comes from Candidatus Hermodarchaeota archaeon, assembly GCA_048886185.1. Taxonomy (GTDB): domain Archaea; phylum Asgardarchaeota; class Heimdallarchaeia; order Hodarchaeales; family Hodarchaeaceae; genus Hodarchaeum. The sequence goes on from JBHLKY010000017.1 coordinate 10,406, forward strand.
TCATACGACTACAAAACTCTCCTTCTGGGCTAATGTCAGTGATCCTTTTGGGAATATTGAAGGTGTTAACCTTACTCTGAACTATTTAGACAAATCTCAATGGTTTAATCGAACTTATAAGATGAATTACAATGGATCACATTATATTTCTTCATTTGAGCTGATCTGTGATCACTATTTTTGTTTTAGTTTGAAGGTTTATGATGAAGCTTCGAATGCCCTTAATTCTCCCTTATTAGAAAATTGGACTTTAGACTTTTTCCCAACAACAGCACAAGGATATGGGGTTGAATTTAGAAGCACAGTACAATTTACTGGAAAAGCTAGATTTTGGATTAAAATTAATGACATCTTTGAAGAGCATACTTTTCAGGATCATACTCTTATATTGTCTGTGATAGATGAAACTCTTGGTACACAAATTATAAATCAAGAAGCAATGAATTCAAATGATACTCACCACATCTTTGATCTATCTATTGAGTATATGCATATTTTCTCCTATACAATACAAGTGATTGATGATGGAGTTATAGGAGGTTTCTACGATCCTTATCAATATACTAATTCTAGCCAAATGCTTGATTATTGGAGACCGATTATTACTAAAAGTGAAATTACTGAAATCAATGATACAGCTTTCTTAGTCTGGGCTAATATCTCTGATTGGGGTTCAGGAGTCAAAAATGTAACACTATATTATAAATTCTCTCCATTTGAAAACAACGGAGGTTCTGGGAGCCAGTTTGAAAGCAAAAAAATGGAATTCAACGGAAGTTATGGAATTCAATGGGAGATATATACCATAGAATTAAATTCTATTGAATCAGCAGAATTACTCTGGTATATTGTTGTTTTCGATGATAACCTCAGCTCAACCTCTGAAGAAAGGACTTATAATCATATAATACCACCGGAACCTTTCTTAGGTTTCAATCTTACACAAACCGTTATAATTATTCTAATAGTTATAGTGGTTTTAATCTCAACAGTAATTACTTTATTTTCTGCAGTAAGAATGTATCAGAAGAAAAGCAGTGCCAGATACCAAAAAGTAAAAGAATTTGAGGAGAAATTATCACTTGTATCCAATGTTTATGCCATATTACTTAGTACTGATGTAGGTGTCCCAGTTTATACTGTGACGAATGTTGTGTATCAAAGGGATAAATCATTGAGTGATGCGCTAAGCGGCCTTTCTGTTGGCATTGATTCCTTCCTTCAATCATTCCAATCAGATTTCTTGAATCATGTTCAACAACAGGAGTCAGAGTACTATGTTGAGACCAGACTGGATGAAAAAATACGTATTAGCGTAATTGAACAACAAAAATTCCAGATTTTAATAGTAGCATCAGAATCTTTCAGATTATTCGTGTTTCTAAGAGAGAAACCACCAGCCTTTGCTAGAGATGCATTTTATCAGGCCATTAAAGAGATTGAAAAATGGATTCATATACCAAATTTGGGGATTGTTGATGAATCGATGTATAAAACCCAAATCCAGAATATTATCAGTAAATACTTCCCTCTTCCTCTTCTATTACCCTTCACTATCGACCTAGTTAAATTGAAAACCATTGAGATTGAAGAAAAACACGGACTAAGACCAGTCCAAATTTCACAAGTAGGTATCAACGCACTTAAGCGACTAACGGTCGTTACAACATTTTCAAAAACGAAGACCATTGATGCTTATGCAGAAATTCAATTATTTGACAGTGAAATGCATAAAGGTACCATGAAAAAGACTAAGAGACTGTTATTCAATGATGCTAAGAAAGTCATGACAGAAGTGCTTAAAATCCCTCCTGAAGATATTTATGAAGCTCTGTGGAAAGGCAGTTCTGCTGAGGTTGGATTAATTGAATCTCATGAAGAATAAACATAGATTTGATTTTTACACCCTTTTAGCTCTGAATATTCTGCGCTGTCAATTCTAATAACGCATCAATTCTAGTCCATGCTTGTTCTTCACTGAAGTTACGATTATCACACATATCTCCTTCGATTATCACACCAGGTTTTCCAGTTTTCTCTGTTACTTCCCGTCGCGTTATTGGTTGCCCTAAGGAATATCTTTTGCAGCTTCTCATCGAGTGATAAAGAATGCCGTCACACTCGTATTCATTAACCAAGGAAGTAATTAAGTCAATTTTATGTTGAAGAGTCTTATTTAGATAGATATTCGAGTAAATGACCGCAACATCATGTAATAAATCTCCTGTCTCTGTGAATTTTTGAGACCAGGCTTGTGTGTATGTATCAACAGGAAAAACTACACCTTTTGCAGAAAGAGAATTGAAGAATTCATATAAATTGAACCAAATTGGGATATTATCAAATAATAGCCGATATTTCTCAGGAACAGTTATTGCGCCAAGTCCTTTATCAACCCGTTGTTGAATCTCTGATAAAACTTCTTCATAGACCTGCACAATCTCAGGAACACCTCTTTGAGATACCACGGGTGCCATTAATAAGAATCGATCTGCACAATTTAGTGGACTAGGCTTAGTTTTGCAGAGTTGTAGAATTTGGGTCCATAACTGAGTAGTATGACGAGAACATTTCATCGTTTCAATCATCCTTTCTTCATCCATTTTTCTACCCATTTGATCTTCTAGAAATTTGATAAAATTCTGCAATTGAGAAGTGAGGTAGTCGATATAATAGCTAGGAATAGTGTCACTCATTAAAGGAGGAGTGTCAAATAAGAACAAGGGAATCTTGAAATATCGAGATAAATCCTGATACCATTTTAACACAGTTCCACATATATTATTCCCTGCGATCAGCATGTCAGGTTGAGCTAATCCTCCCACACCATCAATCTCCGAAAGAGGGGTTGGAGGATCGGGAGAAAAAATACTTCCAAAAGAGGTACGAGCATAAGCACAGAGATCAGGACTATACCCCTTACTCTCTGCTACTTGAGAAAGGCGTGTCGAATCCTTTGCCGCTCCTGCGATAGCACCATACTGTTCAGGATATAATGGTACAATATCCATTGCAATTAGGAATTCTACCGGCGCCCCCGATGTAACCCATGCAATTTTCTTCCCCTCATCATGTAGATAAGGATTTTTACTCATAAGATAATACATGGCTTGAGAGTTTTTGACACTCTGTAAACTTTCAAGACGACGATACACACGTTTCTTTTCCTGTTCGCTAGACATAATTTTCATCACCTTCAATGTAACATTTCAACAAATGCAGAAAAACGTGTTTGTATCTGCTGGACATTTGATAAACGAGGAGAGGTCTCAAGATTTAGGTAAGGAATATCGAGATCTTTCAATTTATTTTGAATAAAGACAAATTCAAACGAATCAGGATCGCAAAATTTAATTCCAAGGAATACCACTCCATCAACTTTATGACTATTTAGAGCTTTTTCCAGACCTACCCAGCGTTTTTCCATATCATATGCTGTAGGATCAGGAGTCCTTTCCAGGTATGCTTTAGCATATCCCTGTAAGAAACCGCTTTGTGGCATTGAAAAGTGAAAATTCCGTGTTCCAAAAGATAAATCGTCAGCTACGATATAATTATCAAACTCAGGAACCTGTTCAAATAAACGATAGTTATCAAACATACCCCCAGTAAGAAGGAGACGAGGATTTTCTGATATAGTTAACTTACTTGAATTAATCTCAATCTGTTCAATTTTTCCGTTAAAATAGGAATTAATAATCTCTATGGGAAGAATATCTCCAAGAAGTAAAAGTTTAAAATAATCTATAAATCTCAACTTCCTCTCTGAAACTAAGCTAGCTAGTTTCTGAAGATTAACACGTTTTATATTGTATAATTTAATACTATTCAGCAGAGTAAAACCTTCAGTATTTTCAGGAAACCGTTGAGAGAGATTTTGAATTAAGACGTCGAACTCATTTTGTAAGTAGTCAATAGCTGCCTCAGAATCTGTTAAAACAGGAAAAGTGAGATTATATGTCCAGTGATCGGGAAAAACTTTTCTCCAGATGTCAGAGAGGTTCTGTAGAGAATCACAAGTACCCGTGGAAAATATGACTCCATCAAGAATTGTATAACCTTTGTTAAGGCCAATATCCATGATGTATTGTAACCAAGAACAAGCGAATTTTTGAATATAGCGTTCGGATGCTCCCTGCACTGCTGGACCTATGGATAATATCCGAGTGGGGATTATATTCAAAGCATGGAGAATTTCAACAGGAACTCGGTTAGTAAAATAGCCTAAAAGAGGTTTACCTTGATGTTGTAAAACCTTTAACGAATCGGTGTAATTTTCTAAAAAAAAAGAGGGCGTATAATTCAAAATAAGGCCCTTTTCATTATGTCCTATTATTTTGGCTTTGGATGTCTGATCAAATTCTTTTATTTTATTTATCTTAGTTATTCTAGATCACCTATCTTTTATTTCACTGACATTCCACCATCAATTACTACATACTGTCCAGTAATATTTGAAGATGCTTCAGATGCTAAGAAACATACAGCTGCTTTTATGTCAGTAGGTTTATTGAAACGATGTGTTGGGATCATTTCAATGAGAGTTTCTCTCATGGGGCTAAGTTCATTAGTGAATACTTTAGCCATTGTGTCTCCCTCAATAAACGAAGGCGCAATGGCGTTTACACGAATATTCCACTTACTCCATTCTATTGCTAGCTGTCGTGTTAATCCTAAAACACCGGCTTTGGAAGCAGAATACCCAATCTGACTACCAACTTCCACTCCTTGAAAAGCTAATGTACTACTGATGTTAATAATTGTACCCCCACCTTTGGGAATCATAAGTTCATTTGCAACTTCGCGTGTGAGAAGGAAAAGTCCAGTAAGATTTGTATCAATGACTCGATGCCAGGTTTCTAGTGTTTGATCTATTGTAGGAGCATTCCAAGTAACTCCTGCATTATTAACCAGTATGTCAATTCGGTCTACATCATCTTTTATTTTCTTTATCAATGATTTAACTTCTGATTCATTTGAAACATCACATTGGACTGCAATAATCTTTGCACTAGGGAATAAATCTGATAATCGATCCTGTTCATCTTCTAATGAACCATGACGCCCTCTACCACATAAGATCAATGTATTGGCTCCTGCTTCTAATACACCTTCATTTATAGCGGTACCTAATCCTTTGGCACCTCCTGATACCAATACAACCTTTTTAGTGAGCTTGAATAAATCTAATACATGAGCGGAATTCATTTTGAAATGTATCCTCCATCAACAGGGATTATTGTACCAGTGATATACGAACTTGCTTGACTGGCTAAAAATACAACTGGCCCTTTCAACTCCCAAGGTTTCCCAAATCGTCCAAATGGATTATCAGCTAGTAATTGCTCGCGATACGGACTATCATCTCCTGTGAAATGACGAGTCATGTAAGAGGGAAACCAACTCGGAGCAATAGCATTTACACGAATACCATAAGAAGCCCACTCAATCGCTAATTGTTTTGTTATACCAATGACTCCTGCTTTTGATGCAGAATAACCAGAGATTCCTATTTCTCCACCAGTCATTCCAGAGATGCTTGTAATATTGATTATGGAACCACTTCCCTGTGGAATCATGAACTCTTTAGCTACCTCTCGTGTTACAAGAAATAATCCTGTTAAGTTTGTCTCAACAACCATATTCCAGCGATCTAAAGGTAATGTTTCCGTTTCATGCCCCCAGGAGACACCTGCATTGTTAACAAGAATATCTATAGTAAAATCTTTATCACTTAAGGTGTGAACAAGGTGTATAACCTCTTCTTCAATACTCACATCACATTTTTCTGCTAATATTTCAGAACCAATTTTTGCGAGATTAGAAGAGGCTGATTCAAGTGAACCATGTCTCCCTCTGCCACAAATCGCAATTGCTGCTCCTGCTTCAGCTAATCCCTCCGCCATTGTATAACCAATACCAGTTGCTCCTCCTGTTATTAAAGCTTTTTTTCCTGTCAAGTCAAATAAATGTTTAACATTTTTCAATTGTGGTTAACCTCATAAATAAGGCGTTTAATCCAATATCTGAATTATTATCCTTTTTTTTCTTTATCTTGATGAAAACTAAGAAGTAATCTCCCCCATACCCTGATCATACGCTCATCTCTGGTAAGATCAATTGTTTGTTCTGTACCAACGTAAGTGTCTAAAAGTGTCTCAACTGACAATTGAGTTAATTTTTCTTCATTATATTGGAGAATCTCTTCTATAATTAAATCTTTAATGCCAGAGGACATATCTCTAAGAATTTTGTAACTTGTTCCAAACAGCTCTCTCTGAAAATCATGTTTAAGAAGAAGATCGGAAACAAAGCTGGTATCAATTGCCATAAAATATTTCTGTCCGTAAATAAATCGGAGCTTGTGGATTTCTGTTGAACCAAAACTTATATATTTGGGTTTTGAGTCAAAAAGTGAGTGAATGAATCCAACAATTGCAGCAAAAAAACCAGCCCAAATTCCTTCTTTAGTTAAATTATACGATAATGGAACCTCCCAACCTTCGAGATTAGCAATCATTGCCCAACTAGTTGGTGCGGTATAACTGGCACGTTCAGCTTGTTTACGAAGATAATAATGCAACAATAAGCACTCTTCAAATGTTAGAATGGAGAAATTACTACCATATTCACCAACGATCGAGTTAAGGGTGTCGTATGTGTAATCAGGGTTAATATCTAATATAATATCCTGGAAATCCTTCTCAATTTTTCTTTTGGTTTCAGCATTAGCATCGGTTATACTATTTGCATAAAGTATACTCGCTTGTCCCACGAGTACAGCGGTCATGATGTCTTTTATGTGCTCAGGAATACCTTCTTGAGCAGAAATCAACATTAAAGTGACAGCTGGATCAGAAATAATTAGAAAAAATTGATCTTGAAGAGAGACAATGAAAATCTCGGAAGTTTTCATTCCACTGTGCTTCCGTAAATCAAAATTGATACTAGCGATGCCCTCTCCGAATAGTTCTTTACCTAGATTCCCCAAACCCATTAGAAAGTTTGAAACCACTTCTTGAAATTCAATGCTGGGATTTCCAAAACTCCATCGTATATCAGTTCCCTCAACAAAAAGTGCCCATTGTTCATGAATACGCATATTATACCCCTATTTTTGCCTAAACGAAGTTATGAATAAGAATATTTTAATGAATTAATAGATATTTCTGATTTATTCATAGTAATTTGCCTGACTGGTTTATTTTAAAAGCGATTTTTTTATTATTTAAACACTTTTTAATGCTTTATTACTTGTTTAATAACAACAGACTTATTTTTATTTTCTCTTAATAATAAAAAAACTTTAACTTTCACCTAAATTAGAGAATAATTTTCTCTCATTCCGACCTTCGGTAATACAGGAGTCTATATAGGAGTAATTACCTTCTCATTATTTGAGGAATTTAAAGGGAAAGGTGATTTGTAGTAAGCCCTATAGCTTAGGATAATCGCTTAAATCATGCATTAGTTACCTCTGGTGCGAAAGAAATCCAACTTCAGCAGGATTTGCCAATTTTATCTTATGCAGTAGCCTTCTATATGAAAAATGGGTTTATAGTTACTTATAATAGTGCCATAGAATGGAAGAAACTACAGTACTGTGATTGGCATCGGGTTTTTTCCCTTCCTACAAATAAGAAGAAGACTAAAAAAGAAAAAAAGGGAAAGGCCTCCTAATGATTAAAGAGGTTTCATTGTCCAGATCCGATATGCTTCATAACTAAAAAAAATGATTCCAGATATCATAAAAATGAAAAAAAGGAAATCTTCAGTGTATATAATTGCTGTTTCTCTATTAAATATTACTAACAGATATAAAAAGCAACCGACGGTAAAGAAAGAAATGTAAAACAGCATTCTTGGAATCATTCGTGTACCAATTTTAATAAAAAGACCAAAAATACCCGTTTTAACCGTTTCTTCGACATGATACTTTTCTGTTGATAATTTTGAAACCAACCCCGCATCAACAAGCTTATTTATGTGATAAGAAACAGTAGATGGGGAAGAGATTTTTAGATGACGTTTTATTTCCCGTATCCCACTTTCACCATGAGTAAGCAAGAACCAGTATATCTTCATGGTTTTACCCTGCAACAATTCGTCTGATTGCTCTTCCATTTTGAGTACTTCCACTTTTCAAACATTTTTAATAGAAATAAATATGTAATTCTAGGTGAACTAAATGATCTTTAGTCTCAAACGAGTTGAAACATAAAAGATATACTAAATTTTGATCAAGACTTTATAATTATCTGTATTTCATTGGTTTAAATCATCCAAAAAAAAGAGAAAGAATTTCCAGCCCCCCATCAAGAGAAATAAACTCTTAACCTTCTTTAGCTACAATCAAAGCCAAAAAATTATCACTTACTTGAATCATAAGGATACTGGATATCCATTCAGGTAACAATGGAGGATTCAAATCGAGAAGTTCGTGCCATTCTTCATCACTTAATCGATTGGTCATGGGGTGTTTAAATTCATAGTAGGAGAAAGTTCCTCCTCGGGTTAACCGTAATTTCCCTGTGTGATCTTGCACAATTACATAAATAACATATGGATCTCCCACACCTACCTCCAACACTTGCCCAGAATTTGGATCTGTATGAACATCAGCAATAATTGCCATCCTATCATCTGCTTCATTAACCCAAGGTTCAGCGTCAGGATCATGGAAACTAGCAATCATACTAATTTCTTCTCCAAAATTGTTTATGAATATTGTATCACTATCGTTCAAAGGTTTATTCTCGAGTTCTTTGATACTTATTTCAACCAATCTGTCAAATTTTTCAGCAATTGAATCAAGCTTGTTACTAAAACCTTCAATGTATAATTCCCGATCCTCTAATCCACCTTTCATAAGGCGAACGAGAGACGCTAATCGAGCATAAACCTCAGGATAGGGTTCAACGTATCCAGGTGGGGATGTAGGTACTGCTGTTTCATAACTGTATGATTGTTTGGCATAAAGGATTGTATCATGGCGTAATTCAGCCCATGAACCCATTACAGTAATTAAAGCCCTATCTAACCAAGCATTACTAAGCATAAAACTTGGATATCCTTCTGTTGCAGGGTGTAATAAGGGAAACAATGAGTATAACCATAACCAATACAGGTTTTGTGTCCAATCAATGTCTGTTAAATTACTGAATTCATCTCGTAATTTTAGAATTTGAGAATTATAATCAGAGTAACTTTTATTCTCTGCTTGAAGATGATATTCAGCTCTCAAGCTACCAAATACCGAAAAAACATCTAATCCATTAGGAAATAAGCGGCCATTAACTTTATCATGAACTAATTGCTGAAAAATGTATGAATCTGGAATAAATCTCTGCCCCATTAACCTAAAACCTTGAGTGACATTCTCGTGGTCAAGTGCGTCAAAAATGAACATAGAATTTATCAGTGGTTTCCGATATGTTTTTGCTTCCTTGATAATCTCTAGTATAAGCTCCTCATCAGCTAAAAGGTCACCTCCAGGGAGATTAAACTTCTTCCAAATTTGATAGTATTCCATAGGGGTTAAATCATCACTAGAGCCAACGTAGAAGGTCGTTGGTTGATATATGCGATCCCATAAGTTCCATACTGTCTCAGATCCAATAGTGCTATTGAAGGATGATAAGAGTGAAAGCGCCATCCGTGTATGGTTAATACCCATTTCTATTTCACCAGATGGACTTTGAAGTAAAAATCCCATCCTGCCGGCATACATCATCGCTTTGAAATAGTTTGACAAAATAGCATTCCGAGTATAGTGTCCTCGAACTTTATATTGGGAATAATCCTCTTCATAACCGAAAATAGCTGACTTGGCTCTTTCTCCAGCTGCAATCTTTACCAATTCTGAATTAACCAGCCCCGCCACGTCTTGGGGAATCGTTGTACTATTATCTATAAAATATAGCATGACAGTAAGATAAGCAATATTTTTAATCAGAGCATCGTGAACACTTTCTTCAGTTACCGAGTCTTTAAGATCCATTTGGTCATATCTTAACGTTTGTAGCATCAACTCAAAATCATCACTAAAGAATGTCCCCTCTAAAATCCGTAAGCTAATATCATACAGCACATGGTATGCATGGAGACAGAGATCCGTTGTTATATACTTTGGATATTCTTCCAGAGGATAGATATCATAAATATCTTCATAACCCTCATCTACTAATGAAAAGCCATATTTTTCTAAATCCTTTTTTATTTCAGTCTCTAGAGTTAAACCCTGCATATCAACATTCGCTAAGTTCGATTGGATTAAAGTGGGAACAATTTGGGGATCATATGACAAGATTTGCGGAGAATAAGTACCGAATTCGGTTGCAAGAGTATTCTTTATCTGATAAGTAGAAGCTGAGTTATTTAATAATGAAGGAGTTTTTACATCAGGTACATTTAATGGAATTGTCAACGGATTAAAGAAACCTGTAGCAATGATAAAAACCAGAACTGCGATAGTTCCCCCTCCGATAGTTGAGAAAAGACCATATTTTCTTAATTTCCCATCGATTCTCATTAAAACATCACCATTTCTCTCTTTAAGTGTTACTATTCCCATCAACCACAAATTTAAATACCTATATAATCGAACACCCTAGCCTCAAATTAGTACAGAGCGTTTGAAATTATGTACGAGCTGTTCGACTTTACGAACATGATTCCATTTGTATTCATAAAAGAAACTTTTACAAGAAATGCTACTTAAATCTATGAATTACTCCAGAAAAATTGAAAATAATTTAATTGTACAATTCAAAGACAGATTTACGACTTTTTTATTAATATACTTCCCTTTAATTCTAATATCCCCTTCTCTATTAACTCATCAATACTTCTCTCTAGCTCTCCCTTTTTTGGGGGCTTTCTTCCTTGGGATAACTCAGCCATTGTAGCATTCATTATTATTGCAGCCCTATTTTCATATTTTCCTTGGAAAGAAGCCAGAATTCTCTTTTGGTTCTCTGTAAAGTCTCCTTTAATCGTATTTATAGATATATTGGGTAATTCTACTTCCTCATCCTCTTCCTCTTGCTGAATCTCCATTGAAGTAGGTTTTGTTGATTTCAGGATTAGGAGAGAGCCTTTTTTCTCAAAAATTCCCTCATTAACCATTGCATTTATACACTCCTCAATTTCATTCTTTGGAGGAGGTTTATTACCATCATGAGCTGTGTTTACAATGTATTGTATTATAAACGCTTGTTCATTTTCTATTTTACCAGGAAATTCTTTTAAGAGTTTTTCCTTTAATTCTTGTGACATTTTACTCACTGATCAAATTAAATATGGATATTCAAACATGAACTTGATAACATTAGATAATGCTGCAAAAACTTCAGCTACATTGGATGATGGTCGAGCAGAAGTATTAAGATACTGCATAATATAGTGAGTCTTCGCAGACATAAATTCTCGTTCAGATCTTCTTAGGAATTTATCTAAGGCTGATTGATCAATTTTACGCTTAAGACCACTTTTATTTCGTAATAATATAAAAGGAACCATTTTACCAACATGGGTGTAAAGCTCATTTTTCCAGTTTTGGATATTGGAAAGAGACTCTGGACGAGTTTGATCAAAAACTAGAATCACACCATGAGAACCCCTGTAGTAGATCGCTCTTATAGTATTAAAACGATGTTGGCCCGCTAAATCCCAGATTTGACATTAATACAAAAGACCGTTAACTTTAATCCCATAAGTAGTAAAATCAGCTCCAATAGTCAGTAAATACGTACTTTCAAATCCTCTCCCAAGAGCTGTTTCTCGTAAAGACGTCTTACCAACCCCTCCGTCTCCAATGAGACAGATTTTGAAATAAGATTTATTATGTCTCATTGGATAAGCCATATTAGTGTATTCCCCCTTAATAAAATTATTTGAAAGCCCAAAATAAGCTCAACAGACCTGCTATGTAAGACAAATGCCCTGGATATCGGAATTCAGGGAAAAAAGCAAAATATGCAATGCCTACTGTAACTAAAAATAGTCCTGCAGTTAATCTGAGTAATTTCTGTTTTAAGATTGGATCACCACTTGATTGTCTAATCCTCAAATATTGAATCATTGCAAAAAAGATGCATAACATTGGAATGAATAACAATGCAATTTTCCCGATAAGCCCAAATTCGGGATCAGCTTGTTCGAAAATGACATATGTATCAACAATTCTTCCTGAATCAAAGGGTATGCCGATAATTACAAGTAATACAAGGCAAAGAAAGCCAATCACTAAATTAATCTTTCTATCAACGATTATATCTCCATACTGTACGATTAGGGCAGAGAACACCAAAAGAATAACTGCCAATGTAGAGAAAAAAATACTAAGATCACGAAGGAGATTTATCACTTGAAGATCTTCAATATCAAGTAAATAAATTATCGATTCAAAAAAAAGGTACCCTGTAAAAGATAACATCACAAGAAAAAAGATTTTATTTAACAACTGCGATTTATCTCTTCTTATAATGAAAGCTCCGATGATAAGAGCTAAAAATACTTCAAATAACAATACGATTCCATATAAAAAGTCAAGCATGGTATTTTCCTCAAGTCGTTATTTGTTGATTGAGTTAATATTCGTCCACCTGTTTTAAAGCTTTTAATTTAACAGTGTTTTGATAGTGAAGAATTAACAAAAAGCTATTGGTATAATACTTGATTATTCTTAATGGAGTTTGAATTTATGACAAATTATGAAATAAAGATCGAGGTAACCGATATTTTAGCAGAAGGTAGATGCCCTGGTGGCCATAAAGTCGGAGATGTTTTTAATTACCCAGAAGATAGAGGTAAGATGTGTCCATCCGCTTTTCATAGTATTTTTCCAACTATTCGAATAATGCAAAGTGGTGGTAAAATGCCATGGTTTGATACACCTGATAGTCACTCAAACTGTTGTCCAGACTATAAACGCCCAGTTGTTTTTAGGATTTCCCGAAAAGAAAAGCAGGATTAATATGATAACATTCATTCTCTAATCAAGATAAGTTACGATCAGATATCTCATGTTCTCTTATGAGTTCCCTCAATGTATCTCTGGTAGGAAGGCTCCTTCCGAGAAATAATTCGCCATTAACATTATCAAAATATTCTTGACTATCTACTATTGTTAATCTTGGATTAGTCCCTGTAGGATTTTTTATCACAAATATCTTTCTCTGAGGTGACCTTGTAAGGCCTTTAAGAAAACCTTCGGTTGTTATTATATTCCATATCTTATTTAACATACTCAAGTCCATAAATAACTAGTAAATATGTCATTATTTAATATTTGATAACACAAACTTCAAAAAAAAAAAAACAGATTTAAACTTCAAAGAGAGTAATAATTTAAACAAACTACTCAAATTATTCAAAATGATTATGAGATAATTTTAATCCTTTACGATAAGGCATTCATTTATTATCGCTGTTATTTATAATATTTAATTGAGTGATTTTCAAAATAAAGTTTTATTTACTAGGGAACGATGATTTGAACTCGCTAAATAAATTGAGGAGATGATCAATAAACTTCCCAAGACACTAATAACTGAGAGACTCTCGGATAGAAGCAAATTAGCTGTTAATAACCCAACTACTATGTTTAATAAAAGGATAACATTTAGCTCGGTTGCTTTAATGGATTTACTAGCGTAAATGTATAGAATGAAGGGTAAGATTGTACAGAAGATCGCTAAATAAATCACTGTTATCCATGCTTCTATTGTTAATGACTCAATACTTGGTGATTGATCTAGAATAAACATCATAAATCCCACAATCAGTACGGAATAAAAACTTGAAGATGTAAATACCGCTGATGAATTATTCATCTCTCTAATACGTTCTTGTGTTGCTTTCTTATTCAGAATACTAGAAATTACTCCATAAGCACCCCAAACAAGACCTGATAAAAGAACAAGGAATGTACTAATAAGAAAATCGATTGTGTCATTTGGAGCTAATTGAGTTGAGAAACTCCAAGAAACAACCAAGACTCCAAATATTCCTCCTGTAACTGCTAACTTTAGCCTTAGTGTAATTTTAGTACCCTGAAATAATGATGAGAGAAATGGTGTCGAAATTAGATATGTACTAGCCATTAATGTAGCTATTGCAGCTGTTGTACCTGATTGACCAATAAATTGTAGTATGTAAGCTAAACCATTTATCAATCCTAGAATTATGATAAATTTTTTCTTTAAAAGTGTGAAAATGTCATTTCTTGGTGTTGAAAATATCAATAATGGAGTAAGTAACAGTAAGCTTACTAAAAAGCGTAAAAGAAGGTATCCAAGTGGAGGTAGAGGAGGAGAAAGTATTGACAGGCCAATCTTAACAACTGTAAACGGTGTACCCCATAAAACTGCTGCGAGAATTCCTGCAATATAAGCAGAAGAACGATTGTCCATTAATACACGTCTTTTTAGCACTATTATATTGAATGTTATTAGAAAATCATCGGTCTCAACATAGAATTTTTTAAATCTTTTTTTTCATTTAGTATTCTTCCAAGAAGCTTAATACCTTCTGTGATCATCTCTGGAGATAATAATGAATATCCAATTCTCATTGCGTTAGTTGGTATTTCTAATGGAATTAATTTAGTCTCTTCAGTAATAGAATAACCATGTTGAGGGTAAAAGGCACTTCCAGGGACATAAGCTACTCCCTTGTCTATAGAAGTCTGGATGAACTTTAGCGAATCAAAAATAGGATTTGATGTTTCATACCAAACAAAAAATCCACCAGTAGGTTTAGTAAATGAACCATTAGGCATGAATTCTGTTATCGCTCTAATCATGGCTTTACATCGTTTCTCATAACCCTGACGTATTAAGGGGAGGTTAATATCAATGTATTTTTCATAATATCGTGCAAGAATTGCTTGTACAAATTCTGATGAACAAAGGTCATAATATCCCTTACACTTTATCATAGCTTTCCTCAAATTTTCAGGAAGAACACTATAACCCACTCTAAAAGAGGCAGCTTCCTTGGTGGAGGTAGATAAATATGCAATTCGCTGATTATCGGGATCATTTTCCTTTAAAGGGTGAATATAATTCCCATTTTGTCGAAATTGAATTTCTTTGTACGCAACATCTTCCACAATAAGGAGATCATTATAACAAAACACAATATCTATAATCTGTTTTTTTCTCTTAGGAGAAAGAGTAGTTCCTTTTGGATTATCAGAATAAGGAATGGTATAAAGAATCTTGGGAACCTTCCCAAACTTGGTTTTACATAATTCAATAGCATCCTCAATGAACTCTGGAATTAAACCCCCATCATCGGAAGGAAGAGTAACAATAGTCGCCCCAAGCTTTTCAGCGGGTAAAAGAAAACCCAGATAAGTAGGTCTAGTTGTTAGAATGATATCTCCAGGAGTAATTAAACAATCATTAATGGCATAGAGTGTCTGTTGAGAACCAGTCGTAATCAGGATATCGTCGGCATCGCACGATACATGATCGTGCTTCTTCAGCCTTTTAGCTAATATTGTTCGGAAATTAATATTCCCTTCTGTGGCTCCATAGTTATACTTCTCCAATACACTACTATCTTTTTTTTGGATTAAGATTCTGTCATCAGAAATAATGTCCTCCATAATCCGATGGAAAGTTTCAATAGGCAAGATACCCGGTTTTCCCCCACCAAAGTAATACTTAGGGGAGAACCTTAATAGACGTCGAATTTCACTTTCAGGTAATTTATTAACCCAATCTGCATATTTAAGGGATAAAGGAGGGTGTTTGGTCTGTAATAATCCACTAGTGTTCATTTTTAATAACCAACAGATAAACTTCTTAATTTATCTGGATATATACTAAAAAAACATTATTTAATATATTGATCGATAGACGAACTAGCAATATATTTATATATCTAAATGGACGATTATTTTCTTGTAGAATAATTGGATTGGTTTCTCTTGTATACAGATGCAGAAGTTATTGATCGAATAGATCGTCAAATTATCGAAATGATGAGAGTAGATGGAAGGATTTCTAGACGAAAAATAGCTAAAAAGCTTAATATTTCTCCTCAAACAGTCCAAAATCGAATAAACGCTTTGGAGGAGAACGGAATTATCTTAGGTTATACAATCATAACTAATGAAAAGAAATTAGGAAAAGGTGTAACCGCATTTCTCCTTGTTATTTTGGACCGAACAAAGCATGCATGGTCTTTTACTGAACAACATTTAATGTTACGTCAACAAGATTTGGAGATAATAGAGATGCACCATATCACTGGTAACTGGGATGTAGTTCTAAAGATTAAGACACGCAACCTTGATACTTTAGAAAACACCATTCTGAAAATAGTCAACATGCCAGGAGTTAGTCGAACACTTACATTGATGTGTCTTAGTTCAACTGAATATGGTTATGAGATGAAACGATCTCAACCTGAATTACTGCCCTCCGACCTTCTTTGGAATTTCACGTGAATTTCAATTAAAGATATGAAATTGAGCTTATTCTAAATGACTCAAAAGCTGTTCTGCATTGGATATATCTGATAAAGGTTCACCATCCACAATGAAAATAGGTGTCTTTCGTATACCCTTGATTGTAAGTTTTAACTGACCCCACAAGCTTTTTCCCACATCAACTATCTCAATGTTGACTCCCGTCTTCTCTTGTACCATTCTAGCGATATTTAGCGCATTCCAATCCTCATCGGAGTAGAATTGTCCAACACGATCACTTACTCCATCAAGATTGATGCTAGGATTTTTATAGCTCATAAATCCCATACCACGATCACAGGGATGCTTTCCGCCACCTTGCTGATTCGCAATAGACCGTGTATTGATATTTATGGACTTAACATGTAATGTGACTTTGACATTACCTTTTTCATTCAAATTATTCATCCTCATTTTCCTTGCTTTGATTATTTCTGTGATGATTCAAGCTATTTGTGATTTAGAGAGGGATTGATACCTTTTTTACAGTTTATATATGTGTAAATTATGCAGGTATTTTCAAGAAGTGAGATTTTAAGTCCAAACTATAATTTAGATAAAGAATGAAAGCTTAAGACGGAATAGAGAGAACTTTCATCTATCATTTACTATCTCTTTAGTTCTCATGTGATCATGAGAAGTAAGGAATTCAGGTTTCTGAAAGATAAACCACAATCTTTTGATTTTGTGAGTAAAAAATCTACATAGGAAATCTCATAAGGGAGGATGAAGGCAATCAAAACAAATGAAAAAAGAAGAATTCCTTACAGTTTTAAACGAAAAACGTCAAATTTGGAAAAGGAAACTTGAATTATACTCAATTCCTGATATCCCTCAATTTTATGGGATTTTAGCTACAGTTAGCTTATTAGACTATGTTATATCCCTTGCAGAAGAATTAGAGTGTTAAATTTAACCAAAACGAATGCTGACTCTGATATAAATGTGGATAACTCTTAGCTCAAAATCAGGAAAAAAAATTCTCAATTTTGAGTCAGTGGTGTTAGAAAAAAAATGACAGATTACACAACCAATTTAATAGATTGTGCTCTCACTCTAGGAGCTACTCTCGTAGGTGTTGCGGATTTATCACAATTAGAATCTCTAGAAACACATCCTCAAGATCTATTAAACGATTTTAAATTCGCTATTTCAATAGCTATTTCATTACCAACAAATGTTTTTAATCTAATATCAAATGAAAATCCAGGAGAACTCTATGCTCATTATTATATAACAGGGAATACATTTCTTGATCAGTTAACCTTCCGTCTTTCAGAACGAATTATTCTATATGGATATAAGGCTCTTGCGATACCAGCTTCCTTAAGCTTGGGTGAACACGAACTTTTGTCAAATATATCGCATAAAGCAATAGCTAGAAATGCAGGACTTGGATGGATCGGTAAAAATTTGCTTTTAATAAACCCAAAACACGGCCCACGTATACGGCTTGCTACAGTTTTATCAGACATTCCATTAACTCCTGGAAAACCATTAAGAAATCAAAATTGTGGAAATTGTACGAAATGTATTGATTCTTGCCCAATTAAAGCATTAAAACCATTTGATTTCAAAGAATATCCTCTTGAAAGAGAAAAAGCATTCGATGCAAAAAGATGTCAGACTCGTTTAAAGAAAAATAGAAAACTCACTAATATTGATGTTTCAATCTGTGGTATATGCATCAAAGTATGTCCGGTAGGAAAGTAAAGATTAAGATGGAGGAGGAAAAATCTAAATAATAATTGTCCAGATTCCAAGATGTTCTATATCTAAGGAGTCTTAATCCTTATTCAAGAAGAAAGAATTATTTTACTAGAATAATTTTCATCAACTTGTACGATTTTTTATCAAAAAGTAGAAAAAATTCTTAATCTTTAATCCTGTAATAATCTCAAGCTACTCCTAAAAGGAGAAGAGAACAGTTTGGAAGATTTATCAAAAAAACGTATTCCTATAGCTATAGTAGGATTAGAAAATGCTGGGAAGACAACACTAGCCAATAGATTACAAACTGGAAAGTTTATCCCTACCACAACTCCAACAAAAGGATTAGATATAGAAACAGTTCAGATTAAAGAAAATTTTTTCCAGCTTTTTGACTTAGGAGGACACGTATCTTTTCGGGAGATGTTCTGGCAAACCTATGTGAAATTGTCTCAAGGAATCATTTTTGTCATTGATTCAACTGATATAAAGAGAATTGATCAAACAAGCGAATGGCTTTGGAAATGTCTTGAGTGGAATTCAACAGCTCCAATTTTAATTTTGGCTAATAAGGCAGATTTGGCTCATATCGAATTAAATGAGCTACTAAATAATCTAAAACTTGATCAGCTACCACAAAAGAGCCCAGAACGTTCATTTCAGATCTATGAGGTGTCTATGAAGGAAGGTACAAATTTAGATGAAGCATTAGGTTGGTTTTTTCAAAAATTAATCCCAATCCTTCAAAAAAAGAAAGTAAAATTAATAGGGATTTATTTGTATCTTCCTACAGGGATTCCAATCGCATCACATCGATTCACATCTGAATCAGAGGAATTGGATGAAGCTACAGTCCCTGGATTTTTATATGCTCTTGATCAATTTGCTTCTGGGGTTATTGGCCCAAGTGACGGATTAAATTCGATTTCTACAGGACAAGGAAGTATTCTTATGGTTAAGAGAGAAGGAGTGATGTGTGCCATTGTAACAGATAAAGAGTCTGATCCCATTACCTCACGCATTATTGCTGAATCTTTTTTAACTTATGTAGAAACAACATTTTCACAGAGTATCTCATTACTAGTAAAAGAAGGAAAAGTGAGTTTTCCAAAGAATCTTATTCTTGACTTTTTAACAAGAGAATTTGCTCAAAATATAATTTTTTAGCTTTGAAGGAGAATTAACAACTACTTTGGGTTGCCTTTAATCTTAAGAATTTTCGAAGCTTAGTCTTTAATACTCCACCCATACAGCCACATCCTAATGGATGCGTAAGAATTGCATCTGTTGGACATTGTAAGGTGCAAGCACCACATTCTATGCATTCAGCTTCAACCATAATCTGAGCTTTTTTATTCTCATCAAGAATTATGATTTGGTGGGGACAGACATTTACACACCACTCACATCCGATACATTTTTCAATGAATATTTGTGCTGTCAATTTCACTTTCCTCTAAAATTATAATAACATGTTAATTGCCGAACTCACCACTGGCAGTAGTAAGGCAATCACCGCAAGAACTAACGCAGGGATTGAGAACAATACGAGGTCACTTTCCACATCAAGATGATTGGTGAATGGAGTACTACCTGCAAAATCCAAAACGACAAACATACTTACAAGTAATACCAAAGCTATCCAAAAAAGAACTGTACCAATATTATTTCCTTGATTAATGACATAGATAAAAACCAAAACTGCGTTTATTCCGCCTAAAAGAATTCCTTTCTTGAAAAACGACCTTACTGGATTCAAAATAGGATAAATCCATGCAAATAACATAGATACAGTACAACCGATAATTGTCATCTGGATCATAACATTAAACCAAAATAAAGCACCAATAATTCTTAAATATCCCAGGAAACCTGTTAAGAAGCATAAAGGAAGAAAAACGACGATTAGTATGAAAAAAGTATGTTGTATCCCCATTAAGGTCCTATAGGAAAAATCAAACTTCACTTTTCCTTGATTTTGTGTTTTATTACCGTCCCTGATAAAATCATCTATAGAATCAATATAAACTGGACCGAATTTCGGTTTCCATCCAAAATCTTTGAGTTTCTGGTGATCAACACCTGTTGCAGAGAGTTGGGGGAGTATCAAATTTCTATGATTTACTACTAACTCTGCATTAAACAGACGTAATGCATCAATAACTTGAGAATGGCTAAAATGTCCACCCCCAGCAGCACACCAGACATTAATGCCTGCAGAATCAATAACTAACAAGTAACAATCAATTTTTTGCTTGATTAGAGAGGAATAAACAGAATGGAGCGTCCAATAATAATTACCAGTAACAAGAAAAGGTGATGTTTGTTTGGGTGTTCCTACTTTATAAAGTCCAGGTGGGACTTGTTTGCGTGTTAACAATCCATTTAAAATACACCAAGCAACCTTTATTCGACTAACTCGGCCCAGAACAGAGTTTATTGGAGTAAAACTCACCCTCTTGGAATCAAGAGTCTCTTTCAATCTACATTGATAAAATTGGACTGATTTCTTTAAACCCTTGTACAAGAGTTCGCATGAATAATAATCACTTAAAAGAACCTCAAAATTTCTGATTGGGGTTGTTGTTGCACTACTTCTTAATAACATTATCTGGGAATTAATGGCCTGTTTCATTGAATATACAAATCGCTTAAATAATGAAGTGGGGATGGTTTCAGCTGCGATAAGCAAGCTTCCTGTTGTTTTTAGCAACTGACTGGTCTGTTTTATGAATAGTTCTTGTTGAAGGGGACTAAATTCCGAAAGAACAAATGTTGAAACTATAAAGTCAAACGGTCCTAGATTTTTCAGGTTATCAAATATTTGAAAATCGATAAAACTTCCTTGTATGAAATTAATGCTAACTTGTTCCTTTTCAGCAGATTTACGAGCATGATTAATCATTTCTACTGAAATGTCCACAGCTACTACATCAAGGTCTTGTTCTGCTAATTGGATGGCTAGCTGGCCTGTGCCACACCCAATCTCTAAAATTCGGCCAACCTTCCCGACTTTTTTTCTGATTATTTCATAAATCGAAGATGATTCAGGAAAAAGCTTATGAAACTCCTCATCATATTTATCAGGTTCCTTTTCTAGGATTTTCATGTAAATAAGACTCATTGTTGATCAAAACCCGTAATAGGGAAATTTAGTTTCATCTTATATATCTCTGGATTGTGGTGCAGCACAATATTTCCGAACATTGATATGAGATAATGGATTCAATACATTTGATTAACTTTTGGAGTTAACAGCGAATGAAGGTGAAGTGTCAAGCCTACTGCAGCAAATGTTACCATGAAAAAGGGAGGACACAAGAATATGATCCCAACGATTTAATCTGGTTCTGTTCGAGTTGTAAGAAGAATTTTTTATGTGAGATTGGTGTTACAAAAGGTTTTCAGGCAGGTACCACAGTCTACTCGTGCACAATTTGCAGTAGACCCTTAATTAAAGAAGAAGTTGATAAATCTATAATAACAAAAAAATCTGTTCCTAGCCAACAAAAAAAGACGAGGGATCTATATCAAAAGCTTTTGGTATCAGAAAATAAGTTCAAAACAAGGAAATGGTGGCAGAAGTCTAATACTCAAATAATTCCTTTACCTCGTTTAGAACAGTCACAAATCAGTGAATTATGTGATATTGATGGGTTAACAGTCCCTCTTCTAATAGAATTCGCGCATGAATTCCATATCAAGAATTTTAAAGCTTATGATAAAATTAAGACAGTTCAAGAGCTTCTATCTAGGTTGGCAAAAGAGGATCAGACAATTACTTCAACCTTATACTCAGCTTTAGTTCAAAGAGACTCGATACCACTTGCTTTTAAATTACGATTTGCAGTTTTTTGTAACTCTCAATTCAAGGAAAAAAGACGAATAATTTTACCTCATAATTCAATTGATTATGAAGGATATGATATGAAACTAGTTGAACCTTCAATGAAGGAAACATGGATATTTTGCTTGGAAGAGGACATAGATATAGACAATTTGGAGAGATTAGCAAAAAGAGTTTTTAATGTTGATTTTAAGAATTTTCCAAAGCTAAAAGAGATTTTTCTTGTTGCAAAATCATTTTCTTATCTTGCAAAGGGATTGTTAGCTAAATATCAATCTGTTTTCACAGGTGTTGACACTCCTCCTGATGAAAGCACTACTGGATTGTGGCGATCAATTCCTCTCTCATTATGGCAACCTAAACATTGTAAGAACGATTTTGAAAATGTTTCACTTAAATGAACACTTATAGAAGAAACTTTTGTATCCCCATTTAACGATGTGATATCTATTTGTGAGGTTTGATGTTCTTGAAACCCGAAGAGAATAAATCATTTCTAGATAAACTTCGAAATTTCATGTATTTGCCCGAAATATTTGCCATCATTCTACCCCAAGCTGGTTTAATTATTTTTTTCCTTGTCTATTCAAATTCAGAAATAAATACTGTACCTGAACTAAACCTTATGATCTATTCATTTTGGATTTACCTTGCTATCCCTGGACTTATCAGTGGTATATTAACACGAAATTCTAATAATGGATTTGAAATTACCTTTCTTAGTGGAATAATTGTATTTCCGATTTTAGCTAATAGTAGTTATATACTAGGATTTATCCTCAAAGGATCAGAGTTATCCCTATGGACATTTATAATAATAATAATATTTGGAATAATAATCGGAATTTTTACAGGTTGTTTTGGCTATATAGGAGGATGGATTGGCAGTAGAGTCTTTTCTTATTCATATCCCAAAGAAAAACGCCCCCCTTTCGAAATAATAAAGCAAACTGTTCAAAAAATTATCTTTAGAATTAAAAATTTTGAGTCTTAGTTTTGATTGAGATGAATGATGACTTCTGCTTCAATAAATGAGGCTGTGAGACCATAAAATCGGTTTTGAGCATCTCTAAGAGTATCCAAACAGGATATCTCCCATAGATGTTCTATTTCATTAAACGTAACGTTCCAAGCAATACGAGTATCAGAACCAAGTTGGAACTTGAATTTTTGATAATCTAAAGTTCGTTTTGCTTCTTCAATAACAGATTCAATGGCAGAAAAATCCCAATCCGACTGATTATAGGTTAGAGAAGTATAATTGTATGTTTTCACGGGAGTTTGAGATAATTGATTTACATAGGAAATTGAGATAGCTTTGTCCTTTTCCTTTATTGTCCAACGAAATATTGGAATGATATCAGGGGAGGTGGAAGTGGGGGAGTGAATGACAATTGTTACGACTTCAAAAGATCCATAAATACCCAAGAGAAAAATGAAGAGGATACTGATAGAGGTAGCGACCCTTTTAAACTGGATAGATGAATATTTTTCTGGATCTGTAATCTTTCTATAAAGAAAGCGGAGAACAAGTATAGAGGAAAGTATTGTAATCACGGGATCGAAAACAGAGATAGTACTACTGGTAATTCGCTGATCAACGAGAGGATAAAACAGTGGTAAACCCCCTTGAGTAATAATATCCATAAAAAGATGCAAACAGAAACCAAGCATACCCCAAACAACTGTTTTAAAACTCAATTTTGTATGTAGCCCATGAAAGGGTACCTGTAACCGTTTAATGAATATTGTTTTTTCAAAATGTTTTGTTGAAAGAATTACTGCCATCACCATAAATGGGGCAATAAACACTGTATGAAATAAGCCTCGATGTTGAAGGATGAATAATTGTGGAATGAGTGCTGGTAGCCATGTAAAAAATACATCAAAGTCAGGGGTTAATCCCCCAAGTAGGAAAGCACGGGAAGAATCTTCATCCTGACGAATCTGATTAGCAAGGGCAACACTAACAATGATATGGGTGAAGAAATCCATAGTAAAGAAGTTTTAACGTCTTATCTTAAACTTATCACATTACACTTCAAATACTGAAATTCGTAATAATTGGAGTTTTTTTTGAGGGGGTGAAATGTATAATTGAGGAAAGCAGTTTGAAGTGAAATTGTTCAGATCTGTAAGAATAATATTTTTGTTTTAGCAAAACAGATTATCCAAATGTATTACTAATTCCGTAATAAGAATACTTTTTAAGATCAAATAGAGTAACACCTACTGCTATTAACTTGCTTAAAATATCTCAAAGTGATCAT
Organism: Candidatus Hermodarchaeota archaeon; assembly: GCA_048886185.1. Classification (GTDB taxonomy): domain Archaea; phylum Asgardarchaeota; class Heimdallarchaeia; order Hodarchaeales; family Hodarchaeaceae; genus Hodarchaeum. Next base: position 34,716 of record JBHLKY010000017.1, read on the forward strand.
TGAAACTAAATCATGGCTTTTATTTGGAGGAAGGGATTAATTACGCTAGCCGATATAGTAACCTATATATGGAGTTATATATTTAGCTATAGATAGAGATGATTGAAATTATAGAATGATCTCCTCCTCCAAAAATGGCAAACGGAATATAGATAGAGATGATTGTAGTTGTCGAATGATCTCCTCCTCCAAAAATGGCAAACGGAATATAAGAAGGGATTTTCAAAGCCTCTTATACTATTTACACTAGCTGAAATTGGGAGAAGTTATGCTTATCTTCTTACAAAGAAGATCTTGGAATTCACTAACGGAGAGATCTCTATTGCTGGATCTAATATCTATCCCATGCTTGCAAAACTTGAAGAGGATAAGTTAATCGTCAGTCAGCTTGATGAGAGCGAACGCAAGTTCTACAAGCTTACTGAAAGCGGAAAGGAATTTCTTAAGCAGTTAGAATTATCTTTGAAAGAATTCAATAAGATGATGCTTGATTTGATTATTAAAAGTAAAGGAGATGGAAATTAAAATGTCTGATAAACAAGCATCAGATCCTATTGATGGTTATGTGGCAGAAGTCAGTGGTTTCCTCCCCTATCCAGAAGTGAAAAAAGTTCCTGTTTTGGAGGAATTGAAAAAAGATGTACAGGACGCCATGGGATCTGAGAAACGTCCACCATCGTTTGTTTTTGGCTCTCCGACTGAAGTAGCAAAGAATCTAAGTATTGCTCATGATTGGGAGACTAAACCAGCTGGATGGGGAGTACGAGGTTTTGCTTCGTTCATCGATTTTGCAGTAACAGGAGGTATCTTTGTTATTTTCGCTATTATCCAGCTTATCCTGTCAGATTTCCAAATCGATGAAATAGAATGGTATTCAATGCACATTCCATTTGGTTTTCTTTTTCTGGGCATTCCACTAGTTGGATTTATGTTGAGCTATTTCATTGTATGTGAAAAAACCTACTCGACTACTCTTGGAAAATGGCTATTAGGACTAATAGTAGTTGATGAATCAGGAATTAAAATCACTTGGACTCAATCACTAATCCGTAACTTTACAAAAGTTCCATTCCTTACTTCTTTTTTACCATTTGATATCATATTCGGTATAATTTCAGAAAAAACAAGGGGAAGAAAACAAAGGGTGTTAGATTTTGTGGCAGGAACCAAAGTCATGCAAAAAATAAATAATGATTAATAAGGTGTTTTTATGGGATTAAAAGCTAGTCTAAAGATTGCAAAGCGAGCATTGATTCGTAGAAAGACAAAAAACCTAAGTGCGATTCTTGCGATAACGTTAGGGGTTACTCTAATGGTAGGAATCCAAATTACAACGGATACATTAGAAAAATCGTTTCTCACAAGTCTTCTTGTGAGAGAAGGGGAAATTGATCTTCGGGTAACAAATGCCACAGGAAGTTATTTAGCTGCTGCAGATGAGGAAAACATTTCTGCTTTAGTAGAAGATGAGCTTGGAATTATGGCCGAGCTAAAAACACGAACACCTGTAATACTTGGTTCTCAGTTTGAACCTTCAGCTGAACTGGCAGGAATCCCTATCGATTATCCTGAAGCATTTGGTACTTTTTATGACTGGAAATCAGGAGAAGAATTAGAAATAGAAGATTATCTAATTGATAATACAAGTGTTTTGCTGTCAAGTAAACTAGCAAAGAATCTGGGGGTAAACAAAGACAATTATTCTTTACCTTTATCCCTAACAACAGAATTTACCAATATTACTCTTCTTCTATATCTCAATGCAAGCTTTCAACCCGTTATAGAGACAAATATTGTTAATGAAAGATTAAACCTGACTATCACTAATATTTTTGATTCCAATCGTCCTGGAATAGGCGCGCAGTATCGAGGTATTTTATTTAGCTTGCACCATTTACAGGAATGGATTAGTTTACAAGCATCTCCTCTACTTATTGATCAAATACTCTATCGAAAATACAATCGCACGACTGATTTTATTGGTTCCTATGTCATTACACTTCAAACTGATCATTTTAGTAATCCAATTGATAGGGATTACCTAGAAGATCATTTTAATGCTCTAGAAGAAGCAGTTCCTGAAATATTAATAGATGATGAACTGGTAAAAATCTATGCTATAGAATCCGCCCGCCTACAATATATTGTACTTATCGATCTTATCTTTAATATGATGTCAGCCTTTCTAAACGTACTAGGACTTCTTATCATAATAACAGGTGTTCTTTTGATAACAAATGTGCAATTAATGTCTGTGGAAGATCGAGAGTTCCAAACAGGAGTAATGAGAGCAGTTGGAGCGAAAAGGCAAGGTATTTTTACTTCTATGTTGTTTGAAACGATATTTCAAGGAGTTTTTGGAGGAATTTTTGGTTTAATTGGTGGATTGATCTTTGGGCAATTAGTGGCTTTATACTTAGTAAGTCTTTTTGGTACGGGAAGTGCTAGTGTGCAGCCCGTCGTGAAAGAGAGTGTTGTGATACTTTCTGTTATTATAGGTGTTACTTTGGGTATAATTACAGGTTTACTTCCAGCCCTACGAGCTTCACGTGTAAATATTGTGGAAGCATTAAGAGGGATAAAGATAGTTTTACAAGAGAAATCTAGTCGTAACTTGGCTATACTAGGTGTTATTCTAAGTCTTGCTGGATGTATCTTTCTCTTAAATAATGGTTTCTTTAATGATGATCTACAGTATATCTGGAAAACAACTGGTTGGGATAGCATTAAAGAATGGGAAAACATTCTTCTTGGGGCTGGATTCCTATTTTCTGGTCTTGGAATTATTTTATCTCGATATATAAGTCGTTCTAAAGCTTTCAACTTAAGTGCCATCATTCTTTGGGCAACACCAGTTTTTATGTTTGTTGTCGCAATGGGTGAGGGTTGGATTTCTGACATGTCAGGAGAGGCACTAGACATTCTTATTATCAGCATTGTTGAAATAGTGATCGGATCTGTGTTAATTGTTGGAATGAACCTAGCACCCTTAATGCGTTTTCTTAGAGGTAGCCTGATTAAAATCAGTGGACTGAAAGGAGTTGCACAGGTCGCCCCTGCCCTTATCTCATCCCACAAAACACGTTCGACACTTACTTTTGCTATCTTCGCAGTGGTCTTAACGCTGAATGTAACTGTTGCTTCTTTGGTAGCTACTAATATTGACAGCACTATAGGCCAAGCTGAAGAAGATTCCCGTGGGATTGATTTATTCGTTACTCTAGAACCTAGACCTGAGCCAATTTTAGAAAATACATCATACACAAAGGAATTATATTCATTAGATCCTAGCATAACTGATGTTATTGGCGTTAAAACATTCACACCTTCTATATTTGACGAATCGAAAAATGTTAGATTGGAAGATCCAACGAATAATACTCTAGCTGATAAAGTCCCTATCGGATATGTTGAACTACGACCTGATCAAATTCGGGGAGATGCCTTGGATGCCTCTCATGATAATTGGCGATATGACTTTTATCTTAGTGCTTTTCCTGATGATATTCGGCCACCAGGGATGATATCATCAGGTATGGGTTTTTCAGGCTTGGATATGAGTGATGAAGAGCTATTGAACCTTTCTAAGAATGCTTGGGATGCTTTCTTTAATCCGTCCTATAGGATGACGGCCTATAATATTAGCTTCAATTTGGAGAGTTTATCTAATCTAGATATTAGTGAATTGTCTGAACTTTTCTCGCAAGATCTAGATGAAGTGGAAAAACTAGTGGATGAAAATGGAGCTCTCATTAAAAACCCCATAGTATTCACAGATTCATTCATCCTACCACTTGGTATGCAAATTTGGGTTCCAATGAATAATTCGAATGGAATAGTATATCAACCATTTACTATCGGTGGTAGATTTGATAGTGAGCGCGCAGGAGGTTTTCCTCTATCTGTTTCTGGTTTTGCTGGCGGAGGATTTACAGGTGGGGATTTTAGAAATACTTTAGGAAATATTTATCTTCCCGAGCATTATGCTAAGCTTACTAGTTTTCTGGGAGAAGCAGACGGCGTAACACCAACATCAAGGTCTCCTAATCAGTTCGATAAATATCTTATAAAAACAAGTTATGCTATTGATGATCCAGTAGTTGAAGATCTCGCTAGGAGCATCGAAGAATTTACTAACACCAAAGATAAAGGATATCGGCAGATAATTGGGGACAACTTCATAATCGCGACGGCAACACCCTTATATTCCAAGCTGAAGTCTGAATTGGAAATAATGGAACAGATGACTAATTTCCTTCAGATTTATGTGAACTTTGGATTAATAATCGGAGCTGTTGGGATGGCTGTGATTTCTGTTAGAAACGTTGCGGAAAGAAAACGAGAGATTGGTATGATGAGAGCTATAGGATTTCCTCGCACACAGGTAATGTTAGCAGCTCTTTTGGAACTATTAGTCCTCGGTATTATTGGTTTGGCGATTGGAGTAGTTAATGGATTGTTTATCAATGTCGGATTCGCAAACATGTTAAATGTTCCTGTTGTTATCCCTTGGGGAACAATAGGGGCATATCTATCCCTCATTACATTTATTGGTTTACTTGCAGGAGCAGTACCAGGATGGGTCGCGTCGAGAATCCCCGCAGCAGAAGCTTTGAGATATGTAGGTTAATTTGGAGGAATTAAATGTCACACGGAGAAGTAATGATTGTTGATGGAATTAAATTCCAAATTTATGATGAATCACAACCCATTCTTAAAATAAAGGGTCTACACAAAAAATACAATGAAGGAAAGTCAAATGAAGTTCACGCACTTAGAGGTATCGATCTTGAAGTGAAAAGAGGAGATATGATGGCTATTATGGGCCCTTCTGGGTGTGGGAAGACCACATTATTGAATATGATTGGACATCTTGACACAAACTCTGGTGGAGAAATCATTATCAATAATATTAATACTAATAAACTCTCTGACGCAAAGATGACAGCATTTCGAAGAGATAATATTGGCTTCATTTTTCAGCTCTTTAATTTATTCCCATTCCTTACAGCGGTTGAGAATGTTGAAACCCCATTATTATTAAAAGGAATAAATTCAGCTATTGCAAGAGAGCAAGCGAAGATGCTCTTACGAGATCTTGGAATGGGTGACCGCTTATATCATGACCCCCTAGAGCTCTCAGGTGGACAACAACAACGCGTTGCAGTTGCTAGAGCTTTGATTAATGAACCAGCCATAATCTTGGGAGATGAACCCACAGGTGACCTCGATTCAACTACTAGCGGAGAAGTGATGGCCCTGTTTCGACGAATAAATAGAATTAATAACCAAACATTCGTTCTTGTCACACATAACCGATTTATCGCAGAAAAATGTGACTATATCATCCATATGATTGATGGTAAGATATCAAGTGTAGAATACGGCCCTTTTATGGAGGAATAATCCTTGAAAGTTTACACAGCTGCTTTAATAGATAAACCTTTGAGATCTATCAATAGAGATCTAAGTAAAAAAGTTACCTCGGATATTAAAAAGGCCTTAAATGTCAAGGGAAGTGCCATAACAAGTCAAGAATTAAATACTTTTCTTTTTACTTCAGGAGAAACGAAAAATGGCACTCTTGATATTGGTGATCTGATTGAAAGGATCGAAAAAGGATCTGTTTATAATCGATTTGTTAAATATAACAAAGAAAATGAAACCCGTTTCAAACAGCTTCTGAATAATAATCAAGAATTACATGAAACTTCTCAAATTGTCAAGGATTTCATTAAAGAAATTAATCCGGGCTTGCCCAAAAAACTGGAAAAAGAGTTAGGAAAAATTAAAACTGAATTACCAAGGATTTTTTGTGAACTCAGTACAAGAAGCTTTATTACTCTCTGGGATCTTAATGAAACTCAGGATTATAGGTTTTATTTATCTGGATTTGATTTTCCTGTTTTTACTGGCAAAATGGATATTTCCATGAATATAGGAGATATAGTTGATCAGATTTTAATAGTCAATTTTTTCATGACATTCTTGAAACCAACAATTCAGCGTTTAGACAAGATGTATTCAATTCTTCACCAACTCGAACAGGAAATCTTGAAACAACATTATAGAACTAACAACCATAAACTTCAGTCCAAATTCGAACTTTTCCTGCGAATTTTAGTTGCTAAGTTGAGTGCATTACAAGAGTTGGATAATCTAATCTATCGAATTTTGAATCTGTTTGACATTCCATTTATGTCCTTAACACAATACAACTTAAAAAGTGACTTTCTTGATTTCAACACAGAAATTACCAGAATATCAGAGGAGATCCAAGCTGGAAAGTCAAAACTTCATGAGGTTAGTGAGTTCATTCAACGGTGCCAATTATGTATTCGAGATTACCTTGATGAAGGAATAAATGGAGTAAAAACAGCGGAATCCATTGAGGAATTTAAAAGCGCATTAACACCTGTGGGTGAATTAAGTGTAGATCTATTTGTAGAAGCTGAGATACTTAAAATTTGGTCAGATTACTTTGGTTCTGATCTACCATATTTTAGCTTTAATTCTCAATTACTTCATTCAACTGAAACTGAAGCAGAAGAAATTGACAGAGATGTAATACTTGCAGTAAGAGGCTTATATAAAAATTATAATTTAGGACGTAATACAGTTTATGCAATCAGAGGAGTGAATCTTGATATAAAGGAAGGGGAATTCGTTGCTATTGTTGGTAGTTCAGGAGCAGGAAAAACAACATTGTTAAACTGCATGGCAAGCTTAGATTCCCCTGATCATGGAGCTGTGTATTTCCGTGGCAAAAATCTTCACCGAATGAAAGATTCTGAAAAATCTGAATTAAGATTAAAAGAAATGGGATTTATTTTCCAGAGTTATGCTTTATTACCACATTTCAATACCCGAGAGAATGTTACTTTACCAGCAGACTTAGTTGGGGGATTAAGTAAAGGAATTAAGCGACGAATAGAAGATCTTCTCAAAGGAGTTGGTATTGATCAGCAAGCGAAACAATTTCCAGCACAATTAAGTGGAGGACAGATGCAACGTGTAGCAATCGCTCGCGCTCTCACTAATCGTCCTACAGTGATTTTCGCTGATGAACCAACAGGTGACCTTGATAGTATGACTGGCACTCAGGTTATGGAATTACTGAAGAAGTTCCATGAAGAAACAAAAACAACGATCATAATAATTACTCACGAACAAGATATAGCAGCTTATGCCCAGAGGCAAGTCTTGATGGAAGATGGAATAATTTCACGTCATTAATCAAGTATTTATTTTTCCTCAGTACTTCTCTAGATATTTCATATAACTTAAGATGATTACAGCAGTTATGTTTAACACAAAGGGGAAGAAATAGAGAGAGAACAAGATTACAGCCCTTTGAATCTTGATTGCGAATAGTCTATCTAGAAAGGCAATTAAATAGCATTGAGGTGTCATTTAGACATAATTGAGTAGTCTTTCACTCAAATTCTCAGCCTTACTAATGAATTCATCTGAATCAAGTGAAAGGAGAATATCGCTTGAATAACCCGGATTATTTGACACGAATTCATTTGAAAGGTGCCGTACCCATAATCTTTGAGAATCTTTTCAAACATTGCCCTACTAGAGAACTTTCTGGGGATTTTTTTGCATCTATTGGTTTCAATAAACCAGGAAAAGAGTTAAACATTCAAGGTAAAAAAGTTCAAGTACTTCTAATTAATTGTCAAAAATGTAATTGCCAAGATGATTATTCTGATTCAACAGTAGTATTTGTGAAACTAAATGACAGAGGGAGCTTCAAGAAACTCAATAGCTATTTTAATTTAACTCAAAAGGTCAATGACAATTATAGACATCAAAGAACTATTATTGGATTGTTAGAGGAACCAGTGCAAGTTTCTCAAGCTGAAAGAGATGAATTAAGCACTAATAGAAACATAGAATATCATGAAATATCAGTCAATGAAATTGAAGACCTTGAGAAAATTCTTATTGATATAATAGAAAAGAGTCTTCTTCTTCCACAGTATTTATTAAAAATAGCTTGCTTAGGTTCGGAAAAAAAGACTTCAATCATTCACAATTATGTCAAAGATAATTTAACTGCTGATTATTTACCAACATTAGGAGTTGATATTACTAATAAAAGATTAAATGTCCATGGAGTAAGAGTTGATCTAATCATTGTTGATACAGCAGAGCAAAAAGACTTTGGAAAATTAAGACCAAATTACTATCGAGGGGCCAATGGTGGTCTGATTTTCTTTGATTTTGAAAGAGAAAAAAGTTTTAACGCTATCAGGGGGTGGATCAATGAATTTTCTACTTATATCAAAGATCCTATTCCCATCGCTTTAATTGGTATTGAGGGAGAAAGACAAAGAGTTCCTGTAAATGAAGCCAAGGCCTTAGCACAAGAATATAACATGGAATTTTATAAAATACAAAAGAACAAACCTAAATTAAATGAAATAGCCAAAAAAATAACTGAAATAATTCTGACCAATTAAAAGTATGTATACTCTTTCTGATAAAAGAGTCGTTCAACTTATAACAAAACAAATGAATTATTTACTGAATATTGATGGATAAAGTTCTGTTAAATAATAAAGGGGTCTCACTCCCATTTAGCGATATACTTCTGATATCATCGTATGCTTTATTTTATCCATTATTTTTGGGATTAATATTCATTGTTACAAGTTTCTTCATTGATGATGTCATCCCATTTTACATCATTTTACTTATAGTATCTCTTATTTTATTGGTAATTATTGGCATATTCTTTTATAAATCTTATAAAGAACTTCGATTATATGCTACTGAAGTATCTTACGTTCAGTTTCAACCATCATGGCGAGATTTAGTCATCCAGATGATTTTTCAAATTTATTATATTATATTTCTTGGTTTAATACTTGCTGCATTCTTGGGATCAAGTATGACTGAATTTTTGCCTCAGTGGATGATTTTAAGTGCAGCACTGATAATTTCATTAGGATATCAAGGGATCCTAGTCTTTCTATCAATGAACTCAAAAAGAAAATTATTAGCTACAGCTCAGCAACCTGTCAAACCTGAAATTGTCGAAAATGTAAAACAATTTCCCAATAGTCATTTGATAAGTATTTTTCGGTTTGCAGATATTCAGCTTGCCTCTCTATTCCTATCAGCTGGTGTTATGACTCTCGGATGGAAAAATATCTGTTTAATCTCTCAGTATTTCAATTGGAAACTAACAGATGAGGAGCTCATTGCTGTATTAGGTCATGAAGAAGGACATTTGGCAAGATATCATATAAGAACTGCTTATCTTATCATTGGAACAGAGGGATTCCTTCGTACTTTAAGGATTTTTTGTATTATTACAGGATTATTACTTGTTTTGAATAATTTACCTCTAATCGCGTTAAACTCAAGTTCTTCATTGATTTTTCTCTTTCTATTTGTTTTTATCTTTCTTACATCATCATGTTTAACAATAATTCAGCGTTACCGAGTTTATTTACAGGAAATTCGTGCTGACAACTATGGAGGAAATCTAGTAGGTTATGAATTATTAGCTAATACGTTGAAAAAACTACCTACTCTGATTCCTGCACCTATTGGAACCCAGCAAATGGATTTTTTAGGATTCCGAATTGCTCTCCTCCGTGAACAAGCTAAACATCTAAAACAAAATTAAAGAAAGGCAAATAAGAGGCTAGATTCCAGAAAAAAACCTTATTATTTCCCATTTCTCAAGATAGTACTTCAATCACCTTTAATCATAATCGTTTACATATTTATTCTTTAAAATTACTTCTAAATGAGCGATCCTGAAATTTTAAGGGATTGAAAACTCTGTCAAGAGCATTCCCAATGAACATAAATGCCGTAGCCATTAACACGATACATAATCCTGGAGGAATTATAGCCCACCAAGCTCCAATGGATAAACCACCTTCATAATGAGTCTCAGCTAACATGTATCCCCATGAAAGCCAAGCAGGCAATCGTTTTACTCTCCTTTCAATTTCCTCGTTTCCTCTTTGGATAGGATAATCCATAAAAGACAATCCAGCTTCAATATTGATAGCAGTTGCCGCGTTCGTGGTAAATTGGACAAAAATTAACCCAAGGATGTTAGGTAATATATAACGAAAGATAATGTACCAATCACTGGCGCCAGCTGCTCTAGCGGACTCAATATAGAGTTGTTCGCGTTCAACAATGACTCTTGATCGTATAATCCGTGCAGTTGAAGGCCAAATAAAAATTGCGATTAAAAAAGGTAGGAAGAAAGCAGAGACCTGAAATTGAGACAAAAGTAAGAAAATAATTAATAAACTAGGATATATTAGCAGTAAGTCCACTGTTCCCATTGTCACAGTATCAAATAACCCACCACGGTATCCTGCAATGATTCCAGTTATCACACCCATAACTAGGGAGGCTATTCCAGCTAAAAAGGCTACAAAAAACGATACTTGAATGCTGTAACAAAGCTGAACAAAAATATCTTGGCCTACGTGATTGGTTCCCAAAAGACCATGGGTTGGACGAGTAACAAATAGTTCAACCAGATCAAACCAAACATCAACAGATCCGATCTCAGCTGGATTTGTATATCGATAATCAACACCAAATTCAAGGTTAATGGTCGAATTTGGCTGAAAAACATAAATTAACTGAACAAAAGGGAGATACCTTTTATATAGCATCCATTCTGAATGATCAGGAGGATGTACACGGAAGTATGTAGTCCAAGCGGGTAAATTACTTCCTTCTGGAATAACTAATCTGATGTACGGCGAGATTGATGAAAAGCTTATATCTCCAGTTATATTGATTTTCATCCACCAACTGAGAGTGGCATTGATAGGCATATTATATGGCCATTGAAATTCTAAGTTTCCTCTAGCATTTCCCTGATAACTAAGAGTGCTATCTTTATCCACAAAAGTGAAGTGTGCTGATCTTCCTCCAGTTATGAAATCTAATTTATCATAGTTGAATAACATGACTGAGGAATCTGAAACGTTGAAAGACCAACTATTGCTCCTAAGTTTCGTATCGGTTACAATATTCCCAGAAGCAGGGATTAAACTTTTGGGGAGAAACTCAACCCAGTCAGGTGGAAGATTATTTGATGATACATAAGAAGCTAAACCAGAAGGAGGAGGGAAAGCACCATTTTCCGATAGGATTGGTACAATTATCCCCATTACCGCGAATAGGAGGAGGAGACAAAACCCAAAAACACCCCGCTTTTCTCTTAGAAAGCTATGAATATAACTCTCGTATCGCTCCTTCCGACTTTTTCGATATCTGATGTTTTTTTTCACTAAAATACACCAAGTTTCAAAGTTTAAAACAAGTTTTGCTTAGTAACAGGAGCGTTTTCGGGAGTAGAGATTGCTAAATTTCAAATAGATTCATTTACACCTACTTTTATGGGCTTATCCTTTTGTTGAAATTCTGACCTTTTAAAGAATTTTGATACAGGTAATTTATCTTCACCTAATGAAGAGATTTACATATAGAATCAGAGAATCTTCAAAATAATGTTTTGTAGAAAGTGCTACAAAACACATAACATCATTCAAGCAAATGGACTAATGTCAATTATTTGGAACAGATGGTGATAATTTATGGAGTATGTTAAATTAGGTTCAACAGGATTAGATGTATCAAGAATTTGTTTAGGCATGATGTCGTATGGTGATCCTAGAGTATTAAAATGGTGTTTAGATCTAGATGCGTCACGCCCAATTATTATGAAAGCTTTGGATTTAGGCATCAATTTTTTTGACACAGCTAATGTTTATTCTAGAGGACGTTCAGAAGAAATCACTGGTGAACTACTTAAAGAGTATCGTGACGATGTTGTAGTAGCAACAAAGGTTTTCTTTCCAGTAGAAGGTTTTGTTACTTCACCCAAACCCAATAAAAGTGGTCTCTCAAGATATCATATCTCACGAGCAATTAAGGACTCTTTGAAGCGTTTAAATATGGATTATGTGGATCTTTACCAGATTCATCGGTTAGATCCCAATATACCAATTGAAGAAATTCTACGCTCGTTAAATCTCCTGATCAACAATGGTACCGTTCTTCATATTGGTGCTAGTTCTATGTTCGCATGGCAATTCACTAAGAGCTTATGGTTGGCTGAACGTTATGGATTGGAACCATTCAAAACAATGCAGAATCATTATAATCTATGTTATCGTGAGGAAGAACGTGAGATGTTACCTCTCTGCAAAAACCAGGGAATTGGCGTCATTCCGTGGTCCCCATTAGCTCGAGGATTCCTTTCAGGAAAGTATACTCGAGAGGGTAACGCAGATGAATATACTAGAGCTCGAGCAGATAGATACCTGAAATCACGTTTTTTTAAGCCCTATGACTTCGATGTGGTTGAACGAGTTGTAGAAATTGCTCATGAAAAAGATGTCAAACCAACCCAGATTGCACTTGCTTGGTTATTTTCAAAAGATTATGTAACATCACCGATTATTGGCATAACAAAAATTGAGCACATTGAGGAAGCAGTTGAAGCACTCGACATTAAATTATCAGAAGAAGAGATTAAACGATTGGAAGAACCGTATATACCTCATCCAATAATAGGTCATTCATAAAAATTATGGCTAAAGGATCGATCCTGAAATTTCAGAGGGTTAAATACTCGATCGAGAGCATTCCCAATAAACATGAATGACGCTGCTATCAATACGATACATACTCCAGGGGGGATGATGACCCACCAGGCCAGATTGTGAAATCCTGCCTCAAAGTGAGCTTCTGCTAACATGAATCCCCACGATAGCCAAGTAGTCAATTGTTTAGAGCGTCTATCCAAATCAGGAGATGATAAGCTTTCAATGGGATAATCTAAAAACGATAATCCAGCTTCTATGTTTATAGCATTGGCAGCATTTGTTGTGAATTCAACAAAGATAAGCCCAAGAATATTGGGGAGAATGTACCTGAACATGATATACCAATCACTCGCACCAGAGGCTCTTGCAGACTCAATATAGAGTTGTTCACGTTCTACAATTACCTTCGATCGAATGACTCGGGCAGTTGTTGGCCAAGCAAATAATGCTATCACATAAGGAAGGAAGAAGAGCGAGATCTGAAATTGAGATGCGAGTAAAAAAATAATGAGTAAGTTAGGATAAACAAGGAGTAAATCCACCACTCGCATTGTAATGGTGTCAAGTAATCCACCAGCACGATAGCCTGTAATGACCCCAATTATCACACCCATAACCAGAGAGGTCATTCCTGCTAAGAAGGCTACAAAAAATGACGCTTGGATGCTATAACAGAGCTGTACAAATACGTCCTGCCCTAGATGATTAGAACCCATTAATCCATGTGTTGGACGATATACATAAAGTACAACGTTGTCGAACCATATTTCAATAGACCCAACGGCAGCAGGGTTCGTGTACCGAAATTCCACCCCAATTTCGATGTGTACAGTCGAATTGGGCTGAAGAAGGTAATACAACTGAACCCAGGTGAGGTATCGTGTATATAACATCCATTCAGTGTGCTGTGGAGGAAGTAAAATGAAATTTGTAGATTGAGGAGGGATTGAAGCCCCCTCAGGAAGGTGGAGTTTGATATAGGGAGAAAACGAACTACTTATATTCCCAGTCACCTTAGTTTTCATGTGCCATGTAAGCGAAGCATTAGTAGGTGGGATATAATTCCATGGAAAAAACAGGTCTCCTTTAATGTTTCCTTGATGATTGAGGATAGTGCTATTATCTACGAGAGAAAAGCGAACTGATCTAGACCCAGTAATGAAATCAGTTGTATCATAATGACTTTCCATGACAGATGGGTCTGAAACATTGAAAGACCAACTATCGGTCTTTGAAAATTTCGAATCTGGCACAATGTTCCCTGTACCAGGAACTAAACTCTCAGGAAATAATCCAATCCAAATCGGAGGAAGATACTCTGAAGTCACATACGAATCCAAACCTCTTGCAGGCGGAAGTGCCCCAATATCGGCTAGAATCGGGACACCAATACCCATTATACCAAAGAAAATAAGCATAAACAGACCGAACATACCCCGTTTTTCTTTAGAAAAAGCATGAATCTTCTCTTTAATCCGCTCGTTACGACTTTTCCGGAATTTCATCGTTTTTTTCACTAGAAAACACCGATTATTCAATTAAGATTCTTGTAAAATAGTTGGATCGAACAGAGAGGGAGTAAAGATGTAATATTCCTATTAATCTAAGGACATATTTCAAACGCTTTTATTTATACTAAGCTTAAAAAGTCTTCATATGATTGCAATCGCTGTTTTCCAGTATGGGTAAATTTTATCCTCAACTGAACTTAAGTGTTGGCGAGAAGCTGATAATAATGGCACTTCTAAGATGTAGCAATAACTTCTTGCTTTTTCCTCACTCTTTCATTTCTCAAAATTCTTAGAGCAACAATAACTTGAATTAAAACAAAGAATCCTGCAACGAAAAAGGGGATACCGCCTCCGAAGAATCTATATTCGATTAAAATTATTTCTAACGACTGTGAAACAAACAATTCGTAAATCCATGCTCCAATAATTGGACCAAATGTAGCACCAACGTTAAATGCTGATTGTATCCGTCCCATTACCTTTCCCCTGACTAATGGAGGGATTTTATCTGCTTGAAACGCACGATAAGCTGGAATATAAGCCTGAAAAGCGGTGGAGCGAAATATGAAAAAGATAATTGCCACAATGAGTGTTGTACTTAATGAAACTCCAATAAAAGCAAGACCTGTGAAAATCATTCCTACCCAAACAATTTGCATTCTTTCGATTTTATCACTTAATTTTCCTGCTGGATAATTTACCAATAGGGCTATACTTCCGCTGATAGTGAAAATAAACCCAATTGTGCCTTCTGTCAAAGAAAAAGCATCAGTCATATGTAGTGTAAATATGGGGATGATTAAACCAATAGAAAAGCCACTTAAAACTCCTACAAACAAGAAAGATTTTAGATAGGGTGTTATTACTGTATGTTTATCAGTGATCTCATCTGTGATTAATTTCTCAATTGTTTCTTGGTTAAAAATATCTTCAATAAAGATAATCACTGATAAGAGAGATGCGAATCCAAGAAGACCAGTGACCGTAAAAGGGACAGTGAATGCTGCTAACGTATCAAGGAAAAAAATATCTGTTCCAACGGTAAATAATATTCCACCCAGAGCTGGACCAATGATAAATCCAAAATTAAATGTTGTAAAATATTTACCCATCCAAGCACCTCGATCTCTCATTGGTACCGAATCAACAAGTAAAGCTTCAGCGGTTGGAAATACTGCTCCTGCAGCAGCCCCTTCAATTATCCTTAAGAAGAATAACCAAAAAAAATCTCGGGCAAAACCAAGCATAGTTGTGGTTATGGAATAAAAAAGAAGAGCAATAATCAATATTTTTCTTCTACCAACCTTATCTGAAATATCTGGGATAATAGCGGATGAAATTGCACGAGCTACCATAAAAATTGAAATTATGACCCCAATCTCGAGGGGACGTAATCGAATTTCGTCAGCAAGCAAGGTAATGAATATTGCTAGTAGTCCAAAGCCGATATTTACAATTTGAGAAGCGAAGAGAAGCATATAAGCATTTCTGATCGATATTTTCGGAATCAACATCACTGAATCACTTTTTGGAAATTTCCAATTGTTTAAAAGACTTTTCGTTTCTTTTTGAGAATTTTTTGGGTTGTTTTTACTGAAAGATTTCTTTGAGACTGATCAATTTTAATAAAAAGCACAATGACGATCAATGTACCAATAAATGTTATCAAGAGTAGAGGCGAAAAACCAGCAGATTCATTATTTGTTAAAGTTGTTACATTCGAAAAGATAAAACCAGCAATAGCTGCACTAGGTACACCTCCTAAACGTTGAATGAAAGACAGAATTCCATAATTGGTTGAAACTGCTGAAGGATCTAACTCAATAAAACTTAAAATAACTGAAGGTCTCCAAAATGCCACGCTAATGCCCAACATCGCATAAGCAAAAATCAAAACTTCTTCTTGCTGAATAGCAATTGAAAAAAAGGTCAAAATAATCCACAAAATGCCAGCTATCTCTCCCATTATTAATCCAAAGAGGCGCCCAAAACGATCTACTAATGAACCAGCAGGATATTGAAAAATTACAAGGATAACATTTAATGTTAAGTTTAACGTAGCAATGAATGAAACATCAACACCAAAAAGAATAATATAAATGCCATTGGCTATCGATAGAGGCAGTCCCCACACAAATGTATCAAGAAAGAAGGCAATTGCAGTTAAACGAGACTGTGGATTCTTAAATATATCAATGAAGGGAAAAGAAATCAGATTCTTATTTGGAGCAACATCACGCAATAATAAGAAATTAAAAATAATTCCAAAAACAAAGAGAATAAAACTAATTTGAAAATAGATAACGAATTCACTGTAAATTTCGTTCTGAATCATAAAGGAAGCAATTATACCAGCAATAGAAGACGAGTTGTAAACAATGGAATAAGCTAAACCACGTTTTTTGATTGCAGATTCATGAATGAGTCCTTGTAGAGGGGGATCATAAATACCAATGCCTAGATTGAAAATAATGATACTAATCACTGATATCCATACTTCTGAGCTCCCAATAGAAAGGCCAAGGATACCTAATATGCTGATAATCTGCCCAACAATAATAAATCTTTTTCTCCCTGAAATATCTGCAGCGAATCCGAGTAGTAGAGGAAGTACAACAGAGAAACTTCCGATTGAAATAATATACCCTAAAATTTGAGCTGCTTCAGGAGTAGCACCATATATGTTCAAGAGGTAAGGTTGAATACTTATTACATAAATAGAATTGACAAATCCCCACAAGAAGTGAGTCACCGTCAAAGTAATAATGTTCAGATGAAGAAAACTCGGCATTCTCACTGATTTGGTTCTCCGAAGTCATAAGTAGTTGGGTAAGCCGATTCTAAGCTCCTAGAACAAGTAATTTTTTATTTGAGGGTGGGAGAGGGGCAGTAATTTCTTTTTTAAGTGGATTATTCTTAGATGAAAATTCTTGTTTAGATTATTTTACCAAACCTGCTTAAGGAGTCGTAAAGCATTACCTCCGATGATTTTAGCAATCTCTTGATCAGAGTACCCATGTTTAACAAGCCATCGAGTAATATTAGTCATACACTCAGTTGGATTCTCCATCCCTTGAACATAATCTGGTAATAAATTAACATTTAAATCGCCTGTGTGTCTTGAATAATGACCTAATCCCGCACTTTTATATTCATCTTCAACTAGGTGATAATACCCCACATGATCTCCATAGAGGGTATCAGGTCCGCAGCCAACATGATCAATACCCATTAACTCAATACAATATTCAAGATGATCCATATAAGTGTTTATGCTAGGAATAGGATGTTCTGTAGTAGCAGTATACCCTGGAGCAGCTTCGATTCCTATAATCCCATTTTTTTCACCTAAAGCCTGAAGAACTTCATCTGGGAATAAACGTCTTATTGGTAACAGTGTTCGGGCACCTGCGTGAGAGACAACTATTGGCTTTGTGCTGGATTCGATAGTATCCAATGCTGTCTGATCGCTTACATGACTGACATCAATGAGCATCTTTACCTTATTCATCCGAATAATGCAATCATACCCAAAATCTGTTAATCCCCCATCACGTAATTCGTTCAAACCAGTACCAAGCATGTTTGATTCGCTGTAATTAAGACCGATTGATCTAATCCCAAGCCCATATAGAATGTCGATCCGATCCACTTCATTCTCAACACATGAAGCAGATTCTAATACTGCAATCCAAGCTATTTTTCCAGTTTTATGAGCTGTGATGATATCTTCTACTTTTTTACAATGAATAACAAAATCCTGATGTGCAATATCACATAATCTTTGTCCCAAATCATGAATCGTATCAGTCCACTTCCATCCATGTTTGGAAGTAATGAGTGAACTTCCATTCATCAGATTATCAAACACAGCATCTAAGCTAGAGTGAGCTAGAGCTTCGTAGGCGGTAAATTCTCTCCCCTCCTTCCACATCTCGATTGATTGGCGTGAATCCTCTGGCATAATCACTGGATGTTCATGAAGATCGATCAGAATATTGTTTTCAAGAATCTCGTCAACCCTTTCCTCCTCAGATTTTGAAACAGGAACCTTATACGCCCATTCTTCCTTGATGGCTTTTCTCAGTTTGAACGATTTATAATCTGTATCTGGACATAAATATTGAAATGCCTTATAACCATTATATTTCTTATTTCTACCCATTGGAGTTCATACCTCACGTTTTTCGCAGATTGAGATGTTTGGGTTACTACTAAAAATTAAACCTTCGACACCAGTGAGTTCAATCCTCAATCATTTGTAACACCTTAGTTACCAAGGAAGTTTTAATAATGACCTCGCTTAAACGTGTCTAGTTATCTATCATTGAGGTAGAATCCTAAAGGACGCATCTGAAGATGTCAAATAGAATGTTAACAGTTCTGAAAGCAAATATTACTAGAAATTTACGGATCGATTGGAAATATAAGTTGAATTTCATCACAGACTTAGCGTGGCTTGCTGTAGATGTTATAACATTCCTCTTCCTGGGACAAGTCGTCGCTTCGAGTGATATTGATAATTTTCTTTATGAAGGCTTGCTAAAAGAATTTTTAGTTGTGGGGGTGATTTATTGGGTTATTTTTACGAGAGCTTATAAAGATGGAGTTTCTGTGATACCCAATGAAGCAGCTCTAGGAGCATTAGGATTCATTATAACCAATGATATTACTTTAAGTGATCTAATAGCAGGCCAATTTTCCTCTAGTACTATCAAGACATCAGTGACTCTCATTATATTCGTGTTACCGATTGTATTCATATTATCAAACATTCCAATTGGAGAAACTACAATTTTGCGACCTCTAATTTTATCTCCTCTTGAGATTATCATTTTTACCTTATTAATCCTCCTTATCTCCTGGATCTTTATGTTAGGAATTACAATTCTTGCTTCTACTATTAATGTGATTTTTAAAAAGAGCGGACCATTAACATTTTTACTATCTTATCTCCTCACAATGCTAAGTGGATACTTCTTTCCTCTTGAAGTCCTACGAACATTCGGTTTAGCAGAACTAGAGCGAGTTTTACATTTAATTCCAACCACAGATATGCTCTATAGCCTACGATCTATGCTAATTATTGGTAAGATTCCTTCTAATATTCTTTTTACTATTATTGTCAATGGATTTATTTCAGTTGTCTTGCTTACGCTAGCTATGCTCATCATGAGGAAGGTTACACGAAAAGCGGCGTATAGTGGAACATTAGAGTTTTATTAAGGAGAGATGTTTTACAATGACACAAATTGGCGATCGAGAAATTATCGTAAAAGACATCCATAAATTCTTTGGAGAAAAACACGTGCTAAAGGGAATTGATTTTCATTTACCTGATGGAGAGAATTTAGCTATTATTGGGCCAAATGGAAGTGGTAAAACTACGCTTTTGAGAACACTAGCCAGTATTTACCTTCCTGACAAAGGCTCCATACGTATTGGTCCTTATGACCTTGTCACTCAAACACCCCAAGCGAGAAGATTATTATCCTATGTTTCTCCCAATCTCTCATTCCACAAGAAATTAACACTCAGAGAGACCCTTGAGTACTTTGCTGAATTACAGGGTGTTTCATGGAAAAAACAACAAGAATTAATGGATGAAATTGATCTTACAAGAATGCTTGATTCTCCTATTGAAGGATTCTCCGAAGGACAAAAGGCTATGACCCGCTTTTTGATCGCACTAATGAAAAATCCCAAAATTCTTGTACTTGATGAAATCACAGCTACCCTTGACGTTAAGAAAAAAGAATCTATCATTCAATATATTTACGAATTAGACAAAAAACGAGGATTAACAATTCTTTTGATAGATCATGATCCCAGTGTTGTTGACCGTCTCTGTGAAAAGTTGTTATTACTGACTCAAGATGGGAAAGTCATGAAATATGGAAATACTTCAAAAATTATCAAACAAATTCCATATGCTTATGATGTAAAAGTCGTCCCCCACCCTTCTGTGGACATCAATGAGTTTGTTAAAGAGCTAGGATTTGCTTACAGAATTATGGGTCAGATGTGTCAATTTTATGCGGAAACGAAGAAAGAAGTTGATGAAATAACATCAGAATTACTCAACAGGCAAGAAGAAGATATCCTTGAGTTTAGTGTCTCTGGATTAAGTATGGAAGATGTTTATTGGCATTGGCTCCTCTTACTGGACATCCCAATTGAGGATAGAACAAAAGAATTAAATTTTGGATAATTTACCTTTCTGTACATTTCTATTTTTATTTTATAATCTCATGATTCTAAAACTCTAAAAATTCTTCTAAACAAAGCAAAGATAATTTTAGAACTCGTAATTATTGCCATATCCCAAAAATTAATATTTATACAGCCATGATATCTCATGCTGATTAATTCCCTGAATTTTTCTTTCATGAGTGACAATTTATGAGTGAACCAAGAGAAGAAGCATTGACAACAAGAATTTTGAATCTGCAAACCAAAAGCTTACTTATTCGATATGTGTTTACAGATTTCACTAGGTTAATCGCTTTCAGTATTTCTGGGATGTTTATTATCCTATATTTACTAGATACTTTAGAACCAACAGAAGCTGGCATCTTATTTGCTATTAGCTATCTTATAATTGCCTTAATTGACTATCCAACTGGTGTGCTAGGAGACATCATTGGATATCGCAAAGTAATGATTGTTGCCTACTTTTTTCATATATTATCGTTTATCTTTTTATTAGTCTCGGATTCGTTCATTCCTCTTCTAGTTTATAGTGGTCTATCTGCGATCGGGGCATCCCAAGAATCAGGTGCACTGGAATCATGGTTTGATAATAGTTATCATCAACTCGCGGATGATCCTGACCGTGAGAAATACAAGTCGTTTCAGGCAAAAAGATCACT
The DNA here is from genome assembly GCA_048886185.1 of Candidatus Hermodarchaeota archaeon. Taxonomy (GTDB): domain Archaea; phylum Asgardarchaeota; class Heimdallarchaeia; order Hodarchaeales; family Hodarchaeaceae; genus Hodarchaeum. The sequence goes on from JBHLKY010000017.1 coordinate 55,707, forward strand.
AGTTAGCCAGTTTTTATATGGGATTTCATTTGTAATTGGTGGATTAATCGCTCAATATTTCTCAAGAAAGATTTTATTTGGAGTTTCATTACTTTTAGTTTTGATTGTCTTCATTCTTGTAAGCATCACAGTTAAGGACAGTTACTTGAATAAAACGGATTTTACTCCAAGAATCTACTTTCAACAATTTTTTTCTGGTTTTAAATTTCTATTTTCACAAAAAGGAATCTTTTTATTTTTTATAGGATCAACAGTTATCTGGGCAGCTAATAACAGTATTTGGGTTAATTTTCTATTGTTTCCGACCTATGAAAGCTACGCTGGAGGACAAGATAATTTCACAGCAATGCTTAGAGCGTTGATGTTCGCATCAGGAGTATTCTGGCAGCTGTTTATTGTTAAATATATCTCTAAGATCAAACGTGTGAAACTGTGGATCCTTATCACAACAACATTATCCAATCCAGCATTTTTTTTTCTTGTATATCTCTATTATATCCAGTTCCCGCCTGTTGGACTACAAATTTCACTAATTTTTGGTTTATTTTTAATATTTCAATTACCTGGAATGTGGGAATCACTAGAATTTATTTTAAGAAATCGATTAAATCTGGATTTGGTTCCAGATGAAATAAGGAATGGAATTTATTCACTTCTACCTACCTTATCAACTGTGATTGGAATACCTGGAGCATTAATGGGAGGATATGTCTTAAATATCTATGACTTTACAACCGCTATCTTTGTCACAGGCATCTTTAGCAGTATTGGGGTAATTATCACAGGGATTGGTTTAGCATTGTTACCCAGAATTAGTGAAAGAATGGGGAATTCTAATACCAAAAAGAATTCTGCTGACCCATAAGGTTTTACACAATGATAACTTAATAAATGCAAAAATCATTTCAAAAGCTATCAAATTCATGAGAGGTATTGAATGATTTACTGTCCATCTTGTGGGAAAGAAATGAATCTCCCGAAGCTACCTAAATTTTGTACTTACTGTGGTGCCGATTTGAGAAACTATACCGAACCCTCAATAAAACCTACTCAGATCCCTCAAAGAAAGGTTAACAGCAAACCCTCACCCTCATATCGTCCTTCGATTATTATAGCAGGGTGCTTGGTTATTGGTATCATTGTGATAGCTCCTATCGTGATGATTTTTCTTCTTTTAGGGTCTCTATTCGGGCCCCCCTTAGGCCCAGGTATCGAAATTTATACTGATGCAGATTTTATTAACTACAGCTCCTCTGGGACAGGAACATCTGAGGACCCTTACATCTTGTCAAATTATACTCTTACGGAGCAATTTATTGGGTTTACGATTCATTCAACAACAAAACATTTTGTTATCACCAATTGTTCAATCGAAATCTGCTACGAAGGCATTAACGTGGAAAATGTCGCACCTGGAACAGCAAAAATCGTTAGTAATAAGATTACATATGATGATTGTTGGGTTTGGGAAACTGGTCCTCACGCTGGAATCACGGTCTATTCATCACCAGGCATAACTATTTCTAATAATACTATTGTCAATGCTGGTTCTGAGGGAATTCTAATTGTTGATTCAGCAGAATGCCATATTTCTAATAATACTATTTCAGAACAATCGACAGGTATAGGCTTAGAATTTTGTAATTCCTCAGTTATTGATAATAACAGAGTGTTTTACTGCTATGAAGCTATTACTAGCTTCGAGTCCCATAATGTGAATGTTACCAATAATATCTGTACTGATAATTATTATACTTGTATTGTACTTGGAGATTCAGATCACTTACAGATCATTAACAATGTTTGTTCTAATAATACCAGTACTTGGTATTCTTGGTCTACTGGTATCAGGTTAGAAACATGTAACAACGTTACTATCGCTAATTGTACAATTACTGATTGTTCTCAAGGAATATATATGCCGTCTTCTTCCAACTGCGAAATCTATTACAACCGTATTGAATTGAATGCTTTGTATGGTATCGTTATTTTAGATGCATATGAACCAGCTCAATCCAATACAATCTATTTCAACTCATTTATCTTTAATAACCAAAAAGGGTTATCTCAGGCATCAGATAATGGAACCTCTAACTATTGGTATAACTCAAGATTAGAACGAGGAAATTACTGGTCAGATTGGACTGGTTCTGGTTATTATTCCATCGCTGGGACAGCAAACGCATTCGACCTTTATCCACTCTCTTCTCTACCAATTTAAGAGTAAATTTTCCCCAGCACAAAAATATTGTCGTTATCATTAGAATTATTCAACCATACCCGTTCTAGGCTTAAATAAAACAATTTTCTGTCAGGAATAGGAGAATATTAATGATTCAAAAAATTTCACTTGCTTTAAGGTTAAAAAGTAACTTATATTGGTTTTTACCTATTTTTTTCCTAAAAAATCCATCATTATTTATAAACAACTAATAGATTTTTCTTCTTCAATATGAAAATAGGCATTTTCTACTTCTCTGCGACTGGAGTAACCAAAGAATATTCTAGATTTTTTGAGAAAGTGTTACGAGCAGAGAATCATGAAGTGGAACTATATAATATTCTATTTAAAGAGGTGAGAACAAGAAGAATCGAATTGAATTATGATGGATGTATATTCGGATTTCCTGTGTATGGGGGCCGATTACCAACTGTGTGTGAGGAGTGGATTAAATCACTGGAGGGAAATAACTCACGATGCTCAATGTTTTTTACATACGGTGGACGTGCTTTAGAATATGCACATCAGATCACTTTCTATTTATTAACCGAAGTAAATTTTAAGGTGGTCTTATCCGCTGAATTTCTTGGAAGGCATTCTTTTAATGTGGCTGATGGGTGGTCTCTTGCTGCAGATCGGCCCAATAGTGAAGATTATAAGATTGGGAAAGAATTTATTAAAAAAACCTTGGAACTTTTTAATGCAGATTCAATAGAATGGAAAATTGATCTTTCACGGTTTAATTATAAACCAAAAGTTCAAAAACCAATAAAAGGACCATTTGCAATCTTTCTTCCTAGACGAGTAGATCAACACTGCAGTATGTGCCTTCGCTGTGAAACTGAATGTCCAACACAAGCCTTTGTTGCAAGTACTGGTCAAGCGATAAATAGACAATGTATTCTATGTATGTACTGTGTCACCATATGTCCTGATCAGGTAATTGAAGTTGGGAATGCTACATCATTATTTCAACGATTTCAACAAACTCATTCCTTATCAAAAGAAAATGTCAAACAAAAATCTAGTAAAATAATTTATACAAAAACTCAATCTTAAAGTTTCTCCCAGATCTTCTTCAGGGTATTTTCACTGTATTGCTTGACCCAATATTCAATACAATCTTCTAAAATTAATCCAGCAATAGCAGAGGGTCTGATTCTAAGAATTTCAGCGTATTCATCTAATTTCTCTCTCACCTCATTGGGAACTCGCACTGAAATGACTGCAGTCTTGGTCATAAAAAACGCCTGTATTAACAAATAGACTTGTGCTATAAGAGTCTTTGTCTTGAGGAAAAATCTCAGAAGAGCTTAATTGAGTTCATTGAGTAATAAGGAATAATTAATTTTATCTATGATTTTCCAGATTGAGCTACTTTGTATAAGTAAAAGGAAACTAAAGACAGGTAATAAAAAAAATTGAGAAAAAAAAGCTAAGTTGTACAAATCGCTTGAAATAAGGATGCTAATAAACCAAATTAAGTCCCCGAATTGATAAACTAAGAATACAATTAATATAATCATTAAATGGGTTAATAGAGCCCGTTCAGCCTTTCGATCTATAAATTTTTCGCGTACCTTGCGTAATCGGATCAGAAGAACAATAATCATTGCGTCAACAAGAAATCCAAGCATAATGAGCCCAAAGAATGATAGTTCTTCCATAAGCTCAACATCATTATTATTAAAGAGGGAGGCTATTAACCACCCTAAAAACAATGCAGGAATGATTGGAATATATTTCTCAATTAAGAAAAGACGATTCGAGGAAAGATTAACATATGTGAAGGAAAATTCTAGTATTGTCAGTAACATGAAAAAGATTATTACTATTAACAAATATGGGATTTTCATCATTCCAAGATCCTGAATTGTACTGAACATGGTTTCAGGGAAGAACAATACGAAAAGTCCTGTTACCATTATTGTGGTTGCAAAAAGAAATAATGTTAAGGTCATATGAAGAAATATCTCATCACGAGCTTTTCTGAATAGAGGAAAAGTGAGGATTGCAGACAGGAATAGAAAAAAAGAGCTTATTAAAGCACCTAATCCCGCAATAATGATGAATGACATACTATCTACTCACTTATGGTAATTTGTTATTCAAATAATCTAACTCTTTTTTTTGCAATTAGGTTTTTAAATGTGTGTAAGCTTTGTAAGCTATCCTTACATCACTTATTTTGTAGCAGAAAAATACGAAGATTAATTAAAGCTAGTATAAAGAATGATAACAGATTATTGATTTGATTAAAATCGAATTATGGTGCATGTGATAGATTTTGTTGAAAATTGAACAAGTATCTAAACATTATAAAATGGGAGAAATCATGGTTAAAGCATTAGATGGCATTTCCCTTCATATTGAACAGGGTGAAACCGTAGTATTACTAGGGCCATCAGGGAGCGGTAAAACAACCTTATTAAATTTAGTGGGAGCGTTAGATAGACCAACAAAAGGACAAATAACGTTTAATAAAGCTAATATAACAAGTTATAATCGACAACAACAATTCTCTTTTCGCCGAAGAACAATCGGATTCATATTTCAAACATTTAACTTGTTTCCAACATTATCCGCATTAGAAAATGTCCAATATGTCGCAGATTTAGCAAAAATGAAAAGAAGTAAGGAAAAATCGATTGAGGCCTTAAACGCGGTTGGTTTAGAAGAACGAATACATCATTTTCCCCATCAACTTAGTGGTGGAGAGCAACAAAGGGTAGCTATCGCTCGTGCCTTGGTAAAGAAAGCTCCCCTTATATTAGCTGATGAACCAACAGGAGAATTGGATTTTAAAACTGGAAAACAGATATTACAACTATTATTAGAACAACAAAATACCGATACGACTGTTTTATTGGTAACACACAATCGAGAAATTGCACGGATCACTGATCGAGTTGTAGAGCTGCATTCAGGAAAGATTGCGGAGGATGGTTCCCCCAAGAATGGGAAGGTTCCGATTGAAGAGCTCGTGTGGTGATAAACTTGGTTAATGTTAAACTTCTCCTCCATTGGTCTTTTCGTGATTTAAAACAGCGAAAAATCCAGGTACTAGCGATCGCATTGATCATTGGATTAGGAACAGGGATTTATACTGGTTTAAGTAGTACAACACCATGGAGGGAGTATGCATTTGAGCAAAGTAATGAACTCCTGAATATGTTTGATCTTAAAATGACATTTCCAGGAAGTTGGATTTCTCAAAGTGATATTTCTTCAGCAATCCAAAATTTATCACATAAAGATTGGATTGAATCTCTAGAATATCGCTTGAGCTTTCCGACAACAGTTAATGCTTCTACAGACGATGAGACTATTTTAGTGAATGGTAGGATAATTGGTATTAATGTGACTAAAGGATCTAAAAATCTAGATGTTAATGGCATTTATGTCACTAATGGTCGTCATATTAAATCTACAGAAACTAGTGCAAATGTTTGCCTAGTAGAAAATAATTTTGCTAGTTATTACAATTTAACTCCAGATGATCAGTTAATAACAATTGCAGGAGGTGTTGAATTAAAATATATAGGAACAGTACTAACACCTGAATATTTTATGGTTATAGAGGAAAATATGGTTTTTGGCCAATCATCTTTTGCAGCCTTATTTATCCCTCTGAAAACAGCTCAAGCGATTCTCTACCAAGCCATTCATCTGCCTCCAGGTTATGTAAATGAAGTTTTATTCCTATTGAATTCGGCGTTAACCGAACAAGATCACGAAACGTTCTTAATGGAAATAGAAGATTATTTCCAAACTCATTATTCACATTTGAATTATGAATTCATGGAAAAAGAAGAGCATCCTAGTTATAAAATGCAGAAAGAAGACATCCCTAGCGATCAAAATATGTATTACATATTCTCCTTTCTTATTCTTATCATCTCAGCTTTTGGGGCATATAACTTAATTTCAAGAGTGGTGAACTCCCAGCGCCGGCAAATAGGGATAAATATGGCCCTTGGGGTTCCAGCTCGAGCTATAGCGTATAGATACCTTCTATTAAGCCTAGAAATCGCGTTAGGAGGTGTAATATTTGGTTATATTATTGCTTTAATATTAGGAAGTAGCTTTGGGAGTGTTATTTATGATCTTATTCCCTATCCTGTTTGGGACGAATGGCTTGTAACTGATTTATTCTTACAAGGAACTTTATTAGGAATTCTTATCCCCTTCATTGCTTCCATCATACCTATTATGCGAGCTATCAGGATCCAGCCAATCAATGCAATTCAAACTCAAGCCAAATTAGGTACTGGAAAAGGTTTTGCTCCATTAATAACACGAATTCATCTTCCTGGTTCAATCTTCATTCAATTGCCTTTTCGTAATCTATCACGTAATCTACGAAGAACTGCTTCAACTTTAACAGGGATTGCATTGGCAATATGCGTTCTAATTGCTGTTTTAGGATTTGTCGATGGTGCAAACTTATTATTAAGAAGTGAAGAGGAAATAATGAAGGGACAGTCTGAAGGACGGATAGATATAATCATGAACAACTTTTATAATGAGTCATTACCACCTGTGACCAATATTACTGAACATACTGATATTAATATAGCTATTCCGATAATTCAGATTCCAGTTGAAATATATAGTGACCATAATTCATTTAACATATTTTTACGTTGTTTCAACTTAACAAATCCAGTATGGACTCCTGAAACTATTAATGGTCTTAATTTGAAAAATAGAACGTTGGGCATAATCATCTCACAGGAAACTGCACGAGACTTGAAAGTAGAAGTTGGAGACCAAGTCATTATCAAACATCCTTTCAGAAAATCAGCATTCGAGTACTCCACTGAGAACACAACATTTAGTGTAATTGGAATTCAAAATAGTAAAATCCGTTTTTGGGCGTTTTCTGACATATCGAACAATCGTGTGTTCAATTTAACTGGATTGATTAATTCAGTCATGATTCTACCAAAGATAGGAATAACGGAAGCGTCTATTCAGAAAAGTTTTTTTAACCTTCCTGGATACAGTGGCATTCAGTCAGTAACAAAACTAGTAAAAGCCTACGAAGAGCTCATTGAGATTTTTAAATCTATCTTTGATGTACTCCAATATGTAGTAATGATTTTAGCGTTATTATTAGTTTATAATACCTCTTCTGTCAATATTGATGAACGAACACGAGAATTGGCTACAATGGCTGCATTTGGAACCCCAATCCGAACATCTTCATGGATATTAATGTTAGAATCAATGATAATGGGAGTTTTGGGCACCTTGACTGGTTTTTTCTTGTTTGCTCCTCTGATCCTTGAAGTGGTTGAAGCACGAGTTGATGAAGCAATGAATGAAATATGGTTGACACCCTATCTCTTTCCAGATAGTATTATTCTTCTTCTATTAATAGGAGTTGTACTCGTAACATTGATTCCTCTATTATCAATTCGTAAGCTGACAAAAATGGACTTAACATCAGCACTTCGAGTGGTAGAATAAAAATGATCTTGTTGGATTAAAAATGAACAACCTTAATTTCTCCTTTTCTTTCATTGAAAAAAAGATCAGAACAAAAACATTTGGAATATTGACAACACTCAATAAAGATGGAACACCTCATTCAACAGGAGTTCTGTATGGGGTGTCACCACCTTCTTCCGCGTTTTCATTAATATTTTACACATCAAAAAAATACAAAAAAGTCCGAAACATCAAAAGAAATCCAAATGTTTCCTTTGTAATTCCTTTCTCTCATCCTTTTCTCCACTTTACTCCTTCAAAAACAGTTACATTCAATGGGAAAGCTGAATTAGTCTCATTAAATGATAATGAGACAAGATTAATTTTTTCTAAAAAAAGAATACTCAAATTAATAATGAAACAAAGTCAAATAGAAGAGCAAGAATCCCTCACGTTCATTAGAATTAAACCTAATCCTAGGGTTCTATGTTATGGGGTTGGTATTAGTGTCTTAAAGCTAAGGAAAGGCCATAAATACGGAGGTTACTCTGTTATAATCCCACAGGAAAGGTTATTTGAGAAATAATTACATTTATTACTTTTTTGAAAGGAATTCCACTATATATTCAAAACTTGACTGAAATCGGTCTGAAAAAAGGTCAGGTTGAAATCCAGTCCATTCATTGGCTTTAAGCTCGTCACTGATGATTACTAATGCTGCAGCTTTGACCTCACGAAAAGCTGCAACCGCAAAAGCAGCTGAAATCTCCATCTCAATCGCTATAATGTTATTTTTACGTAAACGCTTAATTAGATCAAAAGTTTCCCTAAAAGGAGCATCTGTTGTACAGATCTTTCCTTTCGCAAATGAAATTTGTTTAGAAGAGAGGAAGTGTACTAGATCGTTGGTCATCTGCTCTGATGGCATACTTGGAGAATTAGCAGGTAAATAGTGATAACTTGTCCCTTCTAACCTTAAGGCTTCTTCCACAATAATTCTATCTCCAATCTTTGCAGACTGAATTGCCCCTGCTAATCCTAAAAACATTATTTCTTTAACACCTAAAGCAATTAGCTCTTCGAGGAAAATAACGGTTGCGGGCGCTCCTAAAAGTCCTTGGAAGAAAACTACTTCGTCATCAATACAATATAAATGAGTCCCATAATATAACCTTGGTAATTCATTAATTTTCATTCCTTTTCGTTTAACTGGGAGCTCGGGCCGAACAAATGGTGAATAAATTAATTTTGATGGAAGGGGGTAAGCAGCGCGATAGACTTTTATCTCCACAGAAGGATCAATATACGCTCTTAAGTCACTATCAAAAAAATCCATAACTGAAACCAAATACCTTACTTTATAAATCTTAATAAAGGTGAACTCATGAAACAGAGACAATTTGGGGAAACTGGGTATAAGGCATCAATAATAACCTTGGGAGGATGTGCATTAGGATGGTTACATGAACAGGAATCAAAAACAGCTCAGGAACGAGCTGATAAAGCCATTGAAGAAGTTATAAAGGGAGGTATAAATATAATTGATGTGGCTCCCTCTTATGGCGAAGCAGAGGTAAGATTGTCTCCATGGATGCAGAAAATCCGGGACAAAGTCTTCTTGGCAGAAAAAACGATGGAAAGAACCAAAGAAGGAGCTTGGAATGAGCTTAACCGCTCACTAGAACGATTAGGAGTGTCGGATTTTGATTTGTATCAATTTCACGCAGTATCGACTATGGATGAACTGCAACAAATTTTGGGCAAAGGTGGTGCGCTCGAAGCTTTTGAAGAGGCTAAAGAAACAGGTCTTATAAAGAACATCGGTATCACATGCCACAATGATATGCGAATCCTGTTAAAAGCTCTGAAAACCTATGAAGACTTTAACACGATTCTATTACCTGTTTATGTCGCTGCAATGGCTCATCCTCATCCAAGTAACGATTTTCAACCTGTTCTAGAGTTAGCTCAGGAGAAGAACGTAGGAGTCATTGCTATTAAAGCTATCTCACGCCGAAGGTGGACTTTCGCAAAGAAATATGGAACCTGGTACCAACCATTGGATGAACAGCAATGGATCAACGATGCTGTTGGATATACACTCTCCCAAGAGGGTGTTGCGACATATTCATTGCCCTGTGATCTCCGATTATGGCCATTAGTGCTTGAAGCTGGAAACAAATTCAAGAAATTAGAGAAGAGTGAACAGAAAGAGATAATTCAACGTGCAAAGGCTGATAGTTTTAAGCCATTATTTCCTGAAGAGTAAGAATGGTATGATCAATCCTAATATTTTAATTAATTAACTTCTTAAAAGAAATAAAAGGGTAGTTTAGATATACTCAAGATTAAAATGTGTTTGTTAGGAATTGAACATGGCACCAACTATAATTAGTTACTTTGGCGTTGGTGTCTTTTTAATCGATTTAATTGTAAGTGGTTTAGTATTCTATAAATTAAGTAGAAGGTGGAGAGAAACCAGAATCACAGTGGTTTCTTTACTTGCAGTTTTTTACCTTTTATTCATCATTTTCACAATAATAGAATTATTTTTTTTTCTATTAAACTTTAATGATACCGTTGGCTTTTATACTCAAGAAGGCAATATCTTTGTCTGGTTATTACCTTTCTTTGGAGGAATTTCTGCTGGATTTTTCATGTTATTCATTGATTACTTTGAAAATGAGAGAATAAACCCATTTCATGGTTTCATTTATGGAATATTTCTCGGAGCCTTTCTTCTGAATGTGATGCATCAAATAATTCTCCCAGAACTTTTCCCGTTAAATATAGAAGCCAACACTCTTATTTTATTAATCCTAAATTTCCTTTTTTCGACAAATTTTCCTGTATCATACTTTGTAATTTATGTAATCTTAGTGACATTAATATCTCTCCGAAGAATTAAAAATAATATTGATGATAAAGCACAAAAGAGACAAGTAACGTTGATGCAGTGGACGATAATTTTATATTACTTTGTCACATTAATCGTAGTTGCTAGTGCCTATCAGTTGGAAAATATTATAGATCCTGTTACAGTGGTTTTTCTCAAACACATTGCACCTCATATTAATGTTATAATAGGAAGTCTCCTGATTTATGAGGCGTACGTACACGCACCTGTGGGATTTCTACAATTTCAGCAGATAGAGAAGCTTTTGGTAATAAACCGGTCAGGGCTGTTATTATTCTCATATGATTTTGCTTTGCCTAAAGAGCAAGAATATACCAGTGAAAGAGATTTATTACTTTCAGGAGGCGTATACGCAATTCTAAATCTGTTTACAGAAATGGTTCATGCTAAAAACATTAGGATGATTCATTTTCAAGATAAAAAAATCATGCTTTCCCAAAAAGAGAATTTCATTATCCTATTGTTAGTAGATCGAATATCGAGCTTTCTTTGGAGTGCATTAGATTCTTTTGGGAATATGTTTAACCTTAAATACTCTTTAGACAACCAAGAGAAATATGCAATTATTACAAAAAACGTTTTTAATGATGCAGAACAGTTAATGAAGATTGCTTTTGGGCGAAAATGACATTGGAAGGATTTTGACATGTCTAATCATAAAAAATTAGGATTTACTTTATCATACGATTATCTACTCCCATCATTATGCCATGATTTAGTAGCTTTACTTGATAATTCAAATTTCACTCATTTGTTCATTCCTGAAAGATGGGGTCATGATGCGTTTACTCAAATAACAGCATTATCACGTTATACTTCCGAGTTGATTCTAGGAACTGGAATCGTTAACATTTTTTCGAGAACTCCCGCAACACTAGCTCAAACAGCTGCAAGTCTCCATGAAATAACAGAAGGAAGATTTATTTTAGGTTTAGGATTAAGTGGGCCAATTGTTATTCAAGACTGGCATGGCCTAAATTATTTTCATCCTTCACCTCTACAACGTACTCGTGAATACTTAGAAGTTCTGCGTTTAATCTTTTCAGGAGAAAGGGTAAATTTTGATTCAGGGAGAATTTTCTCTCTTAAAGGTTTTAAACTAAGTAGTTTCGATACACCTTTAGATATCCCACTGTTTCTTGCAGCTATGGGATCAAAGAATGTTCAGATAACAGGAGAGCTAGCGGATGGATGGTTTCCCATCTGGACATCTTATACTGAGATTCCTAGCTCAAAAAAAGATTTGGAACTTGGTTTTCAAAAAAGAAAACCAGAATTAAGGTCAAAAGAAGAAATGGAGATTGCATCTTACATCCTCACTTGTGCCTCTGATACAGAAAATGCCAAAAATCTCATCCAACGGAATTTGGCTTATTATATAGGTGGAATGGGAACATACTATTATGAGATAATCAAAAGATTTGGATTTATAGAGGAAGCAAATAGAATAAAAGCGGCTTTTCAAGCAGGCGATCGCGAGGTTGCAGCTAAATCTGTTTCACAGGACATGCTTGACCGTATCACCGTCGTAGGTTCACCTGACTACGTTGTAGCGCGATATGAAGAACTCCGACAACAAGGAACAACCGTTCCTGTTATCATGTTACCTCATAATTGTACACCAGAGTTAGCAATGGATACAATTGGCGCTTTTAATCAATAATTCGGATATTAAATTTGTGTACAATGAACTCATGATCTCAGGAACTCTTTTTAAAAACATCATTGTAATTAAATATTGTGGGCCCTCCCCCTGAATGAAGAAATAGCACATTGTTATCTTTTGGGATTATTTCAGTCTTTACAAGGTCAACCAAGCCTACCATGGCTTTTCCACTATAAACAGGGTCAAGAAATATTCCTTCCAGCTTTGCGATTAATTTTACTGTGTCAATCATCTCTTGATTTGGGATTCCATACCCCTCTCCATAATAATTATCAAGAACTTTTATCGAATCATTTTTAATCGTTATTTTCAAATCCCATTCTTCTATAAACTCCGAAATAATCCCCTGAACAATTCTATCTAATTCACCTTTTGGTTCTCCTACATTGATTCCCAAAACTTCCAATTCGGGATAATAAAGCTCAGTTCCTAAAAGAGTCCCCGCTTGAGTACCCCCACTACCTGTCGCATGAATAAAATGATAAAATGTAATATCTAATTTCTGTGCCTGCTTTTTGATTTCTGATATACAGTTTATATATCCTAATGCACCAATTTTAGTGGAGCCACCTGTTGGTATAATATACGGTATTTTGCCTTGAGAAATTAACTCGTTTTCTATTTTTTTCATAACAGATTTTCTATTTGCACTATCTTTAACTCGATGTATCTTCACATCAAGAATTTGATCCAATAGAAGATTACCTGTTGTAATTTTTGGATCTTCTCCTGATAAAACTAATTCACATTCAAATCCTAGTTTTGTAGCACACGCGGCTGTTTGTAAACAATGATTTGAATGTACAGCCCCCTCAGTAACAATTACAACTGCTTGGTTTTTCCTCGCATCGGCTAATAAGTATTCTAGTTTTCGATTTTTATTTCCCCCAAAAGCAACACCCGTTAGATCATCTCTTTTAATAAAAATATTGGCTCCACCTAGGTATGCTGTTAATCTCTTGAGAGGCATAATAGGTGTCGGTAATATGCAGAGGGGGATTCTTGGGATGGATTCGAGATTGAATTCAGGCATATTTCAGAGCACCAACTCTCCCCCTTAAATTACTTGTTGTGAGCGTCCACATTACCAAGTTCGAAGAAGATTGATTTTTTAATTCCTTGTAAGTAAGGTGAAAAATGGTTACCACTGCCTATCGAAGAATGTATCATGGAAAGTCAGAAAATCGAAGATACTCTCTCTGAATCTCTTTTTGAGTATCGAACTGTGGAAAGAAATAGACTCCTATTATCATTATTCATCACCTCCTTCACCATGTTTATTGAAGTTGTTGGTGGACTTCTCACGAATAGTTTAGCCTTGATTAGTGATGCAGGACATATGTTCACACACAGCTTTGCTATCGGAATAAGCTTGGTGGCAATAATATTTGCACGAAAACCTCCCTGTCATCACAGAACTTATGGATTATACCGAACAGAAGTCTTGGCTGCCTTTATTAACGGATTATTTCTATTATTAATTGTAATCACGTTATTTTATGAAGCCATGTTAAGGATCATTAATCCATTGGAGATTCTTGCCACTGAAATGTTTGTAGTTGCACTAATCGGTCTTACTGTTAATCTAACAAGCATTGCTATTCTTCAGGGAAGTGATAGGAGAGATCTTAACATTAAAGGGCTCTTTTATCACATCATTGGAGATACTGCATCTTCAGTTGGAATTGTGATTGCAGCAATCGTGATATTTTTCACGGGCTGGAGCTTTATAGATCCGCTTGTTAGTTTTTTTATCTCTGTGATCATTGCAGTATGGGCTGTGGGAATTTTAAGGGATAGTGCTAGGATTTTATTAGAGATGGCTCCTAAGGGTCTAACAATTGATATTATTACCGATGAATTAAAAAATCGTTTTCCTGAAATCGAGGAGCTATTTAATGTACATCTATGGACAATAACATCTGAAATGTTAGTCTTTTCTACCCATCTAAAACCTCGCAATCCAGATATATCCTCTAGTGACCAAGAAGAATTAATTTCTGGAATAAGTCAGTTTTTACAAGAAAATTTCAATGTTATTGAATCTACTATACAATTGAATAACAAAGCTCAGTATTGTGAAGACTAAGCATTCTTTTTTCTACGAAAGGAAATTAGGCAATAGATAGGTAGCAATACAATAACAACCACAAATCCAGGAGCAGATGTTGGTTCAGATATTCCCTCTGTTGACTCAGAGGATATCTCTGGTTGAGTTGACTCTTCAATAGGGCTTAGATTCATTGTTCCAGATCCTTTTGTACTATGTTTTATGTCAAAATCGTCAGATGGTCCCATTGCCCAAATGATATCATAAATACCAGAAGTAGGGATGTCGTTATCATATTGATCACCAGTTATTAAAAGCCTAGAAAATTCAATGGTTGTTATTCCAGAACTTTCTGATCCATCGAAAGACAAAATATCTGTAGTTCCACCCTGATCAGTATCTGCTGGGTGAGGCCCGTTGATTCCAGTTGAATACGCATCTATTATCTCAACTGTCATCCCATCAGCTAAAACCCATCCAAAGACCATATCAGCATCTTTCATAGCGGTTGATGGATTAAACCCTATCGCTACCCACCCTGTCGTAGCCCCAATGATACCCA
>JBHLKY010000017.1:70658-117836 GCA_048886185.1 Candidatus Hermodarchaeota archaeon
CATATCAGCATCTTTCATAGCGGTTGATGGATTAAACCCTATCGCTACCCACCCTGTCGTAGCCCCAATGATACCCACAAAAATAGTATCCCCCTCAATCTGCCAATTTAGTTGATAATCGCCACCATTAAATGATACTTTCGATGAATACTCATTAGTAGTAATTACCCCATCAATAATTGGAGAAAAAATGCTTTCATTAACAGCTAAATTATGAGTCACTGTTCCAGCAATAATAATAAAGAAACCAGTCAATATGATTAATACAATAAGAAAATTCCTTCTAGGTGGATTCAAACACTTCACACTCTCATATCACAACTTTTCACTCACGAAAGTTAATGAAAAGAATATGTGAATTACTAATAATTAGTATAAAATGTATTTAGGGATATTTTTCGTAAAATGCTTTAAATATGAACAATCAGGGAATGATTCACTACCGAATAGGAAGATACTTCAAAAAACTAATTTATCTTATTATTAAGGTTTTTAGCTGCATAAACAGATAAGGTTGAAAATTTACGTCACAAGATAGGAAAATCACGCGGAAATAACTTTGTTATGACACTATTGGGCTTTAAATACACATATTTTTCCATAACCAATGATCATTTTGGTAGAATTGTATTTGAATATATAACGAGTTCACCTCTATCAATAAGTGGGTTAGAAAGATGAATCCCAAACTCATGAATCAAGACCGATTAAGTTCAACAATTGAATTTTTGAAGTATGAAGAACTGTTGATCATTAGGTTAAAACCTGAATATGAACGGGATTCCCAAAAAAGAAGATCGTTTACAGCGGCATCAGATGTTTTTTTAATGGGTTTAGAGTAAATTAATCGAAGGGGAGTAAAGATATCTCTTGATTTGAAAATTGACAAAGACTTGTTAATCCCCACTTCTTAAGTTTTTTAATGATCTCTTGAAACTTGAAACCTATGTCTTGGGGAGCATGTGCATCCGATCCAAGTGCTAAAGGGACCTTTCGTTGAATTAGTTCTAGAATAATTTGCTCACTAGGAAAAGGTTGATATATTTGTCTACGATAACCTGAAGTGTTGATTTCAACAGCCATACCATTCTTTTCAACCTCATCTAAGATTTGAAGCACTTTCTCCCAGATACCATCATTATTCTCGGGAAGTAATCCATATTTTTTTGGTAGATCCAGATGGCCAATAATATCGAAAAATTTAGTCTGAACCATTCTTAAAACGGAGTTATAATATTCTAAATATGCTTTATCAACTCCGATTTCTTTAATTATGGGGATAGCTTGTTTCTCATCAATAGGGATTGCGCCAAGACCTGGCCATGGGACTGCATGAATAGACCCTATAATAAAGTCCAAACTGTCTGAGAAAAGCGAGACAATTTGTTTATATTCTTCAAAAGCTTTAGGAAAGAAATCTACTTCTGAAGCAACCTTAATATTGATTTGACTGGAATATTTCTTCCTTAATCTTTTGATTTCATCGATATAACTCGGAAAAGCATCCAATTTCATAGCATAAATATGAAAGTGCTCTGGTAACAGTTCCATTGGGAAATGGTCACTAATTCCAATTTCTGAAATTCTATACTCAATAGCTGATCTCACGTAGTCTTCGATGGATCCAATGGCATGATTACACAAGTAGCAGTGAGTGTGATAGTCCCATAATTTCATAAGCAAGGATTGTTAACACATAATAAAAACTAATTTCTGATGATCCAATCATTACTTGCAGTAGAGGATACCTGATTTAAATGTGATTTCTTTAGATCCTCTCAACATGATTAATCTCAAAAATGGGAATCCAGAGATAGTTATTCCAAACTTCCATCTAAACCTAATTCTAAAGCACGTTTAATTGTTCCAACCTCTAAAGGCTCTTTATCAGATAACTTGTTTTTTGCTCCGTAGGACTGAATAATTTCAACCCCCTTGATATCAATAGAAACACGGTTTGAGCCTGCTAAGATTTTCATAGGAGATTCGATCTTTCCAGAAGCAGGTCCTCCTGTAACGAATATTTTACGAGCATCCATAATCACCAAATCAGGTGTATACCCTAAATTCAGTTCAGCAACTTTCGCAGGAACACGCCAACTCATGTGCATCCTAACACGTTGTTTTCTTTCCATGAATCCAACACCAAGTTTTAGCGCGCCTGTATATTGCGCAATGAAATGAGTTTTTAGACAAGGTAATAAAATAAGTTTCACATTTGGGTCAAGAATCTGTTTTGGGAGTTTAACAGTTTTAAGATATTTTGCTCCTAAGGATTTCAGGTCAATTCTAGAAAATTTAAATTGTCTTTCTGTTATTATTGGTATATCTAACTCGTGTAAAATCTCACCCACTTTATCTTCTATTATTTTGGTTGTATTTGCCCGAATTGTTGATGATTCTATAATTTCAATGTTTGAAGTCTGTTTCATGATCAATCGCAGCACATGTTCGAGGAAATCTGGATCTGTACTGGCCGGAAAAGGATCACCAGTGTTAAAATTTGGCTTTAAAAGAACTTGATCATTTCTAGAAATAAAGCTTGAAATTCCATCTAGTGGTTCTAATACATTCACGAGAACCTCTTTGAGTGAGTCATTAGGAGAAAGAGTTATCTCACTAAGAATAGGTTTTTTTGTAGTCTTTGGTGTCAATGACTCAATCACTGCTATTAATCTCCATAATTCTTACTAGTTGATACAGTTTATTAGTACGTTGATACGTTTTTCTGAGGGTCTCGAAGCATTGTAAGAGGCAAAAATAATCTTTTAAAAAAACCAGGATCTATTTGATTTAATCTGGCATTTTTGACTCCTAGCACTTCTAATCGTTGAAGAAACCGTTCCAGGCGTTTCTTGAAATCAAAGTAATTCTTCTTTTCTTCTAGAATCCATCCCGTTTCAGCAAGAGCAGTAAGGCGCGGAAAAACCTGCCAGTCCAACCGATCTATGGTAGAAATCCACTCTGACCACACTGGTGCTTCAATTCCAAGAATGTTCTCGTGATATACTTTTTCTAATTTTTCTGGTATAGGATTGATAGAATACACCTTTCTTAAAGGCGTCATAGTATATGGATAATCCAAATAAGTATAGAAGAATCGTGAAATAACGAATTTTCTCCCCTTTCGTAAATGATCAAGAACTTTGTTGTTACCTCGAAACCAATGTTGACCAATCACTTCCAAACGCAAGTTTTTATCAAGAATATCATTCCAACCGATTGGTACTCTGCCTTTACTAAGCAAATATGAGGCTATCCGATTGATAAAATATGTTTGTAAATCCCCCTCGCTGTCAAGATTCTCAGTAGTTATCCTTGCTTGGCAATCAGGACATTTTTTCCAGCGAGACTTGGGGACTTCGTCCCCTCCAATATGAATGAATTTAGAAGGGAAGATGTTGATTAGCTCATCTAGTACATCTTGAAGAAAGCGAAATACATTCTCTTTCCCTGGACAAAGAACATCTTTCTTTATTCCAAATGTCGTTTGAACCTTAAAGGGTCCCCCAGCACAACTATACTCGGGATAAACAGCCAACACGGCCATAGAGTGTCCTGGCATATCTATTTCCGGGATAATAGTAATAAATCGTTCTTGCGCATAAGATAAAATCTCCTTAATGTCAGTTTGAGTATAGTAACCTCCATGGGGAGTTGAATCAAATTCCTTTGTTAAAAAACTCCTAATTCCACCGATTTGAGTTCCTTTTCTATAAGAACCAACCTCAGCTAAACGTGGGTATTTTTTGATCTCTATCCTCCAGCCTTGATCTTCAGTTAGATGCCAATGAAAAACATTCAATTTATGTAATGCTAAAAGATCAAGCATTCTCTTAACGATGGCTTTTCCCAGAAAATGCCTGCCTTCATCCAGCATAAATCCACGCCAAGAAAATCGGGGATAATCTTCAATTGTAACACCAGGAAGAACCCATTCCTCAATATCACTAATTAGAAATCGTTTTTCAATCTCAATCGGGAATAGTTGTCGTAAAGTCTGGATCCCATAAAACACACCGGCAGGTTTAGGCGCAGAAATGAGAATGTAATCATTTGTTGTAATGAGACAATATCCCTCGTCACCTAGATCTTCTCTCTCTTCATTGATAACTAGATTAATTGCATTATCTAGGATATCGTCAGTGTCTGTGATGTTAGGCTTTAATTGAAATCCAGTTGGAGGTGAAATCAAATTTCGTAAGTATTCACTTATGTTCCTTAATTCTGTGTCACTCTGGATAGATGTATTATCATTAAGCACAAAATTACCTAGGTTAAATGTCATTTTAGCTGGTTCAGGAATAATTGATGCATGATTCCCTGGTATTGTTGCATGTTCTAGATTCATCACTAAGTTTGACTTCCATATCCTTGATTAATCAAAGCACTCATTCAGTTCCTGCTGCCAATCAGTTTTATCATCCAAGAGAGCTAGAAAACTTATTGTTTCAATCATGCTTTTAGAATATTCAAAATCTAAATCCTCTAGTAACTCACTTATTTCATCTTCTGCATTAGGGATAATTGCTTTGGGATAAGAATTATATCGTGATTTGAATTTTTTGAGAAACTTCTCTAAACAATTTACTGATTTTAAAGAAGTTTTCTTGTGAATCGCCATTGCAATTCCCACTGCTTCGATCATTTTGCGTTCTTCAGGGCAAACTTCTTTTTCTTCAGGTTTTGCTAAATGAAATACTTTAGCAGTCCTCATATAGAGGGTGTGGGTTTTCAGTTTTTTCTCATCAGACGGAAAAACTCTTTTTCCTGCCTGTATTACCAACCCAGCATCTTCAAGTTTCTTGAGATAGCGATAGATGGTCTTATCAGATTTCTTTTCTCCAACATTTTTGAAAGCATTCTCTAGATCCACTACCGTCATGGGGACCTTATGAGTTCGCAAAAATTTAATGACTGACGTGAGATTCGTGTCTTCAAAAAGCTTTATGGTTGCTTCATCAGTTATCTCTTTCATTATTGGTTGAGTATAGGTTATTGCGTCTTTGTATTGATTCTCAGCCATTTTTATCCACTGATTTTCTAATAATTTTAGCTAAAAGTTAATTGTTTCCTTTAGTGCTTTAATGAATTTTGCCAACATAATAATATATTAATAGTTCTTAATGAGCTGAGATCATATTCTCTTCGAGATGAGAAATTTTAAATAATGTTATATTGATTTTTATGGAGTGTGGATCATAAATGAAAGTTGTGTACCGTAATTGGGAACCAAACCAAAACCTAGAAGAACTTCAAGCTAAAATTTATAATGAAAATAACCCTAGGCCTCAACCAGTGACAGCTCAACAGATCACCGATCGCTATGAACGGGAAAAAATTGACCCCAAGACTGTCAGATATGCTTTAGATAAAGAAGGGAATCCATTAGCGTATATACAAGCACGAGATTATGATTCTGTAGAGGAAACCCACTTAGGATATCCATGGGCACTCCCAAACTGCCCAAAGGAAATCCAAGATAAATTGTTTGACGAGATGTTAGAATACATCAAACATCGTGAAATAGCCACAAAATATGACATTCTTATGAATGCCTCTGTTGATAACGAGAAAGTCATGGAATTCTTTAAAGGGAAAGGATTAGTTGAAAAGATCAGAGGTTATCGTTATGAAATCGATGTAAATGAAGTAAACAAGTCAGAATATACAGGTGAGGAGTATACGACCCGACTTGCTACAATGGATGATCTCAATCTTCTTGTTGACCTGATTAAAGCAGATGGGCGATATCTTGGCCAATTTAATTCAGATGAAGACATTGCGAATTATTTTAAAGACCGAGTCCTTAAAGATGGCGAAGAAAAGGGGAATAAAGCAGTCATGGTCTTCAAAGGAGACACCTTGGTAATGGCTTCAGCCCCACTAGTTTTAAAAGCTCCAGGTGAAGAGGAAGAAAGGCTTATTCTCCGATTCCATTCGTATCTTCCTGAGAATGAACAGGCGTTCAAACCTTTAATCATTGATATCGCTAAGGTATGTGTTTCGAATAATTATGGAACTGATAAACCATTGAGTCACGTTATCAGTGATAGAGATACTGAATTTTCATCCATTCTGGATGAATACAATCCAACTAAAGTATTAACTGGAATTGGTTTTGGATTAAAAGACTAAATTCCCCATCCCTTCCTTTTTTTGAATAAATACTAATCTATTTCATCATCTTTGAAAAAATCTAATTCTTCGCCCAATAGATGATGGAGAAACCATCGATAGTTCTGAATCAATACTGCATAATTCTCCCGGGGTTTCCATATACTGTGTCCCATTCCTGGATATATAAAGAACTCCGTATGAATCCCTTTTTCCTTAAGAGCTCTATAAATCACCTTGGAACTATAGAGGGGTACACGTTCATCGACTTCACCGTGTTGTAAGAGTACTGGTGTTCGAGCATTGTTGATTCCATTCATTGGAGCTGTTTTTTCAAAAATCTCTTTCATTCCTTCATCGAATGGCCCTCTACTCCGATATGAGTTTCCTGAAAAAGGGATACTATACCTACTATCAGAGCCAAAGAAATAAGTAGCCCAGCTTGACAAAGTTGAACAACCACTAACAGCACAGAACCGATCAGAATGCATAGCTGCGAATGCACTGATGTAAGCCCCTTGACTTCCACCACACGCCCCAATCTTTGTTTCATCAATAAATCCTTGATTAACCAGATAATCTATTCCTGACTCTAAGTCCCATAGATCTCCAACTCCTACATTATCAACGAGCAGTTTCTTAAAAGCCTGGCCTTTTCCCAAAGAGCCACGGTAGTTAGGTTTTAAAACAAGTATATCCTTATGGCTGAATTGAACCAGAGGATAGTAAAACTTATCCATTGCCTCTAAAAGAGCATTAGCCGACGAATGATGAGGCCCACCGTGAATATTAAGGAGTAGAGGATATTTTCGGCTAGGATCAAAGTTTCTGGGTTTACGTAATATCCCCTCGATCTCGGTTCCATCCTTACTTATCCATTTTATTGATTCAACCGTTCCTAGATCCCAATTAGCAACAATATCATTGAAGTGGGTCAAAGGAAGTGTTCTTCGACCTACTTCTGTTGGGAAATTCAGATATGCGTCATTAATTTTCGTGGAAGAGAATCCAAGAAAACTTACAAAACCTAAATCATTAACATGGAAAAATAGATTTGGCATTAATCCATGTAAATCGATATCCTCAACTTCCCCAGCTTCTGAAATTCTAGCAACTTTTACCTGACTTTCATCCCAATATGTAATAAAGATTCCTGCTTTGGTCCAGTAAATTGCATGAGAGAGTGGATCTTGGTCAAGGTTGGATGTGATACATGAAAGATGTTCCTTAAGATTAGATTGTTCTACATCTGATGTATTCAGAATCCATAAATCGGCTTGAGTATAGTCACGATTATCACGTTTCTTATATAAAATTAATAGTTTCGCCCCATCAGGAGATATTGCTACTATTTTAGCTCCTTTTGGAAGATCTATTTTTGTGACTACTGGGATAGTTTTTGATGCTTCATGAAAAATAACCTCTGGATCAAATTCTATCCGATAGTGAGAAGTTTCGTGCTCAAATACTAGATCATCCTTGCTACGACAATTTAAAAATACAACATCATTATTTGGAGAGGGAATGATTGACTCAATCTTCACAGGTTTTGGTAGGAACGCTCCTAAATCAAAAATTGGCTTGACAGTGTTTTTATGTTCATCTTCGAACGATCGTGCGATTATTCGGTTATACTCCTTCATCTTAGCAGTATGAACATAATATAATGATGAAGTACTTTTATCCTCTTCGACATGAATAAAATTCCCCAGTCTGGATTCTCTTCTTTTTGTCTCATCCTTCTCAGGATTATTAGCAATGAACACAAATCCATCAGCAAAGGGAGAGAAGTCATTTACCCCTCCTGCATGATCAGTTACCTGAAATCCTTCTCCAATTAGACCTTGAAATATAAAAATTTGAAAAGGATCGGAATCTGTTCGTTTCATTATTGCTAGCGTTTCATTATTAATCCAATGAAAATTTCCAGGCGATCCTGTTTGTGTGAGGTAATAAGAGCTTTCTTTTTCAAGATCGTGTATACGACAATAGATATTATGTTTATTTTCCCTTAAATTAACATAACCTTGGCGATAAGCTACCTTCGTTCCATTAGGATTCGCTTGAACGTCTCCAAATAAAGGTAAGAGGAGGATATCCTTTATTGTTGGTCGATATAGGCCTTCTGTGGAATTCACTACCATAATAATTCTATCCTTAAATATTGAGTGATACTAGAGGATTTTGAGTTACGACTATTCATTTTAAGATAAAAGGGTCTTTAAATTGGCGGGTTATACGGTGTAACCCCTAAGTTTTGAGAGAAAGCTGACGGGTTAATTCGAAATTAAATTTCCTGTACTTTCAAAATCCCCTAATTTTCCTAAGCTTACTCGCCCCAGAATTGCCCTTTTTTTGAAATCAAATATTTAATACTGCGCATATTCAGAGGTAATTGACAACATAAATGGGATGGAAAATCCTACTAGATAAAAGAGAGTGTAGAATAAAAAGATGAGTAGTCTATCAGAGGGAACGTACACGTCAATAATCACAGGTACAAGTAATTGAAAAATTACTAAGATTAGAGAAAGAATGAAATACCCAACCAAACCACGAAGAATTTTGGGTGCAGAGGGGGATTTGATTATACTTACCCATTGCGAAGAGGATTTTCTAGGGACTAAGCTCCAAACGATGTAAATGATCGGGATTAATCCAATGGTTAAAATTATTCCACTGAGAATAAGGTGGGCGGAAATTAGAAGGTCATTTTGGAACACACCACCAATCTCTCCACTTAACCGATAAACATAATAAAGAACTGCATAGAGAGTTGAAAATAAAACATTTCGAGTCAGAATGTAAATCAATCCAGTAGCTAATCCAAATAGAAAGGTGGAAATAAACCAAAACATAATACTAGCATAATTTGATGTATGAATATAATAAGGTAAGTAGAGTAGGCAAAATCCCAAACTAGATATGATTACAGCGAGAAATGGAGACATTCCTCGATCTTCTAATAATGGGATAACTGTACGACGATAAAGAAGTTCAGCGTAAATGGGTATGACTATAAATTGATAAATAAGAAATTGAATCATAATCATTGGATCTATTAACTGACTATAGGATTCCATGAACCAAGGAGGGAGCAAATAAATGGTGGTACCAAAGTACTCGAAAATTAATGTTATGATTATGCGAACAAAGATGATTCCAAGAAACACAGGAGCAATGAGTAGTAAATTGGGTAGAGTGGGCTCCTTATACTGCGCATTTTTGACTTTAAGTCGGGGGATAAATACAAAATAAATGACTAGACAAACCAAAATCCCAGTAATGTTGGCTAGAATGGCGCTCAAGACATTCAAGTCGACATTTATCCCCGCTTCATAAATTATCCATCGGAAAAAAGTAAATGGCCAAGTGAACAATTCGAATAGGAATAATCCTGCTGCAATAAGAACGGCTGGCGTGAAAAAATTCATGAAACTGTTTTCAATTTCAACGATAGTGAATTTTCTCATTGTAATTGCCAGCCTTCTGATTTAACAGGTATTCTTTTTGGGATCTTTTTATTATTTTCCAAATTATTTCGTCTTTTGTTTATATTTCCATTCTAATATTTCCTTGATTGGAATAAAAACATGAGAACTAAGATGTGTTATAGAATCTGAACTTTTTCCGAATTTTTCTTCGATGTTCCGCATAGCCTCTTGATAGATGGGGACAGTTTCAGGTGTAAGCGGTACTATTTTAATAAATGATTGACTGTCTTTCAATTCATCTTGGTATTGAATTATCCACTCGATAAGATTGGATGTGACTAAACCTTTAGTTTTCATTGTTTCTAGTTCATTTTGAGGTTTTCTTTCAGGTTCTTCTTGCCTTTTTTTAATGATTTCCCAGTCAAGCGAAAAGTAACGTGTTTTTAATGCTTTCGTGTCTTCTTCTTTTTCTTCCCACTTGACAATACCTGCATCATCCATTTTTCGTAAATGGTGAACGATAGTCGTCTTCCCTTTGTGAAGAAGATCGCTTAGTTGTTTTACTGTCAATTCCTGGTAAATTACTAAACAGATATAGATTGCGAGTCGAGTCTCATCTTGGAGAACTGGGAATACTTGTAGAGGGAGAGAATCCGACTGTGATCTCATCTTTTTTCCAATTCTTATTGCACTATTTATAGTATAGTTTTGCGCTAAACTATATACTTATAAATTTATAGTTCAGTGCGAATTCAATGGGTCATCTTGATCCAAATTTCTGAAATCTTAATATACATTATAATGTGGTTAAATAATGATAAATAACATGGACTTATTAAATATTTTGCCTCCATCTGCCCAGATTGTCTATCATGTATTACGAACGCATGAGAATCTCACTACGAATCAGATCGTATCTGAAACACGCTATTCTATTCGAACAATTAGATATGCTCTCAGGCGTTTAATAAAAGCTCATCTGATCAAACAGATTCCAGATATTAAAGATACGCGTCGTTGTTACTACGCCATTAGAAGTCAGTAGTCAAAATGGAAGCTGAGATCTCTGAGGAAAACAGAAAAAGTCATTAGAAGACCACTTATTCTATGTATTCTTCTGATTTCTTTAAATCAAGTCATAATTGTTGAAATACTTGGAGAAACAACTTTTTTTCCCCAAAAACAAAACATAACTATTGAAAGAACTTACTGGCCGACAAATGGTTGGCGTAAATCTTCACCAGAGACCCAAGGGATGAACTCCACCCTACTCAAAGAGCTAATATCTTTTATTGAGAAAGAATTTCAGGGAATGCACAGTATTTTGATTGTGAGAAACGGATATATTGTCAAAGAGAAGTATTTTTCTGACAAATATTCTCAAGACACTGTTCATCAATTATATTCTTGTACCAAAAGCGTAACTTCAGCTTGTGTAGGAATTGCTGTTGATAAAGGATTCTTTGACCTTAACGATTCTGTATTAGACTTCTTTCCAGAGAAAGAGTTTGCTAATGTTGATAAAAGAAAACGTCAAATGACTATTGAAGACCTTCTCCAAATGCAGAGTGGACTTGATTGGGATGAATGGAGTATTAGTTATGAGTCCTCAACCAACATCTACCGTCAAATGCTCAGAAGCGATGATTGGGTCAAGTTTGTTCTCGATACTCCCATGAAATCGGTTCCTGGGACTGAGTTTGCATATAATACGGGAGTTAGTCATTTATTGTCAGCAATTATTCAACGAGTCACTCATATGACTACCTATGCGTTCGCAGAAAAAAACCTCTTCGAACCCCTCAATATAACCGTTGGATATTGGTATACAAGTCCTGATGATGTCGTAAATGGGGGATGTGACCTCTTCTTAACCCCTCGGGATATGGCCAAATTTGGTTGGTGCTATCTCAACAAAGGATTCTGGGATAATGAACAAATAATTTCGAAGAAATGGGTAGAACAGTCTACACGGCACTACATCAACCCTGACTTTTCTACACGGTATTATTATGGATTTCAATGGTGGATCACTCCAGAACTGTCCAATTATTTTACTTTTACGGCACGTGGATACAGAGGCCAGTGGATATTATGTATCCCTGATTTAGATATTGTAATGGTTTGTACAGCGGACTCTGATGATCCTTACTATGATCAATTTGTTAGTAATTACATTATTCCCTCAACTTTTGGTGACCCAATGAATACTTCTCTCTATAGCTCTGAATCGTCGGATTCTTATTCAAAAATCTCTGGTTTCAAATTTAAATCTATTCAAATGAGTTCAATTCTAATATTATCTATATTAGGTATAAGAAGGAGATATTGGTGATATTAATTACTAAGAAAACTCTTTTTATTTTCATTTTAATAGTTATTGTTATTACCCTAGTTTTTTTAGGAATTACTATGATTCCTCTCCTATCTAAACTTCATGTCACTTATGATGTTTACGTACAAGGGAATTATGCTTATATCACAAATAATGATGGCACAAAAATTATTGATATAAGTAATCCTAGCAATCCACGGACGTTAGGACAAGTATCTACTAGTGATGGAGCATTTGGAGTATTTATCAAAGAAAACTTGGCTTATATTGCGAGTTATAGTAATGGATTTATCATCGCAAATATCACTATACCAGAAAATCCAGAGATTGTAGGTGAACATTCTGATGGAGGGAGCGCTTTTAGTGTATGGATTGAGGGATTATATGCCTATGTTACTGACTATCCTCATGGATTAGAGATTTTTAATGTTACAAATCCCAGAGAGATTGCTAAAATTAGTGTCTATAATGATAAGGGAGAATTCCGAGATATCGCACTAAAAAATGGATATGCTTATCTTGCTGATCCCCAGTATGGTTTAAAAATTTTGAATGTTTCAGATCCTACCTCCCCAGAAAAAGTTAGAACGGTTTCAGGGACTTATGGAGTGCTTGACATATATATTCATGGAAATTTACTCTTCCTTGGATGTCACCAAAATGGAGTCCATATTCTCAATATCTCAAATCCCCACTCCCCAGAAAGCTTAGGACAATATTATAAGTCTGAAAATGAAGCTTATGGAGTCAGTGGAAACAGAACACACCTTTATGTTGCTGATCTGCAAAAAGGGGTGTATGTTCTAAATATTACGGATCCATCTCTGCCTAATGAAATCTTTTCTTATGATAATGCCGCACCACATGATATTTTTATGGATGGTAGATATATTTACCTTGCTGATCAGAACACTGAATTAATTATTCTTGAATCCAATCTTACACCTATTAGTATCTCTGTTAATACCTCCATACCAAATTTTATCTTGACAATAAGCATTTTTACTTTAATCTCTATTTTAATCCTTAAAAAGAAAAAAATGTGAATAAATTGCCAACCAAACTTTACTTCTTGAATTGTATTTTTATCATTCTCATTTTAGTTGTTGGAATCCCAAAAGCAAGTGTATCTGCAATAAACTATCAGTACATTGAACTTACCAAGATGGGGGAGATCGGTACTGGAGGTGATGCATATGATATCTGGGTTGATGAAAATAATGAACTTGCATATGTTACGTGTGGATATTTTGGTTTCCGAATTTTCAATGTGAGCATCCCTTCCAATCCTATCTTACTATCTCATACTCCTGAATCCCCTGCAATTATTGAAACTGGTCATTCAACAGCATTCGCTCACCAGATGTACGTAGATACCAGGGAGGATATTATAACTTATATTGGAGATGGTGCTGGAGGATTAAAGATTATGAATTGTAGTGATCCCCATAATCCTTATGTTATTGCTACGTTCGCTGAAGGTTATGCTTGGACTCCTGTTATTATTGAAGATACAGGTTTTGTAGTTAATGGTTTTATGGGAAGAGGAAATCCTGGATTCATGATCTTTAATGTATCAAATCCCATTAATCCTTCCCTAATCTTCAATTACACCACTTCAGTTGATGTGGTCGATTTGGGGCTCGTAGATAATCGTGCATATATTGCAACTTCTAATGGTGAAATGATAATATTAGATATCAGTAATTATTCCTCTCCTTCAGTATTAGGGGAATATATTGGATCATTAGGGAGTTTTTTAGGAGAAATAGAAGTTTTTGAAAATATTGCATTTTTAGTTTATTGGGAAGATGGTCTGAAGATATGTGATGCTTCTGATCCATTAAATATTACTGTGATTGGAATTTTTGAAGAAACTCATCTTACATCGTTTTTTCTTGATGTTGATACTAATATAGGGTATCTAGCTTCATATGATGATGGTTTAGTTGTTCTAAACCTCACTGATCTGACTTCACCTCAAGAAATTGGACGATATAAAGATACTGGGAAAGTTTATCGGGTCATGAAAAGAAAAAATCTAATCTATATAACAGACCAAGATGAGGGATTGAAAATTTTGAAAATGGAATTTATGAATAGTTCTCAAACACAAATTTCTTCCTCTACTGATTCATCCTTTGAAAAATCGTTTCTTAGCACTAGTGCAAGGATAAGGAACACATCAACACCAAGTTTTGAATTACTTGTAGGGATTTTAGTATTGCTAGTTACAAGAAAAAGGAAGAGCTAGACATCAAAAGAGATTATTGTTAACATGTTAAGTGTAAAGCAGCAGCTATTCTCTTTTCTCCCTTCATTAACGCATTATATTCACTAACGGCCTCTGGACTCTTTTTTACTATTGTTTTGATCCCCATATCCTCCAGTTTAGAGAGAATTTCCTTGGAAACTTTCATAATTCCAGAGTAGCCAGTACCAATAACAAGAATATCTGGTTTCCGCTTAATAATCTCCTGTAGATCTTCCAAATGAAGGTTGTGACCTTCTTTCCGCCACCAATTCGGAAGAATTTCGTCTGAAACAATCATAATATCTTTGGAGTAAGTTTTATCACCAATTGTTATACTTCCAAAACTATATTTCTTGATTAAATGCATGATATCTCGCACTTATGAGATTTAAATATAAAAAATGAATGGAATCAAACTTGAATATGGGTCAATCATGATGACAGAAGACGAAAAATCGTTAGAGAAGTCTCAAGAATCACTTTTACAGTCATATAATGACATAATAACTATTTTAAAGGCTATGGGGCATCCTAATCGCTTAAAAATTTTGATACTTCTCCTCACTGAACCTCTGTCATTTCAAACACTGCTTGAGGAACTGAAACTTAAGAAATCAGCCCTAGCCAGTCATTTAACTTCACTTAAGGACAATTTACTCATTGAAAAAATTCAACATGGAACTTATAAGATAACAAACGATGGGGTGAGTTTTTTACAGGCAATTGAGAGAACTTATACTCAATCTAAATCCCGAGAGATGTCTCAACAAAGGTACCGACCCGTAAAGACTTTTTTAGATAGAAAAAAGGAATGAAGTTCACTCAAGCGCGGAATATTGTTCAGCCACGAACGGAATATATATTTAGTACTAAATTAAACCCAATTTAAAACTGAAAACTTAGGAGAACCAGGTATTGAACAGTAGAAATGAGACATTTACTATTTTTCCGATAGGTCATATCAAAAGATCTGAGGATGAAGTATATATTGAAATTTTAGAGAAATTTATTCCTGCCCTTAAGCAATTGGAACACTTCAGCCATATTCAGATACTTTGGTGGGCAAATAAAGTCGATTCCAAGGAGTATCGCAATAGATTAGATTGTGTACCACCATATGGAGAAAATCCTCCAGTCACAGGAGTTTTTGCAACTCGAGCAGAATATCGTCCTAATCCCATCGCATTAACCACTGCACAAATAAAGGATGTTAACCATGAAGAAGGCTTGGTTAAAATTCAAAATATTGATGCAATTGATAATACTCCAGTTTTGGATATCAAAGCTTATTTTCCAGTTTGTGATCGTGTGAAAAAAGCCATTATACCTGAATGGATTGTCGGATGGCCAGAATGGCTTCCAGAAGAGGGTTTAGGACTTAACTAAGAAAAAAATGGATCTAATAGTCCCTGAGAAAAGGAATACAAATAATGATAAAAAAAGTTGAACCAGAACGGATTACTATAATCAATCGAGGTAAACCCTTAAGACTGCTAGGTTGTGTTTTTTACGGTGATCCGTTTCACTCTGTCGGAGGATGGAGTGAGGAAAACGAGATTGGGCTCACATGGCAAAGATTTATGCGATTATATGAAAAACATAAGGCTTTTATTCAACAATTTTGTATGAAGTGTGAGGTAATGTACGAAGTCCACTTGGAACCAGAAGAATACAAAAATACAAAGAAGTTCTATGTTTTTACAGGAATAGAAATAACTGATTCACCTGAAATACCTCTAGAATTGTTTAATATGACACTTCCAGTTTCAAAATATGGTATTTTTACTTTTAAAGGGGAAAATATCTTTAGAGGAGGAGAATTCATTTATAATGAGTGGTTACCTGATTCTAATTACGAAGAAGCGCATCCCTTTCTTATCCAAGCTTACGATCAACGCTTCAAAGGAATGGAAAGTTCCTTGCTTGAAGAATCAGAACTTGATTATCATATTCCGATTAAACTCAAGGTCTACTAGAGGTGACCAATACTTTTCTTTCATTCATAAATGGACAAGCTCAGACTCAATCCAACTAATTATTTCGTCACGAACCTCACGGAAAACTCTTAAGATCTCTTCCTCCGTACCTTGGATTGAACTGGGATCCTTGAATCCTTTATGAATAGATTTTCCTCCTCCAGGGAAAATGGGGCAATTTTCTTTCGCAGTATTACAAACTGTCACTATCAGATCCATTTTCATTCCAAGAAAATCTGTCAAACTTTTTGAGGCATGATCTGAAATATCTATCCCTATTTCTTTCATTGACATTATTGAATAAGAATTTATCTGAGATGGTTCGGTTCCAGCACTATAAACTTCATATTTATCGCTATATTTCGCCCGCAAATAACCCTCGGCCATTTGACTCCTAGCAGCATTATTCGTACAAATGAAAATCACACTTTTTTTCATATTGGTCACCAAAATGCTCACTATAAGATTATAGATTCATTTCTCATTCACTAATCAGGTTTTACGGGTTCTTCAACAAAAAAGAAGGCTAAGCCACAAACGAATCGTAAAAATATGTCTATTAAGACCATAATATAAATTACTGACCATTTACCAACATTAATCATTAGCACTTCTGTAACAATCCCAGTAGTAATAGACCCAATGAACGTTACCAATCTCATTAGAGATTACTAACTAAAGTTCCTTGAAATATTCTCGAAAATTCAAATCATATGTATTTGAGAACCACATGCTTAATAAAGCTTAGCTAGAATTCAGGAATAGGTATTTTAAAGCTTCCCAAATGATGTCTCTTGGTACTATGAATCTCGACTTCCTCTATAATCAAAACTTTATTACTATAGATACTAAATATATTGTAAGTATTTCGTTTTTGAGATCGAATTTTCTTCGAGGAGAAAGTTCCTGCATTCACAAAAACACTCTCTTCTACCTGTAGTACACCAGCAGAATGACCTAATCCTGACAATATCAAAGGAATTTTTTGGTGAGATATGAATTCAAGTACATCCCCTGCATCTTTTATTGTCCGTTCGAAAGCAGTTTGAGGTACAGGCATACAGGAATGATGCATCAACAAAATAAAAATTCTATTATCCTTAAATTTATTAAAATCCTTATGTAAAAGATTTAGATTATGTCTACCTATAAGACCATTATCATCAGGACCAGTATTTATTCCAAAGATATGTATATGGTTTTCCACGTCATCATAAATAGGATTAAGAGATCCTATCTGATTATACCATAGCTTTTGGCCAAATGGTTGAAGATCACGCGTCCCTGGTACTAAAACTATCGGTTGATTCTTTTCTTTTAATATATTGAGGAAAATTTTTGCCATATTATAATCTTCTTCATAAGAATCATTGGTAATTCCTCCAGAATAAGCAATAACTGATGGTTTTTCATTAAGTACCATTTGAACACCTTTATTAAAGATATCTTCTTGGAAGTCTTTCCCC
Organism: Candidatus Hermodarchaeota archaeon; assembly: GCA_048886185.1. Taxonomy (GTDB): domain Archaea; phylum Asgardarchaeota; class Heimdallarchaeia; order Hodarchaeales; family Hodarchaeaceae; genus Hodarchaeum. The sequence goes on from JBHLKY010000017.1 coordinate 88,241, forward strand.
TCAGTGAAGTGAACACAACTCATATGGCAAATCTTTGTAATAAGGTGTTTGGAAGGTTCGGAAGCAAAGTAGGAAGATATTTCTCCGTTTCTCAAAGGATGGGTGGAAGTAGTGGGCTTTTGGAAAATAGAATATTTGTCTATACCATGAAAATTAACATGAACCTCCTCATTAGAAATATTTAAGGTTAAATATACATGTCCAGCCTTACCACGTGTCTTATGACTGGAAAAAGTCCCATTGTTGATTAGTAACATTCTTCTTCTCCCATTTGAAATGTTAAAGCAATTAGGGAAATGACGGTGCCCTACAATAACAATGTCAACTCCAGCTTCCCATAATACAGGGAGGACGTCTCCAGCATCACGAATCATGCTTCTCTCACGCCCAGTGTTAGGAATAGGTAATAGATGATGGTGGAACGTTAGTATCTTTATCACATCATCAGGATACGATGCAAGTCTAGCAAAAATCTCATCCTGTCCTCGAGCACCGATCCTCCCATTATTTGCATCAGGTTCCACAGAATCTATCCCAAGAATGACCACATTACCCCCTTTTTTCGTTGTATCAATAAAAAAATGTCGTGAACCGTATAAATCATGCCATATTTCACGTCCAATATTCCGAAAATCATGATTTCCTGGGATGTAGTGGATGATTGGTTGTTCTACTCCATGAGTAGCAAAAGTTCCCTTAATTAGTGCATTAGCATAATTATAATCTTCTATGGTGCCTTGGTCAGTAATATCCCCTAGATTTAACAATATGATTTCAGGATATCGCCTCATCTCCTGCGCAATACTCATAATGCCATTAGTGAATGCTTCCTCATGAAAATACCCAGAAAATTTGCTAATATGGAGATCAGAAAAAACTATGATTCGCGTTGCATGATTTAGGTGTAAAGACAAGAAATTTTCCACCAATTACAATTTATTTATCTGGAGATAAGGCTTCAAATATTTAAGTGTTAGTCGATATTTTTACTACATATCCGAATTGATTTTTATTTTTCTGTTTAGGATATTAATGACAAAGAAGGTCAAAGTCAAACATATAAATTGTTTAGAAGAAATGAGTTTAATAAGATGATACTTAAGTTATTAAAGAGAAATAATCCTAACATACAAGTCTGAAGTTACCTAATTTAAGTTTGGATAGTTATGAAAATGGCAATAGCAGGAAGTCGAAGCAGATTAAGGGGTAAAGGAATAGCTGTAATAGCTATTTTAATAGTTCTGCTTCTGATCTTAGGATCAGGACCAATAATTCAATCAGTAATACTCAAAACTAGATTCATTAGTTCATCAAGGGAACCAGGTCAAATTAACAAAGTTGAATTGATGCCTAATCTTCCTGATCCATTTCACATGCGAGATTGGAAGCAGGTAGCCCAAGATTATGACGCCTTCGTCTTTAACTTCAATAAAACAGGTGATTATTTACCATTAATTAGCTGGGATAGAAGTTACCCAAACTTTGCCAGAGACACTTTCAGTATGCCTTCATTCGTTGGCCGATCTATGGCAGATGAGGCAATAAACTGTATGGCTGCAGTATTGAGCGCCACACTTGTTGGAATCGATAAGAGTAATCAAAGTGGTTATAACTGGGTTGAAATGTGTGAAAATTGGTATAATATTGATTCAGGAGAATACATTTATCTAAATAATAGACATGCGGATTCAGGTACCAGTTTTTGGTATGTATTATTCCCTAATTTGATATTTTATCAATTAGCTTATTATTATCCTGAAACTGGAGATTTCCAAAATGAGATTCGTATGGTTGCAGATCGATGGTACAACGCTTGTGTTGAAATGGGCGGAAAAACAGATCCTTGGAGAATCCCCGACTTTTTTTATACAGCCTTTGACTTTGATACAATGAACCCAGTGTATAATGGAAAATGGAGGGAACCAGATGCGGCAGCAGCCATCGCTTGGCTGGAATATATGGCATATTGCATTGATGGAGATCCTAAATATTTGACTGCGGCCAAGTGGTGTGTACAATACTTGACTAAATTAACTTTCAATCCTCTATATGAGATACTACTTCCATATGGAGCATATATCGCCACACGTATGAATGCAGAACTTGGTAGAGCTTATGACATCAATAAAATTATTAATTGGTGCTTTGGTCCAGGGGATTATAGAGCTCGGTCTGGTTGGGGAGTCATCACAGAGAACTGGGGAGGGTCTGACTGCCATGGTCTGCATGGGAGTATAACAGATGGAGGAGGTTATGCGTTTTTAATGGGAACCTTTGAGAATGTTGGTTGTTTAGTTCCTATTGTTAGATATGATGATCGATATGCTCGTGCCATAGGGAAGTATGTACTTAATGCCGCTAATGCTGCACGATTGCTTTACGGAAATGGTTTAGATGCAGACCACCAAGACAGTGAGGAATGGATCGAATCATATGACCCAACTTACTGTATTGGATATGAAGGGCTCCGTAAAACGTGGAATGATGTTAGTCCCTTCGCTACAGGCGACGCAATAAGATCAGGATGGGGGCCAACCAACTTAGGACTTTATGGAAGTTCACATGTAGGTATTTTTGGTGGAATTATTGCACCAACGAATGATGAAAAAATTCTGCAACTCGACTGTCTTAAGACAGATTATTATCATGATGAGGCTTATCCCACATTTCTTTACTACAATCCTTATGATGTAACAAAAACGGTAGAAATTGATTTGGGTTCAGATAGGAAAAGCCTTTATGATACTGTATCTGAAAATTTCTTAGCCACAAATGTTTCAGGCATTACATCTTTTCAAATTCCCTCTGATTCGGCTGCAGTTGTTGTTGTTGCCCCTGCTGATGGAGATATAACTTATCAAGGAACCAGGACACTTTTTAATAATATTACAATTGACTATGAGCCTGTTACAGAAGTGGATGCTAGTACATGGCCCCTGGAGACAACAACTTTTGCAGAAAATACAACAAGCTTAGAATCAAAATCAACATCAGGTACAAAAACAAGTCCTTATCCTAACTTTGTGGTTATTTTTGCGGTTTTGGGAATTTTAGCATTTTTCTTGCGCAAAAAAAAGTAATTGATTGGATTATTTAAGATAATTCTCTGCGATTTCTTTAGTATCATTTAAAACAATGAAATGTAAACAGGGGAATATGTCACTAGAATCAATTATTGATACATTCAGAATTGTTATCTACTTTATTTTGACCTTGGCAATACTCCTGGTATCTTTTTTTCCTGAAGGGTGGCTTCTCTATTATTATTTGGTGGAAGAACCCGAAATAATCCATTGTCTTTTAGCTCCACTGTACTTCTTTGTAACATATTGCGTAACGGTGATATTTTTCGGTGTGGTCCATTCACAAATTGTTATAAGACTCACTCTACCGTATCAAATCAAACCAGGTAATTATCCTCATCATTCAAGTAAAGGAAGATTAATCGCAATTCGCTTAACTGCAGATGGCATTTTTAAAAGTATGATTAAGGTCTTTACACCACTTCCCTTTGTTTGGGGAGTTTTTCTCTTTCCATATCTAATGAGATTATATGGTCTTAAATGTGGAAAAAATGTTCATATTGCCACAAACACATGGATTGACTGCCCATTAGTGGAAATAGGAGATAATACATTCGTAGGATGGAATTCGGTTCTTTCAGGACACGCAAATGAGAATAGAGAATTTATTATTGAACCAGTAAAAATTGGAAAGAATTGTACCATTGGATCATACTGTGTAGTTGCCCCAGGTGTTGAAGTAGGTGATAACACACTTTTAGGTCTTATGAGTGGATGGAAAAAAGGAACTAAAGTCCCTTCCAATGGAATATGGGTTGGTACTCCAGCAAAGTTGTTGAAGAAAAGAAATTTGAATGAAGAGAATGATCATGAACGCACCAAATGATAATATGAGCTACAATACGACATTTTCTTTACATAATGACAAACTACTTGGATTTGCCGAATTTGGAGCCAAAAATGGATTCCCAGTTTTTCATTTTCACAGTACTGGGAGTTCACGTTTTGAGGGAGAACTCTTTGATAAATTGGGAAAAGAAAAAAAAATCAGAATTATTGGAGTTGATAGACCAGGATTTGGTCTCTCTGAATTTCAGGCAAGAGAACTACTAGACTGGCCAAATACACTTCTAGAACTAGTAGATTTCTTGGAAATCGATAATTTCTCTGTAATGGGTATTTCAGGTGGGGGTCCACACGCTATTGCTTGTGCATACAGTCTTTCTGATAAATTAGAAAATTGTATAGCGATAGGTTCTCCTGGGCCACCAGAGATTGGAAATAAGTATTTTCCTCGGTTAGTAAGATTACAGGGATGGATCTTCAAGCATTTTCCGTTTTTTTATGTCCAATACATGAAAAGGATATTAAAGATAAGTTCTAATCCAGTAAGTTTGAAGAGTTTCGTTCAAAGATTTAAAAAGCGATATCCACCTGCTGATGCTAAATTTATACTTGAAGATCAGGGGGAGTATCTACCTATCATTTCAAGGGCTATCAAGGAGGGTACACGAGAGTCGTTTAATGGTGCTGTTCAAGAAATGAAGATTTTCTCGTCTTCTTGGGGATTCAATTTGAAAGACATTTCTGCGAAACAAAAAGTTGTCCTTTGGCACGGAGAAGATGATATGACATATAAAGCTGCTCAAGAAATAAGTGAGCTTATTCCCAACTGTGTACAGAAATTTTTTCAAGGTGAAGGCCATTTTTCGGTTTTTATTAATCATTTAGATAAAATTCTTGATGAGATTATTTCATAATCGATACAATGAAAGCAAGAAACCTTTTTTTGGAACCGAATCAGCGATTAAAATATGGGAAATAATTGTTGCATGTTCGATAAAGAGAAAAAGATAGATTTACAAAATAATTAGCAAGAGAGAGCTAATAAGGCAAAACTCTTAAAGATAGAAATTGCTGTATAGGTAATCTCATTTCAATTCCTTAAATGATGTTTCATTATAGAGTGTACTTCAATGATAGGCATTGAGATAACTAGTAAAGAGAGTGGGATCCCCCTTTTTACACATGAATTTAGACCTGATACATTGTTTACAGATAGTGATATCAGAGCAGGGTTAATTACCGCGATCATGCGTGTTATGGGTGAGACATTTGGTCGACAAGAGACAAGAATAGTCAATTATGGTCAATACAATGCAATCCTTGCTGAGGGAGAATTTGTCTATGGAGTTCTTTTTACCTATCAAATTGGGCCTATTTTTGAAAAATTTATAGCTGAATTGGTATCAAAATTCGAGGAGAGATTTCGTCCAAAACTCGAAAAATTATCATCACCAGAATCAATAATTGAACCAGCAGAATTTGATTTTGCCGAAGAATGTTTTGAAGCTTATAATTCATTGCTTCATATTGATGAGACGAAACTAAGAAAGCTTTTAGACATAATTCATGGCTACCAAGACAGAATTTTTGAAAATATGATCATTTATTTACGCCCTGAAATGAGTCAAATCTATACGCATCTTGTCAGTGAAAAATTCAGTGTATATAGTAATGAGGTGTCGACAGCGATAAAAACTGTTTTGGATTTATCAAATCGTACTTCATTTCCAATCGAAAATTTTCAAATTGAATTATCCAAGAATTTTCACTGTCTCATGTTTAATATTTTTCCTTATACCCTTGTAATCTTTGTAGATGAGGACAAATTAGACACAACACAATGGAGAATTAAAGAAATTATTAAAGCATTTGTTAAAGGTTAGAAGAAAACTCAGTTTTCTTCATTATTCCAATATCAATATTAAAACAGCTTTTATTAACCAGATATTAATAATGAAAACCAAGGATCATTTATTGAGAATTTTGAGGCTGAAATAAAAAAGGACAACAGAAAATGAAAACAACTCGTCATGAAGCCTTATTCATACTAGGACACAAATTCGGTGAACTCTCCCGTGAGATTGAGTTAGTGATAGAAACAGCAGAGCGAGAAGAAAAACGAGAAAGACATCAGATTAAAGTAATTCGTATCTATGACTCCCTAAGGTATATTCATGATGAATTAAAACAATTAGGTGTTTCAGAGGAAATCCAAAGAGATCTCTCTTTATATTTGAATACTCTTGCGAAAAACTATAGTGAGATCAGAAATAGGATTGTTGAAGAAGAAAAACAAGAAACAGAGACTGAAATGATCGTTAGTAAATTAAAACGGAGATTTCAAAGGAAAAATCTGGATCTTAAACCAAATGAGGTTGCTGACCTAAGTGTGAAATTAAAAATATGGAAAGATAAGATGATATTAGAATTATTGAAATCTTAAGTTAGTATGAAAAAATAGTCCTATATACTAAAAAAAAACCTACTAATCCTGATATAGACGAGGATCAACATATTTCCAGTTATTATTCCTATTCCTGAAATTATCCCTTTCTTCTTCAGTTGTCTGAAAAAATTCTAGGGTACACTTATCATCTCCACAAGCTTCACAGGTAGTATGAATCAACTTCTTCCCGGGATCGGAATCCATACTTCTAGCTGCATCAACATAGCAATAAAGGCGACCCAAGTTTAATTCATTGAATTGTTTGAATACCTTTGCCAGATTACATCCTGAAACAATAAAACGTCCAGCCTCATCTTGATAAATTTCACCAGAATAAACACCCCATTTTGGAAGGTCAGATCCACCTCTCTTTACTGTTTCGTTAATCCTCTGTCCATATTCTATAATAGCTTTGATTACTAATTCTGACCCCTTTTCATCACCAAATTCCTCAACTAAAACATTTGCAAATGATAAATGTAATAGCGCAAGCCTAGTAATAGCTGTTTTTACTTCCTTTATTGCTTCGTCTAATGGAACAACTTTAGTTTTATTAGCCATTGATAAGGACTCTCCTGTTTGGAAATTCTACTTTAAAGCCATAAAAAGTGTATATTGATTATTTATTCGAGTATATCTAATAATTTAACTAAATTCGGAATTACTATATCAGCGTTTTTTGTTAAATTCTCAGGTATTTTGTAGTCTTTTCTCCAAACAAGAACTGGGATGACACCTGCAGCTTGAGCAGATAATAAATCATTAAGCGAATCTCCAATGAATAAAACCTTTTTCAGCTCTGAGCTTAGATTTAATTTACTTAACGCAAAATTGATTGGATCAGGAAATGGTTTCCCTCTCTCAGTAAGATCTGCTCCAATTATTTCAGTAAAAAAATGTTTAATTTTATTTTGCTCTAATATTTGACGTGCTTCTTCCGTTTTTGCTCCAGTGACAATACAAAGAGGAATAGATTTGTTTTTCATCCACTCAAGAACAATTAAAACATCTTCAAATAATGGGAGATACATATTTTCTAGATATAGATCAAAAGCTGCTTCATACTCTTGATGGAATTCTGTCGGAATACCCATATTTTGAGGTATTACTTCCGCAGGTTGACCCATTAATCTTATAAGTTTATTTTCATCCCATTCAATGAAAGGACATATTTTCTCATGAGCTATTTTCCATGCTTGAATGATAATTGGTTCACTATCAATAATAGTGCCATCCAAATCGAACAAAATAGCTATAGGAATCAAACTATCATTCCATTCCTAAAATTAATTAAGTTAGAACCCTTAATCAATGATTCTTCTTAAATTCCCTGTCGAAATAGGAATTTACAATTTAGATTAGAGATTAATCGTATCTTTATGATGTATTTTTAAAAGATTGAGGATTAGATAACAAAAATAGAAAATGGAAAAAGAGAAATCTCAAGCAGATATTATAAAAGTTGATAATAGAATCTTTATAGGAATCTTAGTCATAATTTTCGATGCAATTGTTTATTATGTGCTTTAGGAGGGGGCAAAGACGATTAGCGATGATTTTTTTTCTTAATAATCATCATTATACCAAAAAAAATGCATAAAATAACAATTTGGGGGTAATTTGTAGTTGTAGATCTTGTCATTATTGAAGTAGTTGTTGAGGTAGTTGATGGTGGATTTGTTGATGAAACAGTGCTAACCTTCGATGTTTCAGGAGTTGTTGATGAAACTGTGCTAACCTTCGATGTTTCAGAAGTTGTTGTTATGGAATCCTGAAGAATTCCCCGTGCATAAAAAATATCCATTTCATTGTAACGACCATCAGACCAAACGACATGAGGTACATTTTCTGAATCAAATCGAATGGCCATATATTCTCCTGGACGGGTAAACACTGACGATGTGGGCGAACTTGCGATAGCGAGAGGGTCAGAAAAAATTGGTAAACCAGTTAGATTATCTGCAAATTCAACCATTCGATAATAGGGCTTAAAGAATTCTTCTCCAGCCTCTTCTTTCATGTCATAATAGATGATGTGACACCTCCCAAGGGAATCAATTGTCATTTCAGGGTTCCATTGGTCAAGTGCTCCTTCTGGATTTACTTGATAGCGTGGACTCCAGTTTTGCCCATAATCATCTGAATATTTTATATAACAGTCCCATGCTGCGCCAATTTCATATATTTCAGCCCATAATACGTAAAGACGGTCGTTTTGGTCAAAGCGAATAACTGGTAATGTAACTCTGTACGGAATATTAGCTGTAGCGTTTTCACTTTCAGAATTGATATCTATAAAGTCAGAAAATGTCACTCCCTGATCAGAAGACTTGACGAGATATACATCCCCCCAATTCCCATCTGTAAAGAATAACCAAGCAACATACACATTATTGTTGCTATCACATGCCACATAAGGCGCTATATGATCATCTGGGAAATTAACACTATCAGCTATTATATTCACTTCATCGTAACTCACTCCACCATCTGTTGAGCGAGTTAAACGAACAAACACTTCATAATTATCATCTGTAAGATTTAAGTCATCATACACAACATAAATGGTACCATCGCTACTAACTGTCATAGTTTCCTTATCTGCAACTCCAATACCATCACTAGCTTTAACAGGTATCCATGTTTGTCCATAATCTAAACTTCTAGCTACAGTTATCTGGGATAAAATCGTATTATTAGGAAGGTAATTCATACTGTACTCTAAATAAGCATAATAGAGTGTTTCCGAGGATTCATCCCAGACCATCCAAGGATCACTTTGCCCCGTGTTTAGCCCTTCAAAGTTAGGCATATAGAATGGAGGAGTCCATGAAAATCCACCATCCACTGATTTAGAAAAGCTTACTCGTACACCACCGCCATCATGTGAGAAAGCATCCTTCCATCCAGCAAAAATAGTTCCATTTGCAGAAATGGCAAGAGTTGGTTCTACATGATGTGTGTAGGGAATATCTGTGATAGAGAGAATTTTATGCCTCGAAAAACTTTCTACCTGGAATGATTCGTTCATAAGTTTTCCCATAAGCTCAAGAAAGTTGAAGCTACTAAGAATCAAGAAGAAGAAGAAGAAGAAGGGTAATAAATTCGTTTTCTTCATTATTCACAACCAATGAATTGTTTTTTTACAGAGGTTCATATATTAGTTTAGATTAATGCACTAAAAGTAATTTCAAACTGTACATAGACTCTATCAATATCACAATGGTTTTATTATGTGCTAGTTTCTGAATACCAATGAAAACAACAGATCACAGTCTTGAAAATGAGTTAGAAAAAGTAATTAAATGTCTTTTTACGCTTTTTAATAGCAAAGAAGTGAATAATTACCAAGCACTATTCTATCAAAATGCTTCCTTTGTAAATATTGACAATAACAACGAATTAATAATGCGAATGCTTGATGAATTCAGTAAATCAACCATTGAAACAATAAAAGAACATAATATTGACGCTGATTAGTCTTAAACAACATTAATTCTGGGTCTGTTCTAGAGCCAGTAGCAACGATATCCTCAATACCCACTGGAGGGACAGTTCCTTCTTAATATTTGCATTGGGTATCCTTTTTACAGTTATTTGTCAACTTAATTTTTATCATCGTGTGTCTATAGTTAGTATCAAGCTTTACGTTTTAATCGCGATATGGTTAGTCATAATCTTGGGTACAATTGTTTATTATGTGCTTTAGGAGGGGACAGAGACGATTAGCGATGATTTTTTTTCCTAATAATTGTCATTATTCCAATAAAAATGCATAAAATACCAATTTGGGGGTAATTTGCAGTTGTAGATCTTGTCATTAATAAAGTAGTTATTGAGGTAGTTGATGGTGGAGTCGTTGATGAAACTATGCTAACCTTCGATGTTTCAGGAGTTGTTGTTATGGAATCCTCAAGAATTCCCCGTGCATAATAAATGTCCATTTCATTGTAACGACCATCAGACCAAACGACATGAGGAATATTCTCTGAATCAAATCGAATGGCCATATATTCTCCTGGACGAGTGAACACTGACGATGTGGGCGAACTTGCGATAGCGAGAGGGGCAGAAAAAATTGGTGAACCAGTTAGATTATCTGCAAACTCAACCATTCGATAATAGGGTTTAAAGAATTCTTCTCCAGCCTCTTCTTTCATGTCATAATAGACAATGTGACACCTCCCAAGGGAATCTATTGTCATTTCAGGGTGCCATTGGTCAAGCGCTCCCTCTGGATTTACTTGATAACGTGGACTCCAAGTTTGCCCATAATCATCTGAATATTTTATATAACAGTCCCATGCTGCGCCAATTTCATATTTCTCAGCCCAGAGAACATAAAGACGGTCGTTTTGGTCAAAGCGAATAACAGGCAATGTAGCTCTAGATGGACCACTAAGATTAGCTGTAGCGTTTTCACTTTCAGAATTGATATCTATAAAGTCAGAAAATGTCACTCCCTGATCAGAAGACTTGACGAGATATATATCTCCCCAATTTCTATCTGTAAAGAATAACCAAGCAACATACACATTATTGTTGCTATCACACGCCACATAAGGCGCCATATGATCATCTGGTACAGTGACACTATCGGCTATTACACTCACTTCTTCGTAGCTTACCCCACCATCTGTTGAGCGAGTTAAACGAACAAACACTTCATAATTAACATCTGTAAAATTAAAGTCATCATATACAACATAAATGGTACCATCGCTACTAACTGTCATAGTTTCCTTATCTGCCAACCCAACACCATTAGTAGCCTTAACAGGGGTCCATGTTTGTCCATAATCTAAACTTCTAGCTGCTGTTATTTGGGATAACCCGGTATAGTTTTGAAAATAATCGAGCTCATATTCCAGATAGGCATAGTAAAGTGTTTCTGAGCATTCATCCCAAACTATCCAAGGATCACTTTGTCCAGTGTTCAGGCCTTCAAAGTTTGGCATATAGAATGGAGGAGTCCAAGAATACCCTCCATCCACTGATTTGGAAAAGCTTACTCGTACACCAGCGCTATCATGAGAGAAGGCATCCTTCCATCCAGCAAAAATAGTTCCATTAGCAGAAATTACGAGGGTAGGCTCTACATGATGAGGGTAGGGAGAATCAGCAATTGAGAGAAGCAAATTTTCAGAGAAAGATTCTACATTGAATGAATCATCCAAAAGTACTCCACTAGGTTGGGAGGTAGTTAAGCTAGTTAAAATCAAGAACAAAAATAAGGGGATTATTTTCGTTTTCCTCATTATTCAACACTAATGAAGATTATAAGGTGAAAATTTTAACACAGAGTTGTTTATATCAGTTTGGACTAATGCAATCTTAATGACTTTAATCGCTACAAAAACTCTACAAGCATCATAATTGTTTTATGTGTGGGATTTTCTAAAGACCCTGAAAACAACAGATCAACACCGTAAAAGTGAGATAAAACAGATAATTGAAAGTCTTTCTAACCTCTTTAATAGCAGAGAAGTGAATAATTACCAAGCACTATTCCATCTGAAAGCTTCTTTTGTTAAAACTGGCAATAATAACTAATTAATAATGCGAATGCTTGACGAATTCATTAAATCAACAATTGAAACAATAAGAGAACATAACATTGACGTTAGATTAGTCTTAAACAACATTAATTCATTAAATATATGTGATAAAGTCGTTGCTGCCGTAGAAATCGATTATTAAATGATTATACCTGAATCAATTGGAACCCATAAGGAATTAATCCACTTAGCCAAAGATCAAGATGATTGGACTATAGTAAGTTGGACAGATAGGGATTTAGAGAAGGAAAAACCTTCTTAACCTCATAATGTACAAACTTTAGATGTATCAACTCAATGCTTATTATCAGTCAAATGGATCACTATCAAGATGACTCTCAAGAATTATTCAAATATTTTTGAAGCATTAGACAATGAGCGCCGACTAGAATTATATGACTATATTCTAAAGAAAATTTTCATTTCTAAGAGTGAATTAGCCAAGAGGTTTGAGCTCAGTAGAGCAAGCTTGAACCACCACCTAAATATCATGTTAAAAGCTGGTTTAATATATGAACGAGGCCTCATTCTTGATGGACGAAAACAATTTTTTATCATTCCAGCGGTAACGCTCCATCCAAAACAGCTTATTCAACAAAGAGAAGAATATCAAAATCTAGTTACGCAATTGGATGAATGGACAAAAAGAAACCTAACCATTGACACTTGGAGAATCCTAAAGAATGAACTTAATAGACAAGACATTCCCAAATCAGTTGTGACTGCAGTAGAAATACGTTTATTTCCAACCTTAGGAAAAAAAGCACCAACTACCTTTGAATATTGTTATATCTGTCGTACAGAAGAAGCACGAATATCGTGTTATACGTGTAAAAACTTAATCTGTCAGACTCACGAACATCAGATTAAACGCGAGGGGGAAGAAAAGATAATATTATGTCCAAATTGCGTGGAAAAGTTCTTTGGTTAAGATAGGACATCTAGCGGGAAAACTAGTAATCTACAGATAACCACTTTTCAATATATTCATAGGATTCATGGCTTTGAGGGTCGTGGATTAACTGATCGTGATCTTTTTGTAAAATGATCCGAGCCACAGGCTGGAAAGGCAAACCGATGGCCAAAGCACTTTCACAATCAACAATGCCATCACAGGGAACACCTCCGAAAATAATCTCTTGAAAGGAAAATACTAGAGGGTGTAACGAAACCCCCGCAACAAAATACCAATCGATACCTCTCATATAGGTACTTGGATTTTCATTAAGTTGATTAAGAAAGGAGCTACCTGGAGTAATTGATTCTGCTATTAAGGTCTTACTATCGAGTCCGATAAGCCACAAGAGCTGCCGAATTAAAGGGTGATTCAACATCACTGTTCCAAAATGAGGGGTTCCCAGAGTTATAACCCTCACAACAACGATCCCCACTTGTTCTAATTTCTGACGATAAAGTCGTAACATTTCCCTAACAATTAATCCTCCAAGACTATGGGCTACAATACTAATTTGAGTCGCAGAACCATGAGTTCGACAAAGCTGTTCAAAAAAATCACCAGCATAAGTGGAAATACCTCCTTCAATATTATGAATCTGAGTTTTTGTTATTTGAAGAGCTGAATATTTCTCATAATAATTAAAGAAGAGAGGGGTGATATTTATATTAGGAAAGCGATTGAAATAATCAGTACTATTAAGGTACTTAATCATATCATGAAATTGAGAATCATTACCATTATAACCATGCACAAAGTACACAGAAGATCCAACTAAATCAGTTCCTGAACCGATAGAAACAGTATAGTACGGAATTTTAGATAGTGAATAAAAAACTGCAAAAAACCACATATTTATAAAGAAAAAGGGTATGAATACTATTAAATATCTTTTATTTTGAAAAAAAACTTTGAGGAGGAATTTTTTCATTGTTTGCGTCATTTGTGCAAATGATCTCTTATAAATTTAACCATCGAGGAAGTTCTCTCTTGTGAAAATACTTGATTAGTAGCCTCTAATTAAAAATTATATCTTAAGAAAAACCTCCCGATTTTCAGAAGTAAATAGCTTCTGAGAAACGCCTCAGAGAAGTGATTTCCTGTTATGGATTCTTCAAGCAATAAGAAATTCTGTTTTTAGTTTAAGTCATCATTATAACCTATTTTTAATATCAAGATTTAGTTTTTATTCCAAACATATACAGCATAGGTTCTATGTATTTCAAATCCAAGATTTTTATAGAGGTTAAAAGCAATAGTGTTTTTCTTTGTCACATCTAAGTCAATGGCTTTAGTTTTCGGTTCTTGTTCTAAGAACCATTTCAGGCTTCTTATGAAAAGCTTCTTACCCAATCCCTTACCTTTATATTCCTTTTTAAGCGCGAAATCTGGAATATAACCGTTTCCTTGGTTCAATACTGTCATAAAACAAACACCTATAGGTGTATCATCATATCTAAGGATGCTAGTGTTACTAGGGGTGAACTTACCCCACCGGTGACTTTCTAGGTTTCGCATGAATGATAGACCAGTAGTTTGATTCCTGAAAAAACTGAAAATTTTGTTGTCTATCGATCCAACGTGAGCATCTGTTATTATGTCGATTCCCACATTCTTTAGGTCTTCATTCCAAGTATCAAAGTGGTATCCATCTGGTAGATCAGGATCAAACAAAGCATCAACAGTTTCTCGCTGAATACTCATAAAAAATCTATCAAAATGATGGAAATTATAATCCTTCAGAATTTGTTGAAGATTTGTTGAAGGTTGATACCCCATAATTCGAATGGTACTATATATTGATGATAATTCTTTGAAAACTTTCTCGAAGAGTTTTATTTCTATCATCTTATCGCTAGTTTTTTCTGAGACAAAAATTCTAGTTATGTACGCCTCATTTTCTAGACTTCGCTCCTTTCTTCCCCCGACAAAACCTAAAGGCGTTGAATTGTCCAAATAAACATAATAAGTATTATTTTCATCTTTAACATTATTGTAAATTTGATTAAGAGCATCTGATTTCTTAAGTCTATATTTTTCTTCCAAAAAGGAGGCACATTCATCTAGTAGTTCTTTAACATCATCTAGTTTATCTTCTCTGAGAATAATAATCAATTTAGACACCGAAATTTCATTTCTTAACCAGAAGAAGTAAATTAATGTGGATTTTATAGTTAATGAAAATGGCAATAGGATTGTAAGAACTGTAAAGTTAAACTGAGATCTTAAATGCGAACTTTATAAATAGAGAATTGGAACGAAAAGAACACAAAAAAGATTCAGTAAATATATTATTAGTTGACGTGTTATGATTCCGAAGGTTTTAGTTATTGGTGAAAAACCCTCACAGATTAAAACTATAGCGAACACTCTTTTCGCCCAGAGCTCAACTGAAAAGTTTGCTAACCAATTGTACCTTCGGATAGGACAGTGGAACAATAAGGAACTAATTTTGATCCCATTGATAGGTCATATTACCAATATTGATACAGCAAAAGAATTTGGTTGGAATAAATGTCAACCACTGGATATTGTCACGAATACTAAAGCGTTAATCCTTCAAACAAATCTGACTTTTCAGAGCATAATTAGCAAAAAAGCAAAAACTGTGAATGAACTGTGGTTGGCAACAGATCCTGACTCAGAAGGAGATAACATTGCCTATGAAGCCTATATGATCGCAGTAAAAGCTAACCCGTCTTTAAAACAAAGTACTAAACGAGTGTGGAATTCGTCTCTGACAAGACAGGAAATAATTCGAGCTTTCAAAAACCTAATTCCATGGGAACTCTATTTAGCACTAGCGGTACAAGGCCGTCGAATGGTTGATGCTTGGCTAGGATTTGCGGGAACAAGAGAGGTGACTAGAACAGCCAGACAAGTAATTAAACAACGCGGGGCGGTATTATCGGTTGGAAGAGTTCAATTGCCAACCTTAAAATTAATTGTAGATCGTGATCGAGAGAGAGATGAATTTCAACAGAAACTAAAGTATAACATACTCGCTGATGTCCTGAATGATGAGAGAGAAGAAGTACTCGTAACAGTTAAACATAACAAGTCACCGTTTGAAGAGAAGAAGAAAATTAAAACACTATTAAGCAAGATCAAGACCGCAAAAACAGGGAAAATAACTAAATTTGTGTCTTGGAAGACCAACACTCCCCCACCACGTCCATGGAATACTACTGACGCATTAGCAGTATTAACTAAAGAATTAAACATAAAAGCGAATGTGGCTATGTCTCTCCTTACAACATTATACGAGAACAGTTATATTTCGTACCCACGAACTGAAAATCGCTGTTTTAAAGAAAATTATCCACATAATGAGATTCTAATAAAATTAAGAAAAATCTCGAAGTACCAACCATTCTTAGATCGGATTACCAATACCAGTCAAGTACGAACCAACGGAAAAAAACAGGGAGTAGAAGACCACGATCCGATCCATCCAACTGGTGAAATCCCAACGGAAGACACGATGATCACAGACCTTCATTTGAAAGTATGGGATTATGTCTCTCGTTACTATATCGGGTTATTTCTACCTGACATGGTTCAGAAACGAGGATCAGTTACAGTAACAATTAAAGAAGAACTTTTTAGTCAAAAATATCAACAAACAAGTGACGACGGCTGGGTCCAAGCGATTATTTGGAAAAAACCAAAGGAGACACCAAAGTTTGTTTTCAAAGAGAATCAGATTGTACAGGTAGATAAAATCAGGAGTGAATCCTTCAAAACCAAACCACCCTCACAATGGAATGATTCAACCTTGATCCGTCAGTTGGAAAAATTAAGGATCGGAACTAAATCAAGTCGTCCAGAAATAATCACCAAGTTAGAATCACGTAATTACATCGTCCGACGTAAAAAGATATTCTGTGAAAGTACATCAATGGGTCAGAAAATCATTCAGGTGTTTGAAAAAACGTGGCCAGATGTGGTTACACACAGCTTTACTCGAAAGGTAGAAGCATTAATGGATGAGGTTGCTACAAAAAAAGCTAGTTATGAAACTATGCTTGAAACGTTAAGACAAGACTACATTAGATTACATAACAATCTTTTAATCCACTTGCCAGAATTGAGAGAACTTCTGAAACAAGAAATGGGTGAACAGAGAGAGGAGAACACAGGCCAAAAAAAAGCAGATCCAGCTGTAATGATTTGTCCCCTTTGCCATCAAGGAAAGACAGTAAAAAGAATGAATCAAAAGACTAACAAAGTCTTCTTTGGATGCTCCCGTTACCCAGAATGTAAGTGGACCACACCAAGTAAAAAGACAAAGCAGGGGGAATTCATTCCTACAACAACATCGAAAGATATAGTAGGACCATGTCCCGATTGCAATGGAACACTCTTCCTTAAACGAATAAAGAATTATCGGCTTGTTGGATGTTCAAACTATCCTAAGTGCCAAAACACCTTTTTTTTACCAAAACGGGGTCGACTTACAGTACTAATGAAAGAAAAATGTCTGGGATGTAAACACCAGATGATATCTCATGTGGAAAGAGTGTCAGGGGTATCACAAAAGAAGATCTTTTGTGTAGTCTGTCAAAATCGATAACAGGAAAGAGTAAATATTACATAATTTCATAGTTGCAATTTATAATCCCATTCAAACCGCACTTGGGGAAAAAAAATGACTGAAGAAGACGTGTTAACACAAATTCAAAAAGATCTTCAATCAATCAAACTGATTTATCTGGACAATGTCCTAACAAGTTTAAATAGAATATCAGAAGACATGAGCGAACATTTGAATAAAACAATGGTCAAAATCCAAGATTTGTTTGAGAAAAACACCAATTTCTTCATTCAACTGAGTGAAGAAAACAAAAGTATTTCAGCAGGAATAACTACTTTGAAAGAAAATCAAGCAGATCAACTAGAAACTATTGGACAAATGCGAACCGTGCTTGAAAGTATTGTTAAAATTGATTTGCATAATTTAAAAAGTAGTTTCGGCATCCTTCGGAACGAATTTCAATTCTCTCATTGACAATTAGAGGAAAAAATCTATAATCTCTCAACACAATTCCAACAAATCAAATTAAGTATTGATAATGAACGAAGAGACCATCTTGAGCGAATTATGAGATTCGTAGAGAAAATGGAAAAGCAGGGAGACCAGACAATAACTGAAGTAA
Source organism: Candidatus Hermodarchaeota archaeon (assembly GCA_048886185.1). GTDB lineage: Archaea > Asgardarchaeota > Heimdallarchaeia > Hodarchaeales > Hodarchaeaceae > Hodarchaeum. Next base: position 106,228 of record JBHLKY010000017.1, read on the forward strand.
AACGATTTGCCTCGCTTGTTCTCCAGAAACTGAAAGAAGATAAATCTTCAAAGAAAGAAGGTTAGCTTTTTTCAGAGAAAAGGAAGGTTTAAAAAAATGGATATAAATATCTTAAATGGGGATTTTGGCTATGAAAAAATCTTTAGTGATATTAATTCTAATAGTAATTTTGATTAGCTTTAACGATTTTTTATCCAATGTTCAGCACAAAGATGAAAAAAATTCAACAGATTCCGTTGTAGAGGAACTCCAAATAGACCTTAGTACCATGGAAGGCAATAATGTTGTACACGATGGTGTCGTGTCAGCTGCAGAGTATGATGTTTCGCTATCTCTTGACAGTGACTTTAAATTCTCTTATACGATAGACGGTACCAATATTTTCATGGCTATTGAGGGAAAAACCGTTGGATGGGTTGCTATTGGTATTGATCCTATATCAGATTCGAATATAACAGAAGCAGACATTATCATTGGGTATTTTAGTGATACTTTAGGTCATGCAATCCGAGATGACTATGCCAATACTTCAACTGCTCATTATAATGACACTATTTTCGGGGGAACCAATGATATTCTATCCTTCAATATGAGCGAAATCAAAATCACGGGAAAAACTTGGACCACTCTTGAGTTCAGTCGCAAGCTAAATACACTGGATGGCTACGATAAGCCCATTACTGTTGGAGCAAATACATCTCTTTATTGGGCTTATAGCGATGCAGATGATTTTACAGCAGTAGCTACTACCCAGGGTTTTTCATCAACTATCTTTCAAGAATATAGTGTTCCCAGTCCTCCTCTAAATTTGATTGCCACTCCTGGTAATGAGTCAGTAACATTAAATTGGAGCTCCCCATTAGATGACGGAAATCTGGATATTTTTAGGTTTAATGTTTATCGATCTCGGGACAATACAAGTAACTATGCTCTGATAGGAATAAATACCTCAACTACTGGTTACTTTGATACAAGTGTCATAAATGGAGTGAGATATTTCTATGTTGTTACTGCAGAAAACAGTAAAGGAGAGAGTATTGAATCAAATGAAATTAAGTTAATTCCTGGTACTCCTAGCCCTCCTCTGAATTTAAATTTAACGAGTGATACAACTCAAATAATTTTGAATTGGAATGTTCCTCAAACTAACAGCAGCTATACGATTATAAAATATATCATTTATCGTTCTTCTACCAGTGGGGGTCCGTATATTAACCTTGCCAATACAACTGCATTAAGTTTTATAGATACCACGGTTCTAGAAGGTAATACCTATTATTATATAGTAACAGCCATTAATAGCATAGGTGAAAGCGAAAACTCCAACGAGGTGAGTATTGTCATACCAGGTACCACTAGCGAACCCACAACATCACCCTCTATCACAATTACTGCACAAACCTCTTCTGCAACTACTGGTCCATCAATTTCTAAAACCACTGCCGCTTCAACCCCTGAAACTACTTCAGAATCCTCTCTCGAAAGTATTACGTCTTCCTCTTCTACTCCAAAGAGGGGAACATTTTTCAGTATCATAGCTGTGATATCAGTCGTAGGTTTTCTAGCTATTTTTAAACGGAAAGAACAGAAATGATGAATGAAATTGAGAGATTTTATTTTTTTTTAAAATATAGATTGATAAATCATGATTAAAGACAAAATAAAGGTCGAATTCAGATTTTCTTTAGGAAGCATTAACTGAGAGGGAAAACTGTTGTTCCACGGAATCTACTACCAGATGAAATTTATATCCTATTACTGGTAGCTGCAGGAGGATTTCTCGTGTTTTTCTATTTTCTCTTTCTATTTTGAATGATCCTTAATTCATCATCACTGAGGGAGAGAACCTGATCTCCACTAAGTCATACCTTCTCCTATTATTAATTCCTTCAACAATGTGGGAATATTTCTGATGGTTTCCCTCATCGTTAAGACTTCTTTAAGAATCGAACTTTCTTTGGCACGATGAGAAGCGTAAGGAAAAAAATCACCGAAAGTAAAGTGAATCCTGGAGTTAAGTCTCCATTTGGCTCTGAAATCGACTCTGTCTTCATGAGATACATGGAATCTTTAGGCATTCTATAATCTCCACCCGCCAGTGCAAATCCCCCGTCAGCTGTTTGAACCAGGGCATTTGCTTGGTCAATTTCATATAATCCTCCATATGTCTCATTCCATTGCTCAATCCCATTTGCATCTGTTTTTACAAGCCACAAATCAGATAGCGGTGCACCCATTAGATGAGTATATCCTGCAAGTGCAAATCCTCCATCCGCAGTCTGTACAACAGCATTAGCTCTATCGTCCCCTATCCCACCATAAGTTTGATTCCACTGGACATCACCATTAGTATCAGTCTTCGCAAGCCACATGTCCATCCCTCTGGTACCAAAATCCTGTGTGTATGTTCCAGCTAAGATGAATTCACCATCAGTAGTCTGGAGGAGAGAATAGATAGATCCTTCATAAGTGTGGTTCCACTGTGTGACACCATCCGCATCAGTTTTAACGAGGTCCGAAGATCCTGCCAGTGCAAATCCCCCGTCAGCAGTCTGGAGAAGCGAATAAGCCCCTGGCTGATCATAACTTTTTCTCCACTCTAATTTTCCATTTTTATCAGTCTTCACCAATGTCATGTTCCAAATATCCACAGCGTGTACATAATCAAAGGAGGTAGAAATCCCAGCCAGAGCAAATCCACCATCAGAAGTTTGGATCAGAGCATGGGCCTGGTCACTATCACGGTGACCCTCTGTACCTCCATAAGTTTGGGTCCATTCTTCATTACCCTTGGAATCTGTTTTCACCAACCACATCTCAGTGTCATATTCTTCCCCAAAAGATCTTTTAAAACCTCCAAGGGCATATCCCCCATCCGTGGTCTGGATAAGCGAATACGCCAGCTCATAATCTGTTCCCCCATATGTTTGGTTCCACTGAACAACGCCCTTGGAATTTGTCTTCACCAACCACATGTCCATCCCTCCAGCACCATAAGCCTGTGTGCCTCCCACTAATGCAAATCCTCCGTCAGCTGTCTGGAGAAGTCCATATGCCTCTGTCCCGTTGTATGTCTGATTCCATTCCATTTTTGGTGAAACTTCTACATCTTCTGTTTCTTGTGGAATGAGGACTTGGATGTTGTCAAACCAAGCGATTGCTGTCCCAGTTTCTGAAGGACTAGGAACTGGACTGTAAGGATACTGTGATGCTGCTGGATTACCCCACTCTAATCCGAACTCCACGGTTACCTGGGGTTCTTGGAATGCATAGTGATAACCAAGTAATGGGATATTTTGACTGTATGTTGTCCATTTTTCTGAACGACCATCCGCATCCACCCGTGAGAGATAGTCAGGAAAAGGACTTTCAGGAGGGTTATGTAGTCGAACATAGGGGAATGTATGATTTAGATCCAATGTACCTTCAAAAAAATACTTCATTTGAAAGCTAATAGTTACCCAGGCTGGAGGTTTGGATTCAGGAAACGTAAAAGAAGTAGTTGCCCTAACACTAGTTTTGTGCCTTAGGTTAAGCGGCGTACTCCCATTCTCTGATATAGTTAATTTGACAGACCTTTCTCCCTCTGTGAAAGTTGTATAATCGTATTCCCATGTTCCTTTTGTGTCGTCAGGAACCACTGTATCAAGTAATAATAGAGAGACCGAGCTGAAGTCCCAAGCTGAATCCTCCTCAAAATACGGATCAGGAATATAATTCTTCAACGTGTATCCCTGGGAAACCATCCTGCTTACTATAGATGCCTTTATTGCTATTGAATCATGATATACAGAGATGTTTATTGATAGAACTACCATTGACACAATGATAGCTGTTAGAATGAGGTTTTTTTTCATTAAGAATTCTCCTTGGTTTCTTTCCAGCTAACCTATTTTTTGCTGGGGCAACAACTCCAAAAAAAAATAGCTTTCGTGTCCCTCTAAACTTCTATACTTTTATCGTATATAAATTTTCCCAAACTTAACTTCCACCCTCTGATACCAAATATCCTTTTACCTTTAATGAAGTATCTTATCTATTGGAATAAATATCGGAGCTGAAATGTTCCTTTTAGGTTTAAGAGGCTAAAATTTGATTGACACTGACAAATTAAAGGCCTTTTTGATAGGGAAACACTGTTCTTTTCTTAACACAGATGATCCTGACATGACAAGTAATCACTTCTTTTTCTTTCTCTGAATACTAAGGAGAAGGAGAAGCGATAAGAGGTAGCTAAGCAGCGACATTCCTGCGGTAGAACGAGATTTTGTTTCATAGTTCGATAGAGGAGAAGATGTGAGCGAATGAGTTTCGGTTAGAAAAGGAACAGTATTGTTTATAGAAAACTCATCTGAAATTGCTTCCATCGATAAGAAAGTATCAGTTTCTTCTAAACATATAGCCGTCACTCGGATTTTATATGTGCCATCTTGATAACTTGAGGTGTCCCAGGTATAAGTAGTGCTGATTTCGTACGCAGCAAACCTATACCAAGTAATACCACTATCGTTGGAATAATCCAGATGATACAATAGATCATGCTTCCAGGTATCTGAAGCTTTCCAATAGAGAGTAACGTTCGAAAACAACTGGTCACCATGATTCGGGTTGAGTATTTCAAGGGAGGATAATTCGTGAGGATACCATATTTCGAGACTATCTAGCATAACAACGCTACAATTCACCAGATCACGGAACATAAATGCATCTGATATTGATCCTGCATCATCGGTGATTCCATTATATCCATAATGAAAAGGAATTACGTACATAAGATCTGAAGAGTTCTTAATAAGCTCTACAGCCACAGCTGCATCAGTTGCGTTCATAATAGATAATCCTCCTACTGGTAAAAGTGCTATGTCGGTTTCAATAGTTGCCATCTCTGGAATCGGTCCCGTATCCCCTGCCACATAAATTCTCACCATCCCGAAATCTATGATTACACCTAATCCATCATCTTCAGGACGGTGATAGGGTTCTCCATTCGGACGAAACCGATGTATATTATATGCAGGGACAAATTCAAAGTCAATCCCATCAAATGATAAAACATCTCCAGGTCTAACTATATAATCTCCTGGTGTTTGAGGGGAACTAATTATAATGGTATGTGGATCAGTTAATTTCTCAATGTCGTTAGGTGAGTAATGCGGAGCGTGGTTATGTGTAATTATAATAAAATCTGCTGGTTCTTCATGCACATGAATTTCAATAGGGTCAATATAGACAATTAGCTCACTTGAGTTAAGTTTTACTGCTTCACTAAGATACCAACGAATGCTTACACCGCTGTACTGAAACTGTTCACCTGCTTCTATAATAGCTTTCTGATTATTATTAAAAATCATGGATAGATTACTAGTGGAAGTGGCTGTGATCATTAATGAAGTTGTACTTAATGTAGTGAGAACAATTAGTATTATTACATAATATTTTTTCATTTTACCTGACTCTATTCATTTTTAAACTGGTTATATTGCGAAAAGAGATTTTTTTATGATTCCAAAGTATGGAATAATATATTTCTTCCATATTATGGAAACGTTTTTTAAGATTACTATTAAAGCTAAAGTAACTTGAAAGTTTACCCCAGGTTATAACGTATGAAAAAATCAAGTAAAAGAGATGAATATCTATCCAGCAAAGCTATTTTCAAAGGATTGATCCGATTTTTATTGTTTCGCGATGGCGAACTTACAGCAAAACAACTACAAGTTAAAACCGGATTGAAACGGCAGAGCTGCTATAATTATCTCAAAGAATTAAAGGAGGAAGGAAAAGTACGTGTACGATCTGAAAAAGATGAAAACAGATCCAATATAATTGTTACATACTATTCTATAAAGCATGAACCTCCTCCCAAAGACTATGACACTCTTTCAGAGAGGATTAAACAAGATAGTATGGATGATGAAAAAATGTTAACAAGGATTAAGTCAGCTCTCGAAGCGAATATCGGTGCGTTACTTGAAATTTCAACAGCTATTAACCGTATGAAACCTCAAGAAGTAGCAAAATATGTTAAATGTGACCCTATTGTGTGGGGTTTTTATGGTTTTACAGCATTACTTACAGATGAAGAGTATAGTGAGTTGATAACAGAATTCAAGAGTTTATATGATCGATTAAACGCTAAGTGGGAACGTAATAATACACAGGATACTCATTCAGGAAATGTCTTCACATTTACTTTCTATAAAACTATCCCTGAATAATTTATAAGATTCTTGTTCTGATTAACCTAAATTAGTTAAAAACTATCTTTTTTCAGCTTTGACTGTCTTTTCAGCAGCCTCTCGTCTCTTCTTAGCTTCATTGATCTGTTTTTTTTCTTCTAATTTGAGAGTTTTTTCCCCCACTTCTATTTTCTTTTTAATTTCGCTAATACGTTTCATTTGTTCTGATTTAAGATCTTTAACTTTCCTTATTTTCCTCTCTTCTACCTGAAGATGTTTTGCTTCCTTGATCTTTTCTTCAGCTTTTTTGGCTAAATTTACAGCTTCATCTCGTTTCTTAAAGGATTCTTTTCGTAATTTTTCAGCTTCTTTATATTTCCTTTCACTCATAATTTTTCCACCAAATTATTTTAACTAGGACAAGTAAAAGATTCATTAAAAATATTTTACCCTCAATGTGACTTGAGAAGGATAATTCGTAATGAAAGTGGAGACTCAAGTGTGTTTGAAACTTATATAAAGAAGACTTTTGTACGAGAAGATACCATATCCTATTGACAGATCGTGTCTAGTTTGAAATTAAAGCTGAAGTCCTTTTTTGACATTCTAGTTATCTTTGCTTTATTTTGTTGCAAGATGAGGAATAATGCCATTAATGACCTCAGTGCCGTTCAAAGATCTTTCAATGAAGTAGTAATTAAGATCTCCCTCTACAGTTCGGCGATTATTGAGTTTCATACTTTTATACCTCAATTTATGAAACAGGACTGGACAGAGGATATTGAGGACTAACGCAATCTTTCGAAGATATTCCGTCAAAATTTTGCCCATCGAGAATGGTAAGATAAACTCTCTTTTAAGCAATACAAAAACAATAAAGAAAATATAAGTTGGTATTTCTAATGACTATATCTAATCTCCTAATCGCCATCCTTCAGGGTTTGACAAAATATCCAAAGATTGGTACAACTCTAGCATCATTTTTCGGATCACTTGAAGTTCCTATTCTCGAATTCAGACGAAAATTTGATAAATTTATTCTCCCTGGGTTTTATAACAGTACCATTCCCCTTTTCAATACGATCTATGGAAGTAGAATCATTCCCCTTAACATAAACCTTCAGCATACTAAACAAATTCTCGCAACAGAAGAAATTTCCGAGATAATTGACCGAATGCCTATTGTGGCTATTGGTTATTGTTATTGTCGTTCTACTTATCAAAAGTGTGATAACTCGGTATGGACCTGTATTCACATTGGGATGGGGAAGCGATTGAAAGATTTATCAAATAAAATTCCAATGAAAACAATAACCAAAGAACAAGCGAAAAAGATTGTCTCAAAAGCTGATAAACAGGGACTAGTACATCAATTAATTACTGCTCCAACTTCTGAATACTTTTACGTGATATGTAACTGCTGTCCATGCTGTTGTATCATGTTGAAAGCAATTAAGCAATATGGAAAATTACCATCAATAATTGCCAGTAATTTCATTGCTCATCAAGATGGTGATAAGTGCACCGACTGCGGAAAGTGTATCAATCGATGTTATTTTGGTGCTAGGTACTTCAGCGATAATAAATTATTCTATGATTCCTCAAAATGCTTAGGTTGTGGATTATGTATTTCAGTATGTCCAGAAGATGTTATTAGATTACTACGAAGAAATAAAACACAATAAATCATCATTGAACAGCCTTATACTTTTCTATCAAGAAAATGTTTTTAAATATAACAACACTGTTTCATCGCTTTTAAATAAATCAGGAATCTCTGCTACTTTTTTAAACTTAAATTTACAGAAAATGTGCTGAGTCACTTCATCTTTTCTATCAATGAATAGAAAGACTGAATGAAGAGGATGGATCTTTTTCTCAATTTCAAGTAAAGCTTTCTTTACTAGTTGTGTACCCATTCCTTTATTTCGAAAGCTATCTCGTATGAAGAGTTCTTCAAATTCTACAACTCCCAATCCAGGATCCTCCTTCACATACCACTGAATAATCCCAATAAAATGTTCATCAACAAACATTAATAGAGAGTAATTATGTTCTATAAAACAATCGACTCTTTTTTCCTGAAATACTTTATTTCTATAGTGGTTAAAATGATGAATTAATAGCTCCCGATCTGCTTTACCCGCAAGTCTAAATTTTGTCTTCATAATGGATTGACTCTTGCATTTCTTTATAAGAATGAATTAAAATAAATTTATTTTTAATGCTGATGAAAAACCAAAAAAAGATCATAACTGGTTCCAAACAGAGTTTCAGCAAAATTTACGCCAATAAATAAATTCAGAAACTGTTTAAAGAACTTTCTCATAGTAATAAATTATTTAATGGCAATACAAAGGTAGATAAGCATTTAGTCTATTACTAAATGGCAAATAGAAATTCTAAAGACAGGAAGGAGGATTATACTGTAAAGAAAAAGAAATATTTTACCCCTAAAATTTCCATAGTTGCAGTAAAGTCAGAGTTTTTATATAGTAGTGGTTTAACCCAAGTAATTATTGATAAAAATAAAAAATTGAGGATTGAAGTATGAGCGAGGAAAACTATCAACAAATTCGTCAAAAATTACAAGAAAGTTTTGAAAATCAAGAAATGGAAAATGGATTGAAGATTGCGATGGAAATTAAGGAGAAATTCCCTAAACATGCGAATGCTGCATATTTCAATTTAGCTTATTTTCAAGCATTACTAAATTTAGAGGAGAAAATGGTTGAAACATTGGAAGAAGGATATAAGAAAGGATTATGGTGGTCAGAATCATCCATCAGTATGTTTCCTAATTATGATCAGCTATGCAGCAACACACATTTCAACCTAGTGATAAAAAAATATTTGGATCGTTATAGGAAAATTAGAGAATCTACTAAATATAAATGGGTTGTTCAGATTCCTAAGAATTACGATTCGACAAATAAGTACCCAGTATTTTTTGCACTCCATCAAGGAACTAGTAATATTGAAGAAACTGAACATCAGTGGAAATCAGCATTAGAATATGACATCATACTAGCTTTACCTCAATCATCGGAGATAGTTGAACCAAACAAATTCACTTGGCTAGATATAGACAGTGGTTTAAGAGATTTGAATAAAATATATTCAGAAATTATTGACAAATATCAAATTGATTTAAATCGCATTTTTTTATCCGGTTCCTCGATTGGTGGTACATTGGCGTTAGAAGCTACTTTTGCACGTCCACAATTTCCAGTCAAAGGATGTATTGCAATCAATCCCTCTTTGTTTCAACCTGATGTCATTTCACGAAATTTTGAGAGAGCCAGGAAAGACGGGGTCAGGTGTTGTATATTAGTAGGATCAAAAGACCCAGAGTATGAAAAAATAAAAGAGCTACGGATTCTATTAATCCAGAATAAAATTGAACATAACTTTTATGAGATTCCAGAATTGGGTCATGCGTTTCCAGAGAATTTTAATGAATTATTAGACGAGATGTTGGATTTCTTACTTAATCAATAATCCACTATTGACTCTTCAGCAAATCATGTCCAATTCTTAATATTGCTTTAATTAATACATCAAAGTCTTCTCTTCGACTTCTATGATTTGTGATTGCGACACGAAGAGAATATTTATTATCAATCATGGTATAAGACGGGGCAGCAATCCCACTCTCGTGTAATCTCATTAAAATTTCTTTGTTCGTGTAGTTTAACTCCGAATTATTAAGTCCATCTGCGATGAATCTAAAACATACAATATTTAATGATACAGGTGCTAAAATCTCCAGTTCAGTAGAACTTTGAATTAATTTTGCTAAATATTGTGCTTGTTCAACATTTTGCTGGATAAGTCTCCCATATTTTTTGATACCATGTTCCTTAATTCCCATCCAAACTTTCAAAGCTCTGAATCCACGGGTCATTTGGACACCATAGTCAAGATACCATTTCTCTCCACTTCCAATTCCTCGTGAGTGATGAGTTAGGTAGTCTGAACTTGCTGTGTATGCGAATGTTTTTTTATGATCTTCTTCACTTCTAACTAATACGCATCCTACTTCAATAGGCATGTACATCCATTTATGAAGGTCAAAAGCCAAAGAATCAGCTCTATTCATACCTTTGACCATCGATTTTAGCCTAGGAGACAATATTGTTAAAGCCCCAAATGCTCCATCAATATGAAACCACATGTTCTCCTCTTCACAGATATTTGCTAACATATCTAAATCGTCAAATGCACCTGTATTAACGGTGCCCGCATTACCAATAATACATACCGGCTGGTAATAATTGTCACGATCTTCTAAAATACATTCCTTTAACTTTGCAATATTAATTTGAAATTTCTCATTCACAGGGATTTTACGAAATGCATCGCTACCTAGTCCTAATATCTCAATCGCTTTTGGATTAGAAAGATGTGTTTCTTCTGAACTGTAAAAGGTCATATTTTGAAATGATTTTAACCCCAGTTTTTTAATATCATATCTGGCCATAATATTACGAGCCACTGTTAAGCCAATTAAATTTGCCATTGATCCCCCACTTACTAACAACCCACTAGCTGTACTTGGAAACCCCATTATCTCTTTAAACCAATTTATTACTTGCGTTTCAACATAATTAGCAGCATGTTCAGCTCCTCCAAGATGTGGGTTCATTCCTGTGGCTAACATCTCAGCTAGCATCCCTAAAGGAGTTCCAGTGCCGACTACCCAACCCCAAAACCGGGGGTGAATATTACCCGTGGGAAAGGGGAGGATTTTTTCTACAAAATCTTGATATATTTCTTCTACTCCCTCTGGATCTGTTGGTATAGGTTTCCTGAAAAATTCCTTAATTGAGTCTGGAATTTGTTGCCAAACAGGACGCTCACGAACGTTTTCCAAATAATTCATCATATCTATTACCATTCGACAACCTAAATCCTTCATTTGGTCCCAATCAGCAGGATCAAGTGTTTCCTCTTCTACTTTAACATCCTTGAAATTACTAGTGTTTTCCATTATTTTTCCTCCAAATGGGATTCACATCAGCTAAGGTAGCCATTTAATAAATCTTGCGAAAAATGCTATCATTAAATCTAAGTTAGAGAATAATTCCAAAGAAACATTGGATATGGAAAGCCTAAGTAATCTCCTAGGAGGAAGTCTTTTCATTCTTTTTTCTTCTCAATTAGCCTGAAGACTTCTGATGTCGTTTAACGTTGGATATAACTGGTTTTTTATATAAAACGTGATATAAAATGTCAAATAACATACGATAAGTTGCTAAATTTGTGAATGTTAGACTCATATCAAATAGAGGAACAAGCATTATATATTATATCTCAGATTATACTGGATACAATTCTTACTCAACAGAATAAAGAGAGCAGACACCGAAAATGCTGGCAAAGACCCTTAAAGACCTCTATGAGAACGGTAAGTATCAGGAAGTCCTA
>JBHLKY010000018.1:0-51150 GCA_048886185.1 Candidatus Hermodarchaeota archaeon
TGAAATAGTAATTATTAGTGAACGTTCATATAAACTTTATTAAAGTTCACATCTAAACAGTTCAAAAAAATTTCGAATAATGAAAGCGTCGTAATGGGCTTTTCTCACGGAGAATCAGGACTAGAATACCCCCAGTGATCATAATACGAATGAGGAAAGGAATTAGCAACGATACTTGTCCAAACAAGGTGGATAGTAAAAAGTTCACCATGAGGGAGAGTCCAATACCCAATGGGAGCAGAAGAATAGTAATAACAAGATTTAAACTGTGGAAAGAATCAGGATCAGCAAGTTGTCCCTTTTTAACTAAGTGGATTCGGTAAAAGATCGATCCAAAAAAAAGAAGGGCAAAAAGGTCTACCCAGAAGAAGCAGAGAGAAGTTGTGAGGGGATGGAGGTGGTCAAGTTCCGACGCCCAGCTCATGGGCGGATAAATCACCGTAGGCGCCTTCCAACTAATTTGGTTTAAGACCATGAGTAAAAAGGAAAAAACTGCTACTTGAGAGACAAATAATGGAAAAAGGCGTTCTCGGAATAGACGGGGAGTTAGAGCGTTATCATAGAGGACACTGCCAAGGATCAGGAAATAGACAGGCATGACGAAGACAACAACAATGGAGAGAACTCGGAGGGGATAGATGAAGGAGGCTTGGAGTAAATACGGGGGTCGCGTACTGGACGATCCAAACCATTTTGGGAAATCACGGGGATCTATAAACCAAAGATAACGGATAATGTCCCCCATTTCCATGTGATCATCAGGATCATATCCAGCGGGGAGCCAGTGAAGGTAAAACACAAGAAGAGTCACGAATATGAGGAATGAGTATTTAATAATCATCCAAGAAATCCCCTGACTGTTTCCAGGGTGTCTTTCATTCATTTTCATCTGCTGAATGATTTTAGCACCCCCATACATTGCGAAGGCTCCACATAATAATTCAATAGCGATGGTCTCAGGTGTGAAAAAGAGGGTAACATATTCAGGGTCAAGTAAAGGGGGAATCATCCAATGTGCTGTCTCTGGAAGTGTTTGCATATAGCGAATATAAAGGGTATAGAATACCCAAATGCCAACATAGATGACCCCCATGGAAATTGTAAACAGAATTATCGCGAAGAACAGGAGAAAATAAACATTCCCTAATCCTTCTTCAGCGTTACTGTCTGTCAATGTCGATTACTTCTCCATCGATTAATTTAGCTAAGATTTTGCTTATAAAAACCTAAATTAGCCTTTTTTCCAAAGGTGAGGAACTTATGTTCCACCACTTATGAAATAATCCAACCAGTTAAAAGCTTCACCACTCATGAGGGCAATCTCATAGTCATCAAAGGTCAAATAGATCATTTCATCAGAATCGAAAGCCCCAGTAGCCTCAGCCCAGATCATCGTGGCCCCTCGCGCAACTGTTCCATCTAAATCAAGAGTGTACATATATAGCCCATACAAAAGGGGGCCCAAATTCTCTCGGAAGAAACACTCCTTTGGAGAAATGACAACATCAAGCAGGTGACATAAACCTGAGATTGCTAATGCAGCAACGACATCTCTAACCTCCAAAATGAAGGTACTTATCCCCCAAGCAAGGGTTGGATTAATGGTGCTTATCCCAATAACCCCACTGACCATAGCTAATCCGAAAATAGCACTCCAAACAAATTTTGACGCCATTCCCATTAGTATTCCTCCTGTGGTCAATGTGGTACCGAATATCACCGCTCCTGCTCCCCAAAGAAAAGCACCAACGACAGCGGCCGCTACAACCATGATTACTAATCTCCATAAATTATTCCAGAACTGCTCCCAATATTCAGTTTCTACATCTTTTGCAAGTTGTGCAGAGAAGTCAATCGACATTGTCTGGAATGTGGTTGCCATGTTGCAATTATAGCGAAGTGAACCTGTAGTATCCTTATCGTTTTCTATAGCTGCAATTGCTATATTGTATGAACCCCCGCAATATGCCCGGTAACCGATATGCTCAGATTCACCCAAAGGAACCCAATATTTGCCTCCATTAAATGCACCCTCGATTTCTTTTGCACTATAGCGGATACTATCCTCCGCTGCATCCATCATGATTATTTTCGACTCGAGAGGTTCGTAAGAGGTTACTGTCCGTCCATACAAGTACACTTCTGCAATTCCACCAAAGTTGTCAGAAGCTGTGCCTGTTCCCTTGTTCATCTGACTGTAATCATCATCCCATACCTCTAGGATCTGAAACTCCACCATCTCTGGGTAGATAGCATGTTCTGCGTCTCCCTCAGGATTGACAATAATAACTATGTCGGATGTTTGCCATGGTTGGAAATGGATGGTGTATTGTCTTATTATTGGTGATGACCAACTTGTTCCATCTCGGAGTGTAACCTTGAGTGTCTTAACTGGGTCCACATTTAAGTACGCATCATCTCCTTCATCTGACCACTGACAATTGGAGGCAGGTGCAATCCTAATAACATCAATAGGAGGATTGGCTAACGCAGGAACTAATGTATCAATTCCGATCTTGTGATCTGGTCCTGAAGATAACCACTGTAATGGTGTTCCATCGCTTTGCGTACCACCATAACTGTCGCCATCAGTATACCCATCAGAGTCAAAGGAGTATGTATCAACAACACAAGATGGGTAGAAATATTGGTTGGTTCCTCCTTTCGACCAGGTGAGAGTTGAACCACCTGTCTGCTGAGTCATGTTAAAGTAATCCATGGCAGATCCAGAAGTAACATCAGAGATGTCGGTTATTACATCATCAACGATGAGCCCCGAATATAGGGCCCATGGAATCCCTGCCCCGTAGTTTTTTCCATTTCCATATGTATCATAATCGGATCGTCCACGTGGAATGAATTTCTCACCATTAAATTCCCCGATTTCTGATGTGTTAAAATCATAATGGACACTACTTTCATATGCTTTTTTGTTGTTAAAGTTGTTAACCAATGGATGACGCAGGATAATTTCGTTAGTAAGGTTACTATTGTGATACCAGTACCAGAAATTTGTATTGGTAAAAACCCAACCATTCGATGAGTTTGTTAAGTCTGTTGAGAGCGAGATATTCGGGGTCACAGAATTAGTGTTTCCACGAGGAAAAACGCTCCAGGAGAAACAATCATTTGTGTTTATCCCATGATGTGTCTCTACTGGAGTAGTTTTCACTCCAAAATTGTATCTGGAGCCCGAAGTAGCAGCAGTTTTCTCTGCTTGATATATTGCGGTCACTGTGTTCCAATGGGGAACTTGAGATCCCACGTTCAGGAAACCGTCACTCGCACCACTATAACGGACATTTTCAATGGATAAGTATTGCTTTTATACCAAGAATCTTTTATTTTTAACGATCAAGATTCACTTTATTAATGAAAAAAGAAATAAACTTCGAGAGATTAATGATGGCCTCAAAAACAACTCCAGAAGCAAAAAAATTGGAAAATTATCCAATTAAAATTGTTTGTGTCTCTGCAACTCTCACTATTATCAGCTATTTATTAGGTACGGCCGTTTTTTATGTTCTTTCTCCATTACTAGGTGTTCTTTTTCTAATACTTACAATCACTAACATAGGAGTCAGTATGAAATTACGATGCACCAATTGCTTTTATCTCGGAAAGTACTGCAATTTTGGCTTGGGAAAACTAGCTGCAATACTTTTTAAGAAAGGAAATCCAGAGGAGTTCAGTAATCGCAGAAAAGTAATTCCAACAGCTGTTTTAAGTTTTGGAACAATGCTTCTTCCAATAGTTGCTGGTATTTTACTACTCCTAATTGATTTTTCAATAGGAAATATCACTCTTCTATCAGTGTACATTTTATTCGGCATTGTACCAAACTTCTTCGTACGAGGCTCATTCTGTGAGAAATGTATGCAAGGTCAGCTAGGTTGTCCATCTTATGAACAAATGATTAAGTCACGACAGTGATGACTCGTTCATTGGAGCACCTTGCTGTAGCATTTCAAGTTTCTTTGAGAGTAAATCGACTCGAAAAATTATATCTTATGTAAGGTATTTCATGGACTCAGAGAATTAAATTCTTTCGATGTTTCAGTGTGGTGATTCTAAACTTTTTTCCTTTTTTTATAGTAAATAAGTTCCATTAAAAATATCACGAAAACTAGATGTGTCCCAAATCCAGTGAAGAACATAGATGAACTATCTGACACACTTAAATTCTTGGAGATAGTTTTCGTTGGAATTATTTCTTCCTCTGTCTTGATTGTTACTTCTGTGGTTGTATCTTTTACTTCAGAGAGTTTTACTAACCACATATCATAATCACCCACTCCATAGGAATTCGTAGCACCAATGATGAGGAACCCGTCAGCAGCAGTCTGAATAACTGATCTACCAAATTCTTCTCCTGATCCGCCAAGAGTTTGATTCCATTTGATTGTTCCATTGGCCCAAGTCTTGACAAGCCAGATATCGTCATTACCAGCTCCATAGGATTCAGTCGTACCAACAATGAGAAACTCATCAGCAGCAGTCTGAATAACTGAAGAAGGTCTGTCTCGTTTTACTCCCCCATAAGTCTGATTCCATTTCTCGGATCCACTCTCATCAGTCTTCACAAGGCAGATATCCGAATCATTGGTCCAGAAATTTGTCACACCAGCAAGGAGAAATCCTCCATCAATAGTTGGAATCAATGATATAGCATAATCACTCTCCGATCCCCCATAGGTTTGATTCCATTCAACCGACCCATTCATGTAAGTCTTGAGTAGCACAATATCCTCATCATAAGCCCCATAGGTTCCAGTTTCACCAGCAATGAGGAACCCACCATCAATTGTTTGAATTACTGAGTAACTACGATCATCCATTGATCCATAGGTCTGGTTCCATTCAACAGACCCATTAATAAAAGTTTTTATAAGCCAAATATCCAAATTATTGGGTCTCGAGCCTTGAAAATAATCTGATGTATAACCTGAAAGGAGGAACCCCCCATCAACAGTCTGAATTACCGAATTTAAAAAGCAATGTTCATCTGCCTGCCATCTGCTTCGTAAGTAATAATAAGACTGACACCAATCTTCCGTTCCATTAGCGAATACTTTCCAAGCTGACCCCCAATAAAGAACAGGAAGCATATTTTGGATTGAGGAGGTCCCTATTAAGAGGAAACCTCCATCCTTGGTCTGGATTAAATCAGAAGCCCAGTCACTCCCAAAGATATCACGAGTTTGGTTCCATTCTACAGATCCATTCGCATTTATCTTCACTAACCACATATCTGAATCTCTTTCACCATAGGATTCAGTGGAGCCAGCAAGGAGGAACCCCCCATCAGTAGTCTGAACTCCTTCAACAGCATAGTCTCTTTCTGGCCCACCAAAGGTTAGATTTAGTTGAATTTGGATAATGTCCGTTTTTTCATCCGTAACAGGCTCATTTAAAAGAATATTCCCTTTATTTTCACGAGTTTTCATCCAAGGGAATGGTAAGCTCAGGAGAATAACAAGAATGATCAAAAATCCTCTCATCACTCTCTTCTGAAACATTATTTCCCCTGGCTTTTCATGAGAATTTACTAATTTTTTAAGTTTACCTTAACTGAAACGATTACTTCTATGTTTCTTTTAAAGTAAATCGACTACCAATCAGAAACAATCCAAAGAATATTAACATGGCAATTAGATCGACATTGAACAACTCTAAAACATATCCTTCGATGGCGACTTGCCGTAACAGATGAACTCCATATGTAGTAGGTAGTAAATAACAGACCCAGCGAATAATTTCTGGGATTTGACTAATGGGAATAACTATTCCTGACAATAAAAGTGCGGGTAAGATTACTAATGGGACGAATTGGATTGCTTGAAATTCAGACCTGGCAAAGGATGATAAAAAGATTGCAAGGACTAATCCATTCCATCCAAGGATGACAGCACCGATATAGAGAGAAATATAATGAGCTAAAGAGGTTCCAAAGGAAACATCAAACATTACTCTTGCCACGAAAATTATTACGGTTGTTTGAGCCATGCTGACAATGGAGAAAGCTGCAAGATAGCCCAGAATAATTTGACCTTTATCATAAGGACATTGGAGAAGTAATGGCAATGTCCCTCCCTTCCTTTCGCCGATAAGATTCATCATTACAAGTATAAAAGAGAAAAAGAAGACACCAAAGATTATCATAGCGGGGGCAAAAAAGTCAAGGGTTGTTGAATCCTCTCCAAAAGCATAACCTATATCAAATTTCAGATTCTCACGAAGTTCCCCAGTAGCTTCTTGAAATGCCTCTTGAAACGCTTGGATTATTACGCCACCTTCTTGAGGATTACTATTATCTAAAAATAGTTTTACTGAGACATTCTCACCAGAAAAAGAAGCAAGATTGTAGGTGAAGTTTACAGGAATCCAGATAACACATTTATATTGTTTCTGGATCACTAGTTCTTTGGCATCCGAATAATTGAGAGAACTGAGGGTAATATCGACTTTAACAGATTTATCTAAAGAATTAACAATCTTAGCTCCTAAAGCTGAAACTTTCTGTTCTGTAATGTTTATGAACGGATAAATAGGAAGTAATTCTATTTTCGGTATTTGAGCATCGCTATCCTCATTAATGACAATTACTGGTTCATGTTCGATTTCACCACCGAATGCAATCCCAAAAACCATGATATAGATAATTGGAGCGAATAGTAATAATCCTAACGTTCGCCTATCACGTAGGAGTTGTTTCCATAATCTTATAGTTATTAAATAAGCAAATCTCATGCCATATCCCCCTTTATTAACTCAAAAAACATATTTTCCATATTATTTTGTCCAGTTTGCTTTAACAGGTTTTCTGGGGTATCGACAGCAAGGAGAGAGCCATTTCTCATCACACCCACTCTATCCGCCCACTCTGCTTCATTTAAGTAGTGAGTAGTAACTAAAATTGTTGTTCCTTGTTCTTGAGCTATTTCTCGAAAATATTGCCAGAATTCTCGCCGTAAGACAGGATCAAGACCAACAGTTGGTTCATCAAGGAAGGCAACTTCTGGTTTATTTACCATTGCTTGTGCAAGAGCAGTTCTTTGTTGTGTGCCTCCTGATAAATGAAGTGCCAATTTGTTTTTATGCTCGTTGAGAGACAATTTTTTGATCATTAAGGAGGTATTTTCACTTGCCACATCACTGGGAACACCTTTTGCTCGTGCAAAGAATTTAATGTTCTCTTTTGCAGTTAAAAGATCATAAAGCGCCCTTTGTTGAGGAAGATACCCCATAATCCGTCTAAGCTTCTTCTTTTCTTTAGGAATATGATAACCCTTAACTAGAATTTCTCCTGAACCTTTTTCAGATTTCAAAATTCCTAATAGCAAACGTATGGTAGTAGTTTTACCTGCTGCATTCGGCCCAACGAGACAAAAGATTTCTCCACGTTTTACCTGAAGATCTAGCTCATCGACTGCGATAACATCTCCAAATCGTTTGGAAACATGATTTATTTCAATATCAAATGTCATAAATCTCACCAAAACTATCTACAATATCAGGTTTCAATAAAAAATCTTAGCTTCACATCAATGTTTCGATGTTAATATTATATACTTTAAGGAACAATAGTGAATAAAGGGACTCTGGGTGATATGATGAACACAAATGAATTTCTTCAAAAATTCGAAGAGAAGTTAAATTTTCAGTCTTTCTCCACTAAGACAAAAATGGTAAAAGTGGACTTCTTTCTTTCCCATATCTTGCCCCAAGTAGAGGTAACCGCCATTATCCCTCCCTTTCAGGCGAGGGGTCATGAACTTAGTGATCTATTAGCAATTTATACCCTCCCTAAAACTTTTGATGAGACATGGCTTAAGGAGGGTGGAAGTTTGGCAACAAGACCTCCTTGTGGTGTTTTATTTTATGGTATTGGATTTCCTCCAAAAGATCGTCACGGACCTCTTAGTGAGTATTCAGTAAATGTGTTGTATTATCGAAGTATATGGGTGACTCATCCGAAAAAGGAAGAGAAATCTAGTCAGTCAATCCCAGAAGAAGAAGTCATTCAAATAATTCGGGATGCTCAGGAAGAAGAAGATCAAAGAGTTCGATGTCAAAAGATGTCAATGGCGGAGATTATGACCTCTATGAGTCGAGAGTTCATTGATGGATGGTTTTGGACTTTAGGAGCATATATGGAGCGCATCCTACCCCAAACAACAGATGATGAAGATTTGGTATGGCCTCTCTCCTATTTCAGTGGGGGGTACGACCCCGCCACCGTATCACGTTATTCTGATTTTTTTTACTCTGATTTCAAGTGGTTTTTCCCTCCTCCAAATCTTGGACCAGATTTCAGGAGTGGCGGAAGGAATGCAAATAGAATCCAAATACAGCACCTGAAGCAGATAAAACAGGGGGGTCTCGCATTAATAGATGTACTTAGAATGTTGATTCAGGATGTGAAGACGATAGTACAGAACCGTGATGAGACTGCAAAGGGGCGCATTTTCTTTCCAGAGGCATTATCTGCAAATATCTTGGAGGAGAAACCTCAGCTTATCACTCTTGTATTTGACGATATGGATCGGCCCACTCCAACAGAGTACCTCCAGCAGTTCGAGAGATGTCTAGATATTCACCCTTTAATAACAGGGAAAGAAAGGAAGGTAAGTACTGACACACTCATTAACTATATTCTCCCACAGGTGGTCATCTTAACTAGACCAATAGATTTGGACAAAAGTCTTAGAATTATGACGGAAATTAGAATTGTAACGGTAGATAAGACAGGATATAAAGACCTTCTAGAGGGGAAGTTACGGGATACGATTGTTTTTCATGCGGTCATTTTTGACGAACAGACTGGACAACGTGGAGAGTTGGATTCCTTTCGATATTATCTGAGTCCTCTGTCTGACCATATTTGGAATATGAGGTCTCACGATTTGGGATTTCGTATAGTGAGCGAGTTAGAGGAGGTGAGTTTCGTGATTCGACATTTACAAGATGAGTCTCACAATTATTAAAAAGGTTAAAAAGCCTTGCTATTTTGATACCCCTCAAGGGGTAAATAGCATATCATGAGCACTAATGAATTATTAATTTCTGATTTTCAGACACTGGGGTTGTCACAGAACGAAAGTAAAACACTATTAGCTCTAGTTCAACTTGGTGGATCAGGAGAGGTGTCTAAAATTGAAGATAAAACTGATATACAGCGTAATAAAATCTATCAAGCTCTTGGAGGTCTTATTACTAAGAAATTAGTTTTAAAAGGAGAAATTAAGGGTAGTGCCAACACCTTTCGTCTTCTTTATAGTAATCCATCCGATCTTATTTCATATATGCAGAAATCACTCGTTGATCCAATAACTATAGCTGCCGAACGTACTATCCAGAACCTTGAGAAATTTACTGAAATTCCAGAAAAGTCTCCTCAAGAAATATGGATGATCAAAGGTAACTCCAACATTGAAAGAATTGAGAAAGAAATCATAGATTCAGCAAAGGTTTCGATTATCAGCAACCTGTTCCCTGAATATATCAAACCTGTTATCTCCAATCTTCAAAATGCAATTAAAAGGGGAATCAATGTCAAACTTCTTATGTTGGAAGAAGAGACTATCCAGTTGAACGTGCCTCTAGAGGAAATATGTTCAGAACATCTGGGAATCAATGCAGGTAAATTAACCAAACTTGCGGAAATGATTCCCCTTGAAGCAAATCCCATGCTTAGCCCGATTTTAGATAGTCTTGGCCAATTCCTAACAATAAGGCCCAATTTTCTCTTTGTTGATCCAAAGGGTGAAAATGCCTCAGGATTGCTGATCATTAAATCTACAACAGACACATCTTATTCAATTGCTTTACAAACCTTTAATCAAGATTTTATAAGCTCTTTTAAGTACTTAATAGATTTTATTCAGAATATTGCGATGAACATGAAAATATTGCAGGATCAGTTCTTTCCAAGTCTTGAAAATGAGGAATAATTATGACAGATGGTTCAAATAAGGATTTAATACTTGTTTTAGGGGGAACAGGTCATTATGGCAAACACATTGTTAATGCTTTAATCAAAAGTAAACAACAAGTTCGAGTATTATCTCGAAATGAAACAAAAGCAAGAGAAATTTTAGGTGAGGAACCCGAAATTATTGAGGGAGACATTACTTCGAAAGATGCTGTAATCAATGCACTTGTAGGAGTAAAAGCAATTATCATCAGTATTTCCGCCTTCAATCGAAAAACAATACGTAAGTTGAAACTTATTGAAAGAGATTCTGTGCTAATGGTCTTTGAAGAAGCAGAGAAGTTAGGGATAGCTCGAATTGTATATATTTCTGTATTTGGAAAACCCGATGAAAATGTAGATATGCTTCAAGCCAGAATTAAATGTGAAATTGAGGAATCATTAGAACAATCAAGGTTCAATTATACCATTCTAGGTGCTCCACCTTCGATGGATATTTTCTTTACAATGATTCGTAATGGAAAGATGACTGTTCCTGGGGGAGGCCCACCAGCATTACCAACGATCGCGCCTATCGATCTTGGGATTATTGCTGCACAAGTCGTTAAACGAACTGATTTGAATAAAAAACGATTTAGTCTAGTTGGTTCTGACGTGATATCTTTTAGAGAAGCTGCAGAAAGGATATCGAAAATTTCTGGAAAGGAAGTTGGCTTTCGAAAGATCCCATTACTTCCTATAAAGGTAGCAGCCACAATTACAGGATTATTAACTCCAATTTTTCCATATATCTCTCAAATGTTGAAGTTTATTCTTTTAATGAATACAGCATTTACGGCTGAGATTATAGAACAAGTGTTTGAACATCAAAAACTACTTAAACAGACTTTTGATTATCAACCACTTTCTATTGAAGAATATGCCATACAATATTATGAAAAAAAGTAATCTTTAAAAAAACTCCAGTTTAATTTTCTCTGTTTTTTTTCTAAGTTTACATTTTCCATATTCGAATCTTCTTATCTGCTGCTCCAACGGCTAACCATTTTCCGTTCGGGGAGAAGGTCACAGAAGTAACTCCCTTAGGTTTTAATGCCTTTTGAGTTATTATTTTGCCATTCTCAATTGACCAGAGCATTATTTGATATGCAGCGATTATAACAAGGGTTTTATTGTCAGGTGGAAATGCAGAATGAGAAAATCCCTATGATTTTAGTTTAATTTCTTGTAGAATCTCCCAACTACTTATATCCCATAGTTTTACTGTTCCATCGTAACCTGAAGAAGCTAGATATTTACCATCAGAGGAAATCGTGAGAGCGGTGACAGCTGTTCTGTGGCCTTGTAAGCTTTTGACCAAATCACAAGATGGAACTTCATAAATCATAATATCTTCAGCAAGACCTGATACTAATAATGTCCTATTATCTGGAAGAAAAACGTTTGATGATACATTTCGTTTCAAAGCATTAATAGTGCCGATACTCTCACCAGTTTTTGAATCCCAAAGTCTAACATAACCATCATAAGAGCCTGAAACGAGAATTCTACCATTAGATGATATATTCACACAAGTAACTGTTTTCTTATGCCCTTTAAGCGTCATTTTTACTCTTCCATCTGGGAACGACCAGAGTTTCACCGTTGAATCCGAGGAGCCTGAAATTAATGTTTTAGTATCTGGTGAAAGTGCAATAGTATTTACACTCTGCGTGTGACCTGTTATTCTACCTTTTAACTTCCAATCAGGGACATCCCACAAATTAATTATATTATCCATTCCTGAAGAGATCAATGTTTGATTATCAGGGGTAAAAATGAGGTCTAAAACATAGCTAGAATGTACTGAAATTATTTCTGGATCATCCATAAGTCTAGAGTTCCGTTGTAGGTGTTTCTGAGTATAAATAGAATAGATTAAGTACAATTCCTTATTGAATAGTTAAGTTAATTGGATCAATTTTAAGTAATCGAAGATATTTTCGAAATATTAACACAAATTGGATTTTATAAAGCAAAAAAATATTCATAGAAGACATTTTAAAGATGAAAGAGGAATTTACATGCATCTATTGAAAAGATTTTCAATTATATGCACATTAGGACTTGTTATTGTACTGTGTGGATGCACAGAAGGACCAAACATTATGATAGAGGAGTTTCGAAACTATACAACTGAATCTGAAGAACAAGTATTAGCAGCAATTGAAAGGGCTGATTTTAATAATTTATTTTATTTTGATCTGAATCTCTCGAAATTGGATCTGAAACCAGAGATTACAGTATATTCGAAATCTGTTAATGGTTCACTCTTCTTACCTCCTCCTCCCCTACAATATTGTGAGTGGAACTCTTTTTATGTAGATCCTGCAAGAAACAGACAGTTCTTTTATGGTGATAATGTCACCAGCTTATCAAATCTTTCTTGTCTCTATTGTGCTAATGCTGCAGAAATCATTAACATCTCTTCAACACAAATGATTACTCCAACTCTTGAAAAGGTTGCTTATATTGAAACTTTCCCACTGACGCATTTTATCATGTTTAACTTTGAGAGCGAATCATATTCCATCAATAAAAGCGACGATATTAGTTTCTTAACTACTTTTTCTAATTTTAGCTATTCAGGCTATCGTGTTGAACAATTATTCGAATATACCATCACTAGTATATTTGATCTGAGTAAAATACGATATCACCAAGCTTTCTTGGTTAATAAAGAACAACAAATCGTCTTAGGAATTTTCTATCTGGAAATTCGGACATCAATATATTAGAATTTTAGTTTGCATATGAGATAAAAAGTCTTCAAGTAACAACAGTCCCTTGACCCCATTTCTCGTTTTCATCATTTATTTTATTTTTATTATAATCTTTATTTGATTCATATCGGGAGAGAGCAGCCATAAAAGCCTCTGGAGATGTTAATTTGATTCTTTCAGCCTTCATTTTCTTTCATCCGTAAAATCAAGTTTATTCTATAAGACAACACTCGTGAATAAAAGCAACTATAACATCTGGGGAAGAGAGTTGTAGAAACTCCTTTAATTTTTTGTCTTTTTAACCATTAAGAAGGCGCTTTTATAATTAAAACTAGGTAGGAAAACATTCTTAATGGATTTCAATTGATTATTAACTCAATTGACTCTGTTATCTTTATGAGATTAAATCAAATTGAGAATCAAATGAAATTAAGGGCCCAAGGATATTAATATATCCTTAATGAGAATTAACAATTAAAACCAATTGTCCTTCTTTTGTCATTAATTTCAGAGCGACAGTCTTCTTTGACATTAACTCCCAAATAAGTAATTTCTCATCCTTTTATATTGTTTGAACAATTTTATTTATACTTAAGGAAAGTTCCTCTATTGTATTCATCAAACGCAATTTTGAGCTCTTCTTGGGTGTTCATGACAATTGGTCCATACCAAGCTACAGGTTCCTTAATTGGTTTTCCTGATACCAATAAAAATCGGACAGAACTATCTTCTTGTCCTTTAATCTGGACATAATCACCATCGCTGAAAATTATAAGCTGTTCTGCGGATACTAATTGGTCATAACTAGGTTCAAAATAACCCTTTCCATCAAAACAGTATGCAAAAACGGTATAACCTTCTTTAACCTTGTGTTCAAATTTTGTGTTTGGAGGGACGGTAATATCAAGGTACTCGGGGTTTGTTACAATGTCTTGTACAGGCCCTTTAGTCCCATTGATTTCTCCAGAAAGAACTCTTATTTTAACCCCGTTCTTTTGAGTTATCTCTGGTACGAGAGTCTTAGGAATGTCCTGGTAGCGAGGTTGCATCATTTTATTCTTTGCAGGTAAATTAACCCATAATTGAAAGCCCCACAACAGATTGTCTACTTGAGCTGGCATCTCAGAATGAATAATACCAGAACCCGCAGTCATCCATTGAATATCTCCACCATTGATAATACCATGGTTTCCAATGCTATCTTGATGTTCTACTTTTCCCTCTATCATATAAGTAACAGTCTCAATTCCACGATGAGGATGCCAGGGGAACCCTGCGATATAGTCATCTGGCTTATCAGAATGGAAATCATCAAGTAGTAAGAATGGATCAAGGATTTTTACCTCTTGATGCGCAAACACCCTTTTTAAACGAACACCAGCTCCCTCAATTGTCGGTTTACTTTTTGAAATTCTCTTGATTTCCCTGAATTTTCTCATAGGACTACATATCCTTCTGTTAATTTAAAAGTACTTTTCCATTAATCGTAATAAGACTGTTCAAGTGAAAAATCCAAGACTTGTTTAAGTCCCAACCAAATAATGACCCTCAAAAAATTAATCCTATGGTTTATAAGAGTAAAAGCTAGTAGATTTAAGTGACTATTTTTGAGATCCCTGAATTATAGGACTAGTAAAAATGTCTAATTTTGACCAATTTGAATATAAGAAATCCACCAAAAAACCTGTTAGAACCAAGGATATTGAATCCCAGCAACAATGGCTAACAGATCATCTTCATTATCTTCAGAGGGTGGAAACCTATAATCAGCTCATAAGAGAAATCTTTGTGTGTCACAAATGTGGAAAAAGAATCACAAACTCACAATGGGTTCACAATTTAGAATCCTCTGAAACACATGAAATAACACATTATTATCACGCTAAACGTCAATGTAACCCCCAATTCACGAAAACTTGTCTCATTTGTGATAAAAGTTTTCGAATAAACCGAAAAAATCAAAAACTCTGCTCCAAGAAGTGTTCAGTTAAATATATGACCAGTCCAATCCTACTTAAACGATGTGAGACTTGTGGGATGGAATTCAAAGTTCGGATCATAAATAACAAGAAAAATAAAGAGAAAAAATGCCTTAGATGTCGGTAGCTATCCACAAGTTACTAGTCAACGTTTTAATGAGGTTTCTTGTCAAACTGTGATTTTTATAAAAAGGGATTTATTGTAGTTACTGTTGATCCCGGTTAAGGAAGAACAGCTGAGTCTAATATAATGAATTCAATTTTCACCGAATTCTCCAAGGATCTCCTTCGGTAAAGCGTAAAATCCAGTTAAAAGAATGGCTAAAGAGACTAAAAATATATTGAACCAAACAAACCAGATATATCTCAATTCGTCAAAGTGCCATGGAGCCCATGCAAGATATGCTATTCCAAAGAGAGTGAATCCAGCTGTTATAACTTTTGGTGAATTTAAACCTGCACCTTTACCATAATTATACCATAAGATAGCTAAAATGAAAGCCATAGGCACAAATTCCCAATACAAAAATCCATACATTGTAAGCTCAATGTCACCAACTAGGATTAAACCGATAAAAAACCATAATTCTCCTAAAATTACTATTATAAGAGCTGCAAGATAAGTACATTTAGGACAATCTGTATAGAGCTTCGTTACACCTATCCACATTCCCGCAACCCAAAGGATCATGGGTGATCGCCATATTAGAAAGATAAATGGATCTGTCATATCAGCCCAATCAACCCCCCAAGCCTGCAGAAGTAAACCTAAAAATGTTATTGAATAAATAAGGAAGGAAGAACCCCAAATAAGTTGGAAGGGGGCCTTTTCTAAGGGCCTTGCTTTAGCAAAGTAACGATAAAGTAAATATCCTCCAATGATAAGGAGGAGAATAAATCCTGTGAGTGAAGCACCAAATAAATCATAAGAATCTATTATTTCAGATACAGCAAAACCTTTGGGTTTAGCTACTACTATAATAGTAGTAAATATATATATTACTACCATTATAACAATATATCCACTATTTCGGGTAATGAAATCCGTTATATCTTTTTGTAATGACATTGTATACCCACCTTAAATCAAATTACAAACAGAGGTCTTAAAATTATCTTTTAATCTATTATAAGAATTTTCTCATAAAAAAACAAAATCACACAAGAATTCACAAATAGAAGAAAACAAACTAAATTTGCATATCTTTTATCAACCTAAGACCCCAATTGCTTTATAGTGCTTTCTAAATCCTTAGATAGAAAATTACGCTCAAAAGACGTCAAACAGATAATACTTCTTGTTCTTGCTACTCCTTCTAAACGGCTAAGCTTGATTAGATTTTGCTCAAATGAGGCAATATTTCGTGTTCGTATTTTAATGATCACATCCTCTTGCCCCGCAATATGATGAATCTCGAGTATTTCTAATTCATCCATTCGTGAGAGCATTTTCTCATCGATAATACCATGATAAGCTATTCCTTTAGGGGTCTGATATTCTAGGAAGATAAATGCAGTGATTTCTTTCCCAAGTAAATAATCGTTAGTCAAGACAGTATAACGTAAGACATCATTATCTTCTAGATATTTAATACGTTTCTGAATGGTTTGTCTGGATAATTGCATTTTATTGGCGATTTGAGAATGTGACCATTTTGGATGCTTTTTTAGAAAAGTAATGATCTTTCTGTCCTTTTCGTCAATTTTTATTGAATTTAATTCATTCAAAATTAATACCCTCGTTGTCAATACCCTATATAAATGCAATTATCAGATAGTTAAAAATATTTTGGTGAAACTGACTTGTTGACTATCAATAAATTTATATAATTTACAAAGTGTTAGATTACATGAAAAGAAGTGATGAAATGAAGACAAGAAATTTACAAGAAAATTATTATCAACAAATAGTTGACTTTGGACGTTCCCGTCCTTGGCTACCCTTAGTTGGGATAATATACATATTCTTGGCCACAATCATATTAACGCAATCTTCTTCCCTTCTCATTCCTGAACTGAATGTCTCAACGATCCAATTTGTTCTATCTTTCATCGTACTACTCATCTTATCAACAATAGGACTTTATTTACTCGTTAATAACTATCAAATTGTTTGGGGATTATCTTTCCTCCTATATGCGTTCTCTTTTCTTGGACTTTGCTTAAGGATATTTGGTCTTCCTTTAACTGATATAAATAATCCGATTATCTTCCATATTTGGTTATTACCCTTGATTTTCTTTACTTCTGGCATGTGGATTGGTACCAGTAAGCTTCTCTTTGAAGATAAAATATCTAATTATCTTCCTGCTCTCTTAATCCTTCTAGTTGGAGAATGTTGGTCTCTTGTTGGTCTACTCATGTTAAAAAATGTTACACTGACAATCTTGGGACTTCAATATGGTTTATTCATACCAGTAGTCTTATTTTTTACCTATATTTGGATTTATTTAGCTAAAACCTCACCATATAGTTCTCCTTGGTTTCTAGCTCTTGGTTTTCTTGTATTGGCTGTAATATATTGTTTCTGGAATCCTTGGATGTCTAGCGATCTCCTTCTATATAGTGTTTTTTTCAGTCTCTTCAATATCGCTCTTGGGATTATTCTTATTGGATTTTATTTCTTAACAAAGGATCTAAAGATGAATCAAGATTACATCCAAGCAAAATAACCTAAGACTAGGTGTAAAATCCCTAGTCTTGTTCTTTTTTTCTATTAGGTTTTTTTAAAAATGAGTATCATTATTAGAATTCTTTATAATGGTTAAACTCTTCTAGCTCTTTCTGAAGTACCATTTTCTTCTCTATCTCTCCCTCAGTCGGATAAGGTGTATCAATCCAGAGATCAACTTCAGGGAGTCTCAAATTTTTTCGAACTCGCTTCTCTAATACCCCAAATCCGACACGAGATGCCATAAATTTAATAAACTTAAACTTGATTTTTGTAACAACCTTTTCCCATTCTTTCGCAAACTCACCGTTTTCAATATGATGTAAAACGCCTTTCTGAATAAGTAACACTTCATCAATGACTTTTTTATATCTCATTCCTCGACTTAAGAGCCCATATTGAGATCGGTCATCCAGAAGTCCAACCTGATTTATTATCCCGACATCCAACATATTCTGAAATAAATGTTTCATGGTTCCTGAAAGGATGAATTCAACCAATACTGCTTCTTCGGGGTACCCTGCTTCAATAAGTAAATCAATAGGCTTCATCATTATTTGACTACTTGCTGGCCCAAATCCCTGTTCCGTAAATAGGTCAAGAAAGGTCTCTTGTTCAAAAGTAACTCTGATTCCAGCCTTACTTAAACCCCCTACAGCTTTACTTAATGCTAATAATTTCTCCTCCGCCTTTCCAGAAGCATCTTGATGAATTCCAATGAAACTAAAATATCCCTGACCATTTAAAATACATTCTCTCACCCCAATACCAATCATTCTTGGTGCTATTAAGAGTACGTCAATATTCTTAGGGGGAATGATCAATTTAAACGCGATATTGTACCCATGAGCAAAAATGAGAGCAGCCTGGGTTTTCAAATAGGGTTCCACTTGTTTCCTGTATACTTGATTCATTATTTCATCTGGAATTAGCAAGAAAAGAGCATCGGCCATTTTTGTTGCTTCAAAAATTTCAAAAGTTGGGAATCCATCCTTTTCTGCTCGTACCCGATAATCATCTTTGCGATTACCAACAACAACATTAATCCCCACATCACGCATATTGAGGGCTTGCGATCGTCCTTGATTTCCATATCCAATTATTGCTACAGTTTTTCCCTCCAAGACATCTAAATCGCCATCAGTTTCATGATATAACTTTGCATCCACTCTTATCACTACCTGTCATAATTCATCATAAAATTCTTTCATCTCCTCCAATTCTTCCTTTAAACTTGGATATTTATTAATTTCAGTCTCAGGAGGAAAAGAAAGTTTTTCAGCAATGATAGATTTCTTAAAACCAAGAGTATCACGAACTTCCTGCTCAATGCTAGCAAATTTAGTCTTTGATTCAAGATATCTCATAATTCTTAGTCTAAGTTTACTCTCGTCCTTTTTCCACTCTTTAGTGAACCTTCCATCTTCAATTTCTTTGAGAATGACTCTTTGTATTTCTTCAACTTCTTTAGCCACTTTTTGAAATTTCATTCCTCGTGTCATCTGTCCATATTGGGATGTTTGAGAATGGAAATTCATTTGTCTAATCATGCCGACATCGATGATCTTATCCACCGTGAACCCACCTTCTCCTGATAGAATTAGTTCAATAAAAATAGCCTCAGGTGGATATCCATCTTCAATCAATCTGAGAATAGATCTCATAAGAACTTGAGTCAGAGCATATGTAAATGTTTGAGTGACAAAAAGACTTAATACTGCTTGTTGTTTGAATGTAACTTCAATCGCGGGTTTTATTAATCCTCCAATTCCCCTGACGAGGGCTAATAGAGTTTTTTTCGCAAGACCTGTAAAATCCTGATAAATCCCCACAAAGGAATAATATCCTTTTTTAGTAATGAAACTCTCTCTTATAACAATTCCAGGAACTCTAGGAGAGATAAGGATAACATCTACATTTTTGGGGGGAGAAATCATATCATAGGCGACTGTATACCCACTGCCAAACACAAGCGTATGCTTATCCTTCAAATACGGCTTTACCTGGTCATTAAAGATTCTTACCATATCATCATCTGATACAAGTAAGAAGAGAATATCTGATTTTTCTATTATTTCAGGGATTTCACCAATGGAAAATCCATCATTTTTAGCTCGTTGTTTGTAGATATCATTCTGTGGCCCTATTATGACCTGCAAACCTGAATCTTGTAAATTTAAAGCTTGAGCACGAGCTTGATTACCATAACCTATTATAGCTATTATTTTATCCTTCAAGAGTGATAGGTTTCCCTCTTCTGTATAATAAATAGAAGTCATCATGTATTACCCATTAATTTTCTCTTTTACTATTAATTTCTGATAATGGAGTATTAAATAATGTAGAAAGCCTTGAGGAGGAAGAATCCATAGAAGATTATTGAAAGACATATGATTATTACCTCAAAAATGGAAAAACGATATTCTTTAGGCAACAATATGTAATTAACCGCAAGTAGGCCAATAGAAAAAATAACACCACCAATATTTGCCAATGATCCAGCTAGGAGAACCATGGTTACAGGAGGAGTACCTATAATAATTATGAAAATCCAGAGTACGATAAAAATACCAAGAATTCCGTAATAAACGGGGCGAATATCCCCCCTAAAACGCTCATGAAGACTTGGGAAACTATTCCAGATAATATTCGCAAACTGTCGTATAATACCATCAACGACACCTGTTCCATCAGCAAAAAACACTAAAGCAAACATAATTAGAATTAAGGCCCAAGAGAAAACTATGACTGTACCTAAGTTTTGAGCGAGGCTAGCGGTAAATCCAAAGATGTTTTCAGTGGCTGCTTCGGAGGGAACATAATAGTAAAAAAGAGCACAAGGGAATAACATTGTAATCAAACTCCCAAAAAAGAAAATTGGTATTAATTCCAATAGAATATATTTGTACCATTTTTTTACCCGTTGTTTATTCTCCTCATCTACTTTTGGCATATATCCTTTTACTAAGAAGTCTACTTTTTCACCTCCAAGAGCCCCAGGAATGTGACCCAGTTTAGAGGCCATTCCCCATCCAGTATCACGATAATAAGCGGAGATACTCATTCCAGCACTGGCAGCAAGGCCTGCAAATCCCGCTACTGCTCCTAATGCTAACCAATCTGCACCCTCAGGCAGGTAACCAAAGCTAAAAAACCCAGAAAAAACCTCCACTATCGTTCCAAGTGGAACAGTGAATAGGGTTATGATTATTAGTAGGGGAATGATAATCAAGAAGTGTATAATGAAGAACATTAATCCTAGAGTTCTCATTACCTTTTTACCTAAAAAAAGTGGAATCAAAATAATTCCTAAAGCAACTAATGTGAAAATAACCCACAAAAATTGACTTTCAGAAGTGGGAACGTCGTTTATGATCATAGCTACAAAAGTTACTCCAAGTAATGCGGGATAATAAGGAAATATTGCTGATAATGTTCCAAGAACCACCCATATAGCTGTCCATCCTTTTTTACTGAACCATAAGCGATTCAATCCAATTTGAAACGGTTCCCCAGTTAGAATAGTATATTTGGAAGCGCTAATAGCTGTTACGGTCTGTAGAAAAATACTGATGAGTGCTACCCATAAAATGAGAGGCCCATGCCTTACTATTAGATACGGCCCAGATACAAGTTCACCAGTACCTAAACCAAGTCCTAAAGCGATAATTCCTGGTCCTATAAGAAATTTAAGGTAATCTCGCCAACTTTTTATTTCAAAAGATTCTGGAATATCCGCTACACCAGTAAATTCTTTATCTGTACCCATTATATTACCTCACTGTATATTTATGCCATTGTTTTTCATCATTCTAAAATTATATGAAATTTTACTAAATTTCACAATAAAATCTTTAAAGGTTGATCTACTAATCTAATGAAAGACTAAAGATTTGTTACTCCATTATCTACTTTTAGGAATTTCTGGAGTGTTTGAATTGGCAAAAGTAAAATTTTCTACAAGGAGTAGAATTGATATAAAACGGTTAGTCCTTCGAATTTTTCGTATTCTGATCTTTCTTCTAGGTGTTTTCTCTATAATATTCTTCTATTTCGATGTCATTGGCTTAATAATTGGTTTTCTGTTTTTCTTAGTTTTTAAGGGTGATTGGAAACTTCATGGATTAGTACTCGCGTTTTCAACGGCAATCTCATCATTATTACCACAAAGAGGTATAGCAGATATCACAGGTATATATCCCTTATATCTTGTGATTCTTACAGGGTGGGGGATGATTTGTACATACTTTCTAATATTTATTCTTTTTAGAATTGCCTCAAAGTATGAGTTCTTTACTCAGTGGAGATCTACATTACATCAAAAACTGAATTATTACAAATTTCCCCAGAAATATAACTCTTATTTTCTTATTGGTCTAATTCTCATTCCTATTACAATTTGGATGAATATAAACATAAATTTTTCTGTTATACTTGATAATAACCCCAAACTCTTATGGATTAATGCACCTTCAACTGTTGACGAAAATACTTCTTTTAATATCACAGTTGAAGCTTGGGATCGTTTTGAGAGATTAAGTGCGATATATCAAGGAACAGTTGCATTTTCTTTGGAATCATATAATTTAACGACATTAACTCCCCTTTCTGTTGTAATAGCAGAACTTCCTTCTGATTATACATTCACAGGACAGTTTCTCCCTTCGGATATCGCCTATAACATTAATAATGGTAAAGATAATGGATTGCATGTATTTAATGTAAAAATTGATACTCCTGGTATCCACTATATTCTCGTACAAGATTCTGTAACCCGCAATAAATACTATAGCAATCCAATTGTGGTTCAAGATACAGAGATTAACATTTATTGGGGAGATATTCATAATCATTCATATTTAAGTGATGGAAGTGGATCTGTAACCCATGCATACTACTATGCAAGGTATATTGCCTGTTTAGATTATTTCGCACTGACAGATCATGGTGAGATAGTCTCCTTTGTAAATAATGGTTTCAGAAATTATCAGATTTCAACTGAGAACGCTTATGAATCAAATAAATTTGTAACTTTTCATGGGATGGAATACACTAATCATCAAACTGGGCATTTTGCATGCATTTTCAACAGCATCAATCTGCCTGAAGATCCCATAATCTCATCCTATGCAGGAATTAGTACACCATTTGATTTGTGGAGTATTTTGGATAATTTTACGGTATCAACGGGTGATAGGGTGCTGGCATTACCTCACCATTGTGTGAAGCGAAGTTATATGCAAGATTGGACATATATGAATCCCAATTACGTTAAGATTGCAGAAGTAACATCTGTCCATGGGGATTCTCTCTTTGAACCAAGCCATCCACTGAGTTACCGAGGATCTACAGTCCCACCTCCTAAACACACAAATGGTTGTTCCATTATAGATGCTTTGAAAATGGGTTATCGATTATCCCTATATGCTAGTAGTGATAGCCATGATGGCCATCCAGGACATTCAATATCTCATACCCCTGCACATGTTGCTCATCAAAATCCCTGGACAACATGGTGGACAAGAATTGACAAACCCTATCCTGGGGGATTAACCGCAGTCTATGCTCATAGATTAACTCGAAGAACTGTATTTTCATCGTTAGAAGAACGGAGAATTTTCGCTAATTCAGATCATGGACGTCCAATATTAGATTTTACTATTAATGATCTAACAGTAGGAGAATCAAATTCAACTCTCATAGTTGTAAATGCCACTGTTCCCCGTCATATTGAAGTATTTCTAGCTCAAGATGGTTCCCCAGCAAGTACTAAGCGCTCAGCTGCTTCTGTAAACCCAAATTGGAAACCTAATTGGAATGCTACTATTGAAATCATAAAAAATGGAGAAATTCTTACGCAGATCCTGATCACTAATCCAATAAGTGCTGTGACTTTTGTAGATAACTCTCCAGTTAGCGGTACAAAATATGGAGAAGAAAGCTGTACAAAGAGAGGAAATAACTATTATATCAACAAGTTTAGTGATAACCCGGTAGAAAAACCAGAGGATCTTAAGACCAATAGTAGCGATTTTTACTTAATCAGAGTCGTTGGAGCGAATGGACGTCATTCATTTATTGGGCCTATCTGGGTAGAAGTAATGCAATAAATTGCACTTTGGAGTATATATTCATGTCCTTAAAGGATTATAATACTATTGTCTTGTTCACATGGGAAGTTAATGACCGTCTTAAGGGGTATCTAAAAGATAATCTTGAGAATACTCCAAAAAAACCATCTTCCCAATCTTGACGATCAGGGCTGTAAATATCCTTATAAATTCCCGTTTCACACCTTGGATAATGTTATCTTATCTCCTCATCGCGCAGCATCCCCTTTTAGTGATCTAGAAAGATGAATTGAAGTTATTGAGAATATATTACGATTAAATTATGGAGAACAATCCTTTCTTAACGTGATTGACCTAGAACAGGAATACTGATCCTGAAATAAAAGAATAGGAGTAAATAGAGGTGGAAAAGACTTTGAACAAACCAAAAGCCTTAATGGAGCTGAATATTAAATGAGTATAGAATTACCTGAAGCACTAATCCTCACCAAACAGATGACCAAAGAATTAGTAGGAAAACAAATACATTCATGGTATTTACAGGATTTTGAGAGATTAATCAAAGTTGGTTTCCTGAATAAGAATATTAAAGATTTTGATCAGTTGGTTAAAGGGAAAGTACAATCAGTTGTTTCTAGAGGTAATAGTATTGTTGTAAAACTTGATAATAAAATGAATCTTCTTCTTGCACCAGAGTATGGTGGAAAGATCCTTTATCATGAAAAAAATGTCACAATTCCAAAGAAAGTCCATTTACTAGTACAGTTTTCTGACAACACCTCATTAACAGTGAGACTAACGAGTATGGGATGCATATATGCTGCTAATGATAAAGAATTGAAACAATTGTACATTTATGAACGAGATTTTTCTGGTACCTTGTCACCTATAGACGTTGAATTTACATTCAAGCGTTTTTCCCAATTAATAGCTGGAATGAGAAGAAATATTAAGTCAGTACTTGTTGGAAAGGAAGCAGTAATAGTAGGTGTCTCAAACAGTGCTTTTCAAGATATTATCTACAGAGCGAAAATCCATCCTAAAGTGAAGGTATCTGAACTTACTACTGATGAGAGAAAAACAGTTTTCTACGCTATCAAGACACTTATTCAGGAGAGAATTAAGTTTGGAGGTAAAGACCAGTTTCTTGACTTATATGGCAATTCAGGGAAGTACATACCTACAATGGGACCAAATATGAAGAATAAAGCCTGCCATCATTGTGGAACAACCATTGAGAAGTTAAGTATGGGTGGAGGACAAGTTTATTACTGCCCAAGGTGTCAAGTACCTAAATAGCTATTTAAAACAAATGTTTTAATGAGAAGAAAAACCTCTAATTATTTTACTCTTATGAAACGAGATGAAAAATCATGTCTTTTATTAATCTTAAAGAAGTTACTGATAGAGAAGTTGTCCCTGGATTTAAAGGGAAATTTATCCATACTAAAAACGTTACAGTAGTCCATTGGGCAATAGTTGCAGGATCAAAGCTTTCTGAACATAATCATCCCCATGAACAGATAACAAATATTATTGAAGGACAATTAGAACTGACCATGGAGGGAAAAACGAAAATATTAAATCCAGGGGAAGTAGTAGTCGTTCCTTCAAATGTTAAACACCGTGGAAAAGCAATTTCTGATTGCATTGTAATTGATGTATTTTATCCTGTTAGAGAAGATTATAAGGTTGAATTAAACGGGTGAGACCCTCGACTGGAAAGAGGCTTAATGATGAGTGATCAATATTCGAAAAAATTCATTTTTCCCTCGGTTTTAGGAAGCTTGGGCTTTTTAACAATTTTGATCTCTGAATTCATTGTCTTGCTTCATGGTTCGAAAATTGTTCAAGTTACTTGGATTGCTAGTGGTCTTGTTTTGGCTTCAACTATTGTTATTAGGTTTTATTCCATTGACCTCGATTTTTTTCATAAAATTATTCGAGAAACCAATCCATTAAAGAATAAAACGCTACATTCGTCACGTTTCTTGAACTGGATTGTCATAGCAATAGCTATTGGACGACACTTCGCTGGATGATGGTTATTGCCTCCCTTTTATTTGTATTCTCTGACACATTAGTTGGTAACGCAAGGTATGGTCTAATTCGTATCGAAATGGATCAATTGATTGATGTCACTTATGTACTTAACATTGTGCTTATGTCTCATGCGATTCTTTTCCTTAAAGATCCTTCTGGGCAAACACCAATAAAAGATTAGTATAGTTTGACTGATTATCTTGTAATTGATAGCACTAGACTGGCAGAAGGAGATTATTTAGCAAGAAGAATTATTTGCCTAAGTAATAACATTCATAATTGAATATCGATTGAAGAAATGATCGAGGTTTCAGTATGGTACCTATCGAAATTAAAGGATTTGAACCAAATCGTTTAGAAGAATTAGCAAAGATCCAAACAGAGATCTATAATGCTGCAACTTCCTCTCTACCCAATTCTCCAGCAAAAGTTGAAGACACCATTGCCCGTTTCAAAAGAGAAGCTTTTGATCAAAGTCGAATGTTTTATGCTTATAAGGGTGATCAAATTGTTGGTTATTCAGGATTAACTGGAAAGGATACTGAACAAAATTTACGAGGAATAGGTTATCCTTGGCTTACTGAAGGGACCGACACGAGCGTTAGGGATCTTCTTTATGAAACTATGGTGAAAAAATGCCGTGATGAAGGCACCAAGCTCTTACGAGTCTTTTATTCCCTTAACTATCCTGATCAACTCGAATTTTTTAAATCAAAAGGATTTGAGTTAAAACATGAATTCCTAGTACATGAAAAAGATCTCACGAAAAATGATTATGAGTTGCCTGCTGGATATATCTTCCGTCCATTGAAGCGTGAAGATCTCCCCATCCTTGAGGAAGTGTCACGAAAAGATCCAAAAATGAAAAGCCCTTTTGTAGCTTCAGATTATGAACAGTATATGGATTCAAGTACATATGATCCTGATAATGTTATAGTAACAGAGAAAGATGGTACTGTAGTAGGATTTTTTGGAATATTCATCCCACCTGATCCTGAAAGAGAGAGAGCGTTTTTTGCAGGAGTGGCAATACACGGAGATCATCAGGAAATTGAATCCTTTTTAATGAAAGAAGCTGAGAATAGAGCCCTCGCAAAAGGAAAACAAAAGATGGATATCACCTTCTATCCTGATTCTCCCCGTTTGCCGTTTGCGCAAAAGCAAGGTTATAAGCAATATAGTCACAGCTACCAATTGGAAAAAAAACTTTAGGCTAACTTGTAATTTCGAGAAGAATTAGATGATTATCATCAATATGACTATGAATAGCGTGTTATTTTGCTAAAAGTATGAGTACCAACTAATACCAAATCTTAAGTCTCAAGCGCATAAAAACATGCTAAAATTTCAGTGATCGATTTACTAATATAGTTTCAATGGTAAACTTCCTTCTGATCAGATTGCGTAAGAAAATTTTTTTTCTTTTAATCATAATATTCTCATATCCCTATTCATTTTCATGTATTACTCAGAGGAATGCTCAGGGATCAACTTTTTATACTCAGGAGAATGTTAAAGGGCCTAATTCTCTTAAATGGCATGAAAATTTAAAATTAGACACTATCCTAGGTTGGCAATTGACCGAATACTTCCTAAATGGTACACCTTTTTCAATTGCAAAGATTATGATAAAAGAATTTGATGTAGTACAAATTGGTTTTGTCCGAGACCCACCCAGTAGTGCAAGAGAATTCTTCGCTCTAGATGCTTTAGCATTCAACTACAAACCACCGATTTGGTTAAATCTTTTTATAGATAGTATGTGGATCGATCTAGATTTAATAGAATTCAACCTTGAAATAGGTAAAAATGATGAACTATCATTTTTACAGCTATTTATTCTACCAATTGAGTATATTTTTAAAAACGGTAGCTCTTTATCTCTCGATTACTTTTTAGATGTCTTTGGAACAGTAATTTTCAACTTTCAAGATTATTCTGTTTCTTCAGAAAATTCTTTCTTTATTGTGGAATGGGGAGTAGGAAAAGGAATCAATTATACAACTTATTCTTACACAATTTCTCAAACCACAGGAGTTACAACACGCTTTTCTTGGAATACTTCTGATTTTAGGATGATTTGGAACTTCTGTGATGAAGCATCAAATTTTGACCTCAATGGCAGGTTTGATCTATTAGCAGATCGCTATTCTGTGAGACTCTCGTATCCAGTAACAACTCCTATAGAATTTGTAATCCTAATTTTTCTCTTCTTGATTCCTATTAGTCTTTTAGTTCTAAAAATATCTCTTGATAAATTGGAAAAGCTGATTATCCATGAACAGTCAATAACAACATCAGATCCTCATAGAATCCATTACTTAATGAAAAAATCCAGATTTCCTTATCATAAAAACCTCAATAAACCAAGGAAGAATAATAAAAGTTCCTAAGCAGCAAGAGATTTATTTTTTTAAAATTTTCATTCACTGATATTAGGAACTTTAAATCTCATAATATGACTACAACAACATGATTAGGGTGGAATAATCCTCATTGAAGTTCGTTATTATTCGATTATTGAATATTTAGGACATCAAGGGAGTAGAATAGAAGAAATGACTAAATCATGCAGGGTAAGATTTTAAGCCAAGAATAAGCAAGAAATTACTTCGAACCACCCCCTACAAAGCTTTTTGAAAAAAAACATCTATCTTCAGATGTTGGCTGCATTAAATGGGTTCATTAGAAAGAAAAATTGAAATCTTAGGTGATGCGAGTAAATTCGATGTTTGTGCTTCGATGGCTTCACCAAGAAATGTGTCTGGAGTAAATCGAATCGGTAATCCGGATAAAGTGGGGATATGTCATGCTTTCGCCCCTGATGGCCGATGTATAAGTCTTTTCAAAGTACTCATGACTAATCACTGCATTTATGACTGTAAGTATTGTGTAAACAGCTGTGGTAAAGCCAAAGAAAAGGTTATGTTTGAACCTGTGGAGTTAGCGCGAGCTTTTACAGGCCTCTATATTCGAAACTATGTTGAAGGGTTATTCTTGTCATCGGGAGTCTGGAGAAGTGCAACTGAGACAACAGAGAAAATGATTGAGGCACTTATGCTCATTCGTCATAAATATCATTTTCAGGGGTACATTCACCTAAAGATCCTGCCAGGAACTGATAAAGAATATATCTATCAGCTGATGGAGCTAGCTGATCGTGTTAGTCTTAATGTAGAGTTACCTAGTGCTTCCCGTCTTAATGAAGTTTCTAGTATGAAAAATTATGATACAGATATCATTAGGTGCCAAGAAATTATCTATCAATACATTAAAAAAGGATTAGTACCAGCAGGTCAGACAACACAATTCATTATTGGAACAACTGAAGAATCTGATCAAGAGATCGTTGAAAGACTGTATTGGGAGTACAAACGATTAGATTTAAAAAGAGCATACTTTTCTGCATTCACACCAATCAAAGGTACACCATTAGAGGATAAAAAAGTATCAGAGACATATCACCAGAGAAGGGAAAATTTCCTCTACAGGGTAGATTGGTTATTTCGGCGATATAAATATGAAATTGAGAGTATTTATTCGATTATGACTGATCAAGGAATGATTCCTCTGAATATCGACCCAAAGATCTTACTTGCCCTGAATGATGATATTTTTCCATTAGATGTAAATAAAGCTTCTTATTCGGAGTTATTAAGGGTTCCTGGGATTGGAGAAGTTTCCGCTAGACGTATCATTAATTTAAGAAAAGTGAACAACAAAATTCACAGTTATAAAGATTTACAGAGATTAGGTGTTGTGGTTAGGCGCGCTAAATCATTTCTTACTATTAATGGCAAAAGGCAGACAAGAATAAGGGAATTTTTTCAATAAGGATCCTGGTGCTTATAGTGTTTAGAAAAATCACAAGAAAACAAGTTTTAGATTCATTATCAAGGCATAAAAATGCTACAACAGAACTTTTAGAGAATGTAAAACTTATTCCAAAAGAAATACTTGAAAATATTGGAACAGATGTAGCTAAAAGGGCTGTAGCAATGAGTCAAGAAGTAGATAGGGATCTTCATTCTCACAAAGCCTTCTTACGTCTCTCTGCATCCCCATATGGCATATTATATGCAAAATCAGATAGAATGAAACATTATAATGAAGAGCATCTAATTAAGTTCTTTCATACTAGGTTTCCTACCTTTATAATTCTATTTGAATCGAAAAGAGGGACTTTTTCAATCAACCAGGATTCAATAATAGAAAATTCAACTAAATCATTAGATGAGGCTCTTCAGGAGTATGAAAAAAAACTCCCGATCAATCCTTTATTTATAAACTCTGATGAAAGGGAATACCTAGAATTATGGGAAAGCTTTGCCCATTCCCAAATAATTAGAGGTAGAAGAACATCAAAACAATTGATCAGTTTATCGAAAAGATGGGGAGGAACAGTAGCAAAAGATAAAACTGAATCCAAGAAATTAGATGAATTTTTTGAATAGTAATTAGGAGTATTTGGTGAGGGTCTATTCTTCAGCTTCAGAAAAAGGAATGAATATCCTAAAAGAGGTTCCTTTGATATCCGATTGTACGGATACCTCCCATCCATGAGCCTCAATTATTTTTCGTACAATTGATAAACCAAGTCCCATACTATCTTTGAGGGTTGTGAATCCATAATTAAAAATTCTTTTCTGGACCTCACGGGGGATCGGAATACCATCGTTACGAATGTGGATTTCCAAATATTTATCAGCTTGAACTAATTTAATTTTAATTGTATTTGGTTTTCCATGAATTATTGCATTTTCAAATATGTTTTTAAATACTTGGGCTAATCTCTCTTGATCACACATCACAGTTGGTAAATTATCGTGGTAAAAATTGACATTCTTTGGAATTGTGGTCTCAGCAATTCTTTCCACTAAAACATTCAAATCTATATTATCATCTTTATTAACAGCTAATCCTGCATCTGCTAAAGAGAGAGAACGTGTTAATAGTCCTTTCATATACTCGATTTGTTTACTTATGATATGAGTCTCATCATATTCAAGGTCAAGTAATTGAGTGTATCCTTCGATAGTAGTAAGGCAATTGTTTATGTCATGTGCAATAAAATGAGCAAACTCACTTAATTCTTCCTTTTGTCTAATTAATTTTTCTTCCGCTAATTTCCTCTCAGTAATATCCCTCAAAATCCCTATAAAGTTGGTTGGATTACCCATTCTATCAAATATAACAGCAACACTTAAATCAGCTGGAAAAATAGCCTGGTCTTTTTTGATCATTGAATACTCAAGATTTCTAATACTCCCGGTTTTTAAAAGCCTCTGAATATTTTGGGTGGCAAATTCATGATCCTCAGAGACAATAAACTCAAATATATTCCTTCCAATCAGTTCTTTCTCATCTGTGGCTCCGTAGAGCTTCACAGCACGATCGTTTACCATAACAATTTTCGAGTTTAAGTCAGTAAGAATTATAGCATCAGGAGAGAGGTCTATCAGCATTCGATAACGTTCTTCACTTCTTTTAAGTTCTTCCTGTGTCTGGATAAGACTCGTGATGTCTGTTACAATTCCCAGGATCGCCCTCTCACCCTCAAAATCAATCAATTTTGTTGTTAGAATTCCAGTAATTCGTTTTCCTTCTTTGGATATTAGAATATATTCGATTGGCTCAACTTCGTCTCCATTTAAATGTTGTTGGAAATTTAAACTGATGGTTTCTCTGTATTCCGGAGCGATCAAGCATTGATAGTCAAAATCAGGAGAATAAAATTCATCACAAGTGTAACCTAGGACCTCCTCACATTTTTTGTTTGCATATACAACGAGGCCCTTTTTATTAATGAAAATTAAATTTGGGGATTTTTCTGCTAGAGTTCTGAATTTTTCCTCAGATTCTTTTAGTGTCTTCTGAGTTTTTTCAAGTTGTGCAATACTTACCCTCAAGGATTTTTCTACTTGTTTTAATTTGGTAATGTCAATCACTGAAACAATGATTTTTTCTAGTGTTTCTTCATAGCCAGAAACCACTGATAATCTAATGATACAATTAATTTTTTCCCCGGTCAATTTGTATCCTGGAAACTCACTTTGATAGAAAGTTCTCCCATTATACAAAGCAACAAGCTCCTCTTTAAACAGGCTTGACGCCTCTTCATCAAAAAAGGAACTTAATCCCGTGAAAAACTCGGTTACGTTTTCTGCATTGTACATTTTCAAAGTGGTATAGTTCACATTTATGATTTTAACCAGTTGTGTGAGTTTTTTGACTTCGTCAGGATGTTTATTCAGGTACTGGCCTAAATCATCAATCCCTTGGGCCTTTAGTTGATCGAAATACAGCTTTACAGCAGAGAAGTCCTCCTCCCAAAGACTTATTGGTGAATCATCAAAAATTGTTCTATAACGTTCCTCACTTTCTCTTAATGCCTTTTGGGTGCGCCTGTGTTTGTCTACCTGCTTGATAACATGACGGAGTTCACCAAACTGACTCTCCAAATCAAAACTTTTCTCGATATAGTAATTGGCACCTAAGTTTAATGCTTTAATGGCAACTTCTTCTCGGCCTCGACCAGTGAAAATAATAACTGGAATGTCATATATACTCCGTAACTTACTTAAAAGTTCCAAACCATCCATATTGGGCATCTGAAAATCTGTTAAGATAACATCAAAGTCTTTCTCTTTTAATAGATCAAAAACCTTCAATGGATCATTAACGGAATGGATTGTTATTTCATCAGCCCCCAAAATGCTTAGATACTTTTCTGTTAACTGAAGAAAGCTGGATTCATCATCTACATGGAGTACATTAATTACTTCTTCCATGAATTATTCCTCTTCACATATAATCAAGAAATTGAATCTATTGTGGATATGCTAAGAAACGATATACAAGAATAAATCTTTGAATTACCCCTTAAAAATATAGACAAAATAACCTCAAAATATTCCAATATCCTTTGGTATTTAAATATTTAATTCTAATATACAGGTGTAATCATCTGATAAGAAGAAATTTTCAAAAAGGTTGATAATATGACGAATTGTCACCAATGTAAGAATGAGATAGCTTGTGAGGTGTGTTAACTGTTGATTTTTATACCACCTTCTATTGTTGTGTCACAAACATTTTGCGAAGAATGTTTTGAACTAGTAAAGCAAAGAGAACAGGAACTGTGCCCAATAGTCCTTCTTGTATTAATATTTATTCTTAAATTAATATGTATCTTTCTCCTTCTTTAAAAAAAGACTATTCTTTAAGCGAAAAATAATTCACTTCTAATTCTTTCTTCAAAATTTCATAGAAGTTGGCCTTCGCTTGCCTTTCAATCCATGGTTTATGTCCACAATTCTTGAGAAGATAAAAACGAAAATTTCTTATAATACCAGATAAAGGTTCTTCAACACCTTTGGCAGGATGTGGATCGTAATCACCATGAATTGCAATTACTGGACATCTAACATACTTAACAAGTTCCAACAACTTCCCACTCCTTCTCATTTCCGCAGCTTCTTTCCATACACTATGAAAAATATCAGCTCGATAATCAATTGATGGTAATTCAGTGGATTCATCCTTTAGCGGATTATATTGATCAGTTTTCATAGTTAATTCTCCCAATCGGTTAAGAGCCGCGTCTTTGTTTTCAGCTTTAGAATCATTCA
Source organism: Candidatus Hermodarchaeota archaeon (assembly GCA_048886185.1). Classification (GTDB taxonomy): domain Archaea; phylum Asgardarchaeota; class Heimdallarchaeia; order Hodarchaeales; family Hodarchaeaceae; genus Hodarchaeum. The sequence continues at coordinate 33,092 of JBHLKY010000018.1, forward strand.
GAATGTTGATGAGCAAGTTATATTCTTCTATTTCCTTTTTATCAAGACGCCTTATCCTAGCTTCACGCAATTCATTAGTATATTTCTCTTCAAAAGGACCACTTCCGACGAGTATTAGCTTTTTTATGAATGAGGGATGTTTTGCGGTGAATAGAAAACTTAACCATGCCCCCCATGAAAAACCAATCAAAATGACAGGAAGATTACTTGCCTTTTTTAGGATATTTTTTAATTCTTCGATTTGGCCTTCAATAGAAGAGGCTGTTTGTATTGGTTCTAGGGTACCCCGCTCAGATGCGAGTTCACGAGCTATTGGGGCCATCTCTCCACCTGCACCAGGACCACCATGAATGACCGCCACACCAAATGGCTTTTTTCCATATTTTCTTGGATTTTCCATATATGGTTAACAATTTTGGTATCAGTTTTTGAAAGTAATCATTATTTTGGTAAATGATGTAGAATACTATATTTGAAGTTCTTAAAATTCGGTTTGATGGAAAATGGATTATAAGACACTCTCTTCTGAAAGATACATTTACAAGTGGGAGCTGTATCACAGTTAAATAATGTCACTTAAGGATTATTCTGACTTATTTGATGCGTTAAGCAACGAAAGGCGAAGAGAACTTTTTGAGTTTGTATTAACATTTAATTTTTCATCGAAAAATGATTTAGCAATAAAATTTAACATGAAAAGGGCAAGTTTGAACCATCATTTGGATAGTTTAGCGAAAGCAGGATTAATTCATGAAGTATCGTTAATTTTGGATGGGAGAAGACACAACTTCATCATTCCAGCTGTGAATCTTTTCCCAGATCAATTACTTCAGAAACGAAAAGATACCCAAACATTGTTGGAACAGTTACGAATCTGGACAGACCGTAATTTAACACTAAATAATTGGAAGATATTGCGTGAAAGTTTAAATAACTTGGATATTTCGGAAGAGCTTGTTAATTCTATCGAATATCGTTTATTTCCTTTAGTCGGAACAAGAGTCTCAACTGAAACCAACTACTGCTTTATCTGTAAAACAAACAAGGCAAAAGTATCATGTTTTGCCTGCAAGAATTTAATGTGTAAAGTTCATTGTTATAAAATAGACCGTGATGAGCTTGGTACTATTTCTCTGTGTCCAAATTGTGTAAACAAATTTTTTGGATAAAAAAGGGAAGGAGGAGATATTAGCCTATGATTCGGCTAACGGTCTCTTCGGAGATTTTTGTACCAAACAGGGAACGAAGTGAAAGGTAAGCAGCTAGAATAATACCGAGAAAAACATTTACGACTGATAACCCAATATTGATTGGAGTGATTCCCATAATAAATACAACTCCAAATTCTGCTGCCCATTGAAAGATGAAACTTGTCAACGCACTACCAGTAAAAAATCCAATGAAAATACCACCAATGCTAATTACGACCAGCTCTAGTAGTACTGTTTCAAAAATTTCACGATTTGAAACTCCTAATGCACGGAAATTCACGAAATCGTATTTTCGCTCTGAAATTGAAATAGAAACAACGGAAACAGCTATAGATAATCCTACAATTAGACCTGCAGACATTGCTGCTAGCATGAAAGCATAACCAACTGTCATTCCTTCTCGCACAGAATTTGCTAGTTCACTTTTTATGAGAACTTCTTGAACATTAGGATTCTTGCTCAGTTTTTCATCAATTTGGGCTGAATTTGTCGTATGAATGTATATACCATTAGCATAATCTGTTTCAGATATCCCAGCGAGCCATCGAGCAGTTTCTATTGATGTATATAACCCAGCACCCGTGAATTCATTAAGTATGTTTTCAACCTTTAATTGCCTATAATTTCCTTTAACATCAATTATTGATAGGTTTTCACCTATGGTAAGACCAAACTTAATTACTAAGTCTTTCGTAATCACGACATTTTGGTACCTTGGAACACCTCCAGTGTCGAAATTCCGACTCCGTGTTGTCAATTCAAGCCCAGTGATAACATAGTTTTGAGTCATATCTTGTTTTAATCTTATAGGTATTAAAATAAAAGGTTCATAATGGAACCATGGTAGATCTTCAAGCATCATTTCAATCTGTGTTGAGTTTTGATAGTTGTTGAGGGTAATCTGCACATCCCACGCTTGATAGAATTTAAATTGTTTATCAATACCTGATGTAAAACTGGTTCCAGCGATTGAACCAAAGCAAGATATGGACATTGCTAGAATAATCCCAAAGATTATGAACAACACTTTTCGTTTATCTTGAAAGACTGATCGAATTGAAAATTTTGTCAGTGGCGAGAGGGATTTAACTTTTAATAAGATTTTTTCTAAAAAGACAGGACGAGTTGGTTTGAACGCTGCTTGAGGTCGCATTGCTTCGATTGGTGCCATTCTTATAATTCTTCGACTGGCTAGGAGAGAACCTGTTGATGTAGAAAAGAATATTAGACAAATAAATCCAAAAGTGGGGATTAATAAGAGTATAGAAGAAATATGGGTCACATTGGGTAATTTTTTTATGCCTGCTAGTTCAATATAGAAATCTCCGAGGCCTAAACTTAAGATTAAGCCTATTAATATTCCGATAGAACCCCCTATCAGACCAATTAGCCATGAATAGATAATAGCACTTGTAATAATTTCACGATTTGTAAACCCCAAGGCCTTAAAAATACCAAAAGTAGTGATTTCCTCCTCAACAATCCGCTTTAGGACAATAAATAACATAATTCCAGCAATTAGTGCAAAAACAAAAGATAAAATAAGAGTCATTCCTGAAAAAGTAGGTGCAATACTTAATAGGAAAGCATCTCGCCCACTGTACTGAAGTACTGAATCAATACCATACTTTTGACTTATTACAGCTAGAAATTCTTCCAAAAAACGATTTCTCATTGAAGGTTTGTTAAAATAAATAGCAATTTGATTAGCTTGGTTTGTACTGTTGCAATGAGATTCCCATACTTGATCTTTCATCCAGATCACAGGGCCATCCCAAGAGCTCCCATAAAATTCGGTAACAATCCCAGGTGATAACATAAATTCTGGCGAATCAACAAAAGCTATGACTGTTAAATTCAAGATCCCAGAAGGAGTGAATACTTGTAATTCGTCATTTATTTCCCAGCCCTGGAGCTCAGCAGTTAGCTTCTCAACAACGGCCACATTAAAGCCAGTTGATTCATGGAGAGTATCTTCGTAACCATCATGATAATATAATTTATCAACGAGTAATTCTTCATCTCTAACTGCATATAAATGAGTAGTTACTTGTGATTCTGCCCCAGACTCAGCTACTTGTAATTCATGGAAATCTCGAATTTCAAACTTTAAATCGATGGTTAAGTTCTCTTTGACTTGATTTACCAATATTGTCAAATCAGATTTATCCATTTGTTTTGTTGTTATTAAAAGGTGGTGATATCTATAGTCGATCCAAGATGAATTCTCAACTTCAAGCCAATTAAAGTACAGTGATGAGTACATAATAGTTATTATACCCCCAATTGTAATCACTATTATTATTGGTATCGACCTGAGTTTCTTATTTTTCACATCCCTCCAAGCTTTGCGAAAGAATAATCTCATATCATCACCGAGTAAGCTATGTTGTATCAATAGGAGGAGCCTCTGTGAGTTCCTCCCAGAACTCTTTTTCTTTAGCTGGATCATATTGTGAGGTACCAAAGACCTTTCCATCTCGAAGGTAAACAACTCTATCCGCAAGGGTAGAGATCCCTACATTGTGAGTCACAATGATTACTGTTACTTTATGACTCTCATTGATTCGTTGTAGTAATTTCAATATTTTACCTGTCGTTTCACTATCTATGTTTCCTGTTGGCTCATCAGCTAATAGTATCTTTGGATTTTTTGCTAATGCCCTTGCAATGGCTACTCGCTGTTGTTCCCCACCACTAAGCTGAGCAGGAAATTTGTTGACTTTATCTCCAAGACCTACTTCATCTAGTAAATCTTTAGTAATCTCTCGGGCCTCGGTTGACGGATTGGTGAGTTTTGCTGCTAGTTCCACGTTCTCAAATGCTGTAAGAGAGGCAACGAGGTTGTAGAACTGAAAAATGAATCCCACGTTAAGTCGTCTATATTGTGTTAATTTTTTTTCTTTGAGAGAAGCCAGATTGATTTTTTCTCCATTTTTGGTAAAAAAAATCTTTCCTGCTGTTGGCCGATCAATCCCTCCTATTAGGTTTAGAAGAGTTGTTTTTCCTGAACCTGAAGGGCCTAAAATAGCAATAAACTGCCCTTGCTCTATATCAAGAGTAATACCGCTCAAAGCAGGAACGATCAATTCACCCATTTTATAGTCTTTAGTCAAATCCTCTATCCATAAAGACATTTTTTTCACCAAATCAGATGAGATAGCCAATAGGTTTAAGATACTCAGGTAAAACAAATATGTTTACCTTTGGTTTTTAATATTAAAACACGAAAAAAAATCGTGTAGAATGGTATACAGATGGGTTATTTCATGTTAGGTGATTCCTATAGCTCTTTTGAAAATTGATGAAAGAGTTTAGCCACAAATAGTTCGAATTCTTTAATACCTCCAACGTTGGGGTTATTAGATTTAATAACTGCATATTCAAGAGGTGAATGAGCACGTCCACCATGACCTAGCCCGCCATAAACAAATGGAAGTTTGAGAATCGAATGGAACAATGAAAAAGGAGCTGATCCAGCCAATAGAGGATAAAAAACAGGCCTTTTATTGAATTTCTCATAGATTTTTGCAGTCATTTGAATTAAAGGATGAGATGGAGACATTTTAGCAGGCCCATAGCCTGCTCCTAATTCTAACTCCACCATAGGGAATTTCTCCTTAACATATGTCTGATAACATTTTTTGACATAATCTACCTCTTGAAATGGAGGTAAACGAATATCTAAATTAGCGTGAGCTTCATGGGGAATTATCGTCATACTCCCTTTTCCATAATACCCACTTTCGATACCATTTATCGATAATCCTGGTTTAAACACTTGCTCGATAATGGCTTCTTCCCCTACTAATTCAATACCATTTTTATCTCTGAATTTTGATACGCTTATTGACTCTTTCATGGTGTCAAATTTTAATTCTTCGAGAAGTGTTTTTATGACTTCTTTGTCTTCCTCAGATGGGCCAACAATATTTGGATCATCCATGATTCCTGGTACAAGAATCTCATTAGTATTATCATTTTTCAACGCTTGTAATACCTCAATAAGTTTGAAAACTGGGCTTTGTACCAATCCAGAAAAAGAGGAATGCAAATTATGACCGATAGGACCTCCCCACTCACCTCCACGGCAGGACATTTTTGCTTCAATTACTCCTCTTACTCCTAAAAAGAACTTTATAGAACCATCATGACTTTCAAAAAACATTGGAAAGAAGAGAGCAGTGCTTTTCATCAATTTATCTTGATATTCGTTAATGAAAGGTCTTAAATGGGGAGATCCAAGCTCTTCTTCCCCTTCTAACGCGAAAATGATGTTTATTGGTAATTCACCGTCTTCTTGTAAGAATGTTTCTAAAACATTGAAAGTTGCTAATGTAGGCCCTTTTTGATTTTGGACTCCACGGTTCAATAAACATTTTCCTGAAAACCCTGGAAACCATTCAAATTCATGAACCTCTGCTCCAAAAGGATCGACTTTTTTCCCATTTAATACCCATTTCTCTGGATAAACTGGTTGGACATCATACATACTGTAAAATAAGAGTGTAGGCTTGTGTTTATCCATCCATATTTCACCATAGATTTGGGGATGGCCAAATTCATTTCCCATGGTTTCAGCTAGATGAATATTCTCACCACCCAAATTTTTGATCTTTCTCATCAGTATTTCCGTTGTTTCACGAATTCCTTCACCTGTTGCTGATACTGAAGGTTGTTTAAGAAATTTCTGAATTTTTGGAAGGTCTTTGTTCATGAATTCATTTTCAATTCGATCTAGAACATCTTTTAAAGTCATGATAATCACTATTTTGGTTTCATCATTTTTTCTCAAGGAATAAGGAATCAATAGGCCATTCAGGCCAATCTTATCTTTGGTAAACACATTTGAATTTATTATTCTTATCCTCATGTTTTTTGGAGTACTTATTGTCTTTCTATTGTTCTATCTATATATTACTTTTCTTCTAGCATAAAATTCCTACTTTAGGTGAGTATAACTTATCCCAATACAATCAAATTTACTCATTAAAAATATTAAAAGTTTAATGGCCATACCTCAAAAGGAACTGTTTTTTACCATATTATAAACGCCTTATTTCATTGGTAGGTATTAATAATGATTATTAAAAGTTTAGAAACTATCAGTTTAAGTGAGATCACTAAGACTTTTAACGAGGCCTTTGCAGATTATGTAATACAATTCACTGCAACAGAAGAATACCTACAAACGAGATGGAAAGGAGCAGGAGTAGATTATAAACTATCCTATGGGGGATTTGAGAATGATACCCTCGTAGGTTTCATTATTCATGGAATTGACAATTGGAATGGTTTGAAAACGGCTTTCAATGTAGGAACAGGGGTAATACCTGAGTACAGAGGAAAAAGAATGGTCAAAAATATTTATGACTATGCAATACCAAAGCTAAAGAAACACGGAATACAGCAGTGTCTTCTAGAAGTCATTCAAGAAAATGAAAGAGCAATAAGAGCTTATCACAGGATAGGATTTAAAGAGGGGAGGGAATTAATAAGTCTCACTTATACTTCTGAGGCAAATCAAGTTGAACATGGAGTGAATACACAGATTCAGTTTGAAATTGAAGAGAATATAAGACACGTAAACTGGGACATTATACAAACTTTTTGGGATTTTTACCCATCTTGGGAGAATTCAATTTCAGCTTTAATACGAAGTGCTGAAATATATCATTATCTAGGAATGCTAAAGGACAAGAGGTTAATCGGTTACGTTATTTTTAATCCAAAAACTGGTTATATACCTCAATTTGGGGTTGCAAAAGGGGAAAGGGGAAAAGATTATGCCAGAAATTTATTCAATAAACTAGCTACCCTTAATAATCGATTCTCCATTATCAATGTAGAGAAGCAGGCGAACCAAACACTGAAGTTTCTCACCACTTATGGGTTTAAAAAATTCATTAGTCAGTATGAAATGAAAAAAATTCTAGAATAAGATAATAGATTAGCTCCGCAATGAGCTAATGACTCTTTGTAATTTATCTTTCACTTCCATAGCTATTGATTCCATTTGAGGGTTCCCAATCATCTTGAACATCTTCTCTGGGTTTATTGCAACAATTTTTGTTTTTTACCTTCCTCTTATTCCTGAATAATTACATTGCAAGACAATAATAGACTAACTGATCTTTCAATATCAATAGCTTTTTTTGAATAGGGGGGATTACATGCCCCAAGAATCATGTAGCGCTCGAATTCAGCATTTAACTTCTCTTTAAGGGTTTTTTCAAATCAATTTCAGTTAAGACGCCAAAATTTTCTTTTTATAATGCTTCAATTGTTTTTATAACAACTATATCTTATTCTTCGTTTAAAATAACACTAATCTCATAAGCTGTCATATCAATAACCGTTTCCCTTGATAATTCTATTTAGATATAACTGTATCTTCTAATCTGATCAGACTATTAATTTATTAGTCAAAAAAAGAAGAGAGAATGACTCAGAAATCAAGAGTCTGATTCTTAAAAGATTGAGCCAAAGCAATCCCATAAGCAATAGATTGATTAGTAACCACTCCTAGAATATTGCAGGGGACATTACTATCAAGAACAGGAATTAATCGTGTTTTCTCCTTTGTCATTAACTTATAGGCATCAAGAAGTGGACGATCAGGTGGAATTGCCACAGATCTAATCATTAAATCAGCAACAACTGCGTTCTCTCTGGATTCAGGACTTACTTTGATGATGTCATCCCATGTAATTACTCCTAGAAGATCACCTTCATAACAAACAATGAGGTCACTAATTCTAGCACGAAACATTAATTCCAAAGCTACATTTAAGGGAGTAGTAGGAGCAACTGTCATATTATTGTCCATAGAAAGCATGACATCTCCGACTCGTAAAGGTTTAAGGATAGTTGTTATTTTAGTTGCTTGTAGCTCTTGAGAAGCACCCCAATAAATGAAGAATCCAAGGATTACGAACCATAGATTACTAATGAATCCTACTAGTAACATAATGAGAGCGAAGAACCGCCCAATACTAGCTGCAGTTTCTGTTGCTTCAATCAAATCTTTTTTCCAAAGAGCAAGAGAGGCTCTCAGAATTCGCCCACCATCCATCGGAAAAGCAGGGATCAGATTAAAAAAAGCTAAGATTATATTCAGAACACCAACGTCTAGGAAGATAAAGCCAGTACCAATGACGAAAAATGGTGTCACAGATAGTTGAATCGGAAATAAGAAGTGAAATATAAGAGAAGATATTCCAATTATCAAGCTAGTTAATGGCCCTATTGCTGCGACTCTCCATTCGACTTTAGGATCGTCTGGAATATCTTCAATTTGTGCAGCACCACCAATTGGATAAAGGACAATTCTATTCACAGCCAGTAAATTACGCTTTGCAAGAAGTGAATGAGCTAGTTCATGAATTGTTACTGATAAAAAAAGCAACCCTAATAGTAGAACAGCGTAAATCTCTGGAAAAGTTAGTATGAATAATAACAAAAATAGCCCAATGAAAGTAATATGTAATTCTAGATCTATACCCTTTATGCTAATAATTTTGTATGAATACTTCATTTTTCTTCAAAATTAATGTGTTAACAATTGTTCATTAATTTATTTGTATCCTTTTCGTAGTATTTTATCTTTATTAAATTCCTAGTAGGCTTTTTGATAAGATACAAGAATGAAGTTTAAGATTTTTAGACTTCAATAATAAAGGTAGAACCACGCCCAGATGGATTAGTCACGATATTGAGCTTCAATATCGATCGACTCCTTAACTGAATCATCAAACATGAGTTAATAATGATATTCAATTGTAATATTAACACACTATAGGAGTTAAAATCTTAGTTTTGGAATTAGCATGGGTACTTTGGTTTTGTACTCTTCGTATTCTTTACCAAACTCCTTCACAAGCTCTATTTCCTCTTTCCATGCAATAAAAAGGATATAAATAAATAATAAAGGGGTGAAAACCAAAGAATAAAGTGCAGAAAAAAGAACGGAAATTGATAGGTGTGCTAATAATGCCCCAAGATACTGAGGGTGTCTTATGAGGGAATAAACCCCTGTGATGACAACTTTTTCAGGCCGATGAGTTTCAGCTACTTTAAGGGTTACTTCTTTTACACCCATAAGAGCAAACCACAATACAATTATAATACTGGGAATGAAAATTAAAACATGTATCAAAGGAATTGTGAAATCAATAATTGGGATTTTTAACTTCAGATCTGAAAAAATTGGAATTGTAAATCGAGGCTGTGGAGATATCCAGATACCAAACAAGAATAAAAAAAAGCCCCAACCTGAAATAAGTCCGAGAGTATCTCCAATCTTTATACCTCTCTCTTTACCAAATCTATCCTGTAATTTGACATGTTCAAGGGACCAAATATAGATGGGGAAAATTATTAATTCACCCAAAACACTGATCCAAAACCAAAAACTCATTTCCATCAGATTTTTTTTTAAACCAAAATGAAATTAAAATCTTTTTCTTTATTCTGTAATATAACTAATACTTCTCTACTCTAAACATGATGGTTAGCCATAAATCTATATCAAGAGTTTCATAGCATTGGATTAGGTTCTTTAATGCTTAATGTCATTCTTAAACATGCAAAAAACGAATGATGGTAATAGTAAAAGTGTTGAATAAATAAAAAAATATTCTCAATTGCAAATAGTCCAGAAAGATTTTAATATATTAATTTTTGATTCAAAAAAAGTAATCAATTTCAGCTTTGAACATTCCTAATGGATAATTGAAATTCCGATCACCACATTGAAAGTATAAAACTAATTGAATATAATAGAATATAACAATATGCTGATAGAGTAACAATATGCTGAATAAAATGAATAAACTAATAAAAACCTATCCAACAATTGGTACATGTGGTCTTGATTGTGGCTTATGCCCAAGATACTATACTGCAGGCCCTTCAAGATGTCCTGGATGCTGTGGTCCTAACTTCTTTAACAAACATCCATCATGTTCCTTCATAACGTGTTGTGTCAAGAAAAAAAAACTTGAAGTTTGTGCTGAATGTTCTGAATTTCCATGTTCGAAATTCAAAGATGAGGAAGAATATCAGCAAATAGAAGAATCTTCTTCTTATCCACCATCCAAAAACATTATGTCAAATTTAAATTTTATAAAAGAACATGGAGTAAAGAAATTCATTGACCAACAGGAAAAAAGAATTAAATTACTTGAAATAATGATAGAAAATTTTAATGATGGAAGATCAAAAAGCTTTTTTTGCAAAGCGGTAGCTTTACTTGATTTGAGAAGTTTGGAGAACTCTTTGGGCGATGCAACCCGAAAAATAAAAATAAACAACATCAAATCAGACGATATTAAAAATCAAGCAAAAATTCTCAAGAATATCCTTAATGAAGTTGCTCTTAAAGAGGGAGTTGAGTTAACCAAGCAAAAGAGGTAAGAGTCTAATGGGGGAGGACAAAGATTCCATTGCATATCGAGGCTTCTGACAATACACCCTAAATACTGATCCAAAATAAAAACTATTCATTACTATCGGATTTTTAAAAGCCAGAATGAAACTAAATTCATTTCTTTACTTTGAAATACAATTTGTGATTAATAGCAATATTTTAACAGAAATATTCTTAAGATAAGTGGAAGTGATCTCTTGATTCATGAAAGATGAACTAATTAATGCTATTTCTAGTGGGCTTCATGGTGATTATACCCATACAGATCCACTATTTATAATTAAAGGATTAACTCCCACAATTGCGAGGAAAAAACCCAAAAAAGCCGGTCACTCATGTTGGGAACTACTTCATCACATAGTTGTTTGGCAAGATATCCTTCTCAGGCATATTAAAGGAGAAGAACTAGATTGGCATGAAATCGAAAGTAGAGATAACTGGCCAACGAGTGAAGCATTGGAAGATGACTCCAATTTTTGGAGTCTCAAAAATAAATTTGAAGCAGATCTCAACGAAGTAAAGACTCTATTAAATGATATAGATTATACAAAGAAATCAAAAGGGTCTCCTGAATTATCTACAATTAAGTTGTTACTTGTTCTTTTACAACATACATCCTACCATATTGGTCAAATAATTACAGTCAGCCAAGTTTTAGGTGAACCAATAAAGCCTCCAACACCTGATGGGTAGGATCAATTTGAGTTAATAGAGTAACAAACTATTGACCAGGAAGATCAATTTGATGAATGAATCATATAATAATGGGTTTCGGTTTCATCAGAGATAGCAAAACCCATCGTTTTGTAGAGTTTGATCGCTTTATGATTAACCTTGAGAACTTGTAAAGCAATTCCTTTGTTCTCCTGTAATCCTTTATCTATAAGGTCTTGAATCACCGATTTACCAATTCCTAAGTTTTGAAACTCTGGGGAAATTTCAATAATATTTAAGAAAAGAGTATCCGGTTGTTCCTCAATAGAAATACAACCGATATCTTGTCCCTTTTTTTGAATAATTAGGCATTTTTCTGGATTAAAGTTTTTCTGATGATAATCGCGTTGTATTTGTTCATTCCATCCCCAAGTTTGTGCGATATATTCCTTCATTGTCTTTTTCTTAAGTTGATAAAGAAACTCGGAATCTTCAGGCGTTGCAGAACGAAAATAAATCATTATTATCATCTTAATCCTAATTTAGGTAGGACATTACCAGAAAAAATAAGTATATAAAATATGAGAAAAATTAGTTTAACCGCTAAAAAAGGAATTAAAAAGCCCAAGTAAATTTAGACCAAAATTAATTCCAAATAGATTTGGTATAATTTTCCAATTGGTTAAATTAAAAATCCTCCGCTTTGCCCAAAGGAAAATACTTTTATAGAGGGGAGTCTGTCTATAACATATTAAGAATTTTACTACTGATGGCTTTATTTTCCATATTAGCATTTAAATGAGCGCTAATATGCCTTTGTGTAATTCTTATTATGCAAATCGGAGGATATGTCTTGGAAGACAAAAGTATTCGACATAAATTTGAACTTGCTCTTGAACATTTCATCGAACGAATCAAACTTGATAAGAATATTCTAGCTATCTTTGTAGCTGGTAGTGTTACTAATGGTATTGTTTGGGAACACTCGGATATTGACATGTTTATTATTACTAACGAACAAACTGTTCAACAAAATTTTTTAGCCATACAAGAGAATGATATCAATATTTTTGCTAGTATTATGACTCGGAACGAATTTCGACAAATTTCTCAGCAGTTTGTACAAGGGAGTTTTTGGCATCACATCCTTTCCACAGGAAAACTTGTTTATGTGACAGATCAAGGAATTGCTGATTTTAATCGTGATTTGGAATGGGTTGCGGAACGAGATAAAGAAACACAGATTTTAGTTCGTACTGAACAGCTCATTGTAACTCTTTTTAAAGCCCAGAAAACACTTTTTGTAGAGGAGGACATTGTAAAGTCATTTAACTGGATCATCATGGCATTACAAGAACTAGCCCGAATTCTCATCCTTCGTGCAGGTCAGATTCCTGGAAGAGATGTCTTATCTCAAGTTAAACATTTAGATGGAATACTAGTAACTGGAGTCATTCAGTCTTTCAAAGAAGGCTATAATAAAGCAAACCTTGTAGAAGCTATCAATATAATTGAAGAATTTCTTGAGTCAAATAAGAATACATTATTTAAACCACTCTTTGAGTACTTGGAAGAAGCAGCAGGTGAACGAAGACAATCTGAGATTGATGACTACTTTAAGCGAGCTTTGGGCAATATCCCATTTTTCACGTTAGCAGAATCTGTTGAATGGTTAAGTCACAAAGGAGATCTTGTCAGAAGCGTATCTCCTAAACGAATTACTGCTAAAAGCCGTGTAACAGTGGATGAGATAACTGTTTATTATGTAGGAGGGTAAGAAAGATGAGAGATAACATAGAAGTAATTGGAGCACGTCAGAATAATCTCAAGAACATCTCTGTCAAGCTTCCACGGAATAAACTAACAGTAATTACTGGTGTCAGTGGGAGTGGAAAATCAAGTCTTGCTTTTGATGTGATCTTTGGTGAAGGGCAACGATTATTTCTAGAATCGCTTTCTACATATGCTCGCTCACGCGTTGTCCAAGTAAGGCGACCAGATGTTGATTTTGTGTATGGTCTCTCTTCAGTTGTATCTATTGAACAGCACCAAGGAATTCGGAACTATAGGTCAACAGTTGGCACTCTTACTGATATAAACACCTATCTTCGCTTGTTGTTTTCAACGATGGGACAAGCTCATTGTCCTTACTGTGAGAGACAAGTCCCCATTAAATCAATTAATCAAATTCTTGAACATCTCTTATCCCTCCAGAAAGAAACCATGATAGAAATTTTAGCCCCAGTGTTTAAGATTTATGGAGAAAAATATCGTTATTTATTTGATGAACTTCGGAAAAGAGGACTAGGGAAGATTCGGATTGTTAATAAAGAGTATGATATTGGAGATAAGATTAAACTAGATGAAGAAAACGATCATCAAATTTTGGCATTTATTGATAAATTTGAAGTTTCGAGTGATCTTCATCAACGAATCCTTGATTCTCTCCGTGAATGTCAGCGAATCGGAGGAGGATTTATTCAGATTAACCTAAGGGATTCAGAATCCAACTCAATATACGATTTCACTTGTCCAGAACACAACATAACGATGGTAAAACCCAAACCTTGGTATTTTAGTCCTAATGAAAGTGATAGTGCTTGTCTTACTTGTATGGGGCTAGGAATTTATCGTAAAGCAGTTCCATATTTGGTTGTAGAAAATGAAAAGAAAACTATTCGGGAGGGGGCAATAAATTCGAATATCTTTAATGTAAAGCATCCTTTTAAATATTTAGTAATTTTTAGTTTGGCAAAGCATTATAACTTCAGCCTAGATAGGCCATTTAATGAACTTCCCGAGGAAATACATAATATTCTTTTTTATGGAACCAAGGGAGAGAAATTTGAACTTCATCAACCTCCGAAAATGAAACAATCGTTCTCAAATGTTGGTAAGAAGGTAAAATTCGAAGGACTCATACCTCCGATTGATAGATGGTATAAACAACGAGTTCGTCAGCAATCCCAACGACAAGCAAAGACTATGGAAGAACACATTTTCTTTCGCGGAATGACAGATATCACATGTCCTGATTGTAATGGTGTAAAATTACTTTCTCAACGTCTTTTAGTTCGAATTAAAGGAAAAAATATCCATGAATTAGGAGAATTAACACTTACGGAATTATTAGACTTTCTAGGTGAGATTGAAGTTAATGAAGAACGAAAACATATTGATCTTCCTATTGTTGAAGAACTGAAGAAGCGACTTTCTTTGTTGTGTGAAATTGGAGTTGGTTATTTATCTTTGAATCGTGAAGCCCATACACTTTCAGGTGGAGAAACTCAACGCGTTCGAATGTCAACTCAAATTGGCTCAGGATTGATGGGAATGCTATATATTCTTGATGAACCCTCCATAGGATTACATCATAGAGACAATTATCGTATTATTAATATGTTAAAGAAATTACGTGATATTGGAAATACAGTTATTGTTGTTGAACATGATACAGAGATGATGGAGGCAGCAGACTGGATTTTGGATATGGGGCCAGGATCAGGGGAGAAAGGGGGGTATATTGTTGCTCAGGGAAGTGTTGAGGAAGTAAAAAAGGCAAAAAAATCCATTACAGGACAATATCTAGCCAGAATTAAAACAATCCCTGCACGGAATTCTCGAAGAGAATCAAATGGTGAATCGATACATATAATTGGTGCTAGAGAGAATAATTTAAAGAATTTTAGTGTAAAAATTCCTTTGGGAAACTTTGTATGTATTACTGGTGTTTCAGGCTCAGGAAAAAGCAGTTTAATCAATGAGATCTTAGCTAAAGCTTTATTATCAAGAAAGAATCGAAGAGTGATCCCAGGTAAACATGACTGTATAGAACACCTTGATCTCATCAAGGATATCCGGATAATGGATCAATCTCCAATCGGACGTACATCCCGCTCTAATCCCGCTACTTATGTAGGATTTTACAATAAAATCCGTGAAATTTTCTCTGAATTAGCTGAATCAAGGGAGAGGGGTTATACAAAAACCACATTTAGTTACAATTCTAAGGATAGTGGCAGATGTGAGGAGTGTGAAGGGACAGGTGAAATTGTCACTGCACTGCAATTCATGCCTGATGTGAAATCTAAGTGCCCTGTATGTAAAGGAAAGAGATTTAAAAATGAAATATTAGAAATCACCTATAATGGGTTCAATATTGCTGATGTAATGGAACTATCGGTAGAAGCAGCTCTGAAAGTCTTTAAGGATGTACGCTTAATCCGCTATAAACTTAAAATAATGAATGATTTAGGATTAGGTTACTTAAAACTTGGCCAGTCGTCAACAACATTAAGTGGAGGGGAAGCCCAACGTGTTAAGCTTGCAACAGAATTGGGAAAAATAAAACGTCACCAACAAAATCTATATATCTTTGATGAACCCTCAATTGGACTGCATCTAGCAGATATTCAAAAATTACTTCACTGCATCGATAAATTGATTGAGGCTGAGAATACTGTTATAGTTATTGAACATAATCTCGAAATCATCAAGATGGCAGATTATGTGATTGATCTTGGACCAGAAGGAGGGACTGGAGGTGGTTATCTTGTTGCTGCAGGAACACCAGAAACTATCGCCCAGAATGATGAGTCAATTACTGGTCACTATCTAAAAACAGTTATTAACTAGTTAGTGAGAATATACCATTGACAATGGAACAATTAGAGCATATTCAATTAACGAAAAACATAGTTACAACCTCAATGAATCCTCGAGAAGTTCAAAAGCTATTAAGGAGTTATGAAACTCAGACTATGAGCTGTCTTATCTTAGAAGATGAACTCTTTTTTGTAGATACGCTTGCTCGAATTGATTTAACAAAACAATTTCGTCAGGATATGGAAAAGCGATTTAAAAAGCCAACAACTCATTTATTACTCACACACGATCATTGGCACTGTGCATTTGGAATGAGTGTCTTTGAAGACGTTACTGTTGCGATATCCAGTGCAGGTAAGTCCTATTATAGAAAGAATTTAAAATACGGAGTTTATGAGAAGTTTAAAAATAGAATAATACGTAATATTCCTGATGATGACAAATTACGAGAACTTTTACTAGAAGCACCTCTTTTTGTTCCTCATGTTGGTATTAGTAACATCAGATATTTTGGACAAAATGATGAAGTTTTTTTCAAGGTTATAGGTATGCATACACGCCCCTCCTCGATGATCTATGTGAAACCAGATAAGACATTGTTCACAGGGGGAGCTCTAAATACTGTTTATGGACAATCCATCTGGCCACTACAAGCAATCGAGCTCTATCGGGAATGGGAAAAAATGGAAATAGATTACGTTGTTCCTGGACACGGTTTTGTCACTGATAAGCAGTATATTACTATCATTAGAAAATATTTTGAGGAGCTCGTTGCCAAACTTCGTGAATTGAGAAATCAGGGTCTTACAAAGACTCAAGTCTTGAAACATAATGATTTACCTGAATATCCTGGAAAAAAACAAAAGAGTTGGATTGAAGGGAGTGATTTTCACACAAAAGTTGTGAATAATCTGATTAAATGGTGGTATGGACAGATTTTAAAAGAACAATCCGATAATGATCTCCTATTCATAAGTTGATGGACAAAATATCAAGGGAGTTTCTCTCTTAGCTATAATATTTGAAATTATGTACTTTCCTCCTAGCAGTAAAGCAGATATAATATTAAATCTAATATTCGAATAAATTATTTAGAAAGTGTTAAGATTATTCTTTCCTTAGAATGAATAAGGATGAACGTTGATTGTACTTAAGGTCGTATTAATTGGCGATGGTGGGGTTGGAAAGACTGCGATTCGTGAACGCTATTTAGGGAAAGGATTTGAGTCCCAATACGTTTTAACTATTGGCGCAGACTTTGCCACAAGGGATGATGTCGTATATGGAAGCCGTGTACGATATCAAATTTGGGATTTGGCAGGGCAGGAACGCTTCGATGGCGTTAGGGGAGTTTATTATAGAGGAGCACTCGGTGCACTACTTGTGTTTGATGTTACGAGGCCTGATTCGTACTTTAATGTTCCTAAATGGGTTAAAGAGCTTTGGTCTCATAATGGGAGGAGTAAAGTGCCAGTTGTTATTGTGGCAAACAAGATAGACCTTCGTGAGTCTGAAAAAGAGACAATAAGTTCTGAACAAGGCAGATTATTTGCTGAAAAACTCACCAAGATAACTTCTCGCGAAGGATTTGCATGCAATTATATTGAAACATCAGCCAAGACTGGGGCTAAAATCTCAGATGCATTCTCATTGCTTGGGGAAAATATCATGAAATATGCAGAAAAGCGAGAAAATATTCGTCAAAACACAGCTCGTCCCGTCGAACATATGATAACCGAACAGTAATTTAACAGTGATTGTAGAAATTTTTTTATTTATAGCTACCAATAGAATGAAGTCTAGGTAAAACACCTTTTTCCAGAATAAACACTCTTTTATTTATGATCCCGTGCCGTGCCAAAACCACTTCAGTATATACTCAATAGATATTGTTGGTCATCCTGGGAAGAGTGCGGAAGTCCAGCTTTCTTCAAAGGATTTGAGTTATGGACACTGGTTATTTGATGTTGTTGAAGAGTTAGGATTTAAGAAAGTCAATATATACGCTAGATCCTTTGGTGCAGGTATTGCGATACGGCTAGCAACAGTTGCTCCTGAAAAAATTAATAAATTATTCCTTGTTATTCCTTCTGGTCTTGTTACAGGATCAATTAAAGACCAATCGAAAATTATGATCCCGTACATAAGATATCGGATCA
>JBHLKY010000018.1:51250-99991 GCA_048886185.1 Candidatus Hermodarchaeota archaeon
TATTCCTTCTGGTCTTGTTACAGGATCAATTAAAGACCAATCGAAAATTATGATCCCGTACATAAGATATCGGATCAAATCAACTTGCCAAAACTTGATAAAAATGAGTTCCTTAATTATGACGAGATTTGATGAGGAAAGAATAGAACTACTTCAAGCACTCTTTAAACATGTCAGAATTAATACTAAAATGCCTCGTCCTGCAAAAAAAGAAGAATTAGAATCTTTTTTAGCACCAACAGTAATTATAGCTTCCAAAAATGATATTTTGTTTCCAGCATCTAAAGTAATCCCACGGGCGAAAGAAATTTTTCCTAATTTAGTCTATACAGAAATTCTGGAAGGAATACATGAACCTACTGAGGAGGAATACAAAATTATTCATCAAAAAGCTATAGAATTCTTCTTATCCTAATTTCTCTGGAGATTTATTATAGAATTCATAGTCACCTCATTTGAATTATAAGGGACTTCAAAGGAACAACAATCTATTCATTTTGGTGTCTTTAAGTCAAATAGGCTCTTCAAATCGATAGTTTTTTCATTATCATCTTTGGTAGGAACCAAAGATATTAATACTCGTTCATTAAGAATGATCCTATGCAGAATATTTATGGAAATTTTGGAAAGTTACTTGATATTAATTTAACAGACGGAAAATTGACTGATTATAAAATACCAGAGAGCTATTTACTGGACTATATTGGTGGTAAAGGACTCGGCGCAAGAATTCTCTGGGATTTACTACCCACTGATGGGATCACTGATCCTCTAGGGCCAAAGAATGTTTTGGTACTAATGTCGGGACCCTTAGTTGGATTAAACGTATTTGGTTCATCTCGAAATGTCGTAATGACTAAGTCTCCATTGTCTAAATATGTAGCAGAGGCTTATGGTGGTGGGTATTTTCCAACTGCATTTAAGAGGACTGGTTATGATGGCATTATTGTTCGAGGAAAAAGCCCAAATCCAGTATATTTAGAAATGATTGATGGAAATATCAGTTTAAATGATGCAACAGAATATTGGGGGAAAGGAGTGTTTGAAACGCATAATGCACTAATAAAAAAACATGGTGAACATGCTAGAACTGCTTTGATCGGGCCTGCAGGAGAGAAATTGGTAAGGTATGCTGCAATTATAAATGACCAAAACCGTGCAGCAGCACGAGGGGGAGTAGGTGCAGTGATGGGATCAAAACTTATGAAAGGAGTGGTTGCAAGAGGAAAGGAAACTCCAAAAGTATCCGACAAGGAACGATTTGAACAGCTAAGGGATAAATACAGGCATTTCTTTCACAATGAAAGGAAAGTATCCGAATCATTTGGATTATATGGAACTTCTGGAGCAGTAGGTTGGTTAAACAAGAATGGAACTCTTCCTACTAAAAATTGGCAATTTGGTAATTATAAAGATCACGAAACTCTGAAAGGTAAATATATGGAAGAGAGTGGTCTGCTAATTGGAAGGGAAAGTTGTACTACTTGTACTGCGTCTTGTAAAAGAAAAATTGAGGGAGATTTCAAGGGATATAAGTTAACACCTACCGGCTCGTCTATAGAATACGAAAATATAGCTGCTTTTGGTACTATGGTGCTTAATTCTGACCTTAAACTGGTGGGTTTAGCAACTCAATTATGTAATGACTATGGTTTAGATACTATTTCGACAGGGGCTAGTATAGCTTATGTTATGGAAGCAACAGAGAGAAATCTCGCGGAATCATTGAAAATTTCACTTGAGTGGGGAAATCCAGATCATATAATACAAGCAATTGAAAAGATAGCGAGAAGAGAGGACTTCGGAAATGAGATGGCAGAGGGAGTGTGGAGAATGGGGGAAAAGATAGGAGGAAAAGACTTTGCAGTCCATACTAAAGGAATGGAGGTAGGGTACCATGATCCTCGGGGCCTTGTGGGAATGGGACTTTCGTATGCCGTAAGCCCCAGAGGAGGATCACATCTGGAAGGATTTTATGACACAACAGTAGAGACAGAAAACGCCAATCCTGATCTTGGAGCTATTACTCCTATTTCTAGATTCGATGCAATTGGAAAACCACCATTAGTGATAAATTATCAGAACGAAACTTCCTTTTTAAATAGTTTAATCACTTGTTATTTCGTCAATTCAGCACGACGTCTAAGATCAATTCTAGGAGCTGTCTTAGGAATCGAAATTAATACTCAAAACATGTTGGAAATTGGTTCAAGAGTTTTCAATATGTGGAGAATGGTTGCAGTAAGAGAAGGTTGTTCTGTGACAGATGATGACTTACCTCCTCGTTTTAAAAATGAATCACTAACTTTTGATGAAAAAGAAAATGCTATCAACCCTGAAATGCTGAACATGATGCTTCAAGAGTATTATCAAATTCGTAATTGGGATAGTACTGGAAAACCGACCGAAGGATTAATCAGGGATCTTAGGTTGCCTCACTAGGGATAAAAATCCCACACTGATTAGGAATTATATCTTTTTCTTTCCATTAATCAGGAAGATTATAGAAACTATATTTAGAATACCTCTAAACATCATAATATAATATATTCATATATTAATTTGATACTTTTGTGATTCTGCGGTTTTAAATTCTGGAAATTTAAACTTTAGTAGACTTGGGTTTTTTTATAGTCTCCAGGGTTTTTGAATGCTTTTTATGTATATTTAGCGATAATTAAATTTAATTACTAGAATCAGAAAAGGAATATAACTTGATAATTTCAAATAAGACGTATGGAATTAATCAACGTAAATAAAACAACTAAGCAGATCATTCCATCAATGCCCTTAAATGCTCTGTTGATTAGTGATCATCATTTTTTAGATAATAATTTCGGATATTTTAGTGTCAATTCTACAAAATTAACAATGGATTGCCTATCAAGATTGATTGCTAAATTCAAACCAGATCAAATTCTGGTGTTAGGTGATTTATTTCATTATGGCCAAAAGAATAATCAATTTGTCTTTCGGATAATGAACTTTTTTAGTGAATTGGAAAAAGAGATTTTTATAATAGGGGGAAATCACGATAAAGAGTTGGTTGAAAATCAAATCAAGAACTGGTCAAAAAATAATTTTCACATTTATCCTGATTCGTTTTTGCTTTATAAAAACGACCAAGAGAAGATTTGGTTTACCCATGATGGGAATAATCCTTATTGGCTTGACAAATCAGAAGTTCCAGACTTTCTTACAAGCCTTAAGAAGCTTTACAAATTCTCAACACAACATTGGTTAATAACTGGACATACACATCTTCCTTGCCAAATAAAAGAGAAAAAAATAGCATCATTAGGGTGCTTCAATGTTGAAGGACATAATCAGCCCTTATCATTTGGTTTCGTTAAAGAAATCGCAGACCATATACAATTTTCATTGCAGGACGCAGTAAAAATATGATCATTGAAATTAATTTTAAAAAACCAAAGAAAACAACATTTCTTAGAACTTTAGTAGTTTACACCTGTAACTAGTGAACACGCACAAAACCTAGAAAGAAGAATCAAATTCATTTATACAGTTGACAACAGGTAAAAAACTTCTCACCATCCATTTAATCTCTTAGAGATTTGTGTACAATGTAGACGGTAATTTTTTATACTCGTTGAGATTATCAGACAAATGAAATTAAGAATATCTAAAACCTATCATCCTCAATGCCATTAATGAAATGGTTAAAACAAAATGAACACATACAACATAAGTAGGATATGTTTAGGTGTTTTTTATTTAATTGCGAGTATGGTCAATCTTTTTCACACAATAAACAACACTCAATATTTATGGGTTGTTTGTCTTGAAAATGTTCATTTCTCATCTTATAAAGAATTTCTTGAGCAAATTATAATTCCTAATGAAAAAAGTGTTATAATATTAATTGTTTTTTTTGAATTGGTTGTTGGTATGTTAATTTTAAGTAAAGAAATTTTCGTAAAGATTGGTTTGATGCTAGGTGTTCTTTGGGTATTATTGATATCACCATTCCTTCCCTGGAATGATATTTTAGGCCATCTCATCCTAGGAATATTCCAAGCACTTCTACTTAAAGAAAACTATGATAAGAGCTTTTTAGAAATTATACACTCGAAAATATTATCGGATTCCATTTTATAATATGTCTACATAACAAAATAATTATAGGTTTAGTGAGGAGAGAAACTAAAATGCATATTCATCTATTCCTGAGAGAAACAATCTTCAATGAGAATAAAATAAGCAATAAATAATTCTAAGATCTTTTCATTGATGAAAAATTTCATATTCTCATTTGATCAAGGAAAGTCAGCAATTAAGATAATTCAACCAAAAAACCAATCTTATAATATTTCCAAAATAATAGTAGTAATAAATGCAATTGAATATCTTCCTTGGGTTGTATATTCTCTTAATAACGCTCCAAATGTCAGTATTCCATTATTAACAACATCTCCTTCCCTTTCCATTAGACTTTGATATTTGAAGATTTATGCTAGTGACACTATGGGGAATAGTGGAACTACAGAAGTCTTTTTTACTGTTCACATTTCTGTAGATAAACCCTTTTCGACCTCGGTTTCATCCATGTTCAAATCAAAAACAACTTCAACATTAGAATTTAACTTATTCTTACCCAGTTTTCTTTTTCTGGTCTTAATTGTCTGTAACTGAAGAAAATTTCGGTGAATGATTACTTTATTATCCTACTTCTCCTTGTAAAATTCCTCAATTCTCTACTTTTTTGAATATTGGTTATTAAGCTGGATACCATTCAAAGTTTGTCTTATTAGGAAAAATTTCCCACTAATTCTAAATATTCTTTTTCCAGCATTCATCAATAATTAAATTAGTTTTTTAAACCCCTTTATTCTACATCCTCCAAGATCTCCAATGAAAACGACAAAAAATACATTTTTAGGATTTTCCATAATATTAGGTTTTTTATTATTCTCTTCAATTGTTTCGTCTGGATTGGGACAAGTTCCAGTAATTGAATTGGATAAGGATGCTACTTATTTCGTACCTACTAGTTTAAACGATGATTGGCTATATTATGTTAATCCTCCTGGTACTGACTTCAGAGGGTCAGAAATTTTATATAAAGGTATTTCAGGAACACATAATGCAGAATATACTTATTTCTCAAACTACAACCAGTGGTCATATTCTTCCGTGAATTTAGAGAGAAACGAATTAGTTAATGATAATTTATTAACCAACACAACTCGGTATGGTTACCATCCTTTCTTTAATCCAGAACCATATCCTCGTGCAGTACGAATTCAATCAACTTTCAATCCCATTTATGAGTACTCACACAGAACTGCAATAAATCTTCATATGGGCTATTCATTCAGCTTCATGGCTGAAGCTTACACAACCTATTTCGGTTTTCTTGATACCAATGAACCTTTTCTTCTAGATATTCATATCTACGACTGTGATGCGGATGGAGGAATTCTGTTTCCTGAGGCATTCCCCTTAGAGGGGCACACGATTGGATATCTCGAGAAAAAAATGACCTATCCGTTTATTCCACGAAATAATTCAGTAACTCCATTAAATTTCACCCTCTGGTTGGATCAAGGATCACTAGTTACATTGACTCCACATGCGTGGGAATATCCTGATTATCTACCTACATTAGATGTAAATCGTACTTATTCTGGAGAAATTGATCAAGGAAAATATATGGTACTCGAAGACAATGAAATTATTTACCCTGATAACGAGATATTCAGCATAAGAATGTTTAATCTAGAACTCGAGGAGGAAAAAAGCTATGAATTATTCGTTGATTTCATAGGCCTCGAAAGGACAAGCTGCACTAGTGGTTACCCATTCATTTGGTTAGCAGCTGAACATATTGACATTTTTCCAAATTCAGCCTTTAATCAGAATGGGTACCGGTTTCGAGCCAAGAAAAATGAAAGTGCTACATTGATACTTTTCTCTCAAAGTTGGTCATCAGGAGAGTATACAATCTACTACCAGAATATTATGTATGAACCAGAGGTAATTGAGGCCCATTCATTAACTTTTAATAGAAATATCGAGTTAGAGTACTATACTTACTACTATTTCACTTTAGATGCTCCACATATGCTGGCTGTGAACTATTCTTATTATTTTTATTTTGACTTATACATTCGTGGCTCTCAACTAAATGAATGGATCTATGTTGACAATCAAAATTTCTTTAGTCCAGAGTATGGAAACCTCGTAGGAGACTGGGTAGAAGATATCGGTAATAATTGGCGTTATTTTCCAGCAGGAACTTATGCAATTAGACCTAGTTGGTTTTGGTCATCTAGTGAAATTCGTTTTACAAAGATTCCCATATTTTCACCTTCTACAGTTTCTGTAAACAAAAACAGTATTTTTGCCTTTGAAGTTCCTCTCACAAGAAACCGAATTAATTTCATCAATATATCAACGAATGAGCAGGTTCTACCCAATCAGATAGTGAATTATGAGTATTCCTGGGTTGGAAAATATAATGAAATGATAAAAGACTTTTATTACTCTGGTAATGTATGGATTGGAAATCGAAATGACTCTGGGCAATGGGTAAAATGGGGATCTAACAATACTCTATTAGAGTCATTTTTACCAACAAGAGATTATGAAACTCCCATCTTACTGATCAGACCTTATTTGGCAGAAAATAGTACTGGCCATGTTCTATCCTCATTCATAGCGAGATTAACTGTTAGTACTAATGTTCCAGACATTCAACATTACACATACAATTATTGGAATGCAATTGGTGCAGGATTCTTCATTCCCAAGGACATCATCTCATCTTCAACATCATATACTATCAATGATGACGTGTACGCGGGATCTGAACACCTTTATGGCATCCCCTTATCCCTTCCTAGGTTTAGAATCTATAATATCACTGCTTCTTTGCTTGGTAATTTCAGTACAGGCTCCTCATTAGGGGTATTAAATGCTTCATTCGATGGGATGAACATCCATGGTGGAAATCTAAACAATCTGGCAATCTTTAATACATTAGCTTCTGGTTATGATGGAACCAAACATTGGTATTCAGTACTCATTTTAACAGTTTCTACAAGATCATATCTATATCTTGACATTACACGAACACTTAACAACACATCTTACAGAAATGCTACTCTTAAGATCTATATAAGAGAAGTTACTAGAACTCCTTTAGACATTGATATTCCCCCTTACATATACAATTCAACACGACTTATAGAAGAGATTCGTAAGGACGAGATGTTGGCTTCTCAAATCTTAGCCCCTGAAATGAAGAAACCCACTCCTGGATTTGAACTAATCTTCACATTGGGCACCATTGTAAGTATTGCTAAAGTCTTTTCTTATAAACGTAGAAAGAAATAATTTATTTCTTTCCTCTTTTTTCTACATTTCAGAGAATATCATAAGTTCCATAAAAAGAGTTTTTCTAATTTACACAACCGCATCAATACTTCTTAACCACTTCTTCATCCGTGTCCATCTGCAAGTAATGCGACTAAGGATAAAAGGTGAGTATAAGAAAAATAGTACAACAACCAGTTCATAATTAATACCACCAGCTATAAGAATGCCATTATAACTCAATAGGATATATGGAATACGATAAATTATTCTTATAACTTGATATAATACAGGGCTGCCAAAATATTGAAGATCACCTACATATTCTGTAGGAAGAAGATAATAACCATATCCTTCAAAGAATAAAGCAAAACCAAATAAAATCCCACTGATTAAAGAAGTCAAAAAGAACTCAAAAGATGTTACTTCCAAGAGAAGCGAACCAATCAATAGAATAATGCTTATGATTAGGCACACTAACCCAGTTGAAATAAGGATTTTTTGAAATCGAGTTCTTGTTCCAATAGCGGTTTCCTGCTCATTTTCTGTCTCTGTAACCAATGAAATATCCTCTCAGGTTTTGGAATAGTAAAGGTTGTTTTCAATAATAATACATAAGATATATGCAAGAAAAATCCCTAGACTCAAAACTGTTGACATGATAGTGAATTCAGAGAGTTTAATTAGCTGAAATAATCAGGAACGATATACAGAGATTATGGTGGTTTAGAAATGTATGACTGTAAAATAACTGTGTTAAAAAGAACTGTAAATGAGGATCTCATTACGGAGTATCTTAAAGAAAAGTTCCAAGAAATACAACCATGTGAGCAATTTAAAGATGGACAAGAGTTTATTGTCACCAAAGAAAAAAGATATAGCCCTCCAGAGGGGTTCTGTAAATGGGCATGGGCAGATATTCGGCATGATTTACTAACACTCGCCTATGGAGGGACAATCCCTCACATGAAGAATGAGAAGGCGAACATTGTCGGTTGTACGGATTATTACCGTCCCGTTTATTTTAAAATTGAACGATTAGACTAATTCAAGAAAAAAAATCAGAGGTTGATAATAGAATGGAAGAAAAGGAATCAATTTTGTACATTGTCTTATTAGCAGCAGCAATGCTAATTATGCCTGGTTCACTAGGCCAAAACAGCCCTCTTTATGAGAGTTCATTGTTGTTGATTTTGGGAGCAACAATACTCATAGCTATTGCAATGATTTTAATAGCGGTAAAAAATATTCCCTTTTTCACGCCATATATTCCTGTAGGCCTAGGAGATAGTATCATAAAGCTATTAGCTTGGATCGGGGTATTAGTTGTTGGAATTCTGATGATTATCATCAATTTGGTGAATACATTAGCTGGTTGAGAGGCAAAACAAATAATGACTCGATTTACTCATCATTTTCAAAGATAAACAATGACTCGATTGAGGTTTTGAAAACCTTGGCAATTTTATAAGCAAGTTTGAGTGATGGATTATACTTTCCCTTCTCTAAGAAAACTATTGTTTCCCTTCTCACACCTACTTCTTTAGCAAGTTCATTCTGAGTTAAGTCATAACGTACTCTGTATTCTTTGATCCGTGTTTTCATTATAGTTCCACTTAACCTCTCTGTTCGAACCAATAATAGCCAAGATAATACAAAGTAATTCCGATCGAAATTACAGGTCCAGTTATGGCAACAAAAATTATTTCATTGATTAAATTCATTGCATTAAAAAGAATTAAGATTAGAAGAGAAATAAAAAGAAATCTAAAACCTAAATCAGCAGCTTTTAATCTGTTTTTTTCAGATCGCTCATCGTGCTTGATAATTAATTTTCCTACTCTTCGATTTCTGAACTCTCTGATCGAATAGTATAAAATTAATGAGCCAGGAATGATGAGGAAACCACTCAATATCTGATAGAATATGTCTCCTAATGAAAAAAGCCCCATTACGCCTACCAACATAATAGCTATTCCTATCAAAGTGGGTAATACTAAAGGGAGAGAACTACGCTTTTGATTTTCAATAGACATATTTCACACCTCTTATAAAGCAAGAACTAATATTTCTCTATTAAACCATTTCTTTGCTAAAAAATATGTCATGAAAACAAGGATCAACAAGATCAATGCTAATAGGGCATAACCTAGGATTTTGGTAAATTGGAGATAACTCACAAACAAAAAGAATATCATCAAAATGATTAATAATCCTCCTATGGGCATTAAAACAGCCCCACCTCCCTCTGCAACTGTGGGAAACCTTGATGTTCCTATTATAAAAATAAAAGTTGTGAAAATTACGGAAAGAGGCCCAATTATAAATAGTAATAAAATTGTAGATAATTGCACCAAATTAACAGTAAAAAGAATTATTCCTGACAATAACACTTGAGTAATTAATCCAGCAACGATACAAGCCATACTCTTACCAAGAAAAATTTCTTTCTCAGAAATTGGAGTCACAAGTAAGGGTTTAATTGTTTTCCACCTTATTTCATTAATGAAAGTATTGATCCCAACAAGAGTCGTTACAAGAACAGGTAGGATCAAGAATAGCAAAAAACGGAAAAAATCATTTTCAGGTTCAGATTCAGAAAAGGCATCTAATAAACTGGGTATAAATACTAGCATTGGTAACCCAAGGGAGAAAACCATTGGTATTAGAACACGCCTAGATCCGAAGCGGATTTTTAATTCCTTTTTACAGATTACTATGGCGATTTTAATCATGATTTTCACCTATTACTGCAAAATAAACATCTTCTAATGAAGAAGTTCTTAATTTCGTCTTTATCTGGGAAATTTTCCCCTCACAAAGTATCTCACCTCTGTTAATAAGTGCGATAGAGTCACATACTTTTTCTGCTCTAGTTAAAAGGTGAGTCGTCATAAATATAGTTGTATCCTCCTTTTTCAACTTATGGATCATATTTATAACTTCTTTTGCCATTAAAGGATCAAGACCTGATGTTGGTTCATCTAAAAAAAGGATTTTAGGATTATGCATCAAGGCTCTAGCTAAATTTACTTTCTGTTTCATACCTTTTGATAGAGTAGAAATAGGAACATTTTTCTTCTCCCAAAGATCGAAAAAATCAAATAATTCCTCAATTTTTCCTTTTCTGTCACTTTTACTAATTCCATACAGACTTCCAATAAAATTAAGATTTTCATTAATTGTTAAACTAGGATAAAGTCCAGCATCCTCTGGTACATAACCTATCAATGGTCTAATCTTTAATCCCTCTGTTGTAACATCATATCCCGCAACGATCGCTTTACCGTATGTAGGCGATAGTAATGTTACAAATATATTCACAGTGGTAGTTTTTCCAGCACCATTAGGACCAAGATAGGCAAAAACTTCACCTACTTCAACATGAAAATTGATATCTTTTAACGCACTGAAGCCATTGAATTTTCGGGTTAGGTGTTGTGCTTTAATCAATTTTTGTGTTCACCTAGTTTGACTGTTAACTATTTCTAACATCATGTTAACTATTTCTAACATCCTCTTTAAAAGCTTTGTTTCATGGAAAAAAGAGGGTATTAATTGTATTCTAGACTGATTTTTTGTACAGAAAACATGGATTTAGGGAAGAAATGGGTAATGAGAAATGTTATGAAACAATGACTGTGAACAAAAGTGAATCTGACTACCAATGATCAGATGCTTGGTTATTAATGGCTGTGGTAATTGTTCAAGGATTAATATCTTCTACAAAACGCCATTCAGAAGATGTTGATTCAAGTAATAAGGTTTATCAATATGAAAACATTCAAAGAATTCTAGAAGCTGGAGATTTCATGAATCATGCAATATTTACAAGTAAGGAACTGAAAAGAGGGATAAATCGACTTTTAGAGAGTGGATATATATAAATTATCAATAAAATGATTATACCAAGCGTTAGTACTCTTTCTTGGTGTAGTGTGTAATCCTCATGGCATAAATTTATCTGAACTGTGTTAAAAAAGGTGGAGGAGCTATTAAGAAGGTATTGATTTTGTCTTATATTTTGTCCAAGATGTCAGCAAGGGAGCCCGTTGGTTTTTTTCTATGAACTTCACAACATTAGATCCAAGTAATGAGAAAGCTTGAGGTATCTGTTCCCCAGTTTTTGCAGAAGTTTCAATGAAATGACATTTAAAGCCATCAGGCTCAGTAAGGTTAGTAAGGTTCTTAGTAAAGGACCTGCCTTGGCTTGGAGATATATTATTATCTATTTTATCACGTAAATCGATTTTGTTTCCAACCACAACAATCGGTACGCGACCACGTCCATTATTAGTCCATAGTTCATTAATCCATTTTGGCATATTATAAAATGATTCGGGACGAGTGATATCATACACTAATAAACCTCCAACACAACCATTGTAATATGCCTCTCGAACCCCATCAAAACGTTGTTGACCAGCAAGATCCCAAATTTGGTAACGGACTGGAAAACCAGCAATACTGTCATCACGCATGGCGAAATCTGCACCAACTGTCAATAGATATTGAGCGTTAAATCCGTGACCGATATAGCGTTCCCTAATGGCTGTTTTACCAACTCCACCATCTCCAATTAACGCGAGCTTATATACCGTCATTTTTCATCTCTCAACATAAACCAGTAGATTTTCGTCGGGAAAGATTGGGAAGAATCCTTTTTTAGCTCTTCCCCGTTTTAATAGATATTACCAGCACGTAGCCATAGAAAACACGCTTTAATAAAGTAATAAGTTACATAAATATGACAACTTCATTCGACAAGTGACAGAATTGATTTTTTGTCTTTATTTCACTGATCGCATTTTCCAAGTCCTCATACGAAATATTTCTCCATAATTATATTTAGCGAATACTTCGAAATTCAAAACGATTAAAGACATATAAAACTGGTAGGGTCTTTTAACTGTGCTTAAATGCTTCAATGGAAGTGAAATGAGACTGGCTTTAAATCAAATATTGTCAGAAAATGTTTTATTACATATTCTTTTTAGTTCTGTTTCTGGATTGCTGCTATGTGGGGCTGGAGGAGTTGTTCTATCACGAGATAAAAGTGCACGATTGAATAAAATGTTTTTAGGATTTTTCATGGGAATTGGTTTGCATCAATTATTAGATGCTTTAATGACATATTTTTTATTTGGTCCAAAAAACACTAATATCGCAAATATCGTTAGGGAATTTTCCATTATCTCACTAATTCTTGGATTAAGCTTTGGATCCCTAGTAGCACTAAATTTATATTATAAAGAGACTCTCTTTACACCTACAAAACTCCTAATATGGGCTACTTTAACCGTTGTATTAATATTATTTGGAATCATTGGTGATTATGTTACTTTGGGCGGGTACTATGGAGACCAACCTAGTAAAACACGAGAAATCTTAGGATGGATTGGTATTACTGGATCAATTCTCATCTATTCAGGAATTATTGTATTTTTCTTACTTCTACTAATGAGAGAAGTTGTGGATACCAAGGTTCAGAAAAAAATTATTGGAATAACAGTAGGATTTATTTTGATCAATCTAGTAGTTTTTTTATTTGATATTTCATTTGCTTTTCAACTGTTTAAAGAAGTCATCTCAGAACCAATCTTCCATCTTTTAGTTCATTCTCTAGCTCTTCTAGGTGGAATAATCACTATTACTGTCCTTTGGTCTCCTATATCTTCTTCCTAAAATCCGAAAACCTTGGCAGTCTTTATAGTTCGGTCAAGATACTGAATTAATTTCATTAATGGGTCTTTAAGTGATTGATGAATATATCCAGAGTCAATAAACGTTCGTAACACATCAATCTTATTTTGAATGAGTTCAGGATCCTTAGCAGTGAACCCCTCTCCAAAAATTCTCTCTGCAATTACTTTTGGAGTAACTTTCATACTTTTAAGTTCCTCAATTATGTCTTTAATGAAAGTGAGCTCTTCTGCAGAACTAATTTCTCCATCTAGCTGTACTCCAAATCGTAAAAGAATAGAATTCATCAACTGGTCGACCTCATTGGTTTCCGAAGCCTGTAATGGAAAAATTACACGAGACTCCATTTCTAGCGAAAGCTGCATAAACTGAGACGAACTTGTTAGATGATCAAAAAAACTAGCTATAATGCCTTGATTAATAGCAGATTTGAGACCTAAGATTACTATTAAGAAATTGTATCTATTGAAATAGAACAACATATCCTGTAATCCAATAGAAGATAATTCTGACCCCAACTCCTTAGAAAAAGCTAAAATAGCTGCAATAAATCCTGAGAAGAGGTTTTCATCAACTGTTTCTTTAATAAAGGACTTTTTATAAACTATAAGTCCACTTGGATGGATCATAATTATTGAATGAATAGGAAAATCTATAGACAAATGTTGACACCACAGAAATTGTTCAAGAGGAATCTTATGTTATTATAATATAGTTGATGTTTGCAATATTAGAATAAAAAAATTACTCCCAAGTTCCCTTTCAGTTGTTTTGATATTCCTCTTAATTATGGAGCTTATCTAAGGTCTCTTTTGCCTGTGGAATGTTTAATTGTTTCCATAGGGCTTCTAATTTGTCAGTACAGGGATAATCATTACACTCAGCACAAGTAGTTAATCCTTTCCCCATGCTACAATTTCTTACAGCACATTGAGAGCAATGAAAGAAGTTATTCTCGCTAGCATGACACCCATCACAATTAATTTGATCAGGGTTAACTACAAATCCTTCACCTGACCATTGCTTAGCAGTTTTTTCCCTTAGAACTTGGTTATTTGTTTGTTTCGCGATGAATGCTGGGCACTGTTCACAATTCAATCCACAGTAAGCAATCATTTCTGTCATTATTAAACCTCATTTGATTTCCTTAGTTACAAATCTAATGTATTTAAATATATGATTATAGGCAAGTATTAATTTTGCTAGATCTTACTTAATCTATCAATTATTACTTTAATAACGAGATCGCCTTTATTCCATTCCTATTGAACCAATCTTTGCCACATTCATTTGTTTTATAATTGAATTATAAAGAAAATAAATTGAATTCCTGAATTTTAACTCAAAGTAAATCAAGTGAAATTAACATGACACCTACTAATGATGAAAACGATTTAACAGAAGACGAGAGAACAGTTTTATGGATTATCAGTGAGCTCCAAACGAGAGATAAGGATCCTAAAACAAATGAAATAACTATTTCTGAGAATTTAAAGATCACTCTTACAAGAGAAGGAATTAAGAAACTTAAAACGATCTCAGAAAAGAATATTGATTCAGATTCTGCAATCAATACCTTAATTGCAAAAGAACTAATATTTATTGATGGATCTGAACTCAAACTCACCGAAGTTGGGATAAAAATTGGAAAAGTAATCCGCTCTAAACAAATGAGTAATTGGTATAATGATAATCTAATTAGGTGCGCCACAAGTAAAGCTTACGCCCTTTTCTGTGAGAAAGTATTTGGAAAGAATCTTTTACAGTTCAATGTTCTGGATATGGATCAATTAGAAAAACTCATATCGTCATTAAATCTGAATTCCAACGATTCGGCTTTAGACCTAGGATGTGGTTTAGGAAAAATAACAGAGTACATTCATAAGAAAACGGGTGCTAAAATTATTGGGGTCGATTTTGCTGAACATCTTATCCATTGGGCAAGAGAAAACACAGTTACAAATGATAATATGTTGGTATTTCAAGTAGGAAATATTAATGAACTGATTTTCCCCCGATCATCCTTTGATGCTATTTTTGCAATAGACACTCTCTATCCAACTAATGTAGATAACCT
This sequence comes from Candidatus Hermodarchaeota archaeon, assembly GCA_048886185.1. Classification (GTDB taxonomy): domain Archaea; phylum Asgardarchaeota; class Heimdallarchaeia; order Hodarchaeales; family Hodarchaeaceae; genus Hodarchaeum. The sequence goes on from JBHLKY010000018.1 coordinate 66,369, forward strand.
AGAAGTAACTATAGCTAGATTAAAAGAACTTTTAAAACCAAAGGGGCAGTTGGGGATATTTTTTGCCCAAATCATAGAATCCGAAGAACAAAAACATGCGGTAGAACCTAATCAGACCAAAATGGCCCTGGCTTTGAGAAATAATAATTTAGATTATACAGTAATTGATTTTACTCAAAATGCAAGGGATATATGGCAACGAGAAATTACTTTCGCGACTGAATTACAAGAAATGTTTGAGAAAGAAGGTAATCTCGATCTTTGTGAGGACAGGATAGCTGATGGAAAGAGATGTATTCAGAGAATCGATAAACAACTGCAAAAAAGATATTTTTATCATGCTTCAGGTATTTGATCACTTATACTAATCCTTAGGTTGGATTATTTGAATATTATGTCTCTCATCTCCTTCTAAACCTAAAACAGTTAAGGGGGATCAGAAAGTATTTGGAGATATTTTTATATGAGACAAAAATCTTCGGATTATATTCAATTTTACAAGAGAGGTAGACCTTAAGTGACAGAATCACTAGCATTTGAACAGCGTGAAATTGTCAAACAACCTTCTACGGTAAGAATTCGACAATTACGTGATACTTATTTATCAGAACCATTAATGATCGATCCTGAGTATATTTATCGCTATATGGAAGCTCATCGTAAAACTGATGAAATGAATGTTCTGGAAAGAAGAGCTGAATGTCATGCTTATGCTTTAGAGAATATAACACCAGTTATAAGAGACAATGAGCTTATTGTTGGAAGTAAAACTAGATTTATTCGTGGGGCTATTCCTTACTGCAATTATGCTTCTGATTTCATCCGGAGAGTTTTTGAAAAAGAACAACAGGAAGCTCAGGATAGTGTGACAGATTTAGGAGAGGGAGGTGGAATTGCTAAAGGAAGGGAACTTGCTCAATCAGGAGACTTTGAGATATTTTCACATAAATTTCTAATTTCAAAAAATGACAAAGAACAACTGAAAGAATGTGCAGAATATTTTAAAGGTAAGAGTATGCAAGACATGGGTGATGCTTTATGGAAAACAACTTTTTCTGAAGCAAATTACATAGAAAAAGGTTGGGAAGCAGTATTATACACAGCTCCCCATGATCCAGCTCCTGAAGGAAGATATGTTCTTGATTACGAAACAGCATTAAATGAAGGTTTCTTAAAGATTATTGATAGAATGCAAAATAATATCTTAAAAACACGAATTACTGACTACAAATCAGCAGAAAAAGTATATTTCTGGCGAGCTGGAATAAGAGTTCTAGAGGCTACAATTAATTGGGCTGATAATTATGCTAAAGAAGCAGAAAGATTAGCACAAATGGAAGTGGATCCAAAAAGAAAAGAGGAATTATTAATAATTGCTAATCATTGTAAATGGGTACCAAAAAATCCACCAAGAAACTTTAAGGAGGCTGTACAAGCTTTTTGGTTTATCTACTTAGCTGGTCATATTGAGGGAGCTCATCTTGGGTATTCACCTGGAAGATTCGATAGATATATGTACCCATTCTATAAAGAAGATACTGAAATTTCTGACGATGATGTACTGGAGCTACTAGAAGCTTTACGCATAAAAATGACAGAAATTGAATATGTGGCTTCATTCTCATGGGAGGGACTCGGATCAGGAAATTTATTTCAAAATATGATTATTGGAGGGACAGATAAAAATGGAAGAAGAGGTGATAACGAAATATCAATGTTAATTTTACAAGCAGCTATAAATTGCCAAACAATACAACCAACTTTATCAATATGGTATGATGATTCTCTTAGTGAGGAATTTCTTTTAAAAGCTGTCGAATGTGTGAAAACTGGATGTGGTTTCCCCGCTTGGTTTAATCTCAAAATCTATATCCAACATGAATTACAAAAATCTGGATTACCAGTTCCTGTTATTAGGAAATATGCTGCTATGGGAGGCTGTACCGAACCAACCATAGAAGGGATGAGTTATGGAATTGTTCAACCAGGATTTATTAATCATGGGAAATTACTTGAATTAGCAATGTATGGGGGAAAAGATTTACGTACAGGATTGCAATTCACTGAAACAAAGATCCCTCAAAACTATAAAGAAGTGATTGAAGCTTATAAAACTCATTTAAAAGTATCTATTCAGAATTGGCAATCTTACTGGAACATCGTTATGGCCGCTCATCGACAGACCTGTAATCTAATTTACTCTTCTGTTTTAATCCAAGATTGTGTAGAAAGAGGTTTATCTCTTGATGATGGTGGTGCAATTTGCAATGAAGTACCGACTACTCTTTCAACAGGCATGGTAAATGTTGCAAATTCTCTTGCTGCAGTAAAAAAGCTTGTAGAAGATCAAAGACTGTATACAATGGCAGATGTTATAGAAGCTTGTAAAAGTAATTTTAGCAACAATGATGAAATGAGAAGAAAGGCCCTTGATGCTCCTAAATGGGGTAATGATGATGATTATGTGGATGAGATTTTTATCGATCTTTTTAATACCTACTGTGATTTTGTAAAGAATGGGATAAATTACCTAGGTAAACCATACGATCCATCAATGTTGGCAATTAGTACCCATACACCATTTGGGAAAGTAACAGGAGCAACACCTGATGGTAGACTATCAGGAGTATCATTATGTGATGGAGTAACTTCACCATTCCCTGGAACTGACACCAATGGACCAGTTGCTACAATCTTATCAGCAGCGAAAGTTGACCATACTAAAATACGAGGTGGACTTCACAATATGAAATTCCATCCTAGTGCTCTAAAAGGAATTTCAGGTTCACAAAAATTAATTTCCTTGATTAAAACATATTTTGATTACCTTGGTTTTCAATTGCAATTCAATGTAGTTGATACCAAGATGTTAAGGGATGCTCAAAAGAATCCAGATAAATATCGTGATTTAATAGTCAGAGTTGCTGGATTTAGTGCTTTCTTTGTTGAATTAAGTAAGTCTATTCAAGACCAAGTTATCGAAAGAACAGAGTTAATGCTTTGATGACATTGATACCAGATAATAAAAGTCCATTATCCTTCAAAAATGAAGAAACAATAATTTTTAATATACAAGATTATTGTGTGGATGATGGGCCAGGAATAAGGACAGTGATCTTTTTTAAAGGCTGTTATCTTCGATGTCATTGGTGTTCAAACCCAGAAAGTCAATTATTTGAGCCAGAAATTTTTTACTCGGGACTAAAGTGCAAAAAATGTAGAAAATGTGAAAAAACATGTCCAAATTCCAGTATTGATTTTTCTAATATAGAATTCCCACTTTTTAACAGAAATATTTGTTCAATCTGTGAATCAAAGATTTGTACTAAGGTGTGTCCTGAAAATGCTTTAAGAACTGTTGGTTACCCTATTACAGTTTTAGATTTACTTAAGAGAGTAAAAAAGAATTCATTATTATTCAGGAATTCCGGAGGTGGGATTACTCTCTCAGGTGGTGAACCACTGGCTCATATAGCCTTTATTAGGGAATTCTTAAAGAAAACTACGGCATTAGGATTTTCTGTTGGGATAGAGACTTGTGGTTTTTTTAATTGGCAAAGGGTGATCGATATTATACCAAATATTGATTTTTTCTTTTTTGACTTGAAGATTATGGATTCAAAATTTCATAAAGCATTAACAGGGGTAAATAATGATAAGATTCACTTAAATCTTAAAAAATTAAGTCAAACTGAGGCCAAAAAAATTACTATTTCTATCCCAATTGTTCCAGGTATTAATGATTATCTAGAAAACATTAAAAAAACCGTTAATTTATGTACAGAATTTGGAATCAAAAAAATTCGGTTTCTAAAGTATCATGAATGGGGAAGAGGTAAATATGAAGAATTGGGTCGTCAATATTTGCTAAATGAAAGAATGAAACTACAAGAAAATGATCTTAAAACCTTTGAAAAATTGGCTAAAGAAGCTGGTCTACAAGTTACTATTATTTAGCATATACCAACCTTTTTTTTGAAGAATGTGTTGGTAGTACAAAGAAAGGGAAATATTCTGGTATAAATAAACAAAAAACTGAAAAATCGCAACACAGGATATTTATGGGTTAAATGCTTGTGACCATTACATTAAGTTAAAATCCTTTTAAAACTATGAGAATTCTTAAATTCCATTAATTATCACTTAAACAGCAATTTCATCTTCTTTCTAATCCTTACAAACCATTATGAGAAATGTTTGAACAATTCTTCTTTTACTTTAGAAGATCACTAGTGCCATAAATTTTTTCATAAGCTAAGATAATTTTTGAGATTAATTTCCTGATATCAATAATCTTTACTATGATTGTACCTTTCTCTGAATTTTCATTATTCATGAGCTTGTGAACAACATCTACTTTTTCACGAATCTCGTCAAGAAATTGAACAATTAATGGAAATACATCTTGATATATCAAAATATTTAATGTTAAGTCCTCTTTACCTCCCCTTGCTTGAGGCCGCTGTAGAGTAAAACCAAAACAGAGGGATTTTAGAAGAAGGTTTTTTGATAATAGAAAGTCAAAATTTGAAGTCATTTCTCCCTCAAAGTCTTGAATATCACCTATTACACCAAAAGATCTGTCAGACAATTCGATTAATTTGGAAAGATTATCCTTTAATATTTCGGGGATTATGATAATTGGAATTGGGCCACGTCGCTGATCAAAAAAAGCTATAACTACCCCGATTGTATGAATATCTAGAAATTCAAATGCTTCCGTTTCGCTAACTTCAGAGATTTGATTAAGTACTAATTCTTTATCCAAACCAATCAATTCTGGTTTCCTAAAGATCCTGAGGTAGATAAGTGATCCAAAAATCGTTGAGGCAATTGAGATCCCAAAAATCATCACAATAATTATCGGATCAAATAGCCTTGTCTCTTTTTCAAAATGAAATTCTTTTATTCTATCTGGATCATTAAGTATATTATAAGTAATCCCCGTATTTCCACTGCTATCAGTTGTTTCAATATAGAATATTATTGCTTTAGATGTATTATTATGCTCAAATGGAATAGTTACTGAATAACTATGAATATCATTAGTCATATTGACCGAGAGGAGTGACATCTTTGCAGCTTGCCAATTAGGATTGCCATTTTGCTGAAAACTAGCTTTAATACCTAATAATGTTATTTTAGTTTCTGTTATTTCTCTAAAATAATAGTAAAGAAATACTTCTTCAATTTCAGATCCATAATCGATAATATTTGAAAGAAATGTTATATTAGTAGGATTAATGTAATCATTAAAGCCAATAGTTGGATTCCCTACAACACGGGGCGGACTTTTGTCTTCTACATGAAATGAAAAGGTAAAATCAACATATATCATATATTCCTTATCGTTATAATCTAGAAAACAAGCCGCTTTTACTTTGGTTATGAGAGTTTTCCCTAGATAATTATCATAAAACTCGTTTAAGGGTAGATTATAATCTAAAATCCATATTGAATCGTTAATTGGACTTCTTTGAGCATAATAAATTATTCCTGAGGAATCATTAATCAAGAATTCTACTGTAACAATTGGATTGAGACTGTAAGTAACCACTTGAAATTCATATCTTCCTTCATCAAGGTAAATACCATTATCATCGATTATTACAGGTTGCACATTGCAACTCAGAATGTATGGACGACTTTCGACATAAATCACTTTCAGATTCACACTTTTTCCTAGATCTGTGCCATCAAAAGGAGTTATTTTACATTTCCAGTACTCTCCTGGTGATGTTTCAGATGATGGTATGAATGTTTTATTTTGAGAAGCGAAAACTTCCTCCCATTCACTAGTTTCTAATCGGCAGAACCATTGAATCTTTGATTGGTCAGTATCTATTGGTTGATCGCTATCCTCAAACTCATAAAAAAGTGAAATAATTTCATCTTCAATAAAAAAAACTTGTCCCACCAACGTAGATCTTATTTCTGGGATAATATGACTACAACTTGAATTAAAGATATATGAATAATTGTACACCCTAGGGGGAACATTAAGGATGAGGATAGCTCTTGAAGTTTGCTCAATTCCATAATTTAGTCCATCCTTTGGTTTAACTGTAACAAACCAACGATCATTTTTTACCAAATAAGTGGCTGGTACTTGGTGAGAATCATTATGGAGGGGTTGTAAAACGTCGTTTTTATACCAGCGTATTTCAGTCCCTCCTTCACTATCACCATCACGATCATAAAAACTATATTGGACATAAAGAGTATCATTACTACGAATAAGAGCTTCAAAACGATCTTTATTACTTGAAAGTTGTAGCTCTGTAATTTCAGGGTAATGATTTGGTACACTTGAAATTATTTCATTAGATGTTCCTATATTCTCTTCTGTATCATTAGCAATTATAACATAGTGAAAAATGCCTTGACTTATCATCAAAGCATTAGTCATATATCCATTACTGGAATTTTCCATCACACACCATAATTTATTTTGTGGAACACCAGCAGCAAAAGTAATATTGACAATGACAGTATCTACTTCCCCCCAAGGGTCGCTTACATTTACTTTGAAGGTTCCGTTTTCCCCAAGTGTTGGATAATAGACTGGAGTACATATAACAGGAGTAATAAAGTCCTTGTCAAATGAATAATACTTGATATTTGAAGGAGAGTCAATATAATTCCCATTGGAATCTGAAGAATTTGTAATTTGAAATTGATAACATCTCTTATACAAAACTAGGGTTTTGTATAACCAATATGATCCGTTATTCATCATTGAAAATTCTGTGCCATTAATTGAGATGTGTACTGTATCCACACTAGATAAGACATCTCTAATATCAGCCCAAAATATGCCTGTACCATTCCCCAAATCATCTACTCCATGGTCAATAATTAATGGAGGATCTGTATCATATATTTGGGTAAAATTAACTTCAGCCCAGACTTCAGAACACCAACATTCTCTATCTTGTTGTGGTAACGCTCGTAACATTACCCCTATCTCCATTGTATTCACTTCATCCCACGTCCATTTTGATGAAGTATTGGGATTAGTCGGGTAATTCGTAGAATGATTATTCCAGTTGTCTGAAGGTTCATTCAACGATCCAAGGAATTTTTTATCGTATGTACGTAATACTGTGCAGGCTCGAGCATTAGTAAATGATATACTAGTTCGAACGCGAATATTTAATGTTACAGAGTTGATAATACCTGAAATACCAGTAATATTTTGAGATTGATATGTATCTGTGTACGAAGTGGCTGTAGAATAATCCTCAATAATAAAAGAACTGTCATTATTATCTGAGACAACTTGCCAATGAATAACTCCTAAAGGAATTTCAGAAGGAATTTCTGTTATAGTGCCATTACTAATAGGTTTTAATACTGTTAAATTGAAGTTACTAGCTAATTTATAACTAGGTTTCTTTCTAGCGGACGAATTTAGACAATTATTTCTCAATTTGGGTATAAATTGATAAAATTCTTGTTTATATCCATTCAAAATAGCTTTACAGCAATTATATCCAGAATTGACATTCAAAGATTCAAATGTTTCAGTGCAAAGTGGAAAGAAGAAGAATGTTATGTTTGTCATAGTACCAATAATTAGAAGAGATATGACAATTTTTTTGAGATCCTCCACTTATTAAGACTCCAACTTCTCTCATTTTAAGAATGAATTTTTCTGACCTTATTATCAATCACACAATTGATATAATACTCAGATATTCAAAAGTGAAATAAAAAGACAGGAAGTGTCACTTTATGTGAGAGATTTTTTATTATAAAAGATAATATATTAAAGCACATTAGTATCATAAAATAATAATGTATGTTAGTAATAATTTAATTTAAATATAAACTAGACTGGTTTGATAAAATATCTATTTTCTTATCCATCAATCTTAGGTTAATGATCCATAATGTCTCAGAAAATATCTAATGAATTATTTAGATAACTTCAAAAGTTTAAGTAAGAAGAAAAAATTGAGTAAGATGGGTATCATTGAAGAACCAAGAACTTTTTTGTATTACCAAAATCAATTTCCTGATCGCGAACCCCTTATAATGTTTGGGGGATGTATTTTTCAAAATAATGCTGATTCAACCAGTGAGGCAATTCATGACTTAAAAAAACTTTTCAAAAGCCTACTAGATTCTATAGAACAAGCCTATTTAATTCGTTTCAAGATATCCGAGGTATTAAGGGGAATAACAGGTGAACTGAATACTGAACTCACAGATCTTCAACAAAGACATCTGGAACATGCCCAAGATTATCACACTCATTTTGGGAAAAACCGTCAGCTTCGATTACTCATGATGCGGCAATTATATAAATTGGGACTTAGAAATGCTGTATGGTTTACTTCTAATAAGATCCCTCCTTTCCAGCTTTTCTTCTTGCACTGGTTAGAAACTATTTTAAATGAATTTTTCTTGGCAGATCTATTAAACAGTCTTGCTCTTAATTTAATACCTAGATTAGGATTAAGTGCTCAAGCTCATACGCTTTTAACAAAGTTATCAGCTGAGCTTTCGATCTACGTTCGTGACACTCAAATTCGATATACCATTTGACCTTATGATTATTGGATTAAGATAAAACTCATTCAAGTAACAACGAATTTATATGCTTTCATTCGGTTCTTGTTTTGTAATAATACTATCTATTCCTTCAAGACACCAAGAGTTTTCTAATTACAAGGTAGATTTTAAACCAAATTCAAGTTTTCCATGCATCTTCAATCGATGGAATTTTATAGTTTTACCTTCTTCAGATCATTAGAGGTGCCTTTATGTATTGATTCAAGCTTTTTATTAGTTTCTAAGAGGATTTGTATACTCTTTTCAATTTTTTTAAGCCTATTCTCAACTTCTTTAAATTTCGATTCAAACTTCTTAGCCTGAGATTCAGATTTTTTTTGATAAGAATTTACTTTCATGAAGTGAGATTCTACTTGCTTGAATTGTTTATTAATATCATCAACCTTAACAGTTATTCCGGAGTCATCTTTTGAGACTGGAATAGTAAGCTTGGGAGGAGCTGGTGGAGGAACTTCTAGCGATTCCTGTTCGATAATAGGAGGAGGAGGAGGTTGAGATGATGCTTTTAGGGGGGAATATTCAGAAGGTAATGGTTTGGGAGTTGTAATTGGCGGGATAGAATAGGATGGACTGGGTGGGGGAGGTGTTACTGGAGGAGGTGGAGTATGGGGACTTTGTGTATGGATAGAAGGAGATTTTGGAGGAGAGTCGGAAGGGGGAAAAGGAGGAACAGATGAACGTTCAGGTGCCCTTATTGGGGGGGGAGGTTCCTTAAAAGATTCTTGAAGATCTAATGGAATAATTGGTTTTATTTCATCAGCTTCACGATCTGTAAGTGCTTCTTCAGCCCCACAATGAGGGCATGGAAAACTCATTACATAATTCCTACATTTTTTGCAAACTGGACTCATAATGAGTCAACTCAATTTCTGAATTCTTAATTCAAATTTTCTTGATTTATTATATATGCTAGCTTTTTCACTTGGGAAAAACAATTGAATTTTGCTTTAAGTTTTCTAGCGATTTTGTCGGTTTTAATTAGTTCCCTGACAATCTTCATGCTTTTGTTATCTGGGTTAATCTTTTCAATGAATGTTACAGTTGTTAAGGTATTTAAATTTTTCAATTCTCTCTAAATTGAGTACAAGGAGGGGATCCTTTTTTCGTTCATAAATTCCATCATTCATGTAGACTTATTATGATGATCATTCAAAGATTAAACTCTTTTCCTCTATTTTTCATATATAAATTGGATTTATAACCTTTGGTTTCTCTTTTACTGATTTCAAAGGCATTTGAAATGGTAATAAAATAGTATAAAGACAGTTAATAAAAAACTAGATATATTTTCATGTGATAATAATAGCCTCAGCTCTACTTTCACTAACTTTTTAAAAACTAAACCAAACCTTAAAGTTTAGTATTGTACTAAGAATTCAACATCATTCCCTTGGTTAAGTAGGTAAAAAGAGTCCTAGGTCACAAAGTTTATAAGTATTGAATTGCGAAATTTATGCAAGTAATACACGAAAAAAAAAATGAGTTGATTTTTGAGATGGTATTTCAAGAATTCGCTCAAGAAATATATCCAGAAGTGATTACTGGAAAAGATCTTTATTATATGCTAAAACTAGCTTCCCAAAAGCTAGAAAAATATATTGAGATACTTAATGACATAAATGTATTTCCTGTACCAGATGGAGATACAGGAATTAACATGCACCAAACTTTTCAATCTATTATCAGGGAATTGAATAATTTAGAATTTTATGATCATTGTGGAAAAATTATTTGTTCTGCAGCAAAAGGAGCTTTTTTTGGCAGTATTGGTAACTCTGGTATAATTCTAGCTGAATATTTTCGTGGACTAGAACAAGAATGGAAAAATTCATGTACTATTGACGGAAAACTATTTTCTAGAGGCTTATTTGCAGCAGCAAAATATGCTTACCAAGCTGTTGAAAAACCTAGAGAGGGAACTATTCTTACAGTTGGAAGAATTATAGCAGAGACAGCAGATGAATGGATTAAGACAGTAACAAATCCTTTTGAATTATTGTTTATTGTTTTTGAGGAAGCTAAAGCAGCTTTATTAAATACACATAGAATTTTACCGGAAGCAAATGTTGCAGGGGTTGTTGATGCTGGAGCAATTGGCCTAGTGCTAATGTTTGATGGATTTATCGAAGCTATGGTTAATAAATATCCATCTAGTGCTCTCCCATTATATACAATTGATGATGACCTAGCTCCTTTTTTGAAGCTAAAAATTGATTTCTCACTAATTAAGCATGAGTTTGAAGTAATCTTTAAAATCTCTGGTTTAAAGAAACCTATGGATAATCTTAAAGTTGAACTAAAAAAAGAAGGATCTTGTCTTCTAATTATTAGTAATGATTCAGTTTCTGAAATTAAAGTTCATATCCACTGTACAGATCCTGATAGAGTTATATCGAAAGTAAAAGATTTTGTAAGCCATATAGAAGTAGATTCAATTAAATCACTAAATGAACAAAATTACCAACTGTCAAAGCGTATCAAAATGAAAAATGGGAGTGAATGAACACGAAAATAGGCGTTGTAACTGACAGTATGTGTGATTTACCATCAAGCACTTCTGAAAAATATGGAATTATAGTTGTCCCAGGTATTGTATATGTTAATGGAAATCCCTTCCATAGTGGTGTGGATATTCATCCTGAAGATATCCAAACCATAATAGAAGACAAAGAGAAAAAAATTCAAACAGGAGCACCATCTCCTGCTGCTTATTATATGGCCTACGAGAATCTATATGATAAGGTAGATATTATATTAAGTTTACATTGCCCTATCAAACATTCAGGAGTGTTGAACGCAGCCAAAGCAGGTGCAAGACGTTTAGAAGACTCATCTCGGGTTGTTCACTTTGAGTGTGGAGTCGCGACTATTGGTTTAGGAATTACAGCTGTAGCAACAGCAATCAAATCACAACAAATCGAAACTAAACAGGAATTAATACGTCTAGTTCAAGAGTATTGTACAAAGATCCAGATAATAGGAACCCTAGAGTCCTTTAAATATCTTCAAAGAAGTGGTAGATTAGGCCTAAAAGTTGCGGGTTGGATTGCTAGTACTTTATCTATAAAACCTGTTCTTTTGATGAGAAATTCTGATATATTTCTGTTAAAAAAACCCCGAGATAGAAAGGTGGCTCTTAATCAGCTTATTTATAATCTATCTAAGAAGATCGATAAAGAAATTAATCCAAAAATTATTGGAATTAGTCACTTCGGATGTGAGGGAGAATTAAATGAAATAGAAAAGAAAATAAAAGGAATACTGCCAAATCATATGATTATTAGAGGTTATGCAGATCCAATGGTTGCTGCTAATACTGGACCAGGATTAGTATTAATAGCCTACTTCGCTAATTTTATGGATAATTTAGATAATGGAATAAAAATAAATGCTTGAAATCATATTTTCAGGAATATTTGGCTACTTAACAGGATCAATTTTCATTTCTTATTATTGGGGAAAAATAAATGGTATTGATTTAACAAAAGAGGGGACAGGGCAATTAGGCGCATCGAATACAGGTCGAAACTTGGGATGGCCTGCTATGGTAGTAGTTGGGTTATTTGATATATTAAAAGCCACAATTACTCTTACAATCTTGCATTTCTTTTTCAATCATATGGTTCCTTCTCCCCATTATGAAGTTTTATTAATAACTGGCAGTTTAGGGATTGTTTTAGGCCATATAAAATCCTTATGGATTTGGTTAGAAAAACATGATTGGTATGGAGGAAAAGGAGGTGCACCCTTTGGAGGAATTCTTTTGTTTCTATCATTGGAAAGCTTCATTATTTTATATGTTGTATTAATGGTTTTTCTGCAACTACTAAAGCTGTTTATATTGAAAGGAGGATCATATGATAACTTCTCAACAAATGTTATTGTTGTTTTATTGTCTCCTTTTGTCATTCTTTGGTTTACAGGAAAAATTTTATACTTCATTTTAGTACTCCTAATAATTGGTACAATCATTTTCTTTGAAAGGGAGAAAATCGCTAGTGTACTCACGATTACATTATTAAAGGGATCTAGAGAAGCAATAGACGAATCATAATAAGCTGAACGTATCTAAAAATTTTTTAAGAAAATTCCCCTTTGTAAGAATATGAGTATTGAGCGAGCAATTTATGAAATAAAAACAAAGCACGGAACAGCCCGTCTAATAAATAAAACTGTGGATCGAAGGGGTCTTCCAGTTCTTTTTGTTCATGGATTTGGTAGTTCACCTGAAATTTGGTTTAAATATCCTGATAGCCTTGGAAAATTCTTTTTACAAAAAAAAGAGATTGATGTATGGAGTTTAGGATTGTCAAACGCTATTAGTGGTGATATTGAGGTTCTCGCACAGGAAGATCTCTACACTTCATTGAGCTTTATATTCGAGAGGAGTGAAACACTGATTCATATCATTGCTCATAGTGTCGGGGGAATCATAGTGAGATTTCTTTTATGTCCCCATTTTCAGCATTCTGATTTAAAACCTGAAGAACTTGTTCAAGGAGTTTCCCTTCTATCTGTACCAAATCATGGAACTAATAAATTTAAGAGTGATAGAATTTGGAACACAATGAGTCTTATTACTAATTATATTAGGTTTAATCAATTATTTGTTCAAGTACTTCGATCAAGTGAACTTATTAATGCATTGAATAACCAGAAACCATGCTTGAATCCCAAAGTAAAGTGGCAAAATGCGGTCAGTTCTTTCGATAACTTAATTGAACCGGAAAGTATGAGATTTATGGAAGAAGAATTGTTAGATATAGATCTTATACAAAAAGAGTTTCCCTGTGATCATATTGTTTACCCTTTAAAATGGCTTTTTAATGACAATTATCCACCCATCCATAGATACTCACCTGTTGCTGAGTGGATATATAAGAATGCCTTCACCAAAATCAGTCAATAGCAAAACTTGTGTTTATAATATTGAGTTTTTAAGATAGTGTCTTCGAATTGAACCTCCTTGACCTTGAATTAAAGAGAAAATTAAATGGCATGTAAATATTGTTTGCTACAAATTTATTATGACCGGGAAATCAATAAGAAATCTTTCATTGATGTTGTAATGGATGAATTTTCAAACGAATTTTCCAGTTATGTGTACTTAATCATAGCAAAAGATAGTTGTTAATACATAATCGTCGTAAGCATCTCTAAATATGTTTTTCTTGTTGTATCATTTATATATCTGTAGAAACTCATATTTTTCGGGATTATCTTCTTTAATTGCTTCAGCAGCAAGTTTAACATCAATTTGGATAATTGGTTCTAATTGTTTCCTCAATTCTTTCGGATCCTGTGATTTTCTTGTGAACAAAAATAGAGCTTTCCACAGGTGGCCTTCAACAAGATTGATTGCTTCTTTTGTATTTATCTTGAATACTGGATCAAAATTTTCTCTAAAAGTATTCTCATCATTAGTTTCACTCACAGAGAAAATTAATAATTTCCAGATGTGTTCTCTGACTTTACCTGTGTCAATTTTGACTATTGGTTCTAGTTGTTTCCTCAATTCATCTGGATCCTGCAATTCTCTTGTTAAAGAGTATAATGTTGACCAAAAAGAGTCTTCAACTAGTTCAAATGCTTCATTTGAATTTATTTTAAATATTGGCTCATATTTTTCCCTAAAAGCCCCCTCATCACCGATTGTACTGGTTAAGGAACAAACTAACATCCAGAAATGCTTTTTGATCTTTTCTTGGTATTCTCCCATATCATCACCGATTTGAGTCTATGGATACTAAAGTTCTTTCTTCTTGTTTTATTAAAAAAGATAATTTAAACATATTATATTTTGTCCATCATGTTAAATCTTTTCTGTCAGTAAAAATATATTTTTCGATAATATGTCTTTAAAGTATTCTAAATTAGTGTAAGCTAGTAAAAATAGTGATAAATGCGTCACAGGTATATATCACAATTGGCTTTTTTTCCGTATTTGTTTCAAGAGATACGAAAAAAAATCAAGAACTTTTATGGATACTGGTAATCCAACAAATGGTAATACTTCAGTTCAAATTTATCCTATTATTGATCATTCTCCTTTGGGTCTGATTTTTTTATTACAATAATTTGATCTGTTCCATCAGGACAACAAGAGTCGACGAATCCGATTACTTTTTGCATCCGAGCGATGACCTTTGTAACAATAGTTTTTCCCTCTGAGGTTATTGCGTAGGTTTTTATCCTCTGATCGCGGTCCTCTTCGCCCGTGTTCGTTGTTTCGAGAATAAAGCCTTTTTCCAATAATTTCTGTAGTATTTTGTAGGTGGCCCCAGGTGTAGGTGACCAATCCTCGCCTAAATCTTCTTTGACTTGATTAACAATCTCTGTCCCTGAAACATCGTTATGATTATGGAGTACTAGTAAAAATAATGCTTCTGTAGGGGTGACATCGAGGTTTTTGCCAAACATGAGATCCACTTATTCATAATATACCTAATTCGATATATTTAAAAATGTTTGTTATAGGGAATATTCCTGTGGAATATTCTACTAAATTATTCCTGATCTCTACTATATATGGATTGAAGCAGAATGACAGAACAGAAAATCAAAAAATTGGATGAAAAACAGCCCAGCAGTTATTCCTGCTGCGAATCAGGTTCAAATGAAACAGAAAGCACTGTTCGTGAATCTAAAACAGCCCAGGCAGATGAAATTCGTAAAAAAGTTCGTAATCAATACGCTACAATTGCTTCAGGTAACTTTGATCCTGAAAATCCCATTACGGTGGAAGAATCGTCCAGAGAAGCAAGTGGCTATACCGAGTATTCACAAGATGAACTTTCAAGTCTCCCTAAAGGTGCAAATCTCGGTCTAGGATCTGGTAACCCAGTTGCATTAGCAAATATCCAAGAAGGGGAAACAGTTGTAGACTTGGGTTCTGGAGCAGGTATAGATTGTTTCTTAGCTGCCAAAAAGGTTGGTGAGTCGGGAAAAGTTATCGGAATTGACATGACACCTGAAATGATTGATAAGGCCCGAAATAACGCAAGACAAAATAAGTATCACACAGTTGAGTTCCGACTTGGCGAAATTGAACATCTACCTCTTGCAGACAATTCTGTTGATGTTATTGTCTCTAATTGCGTCATCAATTTGTCTCCTGATAAATCACAGGTGTTTAGAGATGCCTATCGTGTTTTAAAACCAGGAGGCCGATTGGTTGTTTCTGATATAGTTCTTAATCATGAATTCCCCGAAGTTGTGAAAAAAGCTCTAGATATGCCCGGGTGTGTATCGAGAGCGTGGATTAAAGAAGACTATCTAGGTGTAATTGAGGCAGCTGGTTTTGAAAGAGCGGAACTTCTCGAAGCGGAGCTTATCAAACCTCAAAAACAGCCTATTGAAGTAGGTGATGGTTTGAGAATACGAAAGCTTCGAACATACGACAAAGAGGTTGAAATCGAACTTACTCCAGAAGAGGATGAACGATTACTCAATACAATTATGAAGGGCCACATTCGAGCTTATAAACCATTTTAGACCTTTAGATCTGAAATTATCACTAGGTTTTTAGAGAAATTGTCTTTGATCTTCGGATTATCTCATCCTTTTTTTCTCTTTTAAACTAAGTCAATTATTAAAGTTTGAGGCATAAATGGTTGAAATAAAATCACATAATTGAACTGAAAGAAGAAATCATTGAAATAGCAGAGTTTCAGAGTTTATAGAACCAAAAATATGAATTAAAATTCCAAGAATCTCGTTTAAATGAGCAATGATAAGCTCTTCATCAATTTTATAAGGACACCAAGCAAGGTAAAGAACATTATTCGTTTTTAGTGTTATAGATGTCCTTCTTGCTGGTCCATACAGAATAGAGGCAAGTAAGCCTTCATGATCTTTAAGAACCACATCATTCGCTTTCAATATTTGCTTTTGGCCATTTATCTTGAGGTAACTCTCTCCTCCTCGTGAGATGTCGAAAAATAAATCACCTTGAATCGAATCCAGATCATGCCCAGAAGTCAAAATTCTATTATTCAACTCTGATATAAACATACTATCCACTAGCACAGAAACTTGAGGAAATCTCCCACCTCTTTTTATCGTGTTAATCTGGTACTCTATGGGATAAGTTTTATTCCAGATCTTGAAATATGCATTGTAATTCTGTATCATGCTGTCTAGATCCACATTATCATAATCTTCTCTTATTTCTCTTTCTAAGTCTCGTTTACGTTCTTCTAATGCATTATAACTCTTCTCATTCAACACATTCTTTACTGTAAGACTTCCGAATATCGATTCAGGATATGCCTTTTTCAAATCAGGCGTGACTTGTATGTCCATCTCCTAAAAACATCCAAGAATAAATAGATTACATAATTAGGGGTACTATAAATACTTTCATTATATAATTATTCTCTCCTGAAAAACACATCCTCTAAATATCACATATTCAATTCAAAATAAAAACTAATTTAGTATGCTATAAGGGATACAGGAAAAAACAACTATAGAGAGGGTAAACAAATGGTCAAAAGCATCCAAAGATAAATATTCTAAACTTAGTTAAATAATGAGAAAACTGGATGAAGAAGAGATTTTAACCTCATGAATACATTGATGAAACTTCCAATAGACATATAGGGACTCGTAGTGAAATTTATTTAATGGACAAAAGTGAGACCTTATCTTTCCATCCGTGTTCTAAGAAGTATCTCTTTAATTCTAGTATAAAATCCATTAAATCGATCAATACTTCTAGAGTCAATCATTAATATTAATCCAAAAGTGATTAATATATTAGTAACCAAGAAAAATAAAAATTCTTCAATAGGTAACATTCCTGCTAGGAGAATCCCTGTTGATGTATTTATATTAATAGTCCAGACCCCCTCTCCAATGGCAATCGCATCTACAACAGCTAGATAAATTGTAGAAACAGATATGACTGAGATTAGGTCTCGTCTTGACAACCAGAGAATGTCAGCTCCATAGATCAACTGAATTATTATTGGAGGTATCCCCCACAAAAGTATTAAATTTAGATAAGTTAAAGATTCTATTTTGTTGATAAATATAATAAAGGAAACCAACCAAATAATAAAAAAACTCAATGACGAAATCAACCGTAAATTTTGTTTCAGATCATAATGATTGTCCTTATTTGTTTTCTGAAGCTGGATCCATCCAAATATTAATCCTATTAAGAGAGTTTGGAATACAAAAAAGGCATATTCTTCAATTGGCACAAAACCAATTAAAATACCTATAATTTTCGAATTCTCATAATACCAAATAGCATTTTCAACGAGAAAATTATCCCATGGAGTAGTATAAGTAATGGCTACAACTATTAAAATCGTTAAAGCAATTAAGATTCTTTTTATCATCGTTTTCTGATTTTCTTCCCCTTCCTGATATTTTCTACGGTAAAGAATAGTGACAACCGCTAAAGGTAACCCAATAAAGATAAGGAGGAAAGTAAAATATGATAACACTATTTTCTCTTCCATTAATTGAAATCGCTATTGCTAGAGTTTTTCTTCGAAGAAATATTTTTATATCTGATAATTAAATCTGTGGTTACTTTTGCACTGGAAACAACACCAGGTAATCCTGCTCCTGGATGAGTTCCAGCACCCACTAAATAGAGACCATCAATGTCTTCAGATTTGTTATGTGGACGGAACCACGCTGATTGAGTAAAAATTGGTTCAACAGAAAAGCCAGAACCTTTAAAGCTATTATAATCTCGTTCAAAATCGAGTGGAGTTAAAATTCGCTCTGTAACTAAGTTCTCTTTTAGTCCAGGGAGATAATTCTCTTCAAGAAAATCAAAAATTCGTTGTTTAAATGGTTCAGCCATTTTTTCCCAATTAATACCAGAATCTAGATGAGGGACTGGAATCAGAATGTAAAAAGTTTCATGTCCTTCAGGTGCTAAACTTGGATCAGTTCGAGTGGGGAGATGTAAATAGCTGGAAAAATCTTCCGCTAAAATCTTTTTCTTGAAAATATCTTCCAATAATCCTTTGTAGCGGGGACCCAAAATAATTGTGTGATGTTTCATCTCTGGATATTGCTTTTTCGTACCAAAATAAATTACTACTAATCCCATAGAATATTTTGCTTTTTTATAACGTTTATCACTATTTTTCTTACGCCACTTGGCATCAATCATTTTTGTGTATGTAAAAGCTGGATCAGCATTACTAATTATAATTTTAGATGGATAAAAATCATTTGAAGTAGTGAAAACGCCTACAGCTTGATTTTTTCTGATCTCAATCTTTTTTACCTCAGTATTCAATACAATTTTACCCCCAAGCTCCTCAAATAGGTCTGCTAACGCATTTACTAACACAGTTGTACCACCACGAGCAAACCAAACTCCAAATTCTTTTTCGAGGTATTGAATAAGGCTATAAATTGAAGGAACCGAGAATGGATTCCCACCAATAAGTAAAGGATGAAAACTAAATACCATTCTGAGATTTTCATGTCTTATATACTTAGAGACAAAATTATAATTTGATCGATATGATTGCAGCTTGATAAGAGAGGGAGCTACTTTAAGCATAGAAGTGAACTTGTGAAATGGTTTAAATGATAAGTCTTTGAATCCTTTCTCGTAGATCGGTTTAACTGCTTTAAGCATACGTTTATATCCTTCTACATCTTCAGGACTTATTTTTTCAATTTGAGGAATGTTTTTATCTGGAGTGGAATAGTCAAAAAAACTTCCATCGTTGAAATGAATCCGGTAAAAGGGCTCCACAGGGACTAACTTAACATAATCCTCCAATTTTCGATCAGCTAAGCTAAATAAATCCCTAAAGATGTCAGGTACTGTTATCACAGTTGGTCCTCCGTCAAAAATGAAACCTTGATCTTTGAAGACTCTAGCTCGACCACCAACCTGATCTAATTTTTCTAACATGATAACATTATATCTACCCGTGGCTTGGAGTCGAATTCCAGCCGCCAATCCCCCAATCCCTGACCCAACGATAACTACGGGTTCGAGATTCGTTTCAAATTGTTTATGTTGAAACATCTGAGACTGTTTATCATGGTTATTACTCATTTCTCGCACGTCTATTCCCTTAACAAATCAATGTGGCATTCATAATAAAGACTTTTTCAACTAAAAACCTATTTTCGAAAGGTATTTAAGTATTTATTCATGAAGTTGATTTGATTCATGAACTGTTAATGGGTAATTTAAAATGTATTCAACTCAAAACACAATCGATTGGGGACTTTATCCAAAAAATATGATAACTAAATACAGTTTATTGGATAAAACACTTGAAGAAAGCTATCAAGTCTGTTTAGAGTGGATGGCAGAGCATAGTAAATCATTCTATTTTGCTAGCCGATTTTTACCTGAAGATCAACGTAAAAGTGTTGCTGCTCTCTATGCTATTTGTCGATTAAGCGATGATATAGTTGATGAAGCTCCAGAGGGAGTCACCATTGAGCAGATTAATTATGAACTTGATCAACTGAAAAATACTATTACACAATTGGCCAATGGATATAGTTCTACTAATCCAATTCTTCATGCATTTGGAGATACCTTGCGTCAACATCAAATTCCAGTTCATTACATGCATGAGCTTATAGAGGGTGTGAGAATGGACCTTATAAAAACCGAGTACTATTCAGAGGTTGAACTCGATTTATACATGTATCGGGTTGCAAGTACTGTTGGTCAAATGATGACTCACATCTTTATTAGAAATCCAGCGAAACAAACACTAGCAAGAGCTGCAGATCTAGGTAAAGCAATGCAATTAACCAATATATTAAGAGATATTAAAGAAGATTTCCTAAAGGGGCGAATATACCTTCCACAAGAAACTCGGAATGACTATCAAGTTACCGTTGAGGATTTAAGATCTGATAAAGTTAATGAGAACCTCAAATCACTAATTCGTTATGAATCTAGAAGAGCAAAAGCTTTCTATAACATAGCTGAACTTGGTATTGAGGAATTACCCCCTGCAGGAGCTTATACGGTAAAAGTTGCCTCAAGAGTATATGGGGAGATTCTTAATGAGATAAAGCGACGCAAATATCAAGTTTTAAGTCAACGAGCGGTTGTTTCTAAACTAAGAAAAATCATTCTAGCTACTAAAGTACGTTTAGAATATGTACAAAAACTTTAAGCAGTTCATAAAATAACAATACGTCATGAACAGCTTCAAGAAATCCTAGAATGGACGCACCGCCCTATGGAAAATACTCAATTACCAGCAAGAGATCGCATATTTCGATACTTAAGAAAAAATCGCGGAAGAGAAGTGCCTGCTTCTGAGCTCGCATCTCGCCTAGATCTCAAACGTTCAACAATTTCTAACGCCATAAAGGAACTTAATCTACTTGGATTAATCGAAATCGAACGACGTCCACTTAAGCGAGGGCGATATACAGTAATATACTTGACTGAAGACCTAATAAAAGAACCGTACATACATAAGAATGAGATATTGAAGAGAAAAAAGGAGTCTAAAGAGCGAAGAAATGAGGAAATATCCCCTTTCTTTGAATCAGCTACCATGGCTGATACAATTAAATACCTTAAATCCCCTAATTATAACACTGAGGAGTTTTTTATAAAAATTGATTCAATATTTACTGATAGGATCTCTCTTATCACTGATTTTATAACCCCACTAATGCATGAGGTCGGTGAACAATGGGCTCGAACAGATCTTTCAACAGCTGAAGAACATGTTATTTCTAATCGAATTATCCAGCTTATCGATGCAAGAATGCCAACAAATGATAATATAGAAAAAAAAGGCCTCGTAATATTAGTACCTGTAGAAGGGGAAAGACATGTCATAAGTTTATTGGCCTTAGAATATATTCTCCGAGATTTAAAATATAATACCATTAATCTAGGTCGCGCATTACCCGTTGGATCATTAATTCAATACATCAAAACCCTTCCAATGTTACCTGATTGGATTTTTATGTCCGTTACCCTTCCCACATATCTTGGAACAATTAGACGAAATTTGGAATATTTATATGATAATTTTAATGATCAAATTCGTTTTGCTGTCGGTGGGCAGGGAATTTCAGAGAATGAACGCAATTTATTTCCTGAAGCGGATGTTGTGGCCATTAATAAAGAGGATTTAATGAATTTTATTAAAATACTTAGATAAACGATTGACTAAGAGTTTTTTTGATGTTTCACTGAATTATAATTAGAATTACTTGGTTTTAAGGAATAAATTTGGTCATCTCAATTAAATGCCTCTTTAATCTCTCCAAATCAATAACCATCAGATCCAACATGGCTAATCTGGCTATAATAGCATAAAGATCTGGCTTTCGAGGATCGTCATTTGTTTTGAGTTTAACTTCCCAGAGATTACGTTTTTCTTTGTATTTTGCAACTAAATCTACTAATTCGTCAATTATTTTAGGAATTTTCTGCTCAGTTGCATAAATACTAACTGACTCACTACTTTCTTTTAGTTCTTTACTTTTAGACATCAAATTTCTACTCATGATTTTTGAAACCGATCAGGATTTCCTTGAAAACCTAATAGATGACTTATGATCTAATATATTATCCTAAATCATCTTTAGGTTTATGATTCCAATTATTTCTTACTCTAAGTGTAATACTGTTCTTTTACCTTAAAAATACATCTGTAACGAAAATCAGCAAGAAGTTATGCTTTCAGTTTAAATAATAAAACATGATTGTTTAATGGGCTTTAATCCATAAACTCTAGTTTGTGAGTTTAAATCCTCTCAATTGACTTTGTTTTTATAGACTTGCTCATCAGATTGGTTCTTTCAAGACTTCTAGATGTACCATTTATCTATAGTTGAATTGAAGTTGGAATTTTTAACAATGACTTTATCCTTAGGATTATTCTATGCCTTTTGGAAATATTCTCCAATTAAAGTTGCTTTTCAAGGACTAGGTCCAATTAAATTATTTTTAGTAGAACTAGAAAAAAAGAAGGAAAAGAAAAAAATTCTCACTAATATTTGAATTCCTCATATTTCAACCTAATGGAAATTATGCTCGATTTAAATCGATCCTACCAGGATTGCATAGACTATTGGACCTACCATCGTTCCCCCAATGTTCGTTGTTATATGCAGGCCAATGGCAGGGAGTACACTTTGATATTTCTCTCTTAAAGAGGCTGTAAAGAACCCTAGAGTTATCGTCATTGAAAAGATAATACTAACTGTCATAAAATCAGCTCCTAAAAGTATCAAAGGTAAGTGTATTAAACCAAAGAATATTGTACTAAAGAGAATGGGATATGAGATATTATAGCTTCTAATTTTCATTTTCAGACCTTCTAGAGGACTCAGATAACCTTGTAATAAACCTCTAACGAAAATTTCTTCTGCAATACTGGCTAGAAACCAAATAAGGACTATTTTTTCTCTAATCCCTAGATCTTTTAGAAGTGGATTTCCACTTGCTCCTGTTACGATAATGATAATGGTAGCAATTGAACCGATTAATAATCCTAATCCTATGATATAGCCCCATTTAAGTTCTCCGATAGGTTTACGCAATCCATAATCAGTTAATTTTCCTTTTCTCAAAAAAATAGCAACACTAAAGGAGAGGGAAAGAAACATTAAGTCAGTTATTAGCAATTTTGAACTATTTCCTCCTTCTATAATCGGACCATATGTTTCAGCAGTTAGAAATATAGCAAGAAGCTGAGACACCAAATAAATACTGAAACCTACTAGAAAAGCTGCAATTAATAGATTTACAGAGTTATCACCCATAACTTCATCTTCCAAAGATTTATTCGCACTTTTTTTAATATACATCGGACTATTTCCTAATATTTATTATAAGATAGAAATTATTCACCGAATAACCCATTCTTATTCGTTTTGTTTTTTTCGCAAAACGAATATATAAAGTTAATGCTTTTTGCAATTAGAACAAAACCAATAGAAATCTATTAAAATATAGATATATCTATTAAAGGAGAAGTACGAAATAAATAATCATTCGACATATCTAAAATTAAAAACCAAAATGTAATCTAAACATAATTAGCAAAAAGCTTTTTATTAAGAACAGAGGCTGAGTTTACCAATCAATACTAACTTTAACAATAAAATGGTAATAAAAATGCTAGACGAGTCTGTGACTGATATAAAAATCGCAATTAAAGTTTATTTGGAATACAAGAAAGAGTATATCAAGACATTTCTACTATTCTTGACTGGAATTGTTGTATTAGTGTTTAGTGGCTTTATTATCCTACGATTTGTCATATTGGAGAACTATTTTCAATTCGATGAAATCATCAGATTATTTATCATATTGATTATCCTATTAATTCTTTCCTTAATATTTTTCTTACTTCTATCATATGCAAGGACTACTTTTGGTTTAACATATGATATTATGACATCTGGGGAATTATATACAGAGTTCAGAAGATCTCTCACATATTTTAAGAAATTTTGGTTGTATTTCATTCTATTATCATTACCTTATGCTTTAATCATTGGACTGGATCAACTATTTGGTTTATTCTCTTTATTAGAATTAATTCAATCACATGACGGGAATCGTAATCTCCTAGTAATAATTAAGATTGTTGTCTATTTATTCGATTTTCTGCTATATATTTCCTTAATTGAAATATTCCCAAGTATTATAGTAGTTAAAAATCTAAGACAATCTATAACTGAGAATTTTACAATTGCTAGTCAAAATTTTAATCGCCTCTTTTACTCAATAGGAACCTATTATATAGCCTTTCGAGGACCGATGTTTCTTGTTGATATAACTCGGATTTTAATAGTTGCTAATGAGACAACATTCTTATTTTTCAATATTATTTTTGCCATAGTTGCTTTTATAAATGCCCTAATTGGCCTTCCCATTCTTAGTTTAATCTCAACACGAATTTATAACACCATTATATTGACAACAGCAACTGATGGTATAGAATCTCATGATAAATAAGTCACTAGGGTCACATTAATATGTTCCATGACAACTCTGAATCAGATGCTAGTTCTGATATTCCTGAATCAAAAATTATCAGTGATCCGTCCACTGTTCCAGTTTTATTCCATGAAAAAAAGCAGATGATACTCAATTTATTGCTTGAAAAGGAGTTAAACATAATGGAATTGAAACAAGAAACAAATTTAAACCCTGGAACTATCAAAAGATATCTTGATGACCTTGTTTCGAATGATTTAGCTTTTCTTTCTCGAAAGGTACAAAATGAATATGGTTTTTTTCTTAAATACTACCGTGCGACAGCAAAATCCTTTATTATTCATATCGAGTGGCCATCAGACGTTCCGATTTGATTCTATGAGCTGCAATCATGGCTTCAATGATCCCATTTACATAAAGATCTGGCTTTAAAAAATTGTGTTGAAAATTATTTGTTATCATTTTCATCGAAATTCGATATAGCTCTTCCCTTCAATAGCCTGATCTCGTGGAACATGTATCCAAATGCACATAAGCCAAGAATAGGAACCACAGTTACTTTTATTAACAAAGGAATCTCTGCAGTCAACTGATTATAAGTGAATATTCCGATTATGTTCCGTTCTTGGTAATAAATTAGGGGAAGAATGAATATAAGTATTACATTTACAATGCCATATATTTTAAAGAGAGTAACGCCTCTTTCATTGAACTCTTGAGGAAGGCTGCGAGAAGCAAGATATAAGAGTAGTCCACCCACAACGAATGTTAAGATAATTATCAACGGGGGGGAATCAAATCCATAGTAATCTTCTAATGGAAAACTCAGATCGTAATAGTTTTCATAGAATCCACGATAAACTAAATAGAATGCAAAAGTTTGGTAGTTAAGTGGTTCATCATATTCATGAAGTACAATTCCAAAAGGAATGATATATTGAATAATTATCCGGCAAACCACCCATCCCAGTAAAAACGCTCCTACTTGGATATACTGTGCTTTTGTATCATTTTGTAAAGATGAATAGAATAAATATCCAATTCCTAAAAACGTGAAACCAAATAGATCTAAATGGAATATACTAACAGAAATAAGTCCCATTTCATCGAAAGTCTCCATTCCCCTAAAATTAAGTACAAAAACCAGTATAAGTGCATTTTGTATTAACAAAATCCCTAATCCACTTTTTATAATCATAATATAGATTTGAGTTAAAGTTGAATCATTAGTGATAACTTGAGGTAAGGCTTTAGCAGTCACTATTCCTCCAACTACTCCAAATACGAAAATCACGGTCATTAATAAGGATAATTCAATAATGTACACCTTTTTTGGAATATAATTATGAGGGGATTCCAATAAAGGATTTATATCAAAAACTCTCAAAGGATATTCTCCCTGAGAAAGCCATTCCCAAACAGTATAATTTCCTGTCCCTTTATAATCAGACCAATAGTTTCCTCCAAATGTTTCAGTCAAGAGCTTTCGATCATCCCTATTTATGAAATAAGCGAACTCAAAAACGAAATAGTAATCTAGCCCAGCATTTTTCTTGTTTTGAATAAAAGAATTTGAGGAAATTCGATTGAAACTCCCTAGTGCATAATAGAGTCCCCACTTCTTGTTATCAGCAATTAGGTTTCCACTGATTGAGGAATTTTCAACACCTGATAAATAAATCCCAATATTAAAGTTCTGGGTACATGTGTTATTTTCAATAGTTACATAATTAGCATTTTTCTTTACATAATGTTCATCATAATAGCCATAATAGGCAATTCCATATGCCCCATTGAACCGAATAGTGTTATTAATGATTTTGGTTGAATTTACACCTTGAACCACGATTCCTTTCCAACAACGCTCTACAGTGTTATTTACGACTGTGACTGTTCCTGGAGTTACATCTTCGATAAAGATTCCAGAATCCTCATGTGAGCTGCTTGCTTCTATCCAGCAATTTCTGATGATTACATACTTACTAGTTTTATGAATGTAGATTCCATAATTATGATCTTTTGCGTTGATTTTCCACCCTTCCAATATAAATGGATCTGTTTCATTTCCTGAACCTTTAACAGCATTAGCGGCTAGCGCAGTGTCACTTGAAATCTTAATTGGCTCATGTATTGTATAGGAGGAATCTTTTGATTCTGTTATATAAAAAGATGTTCCAAATGTAATGAGAATCGGGGCCACAACCAACACACACGTAACTACTAGTAGAAATCCCTTCTTCCCTCTTAACATTTCTAATTTACCATCCTTAGTACTCTATAACATAGAAATTAACTGAAATTTATCATATCATGGACTCGAATACTACTAAAATATTTCTATTATTTAAGCTAAAATATTGTCATCATTCTTTCTAAATTTATCCATTATCTCTCAATAAAATTAAGTCTGATCATAGAATATGATGTGATTTATGATTATTCATTGCCCACGCTAGATACCCGCCAAAGAAACCGTGTATCAACATCCAAGGTAAACCAAAATAAGCAACACCTAGAAATGACCCAGGCCCAGAAAGACCAGTCCCTGATGCATAAAAAGTTTCAATCGCGAAATAAACTAATAGAAAGTATACTAAATTCATGAAAACACCAGTTAATCCTGCAACATATTCTTCACGCATTCTTACCCTCTCTTTTAGCACCTTAAAAGAGACATCAGCAGAAAATCCAACCATTAATCCAATCAAACACCAACCAACAACGGCCCAGGCTCCTTTTAGGACATCAATCTCGTAGTAATATTCAACAAAAAAGCCAATGACTGAATAAGGGATAAATACCAAAACTCCCATTCCAAACGTTTGGTTAGTTTTGTAAATAGCTGAGATTACTATCAAGCTTAACAAGAGAGAAATCACATAGATATAAAACATCCCGATACCCATATATGTTTCTCCTTCAATTCCAAAACCTAATGTTGCTTGACCCGCATAATAATCCCAAAAGAAGATACAGAGAAAAAATACGACTTGTAGAATTAAACTAAAGGTGATAGCCCATTTGGATATCTGTTTAAATTTCTTTTTTGGATGAGTCATGGATTCTAAATGCATTGGAAATCGAAATCCATCTGTTTTTGTTGTTCCTGACATCTTTTTCCCTCAAACTCTATTCTTCTCATGAATGATAACTTGAATCTCCATTAGAAACTTGGTTATCATATAATTTATTCACTTGCCAACAACCACGATTGTTATCCGAACCAAATGCGCATAATTTTGCAGGGTTACCAGCTATGAAAGCTTTTTTACCGAAGTGCCAGCAGAAATGGCATTGCATTTTTCCAATGCTAAAAAGCAACCGCTTCTGTTGATTTTTTAATCGAATTTCCTCACATAATTCTAAAGCAATTTTCTGGGGAATAAATTCCGTTTTATGATTCATATTTCACATCTCTCAAATTTTTTTTAATTCATATTACAAAAAATTAGTAATTAATACATTTTGACATGTTTTGGTTCAACAAAGCTCACATAAATCGGTAACTTTCTCCCTGATTGTGCACCTCCATGTGCAAAAATTAGAAGGGGATCTATACAAATTATCAATAGATATAACCTTTTTATCATAAACTCACATAGGCGTTCTAGATGGACTCCAAGGATCTTGAAATTATAAAATTACTCAATTCTAATGGCCGAATGCCTTTTTCGACTATTTCAAAAAAGATAAAATTAAGTCTTAATGGCACGAAAAAACGCATTAATAAATTGGAACAGGAAGGAGTTATCAAAGGGTACTCATGTGAATTGAGCTTTGGAATCTTGGGAGAAGAGACTGGACTCGTGCGCATCAATGTTTCTAGTAAACTTGAAAGTGTACAAGAAATTGTTGACACTATTGGTAATCATGATCTCATTTTCACAGTTGGAGTGGGGATTGATAATAAAATTATTGCTGTTTTTACGTATAGAACAAGCTCAGAAGTTGTAGAGCTGGAAAATTGGTTAAAATCAGTTTCCTCTATAGAAACGGTTGAACTTTTTCTATTACTCTCAAAACCAATTAAAGATCCCTCTTTAATAGCGCCTGCAGATTATAAAATAATTTCTGAACTAAGAGGAAATGGAAGATTGCCGCTACAGACTCTTTCGGAACGAACCCAAATTTCTACAAGGACATTAAAGAAAAGACTGGATAGATTGTTGAATAATGGGCTTATTTACTTTTCCACAATGTTATCACCAGGTTCATCAGAGGAACTTATAATCTTCACGATTTTTTGTACCTTGAGACTAGAAGTCAATAAGATAAATTTCTTCCAAAAAGTAATGAAAATTTTCGCAGAGAATTTTTGGGTTGGATGGATAGTTGTTGAAAAACCTGTTATTATCTTAAGTTTCTTTGCTCCTAACATCAAAACGATTAGAAATGTTGAAGAAGGACTTAAACAGACATTTCTTGAGATTGTTTCCACAGATACGATTACTGGTGGTGAAGGGTTTCACTTTCACGATTGGCGTACCAACCACATAATAAAAATGGCAAAGAAGTATAAACAGCAAACCTAAATTTGCCTAATATTTAATATTTCTCCTAGCATAAAAGGGAAGATCCTAGCATAAGAGGAAAAAAGAGAGAGAAGATTATTGAACCAATCTATCTCTCGCAGATACAACTTTCTTTAGTACAACAATATAGAAGACAATGGCTATGCATGTACAAATCAAAGCATTAGGTAGAACATCTATCAAAGCTTTTTCGCCTAAAAATACCCCCATATAGTCAAAATAGCTAAATGGAGTTAAGGCAAGTAGTAAGAAGTTATCAGCTATAAATCCAGCTAAAAGGAGAAGAATACTGATAGTAAATCCAAGTAATAACGTTTTTTGAGCATGTCTATAAGGAACCAGAAGTGCTAAAGCGAGAAAGACGATGAAAAACACGCAATATCCCCACATAAAGATCAAATAGCTTGCAGCTGCATTAACGAGATCACCATTATTTTCAAGCCCAAAATCCACGAGGATAAAGGTTAGAAAACTACCAAAGAATAAGGTCATAAGACCTATTAGTGCGGCCATAGTTCTATTGAATATTATTTTTGTTTCACTTTGTGGAAGTACCCATGTGATTTCTGCAATTCGCTCTTTTTTGTCCCTGAAAATAATATTATTTATAACAATCAGAATGAAAGGCCCAAAAGGTATCATCCAAGCCCAGGCAAAAAACTCAAGGGTAAACCAACCTTCAAAAGTTGGTTTTAGTTCATAATTAAATAAAGCTGCGTCTATAAATGGGATATCAATGCTAGCAAAAGTGGCAGCTGTTTTTACCTCTCCTTCGTATGTGCCTCCTTGCATAATTGTAAGACCGATTGTAACGATTAAAAAGACAGTCATAATTCCAACCATTGAATGTAATTGATCACGTAAGGCAGGAAATCTCCATCCGAGACTTCCAATTAGTTTGTCGAGAGGTAATTTTATTATTGAAAGTTTTTTAGTGATCTTTTGGCTTTCTATTTCCGGTTCATCAATTATTGATTTCTTATAACCTCCTTCTATGAAATCCTTTCGATGGATTAATAAAATAGACAGAATAATTAAGATAATTGATAAAAGGAGTGTTAAAAGAAGGAATTCTTCATTCCAAGTTCCCATGATCGCATTTTGGGTATTTTGAGCTCTAGAAAATAGGTTTAAATCCAATAGGGCTTCAAAATCTTTATTATTTCTAAAAGCCATATCTGAGAAAAAGCCAATTACAGTATAACCTCCCCCAATAAGATAACCTATTTTTTTGGAGAAGGATATTGAACATCCAAATGCTGTTAGAAAAGCAATAAAGATGGTAAGAAATCCTCCAATAACAAAGCTAATTGTCAAATTTACAACTGAATCAGCATTATTATTAATGAGAAGAAAAAATATCGATAATAAGTAACTTGGAGTACATATAAGCCAAATTAAGCCAGTTAATAGAATTGAATTCTCTAAAAATTCCCTTGTAAGTGATTTTGGTGTTGAAAATAAGAGTTCTTTTCCATCCTTTTCAGCAATTGGTAAAATATTAACTCCAAGAAGGATTGCTGATAGAGGTAGATAAATACTAATTACCATCCCCGCTGCAATTATTGTCCATATATGAAATCCAGGATTATCATATTCAAGTTCTCCAACAAATCTCTCATAATAGATTACAATATTTTGCATTGACTCTTCGCCAGGATAGATTAATGGGAAAAACAGAGTTATAGCAGAAAAAAGTATGATAGAAAGCCCAAAAACAGTTTTATGTCTTAAAAAGCGAAGATAAAGGAGTTCAATGGATTTTGGAACGTACATTCTACTGTCTCCTATTTTTTACTCTTATAAAACTGCATAAAATAGTCTTCAAGACTTGCAGGAGGATAAGAAAGTTCTTCAGGCTCCATTAAGAGAAGATTTTCAAGAAAAGGTTTGATAGAAGCTGATTGCGGAATTAATATCCGTACTCTATCTTTTTGCATTTCAAGAAGATTGGCACCAAGAGATTTTAGTTGTTCCTCATTGGGATTGTTAAGTTGTGCCTCTAATACCCTTGATACGTTTTTATTAAGAGTATGAATCTCTTCAACTGTAACTAAAAAGCCTTCTTTGATGATTGCTACTCTATCACAAATTCTTTGCACCTCAGAGAGATTGTGACTACTAAAGAAAATTGTTTTACCTTGGTTTTTTGATTCTAAAAGGAGCTCATAAAGTTCCTGCTGAAGAAGTGGATCAAGGCCTGATGTTGGCTCATCTAGAATTAACACATCTGGATCATGCATAAGCGCAGCCACAATGCCAACTTTTTGCTTATTTCCTTTAGAGAGCTCTCCTATCTTCTTTTTAACAGGTAATGCAAATCGCTCAACTAGCTCATTTCGTCTCTTACTGGATTTTTTACGCATGTTTTGAATGTAGGAGAGAAATTCGTTTACAGTATAATTTTCTGGGAGGATAAATTCCCCAGGAATGTACCCAATATTTTCCCGCATTTCAGGATTCTTTCTAGTGACCTTGTTTCCATTGATCCAGATATTTCCTGATGTAGGTAGAAGAATATTTATCATACAACGAATCGTTGTTGTTTTACCTGCTCCATTCGGACCAAGAAATCCAAATATTTCACCTTCATTGATTTCAAGGGATAAATTTTCTATCCCACGTGATTTCCCATAGTATTTTGTTAGATCTTGAATTTTTATTTTTGGTTTATTCATTTTTAAGACCTAATGACTATTTTTTGCGTGAATATCGCAATTGACAGAATTTACGCAATAGTTTTTATATTTATCGAAAATGCTAGAAATTTCATAAATGCTAGAAAAAAATAAAACATTTAAATTTATCTATTTATTATCTCCTTGGACATGAATTGAATGAAAACAATCGTTAATCAATCCCCCTTCATTGATATAAAAAGAAATTACCTTATTTTTATGGAACACACATTAACTTGGTTTGATTCAAATTTAGTAAGGGTTTTATTTGCTTTACTTATGGAAGGGGATGCTCTTGACCAAACTCAGATAATTGAATTGACTGAACTCAACAGGGCAACTGTTTCAGAGACGCTTTCAAGACTTACCGATGTAACAAGTAAATTCTTAGTTCTTCAAACACGAAAAAAAGGAGAAAGGAAAAAGTATCAGTGTCCTCAAAAGCTAGCAGTGTATTTTCGAACTCTTTTAATTGAAGGTTTGGAAGTAACTAAATTCAGTTTAGAACAAGTTCCTCTATTGATTCACAGGTTAGACGCGCTCCCTTCTCAAAATTCTGAAATTTTGCGTGTGAGGAGATTTCTAAACGAATATTGGGAATTATCAAACTATTTTCATTTCACAGTTACATATTTCCAAAATAATGTAGACAAGTTTGTTAAGAATCCAGATGTAATTTCTCAATTAATTGACAATATGACACCGAATGATGCCAAAAGCTTTAACTTTCCTGCTCTTAAATATGATCTAATTAGCAGAGATAGTCTTGAAAGAATCAAAAAGGATTTTCTTGAAGATCAAGTGGCAAGTCAAGCGGCAGCTGTTGGTAAGAAGAAAGAACTTGTAATGATAGGTTTACTTTTTTATATGGAAGAAAAACCACTTACACAGGATTACATAATAAAAATCACTGGTTATAGCCGTTCAACTGTTTCAGTAACATTAAAAACTCTCATTCAACTTAATATTCTTCAAGTAATTAAAAAACGTAAAGATAGAAGAAAATTTTACCAAATAAAATTTACTTTAACAGAAAATCTGTTCAACACTATTAAGCAGTTCCGCTATATATTCTCTCACGCTAAAGAAATCATTCAAGTTCAATTTCAATCACGTCTTGAAAAAATTGAAGAGAATGGAGAAAAAGAAAAATTCTTGACATTTTTAGAGGAGAATATTCGTTTTTTTGAGTTATTTGAAGATTATACCAATGCTTGTACCCATATTCTACAGGAATTTTTATCAAAACATAAACCAAAAAACTTAGATTTGTAGTTTACGGATAATGAACCTTTTAGGATGTGTGTTGATGTCTTCAGTAAAAGGTTTTAAACTCTTAAAAGAGAAGGTTCCAGAATTTAGGAACCCTTTAATAGGAGGAGTCATTGTTATAATCTCAATAGCCGTTTTTTTAATGATTATGGGGATTTTCTGGTGGTTTGATAATTTAGCTTGGTATGGGGCCATTATTAGCCAATTGATTTTTGTAATTATCACTAGTTTCTTTTTTTATGGCTTTACAACAAAAGGTAATGCTTATCGACAGAAACACGGAGAATTAGCATATCGACACTTCTTTTTTCATTATGTAATTCCAGTTCTTGTCACAGGGAATGCCTGTATATTCCATACTCTTTTAATAAACGGCCCGCTTTTACTACATTTTTGGTTTGCTTTTATTGCAGCCATATTCTTTATTTCAATGCGTTTCTTATTAGAGTGGCATTTACGGAAAGCAGGTTTTGATGAAATTGCGCATGGATTAGGAATCTATATAGTATTCCCAGAGGAGGGAAATACTGTCACTTCTGAAATCTATTCCTATATTCGTCATCCAATGTATACTGGTGATTTGTTTCTCGCCATAGGTTTGGCTCTATTGAAAAATAATCTATTAGC
>JBHLKY010000018.1:100091-112871 GCA_048886185.1 Candidatus Hermodarchaeota archaeon
GTTATAATTAAATGATCTTCATGCATCACTAATCCCTTGGAGGCATAAGAATTCACTCTCATGACCCAAAAGTTAAGAATATATGAAAATACAAGTCCCAAGAATCCAATTATTTTAATTAAACTCGGTATTTGGGTCCATTGGAATTGATAATCGAATCCTGGTAGAATTATCAATGGAAAGAACAGTAAACCAAAAATAACCAGAAATATATTATCAGTTTTACTAGTAGACAGTTTCTTACGTTTTCTTAGCGTTGATGGATCCTTAATAAAAAAATACAAAGTCATTGTCATGTAATAAAAAACTAGTAATAGGATAAACACCCACCCCTCTATCCAATCAATTGTTCCAGCCGGAAGAAAGAGTAAAACTCCTGAAAAAATGATAATGAATGGAACAGCAAGAATCATTTGAATGAGTATTGATATTCTTGATAGATCTCTCATTAAAGTAATTCAGATTCTATCTAATTATAAGCATATTGATCTTTAGTAATATTCTCTGTCTGATCTTCACATCATTAAAAAGCTCTAAACACAATATTTCTCATTGTTCATTTTCTAATATTCTTTTAAGATTCTCTCCTTCTTCTTTCATGTGCATTGTAATAGCCTCAACTCTCCTTTTAGCAAATTTTTGGAAAAACCAACCAAACCTAAAAGAAAGTGTCGCTGTAAAGATAGAACTTCCGTCTTTTTCTTCTATGATAAAAGAACCTTTAGGACAAACAATTGACACTGGAAACAAAAGTTTATATTCTATTATTCTGTTTGGCTCTTTTTTTGTAGCTAAAAATTTCATCTTATGTAATTCTCCATGTAAATATTCCTCACAATAAAGAATGGAGCCCAACTCAAACGGTTGACCAATCCAACTACACTTGATATGGTCTTTATGCCATAGTTTATAATCCTCTTGGGAAGAAAAGACTTTTATTAAACCATTAAACAATTTTTTAGGTGTTGTTTTAATTTCGATAGTATCTATTAATGTTATCATAGACCTACATTCCTGATAATCGTTATTAAAAAGAAAGCAATGCGTATTATTTAGATTTAGGTTAATGCAAAATCAATTGAAATAATGTTTAATTGAAGAATTGACCCGATATCTATCAACGTCTGTTAACTGAAATAGTAGATTCTTAGAATCTAGTGTTTGACAAACAGGAGTAAGCATGTTATTTTTCGAAATTCTTACCAATAATTAATTCTTATTTGGTGAAATATAAGAAATATTCACCATAGAAAACTTATGAGTCTAGCAACAACTTTTTATTTCATTGCGTAACTTTAGGAATTATGCAAAATGGAGCAATTAAAGTTGAAAAACTGACAGGAGTTGAAAACACATTGCTAATGCCGCTACTCTCGCGGGCATTAGATGCGAGGTCTTTACAACCCATTTTAAACGATAAAAAAGCTATAGAAATCCTAGAAAAGATCGATTTCGATTTTTTAAAACTTCAAGAATCGCTAGAAAAGGCTGCGATTATCGGTCATGCCCTTCGAGGGCGTTATTTTGATAGACAAGTTCAAGATTATCTTAAACAGTATCCAGAGGGGATTGTTATCAGTTTTGGATCAGGATTAGATACACGTTTTGATCGAATTGACAATGGTTTACTTACCTTTGTTGATATTGATCTTCCAGAAGTTATCAATGTAAGAAGAAAACTTCTATCTGAAAATCTAAGAAATCAATTTGTTGGTTGTTCAATTCTTGATTATTCATGGATTCCACAAATACAGGCCCTAACATCAAAAGTTGAATTTCCATTTCTTATTATTGCTGAGGCAGTTCTTATGTACTTACCAAAAACTGATGTCCAATCTCTATTCCAAAAACTTTCAATTTCATTTCCAAATGCAGAAATTATTTTTGATGTATATACTAATTTCATGGTTAAAGAAGCAAATAAAAACATTGGTCTTAAGGAATTTCAAGCAGAATTTAAATGGGGGGTGAATGATCTTCACGATATTGAGAAATGGGCTCCGAAACTCCGACTGATCAATGAATGGTCTTTTTTCAATAATAAAGAAGCACGTGTAGGAATATTCAAAATACTACGGTTTATTCCATTTATTAGAAAAATGTCGCGCATTGTTCACTTTCGATTTGAATAAACATATCGAGCATATTATTTTGATAGTCAAGTTAGATTACTGCAGCAAGTATAGAATAGAATAATTCCTCTAATATCAAATTACTTGAAATATCTGCTGTAAAAACAACTACCATATTACTCTCCGGAGCTACATAAATGCTTTGACCATATAGACCACTTGCATAATAAACATTAATCTGTGGTAATACCCACCATTGATATCCATAACCACTATTTTCTTGGAAAAAATTGTAAGGTTGAGTTGATTTATTTACCCAATTTGTTGAGATTATTTGCTTTCCATCCCAAGTACCATTATTTAAATATAAATAACCAAATTTAGCCATATCACGTGATGTTAAGGATAAACCATAACCTCCATGATAAATATTCTGTTGATCGTATGTCCATTGGACTTCAGAAATGCCAAGTGGCTTAAAGAGGTACTTACGTGCGAATTCAAGAGTTGTTCTTCCTGTTGTTTTTTGGATGATGGCTGATAAAAGATGAGATGCTCCAGTACAATAGGTCAAGGCAGTTCCAGGTTCATGTTTCATTGGTAAATCAAGTATGTATTCAATTGGATTCGTACTTTTCATCATCCTAAAAGCACTATCACCAGCCCATTCGTCCCATTCAAAACCAGTAGTCATAGTTAATAAGTGTTGGAGAGTCATATTCTTCTTTCGAGAATCCAAATTCTCAATTGTGCTTTCAGGAAAAAAATCGACTACTTTCAAACTTGTATTAGCAATGTACCCTTCTTCTATTGCTATTCCAATTAGAGCTGACGTGAAGCTTTTTGTAACTGAATAAAGAGAGTGCATATTATCCTGATATGACAGTGTATGACCAAGAAACTCTTCTAAAATAAAGTATTTTTCAAATATAAGATATCCATGACGAATTATTAACAACGAGTCGAGAGCTATTTTCCGCTGTTGAATAATTACAGTAAGTTGTTCAAGTTTTGCTGAATCCATCCCTTGCTCTTCTGGTGTTGAGATTAACCAAGTTTCATCTTGAATCTGTTGGTCGTAAAGATTTAACCATAGGAATCCGCTAGTAATTCCCCAAAGTACTATCACGAGAAACAAGATAACATTAAGCATTTGTATTGTAGTTCTATTCAACTTCCCTTCACATTCTCCTTCACTTCATGCTGATCAGTGCCAGATTGTCTTCTCAATGAATCGTTTCGCAGATTATTGAAGCAAAATCCAAGAAAAATTATATTAAATAGAAGAGTAACTGGAATAGGGGCATGCTCAGCAAGTAAACCAATGAAAACCACGATATTTACAATAATTACCAAAAAAATGATA
Organism: Candidatus Hermodarchaeota archaeon; assembly: GCA_048886185.1. Classification (GTDB taxonomy): domain Archaea; phylum Asgardarchaeota; class Heimdallarchaeia; order Hodarchaeales; family Hodarchaeaceae; genus Hodarchaeum. Next base: position 103,530 of record JBHLKY010000018.1, read on the forward strand.
AAAAATCCTACTAATCCACGATTAATGTCTACTATTGACTTTTTCTTTAGAATAGTTATCCATATAGCCTGAGATGAGGCAATAAAAACAGAATGAAGCGTATATAGGGTAATAAAAAGGCCTGAAATATTCACCATAATAATCAAAAGACCTAAAACTGAAAGGAAAATTCCATTATCAGTAAACAGTTCCAGTAGATAGTATGGCAATATTCCAAAACAGTGTATCAAAATTGAAAATATTATATTTCTTGTTAAGATATATACGATTCCACACGCTATTCCAAGAAGAAATGTGGTAATAAAAAGGTTTAATGAATAGAGAAGAGACCCTACCAAATCATATCTACTAAGATAGATATTCAAAAGATTAGATTCTCTAAGAAATGTAATCTGAAATCCAAGAATAGAGGGAATATTAACAAGAGCAAAAGCACAACTAGAGGTCAAAACTGCAGAGAAAGGAGACATACCACGTTTTTCTAACAAAGGAATCAAAGTTCTTCTATATAAATATTCTAAAAAAATTGCTACACCCAAAGTACCCGCTATTAACCAAATAATTATTGAGAATAGACTTCTGCTAGGATCTTTGGATAATGGTAATGCATTTCTAAAAATATCGACTTCTATATCTGAAATATTAGAAATGACTGAAAGACCTAGTGTTATTGGTATTAATACAGCCCAAAATAGACAAAAAACTGTAATAAACGTGAAAAAACTATTATAGCTTATAGAATTGAACTCAACATCTTTTACTTCTAGGAATGGGATGATTATAAAGATAAAGATCATAGTACATATAATCTGACTGGTAATTAAAACTAATAATTTACTAGTTACAATATCATTAGTTAATTTAATCACGAAAAGAAGAAAAGCGACTGCAAATTCAACTAAAAATTGTAATGAAAGGTAAAAAGCCGCTATAATAGCTGGTGTGGAGAAATTTGACCAGATCCTCCCTTTCTTGTGATTTTCCATGTCTTGTCTCCTAAGGTCCTATTTCAGATATTCTTCTTCATTAAGAGATTTCTTTCGAGCTTCTTCAATTTCAAACGTTGCTTGAGATATCTCTAATGGCTTAAATAACTCTTCGATCATTACCTCTTTGAAAGTCTTTTGACTGACTAATCTCATTACGAATCCAGTTAAATCATATCCAAGATTTGAATAAGACATCTCAGAACCTACAGGTGATTTTAACCACCCCTCACTTATACTTAGAATATGTTCTTCAAAGGAACACGGACTATAATTATAATTATTACCTATCAATGCTTCATGGGTAAAACCCGCTCTATGGTTTAACATTCGTTGAAAAGTAATTTTTGCTATTTCATCTTCAGGATTTTCATAAATGGTATTTATTGTAAATTCTGGATAATAATTTACAATGAAATCATCAAGATTAACTAATCCTTTGGTAGCCAACATCAAAAAACCTGTAGTAGTGAAACATTTCTCCATTAATTGACTGCTGAATAAGGTTTCAGAAGTGACCCGTTCTTTTCTGGTATGATCAGTAAACCCAAACCCACCAGTTCAGATTATTTCTTGATCATTTGTAAGTGCTATTGATAAGCCCAGAGGATGCTCCTGTTCATTGATTACTCCCCTAATATATGAAGTTAGTTCATCAATTACATGTTGATATTGATTTTGAGGTTTTTCCACATGAATCACACTTTAATTTTCATAATTCTAGTATTTAGTACAATTGTTCTGTTATTTCTGGAGCTATTTAACAATAAATTCCGTCTTGTCGCTTGTTCATATAAGAAACCGAAAAATTAAAAGAACATCCTTTGAGGTAATTAATTGATGAAATTATCAAGCGAGACTTGTTTACTCGCTTTTGCTGATATTTAAGTCAAAGAAATTAGTGCTTTTTCCTTAAAAAGTAGAAGAAAGAGAAAAAAATGGCTGCTAGAACTGAATCTATTGAAGCTAAATTACAAGAAGGTATTGTCAGACCATTCAGAGTCTTTTTGAAAACTGAACAGTTTAGTGGACTAATTCTAATATTTTGCACGTTATTCGCCTTAATCCTGACAAATTTTGTCTTGTTAGAAGATTATAATGGATTTTGGGCAACGGAATTAACAATTAAGTTTGGTAGTATTGGTCTTAGTAAAAAATTTGCCTTATGGATTAATGACGGTTTAATGGCGATCTTTTTCTTTGTTATTGGATTAGAAATTAAACGTGAAATCATCACAGGGGAATTAAACTCATTAAGAAAGGCATCTTTACCAATAATCGCTGCATTAGGGGGAATGATTATTCCTGCAGCGATTTACATCTTCTTTAACCTAAATTCTCCCGAGAGTATTTCAGGATGGGGTATTCCCATGGCCACGGACATTGCTTTTACATTAGGAATCTTAGCATTAATGGGAAAAAGAGCTCCTTTTGCTCTAAAAGTTTTTATTACTGGATTAGCCATAATTGACGATATTGGGGCGGTTTTAGTCATTGCATTATTTTACAGCTCGAATATTAACTGGTCAATCCTTTTATTGGCTTTTGGCGTTTTTCTTCTACTAGTCTCATTTAATAGACTTAACATACATTATCCCCTTCTTTATATTGTATTTGGTATCACATTATGGTTCATTATCCTTCAATCAGGAATTCATGCGACAGTAGCAGGTGTACTACTCGCATTTACAGTTCCAGCAAGAAATAAAATTGATGCTGATAGTTTCATTCTAGAAACTCAGCTGATAATTGAGGAATTTCAAAAATCGGGGAAGTGTGGTTTAGGAGTTCTTCTCAATCAAAGACAACAGAATGCAGTTAAAGCACTTGAAACAGCATGTCAAAATGTTGAAGCTCCTCTCCAACGATTTGAACGTGTTTTACATTATTGGGTAGCTTTTGCGATAATTCCCATCTTCATTCTAGCAAACGCTGGTGTTTTATTAGATGATATTCCCCTCTCTATTCATCCAATTGAATTAGGAATATTCTTTGGTTTAGTTGTAGGCAAACCAGTTGGAATAAGTGTAGCAACTTGGCTTGCAGTAAAATCAGGGATTACATCATTACCTTCAGGGTTAACTTGGACTCATATAATTGGTGTTTCGATGCTTGCAGGAATTGGTTTTACTATGGCTTTATTCATAGGAAATCTAGCAATAAGCGATAGTGTACTTTTAACAATGTTAAAATTTACTATCTTGATTGCATCTTTTGTAGCTGCTATTCTTGGAGTTGCTATTTTAAGTACAACTACTCCTGTTAAATTAGATGTAGAAGATTTTGAATGTAATTAAATTTCGAAAAATACATTGTTACCAATACCAAAAAGCGTATTTATAGAGTATCAGAATACTCTTCATAACTTATGACAAAGCCTAGAACGAGAAACCTCTTACCACCCAAATATCTTAACATATTTCTACTTATGCCCATTATATTCCATTTCCTCTTACCCTTTGAAAGGATAATTCCCTTTCCCTACACATTTACAGGATTCATATTGATTGTCTTTGGGCTAATCATTAATATCTGGTCCACAAGAGAATTAAAGAGCAATACAACGCCAATAGATTTTAATAAACCAACAGTCAATCTCGTAGTAGATGGACCTTTCAGTATTAGTCGAAATCCAATCTATATAAGTGGAGTGATTCTTTCTTTTGGTATTACAGTATTACTCGGTTCCTTATTCGCTTTTATATTTCCTGTTGCGTTGATCCTAATCTTAAATACTTACTATATACCATTTGAGGAAGAGAAATTAGAAAAAACCTTCGGTGAAGAATACCTTAAGTACAAAAAAAGAGTACGAAGATGGATTTAAAGAAAATTCTGAGGATCTCCAATGATCGAAATTCCCTCATTTAACCCAAGCATGGCTGAGGAGTATCTAAATACTCATAAATTACGTCCGTATTTTCATTTATTGTATTTACGAGATGTCCTAAGCCTTGAGATTGATTCTTCTGAGTATCTAGAAGAACAGACACTTTTTTTATCCCAGAAACGAATTTCAGGATTGATGGGGAAACAGTTGGATACTGGAGGATGGTTCACTCCAAAAAAAGATGGTGTTTGGGGGCCGATGCACAAAAGTACTGTTTGGACTCTCCTCTTTCTCGGATATCTCGGGATAAATGGCCCCTCACTTCCCAATATCTGCAAAGCAGTTGATTACATATTCGCTACTAAAATTAACAAAGAAGAATACGTTTTTAGGGAAAACCATAAAGTTTGGGGTCATTTTATGCAATGTGAGAACAGTATGCTTTTACGTTCTCTTCTTCTAATGGGATTTTGGAATAGAGAAGATGTAAAACGAGCATGTCTAGCACACCTGAATCGAATTTATGGAAAAGAAGGGTTATGTTATTATAAGAAAGGGCCTAAATCACAAGATCGGTTTAAACTACCCTGTGTGTGGGGATTGGTGAAAGATTTATTGTTTTTAAGGGAATGGCCAGACCAATGGAAGAATCAGAAATATAAAAACTCAATCTTAGCAATTCATAAATACTTTCTAGAACAGAATTTAGCTAAGGCTGATTTTCCTCGTCTTAAAGAAACAATATCCAAAAAATGGTTTGCTTTTGCGTATTTCAGGAGTTATTATGCTGATTTATTTGAAGCGATTGAAGCTCTTGTTACGACGGGGGTGACAGACCATGAAAAAATCAATGACGCCTTGAAGATCATAGGGAACCATTGTCAAGATGGTGTCACATGGATATGTGAAATTACTCCCACTTGGCGAATAAAATTTGAAAAGGTGCAAACTCCCAGTCCTTGGTTAACAATAAAAGGATTAAAATTAACCAAAGAGTGAATATAATCTTAAGTAAATTTAATAACATAAATCAAAGGATTTTGAAAGAAATGGTTAAAACAGTATGTGGTTCTGATATAGACTATAAGGGCTTTTTAGTTGTAGAATCTGACAAACCTGAACAGAAAAAGAAACCTGTGGTACTTCAATATAACAAACAACGACTCTTTTTTTGTGAAGAATCCTGTAAAAAAGAGTTCTTAAATGCTTCAGATAAAATACAATGGATAGAAAATCATAAGTAACCTTTCCGAATGGTTACAATATTCAACAATTAAGATTGAATAATCACTAGAGGAAATGAAATTGTCCAAAGTAATGATTATTAATGGGAGTGCAAGAGCCGAAAAGGGTCATACCGCTTACTTGTTAACTCCTTTTATCCAAGGAATGAAAAATGCTGGAGCTAAAGTTGAGCTCCTCTATTCTAAAAAGCAGAAAATTCGTCCTTGTACTGGTTGTTTTAAATGTTGGGGAGAGACAATTGGTGAATGTTTTATTGATGATGATATGCAGAGAATTTATCCAAAATTAAGAGAAACTGATATTTTAGTTCTAGCAATACCTGTGTATATTCCCCTTCCAGGGATGATGCAAAATTTCATTAATAGACTGTGTCCGTTAGCAGAACCATTATTAGAGTTTAAAAATGGGAGAACAAGAGCTAAGTTTCATGATAATGTGAAAATCTCCAAAATTTTAGGAGTAATAACTGGAGGATGGTGGGAAATTGAAAATTTGAATATTGTCTTAAAAATTATTCAAGAATTAGCCTTGAATACTTCCACAGAATTCTCTGGAGCAATCCTACGTCCTCATGTTCATCTTTTAAGGCAAGAAACAGAGAAAAATAAGGGTATTTTAACAACTTTAGAAACTATTGGTGAACAATTAATCAAAGAGGGAAAAATTGACAAAGATAAATTAACCCACATTAGTCAACCACTTGTAAGTAAAGAAGATATCATAGCTATGTGGAATAAGAATTATCTAGAGGAAAAAGAAAGACAAAAAATCAGTAAGTAATGGCAGACTAATTACTTGATTTCAATTAACCCAATTAAAAGAGAATTCTTGGATTTGTAGAACATTGGTGACTCTAACAGATATATTACACCCAACCCGAGTAAAGATATTGGAGTTATTGAGTGAAAACCCTAAAGTTCTTGCCGACATTGCAAAAGATCTTGATTTATCAAAACCTGAAATTTCTCGTCACTTAGCCAGAATGCGGGAACTCAATTTAGTTGAAACAAAGGATAGAAGTCACCAATTATCAAATTTAGGGGAGGTTATTCTCAATTTAATATCACCTATCGGATTTTTAATTGAGAATTATGATTTTTTCATTAATCATAGGGTTGATCTCCCTTTCTCCTTCATCCGTGACATAGATTCTTTAAAACATAGCGAATTGATGGCAGGAACAGGGTATATCGCGTCAAAGATGGAAGAGATTCGTAAAAATACCACCATTGAAGCTAAGATGATGGTTGACCAACCCTTTCCTGGAAGTATTGTACAAATTGAAAGAGCTATGCTTATTGTTCCTTTTTATGCAAAGATAGAGAATCTCAATCTGGATATATTAGAAAAATCTTGTAAATATTATGAATTTCGAACATTACCAGTCGTAAATCTTACCTTAGGAATTACTGATAGGAAACATGGTTTCTTAATATTCCCTGAAAGAATAACGGGAAAAATTGACTATAATTATGCTTTTTACATTACTGATGATCTGGGATTGGACTTTTTATCTAGATTGTGGGATTATTATTGGGAAAAAGCTGAGTTCAGAATTAGTACCCCTCAGCAGCTTTAGCATTTTTTGAAATTATTGTTTCTCCTGAAAATATTGCCAAAATTGTCAAAGAAAGAATATAAGGGATTATTTTTTGAAGCTCTCTTACAAATGTCAGATAATCATCATATAGATGTCATCGTCGTTGAAACAAAAAACGAATCTCCATTTAAATTTGAGATGAGTGAAACAAGCTTTTCATTTACCGCCAATCTTGGAAAACTTCAACAAATTTCATTCTCCGAAGAGATTCTTACATTTCAGTTTGATCAAGGATATCTACGAGTTGAGATGACCTATGAAGATATCTGCCATTATTTTATCTTAAAAGAAATATTAAAGGAGTAGAAAAAATGGAAATTAATTGGGATCTTATTTTTATAATTGCAATAGTGTTTCATGCAATTGGGCATACATTAGGTTTGGTACATACGTTCGAGTTGGTAAATTTGTCTGGAATGCCAACGAATGAGTCTTGGTTGTTAACAGAGCAACTTAAACTAGATCAGACGATCATTCGGGCGATTTCTATTCTATGGTTTATAGTAGTAATAGGATTTCTCATTGTTGCAGGAGCTTTCTGGTTTGAATTAAGTTGGTGGAAAATTATGGCCGTACCGATGATTGTATTATCAGTTACATTATTTGTAATCTGGTTTAACTCTTTTCCCATTAACACACAGGTTGGAGCCGCTATTGGTAATATAGTCATAGTTGTAGGGTTACTTCACTTCAGTTAATGTGAACTTATCAATTCCCTTTCCTTAAATTTTAAAATAGTATAAGATGATGAACTATGAAGAAAACAGTAGTTATTATTGGTGCTGGAATTGCTGGCCTTTCCGTTGGTTGCTATTTACAAATGAATGGATTTTCAACGCAAATTTATGAACAACATAATCTCCCAGGGGGATGTTCTACAGCTTGGAATAGAAATGGTTATCATATCGGAGGAAGCATTCATGGACTTGTTGGTTCTTCTCCTGATTCTCCAATATATAAGATCTGGGATGAAATCATCGACATGAAAAAAGTTGAGTTCCATTACTTTAGAGATAGAATGCATCTTCATTTTAGAGATAAAAATGGTTTTAAACAAATAGATGTTCCAGCTACGACCGATAATCTTGAGAAAACAATGCTAGACATTTCACCTGAAGATGCAAAAGCGATAAATGAATTCATTAACGCAATTCGTTATTTTCAACAAACTGATATGTTTTCTAAAACGATTAGTAAACCCCGTGAGTTCTTTAATATCATTGATTTTGTAAAGATGGTCCCCCAGTTACCTGTTTTTCGTTTCATGAAAAAATGGTACAAATTAAATGCGAATCAATACTCGAAAACCTTCAAACACCCCGATTTACAAAAAATGGTAGAAAATTTTCTCTCTCCTATATTATTTGAAATTCTTGTTCTCTCAGAAATGGACCGAAGAAATTCAGGATTTCCAGTTAAAGGTGCTTTGGAATTTAGCAAAATGATCGAAAAAAAGTACTTAGAGTTAGGTGGAAAAATATTTTATAATAAGAAAGTAGTGAATATCAATGTATCGACAGTTCCTCACTTAAAACATGATTTTGTAACTGGAATCACCCTACTGAATGGAAAAACTATTAATGCGGACATTGTTATTTCAGCCATGGATGGTAAAACAACCATATTCAATATGTTGAATGGAAAATATCTAAATGATGAGATAAAAGAAAATTATGAAAAAACTAAGTTAAATCCTTCAAGGATTTTTCTCTCAATTGGATTAACAAGAGAAATTATCTCAGGGGCTGGTGTCGACAGATTATTGCTTGAAAAACCGTTTTTATTACCAGATGGGACTGAATGTAAGGCAATTGATGTCCGAATATTTGATTTTAACCACTTTGCTCCCAAAGGGAAAACCCTTCTAAATGTGGAGTTTCCTACACATGAATATGAGTATTGGACTGAGTTACGTAAAGCCGATAGAGCCACTTACAAAGAGAAAAAAGAACTAATAGCAAATTTAGTTATTGAAAACATGGAGAAAATCTTTGGTGAACTAAGATTATACATTGATCTGATTGATGTTGCCACCCCAGCAACATTTCATAGATATACTGGTAATTGGAAGGGTTCAATACAAGGCTGGGACAATGAAAATATTTTTTCACGAAAATTTATCAAAAAGGAACTACCTAACCTTGAGAATTTCTATATGACTGGACATTGGGTACAACTTGGAGGAGGTGTACCTAATGTTTTTCTAAACGGTAGAGATTTGGCAAAAATTCTTTGTAAAAAAGAAAATGTGAAATTTTCAGTTCATTAAAGAGAATGATATGAATTATATTCTCTTTGGAGTTTCATCACGAAATCTGAATCTCAAGACAGTATCAATAACGAAAATGATGGTCGAAGGAAAATGAATTATCAACATTAAGAAGCAGATAAAATTAATTCTTTTTTCTCTAATAAAAGGGCAAATTATAATCTTTTATGTCTTGAAAAAACTTTTATATCAGAAAATAGATCATTAAACCAGTCTAATATGGATCCAACAATTATAGACATGGGAGAATAAAAAGATGTTTGGTAATTAATTCCCTTCCTAATCGATTAGATCTATCAGATATGAATTGTTTTCAAGCCCGAAAATACAATGCAAAATTTTCTATTGGTTCTGATGCCCACCATATCTCTCAAATTGCTCACCTAAAACTTGGTATAGCAGTTGCAAGGAG
>JBHLKY010000019.1:0-94238 GCA_048886185.1 Candidatus Hermodarchaeota archaeon
TCGGTATCGATGATGACTTTGGTCCCAGAATTATAAAAAGTAAGACGAGTGAGAGTGGGGGTCTGACATAAAGACGCAAGAGATACATATGAAAAATGAAGATGATTATCATGATTTTCATCATGAAAACGAGTCCAGAGCGGAGGATGGATGAAAAAACGGTCTAGTAAGGAATAAGGAAGGAAAGTTTGAGAAGGGTCATCTGTTCGCAGTACAGGAAAATCCGTAAATGTTCTCGACAGGGTAGCTCGAGCCACAAAATCATCAAATGAGGGAAAATCATTAACGGACTCCTCAAGGGTGGTTAAATCCAGAAGAAGGTTATTTATTTTGAAGTGAAAAAGAATCCCATCACGAACAAAAGTGCCCCCAGGGGGATACTCAAAGAAATAACGGTATAAATCAATAGGAAGAAGAGAAGAACTCGAACGATAATAATATTTAGGGATAATAAGCGACAACTCTTGGAGTAAAGATTGTAAGGTGCGATTGATCTGCTGTTTGTCAAGCGTGGTAAAGGGGATGATTCGGATCTTAAAAGGCTCTTGGTGGAACAATAACTCGGGATAAAGGAACTGAAAAGGAGAACCGAGGTCGACTCCCAACTCTTGGGCGAGAAGACGGGGAATAATAGGATCTGAATCTGTAAAATCGTAGGAATCAGCACACAGAGACTCTACAAGACGAGAAAGTCGCTGATGAACCATCTCTACAGATAGTTGGGTCTGGTCAAGAATCCGTTGGATGATTTGGTCAGCGTCAAGAGGCAATTCCTTCATCCCGGACGAATTATGAGGAACCATATTGAGAAAACCCATGTATAAAAGGAAGAACGCTTTAATAAAGGTTTCGATTTTAAAAGACGGAAAAAAGAACATGGAAAAGGAAGAAAGGAGAAAGAAGGAAATATTTTATGGCTTCACAGAAAAACACGAGGACTGTCGGGAGATAGGGTTACACATGCATTTGTAAGATCTGTGAAAATGAGTCTGTGGATTTTAAACAGTAAAATACCTATCAATGCATTGTAAATTATAGAGAATCATATCAATTTGCATTTCTTCCCTCCTAGCCTGATTAAATGTCTAACATCACTAATTTTATCCTATAAATTAAGCCAGTCAACTCATTCTGAGTATGAAACTGCAGGATATAACTTTAAGAGGATCTGTTGGTAAATTCATCAGGATAGTGATGAAAACATATATTCCAAAGAATGAAAGTGAATCCATACTCCTATGATAGTTCGCGAATTTCACGCATTATTACATCGGTTGCAGCTTGAGGAGCATAAGGATGAATTCACAATAAATTAAGATTACTCTGATTTCTTTTGTGTAAATAGCTTTTTGACATCTTGTAGATTTAAACCCGCTGTTTGCTTAAAAGATAACTAGAATGAAACTTCTGTTCTAAAGTTAGTACAGGCTGAAACAATATTAAAACAGCGGAAATGGGTAGAAAAATTTAAATCACATAAATTCTTGAATGAAATCTGTTCTGATTCCAAACAACAGATGAAAATTGGCAAGGATAAAGCTATGAATCGCAAATCCCTACTAGTAATTTACATACAATTATTTCTATTATTAGCTATTTCAATTAATACATTTAAAGTATCTATGGTCTACAAAGAAACAATTCATGATGTGATGGCTGAAAATGAACAACTTGAACAACCTCCTAAGTCTATTACAATAATTAATGGTATTCACGGACCGATGATACCAACCTTTCATCCAATGTATGATTCTCATTCATTACTTTCGCTCCCTTTTGATACACTTGTGGAAATAGATCCCATCACGAATGATGTCATTCCATCTTTAGCTAAACAATGGGTTGTAACTAATGACAGTAGACAATGGACCTTTTATATAAGAGAAAATGTTACATGCCATGATGGTTCTAAATTCAATGCATCTGCTGTAGCTGCTGCATTTGACATGATTCTCGATCCAAGTAAAGTAAAGGGATATAATCCAGAGGAACCGTTTGAGGCAATACATGCCTATTATACAATGCCTCTTGAGTCTATACATATTATAGATGAATATATGATTCGTATTACATTTTCAATTCCCTATTCATCTTTTATACGGATTCAAGCGTCTAGGATACGAATACCTTCATTGACAAGTTATCCTGCGATTAATATTGAGGATTTTAACTTGCCCATAGGCAGTGGCCCTTATATGCTTCAGAAAATCACCAATGAAGCTAACTACAACAATTATACATTCACAAAATTCAGCAACTATTTTCGTGGTGAGCCTCCTTTTGAAACAATCCATTATCTACTTTATTGGAACTTAGAAGATGCTAATGAGGCCGTTCTAAATCAAAAAGGAGAGGTTGGTCCTTTGTATTCCGGTGAAATAGTGAATAATTCAGATATTAACCTAGATTACTGGAGAATAAGCAAATATCAACAATTTGCAAATGGTTTAGATATTGGTTTCATTAATCATCAAAGGACTGCTGCCCTCACTAATAGGGACGTTCGTCTCGCATTAAATTATGCTATCAATAAACAAGAATATATCGAGAGGACAACACTTGGATACCCACTTGATTCCTACATTCCAAAATCCCTCATTGTAGATAAATCTTTATGGAATGATTCTATTTTAAGCATTCCTTTCGATCCTGAACTTGCAAATACACTTTTAGATAAAGCAGGATATCCAAGAAAGAGTGAACTGGAAGGGTATCGTTTTACTCTAACAGTAGATGGAATTCCGATCATGAAAGACGAAATTATAGAAATTATGAAATCTCTTGACAAGATCGGTGTTAAATGCGTTAGTACGATTCCCGATAATACTGGTGATATTGATTGGTTTAATGAGTTCTACCGGGGTGATTATGACATTTTTTTTCTAGGATTCGCTTTTACTAACGATTGGAGTTACAATGCATATGCACTTCTCAATTCCAAAGGAGCGCAAAACATTGGAACTCATGTCTTTGATCCTATTCTCGAAACTTTTACCTCTTTGGCCATTCAAACCCCAGTAAAGCAAGAGAAACACTTCTACCTCTCCAGGGTAGTTAACAGATTAGTTGAATATGTACCCCATATATTATTAGCAGAGATGGAGTGTGGATATCTCAAAACAGCGTCAGTAGAGTCTCATATTTGGGTGGATCCTATTCCTCAAGGAGGAATATATTTTAATTTCGACAATAATCAAAGAACAATTCCAAAAATAATCGAGAATGTCGAGATCACAAATCAATCGATTTATTTTCCATTTACTGATGGAATCATCACTACAAAGAAAAAATTCACGGTAACTTCTGAAATGAGTTATAATTTACACACATTCAATCAAAAGGAAAAAGGAAAATATTTCAAAACAACTGTCGATGACCAAAAAACAGAATATTTTTTCCGTTGTTATTATGATCCTTATGAAATTGTTACTCCTGTAGATGAGGGGATTCCTGTATTTCTATGGGATGACCAATCTCAAGAATGGAAAGAAATTAAATCAGTGGTCAGAAATTCAAGCCTTAATTATGTTGAGATCAAAGTAGAAGGCGATATCCTCGTACGGGTTGGAGAAGGAATTATTGAACTTACTTTCAAATACTTTCCTGGAGTTACAATAGCTTTGGGGGTTTTTGTAACAATTGCTGCAGTCACTATTTACTACAATTATAGGCAAACAAATTATTTAAGGAGAGAGTATGAACTGAAATGAAATCTCTTGATGATAAAAAAGATTTGTCACCAATAGAAGAAGATGATGTTTTAACTTATTCTCCGATTTTTTCCTTTATCCAACGAATTCTCCCCTTAGGGTTTCAAAAAATGCCAGACGATGAAGAATCAACGCAACGTAAAGAAGTCCTAAAGGGTAAACCTCTTCAAGTATATTGGTACCTTTTGACGCATGGTGCTGCTGGGGTACGGGAAATTCAAAAATCTCTAAACTTCTCTTCACCCGGGGTAGTTTCGTATCAACTCAATAAGCTTTCTGAATTGGGAATCATTTCACAACATGAGGATTCAGATAAATATTACATAAAAGAGGAAGTTAAATCAGGAATTCTTGGATTTTATGTGCGGGTTGGATATCGAATGATTCCCCGCTTTTCCATTTACTTAAGTTTGTTTATTTGTGGGTTTCTTGCCTTTTTTGTATTCTCCTTCACCATGGGTGATGGTTTCATTACTCATCCTGGAAGCATTTTACTTTTTTTGTTTCTAACAATTGGGACACTAGTTTTTGTCTTTGAATCGCGAAAAATCTGGAAGATTCGGCCAGATTGAGATGTTCAATCAAAAAAATGTGATCTTTCAAAACTAGTGTTCTAACTTTGGTACAATAAATAATTCATTGTATTAAAGTTAGGACAGTAAAAACCCGTGTAAAACTTTATATAGGAGTTTTGGTGATATCTACAAGTATTGTTTTATACAAATTCTGTAAATAAATAGTTTTTAGAATAAAAAAAAACAAGGATGTGTTGTGTATGATGAAGAAAGAATGGTTACTGGCTATTGGTTTTATAATTTTAATAGCTCTAATAGGACAAGGAATAAATCCTATTACTTCTGAAAAACTAGATTTAGATGATTTGGGGTATTCCACTCTCTTTGGGGGATCAGCGATTGATATTGGAACCGCAGTAACTCAAGATAGTCAGGGAAATATAATTATTGTAGGGCTTACCTATTCAACGGATTTTCCCGTAACTCCTGGAGCTTTCGACGAGACTCATAATGGAGGTGCAGATGTTTTTGTGAGTAAATTTTCCCCAGATGGGTCTTCATTAATATTCTCAACTTATATTGGCGGGAGTGCTGATGAACTACATTACTACTCAATAGATCATTGGGATTCGAAGATTGCCGTTGCGGTTGATTCTGCAGATAATATCATAGTTCATGGTCCAACCCATTCGACTGATTTTCCCGTGACCCCTGGGGCATATGATGAAACATATAATGGAGCACTCGTTGATGGAGAGAATCATACGGGAGATATGTTTGTTCTTAAATTAGCGAAAGATGGGTCTGATCTCTTGTTTTCTACTTATCTCGGTGGATCTGATGCAGAAGGGAATGCTCATAGTTTAGCAGTAGATAAGTCAGACAATATCTACTTATCAGGATGGACTCGATCAATTGACTTTCCCACAACATCAGATGCATTGAATACAACGCATAATGGGAAATGGGATGCTTTTATTTCAATATTAGCGGCGAATGGCTCCTTACTTCTTTATTCCACTTATTTTGGGGGATCGAACTTTGAAGTCTACATGAACATCTTATTGGACAGTGAAAATAATATCTATATTTGTGGGGAGACCTACTCTCTAGATCTCCCAATTACACCCAACGCCTTTGATTCTGTGGGTAAATCAGTTGGGGATTATAATTGTGATGGATTTATCGCAAAGATATCAATGGATGGATCCGAACTCTTGTATTCGTCGTATATAAGCGGTTCTGACCCCGATACTATTTTTGATATGGCTGTTGATGATTCTGGAAAAATGTATTTGGCGGGTTTTACACTTTCTTCAGATCTAGAAATCACCTCTAATGCATATGATATGACCTTCAATTCTTTGGGAGAAACCGATGATGGCATTCTTATGAAAATCGCCCCAAGTGGAGACCTACTCTATTCCACCTTTCTTGGAGGTTCAGATATAGATGTAATTGAAAAAATCCTTCTGGACAACGAGGGTAATATCTATCTTATGGGTGTTTCTCAATCTACTAATTTTCCAACAACCTCAAATGCCTATTCAACAACACACAGGGGAAATTTCGATTTCATTATCACGAAAATGCCTTCAGATGGTTCATGTATTTTATATTCCACATATATAGGAGGAAGTGGATATGAGCCCACTTTATGGCAGGGTAGAGGTTGGCGGAATATACCTGATCTTCTACTTCTTAGCGAGAATTCTGTGGTTATTGTAGGTACCACTGATTCCACAGATTATCCCGTAACAAACAATGCGTTGAATAAGACATTGAATGGCCAATCAGATGTCTGTATATCTCAATTGGAGCTTACCGATCTCCCAATACCCACATCAACAGAGGAAACTTCTACCAGTACGATTTCTCTACCAACAACCACTAGAGTAGAGGGGATATCAACCAGTGATTCAAAAACAACAAATCAAGTGAATTCATCATTTCTATTTCCTTTTCTGCTAACAATAGGAATGATAATTATTGTACAACGAAAAAGAAAGTAACTTCACTTTCTCCCTTTTTTTCATTATCCATCATCTCGATACAGGCGAAATTGAATGTAATCTCCTTGAGTTTTCAGAAAAGATTGATTTTTGTCATTTAATTAGTCTATTCCATTAAAGATTATTTCTCGAGTTTCAACATGATATTTTCGATTGACGGATTGACTTCAGAAGTAATTACAATTGGATCTGCTCCTGTTTAGGATAGAACTACCCGAATTACTCTTACTCATCATTCGATCCTGATCGGTTACTCTTTGTTTCTTCCTGTATCACAATAGACTTGGCTTCGAGAAGATATTCTTGGACTATTTGGGTTTGTATATCCTGTGGAAGAGGTTTTCCTTCTTTTGTAAGAGAATAGATTTTATTTTTGTGTTTTTCAAAGACTTCAGTTTCCTTTTGAACAATATCCTGATAATAGGTAATTTGATGTTTCTCTGCAGTTTTGATACAGTCATTGAACCAATCTTCTGCATCGTCAAACTCCATAGCAGCTAGAGTAATTCGAGCATGAGTGAGATAAGCCCAACACAAACTACCATAGATTTTATTTTTTCTACAAAATTCCTGCCATTCATTTACCTGAAATATCAAATTTTCATAATCAGGAGGAAAAGGATTACTAAGCCAAGTTCTGAATTCAAGATTTACTAGTGATCCTTGACAAATGGCACAATATTCAATTTTTAAATCTTTAAAATCCAATGCATCGTTCCAAGCTTTATTTGCTACCCCCCAGTTTTTCTCCTCTTCTGCTAGTACTGCTTCTACCATATCATAAAAAGCTTTTACAGTTAATCCTGATTCCGAAGGTTGAGGAAATTTTTCAAGAATAGGGTTAACAATACGTAAATCTCCCCTATCTTTTTCGATCCATACGATATTAAAAATAGTTTCAGCTACTAAAGGCTTATTCCCTAGACGTTCTGAGATTATTTGGGCTTGTTCAAAATGCTCAATTGCATTTTTATATTTATTTTGAAGAATTAAAGTCTTTCCTTTATTCAACAATGTTTTTGCGTGCGTTCCAGCTCTTAAGAAATCGGTATAACTAGTAAAACCTGTTTTGTGAACTTTTTGTGCTGTCTCATAGTCAGGTGCTTTAAGACGAGCGACTAGTGCTTCATGGTTCCTTTGTTTGATATAATATAATGAAATAACACTAAAACCAATAATGATCAGAAAGGAAATTACTAGTACATGTGGAGCACTAAGACTTATTAGGGGTACACTCCAAAAATCTAGGGGATTACTGTTCCCTCTGATTTCATCCACATTTCTGACCCAATCTCCGTCTGAATCATAATAAGCATCATTACTGTCTCTTGGATGGAAATTGTAAGTGAATTCCCATAAATTAGTCATGCCATCTCCATCTGGATCACCATTAGCGTCATTAAAGTTTGGATCTAACCTCATTAGCAGCTCCCAACCATCTACCATGCCATCTGCATCAGAATCATGATTATTAGGCTTTGTTCCTAAAAAAAACTCCATACTATTCATAAGTCCATCATTATCATTATCATCGAACTTATCCCAGAAATTACTAGAATCTAATCCATATCGACGTTCCCAGATGTCTTGTAGACCGTCATAATCGAGATCCATTGGTATCGGAGAGATATTCCATTGGGAGATTAGTCCCTCACTCTCACCAATGACTAAATTTCCTCCATCAGGAGAAAAAGCAATTGTAGTAAAATATGAATCTTTACTATGTATGATTAAGATATCCTTTGAAAGATCTTCCCCACTCGTTAGGTTCCAAAATGTTATTCTTTCATTGTCACAACTAGCAAGAAAATTACCCTCAGGTGAAAATAATACAGAATTCACACCTCTATCGTTTTTAAGTGTTTTAATTTCTTTTCCATTAAATACATCCCAGATTTTAATGGTTCCATCAATGCAACCTGACACTAATAAGGAGCCATCAGGGGAAAAAGTAACAGAGGAAACCTTTTTTGTGTGATTATCGAATATTTTTGCTATATCCCAATAATTAGAATAATTTTCATTAACAAGCCAAATAATTACATTATTTTCCTGGCAAGCAGCCAATAATTCTCCATTGGGAGAGAATACCAAAGAAGAGAATTCTCCTTCTAAATAT
The DNA here is from genome assembly GCA_048886185.1 of Candidatus Hermodarchaeota archaeon. Taxonomy (GTDB): domain Archaea; phylum Asgardarchaeota; class Heimdallarchaeia; order Hodarchaeales; family Hodarchaeaceae; genus Hodarchaeum. Next base: position 8,357 of record JBHLKY010000019.1, read on the forward strand.
CCTAAGTCATAGTTTGTATGTTTTTCCTTTTGAGTTATGTTCCAGGGTTTTATCTTACCATCATGGCCTGTTACCAGCAATTTTCCATTTGGAGAAAAAGCAACACAAGAAGTGGGTTCATAAGTTTCAAAATAATGAATTGGAATTATATTTGAAAAATTGGATATGTTATAGAGAAAAATTCCGTTAGAATATTTATAACCAAAGGCTAAAATTGGATGTTGTGAAATTGCGACAGAGGAAATTTCGTCATCAAAACGCTGATAGCTCAATATAGGATCTTTTGCATCAGTCATGTTCCAAATGCATATGAGTTTGTCTTTACTCCCTGATATTAAGAGTTGACCGTCAGGGGAAAACATTAAAGAATTTATTTTTTCTATATGGCGGTTTAATGGCCTTAGTTTAGGATCTGGTTTATCTGCGATATTCCAAAGTTTTATCAACTCCCCATCGCTTGAAGCTAAAGTGGTTCCATCCGGAGAAAAAACTACCCGATAAACCTCGTTCGAAAACTCAGTTAAGTTGGAAAACTCAGTTAATTTCCCATTGCTTATCTTCCATAGTTTAATAGAACGATCTTTGCTACCAGACGCTAAGAGGGTTCCCCTTGGTGAAAAATCTACAGACATCACAGATACGCTGTGGGTTATATTGACAAAATTCTTGCCATCAGTTAAGTTCCATAGTTTTATTTTACCGTCTTCACTACTAGAGGCAAGTATTGATCCATCTGGTGAAAAAGTTACGTGACTAATAACAGTTTCATGTCCGTTTAGTGGTGAGATGGGTAATTGTTCCCAAGTAGAGGTGTTCCATAATTTTATTGAATTATTATACCCAAACTGCCCTGCAGCTAAAATCTTGCCATTCGGAGAAAAGTTAAGATTCAGCGCCCCTGACGGTAGAGACAAGTTTTGGATATTCTCATATGTAGTCAAATCCCAAATCCTGACATATTCTGTATGTCCACATGAAGCTAATAGGTTTCCATATGGCGAAATCTCGACATCTCCTATAGAACCACCTATAGTAGTAGGATATACGGTGAAATTACATAATTCCCGTCCCCTCAAGTCCCAGATTCGTATAGTTTTGTCATCACCCCCAGAAGCTAATATCGATCCGTCAGGGGAAAAAGCTATCGATCTTATAAAACCTTTATGTCCCCTTAAGGTTAAAAATTCTTGATCATCTCTGTAAAAGTCCCTCATTCTCCAGATTTTAATATCATTACCATTTCCAGAGGCAAGCAACAGTCCATCAAATGAGAAAGCTAAAGCTTTTCGTGTTCCAGCATTAAATGAATGGTACAGTTCATTGAAAGGTGGATTCACCTTTTGGGATTCTAAAACCTTATTCTTAACCGAGGCACTAGAATAAAGATCGGATGATATATTATGACTTTCATGATGTTGATTCTCAAGTACAGGATAGAAATTTAAAGAGAAGGCTAAACAATTGACTAGAATAATAGCTATGATCAAAAAGTAAGAGGAAAAGAGATCATACTTTCCCATGAATGTCCCTTCGATTAATATAGAACAGTTATTTTAATTTATGTCTTTTCTCTTACGTATGATATAAATAGTAGCCCCAAATAGTGAAATGACCATAAAAATATCAAAACCAGGAATACGATCCGAGGAAGAAGTTGTGGCGGAAGTAAGAGGAATGTTAAGAGATGTTTCTGGTAGCCTAGTTGATTGTGTAGTTGCTGTTAAAGGTACATCACGAATATCCCAATGCCAATCTTCATGCCGAATAAGGCTGATGTATTCTCCCCAAAGTGAGCTATTCCATTTATAAGGTCCAGAACCAGTCATTTCCGCCCGTGTTATGGGCATCCACCCAGTGAGATTATTTGAATGAGGTTCCCAGATGTGTTTGGGTAGAATAAAATGGCTCGTTGCCAATTTCCACTCAAAGTACCCCGTTTTATTTACATACATTATAACAGTATGATCATCTGGGGTGTCTATGCGATAGATATCATTGATTTCTTTTTGTTTTACTGGATTAAACTCTGTGGCGTTTGGCCAGAGAGTTTCAAACGAGTATTTAACATCTTCTGAGGTGACAGGGTGGCCATCGTGCCATGTAGCATCCTCATATAAATAAAAAGTGTATTTTTCTCCTGTTTGGATATTACTAACTGGATCGTTACTGGTTGGTTCAACGATCCAGTTATAAGCTAATCCCGGAATAGGATCCCATGTTAACGGATCGACATTCCACAATCTTTCATATATATAATTTAAGTAATGATTACTATATGGTCGAAGGTCGAGAATGTTATCAGGTGCACAGTAAGCCGTTGTACCATAACGAAACGTACCACCATAAGGACCACCTTTTGATTCCTGTAATCGAACTTTTGTACCAACATATGGATTATTACGATCAACAATTCCATGCCCATTGAAAGGTATTAACCCCTCAAAGTTATCTACACGATAACCATTGACATCTAGATCATTATAACAAGCAATCATTGGCTGTTCATAAACTAATAAATTCATGACTTCAGCAGAAGCAGCTTTTGCATCTGATACATTTTTAGCATTCATCAGATTATCAAGAGCTGTGTCGATAGAGTCATTACTGAAATAAAAAAAATTATCTGCATCATATTCTCCGGTTCGGAAGGATCCATATATATCTGTTGGAAGAGCGAAGATACTAGGTAACAAATTGAGACAGCCAGCCCAATAATTTCCACTATACATCTCATTGAGTATCGCAATGATATGTGGCATTTCAACAACTTCAGCCCGTATTCCCATTGCCTGTAATCCCTCTGTTGTTCTGATAGAAGTAACAAAGGCTGAATACCAAGCCTCTGAATAAAGAATTTGGATAGAGCATTCTAAATCATCCAAATCGGTGCCTTCGTCCCATATCTCATTGTGGTTCACATCATATTCACGCCAACCATCATGGTCCAAATCCAAAAAACCAGCAGCAGCTAGAGATGCGTTACCAGAGACATAATCGGCATCGTAGAAGTGCATATTCATTTGACTCTCGACTTCCCAGTCCTTAGCCGCTATTGGAATATAACTGTCCAGGGGGTCTCCACCATTCCCTGCTTGCATGTTAATCAAATGTTTATCCATACCAAAGGCCATTGCACGACGGAAACCAGTTATATTTGTTGGGAAACGGCCAGAGTTTAGAACAATAGCTCGATGCCCTAAACTTAGTGAAAAATCCACGGCAGTATTTGGATCATTAATCAATGCTCCAATGTATTGAGGGAAAACATCTTCACCATAGGCATCGATATCATTACTCAGTAAAGCATTACCACCATCTCCAGTGCCAATAAACAGTATTTCATAAATATATCCACCATATGGGCGGAAATCAGATGACCAGTTGTTAGCTATTGTAATCAATGGTGATGAAATAGCAGCGCTGCATAAAACCATAAGAGAGACAATTAGTCCTCCCATGTTGAGTATATCTACTTTTCGCATAGATTGAACTCCTATTTGACCAAAAGCAAAAGATAAATTTGACTGGTGTTAAGGCATTTCAATCTTTATAAGTAATTCCATCAGAATTGCATTTTTAGTTGATGAAGTTTACACTTAATTCTTTTCAACATACTTACTATGCGAAAAGGACGGCTTTTTCATTGAATTGTTTGATAAAGCTATCAATACTGGGTTAAAAGTCTAATAATACGCCAGTAAGTATCAGAATCATAATCTCTCTGTCCAATTCCTCTATAGATTTTCCCTGCAGCTCAATCTAGGTAGAAACATTTGAGGTGGAGGATTCTTTTCCTTCCAATGTAACGAGGTTCACCCATTTTATCAGTTCTTATTCCGTGTAAACGACAACGAAAGTTTACTGAGGCATCCATTATACTCTCTAAATTCAGCTCTAAAGAACGAAATCTATCTACAACACTAACCACTGTTGGCGGATATAAGGATCATTTACCCTAAATGATCCACCAAACTGAGTGAAAATATCAAATGCAGTAAAAATACTTGTATCTATAAGCTGAACGAACGTTTGCACTATTAATAATTTCCATACCATCAACTTACTTTAATACACTCAAGAGAAACTTATTACAATAATTTCATGACTGGATTGATAGTCTTAAAAATCAATCTTTCATGATATTTGGGATTAAAAGTAAGAAAAGTCTCCCAAATAGAGACTATCTCATCTTCAGGTGGAGAATAGTAATGAAAAAATGTATGTTCTTCGATATCTCCTAGTTTAGGGACGGATGGATAGCTTGGATTAGGATTCTGATTCCCAATGAAGATTATTTCACGAATTCCAACACGATACTTTCGATTTTGAAGAATTGCTTGACACATATGATTGTGATGAAAGTAAGCTGGACATTTTGATCTCACCCGAGGAAACCACTCTCTGCATATCAACGGCCTCTGAGAATAAATTGAGCACATATCCTCTTGTAGAAAGATGCATGGCTTTATTTGACATAATTTCCGCATTATTTCAGAGTGATCTTCACATTTACTATTTTTTAAGAATTGTTTGCTTAGAAGTTGAAGATCAATCTTAAATGACTTTATTATATTAGCAAAAGATTTTGGATCTGGGAATGAAACCTCCTTACAACATTGTCCACACTGTTGACAGATATAAGGAATGTTCACCGTAAAAGATCCCCCAAATTGAGTGAAAACATCAAATCTAGTGAAGACAAGTGTATCGATAAGCTGAATGAGCATCTTCACTGTTAATGCTTCCTTATATTTGAAAATTCTTTTATAATTGCGATCAAAAAAGTGGATTCACTTTTCACGAAAATTGAACAGTGATTTCAATGTTTTAAATGTAATCCGTCCATTTATAGTGATCTTAAACAGTTTAACCAATTTTGTAGCCTGAATTTTCCCAGGCTTGTTTCATTACTGGATTTCTCTTTAAATAGGAATCTACTACTTCTTTTGAAACCCTATTTAAAGGACATGAAAAATTAACACATCGTGGACAAATTTTAGCTACCAAATTCCTCCCAAAGACTAATGCTCCTCCAAATGTGAGGAAGCTTAAACCACTCAATATCAATACAAAGAACAGTTCAGTATTTGTTATATAAAGGGTTATTGATCCCCATGAAATGGTGATGAAGGGAATTCCTAAGAAAAGACCTAATCCAATAAATAATCCCGCTTTTTCCCATCTATTCATTGGTTCTGGGTTGTAATCCCATATTTTTAATAAACTATGATTTGCTAGACAATGCAAGATTCTTCCTTCTTCGGAATAATAAGGACAGTGGCGACATAATACAAATATTTCAAAAAATCCGAAGAAAACAACCCAAAAACTGGCATAAATAATCACCCCAACCCAACTTCCTGTCCAGAATGTAGTTAAAATTAAGCCGATACCTGCAGGAAGGAAAAATGGCAAGCCATTAATATAAAACCTGATTAAGTGTTTTCTATCCCATCTACAATCTAAATCAGTACAAATAGTACAATTCTCACATTTTTCTAGTATATCCCAAGTGCAAGAAACTTTTTTATTTGGATTTTTAGTTGTCATTACTCCTATTCATCCTGAGTGATGTAATTTGTTTTTATATCTGTAAAATAATTTAAAAGTGGCAATTTAGCATTCTTTTGGGAGGATTCTAGTACTAATAAAGATTCGTGTACAATGTACACGATGGATTCACTGAAACAGATTTTTAAGGGCCATCATTTCATTCACAATGGGAAAAATTATGACGAAAGAGCTACTCTCCAGGCTTGAGTTATCATATACACAACGACTCTTGGAGGATATGATTCGCATTAATTCTATTGTAGGTAATGAAGGGGAACTAGCTGAGTATCTTAAAGATGAATTGGAAACCTTGGGTTTGAAAGGTGATCTAGACCTTGTGGAACCTAGTCGCCCTAATGTCTATGCCCGATTAATTGGTGATAAACCAGGGAAAAGGCTTAATTTCAATGGTCATATGGATACGGTTCCTGTTGTAGATGGATGGGATACTGATCCCTTTACCCCTGTCATTAAAGACCAGAAATTGTTTGGTCTTGGTACCTGTGACATGAAGGCAGGCATTGCTTGCATTTTGACTATGTTCCGAGCTTTTATAGAATCTGGATACTCTTTTAATGGAGAGCTTTCTTTTTCAGGAGTGATTGATGAAGAGGCATATGGCAAAGGAGCTAAGGCGATGCTAAAAACAGATTTCGCTAAAGTTGACGCGATCATTTTAGCTGAACCATATCCTGGAGATAAAATCAAACCAATTCCACTTGGAATCACTGGTAAAATTCTCTATAACATCTCTGTAAAAGGAAAAGCTGCTCATGGGTTTCGTCCTCATCTAGGTATAAACGCAATTGAGGAGTTGGGGAAAATTATTACTAATCTACCTCAACTGAACTTCAAGGATCATCCCGATTTTGGAAGAGGGAACTACTCCACTTTGAAAATTGAAGGAGGATATGGAGATGTGTACTCAGTAGTGGTTCCTGCTTCTGCTCGTGTAGAAATAAATCGGTTATTAGTTCCTGGTGAAACAATAGAAACCGCTATAGAAGATATGAAAAGATTAGTTCAATCACTTGATCTTATCGCTGATGTAGAAATAAGAACAAAACCTCCTCAATATGAAGCTTTCGTGCTAGATAGAAATGAACCCATTATTCAGATATTTGATTCTGTTTATAGACAGGTAATGGGACGACCAGCTCATTATGAATACACATCGGGGATAACAGACGCTAATATCTTCGCAGGAGAGGGTGATATTCCCTGTTTACATTTAGGTCCACCCCAAGAAGTAGCTCACCAAAAAAATGAGTATGTGTTGCTAGATGAGTTACAACCATTGTCTCAGATGTTCACCCTCATTGCAGCTAGGTTCCTTGAAGATACCTCTTGAACAACAATTTGTAAATGGTGAATTGAATGGTTACTCCACCGTGGCGTATAAATGAAGTACTAGAAAGAGCAGAAACGGGTCCTGTGTGTTTGGAAAGAGATTATGACCTTAAGCTGTTGGTGCCTGCACTCAGGAGAGTCATCAAGGAATATGACATTTCTTTTGACCCTGCGATACCCGTTCCAGATGATAATACCTTAGCTGATAATCTTTGGAACGCTGCGTTTGATTTATATCTCGAGGTTGGCAGTTTACACACTGATACTTATAGGAGGATTTTATTTACAGAAGATGAGATAAAGGAAGCTCTAGGCAATTTTCCTGGTAAGTTTACGTTGGGATTTGGGCGTGACTCTAGAGAATTATCATTTCGATGTATTGAAGATCAGAAAACACCTTTTTGTATGTTTACACCAGATATAACCTGTGATGAGGATCTTTTTCTCCCCATGAGTATGGCTTATTTACAAGAACCTCTAGCTGATGGTGTATGTGCTCCCATTCTTGATGAGATTCAGGGGATGCCCATACGCTCTGGATATCCATCTGAAGTTCTTGGAAGTGTTTCTCATGCGATGATGTTTCGTGAGGCTGCCAGACGAGTTGGACGACCAGGTATCTTCCTTAAAAGTGTTGGAACAGCAGAGTCGGATGCTGCACAATTTGCTGCTAGCAATCCTGAATGGGGAGAAAGATTAACAGATGGACGTTTTGTAGCAAGTGTAACTGAACTCAAGATAAATAACTCGCTCATGAACAAGATGGTACATTTTCATACATATGGATGCTTTATTGGGGCTCTCGCGGGACCAATTCTTGGTGGATATGCTGGTGGGCCAGAAGGGACTGCTGTGGTTGGAGTTGCTTATCATTTAATGGGATTACTTGTAAATCAGGCACACTTTATGGTCTATTTTCCCTTTCATTTGAAACATACCTGCAATACAACACGAGAGCTTCTCTGGGTGTTATCAACAACCTATCAAGCGTTGTCTCGAAATAGTAATCTTATCTCTATGTCAGCTAGCTATGCTGCTGCTGGTCCATGTACACCTATGGTTTTAAAAGAAGCTGCTACACACGCATTGGCCTCTGTTGTTTCTGGTTCCAACCTCTGGATAATGGCTGCAGCAAAGAATAGACATAAAAATTATGCTACTCCTTTGGAAGCACGAATGGCTGGTGAGGTGGGATTGGGAACAATAAAAAATCGATTGGCAAGAAGTGATGTTAATGAGCTTGTTCTTCCTCTTCTAAAGACCTACGAAGATAATATTGAAAATGCTCCGTTAGGGAAAAGTTTTCGTGAATGTTATGACATAAAGCGGTGTAAACCTAAACCAGAATATTTGGATCTTTATCGAACGACTCGAATGGAGCTCGAAGACCTTGGTATCCCATTTATTTACTGATAATAAATGATGAATTACTTGCTCGAAAATCGGCACAATATTTAAAATAATGATCAATGGAGCTATTATCATGAAACTTTCGTATGAAGAAATGATTGCTGCACGAATAAGGCGTGATGCTTCATACGATGGAAATTTCTATGTGGGGGTACGGACTATGAAAATTTTCTGTCTACCTTCTTGCAAAGCAAGATTGCCTCTTGAGAAAAACATGGTTTTCTTCTCGACACAGGATGAAGCAATTTCTGCAGGATATCGAAGCTGCAAACGATGTAAACCAGATTTATTTCCCAAAAATTCACCTAATTGGTTAGATAAAGTTTTTACTTACATGAAAAGGAATGTTTCAGAGAAACTTGATGAAAAGACTTTAGTTCGGATAACAGGTGTTGAGATTTCAACTATTAGGCGAAATTTTAAAACCTATTATCAGGAAACTCCGCTAGCATTCCACAGGAGACTTCGTTTAATTTATGCTAAAAGATTACTCCAAAAAGGAGTGAGTTCTAAAGAACTCCCATCTCGATGCGGTTTTAAATCCTATAGTGGTTTTAAAACAGCCTTTTTAAAGGAATTTGGACATACACCTGGAGAAGTTGATAATGTCTGATATTAAAATGGTTTATAAGTATGTGGAAAGCCCTCTAGGCAATCTAATCATTGGTGCAACTTCCCAGGGTTGTTGTCTTTTGGAATTTAAAGATAGATATAGTGAAGCTGAAATCAACTCCCATTACAAAAAATGGTACAATGCTGATAGTGTCGAGGGTTCACATCCGACTCTTGATAACCTTGAAAATGAGCTTAGAGATTATTTTGATAGAAAACTTCGTAATTTTTCCATTCCACTTGACTTACGAGGTACTGAGTTCGAGATGTTGGTATGGAAGGAACTACTGAAGATTCCTTATGGAGAAACTAGATCTTACAATGATATTGCTAAAGCAATAGGTAATGCATCTGCATCCCGGGCTGTTGGTAGAGCAAATGGTAATAATCCAGTTGCGATTGTCGTTCCTTGCCACAGGGTAATTGCTAGCAATGGAAAATTACATGGTTATGGTGGAGGATTGTGGCGAAAAGAGAAGCTCCTGGCTTTAGAATCTAAAAAGAAGAGTTTAACCGAGTTTATGTGAATATTACTACTTTTTTTCTGATTTTGGGATGCCTATCCATCTCGGAGTAGCTTCCATATAGTTTTCATATTCTTTCTTATGTTTTTTCCTTAAATGTGGTTCTTCTATAAAATATACTACAAAATGAAAAAGAATAAACGATACAATGCTCCAAATGATTATTATAGGAAATTGAAATAGCACCCCTTCTCCAAGAATGAGAACTACAACTCCCAAATACATCGGATTCCTTGAGTATCGGTATAAACCGATTTTTACAAGTTTATCGGGCTCCAATCCAAAAATTTTCTCTAATTTTTTCATAAAGAATATCATGGGTGTTCCTTCCCCCGTTATCAAAAAAGAAATGCCCGAATAACAGTAGAAAACGAATCCAATGCTTATCAGCAAAATCCCCAATATATGTGTTGCACCTAAATTAATTTTTTGGGGCCATAAAGAACTTAAGAACCATGGGATGAAAATCACTACGGTCCCAGGTATAAAAATGGTAAAAATACAAGTTTTGATGATAAGATCAAAGCCTTTCATGAATCAATGCCTCTAGGGGTTGTTTGAACTTACTTACTAGTTTACACTAAATTAATACCCAGTTCAGCTAATTCATTTTTGACGTGTTCGTAAATAGTTACATATTCTTTAGAAGGTTTTACTGTATCAAGATCATAACATTCCTGAAACTTATGACCAAGGGGTGGATTGTCTAAATTCTGCTTGTATTTCTTAACAACTTGGATTAAAAGTTCGTTTGCATCGACTCTTTTCATACCTGTGACTGCATGGCCAACTTCACACCCTATTCGTGCTTCCATTCCTGTTTCCCGATCAAGGTACTGACTTTTTGCGGCAGAGGCATTGTTGATGTGAATTCCTGAAACTGTACCAACAATTGAACTGGCTGCAACCTCATATAAGCACATCTCTGTGCACGGCCCAGCAGCTGTTATTGCTTCAGAAGCACTTAGAAGATGTGTATTTCGACTGAGGGCTTGGCCCACCATCCCAGCACTCCATAGTGATTCCTGTGCGGTACTGCAGGAATATTTGAGATGTGTAATTGGGAAATCGGAATATGCAACATGGTGAACTAAAAGTCCCTGCAGATGGTGAGCAAGGGTGACAACTGCGGTTCCTTCAGGGCCGCCCCCATATCCCCCCATTAACGGAACATATACTGCTCCAGGCAGAACATTTTTCTGTTCGCAATAATATAGTGCTTTTGTAAGCTGACTATAATCCGTCTTCAGTTCTGCTAGGGAGGCGATAAGGTTTCCATCTACAGTCCTGACACCGAGTTCTGGTTGAGTTGCTGAAATGTATGCAGCGGATGACAATGCGGTTCCTAGTAGATTATGGAATCCAATTCCAGGGCGACCAGCTCTTTTAGCTCCCTCTTTTGAATAGATGACATTATATTTTGAAGCTAAGACTTCCACAGGAGTACCTGCTTTTGGAACCATCCCAAAGATAGTGTGTAGCGGACAACCTCCACTTACAGTATCAGCTAATGGTTCTTGAGCATAACTTTGCACAACTTGAACATATATATCTTCCGATATTTCTCCTCCACCTGAAGTCAAACATAATGGAGGTGTTCTATGTTCCACTTGCCTGGGTACCATTTCTCGGGCATCTAAGCCTTCTCCAAATGTGACCTTTGTTGGCGCATTTCTTAATGCTTCTTTAATCTCAGCCTCTTCAAATTTGATTTGGCGGTGTGTACTCAAGCATAGGGTACCTGTTTCTAGGTAAAGATCCATTGCAGCATTGAACAGGGCATCTGCTAAGCTATCATCATTAGGTATTAATATATCGGGATCAAATATGATATCATTGTCTTTGATTACCTCTTTAAGCTTTAATCGTAATATTTTCCTATCAAAGTCTTTTTCTAGGCAAATTGGGCCTGTTTCTGCCTTTTTTAGAACATCAATCATCGTTGGTTCAGACATCGGTCTCATCTTCTAATCATAAGAAAGAAAATATGATCTTTTCTGATAGTCACACTCATACCAATGTTCATAAAAAACTTCTTAATACATGTTAGAATAACAATTCAATCTTTGATCTTCCTCTATTGATTAAAATAACGCGATTCACGATAACAATATGCTTTAATGGATCATATAGATGAATACAGTCATTAAAAGAAAAGTAATAGTAAATCGAATATTTAATAAATAGCAGTCAAATCACATCAGAGCTACAAATGCTATCGAAATTAATATCTATAAATAAATTACAGAAGATATCAACAGGTATTGTCTTACTTTGTCTTTTTAATTTAAGTGGATCCCGTACTGGTTCATCTCCCTATTCTATGATCCCTATTATTGAAACTCCTCAATCAGAAATTAAAGCATTTGTTGGTACTTCATTTATTTTAACTTATATTATAATAGATGACAATCCCTATAATTATTCCTTGAAACGGAATGAAGCCCTTCTCACTTTTGGCCGGATAGAGTCTAGTATATTAAATTTCACAAGACAAGAACCTCAAGGTGACTATGTATTTACACTAAAAGTTACTGATTTTTCACATAATGTTGTATCTAAGAATATCAATGTAACAATTGCTACTGGCCCATTTACAACAAGTACTGGAACTAAAACTATGACTGAAACTAGTTCTCAAAGTGAAGCTGTTAGATTTTCTTTGCTATCTTGCTTTCTTGGAGTTATGTTATACATTACACGCAAATCTCATCACAGAAGATTAGTCAAGAAGGATTAATTTTGAATATTAAAAAAGTAATTTTACTCGTATTGGCTTTCTCTGGATTTTTAATCCAGGAATTTCCCCCAATAAGTCAATTGAAAGCCATTGAGGCATCTAAACCGCTAGTAACTGATCTTCTTGTTCAGGAAGATGAACCTGTAACAGGGATTGTTCAAATAGGAAATATGTTTTCTGCAGATGACATGATATTTGTTTTTGGATTTCTTTCACGAATATACGCTTATAATTACATGACCAGTGAGACACTTTGGATTAAAACGTTTGGATTACAAAGGAATAGTGATGTTTTTATATGGAAAATGATACCCAATTCTCTACAACAAGAAGAAGTATCAGGTGTTTATGTATCACTCTCTAACGGAACTATCTTTGAGATTTCACTAAATGGTCAGCTTTTATGGACACAATCTCTTGGAACTTTAGCTATTTCTAGTTTAACTCTAGTAGAAGTTCCAGCAACTTTAGGAGTTCCATTCTACATAGTCTCAGGGGGGGACAACAGTCAAATCACTTGGTTAACTCCAAATGGGACAATTATGAAAACACATAATACTACTTCTGAAATCACCAGAATAGCAACTAACGATGGTTATTCACTTGTTGGTACTCGATCAGGGAATATATATGTATATAATGGTACAAAATACTTATGGGGTAGAAGTATAGGAATCGACCAAATTTTAGGTTTATGTCTAAACACTAATCTTGTTATTGGATATAGCTATGAAGGACAACTTACAGTTCTTAATTTAAAAGCACAATCAGTCGAATATTCAAAGGATTACGGACTGATGACATACAATTCAATACAGATTATTGAGAAGAATGATGATATAGCCTATTTATTCAAGAATAATGGAGATCTTGTTGCAATCAGGGCTTCAGATGGTTCAATTGAATGGAATAACCTTGATATCCCAAGTTATGTCTCTAATATTCGAGTAGCAGAGTTTACAGGTGATTTATATGATGATATTGTTATAAGTACTATATCTGGTCATATTTTCGTACTTAATCAGTCGTCAGGAGTTACAATCTATCATGAACAGATTACTCATGAGCAGCTCTCTGAATTATTGATTTCAGATTTAAACGATGACTCTGTTGCTGATATGATCGTAGGTACTTTAAATGGTAAGGTCATTAAAGTTTTAGGACCAGATCTTACTCCTCCTATTATTCATAAAATAATGAGCAATCAGCTTTTATACAATAGTTATAACATTACTATACTCACAAATGAACCAGTTCGTGCTGATGTTAGATATGGGATCAAATCTGTAACAGAGAATACAAGAATAAACGGAACTTTTCTTCTTACTCATATAATTAAACTTGATAGTTTACAATCAAGCTCTAATTATACTACTCAAGTCGTTGTTTACGATAAAAACAATAACTCTGCTAGGAGTGAGGAATTTCATCTTAGTACAGGATCAGCTCCCCCTTCTATCAACGATCTTATTGGTCCTACAATAACTTTCGTTTCAATCCTCGGATTACTTATCGCAGCATATATGTTTTACCAGCGTAGAAGTCGTCAATTAGCCTTTAGATATGGTGAGCAGGCACTAAGGTATAATGACTATACGGGTGCGATAAGATATTTCTATAAAGCAAAAGCTAAGGAACGGGTAATCGAGGTAGTAAAAATTTTGCTTCTCAACCCTGATTTAACCAGTGAGATGAGTGAAATTGAGAGAATGAAAGAGATAAAAGAGTATATTTCCGAAGCTCAAGAAATGGTTGAACAATCAAAATCATAAGTTGAAGTAAAGTGAGATAAGTTTTTATATTATCAGAGTACGATTTTGAGAGATTTAATCTTTAATTTAGAGCAAGATTAGCTTTAATTCTCGAAGTTTGGATGGAAGGCCAATGAGACGTGCTTTATTGAGTTTTTTTACTATTTTTTCATTCATAATAGTTACTGGATATGTAAAATCTTATCCACTGGAATTAATGGTAAATGGTACTCCGGATTTTGAACAAACAAGTTTTGTGTTCAATAACACAGAGAATGGCGTATTGAAATTTGAAGCATCAATACGTAACAACGGAAGTGCTCCAACACCCAAAGGAACGGTGCTAGGTATTTGGGAGAAGATTGCTTTCTTTATGCCTTTATCCAATGGTGAAGGGGTTATAGATGAAAGTACAATAGACTTTGATCTAGATAGTAATGGGAAGAAGACAGACACTTTTGAAGTAAGGTGGTCTCCCAATGTAACTCGTCCCTGGGATGCTATAATTGATGGAGATCATGTATATTCCCTTATTGAAGAAGATGGTAATAGTATTAATATATCTTTAAAGGGTAAAACCAAGCTCTTTACGCTAGGCGGTGAAATGAGCCACATTCTATATTTTGCTACTCAAGACTATATTGAATTGTTATTCAATGTTTCATTAAATTATATCCCTAATCCAACAATATATTGGGTACTTTCATCTTGGAATAGAGAAACACTTGAACATGTAACGGTATCTGACTTTTATATCAATGACAAACCTGTTGAAGTGAATTTTACAAATAATAAGATTAATGCAGATAATACAGGGATATCTGCAGACGAAAAGTGGTATGTTATTCCGAATCAAGCACTTGATTTTGCAGTAGGAGAAGAAGTTAACCTTTCATGCACTCTCACCGCGGATACAACAGTAGAAATCGATCTATGGCTTATTGCGGCTTGGTCACAAGATGGTATGAACAAACATTTAAGAAATTTTTCAGATGAAGGATTAATTTCTTACACGTTCATAGTAATTCAATTCACAACGGATGCCTCAGCTACTCTTTCAAACACTTCTAGTCCTCATACTCCAAGTTTTTCGTTTATACCTGAAATTATGATTATTTTGTTAATCACACTCACTCTCTATAAAAGAAAAAAAGATTATGATCAAAATCGATCAGGAAAATGAAAGAACTAGATGAGTATCTTTTAGTAGTTCAAGAAAATGTTGAACTATCAAAAATATTAGTGATAAACCGTCTAGATTATTCACAATCTTCTGAATAGGGCAATTAGATTGATAAAGGGAAATTAATGAAACGTTACTACTTTAATTCGTTGGACTTCATCATTTTCATGATTATTTTGTCGTTTAGTATTATTTTACCTGTTTATTGGCTTAATACAACCAAAGAAATTCCCAGTCAGGTAACCTATTCCAATAATGATCAGCAAAACCTTAAACAAAGAATCAATATCCTAGATTCAGAAATAAAGAATGAGATGGGAGATTTATTGCAGGAGAAAGTTGAAAATAGGGAACGAATAGCCCGCAAAAACCCTGCTTTTGGAAAAGAATTACCGTACTCATACTATCACATAAAACCAATAACTACAATCGCTTTCTCCCCTGATGGTTCAATATTGGCTTCAGGAAGCGAGGATAACTTAATCAAACTCTGGGACATCACTCTAGGAGTAGAAATCTTGAGTTTCAATAGACATATTAGTCCTATAAGGATGATATCATTTTCACCAGATGGTTCAATTGTGGCATCAGCAGGTCAGGATGGTACTATTAACATCTGGAAAACAGCAACGGGGGAAGTGCTCCAGAATTGGACTCACATCTATAATTTATACTCTCTAGCGTTTTCACCTAATGGTAAGTTTTTGGTTTCAGGCGATCTGACTGGTCATATCACTATTTGGAATACCACCAATTGGAAAGAAGTCAGAGAGCTAACTGAAAAAGTAAATGAAGGATCGTTCTTTGCTGGATCAGTCAATTATATTGATTTTTCTTCAAATGGCAAGTTAATGGCAGCTTGTGGTATGCCAAGTTCAATAAAGATTTGGAATACAACTGATTGGGAGCCAATATTTGACTCTCAAGAGCACTCTAATACTGTAAATGAAGTTAAGTTTTCTCCTAATGGAAAAATGCTAGCATCCGCTTGCGTTGATAGTAAATTTTGGTTATGGGACTTGAGTGTTGGAGAAAAAACTGTTGAATATGATAAGCATGAAGATACGTATGAAGGACCTTTATTCGGATTTCATTATTCATCTATCGACTTCTCTCCTTTAGGTTATTTAGTAGCTTCAGGGGGAGAAGATAAATCCATCAGATTATGGGATACCAAAAAAAATACATTACAAATCTTATCGGGTCATGAAGATTTCGTAAGCAGAGTTATTTTTTCTCCAGATGGAACTTTACTTGCTTCAAGTAGCCAAGATAAGACCATTAGACTCTGGAATGTTGCACGTGGAGCCAATAACAGAACGTTGACTAGCCATGAAGCTGCTATAACATCTGTAGCTTATTCCCCTAATAGTGAATATTTAGCTTCAGGGAGTGAGGATAACACAATCCGTCTTTGGAATCTAACAAGTGGTGACCAACAGACTCTGGGGAACCACGAGAAGAGAGTTACTTCTATTGTTTTTGCACCAAATAGTTCTTTATTAGCCTCAGCCAGTTGGGATTCGAATATTATTTTGTGGAATCTAACTACTCGTAGTGATGAATTTATGATAACTGATCCCACAGGGAATATAAATTCTTTGGCTTTTTCTTCGGATGGTACGATGTTAGCTTCAGGAGGGGCAACCTCTGGAGGTGCACCCGAAATTCGAATTTGGAATGTTACAAACGGACTGGAATTAGGATCCTTGGAAATGACTGAAGGTCATAGTAGCCCTGTAACATGCTTAGCTTTTTCTTCTGATAATAGATTTCTAGTTTCGGGCAGTGAAGATGGGAGTCTAATTATTTGGGATACCACATCGTCATGGTCTCGAATCGAAACACGAATCAATTGGTTTGAAGACAATGTGAACTCAATTGTATTTTCACCTCAAGAAAATCTATTAGTCACATGTGGTAATGACAATTTCATCAAAGTCAAAAATATGACAAATGGAGAAGAACAATCCATCCCAACTGGACATTCTGGTTCCATCTTGAATTTAAACTTCTCACCTGATGGGAAATTACTAGTATCAGGGGGTGCAGACGGTACATTCAGAACTTGGAATATTTCTAATTGGGAAGAAGTCCAATTATTTTTTCTAGGGCATAAAATAAATGTGAAGACCTTATGTTTTTCTCTTGATGGTGAAATAATAGTCTCAGGAGGTTCTGATTCAGCAATCATTCTTTGGAATGTTAATACTATTGCTGATTCTGATGAAGATGGCATGCCTGATTCTTGGGAACTCGACCGATATCCTGCACTCGATCCCGCCGACTATTGGGACAAGTTCCATGATGAAGACGAGGATCATCTAATGAATTGTTTGGAATATTTCCTTGAGATTGATCCTCTAGATGTAGATTCTGATAATGATTCAATGCCTGATGGTTGGGAATATCTGGGAGGATTCGATCCCAAAGTCAATGATACGGATCGGGATAATGACGAGGATGACATACCTGGCTTGTATGAATACCAAATGGGATTGAATCCTTGGATTAATGATGCAGAAGGAGATCTAGATAATGATACATTAACTAATTTGGATGAATACTATTTTGGAAGCTGGGCCAATCAAAGTGACAGTGATCTTGATGAAATGGATGACTGGTGGGAGTTTAAATATACGGATAGTACATACAGTTTTAATCCAAGAAATGGGTCTGATACTTTAGATGATCCCGATGGTGATTGGATCAGCAACCTTGTTGAATGCAGAGCAGGAAGTAATCCCCGTGATTTCTGGGATGTTCCTCTTCTTGCACCAAGCGTGTTATTTTTTATCAGACTATTGATCCTTCTCATTGTAGTTGTATTAGGGGTGGTTACGTTTTTCATTTATCGAAAAAACCAGAGAAACAACTTTACAGCTAGCTTGAATGCCCCTGATTATAAAACTGCGCTAGTTGTGAAGAAAGCTGGATACACGGATCATCCTGCATTCGTTAAGGCTGTTTTGGAAGCAGAAAATTTGGCTGAAAAGGGGATGAAATCTTATTATCAAGGTGATCCTGTTGCAGCTATTCAACGATTGGAACAATCTTTGACAATATTTGAACGAGTTGGAAATGAGCCTTTAATTGGCCGTACGATTTTTCAAGTTGCTCTGATTCAAAAAGAAAGACAAGAACTAACATCAGATAGTTCCATTCTCAAAATTTTCCCTAAAGAACCTTTTTCTCAACTAACAATTGAGGCAATAAACCATATGCTTCGAGCATTAATAGCGGAAAATGAAAGAAACTGGGGATTGGCTAATAGTGCATGGCAAGCTGCACTAGGATATGAGGAACTGGATATAGATCTACATGTAATTTGTCAAGGGGCACTTGTCGAATCAGAAGTACGAAGTTGGTTAGAACATCCAATTGAGGCAACTTTGACACATCTAGAAGCACAACTAGATGAATGGCAAAAAGCCTGTATGACGCACCAGCTTTTTCCAGGGTTGTGTCAGGCATCCCTATTGCGCGCTAGGATCTCATTTGCCTCTGCTCAGTTTGATAATGTAACTAAATGGTTAGATAACTGTTCAAAAGTAGCAGAAAAGAATAATTTATTAATATACCAAGAAGCTGCTCGTAGAGAGAAATTTATATTATTAAGGCATAAAAAACAAATCGAAGAGGAGATCACAAAACCCATCTCTCCTGAAGAACAGGAAAAGGTCATGCAGGAATATATCAAGCAAGCCCTTGAATCGCTGAAGAAAGAAAGGCTAATATAAGTTTATTTTTGGTTCATCTCCAGAAAGATTGACTAAACCCTAAAAATAATGAAATATTCATGAGGATAAATGTATGGTAAAAATATTCTTCTGTACAGATATTCATGGAGCCGAGAATGTATGGAAGAAGTTTCTTAACGCAGGGAAGTATTTAAAAGCAGATATATTGATTATGGGAGGAGATCTCACAGGGAAACGAATGATACCAATAATTGAGCAACCTGATGGAACATGGAGAGGGATTAAATGGGAAAAATGGAGTAATCAAGAAGTAATAATGAAATCTGAGAGAGAAGTTAAGGATTTCGAAGAATATTCCCGGTCTATTGGTTATTATACTTGCCAGATAACCCCAGAAGAGAATGAAATATTATCATCGCCTGAATCTATCTTTATTGAGGATAAACTGTCAAAACCAGTAAAGGGAGGACCTTTAGATAAGCTATTTAATCATTTAATCCAAGAGAGTCTACATCGATGGCTAAATATGATCGATGATGTCATGTCTGATGGCACGAGACGTGTACCTGAAGGAACTAAGGTTATTATTTGCACAGGGAATGATGATAGTTTTATTGTAGATGAAATCATTGATAAGGATCATCGTGTCACTTTGGGAGATGACCGAAAGATCGATTTAGATAGCAACCATGAAATGATTAGTTATGGGTGGACAACTCCAACTCCGTGGAATTCTTATAGAGAGACCACCGAGGATGTTATTAAAGAAAGAATCAATAAATTAGCCTCTACTATTAACAACATTGAAAATGCACTATTCTGTTTTCATTGTCCTCCTTATAACACTTTACTTGATAAGACTCTATTCTTAAAATCTCGGGAACCTTATGTTGGATTTGGTTCATTTTATTCAATCGGATCTAAATGTGTTAAACAAGCTATCCAACGATATCAGCCTCTCTTATCTTTTCATGGTCATGTTCATAAGCTCGTTACTGTCTCTCACTCATCAGGATGTATCAAGATCGGTAGAACTCATTGTATGAATCCTGGCAGTGAATACTCTTCAAATATACTGAAAGGATTCCTAGTTGAACTCAATGATAGTGAAATAGCAAAGATACAGAAATTCCAATATTGATTGTACCCTCTATTTCAATAGAAAGAATTCTTCGTATCCGCCTATAGATTTATAAGCTTGAAAAGCGTGGCTTAGAGGAATCAAAGTTAAATGATGTCCGTAAACTAGTGTTTATCTACGAGAACTACAGGATTATATGAAAACCGCGCTAGAAATGGTTGATTTGCACGAAGAGGAGGGCCAAAATTAACCTGGCCCACAAGAACTATTTAATGAACTGCGGTTATCTCTATAATTTGAGTGGATTCAAAAATAGGTTCTTCCTGAAAAACTTGCAGAACATCTTTCTCCATTTCATCAAAGCTTGGGACTTCAGAAAAAAGAGCAGATAATTCATTTTGCCATAGTGGTTTTAGGTCATTGATTCTCTGCTTTAATTCTTCATATGAATATGTGAGACCATCATAGTCGAATTTCTCATGAAGCAATTGCCAATCAATTGAGGTCAGATTCATTAAGAAATTTATGTCAAATAAATCCTGAGATTTTTTACGGCTGAATAGGGTTCGAACTTTTTCTACTAAAGCTTCTGTGAGGGAGAATACAGTAATTGAGAATGAGGGGATGCCTGGGAAATTGGAAGTTACTTCTTTGAGAGTAGGAGAAACAATGACTGGCGATGTTGGAAATAAGTCAATGATTATGTGATGGTACAAATAGATAATTCCTTGAATTGTTAGTTTTACAGTAATATTCCCATCTCCATATTCTCGAACGTCTCCTATGCGAGCTTTGTATCCTTTTTGTTTTAATTTCACCAATAGTTCACTTATTACAGTTTCAGCAGGCACATTTCCTACGAAATCTAAATCAGCAGAGAAACGTGGCGAGTTCCAAAATTTACGGAGGGTAGTTCCTCCTTTGAAAATTATTCCTGGAGTATCTGATAAGAGATAGAGAATGAGTTCTTGGAAATATTCCTTTTCGATGAGTGCTAAATCATCAGTTCCTTTCATCTCAGCTAGATTCCGTAGATCCTCAATATTGATCCTGCAATTTGAACTAGTAGATTCTGTGATTTGCGTTTTCTTTCCGAATAAACTCTTCCTTTTTCCAAAAGCCATTATTTTTCACCTAATCAATGTAATACATTTCTGTATTACATATGTGTATAACATACTTAAAAATGTTTGCATAATTTTTATTTCTTTAAAAATTAAAACAAAAGAATTAGGTTAAATAATAGCTTCTTTTCAAGAGAAAATACCAATAGATTTACATGATAGAAGAAAAGCAAGGAGAAAAAATAAATTGAATTCTATTTTTAATCATTATTGTTATTAAAAACCCTCTAAATTCAACTGGATCCCTATATCCGTCATAGTTCGTTCTTAGCCATGCTTAATAAACCTATTTAATAATACACACCTATTGAAGCATATTTCAAGAGTAATTAGTAAAAATAAGTCATTTTGAAAGAGTTTGAACTTTATAAATGTTTAACATTTTAAGTAAGAACTCCGAAATATTGCAAGGAATTTAACAAAAAATTTTAATTGTATAACACGAATGTATAACATTTATTAATATCAGAATATCATATGTTGCTGTAGATGATTTGCACATGAATACTAGTTTTGAGCGTTTATCTCGTCAGATAATTAAAGTAGGCAATAGTTATGCTGTAGCAATTACCCCATCTAAAGCTAATAAATTTGGTTTTGAACTTGGGGTCAAAGTTCAGGTAGGAATCCGTAATGGGTTAATAATTATCAGCCGTGAAAATGATGTAGATGAATTAATGAGATCAGAAACTTTTAGCGGGCATAAACCACTAATAAAGGTAAATGAGCAGAATTTGCAAGGGCTTAATGAGCTAGCAAGTGAACTAGGAATAACTTCTGCTGACTTGGTAAATCAACGGATTTATGGTTATAATGGCAATCTTAGATTGGGAGAAAAAAGACGCAGAGCTATCATTCGCCGTCAACAAGTAATTGTGTTGAACCTCGATCTCATGAAGATTACTCATTTCCCTGAAAATATCAATGGTGATCAATTCCCAACACTTAGGGGGTTAAGAATGGCTGGTTGTCAGTTGAGGGATGTTGATCTCTCCTCTCTGAGTTTAATCCCATCTTTGGAGAAACTAGTGCTCACAAACAATGAAATTGATGAAATTGAGCTTTCAGCATTATCTAATCTCAAAAAATTGAGTGAATTACATATCGATAGTAATTTACTTGACCAAATTAACTTAAATCCCTTAAAGGATTTGAAATTGATAGAAACTCTAAATTTAA
Organism: Candidatus Hermodarchaeota archaeon; assembly: GCA_048886185.1. Classification (GTDB taxonomy): domain Archaea; phylum Asgardarchaeota; class Heimdallarchaeia; order Hodarchaeales; family Hodarchaeaceae; genus Hodarchaeum. Next base: position 30,565 of record JBHLKY010000019.1, read on the forward strand.
GTGGCAATGAACTAGAAGAAATTGACTTGAGTCCATTAAAAGATTTAAATTCCCTGAAGGAACTTTATCTCGATAATAACTATATTGAAAAGATCGATCTTGATCCTTTGAGTCAAAAAACAGGATTATTCCTATCATTGGAAAATAATCCTCTCCAGGATATCGATCTCGAACCACTATTTAATATTGACAATCTACACCTAGGTCTTCCTAGGGAACTTTCTCATAAAACACTAGAACAAGTGCGAGCTCTCCAAGAAATGGGGGTTCAAATGTCCGTAAAACCACTGAGAAAATTAACTACTGGTGAAATATACAATTTACCATTCGAATTACAGGATTTAGCAATAACAATGCTCTCTTTAGTAGAGGGTACAGTAGATGAGATAGCTCAAGCTATCGATGTTCCCATAAACGAAGTGTTACCAAAAATTGAGACTCTTCAAATGATGGGATATATCGGAAAAATACAAAAAGGAGGAGAAACGGTCTATTTTCGATCACAATAGAACTCCTTTGAATTTTCCTTTAAATGAACATTTCACAAAATCAAATCAATAGTATTTTTCAAAAAATTTGTTACGATGAATAAGTCAGAAAGGTCATGAATATGTCTAATAAACCTCTAAAAACATTATCCATCATGTCTCACAAAGGAGGCGTGGGAAAAACTTCGATTGCTGTTAATATTGCTGTTTATTTAGCAAAAACAGGAAAAAACGTATGCTTGCTTGAGAATGATTTTCAAGGTCCTTCTCTGAATACTTGGTGGAAACCTGAAGTTACGTGGATAAACCATTACTTACTAGATAGTGCAAGTATAAATGATTGCCTGCAAAACATCTCTCCCAAATTGAATCTTCCAGGAAAGCTTCTTGTTGGATTTGCTGATCCTACTCCAGAGTCAATTCAAAGAAATATTCGAATAGATCAGGAAGATTCTATGAAAATGCTGCAAAATCTTGTAAGAGCTAAAACTACACTTAAAGAAGACCCTTATAAAATTGAATATCTTATCAATGACTGTTCTCCTGGTATAGGCTATTCTGCTGTTAATGCAATGATAGCAGCAGATTCTAGTTTGTTTATTGTGAAGTTAAGCAATGCTGATATTATTGGTACTTCTCTAATGATTAAAGGTTTGTACAAGCAGCTAAAAAAACGAACTCTCGTATTAGCAAACCTAATTCCTAAAGAAGTCGTCAATGATGATGAAAAGAAGAAATTAGCTCAGGAATTGGTGGAAAAGGCTTTAGTAGAACCCATTGGGGATTCTACTCACATTTTCCAGTTTACTGGGTGGATACCTACTGATAGCACTTTGATTTCCCTTGAGTTTGAACAAGCTTTAAAAACACTAAGTGGGGAGGACTCTTCTAGGATTATTTACACACTAGATCAGCCAGAGCATATTTTCTCAACAACACTCATGAAAATGATCCCTGTGTTATTCTAAGAGTTATCCAGATTCATGATACGAAGGGATGAAATCCATCCATTTTGGCCTTTGAGTCAATGATTCTGATGACTTACTTAATCGTTCTTCTTTGAAATCTTTGATAAAAACGATTATTTGTTTAAAAATGTTCTCCACTAATTCTACATCTTTTGAAGTACATTTAAAAGAGAGTTCACACTCAAATCTCCGTGCAAAATTTTCAAGATAGACGTTACGTTCATCAATGGTTGCTATATCATACTTTGTCCCTATCAAAAACCGTGGCACATTCTTATCAAGAAACTCGATCCATTCAGGGAGTGCATACAATGACCCAATGTCAGTCAGATCAAAACATAGAAGAGCTCCATCAGCTCCCTCACAGAATCTCTTGAAAACTACTCTCATGTTCTTGAATTGTTCTTGTCCTCCTAGGTCCCATAATTGTATTTTCGCATCAACCCCAATGCTTATTGAGAAGATCTTGGAGTGAAACTCGACTGCAATTGTCTGCCTAGCTTCGGAGTAAAACGAGTTATTAACAAAAGTTTTGGCAATGGTTGTTTTTCCCACTCCACCTTCACCCAGAATCACTAATTTGAGGGGTTTATTTGGGTTTGACCGAATTGAATTGAAAAATCTCATTACTTCAATACCCTTTCCTATGTTATTAGATCAAACCAGCAAGCTTTTTTGCTGCTCGTTTCATATCAAGTAGAACCAGCCCTAATTTTGCATTTGTCTTTGCAATTCCTACTAAAACAGCATGTTCTCCTGCGTCACGAATGATTACTAGGCCATTTGTTCCTGAAATTATTACTTGATCCATTATACCTCGTTCCAATTCAAGCACAATTCGATCAGACAGAGACAGGCTGGCCGCTGTCATTGCACCAATTCGATCTTCATCAACAGTAGTGAACAACATACTCGCAATAGATAATCCTTCTTTTGAAACAACAGCTAGTCCTTCTAAATCAGGAACCCGTGATTGGAGTTCCTGAAGAATTCTTTCAATTACTTGTAAACGACCTATCACATCAGAGTCGTGATTTGCTTCAAGATACATTAGAAATTCTTCCATGAGTTGTAGGTATTACTACTATGATTTGGAGGAATTTCTTTATAATAACCTAAAAATCAGTTAGCATCTAGTTTTCAATTAAAAAATGGTTAGGAACTGAAGAATAATGCTGATATTACTCTGAATCGGGGACTTTCAATCGTTCCCCGAGAGTGTAATAATTATAATCGCCTCCAATAGCCCAGATTATTGGATGTACTTTCCTTAGATCAAGCTTACCATCTGTAAGACTCTGTGGGTCTGCATATGATTTGATGACTCTTCCGATAATTCCCTCATTCCGCTCATAGTCGAGGATCTCCTTTACTTGACATTCCATATTGATAGGACACTGACGAATCATGGGTGCGGTTTCTAATTCTCCGTAAAATGTATCAAAGAGCGAATCTTTATCATAATCTCTCCCAGATTTACTTCCACAGATGTTAGTTTCAGCTAAAAGATCTACTGATGGAATATTTACACTAAATGTATTATTCTCGTGAATCCCAATTCTGGTATATCTTTTCTTGTATAAGCTGAAGAAAATATACTTGCCAAAGTCAAATGGTGAAATATATCCTATAACTAAGTAGTTTGGTCGGCCATTGACTAAGGCGCCAACTAGCACGACTGGCAACGGACTCAACAAATTCCCTTTAAGTTCCTGCTTCATCAGACTCTTTTTTCCTTGTATGTCTTGATAATTGCGGGTGAAAATTCAATCATTCTACATTATAGTAATAATAAAAGTTCCATCTACTAGGCAATGGTAGCAGAAAGGAAGAAAGAAAAAAAGTTAACAATACTAATTTCCTGTCTTATTAAGAAAAAAACTCATAAAAGGAACTAGCGCATCTAAACTTTGAATTTTTATTGAAATCAAAGAGAAAAATACCTTTAGAATGCTTTGGGCTTTTATTTAAGTTTTAAGAGTTTTAATGGCTTACTGTGCTGAGGCAGATATTTCTTCGATGGGAAAAGTATTTGAATATAGGAGAAATATAATGGATATTCTGTAAATTTTAAGCATCTAAATAATGGAAGTGAAAAAAATGAAGCTAAGAAGATTTTTCTTGACATTACTAATACTCCTGTTTTTATTTGGTATGAATTATTGGGATAGAGGACAAGAGTTTCAATCTCATGGTTTTGATTCACAAGAGTTTGATATCCAACTCTTCACACAACAACCTTCTAGAACCAAAGTTACTAAGATTAATGCCCCCATTAATGTTGCATGTGTTTTTGCAATAGGTGGTCTTGGAGATTTAGGATTTAACGATATGGTTTATAGAGGTTTACAAAAAGCTGAGACTGATGGATTGTGTACCTTTACTTATTCAGAACCAAGTAATTTAGGTCAAATCCAAGGTTTTTTGGAAGGGTATGCTAGTTCCGGAAGTTATGATTTGATTGTAGCTGTTGGATTTGCGCAGAAAACCGCTGTAAATGAAACTGCAAAGGTGTATCCTACTCAAGCGATCGTTTTAATTGACGATATTGTTGAACAAGGGAATGTACGTTCAGTACTATTTAAGGAGAACGAGGGATCATTCCTTGTTGGAGCCCTTGCTGGTCTAATGACCAACACAGGTAGAATTGGATTTCTAGGGGGAATGGACATTGAATTAATTCGTAGATTTTGGGCCGGATATACTGCTGGAGCCATGTTTGTAAATAATAATAGCTGCATAGAAGTTATCGAAAACTTCGTTGGGTCATTCAATGATCCAACCACAGGTAAATCAATGGCTGAAGCTATGTGGAATGAAAGCGCTGACATTGTTTTTGCTGCTGCAGGAGAGAGTGGAACTGGTGCCCTAGAGTCAGTCAGTGAACAGGGAGAAGGATATTATGGCATTGGTATTGATGTCGATCAGGATTTTCTTTTTCCTGGAGATATTCTCTGTTCTATGATGAAAAGAATGGATATTGCGGTTTACAAATCAATTAGAGATGTTTTTGAAGGTAGGTGGAGTTCTGATCCCCAATTATTAGGATTAGCTGATGATGGTGTGGGAATTAGCCCATTAGTGTACACCAAAGAAAAAATTGGTTCTGATTTCATTCAAGAAGTCAATGTCACTCTTCGAAATAAGATTATTAGTGGAGAAATTGTTGTTCCTATTAATCATAGTACTTTGAGTCAATGGATAATGGATATGGGTATTAAGAATAAGACTTACTCTCCTCATGGGCCAATTTGGATTAGTTCAAGTGATCAATTTGGTACCATGGGATTTAATGGTTCCGGTAGTATCAGTGATCCTTATGTGATTGAAGGATTATACATTAATGACTCAAGTGGACCTTTAATCGGGATAGATGGGATAACTGATCATTTTCTGATCACGAATAATCTCTTAAATGGCTTAGATACAACAGGTCAAGGAATCTCTTTAACTTATTGTCAGAATGGTTTGATAACTGACAACACCATTATCAGAACAAATGACGGAATCAGGCTTGATTACTCTGATTTTAACACCGTTACCGATAATGTCGTTTTTAACAACAGTTATGGCATTATGATTGATAGTTCCTCCGATAGCAATACAATTTCATACAATACCCTTTTTCATAACAGACACGATGGTATTGCAGTGGGAGGCGCTGGAGGGTCTCATATGAATACCATTTCTCACAATACCCTGTATAATAATGTTGATACTGGAATGTGGCTTTCAGATTCTACTGACAATCTCGTCCTTGCCAATGAAATTTTTGATAATGGAAATGGAATAATACTTGGGGCTTCGAATCTCAACGTTATCGTGGCAAACAACATTTCCAAGAGTACTTGGAGTGGAATTCTTATTGGCGATTCGTCAAATAGTAGCCTTATCCTGGAAAATAGGATTTTTAGGAATGGATACAATGGAATTCAAGTTGTAGGAAGTTCCTTTAATACAGAAATTGCCCTTAATACAATATATGATAACCTAGGTTGGGCGGGTATTGAACTTGGATCTTCTATCGGAGGTATTGTGGATGGTAATATTATCTATAATCATCCGAATGGAAACGGAGTTACTCTTGGTTATTGGGACATGGTACTAGATTGGAGCGATTATCAGGTTATTAATAATGTGATTTTCAACAGCAGGTACCGAGGTATCCGTATTGAATTCTCTAACGGGAATTTAATTGAAGGAAATACCGCTCTTAATAATCAAGAGGAAGGAATATGGGCAGCCATGTCAACTGATTTAATTATCATAAGTAACATTGTAGAAAATAACCTTTGGAATGGTATTGGGCTAGAATCCAGCGCTAATTGCCTGATCGAGAATAATAACATCTCTAATAATATCCAATATGCGGTTATTCTTAGCCAATGTGGGTCTATTGAGATTTATAGAAATAATTTCATTGGAAATGGGGCAGGAAACATCCCTGCAGGTAGTCCTCAGGTTTTAAACGATGAAGGATCAAATAATGCCTTTATGTTTAACTATTGGGATGACTGGACCAGTCCTGATAGCGATTTTGATGGTTATGTGGATAATCCATATTTTGTTGATGGAAGTGGTCGGGATTCTTATCCCCTTGCTACTTGGAATCCTCCCCTAAGTCATCTTATATCCAATCCGACAGTCTTACATCCTAGTGGTGGTGAGACAATTAGAGGTATCGTAACCATTCGATGGGCAGCTTCAGTGGATTATTTCACTGACGACATTACCTACTCCGTATTTTACTCAGATGATGGAGGAACTGGATGGTCAATGATAGCTTCAGGTTTAGAAACAACATCCTATCTCTGGGATACCAACGATGTTCTTGATAGTGCGTTCTATAAGATCAAAGTATTAGCAACTTGTTCCTTAGAGTATTCAAATGAAAATATTGGAGATCTTTTTTCTATCCAAAATGATGTTCCAATCACAACAATCCCTTCCTCAACAACAACTATTGCTGTTCCGCTTACAACCACTACTGGGGTTCTAGAACCTACCACTTCAGCAGAGGTCCCCACAGTACCTACATCTGGAATGACTGGAATCATTGCTTTCTTAGGGATTTTCTCTGTACTTTTGTGGAAGAAAAAGAAACCGAAACTTTAATGATCATAAGTGATCATTTTCTCTTTTTTTCCATGCTAAAGAATTATTAGCAAAGATTTCGCGGGCTAGATGGCTAATAGTTTATTCACACAGGTTTTAAACCGAAGATATATCTGTTCATCGGCGATTGTGTTTGTTCCTGACACAAAAGCACAAGAAAGCGACTTATAATACCATTTTTGTTTTTCCTTTGGTGCATTGAATCTTTTCCATAATTTGTCTCCTACATTGTTGTAATCCTCTAGTATATCCTGAATATTTGATAATTTATCAGCGCAAGCAAGTAGCTTTTGATCTTTATTTGCTCTTGAAATAAAATCTATGGTATATTGTTTTCGTTTTTGCCATGAAGTCTTGGGATTAAGCTTTCTCAGCTCTGCTGGCTCTGAAGCTCCTCCTACAAGCATATATACCTCTTCACCAAACTGATCCTTGATCTTTGATAATCCAATCCCTGCATCCTCTATCACATCATGAAGAAGACCCGCTATTATTAGATCTTCAGAAGCATTGGCTTTCATAAGAATCAATGCAACTTCTAAGGGGTGAACAATATAGGGAATATTCTTCGCTTTTCTTGTAGCATCCCCATGAACCTTAAACGCAAAATCAAATGCTTTTGGAATCTTGGAATTTATTTTGAACATTCCTTTCACTTCTTTTAAGCTGTTACACCTGAATAACTTCGATTTCCAATTCTGATAACCAAGTTCTAATCTGTTGTTTGCGTTTCATACTCTTTTTGTCAAACAGAGCAAATTTAGGAGTAGGAAAAGTCTTCTGAATCATTTGGTGAATCAAAGCTTTAGTCAATGATGGAATTGCATATTTTGCACATATATGACCAAAAGCATATTCAGATTCCAGCATGTATTGTGTGAACTTTGTGGCATAATGATTCCCGCCAAAACCAATAACAGAAATCCATGTGGGGTCAAAATCCATTTTATTGAACATTATGTTGTTTATAGCATCTGCAATGAGACGACATGCTTCAAGGTCATTCCACTGAGGTTCAGAAGAGCCTATTTCAATAAAGACTATTGATGGTATGGAAAATGGACCATGATGAGTAACTTCTAAGCTTGTTTCATAATCAAATAATGGTTTGTAAGCTTCCGTAATCCTCAACTCATTAATATTCAGTAAGAGTTTTTTCATAAGAAAGGAATGGCATCCGACCAGTGTACAATCTTTTCCCCCAAATTCTGCTTTTCTATAATTTCCAATCGAATGAACTGTGAAACTAGGGCGTAAGCTTTGAGCAGAATGACGAGAAAGGTAGATGATCAAAGCATTTGAGGGAATTCTGTCAGCAATTACTTCATCTGAATAAATTGATATAGCCTCAACAATTTTCACTTTGCTTTGCAGATTAGAATGGATATATCGAGCAATGTTCATCCCTGCGATATCCTTACGACTAGCTAATAGGCAGATATCCATTTTTATCCTCTAAAATTTGGATTACTTGTATTTTATCTCGATATATAAGTATGAAAACAAAGCTTTTAACAAATAACGATTAATTAAATTAATAGATTTCTGAATTCTATGATTTTAGATTATATTAAATCGTTTCCCAATTCAGGGAGACCATATTGCTCATTCCTTCTTTTTCTCTAATAATCAATCACTTTTGTTCGAGTTTAGCTAACATACGGGACATAGTAGACTTTGAGAGGTCTAATTCATCTGCTATAGTTTATAAGGTTGCAACACCTTAAGAATGTAAGGTTGCATTCAATGACAACTATATGTTTAGCTCGTTACTTCTTCTCTAGCCATTTTTTTATGTGTTGATTATGCGTTTTATAATGAAGTGATCGCCAATAAATAACATCCTTCCCCAAAAAGTGTTCTTTCCTCGCTTCCTTCGAGTAAAAGGTTTTTTCTAAGTATTCTTTAGGAAATTCTTGTAGTAATTTAATTAGATTATTGAAAGTTTCCGTTGATTCAGATATAATCTCTTCTAGTGGCCGATTTCGATTTTTCTGATAGATCTCTTCATTTAACAGTTCAAAATCTTTCCAAGAGTATCCTTTTAATGGCACATCAGGATTGTCTCCTTTAGAAATTGCCTTTATCCATCCCATTCCATGTTGTTCCCACGTTGTAAGGTGAACAATAATATCTTTGATAGACCATTCACCCTGAACATTGGGTGATAACATTTGATCTTTTGATAAATCATTTATCATCAACTCTAAATTTTTCCGCTCTGCTTTGATTAACTCGATGAGCTTTTCTTTGATCTGAATTGATTTCATAACAAAGAGTCTTTGAAAAAAATAGTTAAAAATTGTGGTAGGGGCAAGTGATTTTCATTACGGGGGATCTGGAACTAGTTTTTGAAATGTCATAAATACTACTTTTAAAATTGGATATTAATAGATTGAAAAAAAAGGAGAAATTAGAAAAGGAAAAAATCTTAGTTAAATTCGTTAAGATTCCCGTTTCCTTCTACAATATAACGGAATTACTCCAATGATCAATACTAGCAACTCAAAACCTGACGTTCTTCGTACTCCTTCTGTATCTGATGTTACCTAAAGCAGCTGTGTCGGGAGCGAAAAAAACGTTCCTTCTAGACTCTTGTTGAGTTTCGGTCACACCAATCGTTTTGATAGGAAAAGAATAATATATACAAAAATACCAGTAAAAGGGAAAGATCAACAATAAGTTTCATTATTAGCACAATCGTTCGCACTATGAAACCCTAGTTCATGATACGTCTATTTAACCACGATTTCACTTGTCATGATAGCTAATTTTATATAATAGATATCAGTACACCAATATATAGTCACGCGATCTATTGGTGTACTAGCCAAGCTACAAAAAGTCACTTATCAAGATAATTCCTGCAATTAAGCAAAGTAATGACAATGGATAGATCAAGGTAAGGAATTCTAATGAGTGAGGACAAAACTAGAGATGACAAAGAACCAAGAAGGAAAGATGCTATAATTAAACATTGGAAACGGGATTTTCGTCGTGGTTTGCTACAATTGATGATTCTGATGTTAATAAAACTCAGAACTCAAGATGCACATGGCTATGGATTAATCAAACTTATCCGGGAATCTGGAATTGGGATTCAGTTGAAAGCAGGGACAATTTATCCATTATTAAAGAGAATGGAAAATGATGAATTAATTTCATCAGTAATAGCTGATGATAGCGATTCTCCAGGTATGCCCCGACGAATTTACACAATAGAAACTGCGGGTGAAAATATGATTGAAGAGATGATGAGTACATATGAGGCCTATCATTCTTTCATCAAAAAATGGTATCAGGAAATTGAAGATCTATCGAGGAGAAGGATTTAAAGAAAATGAAATCTATTGATATTGATGCTAAACACTTGATTCGAACATATATAGATGGTATTGAAGAGTATCTTCGTAATCGAACCCGATTACATCCTAATGAAATCGATTCGCTACTCAATGAAATAAATGACTTTGTGTATCTTCGGAGTAGTGAACTAGCAGCTAAGGACCGAGTTAATTATAATGATGTTTTGAAAGCAATTGAAGAATGTGGATCTCCAAGTGAAATTTGTGAACAATATTTGGAATTAGACAGGGAGGAGCAGCCAAGGCCATTTACACCAAAACTTACTTCCTCTAAACCATCTCCTAAAAAACTGCAAGAAAATGATTCTCACCCTTTTAAACGTCCAGAAGGAGAGCTGAACCTTAAATCTATGAGATTACAGGATGGATTCCATGAATTCTGGTCAAATTTCTCGCATTTTCCTTTCTTCATTCTTTATCGATGTTTTTTTCTCTTCTTCATTATTTTCTTAAATGTTGGTATCTTCTTTTTTAATCCAATTCTAAACTTTAGCTTACTTCCTACCTCACTCACTTTTTCGTACCCATTTTATGTAAGAATAAATTCAAGTTTGGTTCATAGTGAAGGTTTCCTTCGCTGTTACGTATCAACCTTAGTGGCCTTCTTTCTTGTAATATTAGAAGGATGGTTAATAAGCAAATGGAAAACAAAACTTGGTGAGAAAGGATTCGATCGCTCCCTTGATGACTCCATAATCGTCATTATTTCACGCTTTACTTTTCTAATGCTCTTTTTTAAGACCTCATTACTATTTTTGCCAGCTTATTTGCTGTACACTCCAATTTGGCTCGTTCTAGCGTGTTTCATGGAACGTCAACTTAAATCACCATTTTGGGAGCAAAAACTCGGACCATGGATTACCTCCTTAGGATCATCATTGACTAATTCTAAAGATGACGGTTCCAAGATAATTGGATCTATTGATCTCACTACAATCAACGTAAAGCTCACAACTTCTGGGAAAGGAATAACAACAATCTTATTTGGAGTCCTTGCTTCGTCATTTCTATTTCCTTGGATAGCGATGCAGCCTTGGTTTGAACATGGGAATCTTTATTATGATCTTTCAGCTGTTCCAATGAGTGCAACTATCTTTGCATTACTTTCTTTGATAACAATGTTAGGAACACTAGTCGTTCGAAGATATTATAAATTAGCAAAGCCTTCTACCGATTTAAAATCAGCTTTTGGGGATTCAAACGTTATTATTTGGCTAATAAGACTATTAACTTTTAAAACTATTCTTATTCTCGGATTCACTGATGCTTTTATTAATATCTCTTTTTCTGCTGCTATTGTTTGTGTTTTAATAGTTTTTGAGATTACCTCTGATACTTCAGAGGGAAAATCCTTCATGACATGGTTTGGCCATGCTTTGGTTAAGATAGGTGGCACCGGTACTGAAGTCATTGATAGCCGTAAAGAGGGAAAATCTACCCAAGAAGTTCGAATCAGAAAAAATGAGACACATACCTCTTTTTCTCGGATCCCACCTGTCAGATATCAGCCTAGGAAGGAACCAATTGAACCTAAAGCAATTGTTCACGAAAAAAAAGAGTCAAAATATGTCAAACATCCTTCCTTTGTAGTAAACTTTTTCAAAGGAATAGGAGACATCATTAAAGCCTTCATGATGGCAATCATCATGCTTTTGATTTCATTTTTCGAGATTTTTCTTGCTTTTTCCATTATTATGACGAGTTCAAGTTACAAAGGTGTTTATGAGATACCAGCTCTTAAGATGAATGGCTGGGGTTTCTCTGGATTTACGCTGAATCCATGGCGTACTATACTTTTCCTAGGTGTCCAAGTGTTTATTATTGTCACCTTCCATTGGTATGGGCTTACGACTAAAAAAACAGAAGGAATAATTTTGAAAGTATATCGAAATTTGACTAGGATTTTCTTGGTATTAGATACCTTTGGTATCTTTATTAATGCTTCTATTATGGGTTATGGACAAATTATATTGATACTTCTCATCGGGTTAATGTTTTTCAGTGAGCTAACTTATTGGAAAGCTCATTCTGAGAGAAAAACGGTTAAGCTTCCTGCTTCTGATCGAGAGCTTCCTGTTCATGATGATGAAGGTTTACTTTTAAATCGTTCAGATTTCTCAAAAGCCTCTTGAGTTTGGAGAGACGATCTTTCATCTCACTGACCATCGCTTTAAATGATCACCTTAATGAAACATTTTTTAATAGGACTAAAATGTGGAGAAAATGGTTGGAAATCTCAATGACGAGTCCAAAAAATATATCTTATGCTATTTTTAGAGCACTTGTCACTCTCGTCCCCGTGTTCGCATGATGTTTGCGAAAGATTTGACTGAAATCCAACCAGCTGAGTTTTTCTCGTCATTGTTCGTTCAAATCTTCGATTAAATTCCTACAATATGCGTGTTCTTTTACGCATTGCAATTTCAGAGTTTTTTTAATGTTAAGAAGGTGATTAAAAGGTTATTAGTTAATTAAGATGTGAATCCCATGACCCTAGAAAAAAATGAGAGTCCTCACTCTAAGCAGTTCACTCGAGCTCAATATCAGCGAAATATTCGGATCTTTCAAATTACTGGATTTGATATCACAGTTTTAGTCGTTCCTGTGATCGTTCTAGTCTGGTTAGAAGCTGGATTGGCTTTCCATGAGATATTATTACTTCAAGGGCTTTTTGTCCTTCCCACGTTAATATTGGAAGTCCCTTCTGGTTCAATAGCAGATTATTGGAGTCGGAAAGGCTGTTCTGTATTCTACTATGTTCTATTTGGCACTGCTTTAGGTATTTATGCAATTGGTGACAATTTCTTTGTCTTCGCTCTTGCTGAAATGTTAGCAGGAACAGCAGTTGCTTTTCAAACTGGAAGTGAGACTGCACTTATTTACGATTCTTTACTCTCTTCCAAGGATGCTGATGTCAATAGCAGCTTTGGCAATCTCATTTCCAAACGAATGACAATCATGTTTCTTGGAGGAGCACTGGGTGCTCTTCTTGGTGGCTTCATTGGTACAATATCAGTTATTCAAATGCCTCTCATAATTGCTGCTCTTGGTCATTTAACATTTGCATTCTTTGTTTTCTGGGGTTATACTGAACCTCCTCGATTGAAAGCTAAAAGTCCTCATGCTGCTATCAAGCAAGCATTGGGTTCCCTAAGGCACCAAACAGAATTGAAAGCGATCTTGATATTCAGTTTTGGAGGAATTGTCTTCAGTCGAATTGGTTTCTGGGCTGTACAACACATTATGGTCGAAGAATTTCTAGTTACCTCTCTTGGTATGGGTTTTGTCCTAACTGGATTTAATGTATGTGCTGCAATGAGTTCTATAGTTATCCGATCTCATGTCAACAAATTATCAAATCTATGGGCATTCTTGGTTATACTCGTAATAGAAGGATCTTACTTCTTTGTTCTTGTTCAGGTTCCTGATCTTCTAGGGATCCTTATCATGTCTCTAATGGCACAAGTAACTCGTGGAATTCGTACGCCAATAATACAGGCATTACTGCAGCAACGTCTTAGATCTGACGAGAGGGCAACGTTCATTTCTCTGATTTCCTTCGTAGGTTCCTTAATATACTTCATACTGTCATTAATAATTGATATATTCGATTTTTCACGAGTACAGACGTTGATGGTAAGTTTAATAGGAATACTTACAATCACTATATTCTTGCTAGGTTTCATTATGAAAAGTTCTCAGAAGACAGTTCAAACAACTACTAGCCAAGACATAGTAGGCAATGTGTAGGATTCGATCAGCAATGATAAACCGATCCTACCTCCCCTATTCTTTTTTATTCCAAAAAAAATACGAAGGATTGAAGAAAAATATGTAGAATGAGATTTTGATCCAATTAAAGTCCTAATTCTTTCTTTATTAGCGTTTTTAGAAGTTCTTTCTGTATTTTCTGTTTTGTGGGGATATTTTTATCTCCTAGAATCTTTTTTCCTGCATCAAGGACTTTTTCTTTGGCTATTTCCTTAGCTCCTGTTTCTTTTATAATTTCATTAACAGCTGTGTTTAATGCAGTTGACATTGCTTCCTTTCCCAATCCTTTTGCAACACCACCAATTTTTTTCATGGATAATCAGCTCCTTTTTTGTAATGTTTGTAAGCTCTTCATCTTCATAAATTTTGTTCTTAGATGTAAGTGAATTCGCTGTCTGGATGTCTTAATAGGATATATTCTGGGTTTAATATTTCTTCTCTGGTTGGCATATACCGTTCTTGATGAAATTTATATGGAAATAGAGACCCTAATCCGAAGACCGCTATTCGACCGACTGGATGACGTTTTCCAAATATCGCTAGAGATATATTCCTGGTTAATTCTCGTGTTTCTTTCTCATCCACGAAGTTATTTGAGTGAATATACTCATGAAGAAGTAAATGAAAAAGATAAGCTTTATAGAGATCCTCAGAGGATTCCTCACGCATAATACGGAGAGCTGATTTATTTAGATAAACTTCATTTGTCCCTAGTCTATGAAAGCCACCTACGAAATTTCCTCGATTATATCCAAGCTCAACTAAAGCCAACATAATTCCTGGGCGAGAAGTATCCAGAAATCGCCGAACTATTCGAATTATTAATTTAAACAGTCCTGAATAATCCTCAACATCTAAAGAATTGTATTCTTCTTGATATTGACGAATTTCATTTTTTGGAACCACAATTATCTCCACATAAAAATAAAATATAACTCCTTTAAGATGACTACTTTATTAAATTCGTGAAAAGAAAAAGAAGGAAGAGATTCAGAAAATCTCATTCCTAGCTTAGCTTTCTGTCCTCTCAAATATCGCTTTGGTTGCCACTGGACTGAATTGATAATTAACAGAGCCCCAATTAGTAACCACCCCTTTCTCCTCTGATTTTGTTCTGAGATATTCAATCGTATCTAAGTGGGAGGTCTGTAAGTAGTGTATGGCGAGAATTGAAGCTCCAACAAAAGTAGATCCTAAAAGGAGGAAAAATAGCCCAAGAGTCCATAACACAAGTAAAAGTATGCTAAAAACATCAAAACTAAAACCAGCGACCTGTAATTGCCCAGTAGTCGTTGTTTGCCGTGCAACGATCGTTGTGACCTCCATTGCTAAAGCTCCTAGGGATAGTATGCCCGAAAAACCTACTACTATCCCTAAACCATCTCTTAAAATATTTCCTAATGGCTTTACAGCTACAATATCACCTTGTGGACTTATTTGCATGCGTTTAAATCCTCCCTCATTAAATGCAAATATTAGAGGATAATAGAACAAAACAAGAACCAGTACAATGGGAGTTAACAACGGACTTAATGCAAGAGCCTCTACTTTATCTTCTCCTGGATATATTTGCACAAAAATAATTGTGAGAATTGACGCGAGCCCTGTGGGGAACACTAAAACATCATACCAACGCTGTTTATACAATTCTGAAAGTGTTGAACGAACACTTGAGAAATTTATTACATTTATTAAATGCATATCTACAAAGAAATCTCCTATAAAGTCGAAAATAGGTATGAAGCTCATAATTTTTCCTAATCTACCATTTAATGCTCTTAAAATACCGAATGTTAAGTACTTTCCTCCAAGGAGTCTAGAGAGGCGTGTTATCATGAGAATAAATGCTGTGACTATTCCAGCTCCTCCTCCTATCGTGACGGTGACGAGGATGGTACGTCCAATCAGTAAGAATGCCTCCCATGAGTATTCGTAGAGTGCCTGAAGAATTTGTTGGAACCAGGCAATCCAACCACGATTTTTAACTGAAAAGTAGGTTCCAATAATTTGAGATTTTTGTGTCTCATCTTCTGTAGTTCCAGTAAAAATGATGGTTCTTTTCCGAATTAAAAATTCCTCCCCTCGTTGATAACTCAATGTAAGTTGTTTGCTTGAGACGTCTAGCTTCAGATGTTCTTGTTTGGCATTCACTTCATATATTTCCCTGGAAGTCTCATTAAATATCTCAAAAACGAGATTTCTAGCGCCAGGATCATAAAGGATAAACCCAAACATGTGTATTTCTTCAAGGTTCCATGGTAAAAGTGGTCCAATAAAGGTATTATTTTCATCAAATAATTGATACTCTTCTAATCTTTCTTTAATGGTGACATCCCCAAAAAAATCCCCTGTTTCAGGATTATGATAACCAAGAGTGTGAAATGGACCTAATTTTTGTCGGATTTGACCCACAAGAGGACTTGGTCCAACATCATAGGGTGTTTGGGGTAAAATTGCGGCTGTTGCAATGAATACTGTGCCAAGAACAGCACAAATTGCAGAAAAAAACCATATAAGAAAGAAAAAAAGAATCTTCGTTTTCATAGTCATAGTTGTAAGGCGGTAAACCATTAGGAATCATTCCTTTTTTATGAAAAATAGTTCTCAAAATGCTTGCAAGATTTTTTATCTTCTTAATTTTTTAATTTTCGCTTATATATTTTCACCAACATTGAAGATAATATATGGTGAAAAGAGTTTTTAAGTGAATATAAGTGAACCTAAGCTCTATGACTTAAAAATGGCATTAATGTTAGTTGGCCTTGCTTACTTTTCAGAGATGCAACACGGACACCTATTAATCGTACTTTTTTTGATGATGATCTAAATTCATTTAGGAGTTTGTTCGCAGAATTCAAAATCACCATCTCATCGTCAATATAATTACTGAAGCTTGAACTTCTCATGAACGTCTCATAACCTTGAAATCGTATTTTAATTGATACGTTTCGGGTCATAAGATTATTTTTATGGAGTTTATCAGTAAGTCTAGAAATAATATCTCTCACTTTTGATTCAATAAGGTTCCAATCACTTTGGTCTGTTCCAAAGGTTCTTTCAGAACCAATCGATTTTCGTTCTCCCCTTGTGTATCCTACTTCTTTATAATTAGTCCCCTGAGTCACTTTTCGTAAATACAATCCATAATCTCCAAGAAGAAGAAAAGCTCTTTCTCGAGACATTGTTGCAATGTCTCCAATGGAACTTATCTCTTTATTATGTAAGCGATTCTCGGTTTTTTTACCGACCCCCACAATTTTCCTTACTGGTAAATGATATATTTTTTCTTCTAATTCTGAATTGTGAACGATTGTAATTCCACTGGGCTTATTTAGATCAGAAGCTATTTTAGCTATTGATTTAGTCTCTGCCACTCCTATTGACACTGATAGTGCTAAATCTTTACGAATTTCTGTTTGAATGGCTTTAGCAATGGATTCTGGAGAGGATCCGTAGGCTTGCCATGAATTTGTTGCATCAATATAGGCCTCATCCACCCCTGCTTGTTGGAATTTGTCTCCATATTTTTGGAGTCTTGACATGACCGCTTTTGATTCCACATGATAATCTGAAAAAGAAATCTGGCTTCCAGAACATATGTATACACCATGTTTACATAAATTATATGCTTGAGAGATAGGCATACCTGAATGTAATCCAAATTTTCGAGCCTCATAAGAACAGGTTGATACTACACCACGTCCATTCCCCTTTTGGGGATCCGAACCGATTATGACTGGGAATCCTTTAAGAAATGGATTATATTTTATATGGACACTCGCAAAAAAGGAATCTAGATCCACATGTAGAATTACATACTTCCATTCCAATAAAGAATCACCATATTTTAAATGTCCGTATAGCATTAAATAACTTTGAACCACCATCATAAAAAATTTAACTGCCCTTTTACGCGTTTTATAGATCGTATGGTCACAATCTGTAAAAGAATAATTAGCTTAAGTATGAGATTAGTATCACATTAAGTATTCCGAGTTAATGGAACCTCATTAAGAATATTTAATTCTTTTGTTGAAATAGGATCGTAAAAACACTTTACTGCACAAACCTGAACTTCTCGACTAATTGCTTCCGTTAGTTTATTAGAAAATAAGGGATCAATTTGGTTGTTTAGTTTAAAAGCATCAACATCGCTTCTCTTAATTATAAAAACCAAGAATGATTGAAATTTCTTCATAGCTCTTGTCAAGTCATTTAAATGCTTTACTTCCCGTTTCGTGGGGCTATCTGGGAAAAGTGCAACTCTATTTTTAGCTAATGTGAGGCTTTTTACTTCAATCAGTGCTTTTTGATTGGTCTCTGTGTTAGCATTAGGAAGTCAAACCGACTTTTACCATAGTTATACCAAGATTGGATGATTCTTAATCCTTTGAAACGGGATATTCTATAAAATTCTTCTTTAAACAATCGATTTGTTTGTTGTGAATCAATATTGACCCAAGTTTCTTTTGTTTTTACGCCAACTAATGAGTATTGAGTTTTACGAGTAGGATTAGATCTCTTCTGAAGGATAACTGGAGTATTCTGTAGTAATAATTCTTTTAATCTCCCTGGATCTGCGACATGTGCTTCCACAAGAAAAGTTGACTGATTTGCAGATCCGAGTTCAATTTTTGCCAAGAAGCGGGTTGGTCGTCCTATAAATTTTCCAAGTGCATAAGATCCTGTACACTTCATTATATATACAACTTTGAGAATAATAGATGAATCTTATAATTTTTTAGTGATACTTCGTGCAGTTGACACCGAAGGTTTGATAAACTAGAATCATTATCAATATGAAGTGATTGTCTTTTCCAGAAAAAGATAAAAAAAAGAGACGAAAATAAGAAAATTATATCCATATACTCAACTGGAAAGTTATTATTTTCTCTGAATGACGTCATAGAGTGAATTTAGTGAGCAAAATGGCCAAAGATGCTACCACGATTGATCCTAAAGTCCTTTCGAAGTTTCAAGATGTAGTAAAAAAAGCTAGCGCTTTGGCTGAAGATGGCGCCTTTGAAGAAGCAATAACTCTTCTTCAAGATGAATTAAAAGAAGCAGAAAAGCTAGAATTTGTGCAACCAGAGGTAAATATCCGGAATTCACTTGGGATTTTACTTTGGAAGAATAATTCATTTAATGATTTTCTGGAAATTACAGCACAATCTTTAGCTCTAGCTCGAGCACATAATTATAAGAAAGGAGTGGCTGAAGCTCTTTTAAATTTAGCTTGGGTTCTTGCTATGGAGAAAAAGGACTTTATCAGGTCCTTTGATTTCACTGAAGAGGCTCTTCAGGTCACAGAGGATATTGGGTATGAGAAGGGAATAGCAACATCTATGTACATAATTTCTACAGCATACAAATTTAAAAAAATGGAAGATAAAGCCAAATATTACTTGGAAAGAAGTTTAGCTATCTCAATGAGGTTAGCAGAGACTGATCTGTTGATTCCAAGTGAAACAGGATTAACTGAAGAAGAAAAGGAACAGTTGAAAGACGCACTCGATTTGTTATGAAAGCTTAACTCGAAACCTTTTCAATTATCCTTCTAATTGTATTTTTATTAATGAGGTATTGAACTCGGGAATATTACGGTTTAAAAGGGTATTTTTGCTGTCAGTACATTAATTCATTTGATTTTACATTTTATAGCCCCTTTAATAAGCCCTAGAATTATTGCTTCTTTGAATGAGATTTGGTTATAAATATAAAGAAAATGTTTGTAAATTAACGTAGTATAACAATCTTAATTAAACATCTTTATGAAAAAGTTGGATTGTATATTATAATAATGATTAGAGAAGTTCTTAAAATTTAAAAAAGATAACCGTGCAAATTTATAGTAGATTTTTTACTTCCTCTTGTAATCTGTTTACTTATCTTCCCCTTCCACTGAGGCGATCGTAAGAATGGCACGAATCCTTCTTGTCGATGATGAACGAGATCTTCTTATGATTTACACCAAGCTCTTGATGATGGAAGGCCATGACGTTGTTGATTCAGCCAGTAATGGTAGGGAAGCTATAAAAAAATTTTCTGAACTCCCTATCAAACCTGATATCATTATCATGGATTATAGAATGCCTGTTCTTGATGGTTTAGTGGCTATGAAGGAAATTTTGAATATGACTCCTGATGCAAAGGTTTTGTTTGTTAGTGCAGAGAAAAGAGTCGAGAAGGAAGCCGTTGAAGCAGGAGCCATTGGTTTCTTCACAAAACCGACCAGTATTCGTACTCTATTAACTGAAATAGATCGAATTCAACAACTTCAAACAGAAAGAATAAAGAAAAAGACAAAGGAAGCAGAATAATAATAATCTGTATGCAGAGAGGAGGCAAAAATGGAGGAGATTGAATTGAGATTGGAATTCTATCTAAAAATCTACCTGTCTATTGATCATATTATGATGTATTGAAAAATTGGTCAAGATTCGTTTTTTGAGAGGTTTTTGTATTATTACGGTCTTTTTTAATGTTTATCATATGGTTAATCCATGATTTAGTCATTTTTTTCGGAAAAATACGATTAAGTTCTCTTATGAGTGATTCTAGAGTTAAAGAGTCATCCTCTCTGATTCGGTTGTACGTATATTGCATAACCTGAAAGAATTGAGTCGTACCAAAAACCTTGTATTGCGCTTCAATGGCGGGTTGTTTCCATTTTTCTCTAATTCGTGTATAAATTAGATCTGCATACTCCCTATTTATCTCGTAACCTATTCCTTTTCTTAACGTCAGTCGGCATATTTTAAGAGTGGTTCCTGAGCCTAAGAAAGGATCTAAAACTGTTTCCCCTACCATGGTGTGCATTCTTATCAATCTGTATGGAATATCTTCTGGGAAAGGCGCAGAATGTCCGAAACGATTTTCACCTTTTGAATCAATCTTAAAAACAGGAGTAATATCATCCCAGAAACATCGTACGGCCCAATGTCGCCATTCATTTTTCGAGAGTGAACTTTGAGCTAAAGCTTGTTTTGAAGCCTTTCTCGTTTTACCAGGTTTGACCCATACAAATATTTGTTCGAAACCAGTATTAGAAGCAATATTCGTTGGCTTGGGATAACTGCCCCAAGATACATTAGAGACATATTCTGCTTTGTCCCAATAGTGCATACCTGATAAAAAAAATCGTTTTTGTCTCATGAACTTTTCAATATCCCACATAATGTTCTGGATTATTCGACGGTTAAATCCTGATCGGCTACTTTCAACTGGGAGTGGTTGAATATTAATAGCAATTTTACCATTGGGCTGTAAAACCCGAATACATTCTTTCCAAACATTGTTTAATGATTTAATATAATTATCATAGTTTTGTCCGAAACCTATCTGTTCTCCTCCATAATCACGAACATTCCAATAAGGAGGTGAGGTAACAACTAAAGTTACGGACTCAGATGGAATCTCTGTCATGCTTTCAGATGACTTGAAATAGACCAACTGGCCATCAATTTCTAATTTATCTGATTTATTATATTCCATTTGCCTTTCCTTTCATGTCTCTTTCAAATTAAGGGAATATGTTTCTTTTATTGATTTTGATTGCCGCCAATAAATGGGTTTAAATTTTCCTAGGTTAAATGCCCAATTATCTATTATTTTATCATCAATTAATACCTCCACTACTTCTCCAATAAACAAATCGTGGTCCCCAGTGATGATAATTCTTTGTAATTCACATTCAAGATTAATGAGACATTCTTTTAATCGAGGGGCTTCAATCTTGTTTGATGCCTCAATGGTAAATCCAGCTTCTTTGATTTTCTGAGGTTTCTCGCGACCACTGTGACTACCAATATGATAACTTCCTTCGATCTGGGTTATATTCGGAATATTTACTACAAACTCTTCATTTTGCCTTATTAGTTCATGTGAATATCTATATCTACTTATAGAAACTCCTAGTAATGGTGGTGTGACTGATAATGGGCATGACCAAGCGATAGTTAATGCGTTTGGATTGATAACAGTTCCTGATGAGACTAAAACAGTAAGTCTAGGGTATAGATAGCGATAAGCAGTACTCAAATCTGAGATTGGATGTTTCATGATTCTATTTCCTTTATTATTAGCTCCAATAGTATTTTTCAATTTATAATCTAAAATTTCTTAATAGTTCTAAATTCTGTTGATCACTTATTTCTTGGTCTTTTGGGGTTTCTAGGATCATTGATAATTTCTTAAAGCGGGGATTTTGCATTAGTTCGATAAAACATTCTAATCCAATGTAACCTTTGCCAATATGTTCATGCTGATCAATTCCAGATCCAAGGGGGCCTTTAGAGTCATTAATGTGAAATATCTTGATTTTATTTTTCCCTATCACTTCTTCAATTTTATCTATAACCTCATTCAATCCTTCTGGAGAAGATATATCATAACCAGATGAAAAAGCATGAGCAGTGTCAAAGCAGATTCCGAAAAACTGTTCTTCCTCCATATTCCCAAAGATTCTTTCGAAATGTTCAACTTTACTTCCCCAAGTTTTTCTTTTGGCCGTTGAGTTCTCTAATAAAATCATCGTGGAGATTTCCATGTGTTTCCTAGCTTTGTTTAAAGCTTTGCCAATCCGATCAGCAGCAAATTTTTCGTCCCGATTTTTTGGACTTCCTAGATGTGTAATAACATATGGAACTTTTAATATTACCATTTTTTCTACCTCTTGGATCAAGACTCTGACCGATTTTTCGTAAAGACTATCATCTGGAGAAGCAAGATTTGGTAGGTACGGCATATGGATAGCAGTATCATAATAATTAGCAGCTACTGATTTTTGAATGAATCGTTTAATGATTTCAGGAGAAAGAGCTTGTTTCCCTGCCTCCCATCTTCTTGGTGGTCGTGTAAAAATTTGTAAGCATTCACATGTGCTTTGTAATCCGCGATCCACAGCAAGATCAATGGACTTGGCAATTGATTTATGAGCACCTAATCTTGGTCCAATAGGATTTTCTTTGACCATATTAGTAATCACGCTCAGTATGATTAAAAATACTGAAATAAAATTTTTTTAAAAATAGATATCTGTAAGAATCTCACTTTAATATGCTTCTGTGATAGCATGAAACATCTTCAACCCAAGACAAAGTGTCAAATTAGCTTAATTGTTGCTACAGTAGCAGTATCTTGGGCTTCAATTTTAATTACGATCTTATTAAGTTCTCCTCACAATGTTCCAGCAGTTGTTATTGCTTTTTGGCGTTTGTTCTTATCTGTCCTATTTCTTGTTCCCTTTTTGTTACATGAAGAAATCAGAAATCAATTTAAACCGTTCTTTGACATTTCTTATCTTCGTATATTCGTTTTATCAGGTTTATTTCTTTCTCTTCATTTTCTTTCATGGATTTCTAGTTTAGATCCATCATTTGGATTATCTGTAGCTGTGTCGGTGTTAGTTGTCAATTCTTCACCAATTTGGGTTGTAGTCATTTCATTCTTGTTATTACGTGAAAAGATAACCTTTTATCAATTAATTGGTTTACTTTTAGGATTCGGAGGTTTATTATTGATATCATTCCCCCCTAACTCCCCAAAATCCATCACTTTACTCCCAGAAGGGATTTCTCTGGCATTTTTTGGAGCTCTCATGGTTGCTTGCTATTTTATTATTGGAAAACGAATGCGATCACATCATACTGTTCCCAATATCCCCTATGTTTTCTTTGTCAATTTTTTCTGTTCAGTATTTCTTTTTATTTATGCATTGATCTTAGGAGAAGATATTTTTCGCATCGGTTTAAGTGATGTAGTGCTGTTCGTTGCATTGGCTATTGGCCCAAGTCTTTTAGGACACGCAATGTATACTTATGCTATGAAGCAAATTTCGGCTCAAACAGTTTCTTTAGCAGTTATCGGGGAAACAGTGGGAGCTTCTCTATTAGCTTGGTTAATATTTTCTCAAGTACTGCCCCCAATTACCCTTATTGGAGGTTTTCTCATTATAATAGGAATATTTTTGAATGTGAAGTTCGACATTTCGAGCCTACAGACAATTACATCCCCACAAAACACTGATTAACCAACTTGTTGGCATAAAAGTTTATTTTTTTTCCAAGTATTTTCTAGAAAAAAGTAGAAGAATGATTGAATAGACTGTCAACATTCCAATGAAGTGGAATGCATCAATTCCACCTGTCCTTGGACTGGATTCATTTTGCGATGTTGAGCTTGTATTGTTTTCTATAAGAGTGGAATTATTCGGCTGGTCAAGGTATTTTAATGACATTTCTAAAAGCTGAGTTAAAACCTCCCCTGGAACCAATTCAGGTTGAAAAAGAAAATTGACAAGTTTATATTCTCCATTATCGACATAATAGCCCTTGGTATCATATCCAAGAAATTCTGGATCTTCATCACGAAGGATGGGAACAGCTCCAGATAATAAAGTAACAACCTCTCCATCACTACTTCGATTTTTGCGAAGTGAATCAATAGGGCCTAGTGTGAATGGAGCAATCGATTTTAAAAATTCCTGGCCTCTTAATAGAGAGACTGGAGCCCGAAAGTTTGTTGGACTTTGAGCTCGGAATATTCCTTTAATTTCATCATAGACGTCTCTATCTTGATTACTGAAATCAAAAATATTATAATTTGACAAGAAAATGATACGTGAAGGATTAATTTCTGTAGATGATTCCAAATATTTCTTAATTTCTTTGAACTCATTGGAATTTATGTGAGAATTACTTATTGGAGTGATTTCTGGATTTCCCACCCATATAACATATTTATAACGCCTTAATTCTTCCGCAGTAATTTCTGCTTCAGAAAGAGAACTTGTACTTAAGATGTCATATTGGCCAAAGTAGCCTAGATCATCTAATGCGGAAAGAACAGAATTTTCTGATGTCCGTCCAAGATCATCATCTACTACAAGTATCGTTCCATTTGTATTATCTACTTCCATAAATAGAAAGGAAGAATAACCAACGTAAGGAATGTTTGAACTATCTGAGGCCCTAGCTCGTATTATGTGATCTCCCTCTCTCATTTGTGTGGTATCCCACACAAACTGATAAGTGCCTTCTAAGTTTGTGCTAGGGGTACATCTTTGCCAAGGGCCATTGTCAATAGAAATTTCTGTTTGAGAAATATTTAGCGAATATGTTCCTGAAATTGTGATCATTATATTGTAAATTCCTCTTATGGGCTGACTAGGTGGAATTATTTCTACTTTCGGAATGTTTTTTTCGTTTGTTACTCTTAAGCTGTAAGATAAATTATTATATTTCTCTATAAGCTGAACTGCCCACCCTTTTCCAGAGATATATGTACCAATATCTCCTTCAGATAAAGAAAATGCTGCATCTTCCTTATTTCCACTAGTTTCAGGATGAGCATCAATCACCTCCCATGAGGGATATACATTTGGGATCAATTGGTTTGTTTGAATCTGAGAGTTACGGGGGCCAACCTGTATTTTAGAAATAACAACGCCATGTTTAGGGAGATTTCTGTCATAATCAAGATTCTCTCTGACACTTACTGTCCATCCTCTACCATATTGTGGCTCTGTGAACCCTGAAGAGTTCCATCCCAATTCAAGCCACATGATACCGCTA
Organism: Candidatus Hermodarchaeota archaeon; assembly: GCA_048886185.1. Lineage (GTDB taxonomy): Archaea > Asgardarchaeota > Heimdallarchaeia > Hodarchaeales > Hodarchaeaceae > Hodarchaeum. The sequence goes on from JBHLKY010000019.1 coordinate 55,845, forward strand.
GGTTCAGTGATAGCAATTGGATTAACAGTGATAAATGTATCATCTGAATAATTAGAGATTTGGAGCCTATGTGCATCTGTAAGAAACTGTGGTGAATCGGTACGGGAAACATGACTATAATATTTTTGCCATATAGAAATATGTCCTTCTCCATAGGCCATAAGACAGTATGGGCCTACAAAGATCTGCTTAAAATTATTCGCATGATCATAGAGGTCTGGAAAATAGAGTTCATGACCAAGTTCATGTGATGGGGTAACATATGAAATAAATTCGTGATTTATCGAATATTCGACACTTGTAAGTCCGAACCGACGTAAATCAAATTTATGAGACCAAATATCATCTGAATTTCCAGAGTATTCTTGGCCATCTCCAGAGTGAATTATCACAAAAAGATCATAATTTTCTGGATTTTTACCTTCTTTCAAGCAATATGTTCGCGATTCATTGACTAGATAATCAGGGCGAATATCTACATTCTCAAGCCTTCCACCTGCTCCATAGTAAGCAATTCCATGTTTAGCTCGAATCCAACCTAATACTTCACCCTCCAAGGTCACATCTCGATAAGTGACATTTTGGAAATACTGGTTCACACTATTAGTTTCAGTAGAAAAAAATAGATCTTCATAAAATTGAACTGTGTGTGTTGGATGATGTGGATCATCAGGTAACTCTATTAAGACGATGAGTACACGAAGGTTTGTATTGGCTGAAATTTCGTTGGATTGAACTAGGTTGAGGAAATCTTCATTTTCAATACTGTTAATAGGATATACATTCATTTGAATGACTGTACTAGCAATAATGATGGAAACTTGAAAGAAAATCCAAGATTTATTCACTCAATTCACCGTTTGAATAACTAATAACAACATTTTAAATGAAAATTTAATAAATTCCTATTCCTTTTTGTTGTAATTGAGGATCACTTGTTGGAAAAAGAAATCATTAATCAAATTATTGAAACTCTCTTGATGAAAATCGAAGCCAAAGACCAAGAACAAGGCCGACTTCTTGTTCATGACGATTTTGAGCAATTTGACTCTCGAGTTACTTTTTGGGCTATCCGTGAAAATGTGCATGATCTTAAGGAAACGACCATAACTGATTTAGTAGGTATTCCAAATGATTTAGAAATAAAAGTGACTTTTGCTCCTCCATCATTCTTTTTGGATGTTCTTGGAGGTAGAAAAAATGTTCCATATTGGCAGGTTGCTACTGTAATACGCATTTTACGTCATTCTGATATTGTTTTTGATCCTAAAGGGAAGATGCAACAGTGGATAGATCAAGCTCCTCTTATTGAATGGGATTCTTCCCTGATTGAATTGAAACGTCAAACAGCTACGATGTTGCTGGATCGAATGAATAATAGGCTTAGAGAGGATATGTTAGCTGACGCTTACATATGGTTAATTAAAGCAGCAGAGGAAGCAATTTGTGTACCTTTGATGGAGGCGAATGCATTCAAAATTGGAACTCCCACATTGTTACTAGATGTATTAAGAGATTTTGATCTTGAACTGTATATTTTTTTTGCGAATTTACTTCGAATCCCAGCTTTCACTCCTGAAAAGCTTGATGATGCTAGAAAAGAGCTTGAAATATTGGCAGATCATCTATATAGTTTAAATATTAAAACAGATCGCGAGATGTGGATATTAGCGGCGTTCGTTTCCATTAATGAATCAGAACGAAGGTTAAAACAGAGTAAACTGGTCGATACCAAATTTAAGAGACGTCTTTTAGAAACAGCTGTTGGGGAATTGTGGCAGGGGTATTGGTTGGTTGCCCAAAATCCAAGAAAAGAAGTAAAACTAGACCCATGGGTGGTTGCCTCATTTTGGAACTATTTTGGTTTTGATGAATTGGATGAAAAGTGGCTTTTAGAACAGGAGAAAAAAATAAGAGAATTGTTGCCTCATTAAGATCCAAAGTTTTGTTTAGTGGTTTGTCATAAACCAATCCCATGTTTTTTTAATTCCAGAAAACATATCCGTATTAGCTCTCCATCCTAATATTTCTAAAGCTTTTGATGAATCTAATGAGATATGATTAACATCTCCAGGTCGTGAGTCACAAAATCTTTTACGAGCATTGATTTTAGTAACTTCTTCGATGATCTTGATTAAATCCAGTAAATTTGTTTGTATTCCAGTTCCAGCGTTAAATGTTTCTATATCCTTAGAATTCATTACTTTGATACAAATATCAGCGATATCAGTAACATAAACATAGTCTCGAGTATCAGTGCCATCACCAAAAATATCGAGGGGTTCATTATTCTTTATTCTACCTAGATAAATTGAGATTACTCCAGCCTCACCAAGGGGGTCTTGTCTTGGTCCGTAAATATTCGCAGGTCGAATTATAGAGTATGAAAGGCCATATGTTCGATGAAACCAATGTAGATATCTTTCAGCTGTCAGTTTACTGATTCCATAAGGTGAAATGGGATCTTCTTTAGTGGTTTCTGGAGCAGGAATGGATGTAGGTTCGCCATAAATCGCTCCACCTGTGGACATATATATGAAACGCTTGATTGAGCTGTTATTCATTGCTTCCAGCAAGTTTATTGTACCTCCAATATTCACAGCGGCATCGAATTGTGGATCACGGACAGATCGGTTAACAGAGATTTGAGCAGCTAAGTGAAAGATATAATCGATATTCTTAACAGCTTTTCTTATAATATCAGGATTTTGTATATCCCCTTTAATGATTTTGATCTCATTTTTAATATCATCAAGATTTTTCCTCTTTCCAGTGCTGAAATCGTCTAAACAAACCACAGAATGATTATCTATGAGCAATCGTTCAATTAAATGACTACCTACAAAACCTGCGCCACCAGTGACTAAACATTCCATTAATAGCCCTCTTAAGTAAAGTAAAAATAGAGATTTATATGATCTGATGATTTTTTAGTAATCAATCATAAGGTTTAATTTTTATCGTTATTTGGACTTATCAAATCCAAAAAAAAGGAAATTACATCGTCTTCCGATTTTTTACTGTTTTATAATAATATTGGAATCTTTTAAGGTATTTAGTGATATAAAAACTCTAATAGAGGAATCAAATATGAGAATTGGAATGAGTAAGGGTGCAATCGTTATTTGGGATAATAATCTCATTAAAAGGTACCCCAGTTTATCGGATATTGAACCGATCATACGTGACCGAACTTACATTGCTAATTTGGCGTTTGATGAGCTTGATGAGATGTCTTCTCTTGAGGTACCTATCCAATCTTCAACGATAATTTGTTTGGCAAGAAATTATCTTGATCATGCAAAAGAAATGGGAATTGAACCAAAAAATCTTCCTTCTAATCCTGTTCTCTTTTTAAAACCTAAATCTGCTTTAATTGGACCTGGTCAAAATATTGTTTTTCCTCCTCAGGCTAAGCAAGTTGATCATGAAGTAGAATTGGCAGTTGTTATTGGAAAGAAGGGGAAAAATATTTCTCAGGAAGAAAGTCTTGATTTTGTGTTTGGCTATACTATCTTACTGGATATAACAGCTCGAGACATCCAAGCTTTAGCAAAAAAGAAAGGACATCCTTGGTTTCCTTCTAAGGGCTTCGATACATTCTCCCCTATTGGTCCATTCATTGTAACTTCTGATGAGATTAAGGATCCTCATAAATTAGATATAGAATTGAGAGTGAACGACCAAATTAAACAGAAAGGAAATACTAGAGATATGATTTTTAAGATTGGACAAATCCTCAGTTATTGTAGTACTATCACGACATTACATCCTGGTGATCTAATAGCTACAGGTACCCCTGCAGGAGTTGGCCCTGTAAAGAAAGGAGATAAAATTAGCGCTACTATTGAATCAATCGGAACGCTTGAGGTTGGCGTAATTTAATTGACAAATCTTGATATACTCATGTCTATTTTAAAACCTAGTTGTACACCTGTGGCTGCATTTCAAATTACACCCCAAACTATTCTATTTGTTGTGACTCATGAGGATTTTAAGAAAAGTTTACAAATATTAAACAGGTACAACATTACTTTAAGATTTCTTGAGGAAAGAAAATCAGGTTTAGATGTTCACGTTTCCCTTATCATTCAAAAATTTCCTGTAGAGGTCACATTTAGAATCATTGATTATACATTTGATTTTGTTCAAGAAATAGTAAAAATTTTTCCAAATGCTTCCGTTTTCATTCAGGAAATCGAAGAGGTAGATAAAATCCCTTAAATATTTGATATATTCATGCAAGATTCTTTGATTTCTTAAGATGAGTTTTTATTAGATTGAGTAAGTCATCAGCGCTAAAAAGTTTGTTGATATAAGCATCTACACCCGCTTCCTCACCAGTGATCCTATTCTTCTTTCCCACTTTCACAGTAAAGAGTAAAACAGGGATTCTTTCAACTTTGGATCATCTTTAATCCATTTACATACTTCTAAGCCATTGACTTTAAGCAGAAGAACATCCAAAAGAATAATATCTGGTTTCTCGGAGTTTGATTCAAGAAATTGTATTCCTTCTTCTCCATTATTAGCTGAAAAAACGCGATATGCTTCATATTCCAAGACCATTCAGGCAAGTTCCACAGTATCTTCTTCATCGTCAACAACTAGAATTGAAACCTCTTCCATTATTTGAACATCGGGAGTAATCAAAATATTTCATTTAGTATCTTAATTTTAAAGAAATATTGGGATGTATTTTTTACAAATATTATCTTTGAACGATTATAGACTCTAATAAATTATTTTATTTGATAATAAATAATTACGTTCTTAAACTGAAAGAATATAACTAAAAATCTGTTTCAAAATATGTTTAAAATACCTTGAATCAAAGATACGATTTGATCGCGTCCTATTGCAATTGAAAATAAGGCTAAAATCATCACAAATCCAAAGGTTTGTTGAAGTCGTTTAGTATTGATCTTCTTGATTAATCTAGGCCCAATCTGGGCTCCTAGTATAATCCCTAATATCAAGAAAAATGCTAAATCAGGAAAGATTTGGCCCATTGAAATTTTAACTGCAGCACCTGCAATACTTGTAGCTATCATGATAAACATTGAGGTGGCCACTGCTTTATGCATACTCATTTTACCGACATGTACCAAGATTGGAACCATTATAACTCCACCACCTACCCCTAACAGACCAGAAGCAAACCCTGCAATTAGTCCTAGTAATGTACTCAACAATTCTCGCTGTTCAATGTTAAACAAAACAACTTTGTCATGTTCAATCTCTTCATTTACATCGATTGATGTTTTCTTCTGTTTAGGAAAAAAAATCATTTTTATTGCAATTGGAAATAAACATATCGCGAAAACAAGCCGGAAAACCTGAGGTGCTTCAGTTGCTAGATACGAACTTGTAAAACTGCCTAGTAATGCTCCTATAACTGTTGTGATGGCAACTAAAAGACCAGTATGATATTCTATTCTCCTTGGTTGCTGTGCATAGGCAATTGTTGAAGATAATGCCGTAAAGATGATCATAAAAAGGACTGTTCCAATAGCATAACTTTCCTCAATTCCGAGTAAAATTAATGCTGGGGTCGTAATAAAACCTCCTCCAACACCCAGTGAGGATGAAATAATTCCAATAAAAAAAGCAAAGATGGAGAAGAAAATTCCATCGAGAATACTTGAAAGGTACTGGTCACCAATTATCTGAAGGAATGACATTTTTCAAATCTCTATCTTTAATTGATGGAAGTACAATCTGATATTTATCATAAATCTTGCTATTTTTCTATTAAATCGCATTCTTATCTTACTTCACGCGTTTAACGACTTTTTTTGATGTAGTATTTTTACACCTATACTGTATATACTCCTACCACATTATAATACAAAAAGAATCGGTATAACCCTGATTCTTAAAAGTAAATAATTAAGTAATAAATCAAACAAAACAGAATTTGAGCTGTAATTAGGATACTGATATCATGGGTGTAACTGAAATATTTGGTACCAAAGGAACTCAATTAAAACATAAACGAATTTTAATTGGTGTTACAGGATCAATTGCGGCCATTGAAGTTCCCCATCTTATTAGAGAGATTTTACGTTATGAAGGTGATCCTGTTGTTGTTCTTTCAGAAGAAGCATCCCGTTTAGTAGCAACAGATGCATTAACATGGTGTATGGATAAACAACCTATTACTCAAATTTCTGGAATTTCTGAACATGTAAAATGGGTCTCACACCCTGATTATAAAATTGATCTATTAATGATTTGTCCTGCAACTGCAAATACGATTTCCAAACTCGCTAATGGGGTTGCAGACACTCCAGTTACTTTAGCTGCATTAGCAGCCTTTGGAGCCAAGATTCCAATATTAATAGTTCCTGCTGCTCATACTGTTTTATTAGATAATCCTATTCTTGAGAAAAACATTGATTATTTGAGAAAACAAGGTATTCACTTTTTATTTTCAAAGGAAATTGAAAATAAACACAAATTTCCTTCTTTAAGCGATCTAATGCAATCCATTTTTGAATTACTTGATCCATCTCACCTCTTAAAAGGGAAGAGATTCTTATTAACAGGAGGTGCGACACGCGAATATCTTGATGACGTACGTTTTCTCTCCAATCCATCAACTGGATTATCTGCTGTTGAAGTTGCACAAGCTTTGAAAAATCATGGAGCTGAAATTTTACTCATCCTGGGTGAAGGGCATAACTTAGATTTAGAAAGATTAACAGTCCCAATAAAATCTGTAAGGTCAACTCAAGATATGTATGAAACAGTACATTCTGAGCTCTCTTCTTCAGAGTATTATGGATTCATATCTGTAGCTGCAGTAGTAGATTATCGGCCAGAGTATCAACCTGGTAAAATACCTTCAAAACAATCCGGTTTAGAGATCAAACTAATACCTACAATAAAGATAATTGAAAATATTAGACAAAATTTCTCTAAATTACATATTATTGCATACAAGGCTGAAGTCGGTGTTTCAGAAGAAGAGCTATTAAAAAGAGGGAGAGATTTTTTGGAGAAATTCAATCTGGATATGGTTTGTGCTAATTGGGTAGGTGAGCCAGAAAAAGGATTTATTTCAAAAACCAATGATATCTTCGTTATTCGGCCTAATAACCCTCCTATTCATCTTAAAGGTTCAAAAATGATGATTGGAGAACGAATTGCAGACATAATAGCTAATGATTGTAAAGATCGGAGTGATAAAAAATGAATATCACAGTATTTGGTGCGGGTAGCATTGGATCTTTATTTGCAGGCAGAATGGCTTATACTGGATTTGATGTTGCTGTTGTTGGACGTAATCCTCATGTAACTGAGATTAATAAAAGAGGATTACGAATAATAGAAACGGAACAGGAGATAATCTCTCGTTTCCCTGCTGCAACAAATTTTCAACCAGAGGTCGTGACTCCTGATGCAGTATTTATTTCAACTAAAGCTTACGACAATGAGGTTGTAGCAAATTGTATGTTAGGAAAACTTTCTCAAATGACTCCCATCTTCATTATACAGAATGGAATGGGTAATGAGCTAGTATTTCAGCAGAAATTTCCTCTGAATCCAGTTTTTCGTGCAGTAACAACCGAGGCAGCTGAGTTAATTTATCCTGGTATTGTAAAACATGTAGCATTTGGAAAAACCTCCTTTGGCATAATCTCTGGAGACGAAAATGGTTTTGGGCCTAGAATACAGAAAATAATGAACAAATCAGGATTCAAATCCAACAGGACAGCTAAAATTCAACTGAAAATGTGGCAAAAAGTTTTGACAAATGCTACAATATGTCCATTGGGTGCTCTTTTACATGTACCTAATGGTCAAATCCTGCAAAAGCGGTCAATTACTCATATTTTTGATGCAATCTTGGAAGAGGGATTAGCGGTAGCTTCTCATAATCTACCTGATGAAGACTTTTCGGAAACTCGTGACTTCATTCTTCATGTTATAGAAAAAACAAATGATAATAAATGTAGTATGCTTCAGGATATCGAACGAGGTCGTAGAACAGAGATAGATTATATGAATGGATTTATTGTTCAAGAAAGTAGACGATTGGGTTTGAAAGCTCCAGTCAACGCGGCGATTGCTGATTTGATTCGGCATTTAGAAAGATATCCGCAATAGTGAAGGAATTTTTGTGATAAATGACGCTTCTTATTGGGTTGCATCACATTTAACTGGGATTTTTGAGATCAAAGATAGTTCAAAGAATCTTCTCCAACAGGGATCAAGGGGAGCAGGATTATCAATCAATAGGGGAGTTATTACTACAGTACGTAAATCTGACTATCCTAATGTTGAGATTTTATACGATGGAGTAAGAAAAACTGCACCAGAGGCAGCTGTTACCAAAAGAGTGATTGATATTTTACTTTCTAAAAAAAGTCAAAAAAATCTTTCAATTAGTCATAACTTCGAGGTTCCACTTTCTTCTGGCTTTGGCGCTTCTGCTGCAGGAGCAATCGGAACAGCTTTTGCTCTAAACGAATTTCTTGATTTAGGGATGTCAAGATTAGAATTATTTCAAGTCGCCCATAAAGCTGAGGTTCTGACAAAATCAGGACTCGGAGATGTCATAGGAATTTACCAAGGGGGATTAGAGATTCGTTTGAAAGAGGGAGCCCCTGGAATAGGAAAAACAATGTCATTCACAAATTCTAATAAATGGAAAATAGCTACCATCCATTTAGGTACTCTTTCAACATCTGAGGTTTTGTCAGATCCTCATAAAAGAAAAGCAATAAATGAAGCAGGAAATGAACTCATTTCGGAGTTAATTCTTCAGCCGACCTTCTCAAATTTCGCAAGATTATCTGCCATTTTTTCAAATCGTGTGAGTCTTTGGTCCCCTCAACTAGAGAAATATGTTAAGGATTTGCCTAATACTGTTCTAGGAGCCCAAATCATGCTTGGTGAAGCTTTTTTCATATTCTATAAAAGCAACAGTGACTTGAAATATATCAAGATCCCGGTTACCCAAATATGCGAAGAGGCAATTTGCCAAAAAACCATAGTAAGATGTAGATAACAATGATCCATGAAGTACCAAAATCTCATCCACGTTATGAATCTTTGATCATACGTGAGAGATTAATTGAGGGAATGCATCAAAAAATAGTTGCAGAAGCTGGATTAATTGCAGCTGGCCGTGGGGAGGCTTATGATTATATATTGGGGGAATCTACTCCTCCCTTTGCTTTACTTCAAGAAAGATTAGCTGTAATCACTTTATTACTGGCTAATTATCCTATAATTTCCGTAAATGGTAATGTTGCTGTATTATGTCCTGAAGAAATGGTACAGCTCAGTCAGATCCTAAATGCTCCTTTAGAAATAAATCTTTTTTATCGGACACCTGAACGTGAGGTTGCTATCAAAAAAGTTCTGATGAAAGCTGGTGCTCAAAATGTATATGGGACTGATCCAAAGAAACAGGAGACGATACCTGAAATATCACATAAACGTAGATTTGTAGATTCCCGTGGAATCGCGCGTTCAGATTGTGTGTTTGTACCATTGGAGGATGGTGACCGTACAATAGCACTTAGGAAGTTGGGAAAAGATGTGGTTACAGTTGATTTAAATCCTCTTTCACGGACATCTTTAACTGCATCAGTATCCATTACCAATAATATTGTAAGAGCTGCAACTGAAATGATTCAGCTTTCCAAGGAACTCACAAAATTAACTATCAAAGAATTGGAAAAAGAGAAAAAACAGTTGAATAATGAAACCTTATTACAAGAAGCCCTAAAATTCATGTCAAATAGGCTCATGGAGCTAGCTAATAACAAAAGAATATTCGAGGTGAAATTATGAGAAAAAAAACAGTTCTAGATGTTATAGAAATGATGAATAAGGGGGAAAAAATAACCATGCTGACTGCTTACGATTTTGTGATGGCATCTATCTTAGATGAAGCAGGAACGGATTTATTGCTTGTCGGGGATACAATGGGTATGGTAGTCCATGGAAATCCTACAACATTGACTGTGACTTTAGATGATTCGATTCGCCATACTCAAGCAGTCGCACGAGGGGCGAAACAAGCAATGGTAATTGGAGATTTGCCCTTCGGAACATTCCAAGTTTCTGCAGAGGAAGCAATTCGTAATGCAATCAAACTAGTTAAAGTAGGTCATGCTGAGGCAATAAAGCTTGAAGGAGGAAGTGAGAGGAATGATTCTGTTAGAGGAATCCTTGATGCAGGTATCCCTGTCATGGGTCACCTAGGCCTGACTCCTCAATCAATTCATCGTTTTGGAGGTTTTAAAGTTCAAGGTAGGACTGAAGAGACAGCAAATTATCTTATTGAAGAATCAAAGAAGCTAGAAGAGGCTGGTATTTTTTCTCTTGTATTAGAAGCCATACCATGGAAAGTAGCTAAAAAAATTACTGAGTCGATTTCTATCCCAACGATTGGAATCGGAGCTGGGCCTTATTGTGATGGTCAAGTCTTGGTAACTTATGATCTCTTGGGTTACTTTGATTTCGGAGCAAAATTCGTTAAAAGATATTTAAACCTTAAGGAACAGATCTTAGAAGCTATACGAGAATATAATAAAGAAGTTAGAGATGGTACGTTTCCAGATCTTAGCTATAGTTATGAATAATTATTTTCCTCATTTTCGTCATTTTCACTTATCTCCCTCTCCTATTTTCTATATAAAGTCTAGAGAAGCTTTTATAAAGTGTTCATGACAGGTACACGAAATGAATGTGAATGGGTTCCGACTCTTTTTCCACTCACTACAGAACTATATCTAGTAGAGTTTCTACTAAAAATTTACTTCTAATGGAACTTAAAAAAGCCAAAGAAAAGTTAAGTACTTCTCCTCACCCCTATTGCGAATCCAATTGTCCTTGGATATTGCTTTGCAGAAATATAAATCCTTCTGGATGTATATTAAGCTATTTAATTGACCCAAGCTTATGGCATTAATACTAACTCTCTTTTTTAGAGTAGAGAATATTAAATTTTGCATAAAATGTGATTGAAAATGAAAAAATTTAGTAGTTTTCTCAGGAAGATTTTAACAGTTTTTGGTTTTCTATTAAATATTTTGGTCCAAATCCTTCTACTTGAGATAATGGACCTTCAATTCCCTTTGGGTTTCCTGTTCTTGTGTATATTACCTTAGATTCAATAATTGCGTTTAGAATGTCAATTGGTTTCTCATTAAACGAATCAAGTAAAATTTCGGCCTTCTTTTGGCCCGTCTTATGAAGACCCTGTAAAAAATACAGCTGGTTATCCCTTAGCGATCGCTTTTTAGGTGATTTTCGCGCAATAATAGGATCAGCGTGTTCTTCTTGAACCCATGAGGCGATACGATTTAATGCGATAGCTGTCTCGCTCATTCGAGAAGTTGGGACAACTGGTACTTGGCGACGTAAAAAAATATAAGTCAAAGCACCATAAACATGCTTTTTTCTCTTCTTCCATTCAGTTCTTTCGAATGCTGAGGGCAAATTTTCTAATAATAAGATTGGTTGGTCATAGGTTTCAATTAATCGATCAATTTGTTCAAAAAGTCGATTATCCATTATAGACGTAATTAAGTCCAAACCTGTTTTTCTTTCACAAGCTACCTGATCAGATAAGATATAGTCAGCGACATCTAATTGTTGTTCTTCAACCTCCATACCAAATGTCACCAGTCTTTTCTTGAGTTTTTCAGGTTCCCGTTGATCAACTATGATTTGTAAAGGCTGAGTCATCTTTATCGTAACCTGTTGGTTATAATATGAAATTTATAAGAGATAGCCCTTTTCTGACAGAGTTCTAGGTAACAAATTATTCTGAATCAAGGACTCAAAAATAATTCTGATGTCATTCCTAGAAATGTTTGTTTCACGACTGATTTCTTCCCAAGGGATTAACTTTCTTATTTGCATTTCAGGTTGCTTTACATAATCAATAACTTTACTAAGAGCCTTTTTTTGGGTCATTACTTTGTTTTTATCCAAAGAGATTATTAAATTGCTATCCTCTGAAATTATTTCTCTAACTATCGTTTCATTTTTCTTATCTTTAATAATTTCAAGGATTTCTAAAAGCTCTTGGAGAGAAAATTCTTCCCTATATTCTATGATTCCTTGAATTTCCTGATTAATGCCTTTTGAGGTTACAAACTCTCCCACTGCATTAGTAAATCCTCTGATAAAAAGGATATTTTCAACTATTTTATAAAGGATTTTTGGATTCAAATCTAATTTGAATCCTAGAACATTAAAATTGATTCTTCCTTGAGTTTGAATTTCTTTTTCAACTTTAGCTATCAAATCTTCAGTGAAGAAATAATCAGTGTCAGGAGTAGTTCTACCGCTAAATTCTTGTGTGATAAAATCGAGAATAACTGGTTTTGTTGTGCTAGCTATTTTTCCAAATTTTACTTTTTGTAAGAATTCAGAGATAGAAAGATAGCCTTTACCAATGATATGTTGTTGAAGCTGTGGATGAAGATTCTCTAGAGTGATTAATTGTCCATCACTTGCTTGATAGGTTTTTATATCCATTAATTTCTGTAGGCTTTGTAAGAATCTAGGAAATTCGATATTAATATGTTTTAAAAGATGAATTACTCTTGATTCATCAATTCCTGAGGAATTCTGTTCTAGTTTCTGAAATTCTGTTATTTCTAGAAAAACATTGATTTCTTCAAGCCATACCCCTTTAAACTTGTCTTCAACAATCTCTTTTAACGTGGAAATTTCGATTTTAGGATTTCCGATTTGAGTTATAAATTTCTTAAGCGAGACAATCTTATTACTTTCTATCTGATGTTTTAACTGAGTCTGTAGATATTCTTTTGTAAGGTATTCATTTTGAGAATTATACCATCCATCTTTTGATGGATTTAAAATTGGAATTAATTCTTTTTTAACTACATCATTAGATTTATTGATCTCTGTTGCAATACTTGGAATTTGAAGAATTCCTGAGCTTTTAAATTCAGTAGAGATATTGTTAAAGCACTCTACTGTTAAATAAAGGTCTTGATTAACTTGATGACTTTGTGGAATAGTGGAGATTAATTGCTTTAATATCTCTAGTGAAACCTGTCTGAAAGGATCTTTTTGTTTTATAGTTGGAATGTGAATGGAGTTATTCTCTTCTAACTCTGTTATCAATAATCTCTTTAGACCTGTTTCTGTTAAATAAGTGTCATCAAAAAGAGGAATCAGCTTTAAGTTTAATATTTTTGTAACTAATACCTTTATAGCAACTACATTGGACTGTAATTCCGCAGCAAGTTCTGATAAGACCAACCTGTCTTTTGCTATTAACCGTGTTTGGAGATCTTTTATCGCAAAAGCCATTTGAGAAGTAAGGGAGGAGACTGATGAATCAAAGTTTTGTTTTGTTGTGTCGGTTCCATGTTGGAGTGAAGCGATTAAATCAATTCTCCCTTTTGATATGACTTCAGACGTGATTTCCTGTTCATTTTTTTTAAGAAAAGCCGCTGCTGTTTCTCTAACATAGTCATTTGGGTCTACAAGGTTTTCTATAAATGGTAATATAAGTTCCCGTCCTCCCATATGTTCCAAGGCTGACCCTGCTTGATTACGTGTCCAATCATCATACCCAGGATTTCGCATGATTTCAACAAGGGTGCCAATTGCTTTTGGTGTCTTTAACTTTCCAAGGGCATATATTATTGATCTGCGAAGACCACCAGTTTCTGATTTTAATAATTGCAACAATTTTACTTCTACTCCCTCAATTTGGTGTGCAACAACAAGTTCCATTGCAGTCTTTCGAACCACCTCTGCCTGATCATTAAGACTTCTCATTACTTGTGGTTTAAGCTGGGGATGATTCTGTTTAGCAAGCCATTCAAGAGCTAATGACCGAATCCCTGGACTTGGATCTGAAAGTGCTGAAGAGACTAAAGATTCAACTGTTTTTACGTCTGGAAGAGCTTCTATTAATGTTATTAGTGCTTTTTCTCTAATATTCTTCTCTGGAGCTTTAGTAAAAGGTAATAACGATTTGACGATCATACGGAAGCGAAAATCCGCGGAATTTGGGTTTGCTTGTAAATATTTTTGCAGATTGTTTATTGAAGTCCATTTGAGATCGATATCCTTTGATTTAAGGCCTTTAAGATCATTCAATACGGATTCTTCGGACATACCACTCACTAAAGCATAAGTATGTGATTCTAGTCTCTTTACTCCAAAACAACATATAAGGATATTTATTCTTAGATATATATTTCCTCCAAGAAGGATTCTTCTATATCTCGACATAATTTATTAGAGTGCTGTTTATAGGCTGCTTCATATTTTTGCTGGATTACGAATGAAAGCTGATACAAGCTGAATTGTGTGATGAATGTCCTCTAGGGACAGTAAAGATGTTGGAGAGTGAATATATCGGCAGGGAACTGAGACAACTGAAGAGGGTATTCCACCTCGTGTTTGGTGGATCCTTCCAGCATTAGTCCCACCAAAGATTGGCTTTTTAATGTGAAATGGAATATTCTCATGTTTAGCATTTTCTATTAAACGCTTATTTACAAAGGGGTGAGCAATCATACTATTATCCGCTACTGAAATAGTAGGCCCTTTACCAATGTATGCTGGGCACTCTGAGTCTTTAATTCCTGGAACATCCCCAGCTGTGGTGTTTTCAATAGCTAAAGCGATTGTAGGTTCCAACGTGAAAGCTGCTGGTCCAGCGCCACGCCCCCCAATTTCTTCCTGGGTAGAGAAACTGAAAAGAAGAGTATCAGATGGAAAATTTATAGCAAATTCCTTTATCAGATGAATAAGAACATTAACTGCTGTCCTGTCATCGAAGGCTTTACCTCTAACCATATTGTTTGGAAATTCAACAAAAGGATCATATAGAGTACCCACAGATCCTATTTGAATACCACAGGATTCCACCTCATCCCTAGTTGTCAAACCTATATCAATATACATATCGCTGACTTTCACAAGGTTTTTCCTCTCACTTTCTGTAGTTAAGTGTGGGGGCTTTGACCCAATTATACCATGATATTCTTTTCCATCATTTGCAAGAATCTTGACAGCTTGTCCTAAGAGAGTCCTAGAATCCCATCCACCAATGGGTACAAAACGAAGAAAACCTCCTCTAGATTCAATATAACTTATCATAAATCCTATCTCATCAACATGACCATCAACCATGATTCTATCCTTGGGATTCTCTCCTTCCTTGACAGCTAATAAAGATCCAAGGGGATCAACCCACATCTTGTCAACCGCTCCTTCAATTTGGCTTTGAATAAAGTCAACAACTGGTCTTTCGTGGCCAGAAACTCCTATAATTTCTGATAATTGCTTTTGTAGGGATTTAATTCCTTCAAGATCTATTTTTTTCATTTATTTTCGACCTAAATCATTTTTATAGACTTTGGATGACTTTTATTTTCTAAGTTTAATAGAGTTGATCTAATCAAAGATTTTCTCTAAATAGGTTCTCCTCTCTTATCTGAAAGAAAGTGTATATTTTTTAGAGTTTTTTAGTTAGAATTAGAATATTTTCATCTCGGATCCGCTTTTCTCCCGTTACTGTAAACCCAAATCTCTCATAAAATCTGAGGAGACTCGGAATTTTAAAATATATCTCTAATTCAATTCCAGTTATTCTCGGCATATTTTTTTGGATCATCTTGATGACCTCCCTAATAGTCCAGAAACCTATTCCCTGTTTTTGATATTGTGGTTTAATCGCCAAATGAAATAGTTTTATAGTGTCCTCTTTTAGAGGAGCTAAAGAAAAAGTTCCAATTAACTCTTTATTTTCTGAATAAACTCCATATAATTGATCCTTTCGGAAAGCATTATTGATTTTTTCAGCGGTATCGTTCAGTGCTCCAGGGGGTCGAGATAACACATTTGATATTGATTGGTAAGCATCCTTTATGATTGATTCAATTTGCAATAGTTCTCTTTCATGAGCCAAATGGAAATAAATCATGGTTTCTCTCACTCTATCCTGGAAAATTTTTGCTTTCTCGAATAAAACGAGCTGGGGTTCCAGCGTAAATTGTATTTGGAGGGATTTTTTGTCCTTTTGTTACAAGAGAATTCACCCCAATCACACTGTTGTCTCCGATCTCTGCACCTGGAGCAATAATTGTATTTCCTCCTATTGTAACATTTCTCCCAATTTTAACTGCTGCAATTGTCAGATATTGATTTTCTGTAACATGAGCAGCAATGATTGCACGCAATCCAATGAAACAGTTATCACCAATTGTAACTAGATGCGAATCAATCATTGTACCTGATGAAAGATATACATTCTTTCCAACATTCAAACCATATAATCTAAGGAATTTTGCCAAAAACATGGAATATAGATGAGGAATAAAACTAAAAGCTTTCAACATTGATTTAAAAATCCCTGGAGAGACAATAGTGACACCATATAATTGAGCTAAATCAGAACCATGATAGTATCTTCCTGGTTGTATTTTTGGTAAAAATAAACGACAAATTATCTGGGAATGAATGATTCCAAAAGCGATTGAGGAAATGAAGTAAAGAATGGGTAAAAACATTGCTATAATAAGCCAGAGAAGAAAATCATTCACTGAAATCATCAATAAATATACAGATATGAACTCTGGTAGAAAAACTGCCATAAAAGTTATGGCTGTGAAGAAAAAATATCCAAATAATCGAAATTTTGTTATAAATTTCAAAAGTAATCCCTATTTCCTATATTATTGTAGATTAGTGAGGGATGATTTCTTTTACCTGTTTAACCGTTTCAGACGCTTTAATAACAAGTTTCTCCAGTCCAGATGCGGGGTCTCCGTCAACATAAAGTAATAATCCCTCGCTAATTTTATAGGCAACTAAATTAGTCGCCTCTGAAGATACAACTAGATATCGTAAATTCCTCATATATGTTGAAACATTTAAGAGACGAATAGCTCCCTCCATTCGTGTTTGATCCATTTTATATTCGAGTAGAATATCCCCAGTGAATGAAACAATCATGGCACCCCTTACTCCTATGTTTTTTTGTTGGACTAATTTTTTCAGATAAAAGAGAGCAGCATTTTTTGAGCTAGTTAACATCTCACGAGTTTCACCCAAAAAGACTTCGTCAACATGATTTTTGAATGGTTCAAATATATCTGTTTCAATAATTTGCATTTCTTCCGCCCGTGTTCCATATTCTGCTAAAAAAAGACTCGAAATAGTAGTTAATTTAAATTGTAAGTCTAATGGACTTACAAGAGGAGAAGCTAATATAGCGAACACTAATCCACCTCTTTCAATGAAGGAGAATCGGAGATCTGTCATATCAACAACTTTCAAATCGCTCAATGATGTTGATTTAGCGAAAGTGAACATAGCTGTCAAAAAAGCTACTACTAGATGGGCATCTGGTGTTTTAGTATCATGAGTTTCGTAAGATCGCGTAAATAGTGTGTTTCCTGTTTCTTTTTCAAAAATGAAAAAAGCTTTTATTGTCTTGAATTTCTCTAAAGCCATGTTGAACTGAACTCCTCATTCATCTAAGATATATTTCTTAGCTGTAAGATTTAAGATTCTGGTTGTCATAGTTTGAAAAGCCTCATTTACATTTTGTCCAGTTTTAGCAGAAGTTTCAACATAATCAATGACATGCATTGCTTTTTGGATTCTTTTTGTTTGAGAACTCGTAAATGCTCGTTCTTGCTTCAAATCCGCCTTATTTCCAATAAGGATCGATAAACATTTTGGAGAAACTTTTAGAACTTGTGATTGCCACCTTTCTTGCATATTGAGAAGTGTTTCCCTACGGGTCAAGTCAAAAACATAAAACGCTCCAAGAGCTCCTTTTAAATAGAGATGTGAGTATGAAACATGCCTAGCCTGGCCAGCAATGTCCCATACTTGTAATGATACAGTCCGTTGTACATCTTTTGTATCAATAAACTTTACTGTTTTAGTAAGAAAATCAACTCCTAAACTCATGCTATATTCTTCTCGGAACTTATTCTCAATAAAGCGTAATATTAATGATGTTTTACCTACTGCCCCATCACCTAATAGTAATACCTTCAAAATATGTTTAATTTCTTTACCTTTAGCCAAACTACCATCTCCAGCTTTAATGAGTGTCCCGAGACGATTAATGGAATTATAATAATAAAAGGAATATAGTGTGCACCATTTCAAAAGCTTTTCTTCGAATATTAAAAAGATAGTAACAGTAATAAAAAGGAATGTTCGAATGTGAATAGGAAATATGGTATTTGCTTTATTGTGAAAAGCCAAAAAAAGAATCTCTGATCCTTCTCGATATTTCAAGGAAAAAATTTGATGAGTAGTCATGCAAATTCTCATAAAGCCTCTTATCTTAGTGCATAGAAGAATTTTTTAGGATGAAACCTCGGGTGAATCGAGGGTTGGATTCAGAAACAGACCTATCTGGGACAGAAAAGTGGATAGAACTTGTACTAAAGGAGTTAGTAGAGGCTACTACAGTTGAGATTATTGATCGTGTGAGCATGTTCAATCAGGACTGTGCTGATCGTATACCCATGGTTTTGACTCAAATGCGAATAGATGGGAAGGTCACCTATGAAGTTGTATCATCTCCTGATGGAAAAAGACAAAATATTGTCTGGAGATTAATTGAATCCAAAAAAACTGTTGAAAATAGATGAAACTTTCTTGATTACCTTATAATAAAAATTCCTGCCCTTCTAAGGGGAAAAATATTTTCGAATAAGTATTAAGGATTGGAATTTTATTTATTACTTCCGATCCTAAATGAATAAGGGCCATCCTATCAGTTAATGATGCAAGTTTGGTTATCTGGTGATAATTTAAGTGCATTTCATGTGTTGTGTTTAAAAAATTACATTCAGAAATTGTCAATTGAGTTTTTTTAACAAGATGGTGTAATTCATCTGTCCACCCAGTATCACCTGAATAAGCAATAGAAAGATCTTTCATTTCTAATCTATATCCTTGAGCTTCAGGAGTATGAAGCATTTTAAAAGCTCTGATGATTAATCCATCCATCTTCAATGGAGAATTAGATGGTGTAAGAACTGAGAATTCACAATAAAAAGGGAGCTTTTCTTCTGCGATGTTTCCATATAATGCTGAGTAAAGATCATTTGTCTTTCTGTCAATCTCTGGAGGGCCAATGATCATCAGTGGCTTTTTCCTTCGTTGAAAAATGCCAGCTTCTAGTAGAAAGAACGGAATCCCACCAAAATGATCCCCATGAAAATGGGAGATAAGGATTATATCAACATTATTGGTTTCTCTGCGTGATTTCTTTAATGCCTGTATTGTGTGGGGGCCACAATCCAATAGAATTCCTTTATCACCAATTTCTACAAAAACAGAGGCACTTTTCCCTCCCCCTGATCCAAAAGCGTCTCCAGTTCCTAAAAACACAATATTCATCTTATGAGTTCTCTTTGGTTTGATTATTGTTCCAACAGCTTCTCCATTCAAAGCAGTGCTGAACTCTTTGAGTCCTACGACCCAACATTTGGTGTGAGATTTTGCTAATTCAATGATATTCTTCAATTTACCGGTCATTTCATTTGTAACATCAAAGTTTCCTTTAGTTTTAACATTCTGAAAGGAAAGGATTTCATCATTAATACCAAAATATGATATTTCGTCCGCGTCAACTTCAATTCGAGAAATAAATTTAGCATCAGAGAAACTTGGATCCTTCGTATATATTCCAGTCCGTTTTCCCTCCACATTAGTAAGAAATATGACTGAATCTAAACGAGTAATGTTAAGACGTCTTGTCAAAGCTGCAGGATAGATATCACCAGAGAATACTTTCCAACCGCTTGATGTAGAACCAACATCTCCATAAAAAACTGGTACTGCTGTAGTTTCAGTAATTATTTGTTCAAAAATTGTTAGATCAAAAGCATCAGCTTTTTTTGATGAAGTATTTTCTGTTGGAACACCTCTTAAAATGGGATGGGAAGGGAAAGAGATAGCATTTATACCATTTTTTATGGCTTCAGATACAATTATTTGATTCTGAATGGCAACTGCAAGTTTGATGAAAGGGTATTGAATATCGAGATCTGAATGGTTCTTTAATAAATGAATAACCAAGGAATGTCCTATTGAACCAGCCCCATGAATTAATGCTAATTTCCTTTTGGGATTTTCAGCTAAAAACGACGATAAAATCTTAAGGATTTCATTAAGATAATCAAAGTTAACTAAATCAATAATTTTCTCAGTTAATGTTCCTAATGAACCTGTACCTGATTTAAAGAAGTCTATTTGATCTAAATATTGTTTAATGCGATAAGAATCTTTTTTATAAGTTATTAAGCTTCCACCCATTTTAACTAACGTGATTGGCGTTTTCTTCATTCTTTTCACCAAATCTGTTTTTGATGTTGCCTAAACAGACACAAAATGGGACTCTCGATGATCATCATCTTCATTATTTCGTTTTTTTCTATTCCAACAACGAATGAAAGTCTAATTTTTTCCAAATGACTCAACTATGTCACTTTATTGTATTATCAATTATTAAATTTTAAATTCCTGTAAATAAAGGAATACCCAAGGAATCTCTTTAGTTATTTTATGAGAAGCATTTTTTAATTAGAGTTTTGTTGCTCTTTAAAAACTTAGTAAGGTAGAGTATTCATGAAAATTACTAAGATTATCTTTATCATACTTCCTACAAGCATCGTGTGGTTAGTTACAGCTCCTTTTCTCCTAGTTTATGCTTTTGATTTGCTTGAAATAGACATAAATCAGAGTTTATCCAGTTCTGGTGTGATTCTTCTATTTTTTACTGCAATTTTCGCCACTTTTTCCTTGTATTTATCTGGATACATCATTGATAAGAATCCACAGGTAATCAACACATTAATCACAGGATCTTTGATAATGAGTGGGATTAGTCTCTTCATCACAGTTCTAGGTGTTGATTTTTTTATTTTTCTTATATTAGGATTGATAAGTCTTGGTTTTTTCTTGGGAATATTAGCATCAGGAGCTAGTGCACTATATACAGCACATTCAGAGGTCCACCACCGAGGACGTATTTATGCCAGTGCCCTATTCATCAGTGCAATTATATCACTAATCATTATCCTATATGTTGAACTCTTTAAGCTAGATATTCGAATTCCTCTCCTTATTATTAGCAATTTGGCGATTCTTGCTGCAATCCTTTTCTATTATGTTTCTCGCTCATCATCTCCTTGGGTGAATGATAAATTCCCTACTCCAATCAAACATATTATTAATCGGAGATCAGTTAAAGCTTATTTGGTCGCTCATTTCTTCTTTTATTTTATGCTTGGAATAGCTTTTGCTACTCTATCCCAGATCGGTCATTCACGGTATCCCGATCTACTAGTTACTCTGCCATTCCTTGGAAAGCTGGCATTAGATCAGACAAAATTATTTTGGATCATTGTTTTCTTTGGTGATTTACTTTGTGTATTACCAATGGGGTGGTTTTCTGATCATTTTGGAAGAAAGAACCTTGTTGTAATGGGTTTTTATGGAGTCGTAGTTGCAGCATTAATTGTAGGCTTAAGTGAAAATCCAATAATGTTCTACTTCTCTGCGTATCTATTAGGGGTCAGCTTTTCAGCGATCCATCCCTCTCTTGATAGTGCTGTATGGTGTGACTTAAGCCCTCTTGACTCTGTAGGACGATATAATGCCTTAGGTTTCGTTTTTTTACTACAAGGAGTCGGATGTGGTTTAGCGATGGGCATATTTATACTTCCCTTAAGTCCTAGTACTATTAGTTATGTCCTTTTTGGTTCAGCTGTTTTTGGATTATTTCCCCTCTTTTTTGTAGCAGACTCTTTTGAACCTCTTGATATCTACCTTCTCTTAATTGCTACAAGCGGAATATGCATGTTTAATTACGATTTTGAAAGACCAGATCAAAGTAAGATTACTGAAAAAGATCTAGCTCTTGTGGCCGGCGCCTTATCAGCTATTAGTACATTTTTCGAGGGGATAAGCCAACAACCTGCTGTTTTAGATCTTGTTCGTCATGGTAAAGTGGTGACTTTCCAAACAAAAGGAGGAACAGAGAGAAAGGAGCTCATCGCCACAATTTTTACCAACAAGATGGATCCTGAGCTACAACAAAGCCTAGATAGTTTCTTAGCAAGATTTTGTTTATCTTATCATAACGAGATAAATGAGTGGATTGGTCAAACTAGTGTTTTTGATCCTGCAATCAGTATCGCTGAAGATGTTTTTGGTCCTCTTATTCCATCTAAAACAGTATTAAGAAGTTTAAAAGAGTCAGAGATTAACTGATTACCAATATTATTACTATGATGACTGTTACTTCAAAATAAAAAGGATGGGTAAGTAAGTTAATAAAGTTCCCCAGATCAATAAAATATTAACATTTTTCTACGAGAATATCAAGAAAGGAAGAAAATTACTAAATAAATATTATGATATACGTTGTAAAATAGATAACAGAATCCTATATAATGTCCAATGTGATAAAAGTGAAAATCAAAATAATTTTGACCGTAATTATCCCAAGTATATTCTCTTGGTTGTTAGCTTCCCTATTACTCTTGGTTTATTCTTTTGATATTTTAGATAAAGTAGAATCGTCAAAAAACAATCCTTTTCTCGGATTTGGAATGTTGATATTGGGTTTTGTATTGTGTTTGGTTATCTTCATGCTTTACTATACTGGCTCTGTACTCGATAGCCATCCAGAATATTTATGGCTTTCTGTGATAATAGGGATGGTGGGGAGCTCTATTTCAGTTATTATTTCAATTATATTTTTTGAGGAATATATAATATTGATGATTGGATTGATATGCCTTGCTTTCTTTTTCGGAATATTGTTAACAAGTAATGGAACACTGTTTGCTGGGTTAACAGATATGTGGCACCGAGGAAGAGTATATTCATATTGTATCTTCATCTTTATTGCTATTGCCTTACTTAGTATCCTCTTTGGGGGAGTATTTTCGCATGAATATGAGAGGATTTACCAAAGTGGGATTTGGACTTATAGCTTCACAAGTGTGTTAGTTGTTGTTGGTATTCTTGGACTTATATTTGCTTTAATTTTTTTCCTTTTAACCCGTAATCTAGGTATCCCTTGGCAAAATGATAAATGGCCAACAAAATTTTCCAAAATCATTGGACGAAGGTCAGTTCGAGCTTATATACTCTCACACATTTTATTATATACGATGCTTGGTATTTCTTTAGCTAGTTTTTCTCGAATTGGAGAGTTATTGGAAATTTCTTGGGCAATAGGGGAGTATGATCTCCCTGTTGATAAAACGTTTTGGTTTTTCGTCCTACTTGGAGATCTCCTAGTGATTTTACCTGCTGGGTACCTTGCGGATCGTTTCGGACGAAAAAATTTTATTGTTGCTGCAATTTATGGATTAGTATTTGCATCATTGATTTTTGGGCTAGAAAAGTCTCCCAATAGCTTCCTCATTGCTGCTTTTGGTATAGGTTTTTCTTTTGCAATGCTCCATACAACACTAGACTCCTCTTTATGGGCTGATTTATCTCCTCGGGATGGTCTTGGCCGTTATTACTCGATTGGGTTTATTTCACTTGCACTTGGTCTTGGAATTGGCTCTGGATTTGGTCATTGGGTTTTAACACCTATGGTTACTGATCTTTCGGGATTAGAATTCATTACATACCTTATAACTATTTTAGCAGTTCTATCGGCTTTACCTTTGTTCTGGGTATCAGATAGTTTCAAACCACTTGATTTTACGCTCCTTCTTGTTATTGAGGAAGGAGGACTACCAATCTTCGATTACACATTTACAAAAGATATAGATACCAGTATTGAATTAACATTACTTTCAGGAGCTCTCAAAGCCGTATCCTCTTTTATGTCCGAAACCATGAAAGACAAAGGCGATTTGAATCTAGTAAGACATGGTAACCACTTTATATTGACTGAAAAAAAGAATGGAACATCTGCTGCTATTTTTAGTAATAAACAGGATCCAGAATTACATAAAGCTCTTCGAGAATTTCTTGAAAAGTTCTGTATTAAGTATAATGAAACGCTTAAAACATGGCGTGGAGTTCGGTCTCTATTTGATGGTGCTGTTGATATTGCAGAGGAAGTTTTTGGATATCTATCACCTTCAACGAACCTTGAAGAATAATAATGAGTGATAACATGCTAAGTAATCTGCTTTATCGTTTGAGAGTACCGAACATTGTTGGTTCATCACTTTTTGCTTTTACTGGATTAATACTGAATCTACGTCAGCCTCACACGTTTGAAATGTACAGAGCTCTTCTAATTGTACTTTCTATGATATTCTTCAATATCTTCATCTGGATTTCAAATGACTATTATGATGCTCCATATGATGCTGCTGATGCTTATAAGAGGGCAAGAAACGTATTTTGCGGGAAATCAGAAAGTCGAGATTATAAGATTGGAATGACTTTAATGGTTTTTTCAATACTATCGGGATTAATTAGTGGATGGTTTGCTGGTCTTATCTATTTTTTATTTGCTGTCGCAGGAATGCTTCTTGCATATTTTTATAACAGTCCAATTTTTCGTGCAAAGAGTCGGATTGGTTTTGATTGGATTTTTCATGTAATCTGGTTTCAAATCACATTTCTTCCCCTATATTTGTATATTTTTGGTTTTGATGTAATTTGGGGTCTTGAGACAAAACATATTCAATTTTATTGTGTTTTTCTTTCAATTTCTTTACTGTCATTGTTAGCGCAAATAAATCATCAGATTCCCGACTATTCTCTAGATCTTCATACAGAACAAAGAACAACCGTTGTTGCTTTAGGGATAGAAATTACGTTAAAGCTTAGATACATATTTTATTTTTCTATCTCTATTGCTGTTTTTATTCTTTGTATACTAAACAATACATTCATTGCTTTGTTAATGATGATTATCTATACTCTATACATGTTAAAGACTGATAAAACGAAAGCAGCAGATGCTCCTTTACCATGGTTGTACTTTTTTGTACTAGATTACCTAATTCTCTCTCCAATATTATCCAATATTTTTTCAATATTATTATAAATCTATTATAGGTGTTTGACAAGTGGTCCTGTTCCTTATTATTCAGCTTTTGTTAACATTAAGCCTTATTATCCTTTTTCTACTTGTTTTTACTGGAGTTACTTCATTTGAGGTTGATTTAATCCCTTCATTGGTTATATCCCTCTTTCTAACCTATTTTTTGACGCTTTTTCTTCTAGCTAGTATGCACAAGATTTCAAGAGTTTTAATGAAAAATAAGGAAGGTGAGATAGATGGTACGGATTTAATCTTATGGACAATTCAAGCCACAAGCTTGGACATTGCTATAACATTAACTCGAAAGTTAATTATTCATTCTCCTTTTCCAGATGTCCTTTTTAGATTATTTGGTCTAAAAATTAAGAAGGGGGTTTCAATATTAACTCCTCGTATCTGGGATCCCGATCTTATTGAAATCGGGGAGAACACTTTAGTGGGTACAAACACCCTAATATCAGGACATCATATAAGGAGGGGTAAAATGTTCCGAAGACGAATTATTATTGGGAAAAATGTCACAATCGGAGCTGATTGTGTCATTTTACCAGGTGTAGTAATTGGAGACAATACTATAGTTGGTCTTGGCTCTAGTATTCCACCTAACCAAATACTGGATGCCAACAGTCTATATAGTGGTGTTCCAGTGAAAAAGCTGAAATCTTTGACCATTAAAGATTCAGAGAATTGATTCCATTATTTATTATAATTATAGATTTTTGACACAATGAAATTTCCGTTTCTGATTTTTAAAGTTCTTTGGGATCAATTTCTTTAACTTTTTTAACTGGCACACCAGAATAAATGCAATTTGAATCAAGCTTCCAATTTGCAGGTACAAGAGATCCTGCACTTACCATTACATTATCTCCAATTTCTGCTCCTGGTAAAACAGTGGAGAGAATGCCGAGGGTGCAATTTTTTCCAATTTTAATACGCTTTCGATAGAGTCTTCCCCTCCGTATATGATGAGCAGTTATCATCGCATTTGTTCCTATTAATGTCCCCTCTCCCACATCAATAAGCTCTAAGTCCCATAAATCTGCCATAATACTCACCCCTTTTCTTTTCTTAAAACCAAATAATCTCATGAGTATATCTGGAAATAGTGGTAATAAGATTATTTTCTTTGTAATTATCCGGGCTAAATCCCAGGTAGTTTCCTTGATTGTCCATAAAATTTTCTCTAATCCAGCCAATTCTCCCTCTTTATCGCGAAGTAATACCCTAGAAGTTTTGTTAATTGAAGCTAAGCCAAACAATATTGTGAAATATGATATTAGGAATGTTAGTATAATCACTATGAGAATTTCTATAATGGAAGGGAAAAAAAATAAATCTTGAGAGAGAACTCCAAGAAATACAAAATAAACAATCGTGATACAGAGACATATTAGGATTAATTGAATAATTAGATAAATCATCACATTAACACTTTGTTTGAATCCTTTATTTCGAGCTTAATGCTTTTATTGTCTCTAGACATAACTGAATTTCTTCTATCGTATTATAACAGTGAGGAGAGAGGCGTATTCCTCCCTCACGATAAGAAACAGCAATGGGAAAAGATAATTTTCGGAGTTGGGATACAATTTTCTCACCATTAGGACAGGAAAAGCTAACTATTCCACTTCTTTGTTCTTTAGTCTCTATTGGAGTGTTTAACTGAAAAATCTTCTCGTTTCTAACAATTTCAATAATTAAATCGGTTAGCTTCATGATTTGCTGATATATTTTGTCAATACCTAGATCATTCAGATATTTTACAGCTCTTGCTATTAAATGGGTATGTGGGCCTAGTGAAGCCTGAAATCTTTTGGCTCCACGGCCAGGTATATAAACATGATGGGATAGATCAAGTGGATTTGCATCTGACATTGACCCAACAAAACTAGGATAAAGTAATTCAGCTAATTCCCGCTTGATATAAATAAAACCAGTCCCAAGAGGTCCCAATAGCCATTTATAACCTCCAGAAGCCAGATAATCAATATCTTGCTTTTGAACATCTACTGGTACTGCTCCAAGAGATTGAATTGCATCTACAATGAATCTTACTTCTTTCTCATGACAAATTTTAGCTAGCTCGTTAATGTTAGCACGAAATCCATTACTAAATTGAACATGTGAAATTGCGACTAATCGTGTTGATTCATCAATAGCTTGGTTGAATGATTCTAGAGGAATAACCCCGTCAATATTTGAGAGAACTTCTAATTGCAAGTCGAATTTATTTGCTAGAGCTTGATATGTGTAGGAATTTGATGTGTATTCCGCATTATTAATAATGATTTTATCATCTTTCTCCCATTTAATGCTTTCAGCAATCGCAGCCAGTCCATAACTCGTGTTATAGGTAAAAGCGATCTCTTCCTCAGGAAATTTAGCATTTATAAACTTACCAACAATTCGACGATCCTCATTTATACTCTCGAGTATCTTTTCGAGATTTGGAAAAAATAAATCGCCATAAGATTTATGATGAATCAACCATTTTTGACATTCTTCAATTACTGGTGTAGGACTCGGTGAGATGGCAGCATGATTTAGAAAGATGGCTTTTTCAGTAACTGGGAACTCTTTCCTGAGCTTTTCAAAATCCATCAACTTTTATCATCCTTAATTACTATTTTATAATGCTTTCATATTTTCTAGTAAAAATACATATTTATTACATAGGATGACTTGTTTTCCAGGAAACCATCCTGAAATAGTTTATCACAGATTTAATAATCTCAAATAAACACTACAATACTCTTGTTTTGCAGCTATTCTTTGTTAAATTACGTTTTATTTTCTTTATCCATGTTAATCATAATTAGTTTTGTCAGTTCAGAAAGGTAGTCAATAGCCTCTCGGATGGAGTTCCTTTTAAGCTCGTAATCAGTTGTTTTAGAGGTAAATTTTTGGAGTTGATTATGCGTTTGTAATATTTGAAGGATTTCTCTCTGTTTCTGCACTTTTCCTTCAAGTAGAATAAATTGATGGTCTTTTGCATGTTTCATGACTTGATCGAATATTTTTGCTGCCTTCGAATATTGACGTGTATGCATTTCAATTATAGCAAAAATTAATTCCACTTCACACCTAATAAGGGCCGAAGATTCGGCAGCAGCTTTAAGATCCTTCAAAAAAAGTTTTGCTTTCTCCAGATATTCATAATTATCAGCTGAAATCATGAAAAGTTCCAAATTTGTTTTAGTTATTCCTAAAAGGGTTTGTGCTTCTACTTCAAAGGATTCACAGTATTCAAGTGCTAAAGAAAACTCCTTTGAAGCTTTTTGCAAATGTTTCTGATTTAATTCTTTTTGATTAAGTGCGATATTTCCTAATGTATTGTAATATCTACCAAAATCAAGGCGCCTTTGTTGAGTCCAGATTTGAGTTTTAGCTTTCGATAAAAGGTTCTCAATTTCATACGAAAAGTTATCACCCATCTTTGATAATAATTCTGCTAGCGCTAGCAAAATAATCGGTGGTACGGTTTTCAAATTCTCTTCAAATATCGTGATACTTGACTCATAGCATTTTTTTGCTTGGATTAAGTTTCCTTGATTGGATTCAAGCCAACCAAGGGCCCCATATGTGAATCCCAACCCATAATAGTCCCCCTCCTCCTCACTTAGTAACATACTAGATTTATAACAGTTTGTTGCTTTTTTATTGTCACCAATGAGAGTGTAAATCATACCCAATGTATTTTGAGTGTATGCTTCTTGCCATCTGTCGTGAATTTCTTTTTGATTTATTCTCAGAGATTCCATTAAATAATGAATAGCGAGATTATACTCCCCAGTGAAACGTAAATTTGATCCTAATGAATTTAAAATATGAATTCTTCTCCCTGATGGTATTGGGACTTCTTCTAGACATTGCAACAATATATCTTTGGCTCTTTGGTACTCACCAAGCAATTGAAGCATCCAAACGAAGTTCAATTTTAAAGAAACAACGTTTTTAGAATCTATTTTATTACCTTTGGTACAAAACCGTAAACTCTTTTGCATATGATTCAGAAATCTTTCAGTATCTAATTGCTGTCTCGCTAATCTTGCGTGGGCATACTCTAATACACATTGAGTTACATCATTAGATGGATGACGGTCAAAATCAAGTGCTTTTGTGACTAGTACAAACCAAGGACTTAGTTTAGCGTACCCTGTAATATCCCATAAGAAGTCTAAATTAGTGTTCCAGTTCTCTTGAAGCTTATTACTTTTAAATATATCATCCAATCCTTCTATCAAAGTTTTAAAAAAGTTTTCCTCGTCTTCTAATCTGAAATAGCAATTAAGTAACATTTTACGATAATAATTTTGACGGCCTAAATCATTTGAAAGAAAAGAAAGTGTATTCTGAAAGAATTGAACTGCTCTGGAATAATTTCCCATTCTATAATGAATTGTAGCCATCCTTCCATTAAGACTACTTTTCTGACCAGAGGTTAGTTCTATTTCTTTAGATAGTAGAAGAGATTCTTCGATATTCTCTTTTGCTGAATTATAATCTTTTCTATATCGCTTAATTTCACTTGAAAGTAGATTAAACCAATATCTTTCTTCGCTAGTAAACTCTGGTGCTATCTTCATTAGTTTTATATAAATCCTTTCAGCTTCTTGGATTTTATTTTCTCTAATTAGCCGTCGAACTTCAGTATAGTGAGTCTCCATCACTTATCCCGCTACTCCATGCGAAATGAGAAATTTGTTTTTCATATTACATTTTCATTGAAAACACTAGCGACTTAAATACTCTATTCTGGGATGTCAAAGAAAATTCTCTCTTTTTTATCTAATACTGATTTTTAAAAAATAATCTTATCGGATTGTTGGCACACAGTTTGTGAGATTAGCTTTTGGGACCGATAAATTCATTATTTTTTCTACCATCGGAGAAGATGAGCACTCAAGTTTGTATGAATAGAGGTTCTACTATTACTTCTTATATTAAATATTCTTCAATTTGTCTCTGCTTTGGTAAAATAGAACTTGAAAATTATTCCTAAAAATAGCTATGACCAGAACTCTGCAAAAATGAAAATAGTCTAAAATACTAAATGAGTTTCAAGGAAATTGCTCTTAAAGTTATAAATTTGGCGTATGAATGTCAAAATCTATTTTAGAATCATCGGAGCTCCAATTAAAGCAAAATCTTCAGCGATTTTTGATACTTCAAGACGTAAGCCTTCAATATAGGTTTCATTACTCCATTGTTTAGGGAAAATCTCAAGAAGATTAGGTCTGATTCTCCGAATGCCTGGAATATTCTCCTCATATATATTATTTGGAGTTTCTATTGCGATTTCATTCACAAATATCTCATTAAAGAATTCTGAAATGAGAATTCTCATCTGAGTAGGAGAATAGTAAAATTCGCCATATTTTTCCGTCGCTTCCTTTAACATAACCAATGGTTCCTTGAGTGGTAAAATGAGTTGAGTTAATATTCTACCCCGTCCAAAAGCTCGGCTACTTTGTCCTTTATAATTTTCTTGAGCTTCTAGTGTATTGAAGGAAAATTCTAGAAGATTTTCACCAACAATCATAAAATCATAGGGAGGAGGAAATATGAATGGTTCTGTACTGAAGTGATTATTAAGCCATTTTTCCTCAGGAATAACAAGGCCAGTTAAAAACCTAGTATCTGTTGTTGTTGTTTTCTTCCGTACAGAAAATTTAGTCCAATATACCCCTACTCCATAAAGCAAGATATATGAAAGATTAAAAAGAATCAAACGTGAAAAATCTATAGGAACAAAAATTACACTGCTCTGCGAAATTGATTCAACTTCTTGATTTTTATAGAACCATCTCAAATCTCTTGGCTTCGTAGCCTCAGTAAAGGAAAGCCAATCTGTTATTACAATTAATGATCTTAAATTGCCGAAAGGTTGTTTTCGCATTATTATCCATCCTTATTGACATCTAGATCCAAATAATTATTAAATATTATATAAATTAGCCTTCTCGATTTAGAACTTTTTTTTTTCAAACAACAAGTTCATTCACATTATAGTTTTTGTGATAGCATTCTTGAATGTTGAGTTAAAAAGAGATCATGTCATAATCAAAATTAAACAACATAAATTTGAAACAACTGTTTCCAAGACAACCAACTTCTGAAATCATATTAATTTTCATACCGTCCCCTCTTTATCCTTCCTATTAGCTTATTATGAGTTTAACTTGGTGAAAATTTGATCTCAACAATCAGAGAGAAGTTATCTGTCTTCAGGAATACTCAAGTCATTATTTTTTGAATTATTCGACATGCTGAGCATTTAATTTCTGGGGAATAAGATGAACATAAACTACATCTGTGTACTAGCTCAACTTGAGCTTTTCTTTTGGTTTCGTTTTTTATAGATGAAATAATGTTATAAAGAATACGTGGATCTTTTTCCCCAATTATAGATAGGAATGAGGTAATTTCCGATCGGAATGATCTTTCTGCAAAAATACATCGGACATTCAAAAATTGTAAATGGTTAATTTTTGAATATTTACTAATTGTGTTTTCAGAAACTTTTGATAAGGGTTTAATTCTCAATGGTAATGATT
This sequence comes from Candidatus Hermodarchaeota archaeon, assembly GCA_048886185.1. Lineage (GTDB taxonomy): Archaea > Asgardarchaeota > Heimdallarchaeia > Hodarchaeales > Hodarchaeaceae > Hodarchaeum. Next base: position 87,429 of record JBHLKY010000019.1, read on the forward strand.
TTCCATCAGCTGAAGTGTACTTAATTTTGTCACGATAAATTTTCCATGGATTGCCTCGAAGTATATTAAGGAGTATTGTTTCAGCCTCATCTTCGAGAGTATTTCCCAGTGCAATATAATCAGCTTTATTATCTAAAGCTAATCTCATAATACCATGACGACGTAATACGCCACAAATAGTACATGGAGTATATCTTAATCCTTGTTTATCTGATTGATGAATCAAAGAAGGGAGAGAGTAATCAAATAATTCAGAATAAGATTTCTGAATAAAAGATACAGTAGAGTAACTCGATTTAAGCTGGTTTATGACCCTTTTCCGAGGCTGTTGAATTTCTGGGGTCTCTTCTTCGAGGATGATGGCAATTAACTTAGTAATTCGGAGCTTTCGCTTATATTTATGGAGAATATGAAGCATTGTAGTACTGTCTTTGCCCCCCGATAATGCAACACTAATAGAATGTCCTCGGATATATCTTGGAATATTATTTAGAATCCTTTTTTCAAACTTCCGAGAGTAACAATTAGGACAGAAGTATTGTGTGGAGGGAGGGAATTTTAATTGACCAAATAAACCACAATCACACCAAGGACTCATGCAGTCTCATCTAAAAAAGTAGGTCAGTTGCCAGTTCTCATCATTTCCTTATTAATCATAATAAGGATCGGTCGGTAAAACCTTCGTCACACCACTAACTCAATAGATTTTTAACTATTTAATAATTGTCTTTTTAATTTCTGGAATGCTATTTAATTGATTTATTGTATTCCAAAACATACAAAATCCAATATGTTATTCTTAGGGATTTCAGTTTTTATTAGAAAGATAATCCCTACTCCTGCATTTCTAAATAATTTGTTGATTTAATTTTAAGAATTTGGCTTTCTCCTCTAATTTTTTAGCTTCATCATCATTACCCAAACCACTCAAACATTCTGACCAGATCTGATAGATCCTGAAATCTAATGGGTTGACTTGTTGAGCTTCTTTTAGTATTTGAACGGTTTTTTCAGGTTCTCTTTTATCTAAGTGAATTAATGCAGTTGCTAGCATACTATTTAATTCTGAAGGATTAATGGAAATTGCTTTCTCAAACATTTCCTCTGCTTTAATATTATTCCCCTTTTGATTGTAAATAAATCCCAAAGCATGATAAACCTCTGGAGGTTGAGGATAATTTTCAATAATAGAGATAAACATCTCTAAATTACGTTCTAGAAAAAAATATGCCTCTTTTCTTATATTTACATTTGGGTTAGACAGTAAATCGAGTATCTTCATTGTAATTGGGGAATATCGTGAGAATGATAGGTTTATCTTTGTATCTAATAGTTGCCAAACTTGATCACGTACAAGTGGATTCTGATCTTCCAATTTGTTTATAATTTGATTGAAAATAGTTTCATGCTCCAAATCCTTGATGTTAATGCAAGATAATAAGAGAGAAACCGCTTTAGCCCTAGTATCATCATATATGCTATTGAGGGAGGTTGTAATTACTGATAATATCTTTGAATCCAATTCTTTGATTTTAAATAAGTTATATTGAATGATGTTCCAAGAAATGGTTCGTATTTTAAAGGAATTATCGTTAACAGAAGTTAATATAGCTTCTTTAAGCTTGTTAAATTGTAATACTGAAAGATCAACGCGTTTATCAATTTCTATTAATAATTTAATTCGAATTGATTCCTGTTGACGACGCATGAGGTTAACAATTCGTAGGGGTGTGCTTAATCCGATGTCACTTCTGAAAATTTCCATGAATCCAAATCTATCAATACCCTGCTTGATTTGATTTAATATTCTTTCTTTAAATTTAATTTCTATCTCATCTAATTGCGGATGATTGATCTTTTGAATAAAATCAAATTTCCTTTCTAAATTTAACCACTTTTCTAGTCTTTTATCGTCATTAATACTATTAAAGAGAAACTCCTCTACATTAAACTCAAGAAGGTCTTTCTCTAGGCTTTCAAACAGAACATGAATCGGTTGAGATGAAGTATGAAAAGTTTGTGCGTTTTTACTAGTAGGTTCTCTTAATAGACCAATTATCATATTTTGGAAATCTATTTCTTTTAATTCATTTCTACTATCTTCAATGAGAAAATGTATAAGAAATGGAATGAGCATTTCTTGCACATCCCATTGTCCTTCTTCAATTAATTGGGATATTAATTGTGGCTGAAGAAAATTCAGCAATCCTTGAGTTGTAAGAATGATTAATATTTTCTTTTTTAATTCCCTTGGGATATTCTTTTTGGAAAGGATTCGAATAAATTGGTCTAGAATAATTTCATTACCATTAATTAAATTATATTTATGATAAGTTTCACAAACAAAGATCGCAACTCTGGAATCGATGTCCTCAAGATTCTCTGAAAGTTGAAAGATAAATTCTGAAATATAAGAAAAAACTTCTTTGTTTCTTGTTACCAAATTCCAAGCCTTAGAAAGCACCTTGGAGTTTTCATCCTCCAAAAGGGTTGTGAAACTTAGAAGAATGATGTTCTGATTAGTTCTCCAAAATTCTATGTCCTCATGTAAAAATTCACAAGCTTTTAAACGTACATCTGGATTAGGATGATTGAATAATGTTATTAATTCAGAAATAAAAATCTGATACTGTTTATCTGATAGTTCTGTTTTCTTCAACAACAACCAAGCTTTTTCCCTTACATTATTATCGCTTTCACTGAGTAATTTTAAAATAGAACTAAATGTCGTTGGGAAATATTTATCATAATTAGGAACATTTAATAAACTTAGTAGGTTATTCAAGGCCTCATTACTGACCAATTTTTTCGGATCTTCTAATAACCAAATAATTTTTCTAAAAATGTCTTCTTTCCTCTCCTTAAATGCATCATATCGTTTAGATATAATATTACAGGCAGTTCTCCTGACCTGTTCATGCATATCAGTAGTTTTTTCACTTATTTTTATCAATACATCTTTGAATTCGTCTTTATCTAAATCTAAATGATGGTTAAGTGATATAGCAGCGCTTTCTCTCACTTCCCAATTAGGGTCATCAAGGGCGGCCAATAAAGCTTCCACAGTAATTTTATTTTTTTGTTCCTTTAAGGATTGTAGAATTGGTAGTGTTTCGCAGATATTCTTTCTCACACGCCATTCTGGATGCCAAAATAATCCAATAACTTTATCCCAAGTTTCTTGATTATCTAGAAAGCCATATGTTACCATACTCTTTAGAGCGATTTTCTGGACACGCCATGATGGGTCCAATAACCTACATTCTAAGATCTTCCCAATATCATGTCTATATTGGTCAAAATTCAACATTTGATTCAATATTTCGCATGCTAATCGTCGAACCTCACGATTTTCATCCTTAGACAATATTGAAAAAACATCAATGGCTTGTGAAGAAAGAAAATGAGGTTTTTTCCAGAAAATCATACAAATTCCTTTTTTCACATCACTGTCCTGATTGACTAAGATCTCTAGAATCCCAGATAGAAGTTCGGGATATTTCTCACAAAGGTTCTTTAAAAGAAAGATAAGAACTCCTTGAGCAAAAATTGCATTACTAGTTAAAATTCCATTTAAAATACTCTTCATGGATTCAGTTAACGGTAGTAAAAATAAAATCTTTGTGCATCGAAACCATAAATCTTGTTTTATTTCCTTATTATCAAATACTTTAACTAATAATTTCATAAGATGCTCTTTAGACTCTGAAGAATATTCAATATAAAAGCTCAGAACTTTTTCAGCCTGATTTCGAACATAATAATTTTCATGATTTAATAAATTGAAAATTTTGTTAATAACTTCTTTATTAACTAATAGAGACTCATCGACAATACAGAAATCAAGCGCTTTCAATATCTGGTCAGAGGATTCACTTGTTAGGTTTGTTAAAATTGTCTCTAGTAGCAAGATCATTAATTCCTTTACTCTTGTCGAATCATGGATGAAAAGATTGTTTCTTCTTAAAATAAACTAACTTGATTTGATATAGAAATTATTTGATCAAAAATGGTTGATGTTTCTTCTTGGAGTATTTTTTCTATCTCATTTGAAATTAGGATAAGTAAGGCTAATCCATTATCTAAAAAATCGATAAAACATATTTGATCCGTAACCTCAGTTGAAAAGAACCTTTTATCGTTACCTCCATCACTAAATACATGTTGGACAGATGACTCAAATAATTTCCTTATTTGGATTGCAGACAATTTGCTTTTACTGTCTTTATTTTCATTTAGATGTAGTATTATACCCTCTTTTGTCATAATCTGAACTTGGGCGGATATGTTCGGGAGACTTTGAATAAACTCCTCTGATATTGAGTGTAACTCTGCATCAATACCTAAGATTTCAGCAAGGATTTTCCCTGTTACTAAATATATCGATTCAGAAAATACTGTTGTTTTGTGAAAGCGTAAATTTTTAGAAATTTCAGTACAAAGATAACTCGAAATATCGTCAAAAATATTATCAGCTAATCGTTCAGGAAGAAGATCCATTTTATGTAGAAGAATGTGAATTTTTGCGTTCGGGCTAAAATGAGTGAGTTTTTCTAATGAAAGTTCAAAATAATACTTCGCTCGTGATAAATCTACTACTTGTAGAGGTTCAAGTACAAAAATAAACACGTCTACATCACTAAAAACAAACTCGGAGAGATCTCCAGTGAAACGATCCAAGAATCGAGTTTGACCCCCTAAATCAAATATATTCAGTTCTATACCGCATATTTTCTTGATTTTTCTCTGATAATTAATTGTAGCATCGTATTTTCCCCCAAGTTGGGGAAGTTTTCCCTCAATTACACTATCAATTATCGTCGATTTTCCAGATTCAGCTAAACCTAGAAAAACTATTTTTTTTGAGATGATGCTCATAGTTAATGACACTATCTTATCTGCTTTGTTATTAAGTTAATAAAATTGACCTTATGTAATCTTGGTTAAAAGAAGGTACCAGAGAAAAGTGAGGAAACAATGGTAAATATAATCATTCGAAAGAAAAATTGGAACTCTTGTGATGTTTAAAAGAAAAAACATGATGGATAGTTTATCTAGAATTCTTCTTAAAATTACATTCTTGAGTCAATACAGCTATATATTATTCTATTCAATACTTTCGAGTGATTTATTTAGAGTCTGTTTTAAAATTGCATGTGATGAATAAATTAAGTGTGATTTGGCAGTAACATGAAAATCACCTCCATTTAGAATTGATTTACAAGAAATCGGAAAGGAAATTTAATAATGTCTCGAAAAAGAATTAGCTTAATATTGATAATCGGTATTTTCTTTCTAAATATCTTTACTTCGATGTATTTCATGGAAGACAATTTTTCAGAATCAGATAAATATATTCCAGCTCGATTATATGGATTACAAAAAGCAGGGGGTCAACAGGGATCAATAGATCTAGATCCATTGGAACAAGTTGATACAGCACAAGCTGATGCAAATCGTTTAAAAGATTCAAATTCTGAAGATTCTACTTCTAACCAAACCCAACATGTTTTTCGACCCTCGTTAGGAATTAGTGGTTCTGGTGATGATGAGGTCGGTATTTATGACTCTGCTTGGGATTCCACCGATGGAGGTAATTCTCTCTCAGTAAACCTTAACTCAAGCGGTTCAAATTTACTAGCTCTAGCAATTTTATGCTGGGATAATTATGAATATCGTGCTTTGATAACATCAATTACCTTTAATGGTGATTCTTTAACACATCTAGGAACTGCGAACGAAGCAGATGATGCAATCGTATCCATTTACTACTTGAAAAATCCAGACACAGGCACAGGATTACCATTTTCTATAACTTTTAATGAAAGTATATATTACCAAGCATCAGCTTGGTTTGCCATTCTAGAGGAAGTTAATCAAACAGATACTTTTGGAACAGTAGCAACGTATAATGATGGTACTACAAATGATGCTCAAGTGACTGTTACTACATCTAGAGGGGATTGGGTTTTTGGTGCTGTAAGTGGAGAAACAACAGGTCATTGGACTCTTGTAGCCCCGTCTACAGAGTTATATTCTTATGATTTTGATCATCTTAATTCTGCAGCAGCAAGCGGAAATGCCGATGATAGTTCTTACATTTTTCACTGGACTTCAACAAGTTCTGATCATGCTGCAGCACTTGGAGTTGCTATTCATCCTGTTGATAAGCCTCCTATTATTAATGATTTTGGTGTTGATGACCCAGGGACAGGTTCCCCAGTATTTTGGGCAAATGTTACAGATAAAATTAGCTCTGTCGCCAATGTGACATTAAAATTAAATGGAACGTCTTTTGATATGAGTTTGAATGGTACTGGTTACTGGGTTTATCAACCATCTCAAATAAATTTCAATGATAGTTACAATTATCAAATTTCAAATGCTTCTGATAGTTTTGGAAATTATTTAACAGAAGGTTCATCTGTAAAAAATGTTACATTTAATTTTGATGCATTGGCACCTAATGTACTTCAATGGAAATATTCAACCAGTACAAACACTTTTCGGGCAAATGTGAGTGATGCCTGGGGAGAGGTTGATAAAGTAATTGTAGAAGTCACTTATCATTCAAAAACATTACCTGTTCCCTCAACTAGGGTCATGAACTTTTATCAAGACTTTGGCATTAATGGCTTGGGATATATCAATGATACTATGACGATGGCGAATGGGGATATTGAATTTAAGATCTTTGTCAATGATACATTCGGGAATGGATTTCTTTCCTCAACACATCCTGGTGTCGTTTGGATTAACCATCCTCCCCTCGTAGAAAATTTAACTCTTAGTCCTTTACCTTTGTATAGT